>CAWDSL010000024.1:0-843727 GCA_963805015.1 uncultured bacterium
CATGTCCTCGAAGTGCTGGGAGAACGACAGGTAGCCGACGACGCCCTGCCAGGCCCCGCTGCCGATCTGGGACAGCCAGTTGAGGATGAGGAAGAGGAGCAGGGTCAGGAAGGTCAGGATGGCGGCCACGATCTGGTTCTCGGTCAGGGCCGAGAAGAAGAGCCCGACGGCCAGCGCGGCGGCGCCGAGAAGGAACAGGCCGAGGTAACCGGTGAGCCAGGGCGCGAGCTCGGGATTGCCGAAGGCGAAGGCGAAAAGCGACAGGAGCGCCGTCAGGCCGAGCATGACGGCCAGCATGAACAGGGCGGCCAGGTACTTCCCCAGGACGATCTGGCCGACCGTCAGGGGCGAGGTGTAGAGGAGCTCGTCGGTGCCGTTCTTCTTCTCCTCGGCGAGCAAACGCATGGTCAGCAGGGGCGTGAGCAGGATGAGGATGAGGACCATGTTGTGGAAGAGAGGGGAGAAGACCATTTCGTTGATGTTGATCTGCTGGGCGTAATAGGGGTTCTGGGCCATCTGCATGGCCTGGAGGTTGAACCACATGACCAGGTTGTAGAAGAAATAGCCGTAGATGAGGATGAAGGCGAAGAGGACGACGTAGGCGACGGGCGAGCTGAAGTAGGACCGGATCTCCTTTTTCGTGATGGACCAGATGTTCGTCATTGTTCGAGCCCTCCCGAGACGATCTTCATGTACAGGTCCTCGATGCCCGCCACGGACCGCATCTCGACGAGGCCGAGGCCCTTATCGAGGGCCAGGCGGGCGACGTCGTCGCGGAGGTCGCGGCCGCGGCCCCATTCGACCCGGATCTCGCCGCCCTCGACGGTGGCCTTGGCGACGCCGGGGACGCCCCGCAGGAGCGCCGCTTCCTCGGCCCCGCCGCGGCGCAGCCGGAGCACGACCCCGTCCATCTTCTCGTAGGAGGCCGCGAGGTCGGCGAGGGACCCCGAAGCCATGAGCCGGCCCTCGTTGATGATGACGACGCCGTCGCAGACCTGGGTGACCTCGGGCAGGATGTGGGTCGAGAGCAGGATGGTGTGCTCTCCCCGGAGGCCCCTGATGAGCTCCCGGATCTCGCGGATCTGGGCCGGGTCGAGGCCGATCGTCGGCTCGTCGAGAATGAGGACCTGGGGATCGTGGATCAAGGCCTGGGCGATGCCGACCCGCTGCTTGTAGCCGCGGGAGACGTTCCTGATGAGCCGACGGGCGACGTCTTTCAGGCCGGCCGATTCCACGGCCCGGTCGACCGCGGCCTTACGCTTGGCCTTGGGGACCTGCTTGATCTCGGCCACGAAGCCGAGGTAGGCCGAGACCGTCATGTCCAGGTAGAGCGGGACGATCTCGGGCAGATAGCCGATCGACCGCTTGACCGCGTCGGGCTGGTCGAAGACGTCGAAGCCGGCGACGGTCGCCCGGCCGGACGTCGCCGGCAGGTAGCCGGTCAGGATGCGCATCGTCGTCGTCTTGCCGGCCGCGTTCGGGCCGAGCAGGCCCCAGATGCGGCCCGGCTCGACCTTGAAGGTCAGCTCGGAGACGGCGACGAGCTCGCCATATCTCTTGGTGAGCCCTTGAACCTCGATCATGTTCACCTCCGCTATTTGTTTTTCAACCGCCGGAAGGCGAAGGGCGTTGCGTCACATCCGCTCGGGCGGGGGGATGCCCATGAGGCCGAGCGCGGCGTGGAGCTGGTCCTTGACGGACCGGAGGACGAGCAGGCGGAACGCCCGGACCTCCCCGTTCTCCTCGGAGAGTATGGGGTATTTATGGTAGTAGCCGTTGAGCTTCTGGCAAAGGAGAAAGGCGAACTTGGCCAGGTGCGAGAACTCCAGGGCGGCGACCGAGCGCTGGACCTCCTCCTCGAGGGAGGCGGCCGTCAGGGCGAGGTCCCAGAAATCGGCCGTCTCCTGGTCCGCGAGCCCCGGGGGAATGAGGGCCCGGCCGTCGGCGGGCGGCCGGATGTCGGTCTCGGCGACGCCGAAGCGCTCTTTGAGCTTGCGGAAGATGCTGGCCAGGCGGACCGCCGTGTACTGCAGGTACGGCCCCGTCTCGCCCTCGAAGCTCAGGGCCTCCTCGAAGTCGAAGACGATGACCGAGTTGCGGGCGAACTTGAGCATGAAGTAGCGCAGGGCCCCCGTGGCGATCTCCCGGGCGATCCGGCGCCTCTCGGCCTCGGGGAGATCGGCGTTCCTCTTGGCGATCTCGGCCCCGGCCTTGTCCTCGAGCCGGTCGAGGAGGTCGTCCGCCTTGACGCCGAGGCCCTTCCGGCCCGAGACCTCGAGGAAGGCGCGGTCCTTCTCCTCGTCGGTGGCGGCGTAGCCGAGTTCGGCCAGGCTCTTCGGCGATAGGGCGACCATCTCATAGGAGAAATGGACGGACTTGGCCGCTTGCTCGTCGAACTTCAGGGAGCGCAGACCCTGGACGACGACCTTTTGCAGGTAGGACTGCCGGGTGTCGATGACGTTGTAGACCTTGGTCGCTCCGCCGAATCCGGGCGTTCCCGACGAGGGGTCCGGGGTCGAGATCCACAGGGTCCGGCCGCCCTCCTCGGCGAAGGGCTCGTAATAGAAGTCGCGGCCGAGCAGGCCGAACTTCCAGAGCTGGTAGGCGATGTCCTTGCCGACGTAGGTCACGGTGCCGTCGGAGCGGACGATGACCTTCTCCCGCTCCTCGTCCTCCTCCAGGCGCATGACCCAGCAGCCCTTGTTCTCGCCCTCGGTCGCGATATAGATGGAGCGGCGCTCCTTGAGGAGCTCGAAGGCCTTCTCCCAGAACTTCAGGTGCAGGATGGTGCTTTCGCAGGGCAGGACGTCGTAGCCGATGCCGAGTCGCTTCATCGTGGCCAGGTGGGCCCGGACGATGCGCCGGGAGACGTACCGGGACAGGGCGTACTCGGGGTCCCCGCCGTGCTCGATCCTTTTATAGATCTCGGCCTTGCGGGCTTGGGCCTCGGGGTGGCCGGCGAGGTAGGCGGAGACGCGCGCGTAGAGGTCCCAGCAGTAGTAGTCGAACTTGCCGGGCAGGGCCTCGAGGTCGGCGATGGTCTTCTTCTCGAGCTCCATGAGCCCGAAGACGACGTCGACGACCTGGACGCCGGTGTCGTCGATGTAGTTCTGGACCTCGACCGTCTCTCCTTCATATCTGAGGCAGCGGGCCAGGGTGTCGCCGAGGCAGGCGTTGCGCAGATGGCCGATGTGGGCGGCCTTGTTCGGGTTGATGTTGGTGTGTTCGATGACGATCTTCCGCTCTTCGGGGCCGAGGGAGGTCCGGCCCGCCAGCCGCAGCGCTTCGGCGAACGCCGCGCCCCGGTCGAGCCACAGGTTGAGGAAGCCGCCGCCGGCGGCCTCGGCCTTGACGACACCTTCGACCGAGGCCAGCAGGGGAGCGGCCTCCTGGGCGATGGCCCGGGGGGCCTTCCTGAGCTTCTTGGCCAGCTGGAAGGGGAAGGTCAGGGCCAGGTCGCCCATCTTCGGGTCGGGCGTCGGGGCCATGTCGAGGTCGGCGAGCTCGACCGGATAGACGGATCTCAGCTTCTCGTGGATCGACGATTTGAGACGGGCTTTGTAGGCGATCATTTTCGGCGACCTATTATAACAAAATCGGGAATGCCGGCAAGACCGCCCGTTCGAGCCCTTGAACGAACCTCGGAGTTGTGGTAATTTTGGGCTTCTTTCCGAGAAAGGAAGGCCCCATGAAGACAACGCGATTCAACGAGCTCCACAAGAAGCTCGGCGGCAAGATGATCGAGTTCTGCGGCTGGGAGATGCCCGTCGAATACGCCGGCATCATCCCCGAGCACATGGCCGTCCGGACCAAGGCCGGCCTGTTCGACGTCAGCCACATGGGCGAGGTCCTGGTCACGGGCAAGGACGCCCTGGCCTACGTCCAGTGGCTGACCCCGAACGACGCCGGCAAGCTCGTCCCCGGCCAGGTCCAGTACACGGCCCTGATGACGCCCGAATCGACCTTCGTCGACGACATGCTCGTCTACTGCATGGGCCCGGAGGAATATTTCCTGGTCGTCAACGCGGCCAACGACGACAAGGACTTCGCTTGGATCGCCGGCCATACCAAGGGCTTCGACGTCAAGGTCGAGCACCAGAGCGACGTCTATTCGCAGGTCGCCCTCCAGGGCCCCCTGGCCGAGACGATCCTCAGGCCCCTGACCGACATCGACCTGGCCGGGATGGCGTCCTTCCACTGGGCCAAGGGCAAGGTCTGCGGCAAGGCCTGCCTGGTCTCCCGGACAGGCTACACGGGCGAGGACGGCTTCGAGATCTACACCATGGACCCGGACCCCGGCATCATCTGGTCGTCCCTCATCGAGACGGGCAAACCCCTGGGGCTCCAGCCCATCGGCCTGGGCGCCCGCGACACCCTGCGCCTCGAGTCCAAGCTCATGCTCTACGGCAACGACATCTCCGACAAGACCACCGTCCTCGAGGCCGACCTGAAGTGGATCGTGAAGCTCCAGAAAGGCGACTTCCTGGGCAAGCCCGTCATCGAGAAGCAGCTCCTCGAGGGCCTGACCCGCAAGCTGGTCGGCTTCGAGATGGCCGAGCCCGGCATCGCCCGGCCCCACTACCCGGTCTTCTACGGGGGCCAGCGGGTCGGCGACGTGGCCTCGGGCACTTACTCGCCGCTCCTGAAGAAGGCCATCGGCCTGGTCTATTTGCCCATCGGGGGGACGGCCCTCGGCACCGAGTTCGAGATCGAGATCCGGGGCAAGAGGACCAAAGCCCGCGTCATCCCCACGCCCTTTTACAAAAGGGCCAAGAAATAACATAACACTTCAGAGCACCAAGGAGGCCCATATGTATCCGAACAACTTCCACTACACCAAGGAACACGAGTGGCTCAAGGTCGAGGGCGACGAAGCCTTCGTCGGCATCACCGACTTCGCCCAGCACCAGCTCGGCGACATCATCTTCGTCGAGCTTCCCGCCGTGGGGAAGGAGCTGGCCGCCCGCCAGTCGATCGGCGTCGTCGAGTCGGTCAAGTCCGTCTCCGACGTCTACGCGCCCGTCGCCGGGACCGTCGTCGCCGTCAACGACGCGCTGGCCCAGACGGCCGACCTGCTCAACAAGGACCCCCACGGCCAGGGCTGGATCGTCCGCATCAAGATCAAGGACAAGAAGGACCTCGAGGCCCTGCTCGCCGTCGGCGACTACGAAAAGTTCCTGGAGGGGCTCGAGCACTGAGGCCGCGTCCGTCCTGACAAGGGGTTTCCCATGAGCTATCTCTCTCTCAGCGATCAAGACAAGAAGGAGATGCTGGCCCGGATGGGCGTCGCCTCCGTCGACGACCTGTTCTGCTGCATCCCCGAAGAGGTCCGGCTCAAGCGGCCGCTCGACCTGCCCGCGGCCCAGTCCGAGATCGAGCTGGTCCGGACGATCGAGGCCATCGGCCGCAAGAACGCCGGGACCGGGCTCCTGTCCTTCCTCGGCGGCGGGGCCTACGACCACTTCATTCCGACGGTCGTCGACTACCTGAGCTCGAGGGGCGAGTTCGTCAGCCCCTATACGCCCTACCAGCCCGAGGTCAGCCAGGGCTCGCTCCAGGCCATCTTCGAGTTCCAGACCCTCATCTGCCAGCTCACCGGACTGGACATCGCCAACGCCTCCCTCTACGAGGGCGGCACGGCCGTGGCCGAGGCCGTCCTCATGGCCCAACGGGTCACCGGCCGGAACAAGGTCGTCCTGGCGCGGAGCCTGCACCCGCAGTTCCGCGAGGTCGTCCGGACCTACATCAAGAACCTCGGCGTCGAGGCCGTCGAAGTCCCCTTCGGCCCCGACGGCCGGATCGACGGCGCCGCCCTGGCCAAGGCGCTCGACGACCAGACGGCCGCCATCGTCTACCAGTCGCCGAACTTTTTCGGCGTCGTGGAGGACGTCAAGGCGCTATCCGGCGCCGCCCACGGGGTCAAGGCCATGTCGGTCGCGATCGTCGCCGAGGCGGTCTCGCTGGGACTGCTCGAAGCGCCGGGCGCGCTCGGCGCCGACATCGTCACCGGCGAGGCCCAGTCGCTCGGCCTGCCGCTGAGCTTCGGCGGGCCCTACCTCGGCTTCATGGCCTGCCGGAAGGAATTCCTGCGCCAGATGCCCGGCCGCGTCGCGGGTCAGACCGTCGACAGGGACGGGCAGCGCGGCTTCGTCCTGACCCTGGCCACCCGGGAACAGCACATCCGCCGCGAGCGGGCGACCTCCAACATCTGCACCAACCAGGCCCTGTGCGCCCTGCGGGCGACGATCTTCATGTCCACCCTGGGCAAGCAAGGCTTGCGGGAGATGGCCTGGCAGAACGTCCAGAAGGCGGCCTACGCGGCCGACCGGCTGACGGCCGTCCGGGGCGTGAAGAAGGTCTTTACGGGGCCCGCGTTCAACGAATTCGCCGTCGGGCTCCCGAAGCCCTGGCCGGTCGTCGACGCGGCTTTGAAGGCCAAGGGCCTCATCGGAGGCTACGGGCTCGAGCCCGCCTATCCCGAGCTCAAGAACGCCGTCCTCGTCTGCGTCACCGAAATGAGAACGAAGGACCAGATCGACAGGCTGGCCCAGGCTCTGGAGGAGGTCCTGTCATGAACAACGAGATCCGCGAACCCCTCGTGTTCGAGATCGGCGCGCCCGGCAAGAGGGCCGTCGAGCTGCCCGCGCTGGACGTTCCCGAAAAGAAGGACCCGCTTCCCGGGGTCCCGTTCCGCAAGGAGATCGAGGGTTTCCCCGAGATCTCGGAGACCGAGGTCACCCGGCATTTCACCCGGCTGTCCCAGAAGAACTACTGCGTCGACGTGGGCCTCTATCCGCTCGGCTCCTGCACGATGAAATACAATCCCAAGATCAACGAGCGGCTCTCCGCGCACCCGGCCTTCGCCGCTTCGCATCCGCTCGCCTCCGCGGACCTCGTCCAGGGGGACCTCGAGGTCCTGAAGAAGCTCGAGGTCATGCTCGGCGAGATCGCCGGGATGGACGCCTTCACGCTCCAGCCGGCGGCCGGCGCCCACGGCGAGCTGGCCGGCATGATGCTCGTCCGGGCCGCCCTCGAAGCCCGGGGCGACGCCCGCAAGTACGTCCTCATCCCGGATTCGGCCCACGGCACGAACCCGTCGTCGGCCCACATCTGCGGCTACACGGTCAAGGAGATCAAGTCCAACGAGAACGGGACGATCGACCTGGCCGGGCTCGAGAAGGAGATGACGGACGAGGTCGCCGCCCTCATGGTGACCAACCCCAACACGCTCGGCGTCTTCGAGCCCGACATCCAGAAGATCGCCGCGATCGTCCACGCCAAGGGCGGCTTCGTCTACATGGACGGGGCCAACATGAACGCGCTGGCCGGCATCGTCCGGCCCGGCGACATGGGCGTCGATGTCCTGCACATCAACCTGCACAAGACCTTCTCCACCCCGCACGGCGGCGGCGGTCCGGGCTCCGGCCCGGTGGGCGTCAAGAAGGAGCTCGTCCCGTACCTCCCGGTCCCGGTCATCGTCGAGAAGGGCGGCCGCTACGCCCTCGATTTCGACCGGCCCGGGACGATCGGCCGCGTCCGCAGCCACTTCGGGAACTTCTCGATCATCGTCCGGGCCTTCTGCTACATCCTGTCCCTCGGGCCCAAAGGCGTGCGGGAGATGGCCGAGTTCGCCGTCCTCAACGCCAACTACATCCGCAAGAGCCTGGAAGGGGAGTACCACCTCAAGTACACGACGCCGTCGATGCACGAGTGCGTCTTCTCGGACAAGTTCCAGAAGGAATTCGGCGTATCGAACCTCGACATCTCTAAAAGGCTCATCGATCTCGGCTTCCATCCGCCGACGATGTCCTTCCCGCTCATCGTCCACGGCGCGCTGATGATCGAGCCGACCGAGACCGAGAGCCGGCGCGACCTCGACCTGTTCATCGAGGCCATGAAGACGATCGCCCGGGAGGCCAGGGAGAATCCGGAGGTGCTCCACGACGCGCCGCACGCGACGTACGTCCGCCGGCTCGACGAAGTGGCCGCGGCCAAAACCCCCGTCCTGCGCTGGGAAAAGAAGCCTTAAGATGTCCGTCCAGGACCTGATCCTAGGGCTGCACCGCTTCTGGGCGGGCCAGGGCTGCTATCTGGCCCCGACCTACGACGTCGAGGTCGGCGCCGGGACGATGACACCGGATACGTTCTTCCGCGTCCTCGGCCCGCGGCCCTGGCGGGTCGGCTACGTCCAGCCGTCACGGCGCCCCGACGACGGCCGCTACGGCGAGAATCCCAACCGCGTCCAGAAGCACCACCAGTACCAGGTCATCATGAAGCCGTCGCCCGCCGGCATCCAGGACATCTACGTCCAAAGCCTTCGGTCGCTCGGCATCGCCCTCGAGGACCACGACCTGCGCTTCGACGAGGACAACTGGGAGTCGCCGACCATCGGCGCTTGGGGGGTCGGCTGGCAGGTCCTGCTCGACGGGCTCGAGATCTCCCAGTTCACCTACTTCCAGCAGTGCGGGGGCATCGATGTCTCCCCGGTCTCCGTCGAGATCACCTACGGTCTCGAACGGCTGGAGATGTTCCTCGAACAGAAGGACGACATCTACGACCTCGACTGGTCGGCCGACGTCAGCTACCGCGACCTCCGCCTCCGCGAAGAGAAGGAGTTCTCCGAATACAATTTCAACGCCGCGTCCGTGACCATGCTCCGCCAGGCCTTCGGGGCCTGCCAGAAGGAGGCCGCCCGCCTGATCGCGAAGGACCTCATCCTGCCGGCCTACGACATGTGCCTGAAGTGCTCCCACAACTTCAACCTGCTCGACTCCCGCGGGGCCATCAGCGTCACCGAGCGGGTCAAGATGATCTCCCAGATCCGGGCCCTGGTCAACGAGATCGCCCGGAAATTCACCGGGGGGAAGGAAGGCGCCTGATGGAATTCCTCCTGGAGCTGCTGACCGAGGAGCTTCCCGCCTCCCACATCCGGTCCGCGCTGGACCAGCTCGACGCCGCTTTCCGCAAGGAGCTGGCCGACGCCCGGATCGAGGTCCGATCCCTCCGAACGCTGGCCACGCCCCGCCGGCTCGTCGTCGCCGCCGGCCTGGCCGGGGGACAGGAGGACCGGGAGGAAGTCGTCACCGGACCGCCTTTGTCCATCGCCAAGGCGCCGGACGGGAGCCTGAGCCCGGCCGGCAAGGGCTTCGCCCGGTCCCAGGGCGTCGACGAGAGCCTGCTCGAAGCCATCCGCACGCCCAAGGGCGAGTACCTGGGTTTCAAGCGCAAGGCCAAGGGAACTCCGACCTCCGAGGTCCTGGCCGCGGCCGTTCCCCGCATCCTCGGCTCGCTGACCTTCCCGAAGATGATGCGCTGGGCGGCCAGCCCGTTCCGCTTCTCCCGGCCCTTCCACGGCCTGCTCTGCGTCTTCGACGGCCGGCCCGTCGAGACCTCATTCGAGGGATTCCCGGCCACGGATACGACCGTCGGCCACCGGATCGCCGCCCCGGGACCGGTCCGGGCCGTCGACCTGACCTCCTACGAAGCCGCGCTGGCTCAAAGCTCCGTCGTCGTCGATCCCGAGGCCCGCAAGAAGATGATCCTCGACCAGATCGAGGCCGCCCTGGCGCCGCTCAAGGCCAAGGTCTATCCCGATCCCGGGCTCCTCGACGACCTGACCCTCAACGTCGAGCATCCGCTCGTCGTCTTCGGCTCGTTTGCCGAGGACTTCCTGAGCCTGCCGCTCGAGGTCCTGGCGACGGCCATGCGCGAAGGACAGAAGCTCTTCTCGGTGGTCAAGGACAAGAAGCAGCTGCCCTTCTTTCTGGGGGTGGCCGACGCCGCCGAGGACGCCAAGGGGCTCATCCGCCGCGGCAACGAGCGGGTCCTGCGGGCCCGGCTCGAGGACGCCCGCTTCTTCTGGGACCAGGACCGCAAGGTCCCCCTGAGCGACCGCGCCTCGGGCCTCGCCAACGTCTTGTTCCAGGAGAAGCTCGGCAGCTACGAGGACAAGACCCAGCGTCTGAAGAAGATCGTCGCCTACCTCTGCGACAAGACGGAGGCGTCCGAGGTCAAGGCCGCGGCCGTCGAGGCCGCCGGCTTGTGCAAAGCGGACCTCCTGACGGAGATGGTCAAGGAATTCTCCGGCCTCCAGGGTCGCATGGGAGGCCTTTACGCCCGCCAGGACGGGGCTCCGGCCGCGGTCCATCAGGCCATCTACGAGCACTATCAGCCGGCGAGCCTCGAAGACGCCTCGCCGGCTTCGCTCACGGGCGCTCTGCTCTCGATCGCCGACAAGATGGACTCCATCGTCGGCGGCCTCGGAATCGGGCTCCAGGTCAGCGGCTCGAGCGATCCCTTCGGTCTGCGCCGCAATGCCCACGGCGTCTGCAAGGTCGTGCTCGACCGGAAGCTGCGCTTCTCGTTCCCGCTCCTCATCGACCGTGTCCTGGCCAGCTACGGCGACAAGCTGACCCTCGAGCGTCCGGCGGTCAAGGCCGCGTGCCTCGACTTCTTCTCCGGCCGCCTGCGCTTCATCCTGGAAAAGAAGGGCTTCCGCTACGACCTGGTCTCGGCCGCGCTCGGCCCGGGGCTCGACCGGATCACGGACGTCCTGGCCCGGGTCGAGGCCCTGGCCGCGCTCGACTCGAGCCCCCAATTCGAGCCGTTCATCCTCATGGCCAAGCGCATCAACAACATCCTCAAGGGCCTCCCGCCGGCCAAGGTCAACGCCGACCTCTTCGTCGAGAAGGAGGAGCGCGACCTCCACTCGACGCTCTCCATCGTCCGCGACAACGCCGAGCCCATGATCGCCCGGGGGGATTATGTCCGGGCCCAGGGCATCGTCTTCAGGCTCCAGCCGGTCCTGAACACCTTCTTCGACAAGGTCATGGTCATGGCCGAGGAGAAGAGGGTTCGCCAGAACCGCCTCGGCTTGCTGCAGTCCATCAATCGGCTGCTATTGGAGATCGCGGACTATTCGCTCGTCGTGGTGGAGGGGGACCGGGCGGCGAAGCCGAAGGCCGCGCGCTAGGCGCCGAACTCGCCCGTCCGGCGGCCGGGATCGGTCCCGGGTTCCGGCTCGACGTACTTCTGTTCGAGGGCGACGATCCGCGTCAGGGTTTGGGGGACGTTCTGGCCCTTCTCGAGCCCGTAAGGATTGAACTGCACGCCCGCCTGGTACTTGTAGCTTTTCCCGGCGTTGAAGGTCGACCAGCGGACCCGGCCGTTGAGGTCCAGGGGAGCCCTTTCCCCGGGGACCGAGATGTGGAGGGTGATCCGGGATTTGAACTTCAGGGGCTTCTGGGTCAGGAAACGCACGCCGCCCCGGCTGAGGTCGAGCACGGGGCAGAACTCCTCGTCGATCCTGGCCTTGGGGGCGAAGAGCTTGTCCTTGCGGTAGGAGACCGTTGCTCCGGGGATCTTGAACCGCTGGCAGAGTCGCCTTTCAATCCCCTTCTCGGGCATGGGATCCTCCGTTCGTCGAGCGGGCGTCTGTCCCGAAGATATATCAGACCCGGGGGCGAAGTCAAATCGCCCGGTCTCACTCCTTCAGGATGACGGCCTTGGACAGGGGCAGAGAGATGGAGGCCCGGGCGGAGACGGACGACCCTCCCGAAGCCGTCCGGGAGTAGGCGAAGGACAGGCTGCTGACCTTCTGATACGAGGGGGCGAACGGCGTCGGCGGCTTCTTGGATACCAGCTCCTTGATGGCCTTGTAGGCCAGGGCCAGAGCGTCGAGAACGTTGACCGCGTGGGCCATGGGATCGTTTTTCGGGGTCGGCATGTAGGGCTTCTGCCCGGGCATCGACGGGCCGCCCAGGGGGAAGGTGAACGCGGTAGGCCTCGGCGCGATCTTGCGGCTCCTCAGGACCAGCTTGTTGTCGACATAGAGCGAGATCTCGCCCTCCTGGACCTGCTTGAGCGTGAGCCCCGGAGTCGGACGGGCGTCTTCGCTCGGCCGCGGTAGGGACGTGGAGGCCGCGGCCAGATCGGCGAGGTCGACGCGGACCCGGATAGCTCTCCGGCAGACGATGTCGCCGGCCTTGAGGTCGAGGACGAACTCGTAGGTGTCGGACCGCTCGAAGAGGCCCCGGAGCGGGATGGTCAGGATGTGGAAGCCTTTCGGCCAGTATCCGCCCTCGAGGATGTAGGGGCCGAGGGAGATCCGGTAGAAGGCGTCGTTGAGGAGCTCGAGGCCGACGTCGACCGAGCCCGGCAGGCCCGTCGCCGGGGTGCGGGCGTAGGACAGGAGATTGACGTCGTAGACGAGGGGATAGATACGCTTCCAGGTGGCCCAGAACGGGATAAAATCCCTCAGGGTGTACTCGTCGAGGAAGCCGAAGTCCGGATCGTTGTCGCGGTAGGTCTCGAAATATTCCGCGGCCAGGTCCCGCTCCAGGGCCTTGTCGCCCAGCTTCTCGGCCAGGAAGGGCAGGATGAGGACGGCGGTCTGCCGGTCCTCGCCTTCGAGCTTTTTGGACTCCTCGGCCAGGAACTCGTAAGCGGCGCGGTAGTCGGGGTCGCGGCCGAGCCGGGCCAGGAGATCCGACCTCCAATCGGCGCGGAGGACGGACGCGAGCGCCAGGAGGATCGCCAAAGCCGCCGCCGTCCTTTTAATCATTGTAGACGAACTCGAAGGTGATCTCGAGAAGGTCGCCCGGGAAATCCGCGGGCAGGGCGGGGAAGGGAAGAGCGGCCCGGAGGGCGTCGAGCGCGGACCGGTCGAGGGCTTCGACGGTCGTGCCCTCGAGGATCTCGATCGAGTCGAGCTCGCCGGACTTTTTGATGACGACGATCATGCCGATCCTGGCCGGATCGGGGATCTCCGCGACGGCCGGCAGCGCCCAGTTCGCCTGGAGCCGGTCGATGACCGCCGACGCCCACGGCAGAAGGTCATAGCCCTTGAGCGCGATGGACATCCCGACCCGCTGTCCGCCGCCGGTCCCGGCTCTCCCCGTTCCGCCTCCCGCCCGGCCGCGGCCGGTCCCGTAGCCGCCCACGCCGCCGCCGTAGGCCCCGCGTCCGTATTTGGAGAAATCGGGCATGGGCGCCCCGCCGCCGAAACCGGGCGGTCCGGGAGGGGTGCCCGGGGGAGCCAGGGGGATGGTCAGGTCCGACTTGCCGCGGATGGCCAGGGACTCCCGGAACCTGGAGGACAGGGAGGGGATCGCCGAGCCCGCCCCGGGAAGCGGGGGGGCTCCGCCGGGGAGGCCGACGCCTTCCGCTTCAAGCCCGGGTTCCTCCCCTCCGCCGGCCGGCTCTTGGGGCTCGGCCTTCGGCTCGGGAAGCCCCGGCTCCCCGCCCGGGACGTCCGCGAGTCCCCGGCCGCCGACGACTTTGGGCAGGGACACAGTGAGGGGCGGCACGATGACGACGCTCCGCACCTCCTGCTTCCCGAAGGGGAAGATCTTGACAGTGAAGCGGCCGTGATAGACGAGCAGGCCGAGGAGGGCGTGGACCAGGACCGTGACCAGGATGCCCAGGGCCCGGTCGCGGCGCGGCCGGCCGTTCCTATCCGGTTGCGGCAAGATGTCTTCGAACATGTTCGGGCTGTCCTGGCAGGCTATTATAGTATAATCCCCGGCCACTCCGAATAGTTACATCCCCTTCCCCGCTGCCCGGGGACTCCCTTTGTCGGCCTTGGCGCGGTTCGGAGGACAGCCTCTCCCTCCCGGAAAAGTTCGAAGACGCCGTTCAGTAAGCCGGACTCAGCGCCAAAACAACTCGCTCGGCGTGCGCTACGCCTCGCTCAAACACGTTTTGGCGGTTTCCCCCGAAACTACCCTCGCCCGACTCATTGAACGGCTGAACTTTTCCAATGTCGGGTTCGGCTGCTCTCCTCACCGCCAGTTTCAGGCCGACTTAGGAATTGCCCCTAACATCGGGGAGCCCTTCGATACTAAGATCCGGCGGAGGAGGGGAGGAGGAGAAAGAGGAAGCAGAGGGCGTTGAGGAGGGCCAGGCGGAGGATCAGCGCGGGAACGCCGAAGAGCGGGATGAGCAGGGCGGAGGCGAGAATGGCGCCGGCGAACGAGGCGATGAGGTCGACGCCGTACCCGAGGCCGGGATGCGGCGTCTGGCGGAGGACGAGCCGGTTGGCCGAGACGAAAAGGAAGCCGCTCAGGATCCCGAAGGCGGCGAGCAGGGCGAACGGGACGGGCTCTCCTCCGACACCGGACAAGGCGCCGCGGGTCGTGAGGAGCAGGAGGACAAAGCCGGCCTGGACGAGAAGCAGGTCGGCCCGTCCCGGCCTCTTCCTTCGGCGGCCCAGGACCGCGCCGATGACGAGCCCGGCCATGAAGGAGGCCAGGAGCAGCGCGATCTTCCCGTAGACATAACCGAAGTTGGCCTGGAAGGCGATGAACGTGGCCACCTCGACGACGATCGTCGTGAAGCCCATGACGGCCACCGGCACGAGGAACCGCGAGGAGGAGCGCCTGAGGCCCCAGGCCAGGGCCATGAGGACCAGGGCCGCGACGGCCAGGGGAACGTCGAGAGCCCAGAACGACGAGAGCCGACCGGCCGCCTGGAGAAGGCGCGATCCGGGGCCGCCGAACTGGCTCGCCCAGAGAAGGGACTGGAAGTAGCAGCTCACCGGGACGAGGTCCCGATTGATCCTCTCCTCGGCCCCGGCGACCATCAAGGCCGAGGACAGCCGGTCGACGCGCCCGGGTTCGAGACGCGAGCGCAGCATCGCCGGGCTGACGAACGTCGTCTCGAGACCGAGCCGGGCGATCTTCTCCGATAGGAACTCGGGATCGACGGAGAGCGGGCCGTCGGAGGCCAGGACGACGACGCTCGCTCCGGGGACGACGCGGAACTCGCCGGGGAAAGCATCCCTCAAGGTCCAGACGATCGAGGCCAGCAGCCGCGAGAACGGCTTGCTGACGTAATTCTCGGCGCCCGTGAGGACGAAGCTCAGGACGCCGCCGGGCGCGAGCTTCTTCCGGACCTCGGCAAAGAACTCCCGCGTGTAATACCGGTTGACCTGTGTCGTCGCCGGGTCCGGCAGGTCGAGCAGAATGGCGTCATAGCGTTCGGACGTCCGCTCCAGGAAGGCCCTTCCGTCCCGGGTGAAGAGGCGGACGCGCGGGTCGTCCAGGGCCGCGAGCGCCGGGGCGGGCAGGTGCCTTCGAGCCAGTCGTACGACCGCCGGATCGAGCTCGACGCAGTCCACCCGGACGCCGGGGTGCTTCAGGACCTCTTCGACGCATCCGCCCGCCGTCCCCCCGATGAGCAGGACCCGGCGGATGCCGTCCCGCTGGAGCATGGCGAAGTGGACCGCGTCCTCGGCCGCCCCGACGTCCGGGCGGCTGAAGACGGCCAGGCCGTTGTCATACAGGGTCACCTGTTCTTCGTTCCGGACGACGGTCAGCTTCCCGTAGGGCGTGTCCTCGGCGTCGACGAGATCGAGGGGCTTCCAAACCGCCTCGAGGACGGTCCGGTCTGCAAGGGCGAGACCGGCCGAGACGAGGAGAGCCGCCGCCAGGAGGGGTTTCGCGCGACCCGGCTTCAGGGCGACGAGCGTGAGGACGGCCGCGGCCCCCCCCACGACGGCCGCTCCCTGCCAATTGGATAGCCGGGGGACGAGCAGGAATTGGACGGCCAGACCCGCCGCCGCCGCCCCGGCCGATTCCAGGATATAGACCCGCGGGACGTCCCCGCCGAGAAGGCCGGCGTTGAGAACGAACGCGTGCCCGAGAGGGAAGCTCAGGAAGAAGGCCAAGACGAGCGCGAAGCCGAAAGCCGGGAGGAGCCCGGTCGTTTCCGCCGGGAGGAGGCCCATCAACCTGTCGGAGGACCGCAAGAGCAACAAGCCCGCGCAAAAAAGGATGACCGCCGCGCCGTAGAGCCCGGCCAGGCGCGCCGCGCCATCGGCCGGCCTCCGGGACGGCTTCACAAGGCTGCCGATCCCTCCCCACAGGAGCCAGGAACCGAGCACGAGACCGAAGGTGAGCTCGTTTCCGGTGAATTCCGCCGCGAACTCCCGGAGGAGGTAGATCTGGAAGGCGGACGCCAGGAAGCCCAGGAGGAAGGCCGGAAGAGCGGACCTCAGGTCCAGATGCCGGGGATAAGCGTCCCGCATTTTTCGCAGCCGCCCTTCTTGAGCCGGACGGCGTCGACGCTGTAGCCGGTCCGGGCGATGACCGTGGCCCCGCATCCGGGACAACGAGTGTCCTCGGCTTCGTGGCCCGGGACGTTGCCCACGTAGACGAATTTCAGGCCTTCCTCGAGGGCCGTGCGCCGAGCCGCCTCGAGCGTGGACACCGGCGTCGGAGGCAGGTTCTTGACCAGATACATCGGCTGGAAACGGGAGAAATGGAGGGGAACCCCCTCGCCGGCTTCGTCCCGGACCCAGCGGACCATCTCGCGGATCCCGTCGGGCCGGTCGTTGAGCGTCGGGATGACCAGGTAGACGATCTCCAGCCAGACCTTGGACTTGGCCACCGCTTGAATGGTCCGCAGCACGGGCTCGAGGCTGCCCCGGACGTACGCCGTGTAGAAGTCTTGCGAGAAGCTCTTGAGGTCGACCTTGACCGCGTCGACGACCGTGAGGAGCTCAGCCAGAGGCTCGGGATTGATGTGGCCGCCGGTCACGACGAGGTTACGGATCCCCTTGCGGCGGGCCCGGACGGCCGTGTCGAACATGTACTCGAAGAAGACGGTCGGCTCGGTGTAGGTGTAGGCGATCGAGGGGCAGCGGGCGCCGGCGGCCCGCGCGGCCGCGGCTTCGGGCGAGAGATCGAAGGATTCGACCTGCTCGGGCCGGGCTTGCGAGATCTCCCAATTCTGGCAGAACTTGCAGTTGACGTTGCATCCCGCCGTGGCCAGCGACAGGGCCGAGGTCCCCGGCAGGACGTGGAAGAAGGGCTTCTTCTCGATGGGATCGACGTTGAGGCTGCAGACCTTGCCGTAGACGAGCGAGTAATAGGTCCCCCCGACGTTCTCGCGGACGCCGCAGTACCCCCGCTCCTTGTCGCCGAGCCGGCAGAGCCGGGGACAGAGCCGGCACTCGATCTCGCGGTCGGCGAGCTTCGCGTAATAACGGGCCTCGACCCGCGAGAGCTCCGCGCGGGCTTCCCTGGCGGCCAGGCGGCCGCGGAGAGCCGGCCACCCGGCTCCGAGGACCGCTCCGGCTCCGGCGGCGCCGCGGAGGAAGGCCCTTCTGTTCACGTCACCGTCTCCTCGATCCGTTCGATCGACGCCGCATCCGAACGGCCGAGCCCCATCCTCTCGGCCGTGTCCAGGTATCTCGGGGCCCGGCCCTCGGCCTCCAGGGTCGGCAGGCCGGCCTCCGACCGGAGCCGTTCGATGATCGCTCCGCCGACGCTGTCGACGGCCACGGGATCGAGGCCGAAGACGAGCCCGCCGAATCGGGCCGCCCAGCGGGCGTGATAGGAGGGGCCTTTGTGGAACTGGACGGTCAGGGCGTCGAGCACGGTCAGGCGATGCCGGCCCTTGACCGGCGGCGAGTCGAAGACCTCGGCGACATACGGGTCGCAGCCGGAATCGTGGTACTTGTTGGGATTGTGGATGGCCCCGAAGTAGTTCTTCATTCCCGCGGTGACGCCGGCCAGGCCGTGGTCTTTGAGGATGGCCAGGCTGATCGAGGCCGTGACGTATCCGGACTGGATCCTCGAAAAGAGGCTGCCGACGCCGAGGTGCGCGACGAGGTCGGGCCCGTAGCCGACGCCGTCGGCGTCGGTCCCGAGGATGCGGACGCCGCTCCGCCCGCCGCCGGTCGCGTAACCGGCGTCCCGGAGCTCCCTCGTCGTGCGGTCCCAGACGATGATGTTCCCTTCCGGCACTCCGGCCCCGGCCAGCCGCCCGGCCAGGCCGAGGGCGACCTCGGGCCGCGTGCTGAGGGCCCGGCCGCCGATGGTGTTGACCTTGATGCCGACGCGGTCGTCGGGACGGAAGAGCAAGGAGACGGCGGCCGCCGGATCGCGCTCCCCGGTGAGCAGGGAGAGACCGCGGTCGAACATCCGGGCGACCACGGCGGGGTCGGGCGCGCCGGCCTGGGTCCAGGCGTTCCCGGCCCTGACGATGACGACGCGCGACGCGGCCATGGCGTTCCCATGATGTCCCTTTTGCCGGGACCTGTCAAACGAACGGAGAGGGGAGGGAGGAGGCTTGCCAAGTCGCCATCCGTCCTATATATTTAACCCGTCGGAGGTCGAACATGAGAACTCCCGGAACGAAGCGAGGGATCGTCGCCGGCGTCGCCTTCTCGGCCGCGCTGGGCCTGATATCGGCCGCCGCCCCGGCCCAGGAACGGAGCGGAAGCCCCGGGCTCGCCGCGCTCGTTCCCAAGCTGGAGGGCTGGGCCCTGAGCGAGGCCCCGCGCAGCTACTTCCCCGAGACCCTGTTCGAATACATCAACGGGGCCGCCGAGAGCTACCTGAGCTATGATTTCCGGGAGCTCGTGGTCGCCGACCTCCAGAAGAAGGGGACGGAGGCGACCCTGACCGCCGAGATCTACGACATGGCGGATCCGGTCAACGCCTTCGGCATCTTCGGGGCCGAGCGCTACCCGGAGAATGCCCCGGTCGGGGTCGGCGAGCTCGACTACCTCGAGGGCGAATCACTGAACTTCCTGGCCGGCCGGTACTACGTCAAGCTGCTCGCGTTCGGCCTCGACGCGGAGACGGGCCAGGTCCTCAAGGAAGCGGGGACGAGGATCGGCAGGGCCATCGGCCCCGGGCCCGGCCTGCCGCCGTTCGTCCGGGCCTTCCCGGCCGAAGGCCTGGTCGCCCGGAGCGAGAAGTACATCAAGAAGAACTTCATGGGCTATGAGTTCCTCGCCAACGGCTATATCGCCGCCTACCGGTCTGGAGGGAAGGACTTGGAGGGCTTCTTCGTCGACGCGGGAGGCGCCTCGCAGGCCGAGGCGGCCCTGGCCCGGCTCCTCGAGGCCCTGAGCGCCGACAAGCAGGCCCCTGAGAAGTCCGGGGCCGGCGTCAAGGTCCGGAACCGCTATGGACAGACCCTATTCGTTGGCCGGGTGGGCGGCGTCCTTTGCGGGGCGATGCGCGTGCCGGACGGAGCCGAAGCGGCGGGCGAGAAGCTGCTCGGGGCGCTGATCGCGGCCGCCAAGGCCCTTCCCGCGGCCCGCTGACGGCCGGGGACGAGGGAGGAGCGGGGGGCACATGGAAGACGACAAGTTCTTCAAGGCGGCGCTCGTCCTCGTCGTTCTCTTCGCCGCGGGCGTTTTCCTGAAGTTGGCCCGCCCCGTGCTCATCCCTTTCATCCTGGCCCTCTTCCTGTCCTACATCATCGATCCCGCGCTGACGTTCCTGACCGGCTGCCGGTGCCCGCGGAAGGGCGCCATGCTCATCGTCCTGGGCCTGATGTTCGTCATCCTCTACCTCCTCGGCGTCCTGGCCTATTCGAGCGGCAAGGCCTTCGTCGCCGAGCTGCCGAAGTACCAGAGCCGCCTCGGCGACATCGCCCAGTTCCTGGAGAAGGGGATCGGGCCGCTCAAGATCAACTTCGCGAAGGCCGTGGCGGGCCTGGACTTCAACCAGGCCGGGGCTTTCATCCTCAAGGCCATCGGTCCCTTCCTCACCGTCCTCGGCAAGCTCTTCCTGGTCTTCCTCTTCCTCGTCTTCATCGTCGCCGGCCGGGGACGGGCGGCGGGCAAGCTGGCCAAGGCCTTGGACGGAGCGAGCGCCGGAAAGATCGCGGGGATCGTCGAGTCGATCAACGCCCAGATCCGGAAATACCTGGTCATCAAGACGCTCGTCAGCCTGGCCAACGGCGTGATGGTCTGGATCGTGCTGCTCTGCTTCGGGGTCGATTTCGCGGCCCTCTTCGGCCTCCTGGCCTTCCTGCTCAACTACATCCCCAATATCGGCTCGCTCATCGCCACGATACTCCGTGTGAGCTTCGCTTTCTTCCAGTTCGGGACCTTTTGGACGCCGTTCTGGATCTTCATCATCACCGACGGCCTGGACCTGGTCCTGGGCAACATCATCGAGCCGCGGATCACGGGCAAGGGGCTCGGCCTCAGCCCGCTCCTGATCTTCTTTTCTCTGCTCTTCTGGGGCTGGCTCTGGGGCATCCCGGGGATGATCCTGTCGGTGCCGCTGACGGCGGTCATCAAGATCGCCTGCCAGAACGTTCCCGCGCTCCGGCCGATCGCGGTCCTGATGGGGTCCTGAGCGGGGAGGCTCAGGTCCCGTCCAGGTCTTCGGCCTCGATGACGAACGCCTCGGCCGACAGCTTCTTGATCTTCCGGCCGTAGCGGGCTTTGAGGACCTTCTCCGCGGCCGCCTGTTCGGCGCTCTTCTTCGACGGCCCCTTGGCCTTGGCCAGGGCCTTTTCCCCGAGCCGGACCTCGATGGTGAAGGTCCGGTCGTGGGCCGGCCCCCTTTCGGAGACCAGATGATAGGCCGGGGCGGCCAGCCCCGCTTTTTGGCAGAGCTCTTGAAGCGCGGATTTGGAGTTGTTGACGGTCTGGGTGTCGGACCTGACCGGCCTCAGGGCCGCGCCGAGGTGCGGGCGGAGAAAGCCGCGGGCGGCCTCGAATCCGCCGTCGAGGTAGACGGCGCCGGCCAGGGCCTCGAGCGATCCGGCCAGTATAGAGACCTTCTTTCGGCCGCCGCATTTTTCTTCTCCCCGGCCGAGGAGGATGGCTTTTTCGAGCTTGATCTCGCGGGCCAGCCGGGCCAAGGCCAGCGTGCTCGTCGCCGAGGCCTTGAGCTTCGACAGCTCGCCCTCGTTCCGTCCCGGGAAGGCGGCCCGGACGTACTCGGCGGCGACGAGCCCGACCACCGAATCGCCCAGGAATTCCAGGACCTCGTTGTCGGCGGGGGCCTCCGGGTCGGCCTCGTACGCGTGGGAGCTGTGGGTCAGGGCCCGGATGAGGAGGTCCCGATCGCGGAAGATGTGCCCGACCGCCTTCTCCACGCGGGCCAGCGCCTTCTCCTCGGTGCTCATGGCCGGGAAGGATGGACCACACGGCCGCCGACGACGGTCATGACCGGGCCGCCGCGGAGCTTCCATCCGTCGAAAGGCGTGTTGCGTCCCTTGGACGCGAATCCGTTCCGGTCGACGGTGACCGGGAGGTCCAGGTCAAGAAGCGTAAGATCGGCGTCGGCCCCGACGGCGATGCGGCCCTTGGCGGAAAGGCCGAGCCGCCGGGCGGGAGCGGTGGAGAGGAGCTCGACGAACCTCCCGAGGCTGATGACGCCGGGCCGGACCAGCCGGTCGAGGATGAGCGACACCGCCGTCTCCAGACCGACGATGCCGAAGGGGGCCTCGACGAAGGGCCGCGCCTTCTCCGCCGCGGTGTGGGGGGCATGGTCGGTGGCCACCGCGTCGATGATGCCCGTGCGGAGGCCTTCGACGAGGGCCGCCACGTCCGCCCGCGAACGCAGGGGAGGGTTCATCTTGAAGTCCGTGTCGGGCGATCCGATATCCTCGTCGGAGAGCAACAGATGGTGGGGCGTGGCCTCGGCCGTGATCCGGACGCCGCGGGCCTTGGCCTCGCCGACCATCCGGACGCCTCCCGCCGTCGAGAGGTGGGCGATATGGACGGGCGCACCCGTGGCTTCGGCCAGAACGATATCCCGGGCGATCATGATGTCCTCGGCCGCAGCGGGGAGGCCCGGAAGGCCGAGCCGTTGCGCGGTCGGGCCCTCGTTCAGCGCCCCGCCCTGGACGAGGGACCGGTCCTCGCAGTGGTCGACGACGAACGCGCCGGCCGCGGCCGCGGCGGCCATGGCCCGGCGCATGATCCGGCTGTCGGGGACCGGCCGGCCGTCGTCCGAGAAGGCCACGGCGCCGGCCGCGACGAGCGCGGCCGCGTCGACGAGCTCCTCGCCCTTCGAGCCCCGGGTGACGGCGGCGATCGGAAGGACGTTGGCGAGCCCGACCCGCCGGGCCTCGGCCAGGATGCGCTCCGTGACCTCGGGACGGTCGTTGACGGGATCGGTGTTGGGCATGGCACAGACCGTCGTGAAACCGCCCCGGACGGCCGCCCGGACGCCCGTGGCGATGGTCTCCTTGGCCTCGAAGCCGGGCTCGCGGAGGTGGACATGGAGGTCGATGAGACCGGGCACGACGACGAGCCCCGCGGCATCGACCGTCCGGTCGGCCGGGAGCCCCGCGGCCGGGCCGACGGCGGCGATCCGACCGCCCTCGACGAGGATGTCGAGCCGGCCGTCGAGACCGGTCGCCGGATCGAGGACGCGCCCGCCGCGGATGAGGAGCCTCACCGCTTTTTGCCCCCGCCGATCTTGACCGGCTCGGCGATCAGGACCTCCTCGTGGCCGTCGGTCTCTTTCAGGCGGACGCGAACGACCTCACGGCGCGATGTCGGCAGGACCTTGCCCACGTAGTCGGGCCGGATGGGGAGCTCGCGGTGGCCGCGGTCGATGAGGACGACGAGCTGGACGGTCTGCGGACGTCCCCGGTCGATGAGCGCATCCATGGCCGCCCGGATGGTCCGGCCCGTCATCAGGACGTCGTCGACGAGCAGGACGTCTTTCTTGACGACCGCGAAGCCCATGCCCTTCTGCTCGAGGACGGTCTTGGCCTTCGGGGCCGGGATATCGTCCCGGTAGCGGGTGATGTCGAGGACGCCGACGGGGACCTCGACGCCCTCCAGCTCCGCGATCATGCGGGCCAGTCGCTTGCCGATGGCCACGCCGCGCGTCTTGACGCCGACGATGACCAGGCTCTTGAGGCTCCGGTTGCGCTCGATGATCTCGGTCGCCACGCGGGCCAGGACGCGGCGGATCTTGGTCGCGTCCATGATCCGGGCTTTGGTCTTCTCATCCATATTGTCTCTCCTCGGGCCGTCCGTTCGCGTCCGGCCCCTTGAAGATGAACGAAGCCGGGCGAAATGTCAACCCCGGCGGGCGAACCAGGCCCGGGCCGCGGCGACGTCCCCGGCGATCCGGGCCGCCAGGGTCGTGGCGCCGGAGAAGGTCCGGGTCGGCCTGAGCTTGCGCAGAAAACGGACCGTGATCTCGGCCCCGTAGAGCGAACCGCGGAAACCGAGGAGCAGGGTCTCGACCCGGAGCGGGCTGGGGCCGAAGGTCGGATTGGTCCCGACGCTCGTCAGAGACGGGAAGACCCGTCCCTTCCGGACCGTCTCCGTGATGAAGACGCCCCGGGGCAGGATCTCGTTCGCGGTATCCAGGTTGGCCGTCGGGAAACCGATGCGCCGGCCCCGGGCGGCGCCGCGCACCACGCCGCCGGCGATCTCGTACGGCCGGCCCAGGAGCCGGGCGGCTTCGGCGACGCGGCCCCGCTCGAGGAGAGCCCGGACGGCCGTGGAGCTCACGGTCCCGCCGCCGAGGACGGCGGGAGGGACGATGTGGACGCCGATCCCGGCCTCGCGGCCGAGCGCCTTCAACCGGTCGGCATCGCCGCTCCGGCCCCGGCCGAAGCGGAAATCCCGGCCGACGACGACCTCGCGGGCCCCCAGCTTGTCCCGGAGGACGGCCTCGACGAACTGCCGGCAGCCGAGCCTCGCGAAGGAGGGATCGAAGGGGATAACGGCCACGGCGTCGATGCAGGTGCCGCGGAGGCGATCCAGCCGCTGGGCGGGGGTGTCGATCAACCGGACCGATCTCCTGCCGAGGGCCCTCTCGGGATGGGGCTCGAAGGTCAGGACGAGGGAGCGCAGGCGTTTCTCGCGGGCCAGGTCGCAGAGGCGGGCCAGGAGCTTGCGGTGGCCGAGGTGGAGGCCGTCGAAGTTGCCCACGGCCACGGCCGAAGGGCGGGCCGGGAGCCGGGGGTCGGAGAGGCCGCGGAATACGACCATGCGGCTACATCTTGACGATGTCGGCCTTCCGGAGGTAGGCCAACTTGAGCTGGTCGAGGACGCCGTCGAGGAACTTCTCCTCATCGGCCTCGAGGTTGCCCTTGGTCCGGTCCTTCAGAAGGTCGAGGAGATCGATATTCCGCTTGGCCAGGACCAGGTTCTCGCCGGTTTCGCCCGTCGCCGGGTTCTCCATCAGGCCGAGCTGGATGAGGGCGGGGAAGTAGAGCAGGATGACGATGGAGCTGAAATCGAGCGGGGGCAGGAATTCGCCGGTTTCGGGGGCTTGCGAGCGGTCGTTGGCCTTGATGTCGTCTTCGGTCATGGGCGCATCCTTCCAGCGCTCCATCTTACCCCGCGCCAGGCCAAACTTCAAGGCGGGGGAGGCGCGTTGACCCCGGCCCGGCCCTGGAGTACGATGGGATCGCAAGGACGGGGGAGAGAATGAGAAGATCCGTTTCTTTGTGTTTGGTCGCCGCCATCGGCCTGGCCGTCCTGCCGGCCCGGGCCCAGTTCACGGCCGCCGAGCTCGCGGAGCGCCCGGCCTGGGAGGCCTTTCTCAGGGAGGCCGCCATCGTCGAGAAGGTCCAGATGGACCTCGAACAAGGCGTGACCCGGCCGTGGAAGCTGACGCTCAAGAAGGGCGACGTCGTCCGCCACGCGCTGTGGAAGGACCCCAGCGGCATCCGGGGCGGTTTCTGGGAGGGCTGGAAATACGAGATCGCCGCCTACGTTTTGGACAAGCTTCTGGGCCTCGGCATGGTCCCGCCGACCGTCGAGAAAGCCATGGCCGGCCGCCCCGGATCGTGCCAGCTCTGGATCGAGGGCACCGAGCGCTACGGGGATATGCTGGCGGCCGGGAAGGGGATGGACGGCTTTCGGTCAGACGGCTGGGCCAAGGTCGGTTACCTGGCCCAGCTCTTCGACGACCTCGTCGGCAACTCGGACCGGCACGTCCGGAACGTCCTGGTGACGGCCGATTTCCGGGCCGTCCTCATCGACCATTCGCGGGCCTTCCGGACGACCAAGAGCTTTGTGGAGGACATCCCGTTCTCCGCGAAGAACGTCCCGGCCGGGAACCTGATGCGGAAGCTGCCGCGGGCGCTTTTCGAGCGGACGAGGGACCTCACCGAGGGCCAATTCCGGGAGGCGCTGGGCGGCCTGCTCACTGACGAGGAGATCCGGGCCGTTCTCGCCCGGAGGGAGCTTGTCCTTCTCGAGGTCCGGCGGATCCTCGAGCGGTTCGGCGAGGCGGATGTCCTCTACTGACCGGGCCGGACGCTAGGCGCCCGCCGCGGATCCGCTCTTTTTCCTCCACACCAGGGTGGCCTTGATGAACTCGTCCAGGTCGCCGTCGAGCACGCGGTCGGTATCGCCGGTTTCGACGCGGGTCCGCAGGTCCTTGATCATCCGGTAGGGGTGGAGGACGTAGGAGCGGATCTGGTTGCCCCAGGCGATGTCGGACTTCTGGTCCGCGAGCGTCTCCATCTTCTCGTTGCGCTTCGACTTCTCGAGCTCGTAGAGGCGGGCCTTGAGGATCTTCATGACCACGGCCTTGTTCTTGTGCTGGGAGCGCTCGTTCTGGCACTGAACGACGATGCCGGTCGGGATGTGGGTGATGCGCACGGCCGAGTCGGTCCGGTTGACGTGCTGCCCGCCGGCGCCCGAGGCCCGGTAGGTATCGATGCGCAGATCGTCGGGATTGATGTCGATCTGGATGTCCTCGTCGACCTCGGGATAGACGAAGACCGCGGCGAACGAGGTGTGGCGGCGCTTGGCGGCGTCGAAGGGGGAGATGCGGACCAGGCGGTGGACGCCCGTCTCCTGCCCGAGGTTGCCGAAGGCGTAGTCGCCCTCGAGCCGGATGGTGGCGCTCTTGAGCCCGGCTTCATCTCCCGGCTGCTGGTCGAGGATCTCGGCCTTGAAGCCCTTGCGCTCGGCGTAGCGCAGGTACATCCGCAGGAGCATCTGGGCCCAATCCTGGGACTCGGTGCCGCCGGCGCCGGGATGGATGGTCATGATGGCATTGCGCGGGTCGTCGGCGTCGAAGAACAGGGCCCGCAACTCGGCCTCCTGGAGGGCCGTCTCCAGGCGGTCGATGGCCGTCGCGGCGTCGGCGTCGACGTTCTCGCCCTCGGCGGCGAGCTCCACGAGGACCTCGAGCTCCTCCTTTTGGCCGAGGATGCGCTTGAAGAACTGGAGGTCCTTCTCGAGGAGCTTCTTCTTCTGCTGGAGCGACTGGGACAGCTTCTGGTCCTGCCAGACCTCGGGCGAGGCCAGGCGGGCGTTTATCGCTTCGAGCTCGGCGGTCTTATGAGCGAGGTCAAAGAAAACCTCGAACCTCTTCGACCTTTTCGAAGAGGCTGCCCAGACGGGTCTTGAGGTCGATGGTCTTGCTGTCGGTCGGTGTCATGGGTACTCCGGTCCTTCGGGATTCGCAGCGAACAGGATAGGGGTTGGATCGTTCCCCGTCAAGCGGCCGGCCCGTCCGCCGGGGCGGCCGCCCGGAAGGGGCGGGCGGGATCAGTACTTGACGACCCAGTAATCCTTATTCCCTCCCTCCGCGGCATTGAGCTTGTTCTTGAGGTCGACCGCCTGCGTTTTGGAGGAGAACCCGCCCAAACGGACTTTATAGAGCTTCTCTCCCGCTTGAGGGCTCAGGATCATGGCGGACAATCCCTGTTTCTTATACCGGTCCGCGGCGGCTTGGGCCTTGGCCTTGGTATCCGTCGACAGGACCTGAACGTACCACAGCCCCCTGGCCGTGGCGGCGGTCTTCGGGGTCTCGGTCACCGTCTTGGGGGCGGGCGCCTTGACGGACGAGGCCGGGGGCGCGGGCTTGGAGGCGAGCTCGTCCGCGGACGTCTTCGTCGACGGAGGGACGGAGCGACGAGGCCGGCCCGGCGGGGGCGCTCTCCGTCTCCTCGACGGTCGGTTTGAGGGACGGTTCCTTCACGGGCTCCTGGATCTGCTGGGTCACGACCTGGGTCGGGGAGCCGGACAGGCGGACTTGCTTCTTGCCGACGGAGACGCCGAGCAGGAAAATGAACACGCCCAGGGCGAGGACGCCGAGGAAGATGGCGACGAGCAGGGAACTGGAGACCTGGATCTCCCGGAAGTCTTTGTTTTTCATCAGCTCTATTTTTTCTCCTGGCTCTTATCGTACGTGAAGGCCTTGAGGATTTCCAGAGGGAGGGGGAAGACGATCGTCGAATTCTTTTCCGTGGCGATCTCGGTCAGCGTGCTCAGGAAGCGGAGCTGGAGGGCCTGCGGGTTCCGGGAAATGATGTCGGCGGCCTCGGTCAGCTTGCCGGCGGCCTGGAATTCTCCGTCGGCGTGGATGACCTTGGCCCGCCGCTCGCGCTCGGCTTCGGCCTGCTTGGCGATGGCCCGGATCATGTTCTCCGGCAGGTCGACCTGCTTCATCTCGACGAGCTGGACCTTGATCCCCCAGGGATCGGTGTGCTGCTCGATGATGTCCTGGAGGCGAAGGTTGAGCTTCTCCCTCTCCGAGAGGAGGTCGTCGAGCGGGACCTGACCGAGGAGGCTGCGCAGGGTCGTCTGGGCCAGCTGGGAAGTGGCGTAGATATAATCCTGGACCTCGATCACGCACTTGAGCGGATCGATGACCCGGAAGTAGAGCACGGCGTTGACCTTGACCGTGACATTGTCCTTGGTGATGACGTCCTGGGGCGGGATGTCCATGGTGATCAGCCGGAGGCTGATCCTGACGATCCGGTCGATGGGGGCGAAGACCAGGATGATGCCCGGCCCCTTGGGCTGGGGGAGGACCCGGCCGAGCCGGAAGATGACCCCCCGCTCGTATTCCCTGAGGACCTTGATGGAATTCAGGATGTACAGGACGACGAGCCCGACGACGATGATGGGAAAGGTGAAGATGTTCACTTTAAGCCTCCTGGTCAGATTTTGACGATCCGTATCTTCAGGCCGTCGAGGACCTCGACGACCTTGACTTTCTCGCCGGCGCGGACAGGCCCGTCGGCCTCGGCCTCCCAGATCTCGCCGTGGACGAAGACCTTGCCCGCCGGAGCGAGGTCGGTCCGGGCCGTGCCCGTCTCGCCGATCATCCCCTCGCGGCCCGTGAAGGAGCGGCGGGCGTGGGCCTTGATGACCAGGGTCAGCAGGAAGACGACGATGAGGGAGATCCCGAGGGCGACCGGGAGGACGATGCGCAGACCCGGGCGGAGCTCGGGGATGGGCGACTTGACGAGCATGAGCGAGCCGATGATCATGGCGGCGATCCCTCCGACGGCCAACATGCCGAAGCTCTGGACCTTGACCTCGAGGATGAACAGGATGATAGCCAGGAGGATGAGCCCGAGGCCGACGTAGTTGATGGGCAGGATCTGGAAGGCGAAGACGGCCAGGAGGAGCGAGATGCCGCCCAGGACGCCCGGCAGGATGGCCCCCGGGTGGGAGAACTCGAAGTAAAGGCCGAGGAGGCCGATCATGAGCAGGATGTAGGCGAGGTTCGGGTTGGCGATCGTCAGCAGGAACCGCTGGCGGAAGGTCATCGGCAGGTCGACCACGGGCTTTCCGGCGAGGGCCAGGACGAGCTCGGAGCCGTCGAAGCGAAGGACGGTCCGGCCGTCGAGGCGGGCGAGGAGCTCCTCCTCCGAGCCCGCGACGAGGTCGACGAGGCCGCCGTCGAGCGCCTCCCTTTCGGTGTAGGACAGGCTCTTGCGCACCCCGTCCTCGGCCATGCGAACGTTGCGGCCGCGTTTGCCGGCGAGCGAACGGATGTAGGACGCGGCGTCCTCGACGACCTTGCCCTCCATGGTCTTGTCCATCGCCGCCCCGGTGAGCGAGACGCCGACGGGATGGGCGGCGCCCGTGCTCGTGCCCGGGGCCATGGCGAAGATGTCGCAGGCCAGGCCGATGAAGAAGCCGGCCGAGGCGGCCCGGGAGCCGCTCGGGCCGACGAACGCGGCGACGGGCGTCCGGGCGTTCACGATCGCCGTGATGATCTCGCGCATCGATGTATCGAGCCCGCCGGGCGTGTCGAGGGTCAGGACGACGAGGTCGGCGGCCTCGCGGTCGGCCCGCTCGAGGGCCCGGACCACGTATTCGGACGTCACCGGATGGATGGGCGCGTCGACCTTGATCCGGAGGACCGAGGCCGAGGCGAGGACCGGCGCGAAAAGGGACAGAACGAGGAAGGCGCGGGCTCGCACGGTGCCTTCATTATAGGAACGGAGGAGGGGTAAGTCAACCTGACCGCGGCCGCCATGTTGGGGCTTGACTTTTTATTTTCAATAAATTAAATATAGGATTCGCCTTCGAGCAAGGAGTGACTCCGATGATCAAGAACGATATCGCCCTGGCGATCGAGAAGAAGACCGAATTCAACAGGGCCAAGTCCCTGTCGATCGTCGAGGCCGTTCTGGAGTCCCTCAAGAACGCCCTGACGGGGCGGGAAAAGGTCGAGATCCGGGGCTTCGGCAGCTTCAAGGTCGTAGCCAAAAAGACCGGTTTCGGCCGCGACATCCGCCGCCAGAAGCAGATCCGCATCGAAAAGGGCCAGCGGATCAAGTTCCGTCCCGGCCAGGAGCTGAAAACGCTCCTCTCCAAGGCCAAATCGTCCTAAGCCGCCTCTTTCAGGTCGGCGTCCCTCACGAGCTGTGCGTAGACCCGTTCGGTGCCCTCGACCGTCCGGGGGAGGTCCCCCGAGGCGTCGATGACGTAGTCCGCGTGCTTCTTCTTCTCGCGCGCGGGCATCTGCGAGCCGATCTTGCGCAGGGCCTCGGCCCGGCCGAGGCCGTCGCGCCGGCGCAGACGGCGGACCTGCGCCGCCTTGGCGCAGTGAACGACGACGACGCGGTCGAAATGCCGGGCGTAGCCCGACTCGACGGTCAGGGCGGCCTCGACGACGAAGATCCGGGCGCCGCCCCGGCGCTCGAGACGGCGGAAGGCCTTCTCCTGCTCGGCCAGGACCAGGGGATGGACGAGGCGGTCGAGGGAACGGCGGGCGGCCGGATCCGAGAAGACGACGGCCCCCAGCCGGGCCCGGTCGATCGACCGGTCGGGTTTGAGGACGGACCGGCCGAAGCGGGCGACGACGGCCTTCCAGGCCGCGCGCCCGGGCCTCATGAGCTCGTGGGCCTCCCGGTCGGCATAGAAGATGACGCAGCCTTTTTCGGCGAGGAGACGGGCGACGACCGTTTTGCCGCAGGCGATCCCGCCCGTCAGGGCGACGCGCAGGACGCTATTTCTTCTTGGCCGCTTTCTTTTCGGAGACGACCTTGAACATGTCATCGCTGAACCGCACGGCCACGCCCTGGCGCTTGGCCTTCTTGTCGGGCTTTTCCAGGCGGACGGTGATGCCGCCGATGCGCATCCTCAGCTTTTTGCCGTCGGCCAGCTTCTCCGGCAGGTCGATGAAGAGATTGAGCTTGGAGCCGACGACGACGCCCGAGTCCAGGGTGAAGTAGGCCCCGCCGGAGGAGATGTTCTCGAGGTGGGTCTCCTCCTTGAACTTGGCCCCGTCGGCCAGGCTGCCCTCGATCATGGTGTCCAGGGGGAAGTCGAACCGCCACTCGCGGCGGCGGTTGATCTCCAGTTCGTCGGGTACCGGCTTGGTCTTTCTTCCGGGCTTCTTGGGGGCGGCTTTCTTTGTCATGGCGTCCTCGATTCCTGACCCTAAAACAAGGCCGAATTGATGGCGTAGAGCGCCAGCTGAAGGCGGCTGTGGGTGTCGAGCTTGGCGTAGATGCTCTTGATGTGCGAGCGGACGGTGTTCTTGCTGATGAACATGAGCTCGGCGATCTCGTCGTTGCTCTTGCCCTGGCCGATGAGGCGCAGGACCTGGAACTCGGTCGGGGTGAGCTGGTCGAGGGTCTTCTCCTTGAGGTCCCGGCCGACGACGGAGATGATGCGGTCCATGATGCTGGACATCTTGTCGCGGGGCAGCCAGATCTCGCCCTTGTGGACGCCCCGGACCGCTTCGGGCAGCTGGGTCGAAGCGTCGTTGAGGTCGAAGTAGCCGCGGGCCCCGGCGTTGATGAGGTTGACGATCTCCTCGTGGGCCGGGATGTTGCCGAGCAGGAGGAGCTCCGACCGGCCTTGGGTCTTGGAGATCTCGCGGATGGCCTTGCAGATCTCCCGCAGGTTCGGCAGGGCCTCCATGTGGGCGAACAGGATGACCTGGGGTTTGAGCTTCTTGATCGAATCGATGAACGACTCGATGGTGTTCTTCTCGATGTTCAGGATCTCCAGATCCGGGTCCGCCTCGAGGGCTCTCAGGATGCCGGCGAGGATGATGTCGGACGGGCAGAAGACGAGCAGGGTGATCTTCTGCGAGGCGACGGTGACGGGAGCTTTCTTTTTCTCCATGCTGACCTCGACCCCTCTGGGCGGTTTGGGTGATTTGATCGGCTTGTCCATCGGGTTGCCGGAATCATAGTCAATCGCCTGAGGGATGTCAAGCAGGGGGGTGACCCCGGGGTCGCCGGGGGGGAGGAGGGGAGAGGATCCCGGGCAGGATCGACAAGGACGATCCGGCGGAAGGGGGGAGAAAGGGATTAGGCCGGAGGCACGCTGTTCGGGTGCAGACGGAAGCCGCGGTCAAGCCGGACGACCACGAACTGGAGACGGTCGTTCTTCTCTTCGAAGCGGACGTAGACGACCGCGCCGGACAGGACCATGCGCAGCGGGCTCTCGAGGATGAGCGTCCGGGGGATGTCCAGGAAGAGCGTCACGCGCGAGTCGATGGTCATGCGGGCCTTGAGCCGGAAAGAGACCTCCTGGGCGCTGATGCCGCAGACGGACGTCCGCTCCTCGAACTTCCGCCCCGCCGCGTCGAGGCCCTTGACCAGGGCCGGGAGAGAAAGCTCGAAGGAGCGTTCCCTCTTCCCGGTCCTGGCCGCGGGCGGGGTGGAGGGATCATGGAGACACTTGACCATTTCCATCTCGTTGCGCATTGTCCCAGCCTTCACGGGTCCCGACTATCGCTCATCACGGGGAATCGCGGGGTCAAATTCGGCCTACGCGTCTCACCCATAGGGGCTAGGCGCCGGGAGCGCCGGGGATCCGGCGCCGGTCCCGTCAAGCCGCGTCCGCCTGGATGAGATAACGGGACTCGAGGCGCAGGGCGACCTGGGAGGCCTGGGCGTCCCCGTCGACCGGGTCCACGTCCACGATCGTGCCCTTGACCACCAGCTTGAGGTTGTGCCCTTCGCCGAGTTTGGGGGGCAGGGCGATGGCCAGCTTCAGCCGGGAGCCCAGCACGACGGGGCTGCGCAGCGGGAAGAGGGCGCCCTGGTGGCTCATGAAGGCCAGAGTCGTCTCTTCGTGGAAGAACTCACCGTCCGGGTCGGGCCCTTCGACGGTCATCGGCAGGGAGAGCTTGAAACCCCGTTCGGGCGGACGGTGCCGGACGGGCCTGGAGGCCCAGGTGGTCCTGCTCAGCATAGCGACTTTCCTTTTCCTTTGAAATTGGCGATATCAGGTTCGCACGGGACCCGCGACCGGTCAATCACCCCTAAAGGTGAACGACCGGGGGATATTCCGGACGGCGCGGGCGCGCCGCCCGCTCGGGGAAGCCATGGATTCCCCTGTGCGGAGGACCCGTTCCTTGACAATCCCCCCGCCCGCCGCTAGAATCGTAAAACGCACAAATACAAGGAGATGTCGTGAACGACAAGGACAGGCAGGTGAAGAGCATCACGCCCAAGAGCGAGGACTTTTCGAGGTGGTACCAGGAGATCGTCCAGAAGGCCGAGCTCGCCGATTATACGCCGATGAAGGGCATGATGGTCATCCGCCCGCACGGCTATGCCGTCTGGGAGAACGTCCAACGGGCGCTCGACCAGCGCATCAAGGCCACGGGCCACGTCAACGCCTATTTCCCGCTGTTCATCCCCGAGAGCTTCCTCAAGAAGGAGGCCGAGCACGTCGAGGGCTTCTCGCCCGAGGTCGCCTGGGTGACGATCGGGGGCAAGGAGGAGCTCGAGGAAAGGCTGGCCGTCCGGCCCACCTCCGAGGCCATCATCGGCCACATGTACGCCAAATGGATCAAGTCCTGGCGGGACCTGCCCGTCCTCATCAACCAGTGGGCCAATATCGTCCGCTGGGAGAAGGTCACCCGGCCCTTCCTGCGGACGACGGAGTTCCTCTGGCAGGAGGGCCACACCTGCCACGAAACGGCCGAGGAAGGGGAGGCCGAGACCCTCCGCATCCTCGACCTCTATAAGGACGTCTGCGAGGCGGAGCTGGCCATCCCCGTCCTCTCCGGCCGTAAGTCTCTGAGCGAGAAGTTCGCGGGCGCCTCCATGACCTACGCCATCGAGGCCCTGATGTCCGACGGCAAGGCCCTGCAGATGGGCACGTCCCACAACCTGGGCCAGCACTTTTCCAAGGCCTTCGACATCAAGTTCGAGGACCGCAACCAGACCCTCCAATACGTTTGGCAGACGTCCTGGGGCATGACCACGCGGACGATCGGGGCCCTGATCATGGTCCACGGCGACGATTCGGGCCTGCGCTTCCCGCCTCGCATCGCTCCCGTCCAAGCCGTGGTCGTCCCCATCTCCGTCGGCAACTGGAAGGAAACGGTGCTGCCGGCCGCCCTGGCCGTCGTCCGGGACCTCCGCGCGGCGGGCCTGCGCGTCGAGATCGACGCCCGCGAGGAGGCGACGCCCGGCTGGAAGTTCGCCGAGTACGAGATGCGGGGCGTCCCGCTGAGGATCGAGATCGGGCCTCGCGACGTCAAGGCCGGCCAGGCCGTCCTCGTCCGCCGCGACACCAAGGCCAAGGAGACCGCCCCGCTGGCCTCTCTCGCCGCGCGCGTGCCGGGCCTGCTCGACGCCATCCAGGCGGAGCTCCTGTCGCAGGCCCGGGCCCACCTGCAGGCCAACATCCGCGACGCCGCCGATTACGCGTCCTTCCAGGATATCCTCGAGAACAAGCGGGGCTTCGTCCGGGCGCCCTGGTGCGGCGGCGAAGCGTGCGAAAGCCGGATCAAGGCCGAGACCATGGCCACGATCCGGATCATCCCGCTCGACGAGGCCGAAGCGAGGACGGAGCGCCCCTGCGTCGCCTGCGGCGCCGCGGGCCAGGCCCTGGCCTACTTCGCCCGATCTTACTGACGGAGGAGGGCGGCTGCCCTTGGACGAGGAATTCGCGCGCGAACGCCGGCTGATGACGGAGTCTCAGATCCGGGCCCGGGGCGTCCGCGACGCGCGCGTCCTGGCCGCCATGGCCAAAGTCCCCCGCCATCTCTTCGTCCCCGAACACCTTCGCGGCCGGGCCTACTCCGACGAGCCCCTGCCCATCGGCGAAGGACAGACGATCTCCCAACCCTATATCGTCGCCTATATGACGGCGGCCCTCGGCCTGCGGGGCGGGGAGAGGGTCCTCGAGATCGGAACGGGCTCGGGCTACCAGACGGCCGTCCTGGCCGAGTGCGGCGACGAGGTCTGGACGGTCGAGATCCTCGAGTCGCTCTCGCGGCACGCCCGGGCCGTCCTCGACGGCTTGGGCTACACCGGCGTTCACTACCGCGTCGGCGACGGCTGGGCCGGCTGGCCGGAAGAGGCGCCCTTCGACGCCATCATCGTCACCGCGGCCGCGGCCGAGATGCCCGCCGCGCTGGAGGACCAGCTCGCGGTCGGCGGCCGTATGGTCGTCCCCGTCGGGACGGATCTCCAGGAGCTCGTCCTCGTGCGCCGGCGCAAGAGCGGCCTCAGCCGGGAGAGGCTCCTGGCCGTCCGCTTCGTGCCGCTCATCCGGCGCTGACGGCGGTAGCGGGCCTCAGTCGTCCTTCTCGCCGTAATACGTGATCTTGGGTGGCTTCTTGGGGTCCTGGCCGAAGAAGAAAAGCCACTTGTCGTGGCTTTCCTGGTCGTTCCAGATCTTGACGGACCTGTTGGTCGAGGAGCTGACGACCCCGAGGACCTGCGGGTTCTTGATGGCCGGCAGGACGCGCTCGGGCGCAACGAGGACCTCTTGGGCCGAGTCCTTCCCGGACGGGGCCCTGCCCGCGGCCAGGATGACGTTCCACTGCCCGTCGGGGCCGAGGGGATCCCGGTAGAGGCGCCGGATGCACTTTTTATCGAGGAGCTCTTTCAAGCTGGCCGGGTATTTGCCGGGGTTCTTCTGAACGAAGATACGGACGGCCTCGGCGTATTGCCGGCCGCGGAAGATGAGCTCCTCCTCTTTCTCCCGCTGGACCTCCGTCTGCAAGACGGGGACGGCGACGAGCAGGCCGAGGCTGATGACGAGGACGGCCATGGCCAGAATGATCAGGACGTAGCCGGGCCGGCCGGCGGCCCCGTCACCAGGTGTTATAGAGGGAGCCATCGATGGGCGACTTGGCGTCCGAGCCGGACTTGACGTCGATGACCCCGGGGATCTCGTTGAGCATGGGGTCCTCGGGGGAGGGAAGCTCGCGGACCTCGACCCAGGTCGTCGACTGATTGGTCATCGGGTCGACCGGGATCGAGCGGAGGTAGCTGTCCTGGACGAGGGCCTGGAGCGTCGCCGGGTACTTGCCTTTGTCCTGAGCGTACTGGTCCAGGAGCTTGCGCAGGATGAACAGGTTCTCCTTGAGCACGGCCTCCTTGGCCTTGATCGTCGTCGACTTGTAATTGGGCAAGGCGATGCCGAGCAGCAAGCCGATGATGGCCAGGACGATGATGAGCTCGATCAGGGTGAAGCCGGGCTCACCAGTCCTTATAGAACGTCCCGTCGAGGGCCTTGGCCGGGCTTTTCGTGTAGACATCGTACACATTCTCCTCTCCCCAGACGTCGGCGTCGGGGTCGTCCTGGTAGGAGCGGAGACCCCAGTCGAAAGAGTTGGTCATGGGGTCTTTGGGGATGCGGCGGAGGAACTTGACCGTTTTCTTGCGCCCCGAGCCCTGGCCCTGGGCGTCCTTGTCTTCGACCTCGACGCCCTTGACCAGGTCCTCCAGCGTGGGCGGGTAGCCCTCGGTGTCCTCGTCGAACTTGATCTTCTTCTCGTCGGCCAGCTTCTTCCAGGCGTCGAGGGCCTCGCGCATCTGACGCAGGGCCCGGGCCAGCTCGACCTCGTGATCCCGCTTGACGGTCATCTTGCCGAGGGGCAGGGCGGCCAGGGCCAGGACGGCGACGAGGGACAGGGTGATGATCATCTCGATCAGGGTGAAGCCGTGGGCGTCGCGTCTGCGCACCGTTTGTCCCTCGCCCCGCGTCCGCCGCGGGGGCTCACCGGAGATTATAGGCTATCGGTCCGGGAATTCAAAACCGGCCGCGGCCGCCGCCGCGTCCCCCCCGGCGGTCCGAGGAGTGCTCGCGGGGATAGCGCCGGGGCTCCGGGCGGGGGGTCGAGTCGGGATTCTCCCCGCCGCCCTCCTCGCAGGCCTTCTTGCTCAGGCGCATCTTGTTGTCGGCCGGATCGATGCTGATGACCTTGACCGTGACCGTGTCGCCGAGATGGAGGACGTCGTGGATGCTCTCGATCCGGTTGGGCGCGACCTCCGAGATATGGAGGAGCCCGACGAGGTTGGGCATGATCTCGACGAAGGCGCCGTACTCCTCGAGCCGGACGATCTTGCCCGTGTAGACCTTGCCGAGCTCGGCTTCGGCCGTGAGGTCGAGGATCATCTGCTTGGCCGCCTCGGCGGCGGACATGTCGGTCGAGGCGATGAGGATCTTGCCGTCCTCTTCGATGTCGATCTTGGCCCCGGTCTGGCTGATGATCTTCTTGATGATCTTTCCGGCGGGGCCGATGACGTCGCCGACCTTCTCCGGGTTGATGTTGAGGATGAGGATGCGCGGCGCGAAGACGGAGATGTCCGGGCGCGGCGCGGCGATGGTCTCTTTCATCTTGTCCAGGACCTTGAGCCGGGCCGTGCGGGACTTGGCCATGATCTCGCGGAGCATGGGCAGGGTGACGCAGGGGATCTTGAGGTCGAGCTGGATGGCGGTAACGCCCTTCTCGGTCCCGGCCATCTTGAAGTCCATGTCGCCGAAGTGGTCCTCGAGGCCGGCGATGTCGGTCAGGATGACATAGCCGTCGGGGCCGGTGACCAGGCCCATGGCGATCCCGGCGACGACCATCCGGAGCGGGACGCCGGCGTCCATCAGGGCCAGGATGCCGCCGCAGACGGTCGCCTGGGAGGACGAGCCGTTGCTCTCCAGGATGTCCGAGACGATGCGGATGGTGTAGGGGAAGGTCTCGATGTCGGGGATGGCCGGCAGGATCGATTTCTCGGCCAGCGCGCCGTGCCCGATCTCGCGGCGTCCGGGCCCGCGCAGGAAGCCCACCTCGCCGACGGAGAACGGCGGGAAGTTGTAGTGGAGCATGAACCGCTTCTTGGATTCCTCGCCCAGGCTGTCGAGCCTCTGGGCGTCCTCGAAGGTCCCCAGGGTGACCGTGGCCAGGGCCTGGGTCTCGCCCCGGGTGAACAGGGCCGAGCCGTGGGTCCGGGTCAGAAGGCCGACCTCGCTCGTGATGGGGCGGATGTCGTCGAAACCCCGGCCGTCGGTCCGCAGCTTCTTCTGAAGGACGAGCTCGCGGAAGAGCTTCTCTTCGAGCTTGTAGAAGCACTCCTTGACCTGGAGCTTCTCCTCGAGGTTCTCCTCGGGGATCCGGGCCAGGGCGGCCTCGCGGACCGCCTTGAGGGCGGCCTCGTTGGCCTTCTTGCCCCGGACCTGCATGGCCTCGAGGAGGGCGGGCCCGTGCTCGCGCTCGACCTGGGCCAGCTTGTCCGCGTCGACGGCCTTGGCCGTGAACTCGCGCTTCTTGATGCCGAGCGTGGCGAAGAGCTCCTTCTGGGCCCGGATGATCCGCTGGTTGGTCTCGTGGGCCAGGGTCAGGCCTTCGAGGACCTGCTCCTCGTCGATCTCCTTGGCCCCGGCCTCGATCATGATGATGCCGGCCTCGTTGCTGACGACGGTCATGTTGACGGGGCTGCGGTCGAGCTCGACGTCGGTCGGGTTGACGATGTAATGTCCGTCGATGAGGCCGACCTTGACCGCGCCGAGGGGCGTCGTGAAGGGGATGTCGGAGAAGTAGAGGGCGGCCGAGGCGCCGATGACGCCGAGCGTGTCGGGCTCGTTGGCCAAGTCGGCCGAGAGCAGCAGGCCGACGATCTGGGTGTCGAAGAAGTAGCCCTCGGGGAAGAGCGGCCGGATGGGCCGGTCGATCAGGCGGGCGATCAGGATCTCCCGCTCCGAGGGCCGTCCCTCGCGCTTGAAGAAGCCGCCGGGGATCTTGCCCGCGGCGTAGGTGTTCTCGCGGTAATCGACGATGAGCGGCAGGAAGTCCTTGCCTTCCTTGAGCTCCTTGCGGGAGGTGGCCGTCACCAGCATCATCGTGTCGCCGTAGCGGAGCAGGGCCGAGCCGTCGGCCTGCTTGGCGATCTTGCCGATCTCGATGGACAGGGTCCGCTTGTTGATCTCTAGACTGATAGTGTTTGACATGGGGGGTTCCTTTGGAGGCGGGGCCTACTTGCGCAGGCCGAGCTTCTGGATGAGCTTTTCGTAGCGGCCGACATCGTCTTTCTTGACGTACTCGAGGAGCCGCTTTCTCTGGCCGACCAGCTTCATGAGGCCGGCCCGGGAGTGGAAGTCCTTCTTGTGGTCGCCGAAGTGTTTGACGAGCAGATTGATCCGCTCCGTCAGCAAGGCGACCTGGATCTCAGGCGAACCCGAGTCTGTCGGGTGGGCCTGGTTCTCCTTGACGATCTTCGTCTTCTGTTCCTTGCTAATCACGCTTTTCGTTCTCCTGATGTTTTTTCCGGGTTATTTTAACAGAAAACGGACGGAATGACAAGCCTTTCTTCGATTTACGGACGGGGGAGGGGAGAGGACCCGGGGGATCAGCCGGCCAGGGCCTTCTTGCGGGCCTGGAGCTGGCGGGCGAACTTGGAGGTCAGGTTGCCCTGTTTCTCCCGGCACTCGGCCAGCTTGGCCTCGATCTCGGCCAGGGTCAGGGTGTTCATCTTCTTCCGCTTCTTGGACTCTTTCTTTTCGTCGGCCATGGGTCGATCCTTTCGGGGTGTCTCGCGCCGCGTGTCCGGGACTCGAGGGAGATTAATCTATCAGAATACGGGGCCGAAGGCAAATACCGGTGCCGGGAACGGATGGACTCGAGGGGACGTTTCGCATATCATGAGGGCAACATGGACACCATGAACAGAAGGGCCTTTATCCGGGGAGCGCTGAAGACGACCGCCGTGGCCGCCGCCGGAGGGGGCGCCGGGCTCGTCCTCGGCGGGTGCGCCAAGGGCCGGGACCTCGACCTCGTCGTCGCCGGCGGGACGGTCTACGACGGATCGGGAAGGCCCCCCTTCAAGGCCGACGTCGGCATCGGAGGCGGGGCGATCCGGGAGATCGGGAAGATCCGCGCCTCGCGCGCCAAGGCCGTCGTCGACGCCCGGGGCCTGGCCGTCTCCCCCGGTTTCATCGACGTCCACGACCATACGGACGTCGCCTTGCTCGTCAATCCCCGGGCCGAGAGCGCCATCCGGCAGGGCGTGACGACGCTGGTCAGCGGCCAGTGCGGCGGGTCGCCGTTCCCGCTGGGGGACGAAGAGGCCGCCGAGATGCGCGAATCGCTCTCCAAGGCGTACGGCCTGGCCTTGGATTGGCGGGACATCGCCGGCTTCCTCGCCCGGATCGAAGCCTCCGGGACCGCGCTCAATTACTCGACCTTCGTCGGGAACGGGACGGTCCGGGCGACGGCCGTGGGCTATGCCGACCGGCCGGCCACGCCCGCCGAGCTCGATCGCATGAGGGCCCTCGTCGCCGAGGCCATGGCCGGCGGGGCCCTCGGGCTGTCCTCGGGCCTTGAATACACGCCGAGCAGCTTCGCCTCGGCCGAGGAGCTCATCGAGCTCAGCCGGGTCGCGGCCAAGTCGGGCGGCGTCTACGCCACCCACATACGCAACGAGGACGTCGCCGTGCTCGAGGCCGTCGACGAGGCCCTGCGGATCGCCCGGGAGGCGCCGATCCGGCTCCAGATCTCCCACCTCAAGATCGGCGACGCCGCCAATTGGCCCAAGCTCGACCGGCTCCTCGGGAACCTCGAGAAAGCCCGGGCCGAGGGCGTCGACCTCCGCTGCGACCGCTATCCCTACATCGCGGGCGCGACGACCCTCGGGCTCCTCTTCCCGCTTTGGGCGCGGGAAGGCACGAGCGAGGAGTTCGTGGCCCGGCTGAAGGATCCCGCGCTCGACGCCCGCCTGCGGGCCGCGCTGGCCGAGGAGCTCGCGGAGCGGGGGACCTGGGAGACGGTCCTCATCTCGTCGGTCTCCACGGACCCGAACCGGTGGGTCGAGGGGCTGAACCTCCTCGAAGCGAGCGCCAAGGCCGGCCAGGAGCCCTACGCGTTCATGAGGGACCTGCTCATCGCGGAAGGGGGGCACGTCGGGATGATCAGCTTTTACGGGAACGAAGCGGTGCTTGAGCGTATCCTGGCCCTTCCCTATGTCGGGATCGGCGCCGACGCCGAGGCTATCGCTCCCTACGGACCCCTGAGCAAGGGCAAGCCGCATCCCCGCAACTACGGGACCTTTCCGAGGGTGCTCGGCCGGTACGTCCGCGAACGGAAGCTCGTCCCGCTCGAAGAGATGATCCGCAAAATGACGGCCATGCCGGCCGCGCACATGGGCTTCGTCCGTCGCGGCATGCTCAAGATCGGCTGGGCCGCCGACATCTGCGTCTTCGACCCCGAGCGCGTCATCGACAAGGCGACCTTCAAGGAGCCCGCGGTCTACCCGGAAGGCATCCGTCAGGTCGTCGTCAACGGCCAGGTCGTCGTCGCCGACGGCGAGCACACGGGCCGGCTGCCCGGCAAGGTCCTGAGGAAGAACGCCCACGGGGCGGTGGCGTGATCCTCCGTCCGCGGCGGTCCGTCCGGATGGGGGGCGTCATCGCCCTTATTGTCGCGCTGGCCCCCATGGGGGCCGGTGGCCAAGCGCATGTTCCGGCGGCCAACTCGGTTGTCGCGGACAACCTGGTTGTCGCAGACGACCCGGTCGTCGCGGACAATCCGGTTGTCGCAGACAACCCGGTCATCCGGATCGCTTACCGCGCCCTCCAACCGGGAGAGCCGCTCCTCGTCTTTCTCGAGGATGACGGGACGGTCCGCTCGGCCCGCGTCTCGTTCCTCGGCAAAACGGGGGATCTCATGCCGACCGGGGGCCGGGCCTTCGCCTTCCTGGGGATCGACGTCCAAACCAAGCCGGGTCCCGCCGTCCTGACGGCGAAGATCGTCAGGAAAGCGGGACGCATCGAAGATGTCGTCAAGGAGCTCCTCATCACCGAGCGGAAGTTCCCTTCGACCAAGCTGACGCTCGACCCGAATTACGTCACCCCGCCCGCCTCCGTCCGGGCCCGCATCAAGCGCGAGGCCGAGCTCGTCGCCCTGGCCACGAGCGTCGTCACGCCGGCGTGGCTCGGCGACGGGCCGTTCGCCCCGCCCCACAAAGCGCCGTCGTGGTCGAACTTCGGCCAGCGGCGCCTGAACAACAACGTCCTGCAATCGCTCCATACGGGGCTCGATCTGCGAGTGCCTTTCGGCGAGCCCATCCGGGCCTCCAACGCCGGCACGGTGGTCCTGGCCGGCGACCTTTATCTCGGCGGCAAGACCGTCATCATCGACCACGGCCTGGGCGTCTTCAGCTCCTACGGCCACATGTCCGAGCTCCTCGTCAAGAGAGGGGAGAAAGTCCGGAAGGGACAGTCGGTCGGGCTCTGCGGCACCACCGGCCGGTCGACGGGCCCCCATCTCCATTGGTCGTTCAAGATCCTGGACGCCCGCGTCGACCCCGAGGCCATGCTCCGCCTACCTCTTTAGGCCGTCCGTTTTCATTCCCGCCAGGCCCCTAAAGAAACCAATATCCGGTTCGTGATGAGGCCGAGGAAATAGGGGTTGAGGCGTATCGTCGGAGTGAACATGAAGCGGCAATTTAGCCGGCATCGGGACGGAGACGCCCCATCGGCTCCGGACCGTGACGGCGTGAAGAATTGCCGCAGTGAACGGAGATCGATCGCCGAAACCCCTCCGAGGCCGGCGTGAAGGTGGGGCCTGACGGGAACATTATTCCCTTGCGCTCCGTATACTATCGAGAATACGATATCGCCTTCCATGAGCATCGAAGTCAAAGACCTCAGCTTCCGCTACGGCAAGGTCGTCGCCCTCGACGGCGTGACCGCCCGCCTGGGCGAGGGGGCGGTCGGCCTGCTAGGCCCGAACGGCGCCGGTAAAAGCACCCTGCTTCGCATCCTGCTCGGTTTTCTCGTCCCCGAGCGCGGCGAGGGCAAGGTCCTCGACTTCGACATCCGCCGCGACCGGGCCATGATCCGCCGGTCGGTCGGCTACATGCCGGAGAGCGACTGCTTCGTGGCCGGGATGGACGCGGTCAGCTTCACCTCGTATTTCGGCGAGCTCTCGGGCATGCCCCGCCAGGAAGCCATGAAGCGGGCTCACGAGGTCCTTTTCTACGTCGGGCTCGGCGAGGCCCGCTACCGGTTCCTCGACACCTATTCGGCCGGGATGAAGCAGAGGCTCAAGCTGGCCCAGGCCCTGGTCCACGACCCCAAGGTCCTCTTCCTCGACGAGCCGACCTCGAACCTCGATCCGACCGGCCGGGCCGAGGTCCTCGAGCTCATTCGCGACATCGCCACGAACAGGGGCATCCAGGTGCTCCTCTCGTCCCACATCCTCGACGATATCGAGGCGCTCTGCGAGACGGTGATCATCCTCAAGCAGGGGAAGGTCGTCGCGGAGGGCCGGATGGCCGACCTGCGGTCCATCGAGTACAGCCTCTACGAGGTCCGGATCAAGGGCCAGCCGGCGCCCTTCCGCAAGGACCTCGAGGCCGGCGGAAGCCGCGTCGACGAGATGGAGGACGGGCTCATCAAGATCTACATGCCCGAGGGGAGCCGTCCCATGGACGTTTTCCGGGCGGCCGCCCGGTCCGGCGTCCAGGTCCGTTATTTCGTCAAGAGCCGAACCTCGCTCGAGGACCTTTTCGCCAGCGCCGTGGGGGTGGAGTGATGGCCGTCATCCGCGAAAAGGGCTACGCCCACTGGGACGGGAAGCTGGCCGAGCGGCGCTTCCCCTGGTGGCCCATCGCCCGGACGGGCATCCGGCTCGCCTTCCGCAAGAAAGCCTTCCGCTTCTTCTTCGCCGGGGGGTTCCTGCCCGCGTTCTTGGCGCTCGGCGGCCTCTACGTCTCCGAACGGCTCGAGGACTTCAAGGCCCTGGTCCAGAGCAACAGGGCCCTTCTCCGCATCGATCCCGGCTATTTCAAGGACTTCCTGGTCAATCCCGGCTTCCTCTTCCTGATCCTCGTCATCCTCATCTTCGCCGCCGCCGGCCTCGTCGCCGACGACCTCAAGCACAACTCCCTCCAGCTCTACTTCTCGCGTCCCCTGACCAAAAAGGACTACCTCCTCGGCAAGATGTCGGTCGTCGGCTTCTTCGTCCTGGCCCTGACGGGCCTGCCCTGGCTCGTGCTCATCGTCTTCAAGCTCATCTTCGCCGGGAACCTCAAGTTCCTGGCCGAGTACCCTCTGCTGCCCCTGTCCATCATCGGCTATGCCGCGCTGCTGACCGTTTTCTTCGCCTTCTACTTCATGCTCCTATCGGCTTCGAGCCGCAACGCGCGCTACGTCGCCATCCTCGTCTTCACGACCTACGTCTTTTCGGACGCGCTGGCCGGCATCCTCACCGGCATCTTCCGGACCCCCTATATGGGCCTCTTCTCCCTGCGGGCCAACATCCAGCAGGCCGGCTCCTTCCTGTTCGGGGCCAAGCCGCCCCTCCCCGTGCCGGCCGGCTGGTCCTTCGCTGTCCTGGGGGCCATCTGCGTCCTGGCGCTCGCCGTCCTCGACCGTAAGATCCGCGGCGTCGAGGTGATCAAGTGACCGCCGTCATCGCCGCCGACCGCCTGTCCAAGTACTACGGCAACGTCCTCGGCCTGAACGACGTCAGCCTGGAGATCGAAGAGGGCATCACCGGCCTGCTCGGCCCGAACGGGGCCGGCAAGTCGACCTTCATGAAGCTCGTCACCGGCCAGATGAAGCCCGATATCGGCACGGTGACCGTCTCCGGCCGCCGGACCTGGAACGACCCGGAGCTCTTTCGGGACATCGGATTCTGCCCCGAGAACGACGTCTTCTACGAGGACATGACCGGCCTCGAGTTCGTCTCCGGCCTCCTGCGGCTCTATGGCTTCCCGCCCGCCGAGGTCCGCGACCGGGCGGCCCGGGCCCTCGACGTGGTCGATCTCACCAAGGACAAGGATCGCCTCATCCGCGGCTACAGCCGAGGCATGCGCCAGAGGATCAAGTTCGCCCAGGCCGTCGCCCACGATCCGCGGATCGTCATCCTGGACGAGCCCATGAGCGGGCTCGATCCGCTCGGCAAGCGCAAGCTCATCCGGCTCATCAAGGACTTCAAGAAAGAGGGCCGGACTATCCTCGTCTCGAGCCACGTCCTGCCCGAGATCGAGGCCCTGACCTCGCGGGTCGTCCTCGTCCACCAGGGCAAGATCCTGGCCCAGGGCGACGTCCCCTTCATCCGCGAACTCATCGAGGCCCACCCGCACCAGATCTCGGTCCGCTCGAGCGACCCGCGGGCGCTGGCCGCGCGGTTCGTCGGCGACCGGTCCATCCAGAAGATGACCTTCGGCCCGGACGGCCGGACCCTGGTCGTCGAGACGCACAAGCGGGACGATTTTTTCGGCCGGCTGACCGGCGCGGTCCTCGAGGGCGGCATCGAGGTCGAGGAGATCTCGTCGCCCGACGACAACCTGCAGGCCGTCTTCGAATACCTGGTGGGGAAGTGAGATGAGCGTGAAAGGGCCTGCCGGTCTCATCTTCGGCTTCTTCTTCCCGCTCGGCTGGAAAACGGGCAAGACGCGGGGCCTGGCCCTGCTGGGGCTCTTCCCGGTCCTGCTGGCCGTCGTCGCCCGGATCTTCCTGCGCGGCCGGACGGGGGATATGTCCGCCGTCTTCACCGAGATCCTGATGGTCTTCTTCCTGCAGCTCTACATCGTCATCCTGTCGCTGTTCTACGGCACCTCGGTCGTGGCCGAGGAGGTCGAGAACCGGACGCTCTCCTACCTCGTCACCCGGCCCGTCCCCCGGACGGCCATCGTCCTCGGCAAGTACGCCGCCTACGCGCTGCAGATGTTCGTCATGGTGGGAGTGGGACTCGGGGTGTCCTTCTTCATCCTGAACGCCCCGCGCCTCGGCGATCCCGCCCTCTACCTGACGTTCCTGCGCTACCTCGGCGTCCTGGGGTTGGGGATCCTGGCCTACACGGCCTTTTTCACCTTCCTGGGCGCCTTTCTCAAGAAGGCCATCATCGTCGGGCTCATCTTCGGTTTCGGCTGGGAGAACATCATCCAGTACTTCCCCGGTTCGACGCAGCGGTTCTCCGTCGTCCACTATCTGAAATCGTTGCTGCCCTACCGGCCGGCGGGAGTCGGAGGCGGCCGGGGAGTGGCTCTCCTTCTCTTCAAGCTGGAGCCGACATCGCCCTTCCTGGCCGTCCTGGCTCTGACGGCCATCCTGGCCGTGTTCCTGGGCCTGGCCTGCGTCCTCTTCCGGACGAAGGAATACCTCTACGAAGAGTAGGCCCGGCCGGCCTTACTTGATCTCAGCCGCGGGCTCGTCCTTTTTGACCTTGATGAAGTCGCCGGCCTTGGACTGGGCCAGTTTGCCGAGCTTGTCCATGAGCTCCTGGGGCATGCTGATCAGGATCTGGGTGTAGTCCCCGCCGGAGTGGATGTCGATGGCCTCGAGGGCCTCGCCGGCGACCGGCTCCTGGGCGGCGAACATGGCGCCCATGGCCTTGAAGCCGTTGAGGGTCGAAGCCAGCTTCTCGTTCTGTTCCTTCGTTCCCCCGATCGTCCGGATGTCGGCGGTGAACTTGGCCAGCTTGTAGTCGAAGGCCATGGTCAGGCCCGTGACGCCCTCGAGGACCTGAAGCTGCGGGGTGGACGCGATGGCCTTCTTGAGCAGGTCCTGAGGGATGGCAAAGGCGCCCCAGGCCAGGCCCGACTTGTCGGTCTTCTTGAGGACCGCGCCCATCTCGGCGTTCTTGGCCAGGGATTCCGCCTTCTTCTGGTGGACGTCGATGATGCCCCGGACGCCCTTGGGGCTGCCGAGGACGATATGCGCAGCGTCGAGGAAGGCCGCCTGGGTCGTCTGCTTGGCTTGGCCGCCGTCGAGGTTCGAGTAGATGACGACGCCGTTGTAGGTCTCTTCCTTATACTCGGGGGCCTTTTCCTTGAGCACGGCCAGGAGCCGGGCCTGGTCGTACTTCAGGGTCACGATGAAGCCGCCGTCCGGCTCGGAGGCGGCGCCCGACGGCGAGCCGCTGAGGCCGAAGCCGAAATACGAGATGTCCTTCATCGGATCGATGCCGGTCATCTTGACGAATTCGTCGTACTTGGCCTTGGCCATGGGGTCTTCCAGGGCTTTCTTGCCGGCGTCGGTCGCCATGGCCCGGGCGACGTCGACGGCCACGACGCCCATGGTCGATCGGGGCAGGAGCTTGATCAGGGCCTCGCCGGCGGCGGCTCCGCTCTTGATGCCGCTCGAGGGAGCGCAGGCGGCGAAGGCGAAGATCAGGATGACGGTCAGAGAGAATGCGGCTGTTCTTTTCATCGTCGGGACCTCCTCAGAGAGTTCTCGCGCGGACTATACCACTATTGGCCCCCGCCGGGCAATCGCGGCTCGGCCGCGCGCCTTGCGACCGGCTTCGTTTTGTTATAAGTATAGGGGCTCCGGACAGACTCCCGACGAAGTAGGGAAAGGAGACGCCCATGACCGCATCCCGCCCGATCCGGGCCCTCGGCCTCGCTCTCGTCCTGGCCGCCGCCCTCACGCCTCTCGCCGCGGCCGGCCAGTATCCGGCCGTCCTGAGCCTCAAGGAACAGGCCGCCGTCTACGACGGCTGGCTGTCGGTCCGGCTGGAGAAGGTCCTGCCCGAGCTCATGCGCCGGGAGAAGATCGACATGTGGCTGGTCATCTGCCGGGAGTACAACGAGGACCCGGTCTACCTGTCGCTCGTTCCCTTCGCCAGCCTGTCGGCCCGCCGGCTGAGCATGCTGGTCATGTTCGACCGGGGCGGGGAGAAGGGCGTCGAGAGGTTCGCCGTCAGCCGTTACGGCGTCGGCACGCTCTTCCCGACGGTCTGGAAAGCCGGGGAGGAGGACCAATGGCAGGCCCTGGCCAAGGCCATCCGGGAGCGCGGTCCCCAGAGGATCGGCATCGACGAATCGGACGTCTTCGCCTTCGGCGACGGCCTCAGCGCGTCGCTCAAAAAGAAGCTCGTCCAGGCCCTCGGTCCGGAGCTCTCGAAAAAGCTCGTCGGGGCGGAGCGGCTGGCCGTGGGCTGGCTCGAGCGCCGGCTGCCCGAGGAGATCGAGATCTACGACCGCATCTGTTCCATCGCCCACGCCGTCATCGCCGAGGCCTTCTCCTCCGCCGTCATCACCCCCGGGGTCACGACGGCCGCCGACGTCGAGTGGTGGATCTGGGAGAAGTTCCGGGCCCTCGGCCAGACGACCTGGTTCAATCCCGGCATCTCCATCCAGCGGCCCAAGACCAGCCCGTACAAGGACAGCCCGGTCATCCATCCGGGCGACCTGCTGCACTGCGACATCGGCATCGATTACCTGCGCCTCAACACGGACACGCAGCAGCACGCCTACGTCCTGAGGCCGGGCGAGACCGACGCGCCCCAGGGTTTGAAGACGGCCCTGGCCAAGGGCAACCGGCTGCAGGACATCCTCCTCGGCGAGATGAAGGAAGGCCTGACCGGGAACCAGATCCTGGCCGCGGCCCTCAAGCGGGCCAAGGGCGAGGGCCTGAGGCCGAGCATCTACACGCATCCCCTCGGCGTCCACGGCCACGCCGCCGGGCCGACGATCGGGCTCTGGGACAAGCAGGGCGGCGTGCCCGGCGACGGCGATTACCCGCTCTATCCCGACACGGTCTTCTCCATCGAGCTCAACGTCGTCGACGCCGTCGCCGAATGGGGCGGCCAGGACGTCCAGATCGCCCTCGAGCAGGACGCCGTCTTCACCAAGGCGGGGCCCCGGTTCCTCGACCGGCGCCAGACCGAGCTCATCCTGGTCAGATGAAGGTCCGCGTCATGCATGCGGGCTTCGCCGGAGGTCAGAAAAAATGAACGCAGAGAACGCGCTTGGCGAGCCGACGCCCTTCCAGAAGATCGTGCGGGGGCGGAGGAGCATCCGTCGCTACCTCGAAACGCCGGTGGAATCCTGGAAGCTCCGGGCCTGCCTCGAGGCCGCCCGGATCGCCCCCTCGGCGCACAACACCCAGCCCTGGCGGTTCGTCGTCGTCGATGAGCCCGGCCTCAAGGCGAAGCTGGCCGCCGCGGCCTTCTCGGGCATCTACTCCGTGTCCAAGTTCGCCGCCAAGGCCCCCGTCCTCCTGGTCCTGCTGGCCAAGCGCCACCTCGTCGCCCACCACCTCGGCGCCCGTTTCCAGAAGGTGCCCTATTACCTCGTGGACATGGGCATCGCCGGCGAGCACGTCGTCCTCCAGGCCGAAGAGCTCGGCCTGGCGACGTGCTGGATGGGCTGGATCAACTACCGGCGGATCCGCAGGGTCCTGGGCGTGCCGCGCAAGTTCAAGATCGTGGCCATGATGCCGGTGGGCTACGCCGAGAAGCGGCCCCAGCGCGAGCCGCCGCGGCGATCGTTCGAGGGGATCGTCACGTTCAACGAGGCGCCAGGGGAGTGAAGGATCGCCGCATGCCCGTTTTCGTCATCATCGCCCTCTCGCTATACGTCCTGATCAATTACTATATCGTTCACCGGGGCGCCCAGGCCCTGGCCTCCGCTCCGGGAGCGCGCCGGGCTTTCATCGTTCTTTACATCGGGCTGGCCCTGGCCTTTCCCCTGGGGCGCATCCTCATGGCCGTCGCCCGGGGGGCCGCGACGTCCGCCCTGGTCGAGGTCGGGACGTTCCACCTGGCCGTCATGCTCTACGCCTTCATGGCCGTCCTGGCCGTCGACCTCGTCCGCCTCGTCAACGCCTTCGTCCCGTTCCTGCCGAAGACGCTCTTCGCCGAAGGCGCCCGGACCGGACCGGTCCTCTTCGCCGTCGCGGCCGGCGCCGTCGTCCTGACCGTCGCCGCGGGAGCGTGGAACGCGACCCGGCTGCGGACGATCGATCTCGAGATCCATCTGCCGGCGAAAGCGGGGAGCGTCGAGCGGATGACCGTCGTCGTCGCCTCCGACCTCCATCTGGGAACATTGGTCGGTCCCGCCCGCCTTCGGAAGGTGGTCGAGCGGATGAACGCCCTCGAGCCCGACGTCGTTCTTTTCGCCGGGGACGTCGTCGATGAATCGGTGACCGAGGAGATCGAGGCCAAACTGGGCGGTATCATGGGCGGATTGCGCGCTCCCCTCGGCATCTACGCCTGCCCGGGCAATCACGAGTTCTACAGCGGCCTCGAGAGGAACCTGGCCTGTCTCCGGTCCTGCGGCGTCACGGTGCTCCAGGACGAGGCGTCCGAGGTGGCCGGGGCCTTCCTCCTCGTCGGGCGGCGGGACCCGAGCTCGCTGGGCATACAGGAAAAGCGCCTGTCGATCCGGGGTATCCTGTCGAAGAGCGGCCTTGCGGCGGACCTGCCCGTCGTCGTCCTCGACCACCAGCCGCTTCGGCTGGAAGAGGCCGAGGAGGCCGGGGCCGCCCTTCAGATCTCGGGGCACACGCATGACGGGCAGCTTTTTCCGATCGGCCTCGTCAACGGCCTCATTTACGAGCTCAACCGGGGTTACTTGAAAAAGGGAGACACCCAATACTATGTGACGAGCGGCGCGGGGACCTGGGGGCCGCCCGTGCGCGTCGGGAGCAGGGCCGAGATCGTCCGCATCCGCATCGTCTTCGACCGCGCGCCGGCCTGATCGGAACGGACGAGTCCCGCGGGGCTCCGTCCAGGTTCGGGAGAAAAAAACGAACGGGGAGAAAGGGCCGGCCCCTTCTCCCCGGTAAGATCTCGCCGAAGGGGGATTACTTCTTGACGGGGGGCGTCGCGACCTTGGCCTGGTCGTAGCGGCGGACGACCTCGTCGGTGATGTCGATCGTGGGGCTGGCGGTGACCACGCCGCTCGACATGGCGTCGAGCACGAGTTCGAGACCGCGCTCCTTGGCCAGGGCCTCGATGATGACGACCATCTCGCCGCGGATCCTGTTGATCAGGTTGTTGGCGAAGGCCTGGCCGTCGCGGGTGGCGTCCTCTTCATAGCGCTTCCGCTCGGTCGTTTTCTTCTCGATGTCGGACTGAATGCCCGCCAGGGCTTCGTTCGTCATCGTCAGACGGCCGGTCGAGAGCTTGTTCTCGAGGAGCCGGATGGAGTCGTCGAGTTTCTGAATGTCGTTCTTGATCTTGGTGTCGCGCTCCTGCATCTGGGTCAGGGCCCTCTTGCCCTCGGCGCACGTTTCGAACGCCTTCTGGGAATTGATGATGGCGACCTTGTTCAGCTGCTGGGCGTACGACGCGCCGACGACGACCAGGATGAAGAGAATGACGAGGGGGGCGATGGTTCGGACTCTGTTCATGGGGCCTCCTATGGTGTCCTAAGCCTAATAACTCATTCCTTCTCGGAAGAGATTCAGTATTCTACCACGATGCGCCGAATTTTTTAAGGGTTTCGTCGATCCGCCCCAGGGCGGTCCGGAGATAGCCCGCCTCGGGGCCGTAGCCGAAGCGGAGGTAGCCGTCGAGCTCGAAGTGGTCTCCGGGGACCGTGAGGACGCTCCGCTCCCGGATCAGCCGCTCGACGAGCTCGGTCGAATTCACCCCGAGGCCGTACCGGGCGAAGCAGATGGCCCCCGCCTTGGGCGGCCTGAAGCCGAACAGCCCGCCGTGGCCCCGGAGCCAGGTCTCGAGCACGGGGAAGTTGGCATTGAGGATGCCCCGCGTCCTCTTCAGGATCCGGTCCCTGGTCGCCGGCTCGAGGGCGAATGTGGCCAGCCGGTCGCTCAGGGCCGACGGGGAGATCGTCGTATAGTCGTGGTAGGGCCAGGTCCGCTTGACGACCTCCTCGGGACCGATGATCCAACCGATGCGCAGGCCCGGCAGGCCGTAGGCCTTGGACAGCCCGTTGACCACCAGGGTCCGCTCCGCCATCCCCCAGAAGCTGGGTGTCCGGACCCCGGAGAGCTCGGCGCCCTGGTAGACCTCGTCCGCCAGTATCCACGCCCCGACGCCCTCGGCCAGGCCGACGATCGCCTTCATGACCCCGGGCTCCAGGACGGACCCCGTGGGATTATTGGGATTGGTCAGGACGATGAGCTTGGTCTTCGGGGTCACCAGGCGCTTCAGCTCGTCGAGGTCGGGCTGCCAGTCGAGCTCCTCCCTCAGGGTGAAGGTCTTGACCCGGGCGCCGAAGGCCCGCATGAGGCCGCCCATCTGCATGTAGTTCGGGAGCTCGAACAGGACCTCGTCGCCGGGCTCGATGAGGCTCCACATCAGGAGGAAGTTGGCCTCCGATGAGCCGGCCGTGGTCAGGATCTGCTCCAGGCCGATACCGGGATAGAGGGCGGCGATGCGTTCGCGGAGGGGGATCGTGCCGTTGGTCTGGGTGTAGCCGAGCTCGACCCGGGTGAGCTCATCGAGCTGGGCCGGGGTCAGGAGCTCCTTCAGGGTCATGGGGTGGACGCCGCTTTCGGACAGGTTGTACTCGACGACGTTCTCCCACTGGGACTGCATCCGCTCCATCTTGAACAGGTCGATCTTCATGGGGCTACCTCTCGATACGGGGGTTCAGATCTCGACCTTGAAGACGCCCTTCAGCGCGAAGCCGAAGACGATCGACAGGACGAGGTAGGCGACGAGCCAATGGACGTTCAGGCCGAAAGCCGGGAGGCGCCCGGCGGGGTAGAGGACCTCGACCGAGCGGACCGGGGTCCCGGACGGCAGGGGCGGCTCGCCGGGGTAGAGGACGCGCTTCCCGAACGAGCCCCGGGACGCGAGCGCCGAGATCCGGGTCAGGCGGCGGCCGCCGACGATCACGGCCTTTTCGACGCTCAGGTCGCCGACGCGGAGGACGATACGCCCTTCGCCCGGGGCCACGGCTTTGACGCGCCAGACCGCTTCGTGCTCGTCGGCGATGCGCACGACCGGCGAGCTGACCTCGATCCCGGGTGGGGGCTCGAGGGCCAGGGCGAGCGAAACGGGGTCGATGGTCCCCTCGAAGCCGACCTTGACCAGCGTCTCGTCGCCCGGCGAAAGCGGCGCCCGGTCGTACCACAGGCTGAGCTGGGCCAGGATGAGGACGAGCGGCACGATCATGACGGCCAGGGGCTTGAGGTTCGCGGCGAGGTAGGCCAGGTTGGCCTTGAGCACCCCCGCCTGAGCCGCGAGGGTGATGCGCATGTCGTCCTTGTAGAGGCGCATCTCCAGCAGGTGGGCCTTGATCCGGTCCTTGGCCCGGCGGATGGCGGCCTGGTTGGAGGTCAGCTTGTAAACCTCGAGCATCAGCAGGGCCGTCAGCAGCGAGACGACCGCCATCCCGATCCACGGCGACATCCCGCGGAAGGGGAGGAGGACCGCGCCCACGATCCCGCCGAAGACGAGGTTGACGATGTGCATGACGATCAGCCGATGTAGCCCAGCCCCTTGAGCTTCTTCTTGATCTCCTCCTCGGAATCGGCTTCCTCGATCTTGGCAACTTCCTTCTCGAGGCAGTGGGCGACGAACTCCTCGACCGAGGAGTAGCCCGACATCTCGGCGTACTTCTTGATCTTTCCGAAGAGGGCCTTGTCGACGGCGACTTTCACGGTGGCCATGGCGATGCTCCTTTGTCCGTCCCTATTCGAGAACGTCCCGGCCGATCATGTCGGCCGGCCGCTCGATGCCGAAGGCCCCCAGGACGGAGACCGTCAGGTCCTCCAGGGCCGGGGCCTCGGCCGTGAACTTCCGGTTGGTGAAGGCGATGCCCGGCAGGATGTCCGGCGCCGACATGTGGTCGCCGCTCCACCTCTGCGTGTTGTCCTCGACGATCTCGCGGGGGAACCCGCCGAGCGGCGACTGCCAGGAGATGCGGTAGCCCCGGCCGAAGCCGAGGACGATGTCCGGGGCGTTCTCCAGGTTCCGGCCGCGATAGGTCTCCTTGGCGACGAAGGCCCGCTGGACGACGCGCTCGCCCGTCAGGGGGTCGGTCAGGGCTTCGAGCTTGCGGGCGATCTCGTGGACGAGGTTGTCCTTGTCCGGACCGGAGGCGACCGCGCCCTGGCCCTCGCGGCCCTTCTCGTTGATGTAGAGGCTGTTGAGGCCCATGCCGTAGGCCCGGGTCTTGGCCCAGTCGGTGTTGTCGAAGTAGGCCGACTCCTCTTGCTTCCAGGGCCTCTTCAGCCGGTGATAGCCCTCGCGGACCAGCCAGGTATTGAGGTTGAAGCCGCGCCGGAAGGAATTGAAGCCGTGGTCGGACATGACCAGCACGACCGTGTCCCTATCCGCTTTCCGCAGGGCCAGGTCGAGGGCCCGGTCCATCTCGACGTAGGTCCGGGAAATGACGTCGCCGAACCGGGCCGCCAGCTTCTCGTCGTAGGCGGGGTGGCCGGGGTCGACGAGGCGCCAGAACATGTGCTGGCGCTGGTCCGCGTTGGAGAAGTAGTAGAAGAGGAGGCCCTCGTCGAACCGGCCGAGCTCGTATTCGAGCATGGCCATGCTCTCCTCGTAGACCATGTGGTCGAGGGTCAGGAACTCCTCCTCGTCGAGGATGCCGTTCTCGAGGGCGCTCGTATCGGCCGGCAGGCCCTTGGTGAAGAAGGGCCCGAAGCGGCGCTCGAGCTCCCGGGCGTAAGACTCCGGCGTCGAGATCGGCAGGGCCGGCCGGGCCGGGTCCATGTGGATGGGCGAGATGTAGAGCTTGAACTTGGGCCGGACCTCTTTCAGGTAGAACAGGCAGATGCCGTGGACGCTCTGGGTGGGGATGAGGCCGAAACGCACATGCCTCCAGCCGCTCCACTCGCCCTGGCGCAGGACGAACTCCTGGCCTTGGATGACGATCTTGGCCGCGGCGTTCTCCGGGTCGAGGAAGACCTGGAAGGGGACGGCGGCCTCCGGAGCGTCGGTCCGGAAGGTGTTGACCGGGCCCTTGAGCTCCGCTTCGACCCGGTTGCCGACGACGAAGACGTCGTAGACCCGGCCGCCGCCGCCGGCCTCCTGGACGACCGAGGTCGAAGCGTTCGTGTAGTAGCTGAAGATGCCGTAGGAGCCCTTGAGGTCGGGCGTGTTCATCCCGGCCAGCGTCCGCTGCCTGGACTCGACCGGGGGGTAGTTCGAAGGCATCTTGAAGACGGTCGCCGGGACGCCGTGGTCCTCGAGGATCTGCCAGAAGGCCCGGCCCTTGCGGAGGTTCCGGATCTGGCCGCCCGAGAGGGGGATGACGGTCTTGCCGATACGGACGGTCTTGGAGCCTCCCGACGTCTCGGTCGCGGAGAAGACGGGCACGTAGGTCTTCGGATCGCGGTTGAAGAAGTCGAAGATGGCGTGCCCGCCCGGGTCCATGCCCGTGATGAAGTTGGACCAGGCCACCGGCGTCTGGGGCGGCAGGCTGGTGCCGAGCGGCCCGGAAATCCCCGCCCTGCTCGAGGAGGCGGCGGAAGGCCGGCAGGCGCCCCTCGTCGATCCACCGCTTCGTCAGCACGGGGTCGAGGCCGTCGAGTCCGAGGACGATCATCTTCTTGGTCGTCCGGGCCCGGCCGTAGACCTTGGGCGTGAGCCGCGAGGCCCCGCCGAGGCCCAGCGCGGCCGAGGCGGCGACGCCGGCCTTGAGGAACTCCCGGCGCGTGAGAGACGCCCGTTCGTGTTCGCTCATCGGGTCTTCCCCTTCGCCGCCGCGGAGAGGCCGGCGACGTCTATCAGGCCGCGGCCGTCCATATGAGCCGGCGGCGCGATGCCGAAGAGCTCCAGGACGGTCGGGGCGATGTCCATGATGGAGGGTGTGTCGGTCTTGAGCCCGAGGCTCGAGAAAAGGACCCCGGGCACGAGGGCCGGGTCGATGCAGTGATCGCCGCTCCAGGCCTTGCCGTTGTCCTCGATGACGGTGTCGTCGACGATGCCGGTGACGCCGTCCCAAGAGGCCCGGTAGCCCTCGTTGTAGCCGATGATGAGGTCCGGCGCGTTGTCCTTGTAGGGCCCGGCGTAGACGGCGTCGCGGTCGTAGACCCGGGTGATCGTCGCCGGTCCGTCCGGCCCGTCGCGGAGGTCGGCGAGCTTGCGGGCCAGCTCGGCTTTGAGAGCCGCGGCTTCGGCTCCGGGGGCGACGGTGCCGCGCGCCTCCCGGCCCTTGAGGTTGAGATAGACGCCGCCGAGGCCCAGCCCGTAAGCCCGGGTCCGGTCCCAGTCGACGTCCTTGAACCACTCGCCGCTTTCCGTCTTGCCCTCGACGAGCGTCAGGTAGCCGTTCCGGCGGAGCCAGGAATTGAGGTTGACGCCCCGGCGGAAGGACTTGAAGCCGTGGTCGGACATGACGAAGAGGACGCCCCGCGGGCCGAGGCCGGCCGCGACCCGGCCGACGAGCTCGTCCATCTTCCTGTAGAGGTCTTCCACGACCGCGGCGCTCATCTCGGCCGGCGCGGCCTTGAGCGCCGGGTGGGCCTTGTCGAGGTAGCGGAAGAACATGTGCTGGATGCTGTCGGTCGTCTCGAAGACGATGGCCACCAGGCCCTTGGGCGTCTTGGCCAGGGCGTTCGCGAGCATGGCTTCCCACTCGGCGTGGTTGGAGTAGGTGAGCTCCAGGAAGGCCCGCTCGTCGAGCGCGCCCTCGTTGAGGGCCCAGGTGTCGTTGGCCTCGCCGAGGGTGATGAACCGGCCGAGGAGCTTGGAGAGGTAGACGGAGTAGATGAAGGGGTGGGAGATCGGCAGGGCCGGCTTGTCCGGATCGATGTTGAGCGGCGTCACGTACATCTCGAACTTGGGCTCGAGCGAGGCGATGCGGAAGCGGCAGATGCCCCGCACCTTCATGCCCAGGCCGGGCTTGAAGACGACCGGGATCCAGGGGCTGAACGTCCTCTCCTTGAGGAAGAACGCCTTCTCCCTGCCGATCGCGATCCAGGCCCCGCCGGCCGCGGCGTCGATGGTGATGGCGAGGGGCAGGCGGATCTCCTCGGGCTTTTTGAGCAGCGAGTTCTCCGGGCCGGAGAGCTCGGTCCGGATGACCTTCCCCTCGCGGCGGACGAGGACGGCCACCCCGCCCTCGCGGCGGCGGACCTTCTCGGCGTCCTCGGTGAAGAAGGCGAAGGTCCCTTGACTGCCCTTGAGGTCGGGAGCGCACATCCCGGAGAGCAGGTGGCCCTTGAACTTCTCGGGCGGGAAGGTGATGGGCACCCGGAGGACCGTGCTGGCGATGCCCTTCTCGCCGAGGATCTTCCAGAACGGGACGCTCCGGCGCAAGCCGCGGACCTCGGGCTTGGACAGGGGGATGAGATACTTGCCCAGAGCCAGGGTCCGCTTCGGCCGGCCGATGCGGGCCGAGGACAGGTCGGGGAGATAGGTCCGGGGATCGCGGCTGAGGAAGTCGAAGATATTGTGCTTCGAGGGCTCCGACCCGGTCATGAAGGACGACCAGGCGACGGGCGATATGGCCGGCGTCGTCGTCGCCAGCCGGGCGTAGGTCCCGTCCTTCTTCAGCCGGGCCAGGTTCGGCAGCTTGCCCTCGGCCATGAACTTTTCGGCCAGCGTCGGCTCGAGCCCGTCGAGGCCGAGGACGACGACCCTGTCGACGTGGCTCTTCTTCAGGGCCCGCTGGCCGCGGACGGTCTTCCAGAGAAAACGGAAGGGCCAGGACAGGAACGAGAAGAGGGCCAGGACGAAGGTCAGGAAGAGGACCAGGAAGGAGGACAGGAAGGCGAAGCCGGCTCCGGGCCCGATGTAGGCGGCCAGGGGAGCGGCCAGGGCGAGAAGGGCGACCGCCGTGAGAAGTCCAGCCGTCCTCTTCATCAGTAATTCTTGAGGATGATGGGGGCCAGGTCCGCGATGCGCAGGCCGTCGCCGTGGTCGTCGGCCGACCAGAAGAAGGCGTCGTCCCAGGTGTGCATGCCTTGGAGCCCGGAGCGGCCGAAGACCTCTTTCCTCCGGACCGAGCCTTTCATGTCGAAGCCCGGCTCTCCGACGACGATGAGATCGGGGCCCTTGGTGGCCTGCGGCCCGTGATAGACGTCCTCGGCGAAGAAGACCTTGCGGACGACCTTGCGGCCTTCGTACCTGAGCGCCTCGAGCTTCCCGGCGATCTCGTGCCGGATGGCCCGGCGGACCGACCGCTCGACCGAGCCCTTGGGGAAGCGGTTCTTGAGGTTGATGTAGATCCGGTTGGGATCGAGGGCGAAGGCCCTCGACCGTCCGTGGATATCGCCGAGCCCGGCCGGCTCGGGCTTGAGGAAACGGAGGTAGCCGTTCTGCTCGAGCCAGGCGTTGAGGTAGACCTCCTGGACGATCCCCGTGAAGCCGTGGTCGGACAGGATGTAGAACCCGTCGTAGGTGTTCGTGAGCTTGTGGTAGGCGGCGACGATCTTGCCGATGAGCCGGTCGATGTGGCGGTAGAAGTCGAGGAACCGCTCGTGGGACGGGTGATTGGGATCCTCGTAGGCCCGCCAGAGGAAGTGGTGAAGGCGGTCGGTCCCGGTGACGACGAACTGGAAGTAGTCCCAATCCTCTTCCCAGAAGTGGTTGAGGGCCTTCTGGCCGCCGGCCATGGTCTTGGTCAGCTCCTGCCAAAGGACCTCCGGGCTCTCCCGGCATTTGAGGATGTCGATGTCGATCTGGTAACCCATCTGCTCCAGGGCGGCCCGGCAGGTCATCGGCCAGACCGCCTTGGCCAGCTCGAGGGCGACGAAGCCGGAGATGAGGACGCCCTCGATCTTGCGGGCCGGGTAGGTCGAGGGCTGATTGATGACGATGCTCCGCCGGCCCTTGGCCCCGAGCTTGTCCCACAGGGTCGGCGCCTTGACGTCGAGGTAGTTGGGGAAACGGATGTCGTACGAGTGGGGCTTGAAGTCGGTGAAGCCGAAGATGCCGTGCGTCCCCGAGTCCGTCCCGGTCATGAAATCGGTCCAGCTGACGGCCGAGATCTCGGGCAGGCTGGCCTTCATCTGGTGGAGCTTGCCGATGTCCATCAGCCGGGCCATCGTCGACATAACGCCCCGGCGGGCCAGCTCGGCGATCATGCCGTAAGGGACCCCGTCGAGGCCGATGACGCAGGCCTTCTCGGTCTTCTTGCGCTTCGCTACGGCCATTTCGGGGCTTCTTTCGGCTTGGAAATCACTATCTTACATCATTCCCTCCATTGAGGTCAACCGGTCCCGGTTGACTTTGCCCGAGAGGAGCGATTAAATGAGGGGTCGAAAAGAGAGGCATCATGACAGGCAGGGACAGACTCCGCGACCGGCTGGTCCGGGAATACAGGAAGAAAACGGCCCGGAGCCGGGCCGTCTACCGCCGGGCCCAGAAGGTCATGATCGAGGGCGGCAGTCACTCCATCCGGCTGTGGCGGCCCTATCCGTTCTTCGCCGCCGGGGCCGAGGGCCCCCTTGTCCGGGACATCGACGGGAACTCCTATATCGATTACTGGCAAGGCCATTACGCCAATATCCTGGGCCACAACCCCGCGCTGATCCGCAGGGGCATGGCCGCGAGCGTCGGGAAGGGCGCGCTCCACACCGGCTTCGAGGCCGGCCATCAGATCGAGCTGGCCGAGCGGCTGGTCCGGGCGGTCGGCGGCGGGGAGGCCAAGGTCCGTTTCACGACCTCGGGCACCCTGGCCACCATGTACGCCGTCATGCTGGCCCAGGGCCTGACCGGCCGCGACCTCGTCCTGAAGGTCGGCGGAGGCTGGCACGGCGCCTCGCCTTATCTCCTGAAAGGGGTCAAGTACCACGAGGGCTCGGGCTTCGAGGGCCGCGAATCGGCCGGCTTGCTCGACGACATCGTCCGGCGGACCCTGGTCACCCGGTTCAACGACGGCGACGACCTGACGCGGATCATGGCGGAGCACGGCGACCGGATCGCCTGCTTCATCGTCGAGCCCTTCCTCGGGGTCGGCGGCTTCCTCGCGGCCTCCCGGGAGTACCTGGCGCTGGCCCGCGAGCTGACCGCGCGGCACGGCACCCTGCTCATCTTCGACGAGATCATCTCCGGCTTCCGCTTCGCCCCCGCCGGGGTGCAGACGCTCTACGGGATCCGGCCGGACCTCTCGACCTTCGGCAAGATCATCGGCGGCGGCCACGCCGTGGCCGCGGTCATCGGCCCGGCCGCGATCATGGAGGCCTGCGAGCGCGACATCGACGGCCGGGGCCGGGTCATGTTCGAGGGCGGGACCTTCTCCTCCCACGCCGAGTACATGCGCGCCGGCCTGATCATGCTCGGACACCTGGCCGGGCGGGCCGCCGCGGTCTATCCGAAGCTGGCGCGCTCGGGCGAGAGGATGCGTCGCGGTATCGAGGAGGCCTTCGCCGGCTCGGGCCTCCGGGCCCGCTGCACGGGCGGCGGCAACGACGTCGTCACGGGCAGCTCGATGTTCATGGTCCACTTCCCGCGGGGGAGCGAGGAGGGCCTCGACCGTCCCGAAGTCCTGCAAGACGCGGGGCGCATGGATCTCGCGCTGCGGGAAGACCTGCTCAAGCTGGCCCTGCTCGTGAACGGCGTCAACGTCGTCCACGGCGGGGGGGCGGTCTCGGCGGCCCACGGCCCGAAGGAGATCGAGGCGACGATCGCCGCCTACGGCGAGGCGGCCCGGCTCCTGGCCAAATACCTGGGCTGACGCGGCCGGGGCGGGCCGGCCGGGCTCAGCCGCCCGTCCGCGATTCGAACGCGTACGCTCCGCTCCCCACCTCGAAGGCGACGGTCCGTCCGTCGTCGCCGGCCAGGGTGACCTCCGGGACGGTCTCGACCGCGCGTCCCGCCCGCCAGAGCGTCTTTCCGGATTCGAGGACCCGGGCCCCGGGTCCGAGCAGGGGGACGTGGACCTCGGCCGTCGAGCCCACGGGGATGCGGACCTCGAGCGATAGGCCCTCGCCGGACCTCGTCCAGGACGAGGAGACCGGCCCGGCGACCGTCTCGAGGCGGGCTTCGACGAACGTGAGGTCGCCGAGGACGTACGGGCGGACCAGGACCTTGCTCCAGCCGGGACGGGCGGGAGAGAGACCGGCCAGGACGCGATAGAACCAGGCGTCGATGCTGCCGAGCATGATGTGGTTCTGGGAGTTCATGGCGTGGCCGCCGAGCTTCTCCCATCTTTCCCAGAGCGTCGTCGCGCCCTCGGCGATCATGTAGCCCCAGCCCGGATAGCTCGTCCGCGTGGCGACCCGGAAGGCGGTCTCGCCGTGGCCGTTCGCGGTCAGGACGTCGAGCAGGTAGCCGGTGCCCAGGATGCCGGTGTCGAGATGGTAGTCCTGGAGGACCTCGACGCTTTTCAGAAGGCTCGCCAGGACCTTGTCTTTCCTGTCCTCGGGGACCATGTCGAGGTGGAGGGGCAGGAGGTTCGAGGTCTGGTTGGGATGGTTGTCGACCGGGCTGACGCGGATCGCGGCGTACTGCGACTCGCCGAGGTAGGTGTCGTTGAAGGCGGCTTTGACGGACGCGGCCAGGCGCTCGTACTCCCGGGCCTCTTCGTCGCGGCCGAGCACGGCGGCGAGGCGGGCCATGATCCGGACGTCGTGGTAATAATACCAGGTCGAGGTCAGGTCCACGGGCGTCTTCTTGGGGACGACGCTGCCGGGGGGGCACCAGTCGCCGTATTTGCCGAGCGTCCGGACGATGCCGCGGTCGGAGCTCCGTTCCAGGAACCCGATGTACTTTTTCAGGCTCGCGTAATGGGCGGCGACCAGGCGCCGGTCCCCCGTGTGGTCCCAAAGGAGGGCCACCAGCGTCGCATAGGCCGAAGACCAGGCCGGGTCGGCGGGGTAGAGGCGGGGCAGGTAGGGCGGCACGACGTCGGGCAGGCTGCCGTCCTCCTTCTGGGACAGGCGGATGTCGTCGAGGAACTTGGCGTAGAAGCGGACCATGTCGAAGTTGTACACGGCCTCCTCGGCCGAGAGGTGGGCGTCGCCGAGCCAGCCGTGACGCTCGTCGCGCTGGGGGCAGTCGGTGGGGATGCTCATGAGGTTCGCGAGCTGGCCCCAGACGACGTTGCCGTGGATCCGGTCGAGCAGCCCGTTGGACGAGCGGAACGCGCCCGTCCTCCGGACGTCGGAGTGGACGAAGGCCCCTTCGAGGGCGTCGAGGCCGGGCGTCCCCGGGAATCCCGTCACCTCGACGTAGCGGAATCCGTGATAGGTGAAGCGCGGCTCGTAGACCTCCGGCCCGCCGCCCCGGAGGACATAGACGTCCGTGGCCTCGGCGTTCTCGTTCGGCCCGACGTTGAGGGATCCGTCCTCGTGGAGGAGCTCGGAATGGCGGAGCCGGACCTCGGTCCCCATGGGCCCCGCGACCTGCAGCCGGACCCAGCCGGTGAAGTTCTGGCCGAAGTCGAAGAGGAAGGCCCCGGAGGGCAAGCGCTCGACCGAGCGAGGCGCGAGCCGTTCGGTCACCCGGATCGGGGGCATCGTCTGGGAAACGAGCGGGTAGCCGTCGACCGCCGCCGCGTTCTCCCAGGCCTGGTCGTCGAAGCCCGGCTGGTCCCAGCCGTCGATCCGGATGCGGGCGTCGTACCGCTCGCCGAAATAGAGGCCGTTCTCCTCGAGCGGGCCGGACGACGTCCGCCAGCTTTCGTCCGAGGGGATGATCCGCCGCTCGCCGCTCTCGTACTCGACCTCGATCCGGCAGGTCAGGCGGGGCGTTTCGTAGCCGTAGGACCGGGTATGCCGGCCGTTGCCGAGGATGACGCCGACGGCGTTCCGGTCGCGGACGAGGGAGGTCACATCGTGCGAGGCGTAGAGGGCCTTCTTCCGGTAATCCGTCCAACCGGGATCGAGGACGCTCGTCCCGACCTTCTCGCCGTTGAGCCGGAGCTCGTAGTGGCCGAGACCGGAGACGAAGATCACGGCCAGCGCGACGCGCTTCCCGAGATCGAACTCCTTCCGCAGATAGACCGCGCAGGACTGGGTGTCGTCGGCGCCCTGGTGGCCGAGGAGCAGGGTGCCTTTGGAACGGAACTCGCGGACCTTGCGGGCGGCGATCCAGCGGGGTTTCCACTCGCCGGGGTTGAGGAAACCGGTGACGAAAGAGGCCGGCTCGCTCCAGGGACTGGGACGGTCCTCCCGGTCCCGCCAGCGGACCTTCCAATGGTAGCGGGCGCAGCTCCGCAGGGGCTCGCCGGCGTACTCGAGCGCGGCCGGTCCCGCCGCGGCGTCGACCGGGCCCGTGTCCCAGTGGTCGCCGATGTCGTTCCGCAGGAGCTCGGGGGAGGACGAGACGAGGAGGTGCCAGGACCTCGGGCGCTCGCCCCGGACGCCGCTCTCGACGGACCACGACAGACGCGGCGAGGCGGTGTCGACGCCGAGAGGCTCGTCCAGGTATTCGCAGCGGAGCCTGAGGGGCGGGCTAGGGAGCATGGCGGACCTCGATGCGGATCATTGTTCCGGCCCTGATTATAGTGGATGCGTCTCCCGGCCGTAAAGCCGGAGGATTCACTGGGCTTCGGCCAGGAAGTAATCCGCGACCTCGACGCCGTAATCCTCGGGCCGGAGGGCGGCGGAGATCGTCCGCAGGAACCGGCCCGTCGCCGGATCGGTCTCGGCCAGGTCCACGACGTCGCCGTCGATCTTCCGGCCCTCGGCGTCGGCGATCAGCTTGACCCGGGGACGGAGCACGAGCCGCGGATCGTCGTTGAGGCCGAAGACGATCCCGATCTCCCCGGACTTCAGGGCGACGAGCGAGCCGACGGGGAAGACGCCCATCAGGCCGACGAAGGCCTTGAGGATGACCGGGTGGAACTCGCTGCCGGAGAGCTCCAGCATCATGCTCATGGCCTCGGCCCGGGTGAAGGCCTCCTTCCGGTAGACGCGCTTCGTCGTGACGGCGTCGAAGTAGTCGACGACCTTGACGATCTTGCTGAACAGGTTGACGTCTTCCCTCCGAAAATAGCGCGGATAGCCGCCGAGGTCCTCCTTGATGTGGTGCTCCATGGCCACATGGATGGCCCGGAGCGGCAGCCGCCGCGACTCCTTGAGGAGGACGAGCTTCTCGGCCCCCTTGACCGGGTGCTGCTCCATGATCTCCCGCTCCTCGGAGCTCAGCTTGGCCGGCTTGTTGAGGATCTCGATGGGCGTGTCGATCTTGCCCAGGTCGTGGAAGAAGGCGGCGATCCCCAGGTCGACGAGCTCTCCCCGGTTCAGGCCGAGCCGCCGGCCGAGGGCGGTGGCCAGCAGGCAGACATTGACGGAGTGGTTGAGCGTGTACTCGTCGTAATTTTTGAGGTTGGTCAGCCCGAAGACGAAGGATTCGTTGTCGACGATGTGGTTGTAAATGGACTGCATCAGGCGCCGGGTCGTGTGGACCTTGACGCCCTCGCCCTTCTGGTTCCGGTGGTAGGAATCCTTGAGGTGGGTAATGCCCAGGAAGAAGATCCGGGCGGTGTTCCGATTGAGGTTGGACGGGGTCTTGAGCGCCGAGGCCTTCTCGAGGATGACGTGGATGACCTCGGCGGCATCGATGTCGGCCTGCAGGCGGGCGTAGGGCGAACCGCCCGTCCGGTCCCGGCGGGCGAAGACGGGCATGAAGCGGAAGAGCTCCTCGAGGGTCAGACCGGGCTTGAAGCCCAGAGCGTCGATCTCGCGGAGGCGGAACTCCTCCAGGACGCCCTTGAGGATGGGATAGATCGCGAGAGACGACTTCAGGCGGATGCCGTTCAGGAGGAGCGCGCTGTGGCGGACGCGGAAGATGGCCTCTTCCTCCTCCTTGAGGATCCGGGCCAACGATCCGTAGAAGAGGCGGCCCTGCTCCTGAAAGGCGTCGTTCTTCGGATCGTGGATCTTGGCGATCTTGTCGATGATGTGGAAACGGACGAGCAGCTCGACGGCCGCGCTCTGGAAGGCCTTGACGTCCTCGCCTCCTGAATGCCAGGCGGCGGGCGGGGTCGCGTTGGTGTGAGGGGTCATGTCCTTTCTTCTAGTCGACGGGGCTCCCCGGGGCGGATATTCGGGCCAGGGCCTCCGTGCACGCCCCGCGGACCTTCTGGCCGCGGCCCCGCGCTCCAGACTCCAGGACCTCCGCTGCCTTCGCGGTACCCATGCTCTCGAGTCCGGCGACGGCGGCCAACTTCATCTCCACGCTTTTGCCGGACGGCCACCAGGCCCTCCGCGCGAGGACGGCCGCGAGAAATTCCAGGGCCTCGGGCGACCGGGTCCGCCCGAGGAATGACAGGATGGCCGCCTTCTCCTTGAGGCTCTTTTTTCGGAATTCCGGGGCCGAGGCCTCGCCGATGAACTGGACGATCCTCGAGCTCTCCTCGGCCGGGTTGAGCTTCAGGGCGGCCTGGATGCGGAGGTCCTCGTCCGGATCGTTGAGGAAACCGTGGAGGATGCGGTTGGCCTTCTCGCTCTGCAGTCTCCCGAGGGCGTGGATCGTCTCGAGCTTGAGGTCGCGGCTCTTGAACATCAGGAAGGCCGCGAGGTGGGGGATGCCCCTCTCTTCGGGAAGCGCCGCGAGCAGACGGATGATCTCCATCGAGAGCGCGGGCCGGTTGTCGTTGGCGAGGCTGATCATGATCGCCGGATCGTGCCCGCTGAGGTCCTGGATGAATTCAAGGATCAGGCCCCGGACCTCCGGGTCGACCCGCTTCTCGAACAGGGCGCCGGCCGTCGAGAGGGTCGGCCTCCCCAGGATCCTGAAGAACGCCAGGAGGGCCGGCCATTCGATCGGCGCGTCCGAGGACAGGGCGGCCTCCGCGGCCTCGAGCGCCTTGGGGCCCATGAGCTTCGTCAGCGTCGACTCGATCAGGTCGGCCTTCCGGTCCGCGCCGGGGCCGATATGGGATTTGAGCTCCCGCGTCTTCTCGATGATGGCCCGGCCGACGGGGAACCGGCCGGCCCGTATCTGGTCGAAGTGGAATTCGGCCAGGACATCGAGGCTCGCGGCGCAAATGGCCGGATCGGCCTCGAGAAAGACGATCTCGGCCGTCAGGTTGATGAACTCTTCCTCCGGGCTCAGATCGCGATTGGCCCGGACCAAGGCGTCGAGGTCCGCGAGGTCGGCTTCCGTCAGGCCTTTGTCCCCGATCGTGGGGACGGGCAGGACGGCGGCCGATTCGCCGGGAGAAGCGGCCGGGGCTTGCCCGGCCGGGACCGGAAGGCCCATCTCGGGAGGGCCCTCGTCCGGATCGACGGATCCCCGGTCCCGGGCCACCAGCTCACGGTCGGACGGCTTGAGCTCGATCCGGCCGTCGGCGAACTTCGACCGGTCGACCTTGACCTCGACCGACTCGTGGGCCAGGTCGGAAGGCAGCTCGGGCAGGTTCTCGGCCGCCTGGACCTCCCGTTTCTCGGCTATGATCTGGTTCTCGAGGAACTCGTCGGGCGCGTAATACTGGATGTTGGAGAAATCGCTCTCCCAGAGGGCGGCGACGATGTCGTTCTCGGCCCCGGGTCTCTGCGAGACCGTCTTGATGAGCTCGAGAAATCCATGGATCTCGCGGCGGTCGAGGCCCCGGTAGAAATAGAGGACCTCGGTCCCGTCCTTGTGGAAGAAGAAGGGCAGGCTCTTGATGGTCGTCTCGTCGGTGTAGACGACCTGATCGCCGCAGCGGAAGGTGTATTCGCCGACCTCGACATCGAGCCTCGCGTAGCGCTCGAAGAAATTATCGAATTTGACGGCCAGGGAGTCCACGAACGTCCTGACCGTGTCGTGGTCGGACGGGAAGATCTTCATGGCCGAGACGGCATTGGCCATGGTCGTGAGGATGTCCTTGCTCCGGACCAGGTATCCGGCAAGGTCCGGGCCGGCGTCCGGAAAGCTCCCGTCAGAATGGTCGTGTGCGGCGGGCAAGGATTATCCCTCCCCTTCTTCTGCTTTCGATTCCCGCTTTCAGTTTAATCAAAAACGTGCGGGCGTCAAGCGCAAAGAGGGGAGAGGGGCGGGACCCGGCTCAGCTCGCGGCCTCGGCCAGGAAGTAATCCGCGACCTCGATGCCGTACTTGGCCGGATCGAGGGCTGTCGCGATCGTCCGCAGGTAGCGGTCCGCGGCGGGGTCCTTGGCCGCGAGGTCGACGGTCTCGCCGTCGATCTTGTTGCCGTCCGCGTCGGCGACGATCTTGACCGTCGGGCGGAGCAGGTAACGCGTCTCGGGATTGATGTCGCGGACGATGCCGATCTCGCCCGTCGTCAAGGCGACGAGCGTGCCGATGGGGAAGACGCCCATCATGTTGACGAAGGCCTTCAGGATGACCGGGTTGAATTCCGTGCCGCTCTGCTCGAGCATGAAGCTCAAGGCCTCGGCCCGGGTGAAGTCCTTGGCCCGGTAGACGCGCCTCGTCGTGATGGCGTCGAAGACGTCGACGACCTTGACGATCTTGCTGAACAGATTGACGTCGTCCTTCTTGAAGTAGCGCGGGTAGCCGCTGAGGTCCTCCTTGATATGGTGCTCCAGGGCGACGTGGATGGCCCGCAGGGGCAGCCGCCGGAACTCCTTGAGGAGGACGAGCTTCTCGGCCCCGTGGAAGGGGTGCTTCTCCATGATCTCCCGTTCGGTGTCGGTCAGCCGGCCCGGCTTGTTGAGGATGTCGAGCGGGGTTTGGGTCTTGCCCAGGTCGTGGAAGAAGGCGGCCATGCCGAGGTCGACGAGCTCGGTCCGGCTCAGGCCGAGCCGGCGGCCCAGCGCGGTGGCCAGCAGGCAGACGTTGACCGAGTGATTGAGCGTGTATTCGTCGTGGTTCTTGATGTTGGTCAGGCCCTGGATGAAGGCCTCGTCCTCGACGATATGGTTGTAGATCGACTGCATCAGCCGGCGGGTCGTGTTGATCTTGATGGGCTCGTTGCGCTGGTCTCGGGCGAACGACTCCTTGAGGTGGACGATGCTCAGGAAGAACATCCGGGCCGCGTTCTGGTGCAGCCCCTGGACGACCTCCTCCTCCGAGATCCGCTCGAGGTCGACGTGACCGACGCCGGCGGCGTCGAGGTCGGCCTCGAGCCGGGCGAAGCCGTGCTCGTCCTTCCGGTCCCTCTTGGCGAACACCGACATGAAGCGCAGGAGCTCCTCGCGCGCGAGGCCCGGACGGAACGTCACCGCTTCGACGCCCCGCGTCCGGAGCTCCTCGAGCACGGACTTGAAGATGCCGTAGGTGCCGACGCCGAACTTGAGCCGCTGGGCGTTGAGCATGAGCGCGCCGTGGCGGACGCGGAGCTCGACCTCGCCCGCGTCCGCGATCGCGGCGGTCAGGCTCTCGGAGAGCAGCCGGCCCTGCTCGAGGAACGCGTCGTTGCCGATGTCGTAGATCTTGGCGATCTTGTCGACGATGTGGAAGCGGATGAGCAGCTCGATGCCGCTCTTCTGGAACGCCTTGGCCTCCGAGCCGCGGGGAGCCGCGGCCCTGGCCCCGGGCGACGGCCTGGTCAGGTCTTTATCGTCCATACCCGTTCCTCAGCCCTTGGCCTTTCCCGGCGTCGGCATCCGGGTCAGCGCGGCGGTGCAGGCCTCGCGGACGGCCATGGTCCGTCCGATCGCCCCTTTTTGAAGGAGGACGGAGGCCTCCTCGGTGGCCATGCCCTCCAGGCCGGCCACGGCGGCCAGGCGCATCTCCAGGACCTTCTTCGAGCCGAAGATCGGGGCTCTTCGGAGGGTCTGGCCCAGGAAGGCGAGGGCTTCCGGGGACCGGGTCCGGCCGAGGAAGGAGAGAATGGCCTCCTTCTCCTTCAGGCTTTTCATCCGGAACTCGGGCGCCGAAGCTTCGCGCAGGATCTGCTGGACGCGGGCCCCGCCCTCCCCGGGATCGAGCTTCATGGCCGCCTGGATGCGGACCTCCTCGTCCGGGTCCTTGAGGAAGCCGAGGAGGATCCGGTTGGCCATCTCGTCCCGGATCCGGCCCAGGGCGTGGACGACCTCGAGCTTGACCTCGCGGTTCTGGAAGTTCAGGAAGGTCGACAGGTGGGGGAGTCCCTTGCGGTCCGGGATGCGCGTCAGGATGGCGACGATCTCGCGGGCCAGGCCGGGCCGGGCCGGGTCGGCCAGCGCGGACAAGAGCCCCGGCTGGGCCGCGCCGGTCCTCTCGATGAAGCCGAGGATCTTGTGCCGGGCTTCGCCGTCCGGGGCGACGTCGTAAAGGTCCGCGGCCAGCCCCAAGGCGGGCGGGCCGAGGAGCCCGAAGAACCCGAGCAGGGACTCCCAGTCGAGCGCTTTCTTCTTCTCGAGCAGGGACTTGATCGCCTCGACGGTCTTGGGGCTGACCGTCCGCAGGAGGAACGATTCGAGAAGGGCCTGCTTTCCGGGATCGCCGGCGACGTGGCGGCCGAGCTCCTGCACCTTCTGGATGATGAGGACCGGGACCTGGAAATCGCCGCGCTGGAGCCGGTCGAAATGGTACTCGAGCAGGGCGTCGAGGCTGGCCCGGCAACCGGCGGGGTCCTCCTCGAGAAAAATGATCTCCACCATGAGGTTGATGTACTCTTCCTCGGCGGAGATGGTCCGGTTCGACCGGACCATCTTCTCGAGCGCTTGGAGCTCGTCCTCCGTCAGCGTCGGGTCCATGCCCGCGGCCGGGCTCCGTTCGCCGGTTTCCCTGCTCTCGGTCGGCTCCGTCCCGGGCTCAGGTCCCTCCGCTTCGGCCCGGTCGGAGGCCTTGCGGACGTCCTCCCGGTCTTCCCCGTCGAGCTCGATCCGGCCCTGCGTGAGCTTGGACGTGTCGACCCGGACCTCGATCGTCTCGCGGGCCAGCTCTTCGGGCAGGCCGGGCAGGTCGGGGCGCTGGAGGTCCGCGCCGCGGCGCTCGGCCAGGATGCGGCTCTCCAGGTACTCGTCCGGGGCATAGTACTGGATGTTCGGGAAGTCGCGCTCCCAGAGGGCGGCGACGATATCGCTGTCCTCGGCCGGCCTCTGGGCCTCGTTCTTGATCAGCTCGAGGAAGTCGAGGACCTCCTGCCGGTCGAGGCCCTGGTAGAAGTAGAGGATGTGCAGGCCGTCCTTGAAGAAGAAGAACGGCAGGCTCTTGATGGCCACTTCGTCGGAATAGACCGGCCGCCCTTCGTAGGTGAAGGTGAACTCCTCGATCCCGACCTGGAGCTTCTGCTGGACGGCCAGGAAGTCCGCGAACTTGGCCGTCAGCTGGTCGACGAAATTGCGGACCGTGGCATGGTCGCTCGGGAAGATCTTCATCGCCGAGACGGTGTTGGCCAGATAGTGGAGGAGGTCCTTGATCTTCTCGATGCGGGCGGGATCGGGGGACGTCTCCGTCCCGACGGTATCTCGCGGACGAGGGTTCTGGGGGCTGTCCATGCGCGTTCCCCCCAGTTTAACCAAAAAGCCGCCCGCGTCAATGGGCGCGAGGGCCGGGCGGACGGATCAGCGCCGGCTCAGGACCCGGCGCTCGTAAGCTTCGACCTCGCGGAGCCACTCGTCGGCCGGCGGCACACTGGCGCGGAGACAGTGGTAGTCCCAGACGGGGCCGAAGGGCAGCGTCTTGAGCTCCTCGAAGAGGGACAGCCGGTCGAGGGCCTTGGCCGGAGGGTCCAGCTCTTTGACCCGGTCGGCAGGCTCGAGCAGGGCGATGAGCAGCGCCTTGAGGAACGACCGGGCCCCCAGGACCCAGGCCCCGATGCGGTTGACGCTGGCGTCGAAGTAGTCCAGGGCGATGTGGATGCGGTCGAGCGCGCCGCTGCGGACGATCTCGGCGGCCAGCTCGCGGACCTCGTCGTTGAGGAGCACGATGTGGTCGCTGTCCCAACGGACGCCCCGGCTGACGTGGAGCAGGAGCTCGCCCGAGAAGGGCAGGAGGGCCGAGATCTTGTCGGCCACGGATTCGGTCGGGTGGAAGTGGCCGAGGTCGAGGCAGATGATCTTGCCGCGGGTCAGGGCGTAGCCCAGATAGAACTCGTGCGAGCCGACGACGAAGGACTCGCTGCCGATGCCGAACAGCTTGCTCTCGAGCGAGTCCTTGATCTGCTGGGGGCTGTATTCGGCCTCGAAGATCTCGTCGAGGGACCTCAGGAGGGCGGCCCGGGCGCCCCAGCGGTCGACCGGAACGTCCTTGGAGCCGTCCGGGATCCAGAGGTTGTGGAGACAGGCGGTCTGCTGCTCCCGTCCGATCGAGGCGGCGATCTTCCGGCAGCACTTGACGTGGTCGACCCAGAACTTCCGGGTGCCGTTCTCCCGGCTGCTCAGGGTGTATCCGGAGGCGGCCTTGGGATGGGCGAAACACGTGGCGTTGAAGTCGATCTTGAGGTTCTGGTGGCGGGCCCATTCGGTCCAGCCCCGGAAATGCTCGGGCTCGATGGCGTTGCGGTCGACGGCTTGGCCGTTGAACTCGCCGTACATGGCGTGGAGGTTGACGCGGTGGCGTCCCGGGATGAGGGCGAAAGCCTGCTGGAGGTCGGCCCGGAGCTCCTCGGGCGTGCGGGCCCGGCCGGGGTAGCCCCCCGTGACCTGGAGGCCGCTGCCGTCGAGGCCGCCGCCGTGGTGCTCGAAGCCGCGGACGTCGTCGCCCTGCCAGCAGTGGAGCGACAGGGAGATCGCCCGGAGCCTGTCCAGGGCCTTGTCCGAGTCGACGCCGCGCTCGGCGTACTTCTCCCGCGAAGACAGGTAGGCTTTTTCTATGACTGTCGGATCCATCCTCAACCCTCCCCGAAGGAACGCCATGGTTATATGCCTCCTGTTCCGGGTTGTCAAGCCTCGAGGATCTCGCGGAAACGCCGGTAGGCCGCGTCCCATTCGGCGGCAGGGCCCGAGGGTTCGTAGGTCACAGGTTCGAACGACTCGCGGACGATCCGTCTCATCTCGGCCGGTGAGGAGATGAGGCCCAGGGCCATGGCCTGGACGAGGATGTTGCCGAGGGCCGTGGCCTCGGCCGGGCCGGCGACGACGGCGAGCCCCGTCGCGTCGGCGGTCAGCCGGCAGAGGAGCGCGTTGCGCGAGCCGCCGCCGATGACGTGGACCTTCTCGATCGGATGGCCCAGGACGGCCCGGAGCTGGTCGATGACGTACCGGTATTTGAGGGCCAGGCTCTCGAGAACGGAGCGGACCATGGCCGCTCTCGTCGGCGGAACGGGTTGGCCGGTCCGGCGGCAGAAGGCGGCGATCGCCTCGGGCATGTCCGGCGGATTGAGGAATCCCGGGTCGTCGGGATCGACCAGGGCCGCGAAGCGCGGCGCGTCCTCGGCGGCCGCGACGAGGTCCTCATAGGATGCGACACCGCCTTGCGCGGTCCAGGCTTTGCGGCAGCCCTGGAGGAGCCAGAGGCCGCAGACGTTCTTGAGGAAACGGACGGTCCCGCCGACGCCGCCCTCGTTGGTGAAGTTGGCCGCGAGCGAGGCCGGCGAGATGACGGGAGCGGGCGCCTCGACGCCGACGAGCGACCAGGTCCCGGAAGAGATGTAGGCCCAGGGTCCGCCTTCTTCGGCCGGCACGGCGGCGACGGCGGAGGCCGTATCGTGGCCGGCCGTGGCGATGACGGGGACGTCGCGGAGCCCCGTCTCCGCGATGATCTTGTCGGAGAGCGGCCCCAGCACCGTCCCCGGTTCGACGATCTCCTGGAGGATCTGGCGGGAGAAGCCCATGGCTTGGAAAAGGCCTGGGATCCAAGTCCGGGTGCGGGGATCGAGGAACTGCGAGGTCGAGGCGATGGTGAACTCGGCCGCCTTGCGGCCGGTGAGGAGATAGTGGAAGAGGTCCGGCATGAACAGGAGGTCGGCGGCGGCCTCGAGCTGAGGGGACCTGTCGCGCACCATGGCATAGACCTGGAAGAGGGTGTTGAACGGCATGAACTGGATGCCCGTGGCCTCGTAGAGCTCGGGCCGGGGGACGAGCTTGAAGTAGTCCTCCATGGCCCCGGCGTTGCGGTGGTCGCGGTAACAGAAGGGCAAGCCGAGCAGGCCGCCGTCCTTGGCCAGCAGGCCGAAATCGACGCCCCAGGTGTCGACGCCCAGGCTCGCGGGCTTGGCCCCGATCGCCGCCGCGGCGTCGCGCATGGCCGCCTTCATCTGGTCGAGCAGGGCATAGACGTTCCAGTGGATGTGGCCGGCGAGGGGAAGGGGCGTGTTGGGGAAGCGGCGGACCTCGTGGACGGCGAGGCGGCCGCCGTCGAGCTTGCCGAGAACGGCCCGGCCGCTTTCGGCGCCCAGGTCGAAGGCCAGGATGTTCGCGGCGGTGGTCGTTCGGGGCATGCGTCGTTCTCGAGACCAATCTTATATGCGCAACGGCCGCGGTTTTCAAGCGGAAATCGGGGACATGACGAAAACGGGGACATGACCCATTTCTCTTGAAATGGGATCGTGTCCCCCGTTTTCGCTCCTGCCGTTTTGAAAACACGCGGGAATCCTTTAGAATAACTCACGGTAATTTCCTGTGCCCCCGCTGAGGTGACATGCCGCTCGAAGACAAGCTCAAACAGCTCCGCCGCGAGCGCGAGGCCCGCTCGCGCCCCCAGAACATCGAAAAGGCCTGGGAGCGGATCGACGAGGACGCGGGCCTGACGGTCAAGCAGAAGCTCGAGCGCCTGATCACGCTGACCGACAAGGGCCGGGGCCTGGCCCCCCGGACGGAAGCGCGGCCCGTCGAGGTCAAGCGGCGCGAACCGGTCCAGGTCTTCGAGAACTCCTACGTCCTCGCCGCGAACTACGGCCAGATCCCCATCGCCATGGGCCTCCAGATCCCGGCCGACATCCTGGGCTTCCTCAGCCGCGAGGCCGCCTTCGACGGGCTCGACCTGTCGACGGCCGTCTTCCTCGACCTCGAGACGACGGGCCTGGCGGGCGGCACGGGCACGGTCCCGTTCCTGGTCGGCCTGGCCTACTTCCGGGACGAGCGCTTCAAGGTCACCCAGTTCTTCCTCAACGAGATGGCCGAGGAGGACCGGCTCGTCCGCGAGCTGGCCCAATTCGTCCAGGACATGGGTTTCAAGTCGATCGTCACCTACAACGGCAAGGCCTTCGACATGCCGCTCGTCGAGACGCGCTTCGCCATGCACCGGACGCCCTGCCCGCTGCGGGGGCTGCCCCACCTCGACTTCCTGTTCTCGGCCCGCTCCCTCTGGAAGCACAAGTACGACAGCTGCCGGCTTTTCAACCTGGCCCAGCAGATCTGCCAGGCCGAGAGGTCCGAGGACATCCCCGGGGCCGAGATCCCTCTCCGCTACTTCCAGTACATCCGCAGCGGCGACTTCTCGCTCATCGAGCCCATCCTCTACCACAACCAGGAGGACCTGCTGTCGCTCCTGGGCGTCGTCGTGGCCGGGTCCATCCTCGTCGAGCGCCACCGCGCGTCGGCGGCCCGGGGCGAGGCCGACGCCATGGACCTCTTCGGCGTGGCCAAGCTCTTCGAGAAGGCCGGCGACGCGACGATGTCGGTGGCCCTGCTCGAGCAAGCCCTGGCCCAGGGCCGGGGCCTGACGTCCGAGGTGACCCAGGTCGCGCGCAAGAAGCTCTCCCATCACTTCAAGAAGAACAAGGATTGGGACAAGGCCCTGTCCTTCTGGCAGGAGGCGGCCGCCGGGGACGAGCTCGACAGCTTCCGGGAGCTGGCGATGTATTTCGAGCACAAGGCCAAGGACTTCGACGAGGCCGTGCGCGTGGCGACCGAGGGCCTGGCCCTGGCCAAGGACAAGCGGCTCTTCGCGGTGGAGAAGGATTTCGAGAAGCGCATCGCCCGCATCAAGGGTAAGATGGCCAAAGGGAAAGGGACCGCGAAGCTATGAAGGCCATGGTCCTCGGCAAGAGCGGCCCGGTTTCGGGGAACCCGCTCGAGCCGAGGGACGTGCCCGTTCCCGGGATCGGCCCGGAAGATATCCTGATCAGGGTCCGCGCCTGCGGCGTCTGCCACACCGACCTCCACGCCGTCGAGGGGGAGCTCCCCGAAACGAAGCTCCCGCTCATCCCGGGACACGAGGTCGTCGGCGTCGTCGAGAGGGCAGGGGAGAGGGCGGGACGATTCAAGGCCGGCGAGCGGGTCGGCGCGGCCTGGCTGCGCTCGACCTGCGGGACGTGCCGCTTCTGCCAAAGCGGCCGGGAGAACCTCTGCGAATCGGCCCGCTTCAACGGCTATCACGCCGACGGCGGCTACGCCGAATTACATGGCCGTGCCGGAGAAGTTCGCTTATGCCATACCGGACCGGTTCAGCGACGAGGAGGCCGCGCCGCTCATGTGCGCGGGTATCGTCGGCTACAGGGCCCTGGCGATGAGCGGGTTCGAAAGGGGCGGGACCCTCGGGCTCTACGGCTTCGGGGCCTCGGCCCATATCGCCCTCCAGATCGCCAGGCACCGGGGGGCCCGGGTGTTCGTCTTCACCCGGAGCGAAGAACACCGGAGGCTGGCGCTCGAGTTGGGCGCGGAGTGGGCGGGCGCGGCAAAGGACGAGCCGCCGGCGAAACTCACGAACGCTATCATTTTCGCTCCGGTCGGCGCTCTCTATCTCGACGCCCTGAGGGTCCTCGACAGGGGAGGGACCGTGGCCTCGGCCGGCATTCATATGTCCCCGATCCCGGAACTGGATTACGACCGCCTCCTCTACCACGAGCGGCGCATGGTCAGCGTGGCCAACGCCACCCGCGCGGACGGGGAGGCGCTTCTGAAAGTGGCCGCCGAGATCCCCGTCCGGACGACGGTCCGGACCTTCCCCCTGGAAGCGGCCAACGAGGCGCTGAACCTCCTCAAGGCCGGGCAAATCACCGGCGCCGCCGTCCTGAAAATTGGGGACTGACAAAAAGGGGGACATGTAACAATTTTCCTAAATTGGTACGTGTCCCCGTTTTTTCTCTTCTCATGTCCCGATTTTCGAACAAGTACCCCGTTGAAATGCCTCCCGAAATAGGTTATATTATCCCCGCTTTTCCGCCCTGCGCGCCCGTAGCTCAGTTGGATAGAGCGTCTGACTACGAATCAGCAGGTCGGGTGTTCGAGTCACCCCGGGCGCGCTTCTCTTTTTCCCCCGAGAAACCCGAGAAGGTCAGCAGTTTACGCGAGACGCGGAGTCCGGAGACCTTTAAGCATAGGTAAGGGATTTTAAGGCCGTTTCAGCGGCCAACACGACAGAAATCTTGACACCCCTCGTCTCGTGGTTCAAGATTGATAACACCGATCTAATCAGGAGAGAAGCCTCTGATTGCTCATACCGCAATGAATAGTCCAAACAGATTTCAATGCATAAACTATTTTAGAAGGATTATGCGGCTTTACGGGCAACTCGAGATTGGGCATAAGGGCGTCACGCCTAGTCCGGAATCCTGGAAGTGTGACGTTAATACCGTAAATGATAGAGTCCTGACGTTTTTTATATTTTGTCACCATATCAAGGATTGGATAATTAATGATTATTCGGTAGATCCTCAAGTTGTCGAAAAGGTAGAGCCCTTTATTGAAGCCAACCCTTGTTTGAAATTCTGTACAGATATTGCCAATGGTGTAAAACACCTAAAACTAAAACGTAAAAGAAGCCAGATTGTTCTTAAGAGGATTAGATCTCATCGGAGTATTACGGCGCTAAAACTATCGGAAATAAAAAGAATCAATCCGCTCGTGGACCCCCCGGTCCTTTTAAAGGACTTTGTATCCCTCGAAACAGATCAAGGGAAGTTCGATGCTTTCGACTTGGCAACCGAGTGCGTGGGAAAATGGCGAAAATTTATCGAAGACAACATAACAAAACTTTAATCAGCGCTCAGAGGGGAGAAAACGTCATATGGAATGGCCGCAAATAGTCCAGTTGGTAATAAACTTCTTTCTTTTCTTGGTAACATTCGGGCTAGTAATTGTGACTTTGGTATATACGCTTGCAACCCGCAGAATGGCGAAAGAGATGAAAAGCCAATCCGAGACGATGCAGAAGGAATTCGAAATACGAATTGCCCCCTTAGTTGAACTAAAATTTACTCACCTACTCACTAGCGTAATTAACCCTGTTTGGACCGTCAAGGTAACTAACAAGGGCTTCTATCCCGTCAAAATTGAATATATTTATGTCCGGTGGTGGCATAGGGAGAAACCTGATATCGCCGAAGCCGACGTCATCCAGATACATAAGTGGCTTGAAAAAGGCGAGGAAATAACTCGTGTTATTAAGTTCAATTTTGCAAAAATATCCCTGTTTCAGAGTGCGTCGGATACAAAAAAGAACGGGATGGCCTCTGTCGAATTACATTTCTTGGATATCGAGAAGAAGCAATTCACCTTAAACAAGGGCAAGGTATTTATCGGGAATTAATCTGTTAATAGCTAATTTACGCTTTACTAGCTGATTAATTGGGGGGGGCGGGCAAAAGAATACGAATCAGCAGGTCGGGTGTTCGAGTCACCCCGGGCGCGCTTCCCTTTTTTCTTCATTTTTGTCGTTGAACGACTCTTACTGTGCTGTCTTAGCATTGTTACAGCAGTCATCTATGTTTCTATTATGAGCATCCATGCAGAAAATCCGGTCAACCGCTATTCATTCCATAATGTAGCGTGTCTTCAGGCATACTCGACAATCGAGTTGGCGTTGAGAATCAAACTGGGCAAGGCTGAGGACGCGAAATGCACAATGCGTCCTTTTATGGATGAGGCGCTATCAAAGGGCCTGATCTCAGAAGATTGGATTCCTTACGGAATCTCATACTTAAGAAACATCTCCGCGCATGGCAAGTTGATGAATCATCCTTGGTCGGTGATGATAATTAGAGGAAGCGCCGATACTATCAACCGAATATTCGCAGGCACCGGGACAAGCAACCCATAATACCAGCGCCGACTGAGTTCTACCAGCCAGCGGGCGGAGAGAGGCGGGGGGGAGGGGTTGCAGTCGTTTTGCCAAAAGGGGTATGATCAGAAAAAGTGTATTAGCAGGAGGCCGAGTGTGATTAAGGGGACTCGGTTTGGCATTGTCTGTTTTATTCTCCTTGCCCTTCTAACGGCCCAGCTGGCCCTCCCCCAGCCCAAATGGAAAGGCACGGTTGTGAAAGAGGGTGACGTGACCGTCATCCGCAATACCAAGGAGCCGATCTACAAGACGCCCATTCTTGATCTCAGCGAAGAGCTCTCGCTCGGAGGTCCGCAGGCGGTGGGCGAGTATGCTTTCGGCCAGGTTCAGTCCGTGGCTGTTGATGACTCGGGATCAATCTACGTGCTTGATCGAAAAAACTTCAATATAAAAGTCTTCGACTCCTCCGGCAAGCACCTTAGGACCTTCGGCCGCGCGGGGCAGGGGCCGGGTGAATTCGAATACCCTTATTCATTGTCCCTCAATCGAGTTTCAGGCGAGCTTATGGTCCACCAGCTGGCCACGAAGCTAATCTTCTTCAGCAAGGATGGCATTTTCCTTCGTGATCTTCCTCTAAAGACTATGACGGTCCTTTTCGGCGTCGTCGATTCCAGAGGCCGCATTTATATCATGGCGAACATCGAAGACGAGAAGGGAAGACGGTTTCAAGTAAAGATGCTAGCGTCCGACGGCTCTGATCTGGCTATGATCGCCGAAGCCCCGAATCCGCAGCTCGATCACCCCGATCCGTTTAGGCCCGTGAGTTATTTCGTTGTTGACAGGGATGATAGCCTCCTCTATGGATATCCCCAGACCTACGAGATCCGTTTCTTCCGCCCTTCAGACCACAAGGAGGTCAAGAGGATTGCGCGGGAATATGATCCCGTGGCGGCCACGGCTGCTGAGAGGGTAGCCAGTGAGAAGCGCGTTCCTTATGGGGCCAATATCACGTTCGATTTCTCGAAATACCACTCGGCCTACCGGCGATTCTTCACGAGCGACCTCGGGCACGTTTTCGTCGAGACATGGGAAATGACCAAGGACGGCCGGAAGATTTATGACCTCTTCGATGCCGAGGGTCGCTTTATCAGCCGAATGCCGTTCAAACCCTCTGGCATAACCATCCTCAATGGCAAATACTATGCCCTCGAGGAAGACGCGGACGGATATCAGTTCGTCAAACGCTACTCCGTGACCTGGCACATTAAATAAAGGGCCAGAGGCCAATTGATCGGCATGGCCCCCATGATCATAAAGGACGCCGGTTAGGGCGGTGATCGCGCCTCGTAGAGATAGACGCTCGGGGAGGCGTGGGATTCTCAGTTAAGGAGGACAAAGATGGCATGGGGTAATGCTAGTAAGATTGGGACGAGAAGATATATATGCGGACATTGTTCAGAGTCAATTTGCACGGAGATAGGGTACTCATTTTCTGATGCCTACCAGTACATATATATTTGTCATAATTGTAACAAGCCGACGTATTTTTATCAGGGCGGGCAAGTTCCTGGCCCTTTGATAGGGTCGACGGTCAAGGGTGTCCCGGACGACGTCGGAAGACTCTATGATGAGGCCAGGAAGAGTTATGGAGTAAGCGCGTTCACGGCCTCGATTATGGCCAGTCGTAAGATCATTATGCATATTGCAGTATCGAGAGGGGCTGAGGAAGGGCTCGGCTTCCAAAAATATGTTGAGTATCTCGATGCTAAGCATTTCATTCCCCCCGATGGCAAGGAATGGGTTGACCATATAAGGAGCAAGGGGAATGAGGCTAACCACGAAATAAAAATAATGGGGAAAGGTGACGCTGAGGATTTGATCGTCTTTATTGAAGGACTCTTAACGTTCATATATGAGTTTCCGAGCCGGGTGAAACAAAAGGCTCGACCGCCCAAGACCGCATAGGGACGGGCAAGTGAAGGAGACTGAACATGACACTAGGTGATTGGATTTCGGCGGCAGTGTCACTCGTGGCTATGGTGTTGATCTTCATCCCAAAGGAAATCCCGTACGGGTCGGTTATGGATCATCTCGGGGAGCTTGGCCCGGATGGCAAGCCGGTGCCCAATAAATGGATGGTGAGGCAAACGAGAAGAGACCGGATGTTTAAGTGGGCGCTAGTGGCGGTTGCGTCCAGCGGATTGATCAACCTCATTGTGAAAGCGCTTTCTAGATAGGAGCCGGGGGATGGATATCAAGTGGATATTCTCGGGGGTTGGCGTTCCGGTTATTGTGGCGCTGGCCCTATTCCTTAAAAGGGTACTGAAAAAAGAGCACCCACCGACTCCCATTCAGAATCTCGACCCAGTAGCAATCATCCACGAGATAAACGCCGCCCCCTTCCTTCACAGGAAGGATACTGCCCAACGCTATTGTGGGGCACGAATAGAATGGAGTGGTCGGCTTTACTCGCTCTATGAAGGGCAGAAAGGCCGAGTGCGATTACAGTTATCTGTTCCGAAGGATGTTAATATGCTGAACGGCGTATCTGTGGATTTCGAAATTAGGTCCAAAGACTATCCTGGCCTGAACCTACTTCATGACGATAGTATAGTAAAGTTCCAAGGGGTGATAAAAGAAATATATAGCAGGGCCATCTCTCTGAAAGATGTGAAGCTAGTGGAGTGGTTACCTACTAACAGTTAGACTTCAGGTTCTGGTATCAGGAAGTAGCAAAGATCGGATTGCGATGAGGTCTGCTCAATATAGGGAGTCCTCAATGATCATAGCAAAGAGCGACTGAAAACCAGATAGTTGCTGGTCGATGCTCTGATACAAGCGATGGGCCCCTGCCCGATAGGTGCTCTAAGCATATGCGGTAAGAATGAGGTGGGCAAGAAATGGGCGGTAGGGGGCCGGTGAGGAATCCGCCTGTAGGGCAACGACCCGCCTGCCGACTCGTCGCATAGGGGGCGCTCCTCTGCGAACCTGCCTCTGATCAGGCCCCTGAGAGTTCTCTCGGCTGAGGCGAGCCCCTGGGCGCTGCTGGCCTGATCATGGCACAGGCAGGCCCCGATTGATGATCATTCCTCTTTAATAATCCCTTGACCCATGCCTCAGATGCGCTCGTATCTACAGGCGTATCTGTAACCTACATTAAATAATTATATAAAAATATTGACACTCGGAGCGGGGTGCATAGATTAACAATATTGGCAGCTTTATTAATAGGGGCAACTCTGCCATAAAGAATATCAAAAAGCGAAGGAGGTTAGGTCGACTATATGCAATATTATTCTGAGTATTTGCGTTGGAAAAGCAGAACCAAATAGCTGGAACAATGCGGTCGTATTGGGAGTTATGGAAGACAAAGAAGCAGGAGGCGAAGATGACAACTGAAGAGCGTCTTGAAAGGTTAGAGTGTGAGCTGGCCCGGTCGAAGAGACGTTTCCGCTGGCTGATCTTAGGGGCAGGGCTATGCCTCGTATCAGCCGCCGTGTTGTATGCGTATAGGTCCCATTCCGATGCCTCAGGGGTAGGCAAGGAACTGCGGGCCACAAGTTTTGTGCTTGAGGACTTGAGTGGGAAACCGCGTGCCAGCCTGGGCATGGATGAAGACGGACTGGAGCTGCGTCTGAGATATGAGAATGGCAAGATCGGTGCTGCGCTGTGTTTGCATGAGGAAAAAATGGTGTTAAGCCTGTCCGACACTAACGGCATTCCACGCGCCGTTCTTGGTGTGACACAAAATATGCCCTTGCTATGCTTATATGATGAGAAGCAAGAACCTCGCGCTACTCTTGCCGTACTCGCGGACGGGCCACATTTGGTATTGCGTGACGAAAAAGGAAAGCCGGTCCCTATCCGGTGATTCAGGAAGCTTCGAAGAGCCACCATTATCTCAGCCGGGCCTCTGTTAAGCCCAAAAACCAGGTATAGAAAGACGCGAAACGGAGTCTGTCGTGGTTATTGTAAAAGGGGTATAATTGAATTAGGTGCGTTGGCAGGAGGCCGAGTATGATTAGGGGGACTCGGTTCGGCATCGTCTGTTATGTGCTCCTCACGGTCTTAGCGTCTTTTGCCTATACGCAGCCCAAATGGAAAGGAACGATCACGAACGAAGGGGGCGTGATCGTTGTTCGGAATCCTAAATATCCGCTCTACAAAACGCCCGTCCTCGAGCTCGAAGAGGACCTTGCGATCGGCGGCTCTGGTGCCCAAGGCGACTATGCCATTGGCGATATCAGGGACATCGTCGTGGATGACGCCGGAGTCCTATATGTCTTAGATTCGGAAAACTTCCACATCAAGGTTTTTGATGTGTCCGGAAAATTCTTGCGAACGATCGGCCGGAAAGGCCAGGGCCCGGGCGAGTTCGAGCTTCCGTTGATGATGTCCTTGATCAAAACGAGGGGAGAGCTCGCGGTCCACCAGGTGACCCGGCGGATGTCATTTTTCAAGACTGACGGGACGTTCCTACGCCATCATTTGTTCAAGGACCTCTTGGCCGGCCGCGGGATCTGCGACTCGGCTGGCCGGATCTACATCATGGAGGTCCGCAGGGGAGATAGCGGATCGCGCTTCGTCACTAAGAAGCTGGCGGAGGACGGTACGGTCGTGGCTACGCTGGCGGACTCGCCGGCACCAAGCGGAGATAAGTTCAATCCCTTCATGCCGGTCGGCTGGTTCAAGATCGATAGAAGCGACAGCTTCGTCTATGGCTATCCCGAAACCTATGAGATCCAGGTCTTTGGTGCTTCGGATGCGATACTCCATAAGAAGATCGTCCGCGACTATGAGCCCGTCGCCGTAACAGCAGAGGAGCGAGCCGAACAGGAGAAGGCCGCCCAGGGACAGGGCATCGTTTTCGATTTCCCGAAATTCCATAGTGCCTATCGCTGGTTCTTCTTGAGCGATCTCGGCCACATCTTCGTCGCCACCTTTGAGCAGACACCGGACGGGAAGATCATTCACGATATCTTCGACGCGGGAGGCCGTTTCATAGGTCGCATCCCGCTCAAGCGCATGGGCGTCGGCATCTTCAAGGGGAAGCTCTACGCCCGCGAGCAGGATGCGGAAGGCTATCCAATCCTCAAGCGCTACGCAGTGACTTGGCTTGTCAAATAGCAGAACCAAGAGCGAGATTCTGGGAATGGGAATGAGTGAACTGTACCCAGTCAAGCCGGTGCCGACATGAGACCTATGAGCTTGTCCAGCGAGACGGATGAGATCGGATCGCTATTGATTAAAAGGCACCGAATCACTTGGAGGACAGAAGGCCGAAGATAATCCGAATTAATGGCCATTCAATTCAAGCACGAGATACGAACCGGACTTGGGCGCTTCACGAGAGATATTGGCTGGTCGGGAATTCCCCCAAGGCGAACCCGGAAAAATCATCCTGATCCCCGCGTTTCTGCCAGACCTGCCGATTCTGCATCAGTTCATTCCATAACTTGGGTAAAACTCATAGAATATGTCCACCCGTCGAGGAGGATAGTCATGCCACCAGGCGCTCAGAGGCCCCGGAAAAAATGGCTGTTATCTAACATATTATTGATTCTGTTCGACCTATCTGCTTGGCGTATCGCTAGCTTCGTCGCTAGCCCAGGGACGCCCTTCATTTGCCATTCAGCCCCTAGGGAAGATGGACCCCTCAATTATTGAGCTTGCTCGGGCGGCCATAACGGAGACGTTCGGCTATGAAACGATCATTCTAGCTGAGTCCCAAGCCTCTTCCCGAAAGCGCCTATTACGAGCCGAGGAAGCGATACCGGGCGGAAAAGATCCTGGAGTTCCTTTATTCTTTGCGAACGGACAAGATCGATAAGATCGTCGGTTTGACCAGCTCGGACATCTCGACGACAAAGGACCCCTATGACGATTGGGGGATCTTTGGCATGGCTTTCATCAACGGCAGCACTTGTGTCGTCTCGACCTTCCGCCTAGGCGAGGGAAAAGTCGACACGGTTCTTTTTCACGAAAGGCTCAAAAAGGTCATCGCTCACGAGGTCGGGCACATCCTGGGCCTTCAGCATTGCCCGACACCAGGATGCCTGATGCAGGACGCGCAAGGCCGGATCGCGACGATCGATAAGAGCCACGCGCGACTATGTCAGAAATGCCAAGAACGACTTGGCATCAATTCTGAACTCAAATAAATCCCGTTTTTGTCGTTTTCCTCGATGCCTCGAGAATCTGTTTCCTGAGATCTTCGAGCTCCTTTTCCGAGTCCTTGAACGTGTCAAGCGAGACGGCTTTTTCCAAAGACCTGAGCGCCTCCTGAACTCTCCCTAACGAAAGCAAGACCCGCGCCCTTACGGCCCAGTTCCGTGAGGACTCCTTCTCGATCTCGCAAGCACGCTCGATCGCCTTGAGGGCCGATGGAAGGTGCCTCCCCTGGTTATGCCAGAAGCTCGCATAGAACATGAGCGACATGGGATCATCGCCGATCTTGGTGAGATGGTCTTCGGCATAGAATTCATCGACACGTTCCGGCCGCCCGGCCTTGATAAAAGAGAAACCGATATGATCGAGCTGCCACGAGGGAAGGTCTTCGATACATAAGGCCATTTCCAGGGCACGGAGGGCGCTGTCGCTATTGGTTTTCTGGTCGCACCAGAAATTGGCATATACAGCGAGGGCATCCACATCTTCCGCGATATGAGGGAGAAAAGCTGGCCCGAAGACTTCAAGGGCTGCATCCAGCTTTTGTTGCCTCGCCAACATCTGAGCCGCGCTCCAGTGTTTCGTCCAGATGCTCGGACTCTCTCTCAATGCCCGAACCAAGGCTGGCATCGCACTTTCCACGTTCAGAGATTGGCGTAACCAGAAGTTCCCGTATTCATAGAGAGCGGGGAAGTCGTTTTGCCGGGACGCGGCGAATTCGGGTCCGAATACGGCCAGCGCCTTTTCGGTCAGCTTTGCCTTCAGATAGACGTTAGCCGCGCCCAACCGGTAATAGAAGTCATTCGGCTTGAGCGTCCAAATCGCTTCCAGCGCGTCAGATGCGCTTGTCAGGTTAGCATTCAAGCCCATCCAGAACTTGAAATAGTCATAAAGCGCTTGGGCATCGTTCGATATTTGGGGAAAGACCGCTGCTCCGTAGACCTCTAGAGCCTTGTCCGGGCTCGAGAGATGATGATGGAAGGCGGCGGCAACCCGTCGGCGGACCTCCGGATCGTCGGGTCTCAGGGCCAGAGCTTTCATCATCGCGGCCTGGGCATCGGCATGGTTACGCTTCTGCAAGAACCAGAATTCCGCATAATTCAGGAGATCGCCGGCCCAAGCCTTCGTTCGCTCATTCACCGCTTCCATGCCATACGCGGCTTCGGCCCGTTCCGGTTCCTGACCGTCCAGTGCGAGCTGAGCAACGTTCTTGGCCGCCTCGAGCGGAGTGATGGAAGGATAAACGTCTTCGATCCTCTCGGCAAGGCTGAGGCCCAATTTCATTTGCTCGCTCGAGTCCTTGTCGCCGCGAACCTCGTTGACGCGGTCGATGTAGGTCTTTAGTATGTCTGGATCGGTCGGGAATCGCGAAACGAGCTCTTCGAGGAAAGCCCGACCCTCTCTGTCCCTTAGCCTATAGAATCGGCTGAGCTCAACATAGGCTTCTTTGAGCAAGGTGCTCGTCGGATGCCCCCTTATGAAACGTTTTAAGGGGTCGAGGTCCATGAGCCCGTATGTCGCGATGAATGTCCGGGCATGTTGGAATTCCGCGAGTTCCCTGCAGGATACAATCTCGCCCATTTCGCGCTTGAAGGTCCTCGATCCGTCCGAATCGAGCGAAATAGCCTCCTCAAACACCTTAAGCGCCTTTTCACGCTGCTGCCGGTCCTGGAATTTCAAACCGAGCTTAATGAGCGGAGCGGGATCTCGCGGGTCCCGGCCCGTTGCCGCAACGAGCGCCGAAACCGTATCAACTCCGCGGAGGATATCGCGCAGCTTAGTCAGGAGCTTGCGCGGCGGGGGCTCGTATCCGGCGACCCAGTCTATCTCCCTGCCATCACCATCCAGGAATAGCAGGAACGGCGTGCTGCGAACGCCGAATCTCTTGACCAAACGCTCGCCGTCGATTGTTCCGCGAAGGGCCCGAAAAAGGATGAAGTTCTTTTCGAGAAAGCCGGCGTATTCGGGCTTGTCGTAAAACTGCTGGACCAGCAGTTGGCAGTTCCCTCAACCGTATTCCTGGAAGAAATCGAGCAAGAGAAGCTTGTTCGTAGCCTTCGCCTTTGCTAGGGCGTCCTCGAATGAACCGCTCGTCCAAGCCGGCGAGCATGCGTTTGCAGATGAGTTTATGAAGCCAAGCGCCGCTAAAAGGATGATGGCCAGTTTCTTCATCGCCGCCCCTCCGATGAAAGCCTGTCGTGGTTTAAAGTAAGGCCTCGGAAAGCATTTGTCAATAGCACCAAAAAAGGGTTGATCGCGTGACAGAAGACGGCCTTCCGACGAATATCTAGCTGGGGAAATGAGCAATAATTCGAAAAGCCTCGTCCTCCAAAAAATTTCGGCGATCCTATACGCCCAAAGGGATTACGATCTGAATGGAATGACGGACAAGGAGCTTCGCCGCATGATCCTCCGTCTGCGCAAGGCTGCCAGGACTCCGTCCCCGCTATGACCTCCTGGCGCCCTTCTTGCCGGCCTTTCTGACTGCCCCGGCCCGCTTCTTCGCCGCCGGTTTGTCCTCGTCCAGATCGTAGTAGTAGTCCAGGCCGGTGTGGTGGATGAGCTCCTCGCGCATCAAGTAGCGCAGGGTGTTCATGAACTTGCTGCGCTGGACGAAGAGGTCGTTCTCGGGGTAGAGGCCCTCGCGGACCATGGGGCTCTTGAAGAAGAAGGACAGCCACTCCTGGATGCCGTGCATCCCGGCCCGGGCGGCCAGGTCGGTGAACAGGACGAGGTCCAGGGCGACGGGCGCGGCCAGGATGGAGTCGCGGCAGAGGAAGTTGACCTTGATCTGCATCGGATAGTCCATCCAGCCGAAGATGTCGATGTTATCCCACGATTCCTTGTTGTCGCCCCGCGGCGGGTAATAGTTGATCCGGATCTTGTGGTAGAGGTCGCCGTAGAGCTCGGGATAGAGGTCGGGGCGGAGGATGGTGTCGAGGACGCCGAGCTTGGAGATCTCCTTGGAGCGGAAGGACTCCGGATCGTCCAAGACCTCGCCGTCGCGGTTGCCGAGGATGTTGGTCGAGAACCAGCCCGAGACGCCGAGCAGGCGGGCCGCGAGACCCGGCGCCAGGATGGTCTTCATCAGCGTCTGGCCGGTCTTGAAATCCTTGCCGCAGACGGGGAGCTTCATCTGCGCCGCGAGCTCGAGGAAGGCCGGGCAATCCGTCGTGATATGGGGGGCTCCGTTGATGTAGGGGAGGCCCATCTTCAGGGCGGCGTAGGCGTAGATCTGGCTGGGGCTGATGTGCGGGGAATTCTTCTTGAGCCCGGCTTCGAAGGCCCTGACCGAGGCGTGGACGCCCTGACAGTCGTGATAAGCCTCCGTCGAGGCCGTCCAGAGCATGATCATCCGGGCGACCTTGTGCCGGGCCCGGAAATCGGCGATGTCCTTCATCAGCGCTTCGGCCAGGTCCATCTTCGTCCGGCCCTTCTTGACGTTGTGCCCGTCGAGATTGCGGACGAAAGCCCGGTCGAAGACGGCCGGCATGGGCACCACCGCCTCGAGCTCGTCGCGGACCGCCTCGATGTGCTCGGGCGTCAGGACCTTGGCCTTGCGGGCGGCCTCATAAGCGGTGTCGGGGAAGCAGTCCCAGCCGCCGAAGACCAGGTCCTCGAGGCCGGCCAGGTCGATGAACTCGCGGATGGGGACGACACGGTTCTCGGTTCTTTTGCCCAGCCGGATCTTGCCCGTCTGAGCGAGGGAACCGACCGGGCGGGCCAGGCCCTTGCGGGCGGAGAACACTCCGGTGAGAAGCGTCGACGAGACGGCGCCGATGCCGGGCATCAGCACGCCGAGCTTGCCCCGGGCGGGGGCGATCTCTTTGCCTCTGAGGATGTCGACCATGGTAAAAAGCTCCTTCGGGATGTCGGGGCGCCTACTGAGGCGGCTCGGCCGGGCGCTCGACGATCCAATAGCGGACGAATCGGTAGGGGATGTTCAGGACAGGAACGCAAAGCAGGATGGCGATGACGATGTCCAACCGGTCGATGACGGCGAAGAAGAAGACGCCGAGATAGACGAGCCCGCGGAAATCGCCGCTCGCCCCGGAGCCGGTCTGGATCTTTTTATATTCGCGCTCGACGTAGTAGAGCACCATCTGCAGCATGTATGCGGCCAGGCCGAAAAGACTCAGGAAGTAGAAGCCGAGGCGGCCCGACTGGAGGTAGTAGCCCGTGACCATGGCCCCGAGAACGAAAAAATCGGTGACCCGGTCGAGATAGAGGTCGAGGTAGGCGCCGAACCGGGTGCACATGTTCTGCGACCTGGCCAGCATGCCGTCGGCCCCGTCGAGCAGGGTGCCGGCGTAGATGAGGAGCCCGGCGATGACGAAGCCCCGGTGGGTGCCGGCGAGAAAGGCCGCGGCCCCGGCCAAGCCCAAGAAGAAGGCCGCGACGGTCAAGTGGTTCGGGTGGAGCTTCAGCCGGATGGCCGCCTTGACGATGAGGGCGGCCAGGGGGCGGTTGATGAGGCGGTCGACGTGCACGATCTTGGGGAGTTTCGCCGGCAGGGGAGGCTTGAGGGAGGCCTCGAGGTCGAATTCGGGCTCGGTTTCCGAAGTATCCATTTTCATAATATTAGACTATAATCGTTTTATGGTCTGATTCTATCCCAGGAGAAGCGGATTGTCAAATGCCTGTCGCTCCGATCATGTCCACTCGAAAAGCAAGCCATGGGTCTCAGTAAAAGCCTCTTGCCCGGATTCTAGGTCGAGGGCCAAGAGAAGTCAATTTCTCCGCCTGTCGCTTGAGCGGGACAGCCGGGCCGGCTTGCCGGTCCGTGCCGCCTCTTCTATAATGAACGCCATGCACGGACAGAGCGATGCGCGAGGCGTCGGGTGAGCATCAAGATCGGCATCCTGTCGCCGGCCCGCTGGGGCCGCGGCTTCGGCCGCCTCAATTTCCGCCGGGCCGAGGAATGCGACGTCGTCCTGCGCTGGCTCGAGGCCGGGGCAGGGGAGAGGATCCTCGATATCGGCAGCGGCGACGGTTACTACGACTGGCGCATCAGCCGTACCGGCGCCCGGGTCACGGGGATCGACCTCCACGAGAAGCGGTTGGCCTACGCCCGCCGGCACTATGCCGGCGAGGGAACGGAATTCCTGAGCATGGATGCCGAGCTGGCCGATTTCCCGGCCGGCACCTTCGACAGGGCCCTCAGTCTCTGCGTCATGGAGCACCTCGGCGACGACGAGCGCGTCATGCGCAACGTCGCCAAGGCCCTCAAGCCGGGCGGGCGCTTCGCCTTCTCGGCCGACAGCCTCTCTAATCCGGGGATCAGGCCCGAAGAGAGGGAGAGGCACCGGAAGCGGTACGCCGTGAACACCTTCTATACGCCGGAGATCGTCCGGGCCAAGCTCGACCGGGCCGGCTTCGACGTCGAGGAGACGGGATTCGTCATGGACTCGCCGTTCGCCCTGGCCCTCGTCCGGATGTCCTGGGGACTCGACCGGCTTCCCCCGCGTCCTCGGCCCCGTGCGCACGATCGGGTACATGCTTCTCGGCGCCGTGTGGGCCGCCTCCCGGCGGATCTGCGGCCGGAAGCGCCGCCCGGCCGCGCCGGGCGGGCTGACCCTCGTCGTCAAGGCCAGAAAGCGGGCGGCGTGACGGCTCCCGCGACGTGCGTCATCATCGCCGCCGGACGCGGCAGCCGGCTGGCCGGCCGCGCGCCGAGCAAGCCTCTCCTCGAAGTCGCTGGGAAGCGCCTCATCGACCGGGCCATCGACGCCGCCCGCCGGGCCGGCGTCCGGAGGTTCGTCGTCGTGACCGGATACGCGGGCGACGCGGTCGAGGGCCACTTGGCCGCCCGGGCCGCCACGGAAGGGCTGGCGATCGACACTGTCCGGAACGACGAGTGGGAGAAGGAGAACGGCCTCTCCGTCCTGAAAGCCCGGAGCCTGGCCGGCGACCGGTTCTTCCTGATGATGGCCGATCACGTCGTCGATCCCCGCCTGCTCGAAGGCCTGGCCGGCTGCGACATCGCCGGCGGCGAGATCGTCCTGGCCGTGGACCGCCGGACCGAGGGCCACCCGCACGTGGACCTCGACGACGTCACCCGGGTCCGCGACGAGGACGGCCATATCGCCGCCATCGGCAAGAACATCCCCGGCTACAACGCCTTCGACACGGGGGTCTTCCTCTGCACGCCGGCCCTGTTCGAGGCGCTCGAGGAGAGCCAGGCCAGGGGCGACTTCACGCTGTCCGGCGGCATCCGGGCGCTCGCCGCGAAGGGCCGGGCCCGGACCTGGACGGTCGGGGATCTCTTCTGGATCGACGTCGACGACGAGGCGGCCCTGGCCAAGGCCGAAGCGGCCATCGCGGCCGGCCTCGTCGACCGGGCGACCGCCGCAAAGAAGTCCGGTCTGACCGGGAAGCCGGTCCGGTTCCTGTTGAGCGGGGTGGGCTTCTTACTCCTGGCCTACCTGCTGCTGAAGATCGGGGTCGGCACCGTCCTCGCCCAGATCGGCCGCTTCGGGCCCTGGTTCCCGGTGATCATCGGGCTCGCGTTCGGGTGGCTTTTTATCCAGGCCTGCGCCTGGTCCCTGATCCAGGCCGCCCACTTCCGGGCGGTCCCGCTCGTCCGGCTCTTCCGGGCCAAGATCATCGGCGACACGCTGAACGTCCTCATCCCGACGGCCAGCGTCGGCGGCGACGCCGCCCGGGCCTTCCTCATACGGCGGCACGCGCCCTTGGCGGAGGGCATTCCCGGCGTGCTCGTCGACAAGACGATCGAGTTCGCCTCGGGGATCCTGTTCCTCGCGACCGGGTTCCTCCTCAGCCTGCTCTTTGTCGAGCTGCCCCATTGGATGGACGTCGCGGCGGGGGTCTGTCTCGGCGGTTCGGCGGCCGGGGTCGCCGGCCTGATCGTCCTGCAGAGGAGGGGAGCTCTCTGGACCCTGGAACGTGTCGCTCGTGTGGTTCCCGTCGTCGGCCGATTCGCCGCCCGGAGGGAGGACGGCATCCGGGCTCTTGATCGCAACCTCCGCCTGGTCTACGCCAGCCTCGATGCGCGGACGCTCGTCGCGGCCGCCCTGCACTACACCGCCCGGTTCCTGGGCGCGGGCGAGGTCTACATCGTCATGAGGGTCCTCGGGACCCCGGTCGGCTTCCTTCCAGGCTGTTTTCATTACCGCCGGGGTCAGCATCGTCAACACGGCCCTGTTCGTCATTCCCGGCCACCTCGGGGTCATGGAGGGCGCCCATGTCCTCATCCTTCGGAGCCTGGGCTACTCCGCGGGAACGGGTCTCGGCGTGGGGCTCATCCGGCGGATCCGCAAGCTGGCGACGGTCGCCGTCGGCCTGGTCCTGCTGGCGACGGAAAAAGGGAAGCGCTGACGCGGCGCGGCTACCGGCCGACCGCGGTCCAGCGCCCCGTCCGGTCCGATTCGACCGCCGCGTCGATGACGCACATCATCTCGTGGCCGGTGCGGAAGTCGGGGAAGGTCGCCCGGTAGGGCTTTCCCTCGCGCTTGGCCGCCAAGGCGTCGTAATAATCCCGGAAGAGGTTGAACACGGCGTCGTGGTAGCCCATCGGGTGCCCGGTGGGCAAGCCGGCGTACCGGCGGGTCCCTTCGGCCTGCAGGACGGAGGATTCGTAGAAGACCTCGTTGGCCTTCTCCCGGTGGCCGATCCAGAGGGCGTTGGGGTGGACGTGGCTCCAGGCGTAGGATTCTTTCGAGCCGAAGACCTGGAGCTCGATCTCGACCTTGCGGCCGGCCGCGGCCTGGCAGGTCGTGAAGTTTCCCCGGGCCCCGTTGTCGAGCTTGAGGAAGAGCGCCGCGTAGTCGTCGAGGGCGATGTCCACGGCCTCGGTCTCCCCGGACGCCCCGGCGCCGAACGACAGTACGCCGCCCTTCGGCCGGAAGCGCCGCGGCAGGCAGGTGTGGAGCTCGGCCATGACCTCGACGATCTTGCGGCCGGTGACGAACTGGACGAGGTCGCACCAGTGGCTGCCGAGGTCGGCCACGACGTTGGCCCGGCCGGCGACCTTGGGGTCCAGGCGCCAGGAATAGTCGGTCTCGAGAAAGAGCCAGTCCTGCAGGAAATGCCCGATGAAGGCCCGGACCTCGCCCAGGTCGCCCCGCCGGGCCCGGGCCGCCGCCTCCTGGACGACCGGATAGTAGCGGTAGCAGAAGCCGATGGCCGTCAAGGCGTCGTGCTTTTGAGCCAGGTCCGCGAGCTCCCGGGATTCTCTCGAGTCGAGGGCCAGGGGCTTTTCGGAGAAGACGTCCTTGCCGGCCTCGAGGGCCCGGGCGTTGATCGCATGATGGACGTTGTTCGGGGCGCAGTCGTGAACGACCGTGACCTCCGGGTCGTCGATGAGCGCCTCGGCCGTCGAATAGACCCGAGGGATGCCGAACTTGGCCGCGGCCGCCCTCGCCAGCTCCGCGTTGGTATCCGCCACGGCCACGACCTCGACGCCGCCGAGGCGCCTCAGCATGTCCAGGTGGACGAGGCCGATATAGCCCGTCCCGACGAGTCCGACCTTGATCGTTGTCATGCGTCCCTCCGTTCCGGCGACAGCATAGCCCATCGGCCGGTCCCGGTAAAGGGGAGGCGATAGAGGTTGCCATGGGTCCGGAAATCGGGTAAAAGGTGCCCATGGCCCACCATCTGGCGGCGAGATCGGGCTATCCCGCCCTGGTCGATCGTCTGAACAGGTTTCCCCAGGGAGCCCCCACTTCAGAGCTCCTCTTCGCCATCCTCAAGATGCTCATGACCGAGAAGGAGGCCTCGCTCCTCGCCCTGGTCCCCATCAAGCCGTTCACGGCCGCGAAGGCCGCCAAGGCCTGGCGGATGGGCCTCCCCGAGGCCCGCAAGGTCCTCGACGCCCTGGCCTCCCGGGCCCTGCTCGTCGACGTCGAGGGCCCGAAAGGCACGACCTACGTCCTGCCGCCGCCCATGGCCGGCTTCTTCGAGTTCTCCATGATGCGGCTCCGGGGCGACCTCGATCAGAAGGTCCTGGCCCAGCTCTATTACCAGTACATCACGGTCGAGGAGGATTTCATCAAGGCGCTCTTCACGCAGGGGGAGACCCAGCTCGGCCGGGTCTTCGTCGACGAGACGGTCCTGACGAACGGGAACGCCCTCCACGTCCTCGACTACGAGCGGGCCGGCGAGGTCGTCCGGACGGCTTCCCATCGGGGGATCGGGCTCTGCTACTGCCGCCACAAGATGGCGCACGCCGGCCGGGCCTGCGACGCGCCCCTCGACATCTGCATGACCTTCAACAACACCGCCGCGTCCCTCGTCCGGCACGGCTACGCCCGGGCCGTCGACGTCGCCGAAGGGCTGGCCCTGCTCGACGAGGCCCGGTCCCGCAACCTCGTCCAGTTCGGCGAGAACGTCAGGAACCGGGTCAGCTTCATCTGCAACTGCTGCGGCTGCTGCTGCGAGGCCATGATCGCCCAGCGCCGCTTCGGCCTCCTCCACCCGGTCCACACGACCAACTTCCTGCCGGCCGTCGAGGGCGCGTCCTGCACGGGCTGCGGAGAGTGCGCCGCCGTCTGCCCGGTCGAGGCCATGACCCTCGTCTCGGCCAACGACCCGGCGCATCCGAAGAAGAAGCGGGCCAAGGTCGACATGACGATGTGCCTGGGCTGCGGGGTCTGCGTCCGGGTGTGCAAGGCCGGGAGCCTCAGCCTCGAGAGCCGGCCCGGGCGGGTCATCACGCCCCTCGATTCGACCCACAAGGCCGTCGTGATGGCCATCGAGCGCGGCAAGCTCCAGGACCTCATCTTCGACAACCGGGCCCTCTCGAGCCACAGGGCCATGGCCGCCGTCCTCGGCGTCATCCTGCGGCTCCCGCCCCTCAAGCAGGCCCTGGCCTCGAAACAGGTGAAGTCGCGCTACCTCGAAGCCCTCATCCGAAAGCTCAAGGTCTGACCGCAAAAAAAAACGCCCCACCCCGCGGGGGGTGAGGCGAAACAGGAGGTAAGGCTTGGTTGGGGCCCGGGCCTCAGAAGCCGATCCCGACCAGGGCCATGATGGACTTGTTCTTGGCCGATTCGCCTTCGAGCGGGTCCTTGATGATGTTCATCAGGCCGTAGTTGTAGCGGCCCTCGACCGAGATGGAGAGGCCGGGCAGCTTGAAGGCCAGACCCAGGCCGCCGACGACGCCGTAGTCGTAGCGCTGGAAATTCTCGGTGAGGTCGGCCTCGTCCGATTCCCCGCCGCCCTCCATGATGCCCTTGGCCTTGAGAAGATAGGCGCCGTAGCCGCCGCCGTAGAGGAACGGGCGGATCGGGCCGGCCGGGACGATGTTGAACTTCAGGAGGACGGGGACCTGGACGTAGTCGAACCGGTACTGGAGGCTGAAGGGCACATCCTCGATCACCTCCTCGATCTTGGCGCCCATCCGGGTGTAGAGGACCTCGGGCTGGATGGACACGAAGCCGAGCTTGAGCTCGAGGTAGCCGCCGGCGACGAAGGACGGGAGGTACTTCCACACTTCCGCATCCATTTCCCCGGTGAGGGAGAACTTCGCCAGCGAGTAGCCGCCCTTGATCCCGACGCCGGCCGAGAGGTCCCGGGGGGCGAGGGCGACGATGCACAGCGCGGCCAGAAGAACGACGATCAGCTTTTTCATATATGTGTCTCCTTGTATTTTCGGATCGCCCCCAGTTTAGACCAGCGGTTCCGGCCGTCCATCCTCTCTTTCGGTGTATTCCGGGGTGATAAAACCCCCGGCGGGCTAACCCCAAAAGGGGACCGGGCGGTTGACCGGCCGGGAAGCCCCGTGTTATAAGCCGGGGCGGGAGAGAACATGAGCCTCCACGTCCTCGGCGAGTTCGTCATCGTCCTGGCGGCCTCGGTCGTCATCATCTTCCTGTCCCATCGGCTCCGTCTGCCGGCCGTGGTCGGGTTCCTCCTGACCGGCGTGCTCATCGGTCCCGGGGGGCTTTCGCTCGTCAAGAACACCGCGACGGTCGACGTCATGGCCGAGATCGGCGTGGTCATGCTCCTGTTCACGATCGGCTTGGAGTTCGAGCCGTCCCGGCTCCGGCGCATCCAGCGGGATTTCTGGGCCGGGGGAGGGCTTCAGGTCTCCCTGACCGTTTCGGCCACCGTCGCCGTCCTTCTCCTCCTGAAGGTGGCGCCGCGCGAAGCCCTCTTCTACGGCTTCCTCGTCTCCCTGAGCAGCACGGCCGTCGTCCTGAAGATCCTCGGCGACCGGGGCGAGACGGACTCGCCCCAGGGCCGGATCTCCCTCGGCGTCCTGATCTTCCAGGACGTCGCCATCGTGCCGATGATCGCTTTGGTTCCCGTCCTGGCCAACGCCGGCGCGGTCTCCGTCGGCGCCATCGCCCTGCGCTTCGGTCTGAGCGCGGCGGCCGTGGCGGCCGTGTTCCTCCTGGCCCGCCGGTTCATGCCGGCCGTCCTCCATCTCGTCGTCAGGACGCGCATCCGCGAGGTCTTTCTGCTCGCCACGCTGTTCCTTTGCCTGGGCATGGCCCTGCTGACCTCCTCGCTCGGGCTCTCCCTGGCCCTCGGGGCCTTCCTGGCCGGGGTCCTCCTGGCCGAGTCCGAATACAGCCACCAGGTCGTCTCCGACATCCTGCCGTTGAAGGATGTGTTCAACAGCCTGTTCTTCATCTCCGTCGGCATGCTCCTCGACACGGGAGCCGTCGCGGCCTTCCTCCCGACCGTGCTGGGGCTCGTGGCCGGGATCCTCGTCCTCAAAGCGGTCGTCGTCGTCCTGACGGTCGGGCTCCTCGGCTACGGCTCGAGGATCGCCGTCCTGACAGGCTTGGCCTTGGCCCAGGTCGGGGAATTCTCGTTCGTTCTGGCCGGCGTCGGCCGGGCCAACGGTTTCCTGCAGGGGGACATCTTCCAGGCCTTCATCGCCAGCTCCATCCTGACCATCCTGGCGACGCCGCTGCTCATCCAGGTCTCGCCGGCCCTGGCCGAGCGCGGGGCCCGCGCCCTCCACTGGCGCAAAAGGACGGCCGGGACAGCGGGGCGGACATCGCGGGACCTCGATGGGCATGTCATCATCGCCGGCTACGGGCTCAACGGCAAGAACCTGGCCCACGTCCTCAAGGAAGCCGGTATCGGCTACGTCATCCTCGAGCTCAATCCCGTGACCGTCAAGGCGGCCGCGGCCGAGGGAGAGCCCATCGTCTTCGGGGACGTTTCGAGCCCGACCATCCTCAAGGAGGCCTGCGTCGGGAAGGCCCGGGGCATCGTGTTCGCCATCTCCGATCCGGCCATGACGCGCCGCGGGGTCAAGGCGGCCAAGGCGCTCAACCCGGGGCTCTTCGTCATCGTCCGCACGCGCTACGCTTCGGAGACCGACGAGCTCGTCGGGCTCGGCGCGGGGGACGTCATCCCGGAGGAGTTCGAGACCTCGATCGAGATCTTCACCCGCGTCCTGGAGAAATACCACGTGCCGCGCAACGTCATCGACGCCCAGGTCAAGGTCCTGCGCGGCGAGTGCTACGGCATGCTGCGGGGTTCGTGCAGCGCCATCCGGCCCGTGACCGAGAGGATCGCCGACCTGCTGGCGGCGGGCACGGCTTCGACCTTCTTCGTCGGCAAGGGCTCCTGGCCGGCCGGGAAGACGTTGGGCGGCCTGGACCTGCGGGGGCGGACCGGCGCGACCGTGATCGCCGTCGTCCGCGGCGAGGAGTCGTTCTCGAGCCCGGGGGCCGATTTCGCGGTCGGGGAGCAGGATACCCTGGTGCTCGTCGCCAGCCACCGGGACATGGACCGGGCTTTCCGCTATCTGACCCTCGGGGAGACGGACGGCCCCAACGCGCCGGACGGAGGCGGATGAGCGTGCGCGCCCGGCCCTGGCCGTCGCTCCTGCTTCTAGGACCCACCGGAGCGGGCAAGACCCCTCTGGGCGATGAGCTGGCCCGGCGCGGCCTCGGCGCCCGCCGCTGCGTCCATTTCGACTTCGGGGCGAACCTGCGGGCCCTCGCCGCGGACCGCGGGGCTTCCGCGTGGCTCTCGGACGCGGAGAGGGCGACGATCGAAGCCTCGCTCGCGACCGGCTCCCTGTTCGAGGATCGGGACATGCCCATGATCGTCCGGATCGTCGAGAGGTTCGCCGCCGGGAGCGCTCCGGGCCCGGACGACATCCTAGTCCTCAACGGGCTCCCGAGGCACGCGGGCCAAGCCCAAGCCCTGGCCGGCCTCCTCGCCGTCAGACTGGTCGTCCGCCTCGAGGCTTCGCCGGACGTCATCCGGGAACGAATGAGACTCGATCCGGGAGGGGACAGGTCCGGCCGGAGCGACGACTCGCCCGCGGCGATCGAGCGCCGGCTCCAGGACTACCGGGCCAGGACCCTGCCCCTGGTCGACCACTACCGGGAGCTCGGCGTCCCCGTCCTGGATATCGCCGTGACCGCGGCGATGACCGCCGCGGATATGTTCGAGGCTCTCGTCCGCGGCGGGGCCGCCCGAGAATTCGATTGACAGGCGCGTCGCCGAAATCATAGAGTCTTATCTTCGCCCGATCCCGAGAGGAGGTCCTCATGATCGATACGCGCATGAAGAGATTCGGCGGGCGCGCGCTGGCCCTGGCGCTCGTCCTGGCCGCCGCCGTCTTCACGTTCGCCGCCCGGCCGTCCGCGGTGACGGTGAACGCGGCGGGCGTGGCCTGGCCCGAGGAATTCGATGCCTGCACGTCCATCCAGGTCGGCCGCCTGGCCACCGTGGACGGCTCCGTTATCACCTGCCACACCTGCGACGGCCCCTACCGCCAGTGGGTCAATATCGTGCCCCATCAGAAATGGCCGGACAAGTCCATGAACAAGGTCCATTCCGGCAAGATGCACACGGAATTCACGGCCGACCTCCGGGGCATCGTCCAGACGGGCGAGATCCCCCAGGTCCCGGAGACCTACCGCTTCCTGAACACGGCCTACCCGGCCCTCAACGAGCAAGGCCTGGCCATCGGCGAGACGACCATCGGCGGCCGCCGCGAGCTCGTCAACAACGAGGGCATGTTCATGATCGAGGAGCTCGAGCGCCTCGCCCTCGAGCGCTGCAAGACGGCCCGCGAGGCCATCCGGCTCATCGGCGAGCTCGTCAAGCAGTACGGGTACGGCGACTTCGGCGAGTGCATCACCATCGCCGACGGGAAAGAGGTCTGGCACTTCGAGATCATGGGCGCCGGCCCGCTCGAGAAGGGGGCCGTATGGGCGGCCGTCCGCATCCCCGACGACCACGTCGGCATCTCGGCCAACATTCCCCGCATCGCCGAGATCGATCTCAAGAATCCCGACCGGTACATGGCCTCGGAGAACGTCTTCCAGGTGGCCCAGGACATGGGTTGGTGGGACCCCAAGAGCGGCAAACCGTTCAAGTGGTGGGAAGCCTACGGCGGCGGCCGGGGCAAGCCGTTCTCGACCCGGGAGTTCTTCGTCCTCAGCACGCTGGCCCCCTCCCTCAAGCTGTCGATGGACATGCCGGAGCTGCCGTTCTCGGTCAAGCCGGAAAAGAAGCTGTCGGTCCGCGACGTCCTGGCCATCTACCGGGACCCCTACGAGGGGACCGATCTCGACTCGACCAAGAACCTGCTCGTGCCGCGGCCCCAGCCCCGGCCCAAGCCGGGCGAAACGCCGCCGGCCCAGCCGGCCGGGCCCCAGATGGGGAAGAGCCCGATCGCCAGCGCCTGGATGCCTCGCGACATCATGAGCCTGGTCAACACCCTCAAACCCGGCACCATCGTTCCCGCGAGGACCATCCCCATCTCGGGCTGCGCCTACGCCACCGTGCTCCAGGTCCGCGGCTGGCTGCCGCCGGCCGTCGGGGCCATCTGCTGGTTCGCTTTCGACAACCCGGCCATGAGCGCCCGCGTGCCCATCTTCGCCGGGACGACCGAGCTGCCGCCGGGCTTCGAGATCTGCGCCCAGCACCAATTCCGGCTCGATTCCGCGGCCTGGGCCTTCCGCCGGGCCAACCGCCTGGCCACCCTGAAGTGGGGGCAGACGCGGAAGACGATCGAGGCCACGATCGCCGAGTTCGAGGATAAGGCCTTCGCCGACTTGCCTCTGCTCGAGAAGAAGGTCCAGGAGATCCTGGCCAGCAAGACGCCGGACAAGGAGCCGTTCACGGTCGAACAGTACCTGACCAAGTATACGAACGACACGGCCCGGGCCGCCGTCCAGAGATATCTCGAGCTCGGCGACAAGTTCTGGATGCTCATCGCCATGAGCCTGTAAAGGTTACAGCGCGTACTTGTAGAGCTTCATCCCGGCCGGGAGCTTGGCCTTTTCTTTGTAGATGTCCCAGTAATAGGCCTTGGCCTCGGCCAGTTTCGCGTAGAGCGGATGCTCCGTGTCCGCGACGTGGGTCGCGGTGACCGCGTTCGACTCGTCGACGCAGAGGAGCTTTTGGCAGCGGTTCATGATCCCGGCCGTGCCGATGCTCGCCGCGACCACGAGCTCTTTCGCCTGGATCCGGCCGACGAGCTCGCCGTAGGACACGTGCCGCTCCTCGACCTTGACGCCCAGGTCCTTGAGGATGGCCACCATGCCCTGGATCGTGACCGAGGGCAGGATGAGCTCGCTCTCGGGGATCTTGACGATCGTGCCGTCCCGGAAGCCGAAGAGGCAGCAGGAGGAATCCCACTCGGTGACGCGGCGGTCGGCCAGGGGAAGGTGGGTCTGGTCGTCGAGGAAGAGGGCCGCGGCCGCCTTGGGATCGACGTCCTTGGCGGCCTCGAGGGCCTTGAGGCTGATCATGTAGTTGATGCCGAGCTTGAGCCAGCCCGTCCCGTTCAAGGCGACGGCCCGGACCATGCGGGGGATGACGACCCCCGTGAACGGCTCGCCGAGGTAGTTGTCGTAGCTGCAGAAGATGGCCCGGACGGCCGGCTGGCCGGGGAAGGTCACGCCCATGGACTGTTCCTCGTCGACCGTGAACGGCCGGAGGTAGCCTTGGAGGCCCTTGTCGGCCATGTCCTCGAGAAAGGGCCGGATGGCCGGGTCCTTGAAGTACTGGTGGATGATGATGCTCTCCATCTCCTCGACCGAGGGGATGAGCCCGGCCTGGGTTTTGCCCAGATTGAAGGCGATCCCTCTTTGGAGCCGCTCCAGGTTCTTGTGCCAGTTGAGGAAATGGACCTCGACCCGCCCGGCCGCCGACTTCTTGCAGAAGAAGCGGATGCCCTCGAAGCAGAGGCAGGACGCGTAGAAGACCGACCGCGACACGGCGAAGACCTTCGCGTCGGACTCGAGGATGGCGAACTGCTTGTCGGGGAGCAGATAGCGCATCTGCCGGGGGGCCCACTTCACGCCTTCGAACTTGGCCATGTGATCTCTCCTTTTCGCGCCCGCCGGCCTACTTGACCACGGGCTTGAGGTGCTCGATGAAGTACTCGACCCGCGATTCGGGATACCGGGGGTAGCCGATGCCGTGCTGCATCTCCGGGTAGATCATCAGGTCGAACTTCTTGTTCTCCTTGAGCAGGGCCTGGACGAGCTGGATGGTGTTGCCCGGATGGACGTTGTCGTCGACGGCGCCGTGGTGGATGAAGAGCTTGCCCTTGAGGTTCTTGGCGTAGGTCAGGCAGGAGCCCTTCTCGTAGCCCTCGGGATTGTCCTGGGGCCGGCGCATATAGCGCTCGGTGTAGATCGAATCGTAGTTCCGCCAGTCGGTGACGGGCGCTCCGGCGACGCCGACGTGGAAGACGTCGGGCTCCTTGAGCAGGGCCAGGCAGGTGAAGTAGCCGCCGTAGGAGTGCCCGGTGATACCGACCCGCGTCGTGTCGACGTAAGGCCGCAGGCCCAGGGCCTTGACGAAGGCCACGTGGTCCTCGAGCTCGACCTGGCCGAGCTTCATATAGTGCAGGTTCTGGAAGGCCTTGCCCCGCCCGCTGACGCCCCGGTAGTCGCAGACGGCGACGAGAAAGCCCAACTGGGCCAGGGCCTGGTTGCCGTCGGACGTGAGGTACCTGTTAGAGACGCCCTTGGCGCCGGGCCCGCCGTAGATCGAAAGGATCAGGGGATATTTCTCGCTCGGGTCGAAGTGGGCCGGGAAGTAGAGGATGCCGTCGAGGTCGTACTTGCCGTCGGCCGACTTGAACAGGAAATGCTCGGGCTTGATGAGCTTGTAGTCGAGGAACTCCTTGGAGAGGACGGTCTCGTTCAGGACCTTGACCGCTTTGCCGTCGGCCGCGTAGAGCGTGGTCTTGGCGGGCTGGTCGAAGCTCTGGAAGGCGTCCGTGTAGTATTCGAAGGTGGGGGAGAAGGAGACCCGGTGCGTGCCCGGCTCCCTGGTCAATTTCGTGAAGCCCGTGCCGTCGAGCTTGACCCGGTAGGCGTGGCTTTCGGTGCCGTTGGCCTCGGCGCCGTTGAAGTAGACGAAGCCATGGGCCTCGTCGACGTCCTGGATGGAGCCCACCGGCAGTTTGGCGGTGGTCAGCGGCTTGAGAAGCTTGCCCGTCATGTCGTAGAGATAGATCTCGCGCCAGCCGCTCCGTTCCGAGGTCCACAGGAAGCGCTGGTTGTCGGCGAGGAACCACAGGTCGGTCGACTCGTCGATGTAGCAGGGATCGGTGTCCGCGAGCAGAAGGCGGGTCTTGCCGGTGGCCGGGTCGGCGGCGAAGAGCTCGACCTTGTTCTGGAAGCGGTTCAGCCGGTGGTAGGTGAACTCCCGGCCGTCGGCGGTCCACTTGCCCCGGTAGAGGTAGACGTCGAGGTCGTCGCCCGTCTCGAGACGGACGATCTTCTTCGAGGCGACGTCGACGACGAACAGGCGGACGATGGGGTTGTTGCCGCCCGGCTTGGGATAGCCGAGGAGCTCGAAGCGGGGGATGGGCTGGACGTCGTGGACGATGGGGTACTTGGTGACCGGCTTCTCGTCGAACTGCATGAAGGCGATCCTCTTCGAGTCCGGCGACCACCAGAAGGCCTCGTACTGGGCCAGCTCCTCGGGGTAGACCCAGTCGGGGAAGCCGTTGCGAAGGTCCTCCGTGCCGTCGGTCGTCAGGGCCGTCTCGTTGCCGTCCAAGTCCTTGACGAAGAGGTTGAAGCTCCGGGTGAAGGCCCGGTACTTGAGGTCGGGGGAGAGGATGTCGCCGTAGCCGCGGCCGCGGACCCCGGTGATGGACCGCTCGGCCTCGTAGGCCGCGAGCTTCGAGGACGCGAGGTCATAGAGGAAGACCTTGTTGAAGGCCTGGAACTGGATCTTCTGTCCGTTGGCCAGATATTGGAAGCGGCTGAAAGGAAGCTTGACCTCCTGGCGGCCGGTCATGGCGTTGACCGCCGCGATGATCCTGGCGTCGTCGAAAAGAGGCGTCTTCGCGCCGCTCGCGAAGTCGGTCCGTTTGAAGGTCCCGTCCTCCAAGGCGTAGGAGCCCTTGCCGTCGATGGCCCAGGCGAATCCGCCGGGACCGCCCGGAGGGCCCATCGACCGGCGGCCTTCCCCCTGAAGCTTCTGGTAGAGGGCCTTGCCGACGAGCTTCTGCGGAGCGGCGGTCTCCTGGGCGAAGGCCTGCGCGGCCATGAGCAGGGCCAGCAGGATTCCGGTGAGCACGATGGGCAGCGAGCGTTTTCTCATCTGGGGACTCCTTGTTCTATCCGTTCCGGGGGGCTTTTGGGGTTCGTTCGAGGCGGCGGACCGAGACGATCCGGACCGGGGGGGCGAGGGTCTGGCCGTCGGCCGGGAGGGCCTGAATGGCCCGGATGACATCCATCCCCGCGACGACGTGGCCGAAGGCGGCGAAGCCCTGGCCGTCGGGATTGCGCCGGCCGCCGAAGTCGAGCTCGGGCTGGTCGCCGACGCAGAAGAAGAAGCTCGACGTGGCGCTGCCGGGCGCCGAGCGGGCCATGGAGATGGTCCCGTCGAGATGGCGGAGCCCGGTCGCCCGGGTCGTTTCGTGGGCGATCGGCGGGAATTCCTTCGCTTCGTCGAGCTGGCCGCCCTGGATGACCTCGATCTTGATTTGGTTGTCCGGCTGGTTCGCGAGGGTCACGGTCCGGTGGAAGGTCGAGCCGTCGTAGAGCCCGGCGTCGACGTAGCGCAGGAAGTTGGCCGCCGTGACCGGGGCCCGCGCCAGGTCGATCTCGACGACGATCTCGCCCTTCTCGGTGGCGATGACGACGCGGGGGTTGGGCGGCGCCGCGGCGGCCGTCAGGGCCAGGACGAAGGCCAGAAGGCAGGCCGGGATCAGGCGCTTTTGCGTGGGTCTCATTTTGGTCAAGGAAGACCTATTCTAGGGATTTCGGGGTGAATGTTCAACCTGTTTCGGGCGGGGACGTCCCGTCGTCACCGGAGGCGGGCGACGGCCTCCAGGAAACGGTCGACCGTGGCGGCGTTGTCGTAGTGGGCGAAGCTCGCCCGGCAGATGCCCTCGGGGCGGCCGAGATGGCGGTAGACCGCGGCCGAATAGTGGTTGCCGTCCGCGATCTGGATCGCCGCCTCGGCCCAGAGGCGCTCCTTGGTCCGGGTCGCCGTGAGCCCGGCGATGTCGAAGGCGAAGGTCGGGACGCGCTCGCCGCAACGGTCCGGATCGTTGATGCCGAAGCAGGCCAGGCGGCCGGCCGGGAGCCCGCGGAAACCGTCGAGAACGCGCCGGGTGAGCCCCGCTTCGTAGGCGGCGATCGAACCCATCACCGAGCGGAACTTCGAAGCCCGGTCCGCGGCGGCGGGGCCGGGCCCGGCGGCCAGGTCGGCCAGCCAGAGGAGATAAGATAATGCGGCCTCGAGCGAGGCCAGAGACGCGTTGTTGAGCATGCCCATCTCCAGCTTGCCGGGGAGGACGGGCTTGTTCGTCTCGACGCGGTAGGGGCGGAGCTTCTCCAGGTGCTCGGCGCGGCCCCAGAGCACGCCGAGCATGGGCCCGAAGACCTTGTAACCGGAGAACACCAGGAAGTCGACGTCGCTTTCCCGGACGTCGAGCGGCCCATGGGGCGCGTGGTGGACGGCGTCGACCGCGATGAGGCACTCGGGGGCGACGCGGCGGACCTCGGTGGCGACCTCGCCAAGGCGGACCACCGAGCCCGTGCCGTTCGACGCGGAGGTCAGGGCCACGAGGCCCGTCCGGGCGTCCACGACCGAAAGGAGGTGGGCGACGTCGAGCGTTCCCTCGGCGGTGACGCGGGCCCGCCGGACCTCGCGGCCGAGGCCTTCGGCGAAGACGGTTTCCCAGGGCGAGACGTTGGCCATGTGGTCGAGGTCGGTGACGACGAGGTTGGCGTCGGGGGAGAGCACGCCGCGGAGGCCGAAGGCCAGATCGAAGAGCGCCGCCGTGGCTGACAGATGGAAGCTGATCTCCCGGCCGCTCCAGGCGTGGAGGAAATCGGCGACCAGGTCCCGCACCCGGGCGTGCAGGGCGGCCGTCTCCGCCTCGCCGGGACAGACGACGCCGGGCATCGGATTGAGCCGGCCCTGCGCGTCGCGCGCGGCCTCGGCGGCCGAATCGACGGTCAGACTGCCGGCGCCGGTGTTGAGGTAGGTCCGCGGACGGCCGCCGGGATCGCGGTCGATCATCGGGAAACGGGCCCGGACCCGGGGATTGAGCGTTTCCAGGATAGCGGCCTTGTCGTCTGCGTTCATGGCTCTCCTCGCCTCAGGGAAAAACACTCTATTCGAATCGCCCCTCGAATTCAAATCGATTGACAGACCCTCGCGGGATGATCTACTAATGCGTCGATAGGAGTGCCGCCATGAAGAGAGCCTCTGCCGCCGTTCTGTCTTTCCTCGTGCTCGCCGGCGCGTTCGCCGCCTGCAAATCCCAGCCGGCCACGGAGTGGAAGCCCGCCGGGGACAGGATCATGACCCGCTGGGCGGCCGAGGTCGGCCCGGCCAACGCCCTGCCCGAATATCCCCGGCCCCAGATGGCCCGCCCGGATTGGGCGAACCTGAACGGCCTCTGGGACTATGCCATCACGGGCCGCGAGGCCGGCCGCCCCGAGACCTGGGACGGGAAGATCCTGGTCCCGTTCGCGGTCGAATCGGCGCTCTCGGGCGTCGGCAAGCCGGTCGGCATCGACAAGGCCCTCTGGTACCGGAGGACGGTCGAGGTGCCCAAGGCCTGGCGCGGCCGCCGGATCCTCCTTCACTTCGGCGCGGTCGACTGGGAGAGCACGGTCTGGGTCAACGGCCGCGAGGCCGGGAGCCATCGCGGCGGCTACGACCCGTTCACCTACGACGTCACCGGGCTCTTGAAGCGGGGCGCGAAGCAGGAGATCGTGCTGCGGGCCTGGGACCCGACCGACGAGGACAACCGCGGCATCGCCCGCGGCAAGCAGGTCATGAAGCCTCACGGCATCTTCTACACGGCCGTGACGGGCGTCTGGCAGACGGTCTGGCTCGAGCCCGTGCCCGAGACCCACATCGCCCGGCTCGACATCACCTCCGACATCGAACGCGGCACGCTGACCTTCGCGCCCCGGATCGCCGGCGAGGCCGCGGGGACCTCGCTGACGGTGACGGTCAAGCGCAACGGGGCGACGTCCGGTTCAGCCCGCGGCCCCGCCTCCATCCCGGCCGTGGTCGGGATCGAGCGGCCGGAGCTGTGGTCGCCTTCGGACCCGGCGCTCTACGACGTCGAGGTCTCGCTCGCGAAAGAGGGGAAGGAGATCGACGCCGTCACGAGCTACGCCGGCCTGCGCGAGATCGCCCTGGGCAAGGACCGACAGGGCTTCAACCGGCTGGTCCTCAACGGCGAGCCTCTCTTCCAATACGGCCCGCTCGACCAGGGCTGGTGGCCGGACGGCCTGTACACGGCGCCGACCGACGCCGCCCTGCGCTCCGACATCGAGACGATCAAGTCCCTGGGCATGAACATGCTCCGCAAGCACGTCAAGGTCGAGCCCGACCGCCTCTACTACTGGTGCGACAAGCTCGGCCTGCTCGTCTGGCAGGACATGCCGAGCGCCCTGTTCAAGAGGGACGCCCAGGCCGCCGACGCCCTGGCCGCCAGGGACGCCCAGTTCGAGGGCGAGTGGAAGGCCGCGATCGACGCGCTCCGCAGCCATCCCTCGATCGTCATGTGGGTGCCGTTCAACGAGGGCTGGGGCCAGTACGACACCGAGCGCATCGCGGCCTGGACGAAGAGCTACGACCCGACCCGGCTGGTCAACAACGCCAGCGGCTGGACGGACAAGGGCGTCGGGGACACGGTCGACATCCACAGCTATCCCGGCCCGGACATGCCCAAGGTCGAGGAGAAGCGGGCCGCCGTGCTCGGCGAGTTCGGCGGTCTCGGCTTGCCCCTCACCGGGCACCTCTGGCAGGCGGAAGGGAACTGGGGCTACCGGAACTTCGACGACACCGGGGCCTACGAGACGCGATACGCCGATCTGCATCAAGAAGCTCTATCCGCTCGTCGACCAGGGACTGGCGGCGGCCGTCTACACCCAGACGAGCGACTGCGAGGTCGAGGTCAACGGCCTCCTGACCTACGACCGGGCCGTGCTCAAGCTCGATCCGGCCCGCTTCGCGAGCCTCAACCGGGGCTTCACGCCGCCCCGCTTCCTGACCGACCAGACGCATTTCGTCGGGGCCTATTTCATCGTGGAACTGGCGGCCCGGCCGGGGGCGACCATCCGCTACACGCGCGACGGCTCGGAGCCGGTCCCCGAGTCGATCCTCTATGAGAAGCCCATCGAGATCACGGGGGAGACGACGGTCAGGGCCCGGGCCTTCTGGCCCGACGGAACGGCCAGCCTGGTCGAGAGCCGGACCTTCATGAGGGCCGAGCCCATCGCGCCCGCCGCGGCCGTCCCGGCCGGCCGAGGGCTCGCTTACGAATACTACGAAGGGACCTTCACGAAGCTGCCCGACTTCGGCGCCCTGGCCGCGGTCGGCGCCGGGACCGTCGCCAGGCCCGACGCCGCGGCCGGCGGCGGCAAGGACAGATTCGCCCTGAGGTTCCGCGGATTCATCCGGGCTCCCCGGACCGGCGTCTACGTCTTCTACCTCAACTCCGACGACGGCTCGAAGCTCTCGGTCGCCGGCCGGGAGGTCGTGGCCATCGACGGCGTCCACGGCATGACGGAAGAGGGCGCGGAGATCGCGCTCGCCGCGGGCTGGCACGAGATCGAGATCGTCTATTTCCAGAGCACGGGGGATATGGGCCTGGATCTCCTATGGAGCGGGCCGGGCATAAAGAAGAGCCCCGTGCCGGCCTCGTTCTTCGGACGCTAGAAGCCCGGCCCGGTCGTCATTTCTTGCGGCCGTCCTTGGCCGCCCAGTCGTCCAGGGTTTGCCATTCGGAGATCATGGTGACGCCCTCCGCGCGGGCGGCCGCGAGGAAGCGCTCGAGGAGCGCGGCCCGCGCTTCCGGCCAGGGCCAAGGACGGCCCGAACGCCGGGCCTCGTCCCGGAGATCGTCCCAGCGCGTGATGATCACGTAATCGACCGGCAGGGCGGCCCGCCGGACGCGGCGCCCGTATTCCGCCGAGCGGCGCGCCCGTCTCTCCGCCCGGTCCAGGACACGACGCGACCGAAGGAGGGTGTCGAGGGACAGGAACCCGGCTTCGGCGGGAGAATAACAGCCCAAGGCGTCGCCCGACCGGTCGACGGCCGCCTCGAAGATCTCGAGGAAGTCGTCCATGGCCCCGGCCGCCGGCCCGTAATAGCCCTTCAGGAAATCCTCACGGAGGATCTCGGCGTCGAGGGCCGGGTCCCACAGCAGCTTGGCCAGGACCCAGGCCCGGAGCTCGGCCATCTCCGAGCCCCACGATTGATAGGCGCCTTGCTCGAACACCCCGCGGACGTTCTTTTTCGTGAACAGCCGGAGGTTCGGGCCCAGGACGCCGTAGTTGGGGTGGGGCTGGACGTAGTGCGAGAAGTTCGTCGTGTAGTCCCAAACGTAGAGACGGCCGGCGATCTTCGACCAGCCGTCGAGGTCCTCGAAGAAGGAGGTGTTGACCGGATGGTCGAGCGGCCGCGCGAACGAGCACTCGATGCTGCAGAGGCGGACGATGACGTTCGGCCGGGGCCGGACGAGCCGGGGCGGCTTCCGGGTGTACTGGTAGGCGAGCGTGTCGAAGGCCACGCGGGGGAATTCCGCCTCGAGGTCGGCGGCCACGGCGTTGACGAAGCGCAGGAGCGTGCCGGCCGGACCGCCTTCCTCGGCGTCGACGGCCCGGCACTTCGGGCAGGCGCAGGGACCGAAGCAATCGTTCTGGGAGACCGAGGCGATCGTGGCGGCGGGGTTGGCCCGCAGCTTCTCTCTCAGGTTGCGGACGAGCTCCCGGCGCATCTCTTCGTTCGTGAGACAGAGCTGGGCATCCTTAGCCGTTCTCTTGCCGTCGATCTCGCTGAACCACTCCGGGTGCCCGGCGAAGTATTGGGCCGGGGGGATGAGGCCGTAAAACGTGTGGACGAAGCCCTCGTAGACCTGGCGGCCGCCGCGGAGGGCGTCGCCGCCGGCCCTCGTCCCGTTCGTTTTATTGCGAGCCGCCCAGACCTCGTCGAAGGCCACGTACCAGTAGGGCTCGCGATATTCGAGCGGGGGCTCGAAGCGGATGTCGAGGTCGCCCACATCGAGGGACGGCCTCCGGGGCATGCGGCTGGCCGTCGATGTCCACCAGCGGCAGCCGACGACATCCTCGAGGAACGTGTAGACCGCGTAGAGGGTGCCCCGCGGGCCGCCGCCGGCCAGGACGAGGTCCTTTCCGGCGGTCCGGACGACGATCGATTCGGGGGGGAGGTCCGCGAGGTCGACGCCGGCCGAACGGGCCGCCGCGGGCCCGACCAGGAGCCGCCCGCCGGGCCCGCCCGGGTCTTCGGTGACGGGGAAGGTCCCGCCCGTGACGATGTGCAGGAAGAGCGCCAGCTCACCCGCGGCGAAGCGCTCCGTTTCGGGCGCTCCGGGCGCGACGACGATCCGGACGGAGGCTCGGCCGAGATGGGAGAGCCTGACGCCGGAGACGGCAGGGGGGACGGCAGATCCCCAAACGACCGCGGCGAGGATCGAAAGACAAGCGCGCTTGGTGAAGGTGGGATGGACGATCATGAGCGCATTTTAACACATGTCTTTCGAGCGGCGCACGGTCTTCGCGCGGCGAGCGTTCCTTGACAGGGGTCCTGGTAACCAGGATAATCCCGAGCACGGACGAGGTTGACCTTGAGAGGGAGGGGTGCCATGAAAAGCCGCTTTCTCGGACATCGCGTCGGGCTCCGTGCGCTGAGCGTCTTCGTCCTCCTGTTCGCCGCCGTGGCCGCGGGGAGCTGGCCGCAAGAAGCTCCCGAGGCCGGGCCCGCCGGCCGGCCGGTCTATTGGTGGCTTGGGATAAGCCCGGGCGCCGGCTTCATTTCCGGCGGGGCGACCGAAGGCCTGCTCCTGGGCTGCCTCGACTTGACGGTCCAGCGCGGGAAGCTCTTCGTGTCGCTCCGGGGAACGGCCGGGGCCAACCCCAGTGACGATCGGACGACCGTCACGGAGGCGGGCGTCATGGCCGGCTATTTCCATAGAAAGCTGAAGTCCGCCTGGTCGGCGGGCGCGGGCATCGGTTACGTGGACATGTATCCGCCCTCGAAACCCCCCTTCAAAGGCCTTTCCTTTCCCCTGGAAGTCCGCTATTCCTGGTTCCTCTCGCGGTTCGTCGGACTGACCGCGAGCGGCCTTCTGAACATCAACGGCGGGGCGTCCTACGCCGGGGTGACGGTGGGGGTCCAGTTGGGGAGGATCCGTCAGCGTGGCGTCTGAGCCCGCCGAGAGCCGGAAAGGAACCAACGAGCAATGAGCAGCGAAGCCTACGTCATCATCAAACAGAACGAGTACATGAGGAAATTCCGCGCCGCCGGGGCGCTCGATCCCAAGACCGCCCGGCCCCTGGCCGAGCTAGGGGTACGGCCCGACCGGATCTTCCGGAAGTTGGCCGACAAGGACGTCTTTCGGCCCGGCCGGACGCCCGACAGCTTTTATATGGACGCGGGCGCCGCCGAGGGATTCGTAGAAGCCCGCCGCAGAAGGGCCTTCTATATGTTCCTTCTGATCATCGCCGTGTTCCTGGTCCTGTTCTTCCTGGGCCGCCGGTAAGCGTTTCAGTAGCCGAGCTTCAGCGCCTGGGGAGAAGCGCCTTTCCCGAACGCGTAGGGAAGGCGGGCCCGGCGGAGATCGTTCCGTTCGAGCAGGATGTCCTTGGTCCCCTCTCCCGTGAAGAGCAGGAAGGTCCCCGTCCCCGGGGCCGCCCGGCAGTCCCGGATGAGGGCCGTGTCGACCTGGTTCAGGAGGATTGCCGGGGCCGCCGCCGCGCCCGGCGCCTGGACGGTCCTGACGCCGTCGAGGACGAGATCCTCGACCTCGTCGAAGGCCAGGCCGCTCGCCCATTTCTCCGAACCCGGTTCCTCCCAGACGACCTCGACGTCGCGCAGCCTCAGGTCACGGGCCTGGCGGAAGAGCAGGCCGTGGACGGCCTTGTCGTAGGGCGCCTGCGGATCGTGCGCGACGGTCAGCTTGACGTTCTCGAACGACACGCCCTCGAGCCACGAGTCGGGGTGGCCGTTGCAGACGCTCGAACCGTGGCCGCGGGCGACGACGTTCTGGATCTTGACGTTGCGGATGGCCCCGGCCGGCCGGTCCTTCTCCGGCGGCCAGTTGGCATGGACCTCGCTCCGCTTCCGGATGTTGAAGTGAAAGGGCTCGCCGTCCCCCCACCAGAACCACTCGTAGCGGACCGTGTCGATGGTCAGGTTGGACAGGACGACGTTCTCGACCGCCCCGCCGTCGAAGGTCATGAAGGCCACGCCGCGGTTCGAGGCGGTGATGACGCAGTTGTCGATGGTCACGTTGCGGATGCCGGCGATGTTGCCGTCGCAGAACTTGATGGCGCTCGAAGCCGAGCTCAGCCGGCAGTTGGTCACCGTGATGTTCTCGCAGGGCCGGGCCGGGCCGAACCAATCCATGGAATAGAAGACCAGGGCGTCGTCGCCGGTCTCGACGGTGCAGTTGGCGATGCGGACGTCCTGACAGCCGTCGGGATCGATGCCGTCGGCCCAGACGCCGTCCCGCAGGCTCGTCCGGATGAAGACCCCGTCGATGACCAGCCGCCGGCACTGGACGGGATGGATGGTCCAGGAGGGCGAATCGACGAACGAGAGGCCGGCGATGCGGACGTCCGTGCAGCGGACGAGAAGGACCATTTTGCCGTACCGGTCGGGCTTGGGGAAGGAGCGCAGGAGCGGCAGGCCGAGCTGCTCCATCTCGACCTGGTTCGGGCGGATGAAGTCGTCCTCGTGATCGCCCTTGAGGCGCCGGTCGTAGGCGCCGCCGCCGTCGAACGTGCCCCGGCCTTCGATGGTGACGCCGGCGAGGTCCTCGCCGTAGAGGAGGGCGTCCTTGTCGAACCGGGACTTGTCGTGGACGGAGAAGACCGTGGCTCCGCCTTCGACGTAGAGCCGGACATGGCTGCGGAGGTGGATCGTCCCGGTCGTGTAATCGCCGGGCGGCACGAGGACCGTGCCGCCGCCGGCCGCGGCGCAGGCATCGACGGCCTTCTGGATGGCTTCCTGGGCCAGGTCGTCCTTGAGCCCGGTCGCGCCGAAGGCCTTGACGTCGAAGACGGGCCCGGGGACCGCGGCTTTTTCGGGCGGGGCGGGCTTCTTGCAGCCGGCGGCGAGCAGGAGCGCCGCGGCCAGAAGGGCGACCGGCAAGTTGCGTTTCCTCATGACGTCCTCCCTCGGCCGGGACGATACCACGAGGCCGGACCGTTTGGCAACGAGGGAGTCCGGGAAGAAGTTGCCAGGCGTAGCCGCTTGTCTTAGAATCCCCGGCGTGAGGCCCGGCCGGACGGCCGGGACCGAGGAGGAGGGAGAACATGCGGAGAAGACAGGCCATAAAGAGCATCGCCGCGGCGGGGGCGAGCGCGGGCGCGTTCGCGGCCTTCGGCGCGAGGCCCGCCCGGGCGGCTGCGGAGGACGGCCCCGACGCGCTCGTCGGGAAGGTCCGGATGGCCATGCTGGCCATGCAGCGCGAGGCTTGGGAGCAGGGCGTGGCCATGCAGGCCCTTCTCGAATGGGGCGACAAGGACGCGGTCGTCCGCATGGCCCACGGGGCGATGCTGCGCATCTACGGGGACGGCCGGCTGGGCATGGTCTCCGACAATCACGGGGTCACCGATCCGGCCGCCAACGGCGAGGGGGTGCTCTTCGCCGCCAAGGAGACGGGCGACCCGGCCTTCAAGGACGGGGCGGACCGGATGCTCGATTACCTGCTGAAGGCGGCGCCCCGGACGGCCGATGGGACGCTCCACCATATCGATCACAAGCCGCAGGTCTGGATCGATTCCCTGTACATGGCCCCGCCCTTCCTGGCCGTGGCCGGCGCTCCCGCGGAGGCCGTGAAACAGATCGAGGGAATCCGGCGTCTGCTCTGGGACCCCAAAGCCAAGCTCTTTTCCCACATCTGGGACGATGGCCGGAAAGCCTTCGAACGGAAGGCCTTCTGGGGCGTCGGCAACGGCTGGGCCGCGGCCGGCATGGCCCGGGTCATCCGGGCCCTGCCCGACGGCCTGCGGGCCGACCGGAAGCGCCTCGTCGGCTACGTCCGCGAGGTCCTCGACGGCTGCCTGCGGCATCGGCGTCCCGACGGCCTCTTCCACGACGTCGTCGACGACCCGAAGTCGTTCGTCGAGACCAACCTCTCCCAGATGCTGGCCTATACGATCTTCCGGGGCGTCAAGGGCGGCTGGCTGGCGAAGTCGTATCTCGAGCAGGCCAAGGTTATGCGCGAGGCCGCCCGGCGCAAGGTCGATGACAGAGGCTTCGTCCGGGACGTCTGCGGCTCGCCGACCTTCGAGAAACCGGGCACGGCCACCGAGGGCCAGGCCTTCTTCATTCTGATGGAAGCGGCGGCCCGGGATCTCTGAGCTCGGCGCAGCGGATGCCCCGGGGATTGAAGCACTTGTTGCACGAGATGCACTCGGACTTCGCCGCGAGGCCCTCTCGGAAGCGCTTAACCAGGGAGGGATCCCGGATGAAGGGCCGGCTCAGGGAGATGAGGTCGACCCGGCCTTCGGCCACCATCCGCTCGGCCGCGGCCAGGGTCCGGAGGCCGCCGAGCCCCGACACGGGCACGCGGACGGCCTTCTTGATCCGGGCCGCGCTGTCCACGAAATAGCCCTCCTCGGCTTCGCTGCGCAGTCCCGGCCAGACCGAGCCCCGGCCGGCCTCGGCCATGCCGCCGCTCACCTCGATGGCGTCGATGCCGTCGGCCTCGAGCATCCGGGCCACGCGGACGGCGTCGTCGATCGTCAGCCCGCCCGGCAGGAAGTCGGTGGCGTTGAGCTTGACCATGACCGGGAAATCCCGGCCGCAGGCGGCCTTGACGCCGCGCAGGACCTCGAGGAGCGCGCGGGCCCGGTTCTCGACCGGCCCGCCCCAGTCGTCCTCGCGGCGGTTGGTGTGGGGCGACAGGAAGCTCGAGAGCAGATAGCCGTGGGCGGCGTGGAGTTGGACGCCGTCGAACCCGGCCCGCTTGGCCCTTCCGGCGGCCGCGATGAAATCGGCGATGAGTGTCCGCACCTCGCCGGCCGATAGCTCGCGCGGCATGACCTTGGAGACGGGGTCGTAGACCGGGGAGGGGGAGACGGGGACGCAGCCGCAGTCCCGTTCCTTCGTCTGCCGGCCGGCGTGGGCGATCTGGAGGAAGACCTTCGAGGGGAAGCGGTGGACGGCCGCGGGGATGCGGGCCAGGCCCGCCACGAAACGGTCGTCGAAGACGCCCATCTGCCGCGGGCTGGCCTTGCCCGAGGGCTGGACGTTGGCATGCCCCGTGACGATCAGCCCGACCTCGCCCTCGGCCAGCCGGGCGAAGAGCTCGACGCCCGCGTCCGAGACGAATCCGGCGTCGTCGGACAGGTAGTCGTGGGTCGCCGAGCGAATGAAGCGGTTGGGCACTACGAGGGACCCGACGGCGATGGGCGTGAAGAGGATGCTCATGGCGCCATTCTAGCGGAATCGGGGACCGGAGAGAAACGGCGCAACCTGCGGCTTGCGCGCCGCTGGCCCTTTGTTCTATTGTGTCTGCTGACGGTATCGCCGGCGAGAGGAGGCGGAGCGTGCCCGTGGCGGAGATCGAACGGAAGGTCCTGGAGGCCCTGGACGCGCTCGGAATTCCGTACGTGCGCCACGAGCACCCGCCCGTCGCGACCGTCGAAGAGGCCGAGAAGCACTGGTCGGGCCTCAAGGGCACGCACTGCAAGAACCTGTTCCTGCGCAACTACAAGGGCAACCGGCACTACCTGGTCATCGCCCCGGTCACCCGCGGCATCGATCTCCGGCGGCTCAACGCCGCGCTCGGCGAGGACCGGCTCAGCTTCGCCTCGCCCGAGCGGCTGCGGCGCTGGCTCGGCGTCGAGGCCGGCTCGGTCTCGCCGTTCGGCCTCGTCAACGACGAGACCCGGCACGTCCAGGTCGTCTGCGACCAAGCGCTCCGCTCGAGTGAAGCCCTGGGCTTCCATCCCAACGTCAACACGGCGACCCTGGAGATCGCCTTCGCCGGTTTCGAGAGATTCCTGGCCGCGCGCGGCAACGCCGTCCGCTGGCTCGAGCTCTAGGTCGCACAGGAGGTCCCCCGCATGCGTCTCAGATCCCTCGCCGCCGTCGCGCTTCTGGTCTCGGCCGCGGCGGCCGCGTCCTTCACGCGCGTCGCCATCCCCGAGCCCAAGACCGCCTTCGACCCGTTCGAATACCTCTGCCGGCGGGCGGCCGGGCCGCTGACGATCGACGGCCGTCTGGACGAGCCGTCCTGGGCCGAGGCCGATTGGACCGAGGTCTTCGGCGACATCGAGGGGCCGGCCAAGCCGGCTCCGCGCTTCCGGACCCGCGTCCAGATGCTTTGGGACGACCGGTGCCTCTATATCGGGGCTTACCTGGAGGAGCCCCACCTCTGGGCGAGCCTGACCGAGCGGGATTCCATCATCTTCCAAGACAACGACTTCGAGGTCTTCATCGATCCCGACGGCGACACGCACGCCTACTACGAGCTGGAGATGAACGCCCTCAATACGGTCTGGGACCTGCTCCTCGTCAAGCCCTACCGCGACGGCGGCCCGGCCGTTCACGCCTGGGACATCCAGGGCCTCAAGACGGCCGTCCACCTCATGGGCACGCTCAACGATCCGTCCGACAAGGACAAGGCCTGGACGATCGAGATCGCCCTGCCCTTCGCCGTCCTCAAGGAATGCATCCCGGGCAAGCCCGAGCGGCCCTCGCCGGGGGACGCGTGGCGGGTCAATTTCTCGCGGGTCGAGTACGGGCTCGACGTCGAGGGCGGGGCCTACGTCAAGATCAAGGACGCGGGGACCGGGCAGCCTTTGCCCGAGGACAACTGGACCTGGACGCCCCAGGGCGTCGTCAATATCCACTATCCCGAGATGTGGGGATATGTCCAGTTCTCCGCGAAGCTCCCGGGCCAGGGCAAGGAGAAGATCATGCGCCGGCCCGAGGAGAGGGTGAAGTGGGCCCTCCGCCGGATCTATTATGCCGAGCGGGCCAGGGACTTCGACAAGCCGGGATTCGTCGGCTCTTTCGAAGCTCTGGGCTTCGGCAAGGACCCGGCCTTCAAGGTCAAGGGCTGGTCGTTCCCGCCCGAGATCCGCGCGACGCGGGGCCTCTTCGAGGCGGTCTACACGGCCAAGTCGGGCGAGAGCTGGCACATCCGGCAGGACGGGCTGGTCTGGAAGGAAACGCCTTCCGGGCCCGCCGTGAAATGAGAGGCATCCCATGCGCAAGACCGTTATCCCGGCCGTCCTGACGCTCCTCGTCCTGTCCGCCGCCGTTCCGTCCCCCGGGGCCGCCCTGCCTCCGGCCAAGCCGGAGACCGTCGGCATGTCCTCGGCCCAGCTGGCCCTCCTCGACGCGCTCATCGAGGAGGCGGTCGCCCGGAAGGATTTCCCGGGGGCCGTCGTCCTCGTCGCCCGCAAGGGCAAGGTCGTCTACCGCAAGGCCTTCGGCCTGTCGCAGACCGCTCCCGAGCCCCGGCCGCTCACGGCCGACATGATCTTCGACCAGGCCTCCATCACCAAGCCGGTGGCCACCGCCACGTCGGTCATGATCCTCGTCGAGCGCGGCCGGCTCCGGCTCTGGGACAAGGTCAAGACCTACGTGCCCTCGTTCTCGACCTGGTACGGCGAGAAGGGGATAGCCGGGGAGGACGCCCGGCTCTACCACCTCCTGACCCACACGTCCGGCCTGCCGCCTTATACCGACGCCAAGGAGGCCGCCAAGAAGCTGGGCGATCCCTGCTCGACGGCCGACCTCGCGGGCCTGATCGCGGCTATCCCCAAAGAGCGCCCGGCCGGGACGGCCTTCGTCTACAGCTGCCTCAACTACATCACCCTGGCGCACATCGTCCACGTCGTCTCGGGCCGGACCGTGGCCGAATTCGCCGAGGAAAACGTCTTCAAGCCTCTCGGCATGACCCGGACCTTCTACCGCCCCCCGGCCGGCCTGCTCGAGGCCTGTGTGCCGACCGAGGTCGTCGACGGCCGACCCCTCCGGGGCGTCGTCCATGATCCTTTGGCCCGACTCCAGGGCGGCGTCTCGGGGAACGCGGGACTCTTCTCGACGGCCGACGACCTGGCCGTCTTCGCCCAGATGCTCCTCGACAAGGGGGCGCTTCGCGGCGCGCGCGTCCTGGCCCCGCTCACGGTCGAGCGCATGACCGAGATCTTCCCGATGTACGGGGAGTTCGGCCGCGGCCTCGGTTGGGACCTCGAAACGGATTATTCGACGAACGGCGGCGATCTCTTCGGCCCCCGCGCCTATGGCCATACGGGCTACACCGGGACCTCGATCTGGATCGATCCCGGGACGGAGACCTCGGTCATCTTCCTGACCAACCGCGTCCACCCCGACGACAAGGGGGATGTCATCGCCTTGAGGAGCAAGGTCGCCAACGTCGTCGCCGCGGCCATCCGGGTCCAATAAAGGCTTTGACAGGCCTCTCGGCCCTATGCTATCGTTCGGCGAAGGATACGGGGAATGCAGGCTCCCATAGAACGCGAGATATATATCCGGGCTTCCCGCTCGTTCGCCATCCTGTCCGAGGCCATCCAGATGTTCAAGGGCTACCTCGAGAGCCCCGTCGCCGCCAACGCTCCCGAGTACTACCGGGCCCGGAACTTCTTGAAGGAAGGGAAGGCCCTCTACGACCAGACGATCCAGGACGCCAAGAAGCTCCTCGGGCCCATCCCGATCTACGCCGCCCCGGACTTCGAGAAATGGCGGACCCAAGCCCTCATCGAGAACCGGATCATCGTCCAGGGGCAGACGGAGGACGATCTCAAGGCCGAGCTCCTGGCCGACGATTTCCTCAAGACCCTCATGACGCCGGGGGAGATCGAGGCCTACGTTCGCGAGCGGTTCGAGACCCAGAAGAAGGGCAAGCGCAAGCTGGCCAACATCAAGATCCGCATGGCCCTCGACCGGCTGGCCGGGCTCGTCGCCGAGGGCCAGGAGCTCCATAAGACGGCCCAGCGCAAACAGCAGGGCCTGCCTATCTGATCCGCCTTAGCGCAGGGCGAGCGTCTCCCGCCAGTACCTCATCTTGCCGATCCCGCCGCGGTCCGGAAGGGCGTCGTAGCCCAGACCGTACTGGCCCTCTTCGCCCGCGACCAGGACGCGCTTCCCGTACAGCGCCTTGGTCAGATTGACGACCGTGTAGTCGAGCCCGTCGCCGCGCCGGACCGCGAAGACGAAGTCGCCGTCCGTCTCGAAGTCGCCGAGGCGGAACCGTCCCGCCTCGTATGTGTACCGGGGCCTCCGGTGGTCGCGGCTCATGTCCCGTCGCAGGTCGTTCTTGACCCCGACGACGATCTCCCGGTCGCCCGCCCTGATCGCGACGCCGGTCGCGGCGCGGGACGGCTCGGCCGGGAGGGCCGAGACGCGCCCGGCCCAATCGGCGGGCCGCTCCGCGTTCCCGTGGGGGACGAGGACCGTGACCAGGGCGCAGGTCTCGCCGAGCTCGAAGTGCTGGGCCCAGGACTGGTGGACGAGCCACTCGTCCTGATAGTGGCGCTTCTCCGCCTCGACCCCCTCCACGCGGGCCTCCGTCGACGGGAAGAGGACGAGCAGGCGCTTGTCCTCGGGCAGGACGGCGTTCTGGATGCGGTCGTAGCCGGTGTCGTACCAGTGTTCGCCCCGGTCATGGATCTGGCGGGTGTGCCAGAACGCGCCGAGGGTGAAGTAGTCCTCGCGCAGGGCCTTGAAGACGTCGAAGACGACGTAGAAGCCCGGGTCCTTGACGAAGACGACGACCCGGTCGGCCTGGTAGCCCCAGCCGTCGTCGACGACCCTGGTCCGGCTGTAGTCGAAGTCGTCGAAGGCCAGGAAGTCGACCTTCCTGGTCCGGACGGGGCGGTAGGAACCGGCGTTGCGCATGAATTCGAGCATGGACTGGCCGGGGACGGCCTCGCGGACGCTGTAGCGGGACTCGCCGGCCTTCTGGCCCCAGAAGATCTTCTCGGGCCGGACGCAGAGGCGGTTGTGGAAGTAATCCTGACGGTAGGCGCCGTAGGGCCCCGAGGGCATGTAATCGCGGTAGCCGCCGTCGTGGAGGAGCACGGAGCCGCCCGACATCAGCAGGACCAGGCTGTTCTCGTCGGCGTGGCCGTGGGTCATCTTCTCCTCCTCGACGGGAATGGTGTCGCGGAGGTAGTCGCGGAAGTTGAGACCGCCGTCGCCCTCGTCCCGGTAGTTGAGGAGGAGGTAGCTCGCGGCGGCCGACCAGCCGTCGCGGAAGACGATCTTCTTTCCGACGAGGTCGTCCATGACCTCCATGGAGGGGGTCGCGGGCCTGGCGGCCAGGACCTTGTCGGTCCCCCAGCGGTAGGCGTCGAGGAGCATGGCCCCGAGGCCGGCGCTCGTGGGATTGGCGAAATCGACGAACTTGGCCGCGATCGTCTCGGCCGCCCACTTGCAGCCGGGGTCGCCGAGGGCCGCGGCGGCGGCCTCGAAAAAGATCAGGAAGTGGTTCCAGTTGGACGTCCAATGGGCGTCGCCCAGGTCGGGGACCATCCCGGCGGGCGACATCATATTCAGGTAGTACTGGCCGTAGTACCGCCATTCCGGCGTCGCGAAGAGCGCCGGCATCTCGCCCAGGGCGTCGGCGTATCCCAGGAGCGAATACAGCCAGACGCCGTTGTAGATCGTGGCGTCCTCGATCTGCCAGTTGCCCCAGTTGTCGTCGCCGAGGGCCCGCCTCTGCATCTCCCAGCGGGGGGTCTCGGGGTGCCGGGGCAGGGCCCGGACGGCCCAGGCCAGGGATTCGGCCCGGAGGGCGGAGCGGTTCATGGGCCCCCACTCGGCGGTGCGCAGGAGGTAGCGCATGCTGCCGGCGATGAGCTCGGCCGCCGCGGCCTCCTCGGCGGGGGAGAGGCGCCCGAGGCGGCGCAGGGTGTCGAAAGTCCGGACGTAGCGCATGACCGTGAAGAAATCCGGCAGGGCCGGGACGCCGCCGGCGTAATCGGACCGCAGGGCGATCGACGATTCGGGGTAGACCGCGCGGTAGTCGCCGTAGGTCAGAAGGACCTCCTTGGCCCGGGCGGCGTATTCCGGCTTCTTCTCCTTCTCGTAGAGATAGGCGTAGATGACGGCCATTTCCAGGAGCCCGCCCGGCGCCCGGTAGCCGAAGACGTTGAGAGGATCGAAGGTCTTCTTCCATTGGGCGAGAAGCTCGACCCTGTGGGCGTAGGTCCAGTCGGCGGAGGCGCGGGCGTAGGCCAGGTAGCGCTCGCGCGGAGCGCCCTGGAGGCTCGCGACGAGGAGCGGGAGCAGGAGGGCCACCGCGGCCCCCAAGGCCAGCGGCCGGGCGGATCGGCGGAGTCGTTGTCTCATGGGCGTCCTCCTCTCGGGTCTCGTGTCTGTGTTTATCATAGTTGCCGGGTCGAAGCCAACCTCGCCTGACGTGTGCGGGTTCTCCTTGCGTCCTCGCTCGCGGCTGTGAGAAAATGACCTCTCATCGTCCGCGAGGAGGACCCATGGCACACCAGATCGGCAGACGGGATTTCTTCAAGACCGGCGCGCGGGCCGGATTGACCCTGGCCTTGGGCCGGACGCTGGCCGCGGCGGCGGGACGCCCGGTGAGAGCGGTGGACGTGGGCGTCGGCATCGGCGAAGATTGCGGTCGGGCCGCGGCGAAGGCGGTCGAGCTCGTCGGAGGCATGGCCCGGTTCGTGCCCAAGGGGGCCAAGGTGGCCCTCCTGCCCAACGTCCAAAGCCGCCATCCGGGCTCCTTCACCAAGCCCGGGATCCTGCGGGAGATCGTCCGGCTCTGCAAGAAGGCCGGGGCGGCGGAGATCAACTGCCTCAGCTGGCAGACGGTCAAGCAGTGGGAGGACACCGGGCTCAAGGCCGTCCTCGACGAGGAGGGGGCCGGCCTCAGGATCTTCGAAAAGGACGAGTCGCTCTTCAAGGCCGTTCCCGTCCCGGGCGGGCAAGCCCTGAAGGAGGCCCGGGTGCTGGCCGCGTTCTACGACCACGACGTCTTCATCAACCTGCCCATCACCAAGGACCACGCCGGCAACAAGTTCACCGGGGCCATGAAGAACCTCATGGGATTGAACTCGCCGGTGAACAACCGGACCTTCCACCGGCCCAATTGGAAGACGGACCCCGACGACGTCGCCCACCTCGAGCAGTCGATCGTCGACCTCAACAAGGCCCTCAAACCGGCCCTCAACGTCGTCGACGCCACCGAGTTCATCGTCACCAACGGCCCGTTCGGGCCGGGCGAGCTGCTCAAGCCGCGCAAGGTCGTCGCCGGCACGGACCGGGTGGCCGTCGACGCCTACTGCGCTTCGCTCTGGGGCCTGCGGGCCGCGGACATCGTCCAGATCAAGCGGGCCTCGGAGCAGGGCCTCGGGACGATGGACCCGGCCAAGGTCGCCGTCAAGGAAGTCCGCGTCTAGGCGGTCCGCATGAGCGCGGCGCGCGATCGGAGCCGGATCCCCGCGGCCGTCCTCGCCGCCGTTCTGGCCGCTTCGACCGTCGCGGCCTCGCGGTCCGCCGGGCCCTTACGCGCGTATCTGCCGGCGGACGGCGCGGCGCCCGGCTGGACCCGGGACGGCGAGCCCCAGGAGTTCGAGGGCGAGGACCTCTACACCTACATCGACGGCGGGGCCGAGATCTACCAGGAATACGGGTTCCGCCGGGTCGTCGTCCAGGACTACAGGAATCCCCGGGGCAAGTCCGTCTCGCTCGAGATCTTCGAGATGGATTCGGCCGCGGCGGCTTACGGGATGTTCACGTTCAAGAGATCGGGGAAAGGGCGAAGCCCCGGGCTGGGGGACGGGGGGGAGATCGAGGCCTACTATCTGAATTTCTGGAAGGGGCGGTTCCTCGTCACGCTGACGGGATTCGACGAGTCGGCGGAAACGGTCGACGGTCTCGCGGCGATCGGGCGGGCCGTGGATCCCAAGCTCCCGGACGGGGGAGAGGCGCCAGGGCTCGTCGCGGCGCTGCCGGCCGAAGGCCTCCGGCCCGGGAGCGTCAAGTACCTCAGAGGCTTGCTCGGGCTCGCCAATATCTATCCCTTCTACACGGCCCGGGGCCTGGGCTTCACGGACGCCGTCCGGGGTCTCTACGACAGCGAGGAGACCTTGATCCTGCTCGACTACGGCTCGGCCGAGGCCCGGCACGCGGCGTGGCTCGAGCTCCGGACCGAGCTCGAGAGGTCGGAACGGTTCAAGCCCGCCAAGGGGTACCTGGCGGACGCCGTCGTGTTCATAGACGGGAAAGGACGATACGTCGCCTTAAGCGAGGCGGGCGGCCTTCTGGCCATCGGGGTCGCCTCCACCCTGGAGTGGGCCTTGACGACCGTCGCCCGGATCCGCTGATCCCGCGCCCGCGCCGCCGGCGGTTACTGCAGGACCTGCTTGACGATGTCGACGAGCCCCAGGGCGTACTCGATCTCCGTGATCGGGATCTTCTTGGCCTGGGCCAGCTTGGTGAAGCGGCCGTCCTTGTTGCTGTCCTTGGTGACCACGATGTAGTCGGCCAGGGGGGCCACGGCGTCGATCATCCGCTCGTTGTCGCTGCCGGCCGGGCCGCGCTTCGACTCGCCGCCGATATGGACGGCCATGACGAAGATCTTCTTCTGCTTGCAGAGCTCGATGACCTTCTTCAGACGGGCCTCCTCGCTGTCGAGGGTCAGGCCCGAGGCGCCCATGCCCTTGAGGCTCGCGCCGATGGCGATGATGACGGCCTTGTAGGGGGTCCCGGCGGGGTATTTGGACGTATCGGTCGTGCTTTCGACGTGGAAGCCGGGGCCCGACTCGCGCCCGCCGAGGCCGACGCCGTCGGCCACCATCTCGGGGGTCGGGACGTCGCAGTAGTCGTAGGCGATGCCCGCCTCGTCGAGAACGATATTGACGGTCGTGACATCGGTGCTCTGCCCGGCCGAGGTCGTCAGCACCGGCAGGCCGGCCTTGGGGACGGCTTGACCGGCGAAGAGGAGGGCCAGGCCCAGGACCGCGACCGCGGCCAGGAGGACGATGGGGATTCTCTTGTTCATGCGAGGTCTCCTATCACTTTTTGTCGGGTTCCATGAGGATGTCGAAGGCCCGGGCCGCCTTCTTCCACCAGTCGGGGGTGGCCGGTTGGCCGCGGACCATGTTGCGCTTTTCGGCGTTGTAGAGGTAGAGCCGGTTGTATTTGACGAGCAAGTCGTCCCCGAGCTTCCACCAGGCGTTGGTCACCGTCGTGGCGTTGTTGAGGACGAAGGCGGTCAGGAACTCGGCCGCCTTGGCCGGCTTCTTTTTCCAGAGGGCCAGGGCTTGCTGGTCGATCTCGGAGAGGCGGGCGATGAGGTCGGTCTCGTAGGCCTTCTGGGCCGCCTGGACGTCCTTGATGGCTTCGGAGTAGACCGGCTGGACGTGATAGTCCGTGTAGTCGAAGGCCCAGCGAACGGAGTTCCGGTCGAACGTCCAATGGTCGCCGAGGGTGAACGACTTGGGGATCTCGGTCATCCCGGCGTAGAGGGGCATATAGCAGGAGGTGTCCTGGGAGCCGAAGGCGATCCAGACGATGCCTCCGATCGGGTCGGGCAGGCCCGCCCGGGCCTGGGTGACGGTCGAATACTCGGCCAAGCCGTGGTCGATGACCCGGGTGCCGCGATAATAGTTCGGGTTCTTGAACGGTCCGCCGCGGATGCCCTGGACCGGATCGAAGGGCGTGCCGTAGCTGCGGTCCCGCGTCATATTCATGACGTCCTGGACCGAGACCTTGGCGTCGGGCTTGACGGAAAAGGGCAGGTCCATGTTGGGCGTCTCGGGCTTGAGCTTCTTGGACGGCGCGACGATGTCGAAGAACCGCCACAGCCGCTGGATGCGCCCGTTCGTGCTCGCGGCCGAGCCCTCGACCGGGGAATAGGCCCTCTTCCAGTTGAACGGCTTGCCGCTCTTGGGGTCGTAGTAGCCCATCTCGACGGCCAGGGTGACGACGTTCGGCGAGGCCATGAAGAAGTCCTTGTTGGCGAGGTCGATCTCGCCGATGCGGGACTCGTTCGGGCAGACCGAGACGTGGTCGTCGGGCACGCGCTCCGCGCACCAGACGGCGCCCGGCTTGCCGCCCTCGGGGGTCCACAGGGGGCCGGCGGGCATGATCTCGAAGATCCAGGCCTCCTTGGGGTCGGCGACGGCCAGCATCTCGCCGTCGTCGTGGAAGCCGTAACCGTAGGTCTCGGCGAGCGAGCCCATGACCTGGATGGCCTCGCGGGCCGTGGCGGCCCGCTCCATGGCCAGCAGGGTCAGCATGCTCAGGTCGAGCTTGGCCGCGGGCGTAGGATTGGCCATCTTGCGCTGGCAGCCGATGGTCGACTCGCCGATGGAGACCTGCTTTTCGTTCATGTAGCCGAACATGCCATGGTGGTAGGCGTAGGTGTGGGCGACCTCCGGGATCTCGAGGCCGGCGAGGTCCTTCTTGTAGAGGTCCCACTTGAGGCCTTCCGACGGGGGCCAGGTCTTGTACTGGGAGATGTGATAGATCTTCCGGATCGAGCCGGGCTTGTGGTCGGCGGCCGGGACGTGGCGCCAAGTCCAGTCGCAGGTGCCGCAGTCGCAGGTGTGGGTGGTCATGACCGAGCCGTCGGTCGAGGCGTCCTTGCCGACCAGGATGGAGGTGCAGCCTTCGCCGGCGATGACGTCGGAGAAGGTCTCCCGGGCGGCCTGGCCGCCGGAGGCCGGGCCGTGGCCGGCCAGGACGACGGCCAGGACGATCGCGCCGAGGACGGCGGTGAGTCGTTTCACGTTCATGAGGTGCTCCTTGTTCGGGGGTCTTTGCCGGTCACTTGGCGGGCTCGGTCAGGACGTCGAAGGCCCGGACGGCTTTGTTCCACCACTCCGGATTGGCCGTGGGAATGCGTCCGCTCCGGCGCTTCTCGGCGTCGTAGAGGCCGAGGTGGTTGTATTTCACCCAGATGTCGTCGCCGAGCTTCCACCAGGCGGCGACGACGTTGGTCGCGTTGTTGAGCGAAAAACCCGTCACATATTTGACCGCTTCCTTCGGGCTGCGCGCGTAGAGCTCGCCCGCCTTCCGGTCGGTCTCGGCGATCCGCTCGAGGGCCCCGTCCTCCCAGGTCTTCCGGGCGGCCTTGACGTCCTCGATGGCGGCGTTGTAGGCGACCTGGACGTGGAAGTCGACGTAGTCGAAGGCCCAGCGGGCCGAGCCCCGGTCGAGCACGAAATGATCGCCGGTCGAGAAGGACCGGGGAATGTCGGTCGCCCCGCCGTAGAAGGGGACGTAACAGGAGGTGTCCTGGGCCCCCAGGGCCACCCAGACGATGCCGCCGATGGGGTCCGGCAGCCAGGACCGGCACTGGGTCAGCGTCGTATACTCGACGTTGGGGACGCTGATCAGGCGTGTGCCCTTATAGTAGTTGGGATTCCGGAACGGGCCGCCGCGCAGGCCGCGGACCGGGTCGAAGGCCGTGCCCTCGGACTTGTCGCGGGTCAGGGCCATGACGTCCCTGGGCGAAAGTTTGCTGTCGGGCTTGACCGAGAAAGGAAAGTCCATGTTGGCCGTCTCGGCCTTGAACTTCTGCGACGGCGCGACGAGGTCGAAGAACCGCCACATCCGGGAGCGGCGGCCTTCCGAGCTCGCGGCCGAGCCCTCGGCCGGCGAGTAGGCCTTCTTCCAATTGAAAGGCTTGCCGCTCTTGGGATCGTAGAGGCCCGCCTCCACGGCGAAGGATTCGACGTGGGCCGAAGCCATGAAGACGTCGGGATCGCCGAGGTCGATCTCGCCGATGCGCGATTCGTTCGGGCAGACCGAGACGTGGCCGTCGGGCACCCGCTGGGCCGCCCAGACCGCTCCGGGCTTGCCCGACTGGGGGGTCCAGAGCGGGCCGACCGGCATGATCTCGAAGACCCAGATCTCCTTGGGGTCGGATACGGCCAGCATCTCGCCTCCGTCGTGGTAGCCGTAGCCGTAGGTCTCGGCGAGCGTGCCCATGAGCTTGATGGCCTCGCGGGCCGTCCGGCAACGTTCCATCGCCAGCAGCGTCAGCATGGTGATGTTGGTGGCCGGGGTCGGCGTCGGATTGGCGAGCTTGCGGACATTGCCGATCGTCGACTCGGCGAGGGCCAGCTGCTGGTCGTTCATGTAGCCGAAGACCGAATGGTGATAGCCGTAGGTGTGCGGGACCTGGGGGATCTCGACCCCGGCGGGGTCCTTCAGGACCATGGCCCATTTGCCCCCTTCCGACGGGGGCCAGGTCCGGATCTGATCGATGTGGTAGAGCTTGCGCGTCTCGCCCGGCTTGTGGTCGGCGGCCGGGACGTGCCGCCAGGTGAAATCACAGACGCCGCAATCGGCGGCGTGGGTGCTCATGACCGAGCCGTCGGTCGAAGCGTCCCGCCCGACCATGATGACGGTGCAGGCTTCCGAACGGAGACCGGTCTCCTCTCCGGGAACGGCGGGCGCGGGACGGTCCAGGCTGACGCCGCCGGCGAAGACGAGAACGGCGGCCACGGCGAGGAGGACAGGGATCGTTTTCCTGATGAACATCTCGGACACCTCCGGGGGCGGCGCGGCGGGGCGGCCCCGTTCAATTCATGATGACGGCGCCGGGCGCGGCCTTGGCCGGATCGGCCAGATAGCGGCCGACGCCGTCCCGGACCACGTCGGCGTAGCGCGGAACGCCGCGGACGGCGATGGCCCGGTCCGCGTTCTTCTTGGAGAACTGGCGCAGGATCTCGAGGGTGACGGACAGGTTCTGGCCGACCCTCTTGTCGAGCGGCCATCCGGATTCGTCGTAGGGGACGAAGAGCTTCTTCTTCTTGGCCAGGCTGAGCAGGAAGGGGTCCTTGCCATCGAGCAGGAGCTTGACCGTCTTGGGACCGGTCGGCTGGTCGAGGAAGGGGATGGGGGCCTCCAGGAGGAAAGGCAGGGACGGGCCGTGGTCGCCGATCTCCCGGTGGGACAGGCCCCGGAAGCCGGCGGGCGACGGCTCGACGTGGTTCTCGAAGCCCTCCATGGCCTTGACCGTCAGCGAGGCCAGCGTGGCGATCTTGACCGATCTCTCCGGGGCGACGATGCAGTTGGTGACGGGGAACATCGTCTCGGCGCCGTGGACGTCGACGGCGACGTCGATGGCCTCCCGTCGCATGAGCTCCATGGCCCCGTAGGTCACGCGCTCCATGAGCGGGCCGCCGGCCCGCCCGGGCCAGGTCCGGTTGCTGTTGCGGACGTCGATGTAGGAGAGGAGCTGGCGATCCGGGTAATGGATGTAGACGTCCGGATCGGGCCACTGGTCGAGAGGCGAGGCGTCGCGGTTGCCGTAGCGGAACCGGCGCGCGCCCCAATCGGTGGCCACGTCGAAATAGAGAGGATAGCCGTCTCCGGCCCGGGTGTTGCGGCTGCCGCTGTTGTTGAAGAAGGGGATGACGAAGAGCGTGCCCTTCTCGACGACCGCGTGCTCGATGATGACCAGGGCCGAGAGCATGCCCTCGGGCTCGTTCGAATGGGTGTTGCCCATGATCAGGGCTTTGCCGCCGGGCTGCTGGCCTTCGAGGACGAAGACGAAGGTGTCGCCGGCCGTTCCGGCGAGCTTCGGCGAGAACTCGCTCAGGCGCCGCACCGCCGTCACGCCCGGACCTTTGACCACCGGGACGTCGTGATGCCGGTGCCGGACGAGGGGCAGCCCGCCCCAGAGGGCCAGACCGAGGGCGGCCGCGGCCGCGGTCGCTTTATAAAGGAGGTCCTTGTTCATGCCGTGCCCCTCATTTCCACCGCAGGAGCCTGAGGACCAGGGGGAGCATGATCAGGAGGTACAGGACGACGTCCTGGCGCTTCTCCTTCTCCCGGACCAGGTTCCAGGCGGCCAGGACGAGCAGGAAGGCCGCGATCACGTAGTAGGCGATCATGATCATCATGGGAGGGTGCCTCGCATGCCTCTACATGCTCCACTTGACCAGGAAGGCCAGCTTCGAGCTGAAGACGATCATGGCCATGGCCACGGCGGTGATGGCCAGCCAGGGCAGCCAGGTGGCCTTGAGGAATTCCCGGTAGGAGCCCTTGTATCCCGAGACCATGGTGCTCAGGCGGCCGATCAGGGCCGTCGGCGGCAGGCCGTCGCCCAAGGGCCATAGGAGGCTCAGCCCGGCGATCACGACCGTCGCGTGGTAGCCGATCGAATCCAGGTACCAGATGAGCGGGATGCCGATGATGGCCGCGGCGCCGTAGGTCAGGACGCCTTCGGAGAAGGGGATGATGACGGGGAGGAGGAAGAAGAGGAGCAGGAGCGGCGTCGAGATGACGGCGAAAGAGACCAGGCCCCGGACGCCGGTCGCGGTCATGATCTGCTGGAGCATGCCGACGACGACCGTGGTCGCGAGCAGCGGGAGGAGCCGCTTGACCGTGTCCCTGGCCAAGGGCAGGACGGCGATCCGCCTCGGACTGAGGAGCAGGGCGGCCGCGGCGGCGAAGATGAACTCGAGGGACAGGCCGAAGATGGGGGTGGCGAACGGCCAGACGCGGTAGGCCGCGACCAGGCCGAAAAAGACGACGAAGGGGATGAGCACCCGCCACCAGGTCATGCCCGGGGGCGGCTCCGGGAGCTCGACCGGTCCCGCGGCGGCGCCCTCTTCCTTCTTGAGGCCCAGGACGAGCATGGTGAAGGTCCCCAGGAGCAGGACGGGGATGCCCAGCGTGAATTCGAAGCCGACGTAGGGGATGGCGGTGCCGGCGCAGAGGATCATGGCCCAGATGTTGACCGGAGGCGCGGCCGCGCTCAGCCCGGCCACGATGAAGAGGATGGCGGCCACCCGCTTCGGGCCGATACCCAGGCGGCCGAGGGCCATGGCCACCGGGGCCCCGACGACGAGGAGGGAGACGCTCCCGGCCCCGGTCAGGGCGCCGGGGATGAGGACGATGACCATCAGGACGAGCAGGGCCAGGACCCGCCGGCGGCCGAAGGCGCGGAGGGTGGCCCGGACGACGTAGACGACGCCGCCGGAGCGGTCGACGATGGTCATGAACAGCGTCGCCGTGAAGAAGACGAGCATGACGTCGAGGTAGGTGAAGGAGCCCTCGACGAGATGCCGGCCGAGCTCGCCGAGGGGCGGCGTGGCGAGGAAGGCGCCGGCCAGGCCGCCCGCGACGGCGGAGGCGAAGATGCTCAGCTCGACCGAGAGCCTGGCGGCTTTGGCCGCGACGTAGGCCGCGACCATGATTCCGAGGATGATGAGGATCTGTGTCGTCATGTCGAGACAGGCATAATACCCGAATCCCTCCGGCGAGGTCAACCGGCAACGGCGGGGGCCGGGGCGGCGTTATAGACAACGCCGGGGGATTCGGCTAAGATAGCGACGGAAAGGGGTCGAAAGGAGTTTCGACCTATGCCTACAGCAGAGCCTCCCGTCCGGGAGAGGAATTCCCATCCGTTCCGTCTTCCGCTACAATGGTCCCATCGAAGGAGGAAACCCATGCGGACTTCCGCGTTATCCAAGATCCTGGTTGCCCTGAGCCTGGCCGGCTTCGTCCTGGCCATCGGCGCGCCGGACCTCGGCGCCCAGTGGTACGGACGGAACAAGGTCCAGTACCAGAATTTCGACTTCAAGGTCATGAAGACCCGGCACTACGACGTCTACTACTACCTCCAGGACCAGGCCACGGTCAAGATGGCCTGCCTCATGGCCGAGCGCTGGTACGCCCGGCTGTCCCGGATGTTCAACCACGAGCTCAAGGGCCGCCAGCCCCTCATCCTCTACGGCAGCAGCCCCGAGTTCCAGCAGACGACGGTCACCCAGGAGGTGCTCGGCGAGGGCACGGGCGGCTTCACGGAGTCGTTCAAGCGCCGCATCGTCCTGCCCTACGGCGCGTCGCTCGCCGAGACCGACCACGTCATCGGCCACGAGCTCGTCCACGCCTTCCAGTACGACATCATGGCCCAGGGCCATTCCGACCAGGCCCGGGGCAACGACGCCGCCCTGCGCATTCCCCTCTGGTTCATCGAGGGCATGGCCGAATACCTGTCCATCGGGCCCGTCGACGCGAACACCTCGATGTGGATGCGCGACGCCGTCCGGCGCAAGGAGCTGCCCGCGCTCAAGAAGCTCGACAACTCCTACAAGTACTTCCCCTACCGCTGGGGCCAGGCCGTCTGGGCCTATATCACCGGGCGTTGGGGCGACGAGGTCATCGGCAAGATGATGAAGTCGGTCGGCCGGGCCGGCGACTACGAGGTCATTCTCGAGAGCGTGCTGGGCATCAAGGTGAAACAGCTCTCGGCCGATTGGCACAAGGCCATGCAGGACGCCTACGGGCCGGTCCTGGATAAGACCCAGCCGGTCGACAAGTTCGCCAAGACCCTGTTCAAGGGCGTCGAGTCGAACCCCTACAACATCGCGCCGTCCATCAGCCCCGACGGCAAGTCCCTGGTCTTCCTCTCGTCGCGGGACCTGTTCTCGATCGACCTCTTCCTGGCCGACGCGGACACGGGCAAGGTCAAGCGCAAGATCATCTCGACCGCCGTCGACCCGCACTTCGAGAGCATCCAGTTCATCAAGTCGGCGGGCTCGTGGGACGCGGCCGGGGAGAGGTTCGTCTTCGGCGGCGTGGCCAAGGGCCGCCCGGTCCTGACCGTCATCGACATGGCCAAGGACAAGATCGTCCGGGAGATCCCCTTCCGGGAGATGGCCGAGATCCTGAGCCCGGCGTTCTCGCCGGACGGCCGCTACCTCGTCTTCACCGGCCTGGCCGGCGGCGTCGCGGACCTCTTCATCTACGACCTCCGCGACAACATCCTCAAGCAGATGACCCGCGACGTCTACGCCGATCTCCAGCCCGCCTGGTCCCCCGACGGCAAGACCATCGCCTTCGTCACCGAGCGCTTCTCGGCCAACCTCGAGTGGATCGATCCCGGCCATTACGAGCTGGCCCTCATGGACGTAGAATCGGGCCAGATCCAGAAGCTGCTGGCCTTCCCCAACGGCAAGAACATCAACCCCCAGTGGACGGCCGATTCCCAGTTCGTCTACTTCATGTCCGACCAAAGCGGCAAGACGGACATCTACCGGATCGAGGTCGCGACGGCCAAGATCACCCAGGTCACGAACCTCTACACGGGCGTCAGCCGGCATCACCGAGCTCAGCCCGTCCCTCTCCGTCGCCCAGGAGACGGGCCGACTGGTCTTCTCCGGGTATCTCGACGCGTATTACTCGATCTTCTCGATCGACGACCCGGCCACGCTGGCCGGCCAGACCTTCCTGGCCCAGTTCGAGCGCGACCCGGCCATCCTGGCCCCGCGCAAGGAGCCCGAGGGCTCGCTCCTGGGCCTGCTCAAGAACCCGCTCTTCGGCCTGCCCAAGGACCAGAACTTCACCGTCTCCGATTACAAGCCCCGGCTGGGCCTCGACTACGTCTCGCCGCCCAACATCGCGGTCGGGGTCGACCGCTACGGCACCTACGGCGCCGGCGGCCTGTCCGCCTATTGGAGCGACATGCTGGGCTACCAGACGATCGTCACGACCGCCTTCACGGGCTCGCGGCTGATCGACACGTCCGGCGTCCTGGCCTACCTCAACAACAGGCACAGGTTCAACTGGGGCGCGGCGGCCCAACGGATCGTTTACCCCTATCCTTACTATTCCTATTACCAGGTCGACGACCTCATCTACGAGGTCGAGGACATCTACCGGCTGATCAACTACGATGCGTCGGTCTTCGGCCAGTACCCGCTCAGCCAGGTCAGCCGCTTCCAGCTCAGCGCCGGCTACCGCATCACGGACTACAACCACACGGTCTACCAGCGGATCTACGACCTCAGCGGCTACCTGCTCGATTATCAGAAGTACAACCCCGGGGACATGCCCGAGGCCATGAACTATGCCTACCTCACGGGCGCCTATTATTACGACACCGGGATGTTCGGGGCGACCAGCCCCATCCTGGGCCAGAACCTGGGCATCGCCGTCTCGCCGTCCGTGGGCAAGATCACCTTCACTTCGCTGTCGATCGACTTCCGGAAATACATCATGCCCGTCCGGCCGTTCACGCTGGCCTTCCGGGCCATGCACTTCGGCCGGTACGGCAAGGACTCCGAGGACACCCGTTTCTATCCCCTCTACCTCGGCTATTGGGACCTCGTCCGCGGCTACGAGTCCTTCAGCAACGAAGAGCTCTCCGCGTACGACGCCGACCCCACTCAGGCCTTCGATTTCGGCCGGCTCTACGGCAGCCGGATGTTGATGGGCAACGTCGAGCTCCGCTTCCCCCTGCTCGGCATCCTGGGGCTCGGCAAAGGCTATTACGGCGCCTGGCCCCTCGAGTTTTACGGCTTCTTCGACTGGGGGATCGCCTACGCCTCGAATCCCAGCTCCTGGTGGGGTGGCTACGACGCCGCGGGCAATCCCGTCCCGGAAAAGGTCAAGCCCTGGTTCGCCGGCGGCGACCGCAAGCCCATCCGCTCCTACGGCATCGGGCTGCGGACGAACCTCTTCGGCTACCTCATCCTCGGTTTGAATTATGTCTATCCGATGGACCGGCCGGTCCGCGGCTGGCATTTCCAGGTGAGCATCAGCCCGGGCTTCTAACGACAGGACTGGCCGGGCCGGGGCGCTCCGAGGGCGCTCCCCGGCCCGGCTTTTTTCACGGATCCCGCGACGGGGAAGAAAGGACGAGGGGGACCATGTTCCGAAAACGCGTTATCATCGCTGTGGCCGTCATGCTCGCCGCCGCCGCACCGGCCGCGGCCCAGTGGGCATTCGACGTCGAGGGGGGCCTATCCTGGAGCGGCTATAACGACGTCCGCATCCCGGGCGACGGGGGCACGCGATTCTCCCTGTCGCGCGAGCTCCACGCGGCGAACCGGGCCTACGGCCGCCTACGGCTGAGCTGGGCGTTCCATCCCCGGCATACGCTGTCCGTCCTCTATGCCCCGCTCCGGTTCCCTTCGGCGGGGACATTGGACAGGGACATCGCCTTCGCCGGCGAGATCTTCCCGGCCGGGGAGGCGCTGCAGGGGACCTACGTCTTCAACTCCTACCGATTGAGCTGGCGCTACGCCCTTGTCCGCAAGCCCCGGTTCGAGGCCGGGCTCGGGCTGACGGTCAAGGTCCGAGATGCGGTCATCCGCCTCGAGGACGGGACGCGGCGGGCCGAGAAGACCGACCTCGGCGTCGTACCGCTCATCAATTTCCGGGTCCTCTGGAGGCTCGGCCGGAGCTGGGGACTGCTCTTCGACGGCGACGCCCTGGCCGCGCCGCAGGGCCGGGCCGAGGACGTCTCGCTGTCCCTCTGGACGGACCTCTCGAAGGCGCTGCGTCTGAGGGCCGGCTACCGCCTGCTCGAGGGCGGGGCCGAGAACGACGAGGTCTATACTTTCGCCTTGGTCAATTATGCCTTCGCCGGGCTGACCCTGGCCTTCTGATCCCGGGCCCTAGACCTTCGGGAACCACGGGACGAAGGCGCTCGTGCGGCGGGCGTAGGCCTGGAATTCCGGGTTCCCGGCGTATCGTTTCTCGAGTAGCGGCAGGCCCGAGACCTTGACGAGCAGGAAGGTGATGAGGATCGGGCTGACGATCGTCGCCCAACCGCCGGGGACTTCGAGGGCGATCAGCCACACCCCCCACCACATCAGCGATTCGCCGAAGTAATTCGGGTGCCGGGTGTACTTCCAAAGCCCCCGGTCCATGATCCGGCCCTTGTTGGCCGGATCGCGCTTGAAGCGGGCCAACTGGGCGTCGCCGACCGCTTCGAATAGGAAACCCAACACCCAGACGAGGAGGCCGGCCTGCCAGATCCGTTCTCCGTAAGGGTAGCTTCGGTCGACGTTGACGAGGATGACCGGTGAGGCGATGACGAGCAGGAAGAAGCCCTGGAGCAGGAACACCTGGAGATAGCTCCGCCAGACGAACGCGCGGCCCCACGCCGCCCGCCAGGCGGCGTAGCGAGGGTCCTCGCCGCGTTTCCTGTTCCGGACGAGGATGTGGACGGCCAGCCGGGCGCCCCAGGCCGTGACGAGCGCCGTGACGAGGAGCGGCAGGAACAGCGAGCCTCTCCGGAAGAACGTCAAGACCGCGACGAGGATGAATCCAAGGCCCCAGGCGATGTCGGCGATGGAATTGTCTTTCTTGACCAGGGCCAGGGCGAACCAGGCCGTCATATAGAGCGCGATCACGGCCGCGCAAGCGGCCAGCGCGTTCAGGAACCCGGTCATGATCGGCCTCCTTGTCTCTCCGCGTACCCGCGGGGCAGGGGCTATTCGAAGGTCAGACCGATGCCGACGACGCCGATGCCGTTGTGGGCCCCGACGACGGGGGAGACCTCGGAGATGAAGGCGGGCTTCTTCCCCAGCATCGCTTCGAGGGCCTCGGCGTAGCGCAAGGCCCGGAAGGGGTTCTGGGCGTGAACGAGGCCGTAGCTCCAAACGGGCCGGCCGGCCGTCGCCTCGCGGATGAGGCCGAGGATCTTCTTCATGTTGGCCCGGCGGCTGAAGGACTTGCCCAGGATGGCCGCTTTGCCGGCGGAGTCCAGGGTGACGACGGGCTTGATGTTGAGGGCCGCGGCCAGAAGGCCTTTGAGCGGGCTGACCCGGCCGCCGCGGACCATGTATTTCAGCGTCTTCACGTCGACCCAAAGGCGCGTCTTGGCCACCCAGCTCTCGGCCTCCCGGGCGATCTCGTCGAACGGCCGCCCGGCCCGGACCGCCTCGGCGATGCGCAGGACGATCAGGCCCTCGGAGACGGACAGGTGGCGGGAGTCGACGACGGCCACGCGGGAGGCGTCGAGGCCGAGGGCCTCGCGGGCCTGGAGGATCTGGGCATGGAAGCCGGTCAGGCCGCCCGAGATGGAGACGGCGACCACCGCGTCGTAGTGGGCGGCCAGGAACTCCAGGGCCCTCTGGACGTGAGCTTGGGCCGGCTGGGCGCTCTTGGGCACGTCCCTTTTGGTCCGGAGAAGGTCGTAGAAGCGGTCGGGTTCGATGGTCACCTTGTCGAGGAAGAGGCTGTCGCCGAAAAAGAGATTGAAGGGCACGACGTGGACCTGGTGGTCGTCGAGGACGCTCCGCGGCAGGTCGCAGGCCGAGTCCGTGAGAACGGCGATCGGCGCCTTGCGCTCGTGGGCGGCCTCGTACTGCCGGAGCATGTCGTCGGCCTTGATGTCCTGGATGGTGCCGTGCTTCTGGAGCTCGAAAAAGAGGCCGGCCGCATCGTCGGTATGGACGTGGAGGCGGAGCTTGCGAGGGGAGCCGGCGACGACGGCCGATTCGCCGGAACGCCGGACGAGGTCCTGGACGGCGGCGATGTCGATGGCCTCGCCGACGAGCAGGGCCTCCGAACAGAACCGCTTCGTCACCGTCGAGCGGGACGAAGGGACCTCCCCGGCGCGGGGCAGGTCGGCGGCCTCGGCGGCGCGGATGTTCTTGATGCTGCCCTTGCGGATGAAGCCGACGACGCCTTGGAGGAAATCGAAGAAGCCCTTGGCCCCGGCGTCGACGACGCCCGCCCGGGCCAGGACGGCCAGCTTCTTGGGCGTGTCCGCGAGGGACCTTTCGGCGATGGGCAGCGAATAGGCGAGGATCTCGGCGAAGTCGGTCATCTTCAGCCGCTGCTCGTAGAGGGCCTCGGCCCAGTCGTGCAGGAGGGTGATCATCGTGCCTTCGACCGGCGTCAGCACGGCCCGGCGGGCGTGCTGGACGGCCCGGCGGACGCTCTCGGCGAAGCGATGGACCGACAGGCGGCGCTCCCCCCGGACCTCCTGGCTCAGCCCGTAGAGGAACTGGGCGAAGATGAGGCCGGAATTGCCGCGGGCCCCGACGAGGGCCGCGTCGGCGATGGAGCCCAGGGCCTCCGTCGCCGAAGGGTGGGCCTTGGCGCCCGCGGCGATCGAGCGCATGGTCGAGGCCAGGTTGGTCCCCGTGTCGGAATCCGGGACAGGGAAGACGTTGATCTTGTTGAGATAGGCCTGGTCGCGGATGACCGCCTCCCCTCCCGCCAGGAAAGCGTAGTAAAGGCGGTTGCCGTCGAGATAGCGGATCTTCATCTTGGACTCAGCCTGTCTCCCTCTCTGCCGTGACCATTCTATCACATCCCCCGGCCCAACCCCTGGCCGTGGGCCTTACGGGTCCGGGGTCGGATCAGAGCCGCCCCTGATCGGTCTCAGCCAAGGCCGGAGGCTTGAAGGCCAAGGCCAGGACGATCGCGGCTCCGAGCGCGGTCAAGCAGGGGAGCAGGAACATCGACCGGAAGTCCGTGATGCCTCCCGCCGTGAAGACGGATTGGATCAGCCACGGACCGAGCGTATTGGCGGCCAGTACGCCGAGTCCGAGGATCATCACGTTGAACAGCCCCTGAGCGCTCGAGCGGACGTCCTTGGGGAAATAGGTGTCCACGAAAATGTAGACCGTGGCGAAGAAGAAGGCGTAGCAGATCCCGTGCAGGACTTGGATGGCCACGATCATCCAGGGCTCGGAGGGGAAAAAGGCGTAGACGGCGAACCGGGCGGCGTGCCCGAGGATGCCGATCAGCATCGTGAACCGCCACCCCAATTTCTTCAGCACCACGCCCAGGATGAGCATGGTCAGGATCTCGGAGACCTGGCCCAGGCTCATGACGGGCATGATCCAGTTGCCGGCAATGCCCACGCCTCCAGCCTCGGGGGCGGTGCCGAGGAACGTGCCGGTCCAGTTGAAATAGAGATTGTGAACGAAAGCGTCGATGAACGTGATGAGCCAAAGGACCAGGACGAAGGGGTGCTTGAGCAGCTTGACCGCTTCGAGCCAGGCGAAGCGCTCCGTGGACGATGTCCCCGCCGTTCTCTTCTTCGGGGGCGTGTGGGGGAGAAGCAGGCTGTAGGCGGCCAGGACGACCGAGACGATCCCCGCCACGATGAATGTCCAGCGCGTCGCCTGTTTCAACGCCTGGCCCGTGAGCCCCGAGGCGAGGGCCGTTCCCAGCCAATCGACCAGGCCCTTGGGCGCGGCGGCCTTGACCCGGGCCCAGTCCACGAAGATGAACGTGAACGGCCAGGCGGCGAGGATCCAGCCGAAGGTCCCGCCCATGCGGACCAACCCGAACTCCTTCTTGGCGTCCTTCATGTGGGCGAAGGCGATCGAATTGGCGATCGAGATGGTCGGGACGTAGAACAGGCAGTGAACGAGCATCAGGCCGAAGAAGGGCCAGAATAGACGGGTGAATCCCAAGGCGAGGATCGCGAGCCCGCCGACAAGGTGGCTGAAGCCGAGGAATTTTTCCGCGGCGAAATGGCGGTCCGCGAACTGGTTGCTGAAGAACATGCCGACGATGGCGGAAAGAGGGAAGGCGTTCAGGATCCAAGCCTGCTGGACGGGCGTGAACCCGAGGCTGGGCAGGTAGCCGAAGATGAGCGGCAGCCAGGCCCCCCAAATGAAGAACTCCATGACCATCATGAGGAACAGCTTGTTGCGCGGGCTTTTTGTCTCTGTCATGCTCGGATCTCCTTGGGACGCGCCGCTCCGGGGCCGATCACAGCTCCTTGATAAAGACGTTCCGGAAGAAGGGCGGCGATTGGCTGTCGTGGTTCTGCAGGCCTATGTAGCCCTCCGGCGCCAGGTCCCGGACCTTGCCGCCGGGATGGGCCTCCCAGTCCAGGGCCGGCCGGCCGTTGAGCTCGACCTTGAGGCGCGAACCCCTGAACTCGATCCGCATGTGGTTCCACTCGCCGGTCGGCTTCGAGGCCACGACCTTGGGCGCCTCGATGTCGTAAGCCGCCCCGGTGTGATGGATGCCGGTCGAGGTGTCGTCGATCTGGATCTCGATCGAATGATAGATGTAGTCGTCGCTCACCGGGACCTCGGGAACGCGAACGAAAATACCCGAGTTCGTGGTCGGGGTCGAGCACCTGAACTCGCACTCGAGGACGAAGTCCTTGAGCTTCTTGCCGTACCAGAGCAGGCCCATGCCGCCCTGGCCCTTGAGGACGCCTGTCTTCGCGTCGCACTCGAAGTAGCCCGGGCCGTAGTGGTTCCAGCCGTACTTCTCGTAACCGCCGTAGCCGCGCCTGAGGATCTGCGTCCAGCCGTCGTAATAGGTGACGCTCTTGACGTAAGCCAGGCTCTTGCGGAAAGCGGGCATGGGATCGCCGACCTCGGCCTCGTTCTCGTATTCCATCGTCAGGTAGCCGTCGTAGTCCTGGAGGGTCAGCTCGGCCAGGAGGTCCCGGATACGGCCTTTCCCGGAGCCCCAGGAGACGTCGTCCACGCCCTTGGCCGTACCGAAGTCGCTGCGGTCCTTGAGGTGGACGTCCAGGATGCGGCCCTGGAGCAGCTTGAAGGCCTCGCGCGGGTCGTTCTGGCCCCGCATCCAGTGCCCGCTGTCGGCGCAGGAGCCGATGCGGGGGTCCTTGCCGTCGACGTGGCCGAAGACGGTCTCCGGGAGGTTGTACTTCGAGGGCGCGGGGTGGTTGTGGATGGCGATCTTGAGGTTGTATTCCTTGACCAGCTTCTCGAGCAGCGTGAAGTCGTCGTCGGCCGGCTCGCAGACGACGACGCGGATGCCCATCTTGCGGGCGAAGTCGAAGACCTTGCGCATGCTCTCCTCGGTGGCGCCGATGTCGACGACGCCGTAGCCGTAGAGCGTGACGCCGTTCGCCTTGAGGGCCTCCTTGGCGAACGCGACCTGCTCGTCGGTCATGGCCTCGCCGAAGCGGGCGTCCGGGAATTCGGCCGCCAGGGCCTGGCCCGGGAAGGCCTCGACCGCCGCGACCCCGAGCTCCTTGAGCTTGGCCAGGGTCTCGACGAAGGTGAACTTGCGGAAGGTCCAGGCCTCGGAAGCGAAGGGGAAGCTCTTGATGCGGACGCTCTTGTAGTCGGTCGCGGCGACGGCCTTCTGGAGCTCGGACGAGATGTGGCGGATCTGCGGCGCGGCCTGGCAGGCGGGGACGGCGGCCGCGGCGGCGGCGACGACGAGGGCGAGGATGGCGAGGGTGCGTTTCATGGGATCTCCTGGTCTATGACTTGGTCTTCGGGTTCCATTGGCCGCGGGCCACCGGAGGGACGTAATCCTCGAGGCCCTTGAAGGGGAAGGGGAGGGTCCGGCCCAGCTCGGCGCTGCGGTAGGCGGCCATGAGCAGCTCGGCCACGGCGACGCCGTCCGAGAAGTTCTCCTCGGGCCGGACGCCCCGGCGGAAGGACTGGACCATGTGCCGGTTCTCGGCGATGTAGCCGTACTCGCCGGCTTCGTCGGCGACGACGGGCATCAGGCCGATCTCGGCGTTCTGCTTCTCGACCAGGTCCTCGCCGGCCTTGCCCCGGACGGCGCGGCTGAAGAAGACCTTGAGGCCGGCGTCGAGGGTGTTGATCTGCAGGGCGTATTCGGGGCCGAGGAGCTCCAGGCTCAGGCGCAAGCCCGCCCCGACGTAGCACCAGCTCGTCGTCGTCTCGACGACCAGGACCTTTCCGGACGCGTCCTTGTATTCGACGAGCGACCGGGCGAAGTCCTCCGACGGCCGCTTGAGATAATCGGTCTTGCCAGCGCTATTCTTGGCCAGCACCGCGGCGTACTTGGGCTCCTGCCACTTGAGGCAATTGGTGTAGGCGGTGACGCTCACGGGGGTCAGGACCTCGCGCGGCGCGCCGGGCGGCGTCAGCATGAAGCGGGCTTCCTCGACCGAATGGCACATCATGTCGTTGAGGACGCCGCCTCCCTGCAGGGTGCCCTCCCAGAACCAGGGCATATGCGGGCCGCTGTGCTCCTCGGCCGCGCGGGCCAGGTAGGGCGGTCCGGACAGGGCCGCGCCCCGGGCCCAGACGATCTCCTTGCCGCGGACGACGGCCGGGGAGAAGACCTGGTTCTCGAGGTAGCCGTCGAGGAGCCCGGCCTTGCGGGAAAGCTCGAGCATCTTGCGGGCCTCGCGGACGTTGCGGCCCAGGGGCTTCTCGCAGGCCACCCCGACGAGCTCGGCCCGGCCCTTGACGACGGCGTGGGCGATCTCCTCCATGACCTCGCCCCGGGTGTAATTGGGGGCGCAGATCCAGAGGGCGCCGATGCGGCGATCGGCGGCCATCTCCGTGATCGAAGCGAAGGGCTTGGCGTCGCCGACGCCGAGCGACTTGATCAGGGCGCAGGCCTCGCGGGCCCGCTTCGCGTCGGGGTCGAAGACGCCCAGGATGTCGGCGTCGCGGACGCCGATCCAGGACCGGATGTGGAAGCGGGCGATGAAGCCGCCGCCGATGATCCCGATGCCGAGAGGCTGTGGGTTCTTTGTCATGTCGACGATCTCCTCATGGACAGGGACTCTACATATCGCAATTCCCGGCGGATTGTCAATTCGTCAGGTCGCGTCGCCGAGGCGGCTGATGATGGTCCGGTTCTGGGGATTGACGATGTCCTTGGCCTCGGGGGTGAACAGGTGGTCGATCCGGGTGCGGTAGTACTCCGTGATGCGTCCGCGGACCATCTTCATCGAGGAATTGAGGAAGTGGTTCTGTTCGGTGAAGCCCTCGCCGAGGACGGCCACCGCGGCGGGCAGCCAGCGGGCCGGGAACATCCCGGCGTGCCGGCCGCCCTCGCGGTAGGCGGCGATCTCGTCCTCGAGCAGCCGCAGGGCGGCCTCCTGTCCTTCCGGCGTCCGGGGGCCGAGGCCCCTGTCCTTGAGCGCGCGCAGGATGGCCTCCTTGTTGGGCACGAGCAGGGCGACCGTGAAGGGCGACTGGTCGTTGTAGAGCATGATCTGCTCGATGTAGGGGGAGGCGTCGGTGACGGCCTCCTCGATCGTCTCGGGGCTGTACTTCTCGCCGTCGCTCGCGATGAGCAGGCTCTTCATCCGGCCGAGGACATAGAGGAATCCGTCGGCATCGAGGTAGCCGAGGTCGCCCGGTATAGAGCCAGCCGTCGCGGATGGTCTCGCGGGTCGCCTTCTCGTTCTTCCAGTAGCCGGCCATGACGTTCTCGCCGCGGATGACGATCTCTCCCGTCCGACCCGGCGGCAGCGCGTGTCCGGCCTCGTCGCAGATGCGGAGCTCGATCGCCGGGGCGATCCGGCCCGAGGAGCCGAGCTTGTGGGCCTTGAGGCTGTTGGCGGAGATGACGGGGGAGGCCTCGGTCAGTCCGTAGCCCTGGAACATGGGGATGCCGAGGGCGTAGAAGAAGCGCTGGAGCTCGATGTCGAGCAGGGCCCCGCCGCCGACGAAGAACTCGAGGCGGCCGCCGAAGTTCTTCCGGATCTTGGCGAACAGGAGCTTGTCGTAAAGGGCCAGGAGCGGTTTCTTCAGCTTTTTCAGGCCGAGGCCGCGGTTCCAGCCCTCGGCGTTGTAGTCGTAGGCCAGGGCCAGGGCCCGCTTGAAGAGGGCCTCGACCTTGGGGCCTTTCTCGCGGACGCCTTTCTCGATGTTCTTGCGGAAGTTCTTGGCCAGGGAGGGAACGCTGAGGAGGAGGTGGGGCCGGACCTCGCGGATGTTGCCGGGCAGGTTCCGGATCGTCTCCATCGGCGTCCGCCCGAGCTCGACCGAGGCCATGGCCGCGCCGCTCTTCATCATCGAATAGATGCCGCAGGTGTGGCAGAAGCTGTGGTCCCAGGGCAGGATGAGGAGCGAGACGTAATGCTCCGGGCAGTCGACGAGGCCGCGGGACTGGTCGATGTTGGCGGTGTAGTTCCGGTGGGTGAGCATGATGCCCTTGGGATCGGCCGTCGTCCCCGAGGTATAGCAGATATTGGCGAGGTCGCTCTCCCGGACGGACGCCAAGGCCGCCTCGAGGTCCGCCGCCCGGGTCTCGAGGAGCGCGTCGCCGCGGCGGAGGACTTCGGAGGCCGGGAGCTCGTCGGCGGCCAGGTTCTCGACGTCGTCCAGGACGACCGTCGTGGCCAAGTCCGGCAGGTCGTTCCTGATCTGGCGGACCTTGGCGAGCTGCGACTTCGAAACGACCGCGATGCGGCAGCCGGAGTGGGACAGACGGAACTTCAGGTCGCCGAGCTCGTCCACCTTGACCGAGATGGGGACGTTGACGGCCCCGAGCGACAGGATGGCCAGCTCGCTCACGATCCAGTCCCGGCGCCCCTCGGAGATGAGGGCGGCCCGGTCGCCCCGGCCGAGCCCGAGGGACATGAGGCCGGCGGCGAAGCGGCGGACGAGCTCGCGCATCTCGGCGAAGGTCGTGGGCTCGTAGCGGGGGCCCCGCTTCTCCCAAATGAGGACGTTCGCGGGAGCGGCCGCGACGCTTTCTTCGAATAGCCGGGGCAGGGTCCGTTCGGTCATGACCGTTCTCCTCTTCGGGCGGAATTTCCCCATCCTACGTCCGGCCCCGGGAAAAAGTCAAAGTTCATCCGGGCCGGGCCCCGGCCGACTAAAAGATTACGGAAAGCTATGGCTACGTCTGCACGCCGGAGAGGCCGTTGATATGCGAACGCCGGGAGGCCGGGCCTCCATGAAGGACAGGCGCCGGGACGTCCGCATCTTCGAGGAGAACAAGGTCGTGGTCTCCCTGATGACGGGCGAGCTGAGGCCCGGATCGCCGACCGTCTTTTATTCGCTGACGCGCGACGTCTCCGTGGGCGGCGTCCGCATCATGACCTCGGCGCGTCTCGAGCCCGGGACCCGGGTCCGGCTGGATCTCACTCTGGGGCGGTCTCGCAAGCGGATCCGGGCCGTGGCCGAGGTCCGCTGGATCCGGGAGATCTACGACGGCGAGGTCTTCGAGGCCGGGCTCCAGTTCGCCGACCTGGAACCCGACGCCGAGTTCGCCCTGATGGACCATATCTTCGGCGGCCGCAACGGTTCCGCCGCCTGACCCCCGCATCCTTGAATTTCCACCCGACCTCATATAAAAAGGAGGGAGCATGTCCGCGATCGAGGAGGCCGCGATGGAATGGTGGACGGAAGCCCGCTTCGGGATGTTCATCCATTGGGGGCTTTACTCCCTCGCCGCCCGCCACGAATGGGTCCGCAGCCGCGAGCGGATGACGGACGACGCTTACGCCCGGTATTTCGACCGCTTCGACCCGGACCTCTACGATCCCCGGGCCTGGGCCCGGACGGCCCGGGAGACGGGGATGAGGTATGCCGTCCTGACGACCAAGCACCACGACGGCTTCTGCCTCTGGGACTCGAAGCTCACCGATTTCAAGTCCACCCGCACGCCTTGCGGGCGGGACCTCGTCGGGCCCTTCGTCGAGGCCTTCCGGGCCGCGGGGTTGAGGATCGGCTTCTATCACTCCCTCCTCGATTGGCACCACCCCGAATACACTCTCGATGCCTTCCATCCGATGCGCGACGATCCGGAGTTCGCCGACAAGGCGAAAGCCCGCGACATCGGCAAGTACGCCGACTATCTCTACGGCCAGATCGAGGAGCTCCTGACGGACTACGGCCGGATCGACGCCCTCTTCCTCGACTATTCGTTCCCCGGCCCGGGCGGCAAGGGCCACGGCGAGTGGCGCTCCGAGCGCCTGCTCGAAATGATCCGGCGCAAGCAGCCCGGCATCGTCGTCAACGACCGCCTCGATCTCCTCCGCGTCCCGGGCGGCTGGGACTACCGGACCCCCGAGCAGTTCATGCCCCGCGAGGGGCTCACCGTCGACGGCCGGCCCGTGCCGTGGGAGACCTGCCAGACCTTCTCCGGCTCCTGGGGCTACGACCGCGACGAAGCGACCTGGAAGTCGGTCCGCCAGCTCATCCTTCTGCTCGTCGAGACGGTGGGCAAGGGCGGCAACTTCCTGCTCAACGTCGGCCCGACCGGACGGGGGACGTTCGACGGCCGGGCCCTCGAGCGTCTCCGCGGCATCGGGGACTGGATGGCGCTCAACGGCCGGGCCGTTCACGGCTGCACCCAGGCCCCGGCGGACATCCCCAGGCCGGCGGGCGGGCTCCTGACCTTCAACGAGAGGACCGGCCGGCTCTACCTCCACGTCCTCGAGTGGCCGGCCGGGGGGATCCTGGCGCTCGACGGTCTCGCGGGCCGCGTCGAGTACGCCCAGATCCTCCACGACGGTTCCGAGCTCCGGATGGTGGAGAAGGAGGCGGAGATCGGATTCTTCCCCGGGCCGAGGGCCGCGGAGCCCGAGGACGTCCTCCGGCTCAGGCTGCCGGTCGCGAAGCCGGCCGTGGAAGTGCCGGTCATCGAGATGTTCCTCCGGAAGCCGTGACAGGACACGAAGGGAAACGCTCATGAACCTCCGATCCCCCCGGACGATCGCCGGGGCCGCCGCGCTCCTCCTGGCCGCGACCGGCCTGGCCTCGGGCGCCGTCGCGCCGGCCAAGGATTACTATTTCCCCGAGGTCCGGATCGAGATCGCCGTCGCGGCCGACGGCTCGTTCGTCGTCGACGAGTACCGGACCTTCGAATTCGAAGGGGAGTTCCACTACGCCTACCTGGTCATCCCGATAAAGCTCGACCAGGGCGGCGCCCGGCGCGCCGTCGGCGTCTCGGAGCTCGGCGTCACGGACGAGAAAGGCCAGCCCTGTCCCTCGAGATCGACGACGACGGCGAGCGGCTGAGCGCCCAATGGCGTTACTCGGCCCGCGACGAGAGGCGGACGTTCCACATCCGTTACCGCGTCACGGGCGGCCTCACGAGCTATCCGGACGTCACCGAGCTCTATTGGAAGGCGGTCGGCGACGGCTGGGACCGGCCGGCCCGCGACGTCCGGGTGACGGTCACGCTGCCCGAGGCCGTCCCGGCCCGTGAGGACCTCAGGGTCTGGGGCCACGGCCCGCTCGCGGGCTGGGCCGAGGTCGTCGACGAGCGGACCGCCCGATTCTCCGCGCCCGACCTCGCTTCCGGCCAGTTCTTCGAGGTCCGGGTCGTCTGGCCCGCCGGGATGGTCGCCGGGGTCCCCTCGGACCGCTTGACGCTCGCGGCCATCAAGGCGGAGGAGGAGGGCTATGTCCGCGACACGATCGAGCGGGTCGAAACGGCCCAGGCGGAGAGGGCCGAGCAGGATCGCCGGTCCGCGGCGCGGGACCGCAAGCTCCTCAAGGGCCTGAGCGTCTGGGGGGTCTGGCAGATCGCCGGCCCCATCCTCTGGCTGGTCGTCTTCCTGCGCGTCTGGTCGTCCGCCGGCAAGGACTACCGTTTCGAGGGACTGCCCGACTACGTCCGCGAGCCGCCCTCGGACCTGCCCCCGGCCATCGTCCAGACGCTCATGCGCGAGGGCCGGGCCGTGACCCCCGAGGCCTTCACGGCGACGCTTTTCGACCTGGCCCGGCGCCGGTACCTGGAAATGGACGACCGCAACGTCACGAAAAAGGGCCTGTTCGGCACGAAGGAGGCCGTGGAGACGTCGGTCAGCTTGAAGAAGGACCTGGCCCGGGCCGAGGGCCTGCGGACCTACGAGCGCTCCCTCCTCGAATTCCTGTTCGAAGAAGCGACGGGCGCCGGCTCGGCGGCCGGGGCCTCGTTCACGATCGACGAGCTCCAGAAATTCTTGAAGAGGAAGCCGCAGAAATTCCAAGCCTGGTACGCCAAATGGACGAAAGCGGTCAAGGAGGAGGCGGCCCCACTCCGCTTCCTCGAGCCGGAGAGCCTCAAGGCCCGGAACATCTTCTACGCCGTCTCCGCGCCCCTGGGGGTCCTGACGCTCAGCCCCGTCTTGCTCATCCTGGCCCTGGCCCTCATCCCGGGCCTCAAGAGGCGGACGATGGCCTGGGCCCGGCAGAACGAGGACTGGAAGGGGCTCAAGCGCTTTCTTGACGACTTCTCCGACTTCAAGGAGATCCCGCCCGAAGCCTACAAGCTCTGGGAGCACTACCTCGTCTACGGCATCCTGTTCGGCTACGCCAAGAAGATCCTGAAGATGCTGCCGGTCATTCTCCAGGACGACCGGGCCGCCGTCCCGGTCTGGTACACCGGGGCGGGTCTGGGGCAGATGGGCATGCTGGACGTCGCGAGCATCGCCCACGTCATCAGCGGCATCGAGCACGCGGCGACGGCCATCCAGGACGCCAGCACATCGGCCGCCCATTACTCTTCGGGCGGCGGCGGAGGCTTCAGCGGCGGCGGGGGAGGCGGCGGCGGTGGAGGCGGCGGAGGCGCGGGATGAGCCGGGCGACGGCCGGGGGGCTCGCGGTCCTCGCCGCGTTCTTCGTCGTCGGCATCCTGGCTCCGGCTTGCGGCGGCCCTTCCGAAGAGGACCATATCCGGGAGGTCATTGAGAAGGCGGCGGCCCGGGCCGAGAAACGGGACGTCGAGGGACTGATGCGCTTCCTGGCGGCCGATTACGAGGACGGAGAAGGCCGGGACAGGGAGGCGACGGCCCGTCTCGTCGCGGGTTATCTCGATAGGTACCGCGGCGTCGTGGTCCACGTCCTGGGGGCGCGCGTCGGGGAGATCGCCCCGGACGGCCGGGCCCCGGTCGAGTTCGAGATCGCCCTGTCCCACGGCGCCGCCGAGATGCTCCGCAAGCTCATCCGCTGGAGCGGCGCAACCTACCGTTTCGAGGCCGACCTGCGCAAGGACGAACGGGGGGAGTGGCGTCTCGTGTACGCCGATTGGGACGAGATCCCGCTGGCCGGCCTTTTCCCGGAATCCCTGGCCGTCCTGAAGGAACTCTTCCCCGGCCTTTAGCGTATTTTATATATAGATCGGGCGCGCCCGGCCGGCGGCCGGAATCCCGATCGTCGAAAGAAGGGAGAACGGAAATGGCGGAAGAGAAAAAGGACACCAAGACGAGGTTCGAGGAATTCAAGATCGAGGGCGGCGAGCTCGTCAACAAGGTCAAGGAGCTCATCCACGAGGGCAACGTCCGGCGGATCATCCTGAAGGACGAGAACGGCAAGACCTTCATGGAGATCCCGCTGACCGTGGGCGTCGTCGGGGCGGTCTTCGCGCCCATTCTGGCCGCGGTCGGGGCTATCGCCGCGCTGGCCTCGAACCTGACCATCGTCGTCGAGAAGATCGCGGACTGAGCCCGCGGCGCGCGGGCGCCCTTTCCCGCGTCTCTCCTCTGTGCTATAAAAGTCGCGGTGGAAATTCGCGCGGAGGAGAGAGCATGATCCGTAATCGCCGTCTTCTGTACCCCAGGCTTGCCAGCCTGATCCTCCTGGTCCTGAGCGGTCTCCTTGGAGCCCTTCCAGCCGCCGGGGCGACCGCCGTCCCGGAGACCGGCGCCCTCTTGACGCTCCTGCCCGTTCCCGCGAGCGTGGCCGCCCGGGACGGGCGTTTCCGCGTCGACGAGAACCTGACCGTCGGGGGCCCGGGGCCGTCGACCGGCCGGGCCTTCAAGGCCGCGGCCCGGTTCATGTCCCGGCTGGCCGGGCGGACGGGGATCTTCCTGAAACAGGACTGGCTCGCCGCCCAGAAGCTCTCGGGCGAGGGCGGCATTCATTACTCCTTCGAGCGGGCCGGGCGGCTCGTGCCGGGAGAGGACGAATCCTACACCCTCACGGTAGGCCCGGGGCGGATCGACCTCGCGGCCGCGACCGACCTCGGCGTCCTGCGCGGCTGGGAGACCCTGCTCCAGCTCCTCAGCGCCGACAAGGCCGGGTATTTCTTCCCTAGCTGCGCGATCGAGGACAGGCCGCGCTTCACCTGGCGGGGGCTCCTCATCGATGTCGGGCGGCACTTCCATCCGGTCGAGGTCATCAAGCGCAACCTCGACGCCATGGCCGCGGTCAAGATGAACGTCCTCCATTGGCACCTGACCGAGGACCAGGGCTTCCGCGTCGAATCCAAGGCCTTCCCGAAGCTCCACCAGCTCGGCTCGGACGGCATGTTCTACACCCAGGCCCAGATCCGCGACGTCGTCGAGTATGCCGCCGAGCGGGGGATCCGGGTCATGCCCGAATTCGACGTCCCGGGGCATTCGACGAGCTGGTTCGTCGCCTATCCCGAATATGCGAGCGCCCCCGGCTCCTACGCGATCGAGCGCCGGTTCGGCATCTTCGGGCCCGCGTTCAATCCCGCCGACGAGCGCATCTATCCGTTCTTCGACGCCTTCCTCAAGGAAATGGCCGGGCTCTTCCCCGATCCCTACCTCCACATCGGCGGGGACGAGGTCGAAGGCCACCAGTGGGACGCCAATCCCGCCATCCAGGCCTTCAAGAAGAAGCACGGGCTCGCCGACAACGGCGCGCTCCAGGCCTATTTCAACGGCCACCTGCTCAAGAGCCTGACCCGGCACGGCAAGAAGATGGTCGGCTGGGACGAAGTGCTTCAGCCCGGACTGCCGAAGGACATCGTCATCCATTCGTGGCGCGGCCAGGAGTCGCTGGTCGAGGCCGCCCGGAAGGGCTACCAGGGCATCCTGTCGAACGGGTATTACATCGACCTGTGCCATCCGGCCGCGGACCACTATCTCAACGATCCCATCCCGGCGGGCTCGCCCCTCGACGAAAGCCAGAAAGCGCTCATCCTGGGCGGAGAGGCGACGATGTGGTCCGAGCTGGTGACCCCGGAAACGATCGACTCGCGCATCTGGCCGCGCACGGCGGCCATAGCCGAGAGGCTCTGGTCCCCGGCGGTGGTCCGCGACGTCGAGGACATGTACCGCCGCCTCCCGGCCGCCAGCCTCCGGCTCGAGGAGCTGGGTCTGCTCCACCTCAAGAACCCGGACATGCTCCTGCGGCGGCTGGCCGGAAACGCGGCCATCGAGCCGCTGAAGATCCTGGCCGAAGCCGTCGAGCCGCTCGAGGGCTACGAACGTCACGGCCAGGCCGCGTACACGAGCCTTTCGCCCTTTACCCGTTTCGTCGACGCGTGCGCCCCCGAATCGCTCCCGGCCCGGACCCTCGGCAAACAGGTCGAACGGTATCTCGCGGAGAGAGACCGGACCGTCGCCGCGGAGATCGGGGTGACGCTGGCGAGATGGAAAGACAACCACGCCTCGGTCCTTCCGCTCCTGGCCGCGTCCCCGGCCCTGCGCGAGATCGAGCCCCTGTCGCTCGGCCTGAGCCGGGCCTGCGAGATCGGCCTCGAAGCGCTGTCCGTGCTGGTGAAGGGGGAGGGCCGGCCGGCCGCCTGGGCCGAAGGATCGGCCAAGGTCCTGGCCGCGGCCGCGGAACCGGCCGCGCATGCCGAGCTCGTCGTGGTCCAGGCGATCGGCAAGCTCGTCCAAGCCACGACCGGAAAGATCCAATGAAGGACCGTCCGGAACGCCTTTCCTACACGGTCCGGCGGGTCGAGGACTTTGGCTTCGACGAGTCCGGCCCGGAGCCATGGGCTTCGTTGCCCCCGATCGCGGTCGATCGATATCTCTGGCTGGCGAACGGCTACCGGCCCCTCGTCGAGGCGCGGCTGTGCTGGTCGGCCTGGTTCCTTTACGTCAGGTTCCGGGTCGGCGAGAAGCGGGCCCCCGTCCGCTATACGAAGTTCCAGGACCCCGTCTACAAGGACAGCTGCGTCGAGTTCTTCGTCGACATGTTCCCCGGGACGCGGCTCGGATACGTCAACTTCGAGATGAACGCCGCGGGAGTCCTGCTGGCCGCCTTCGGCCCCGACCGGGACCATCGGAAGCCCCTGTGGCCCGAGGACCTGGCCGGGATGAGCGTCATCAGCGGAGAAGAGCATTGGCCCGAAGTCGGCGACAATTGGCACGTCGAATATAAGGTCCCCCTCGCGCTCTTCCGGAAGCTCTACGGCGAGGAGGTTACGCCCGGCCACAAGGCCGCGGCTAATTTCTACAAGTGCGGCGACGAAACCCCGATCCCTCATTACGGGGCTTGGAGCCCGGTCGGGACGCCCAGACCCGATTTCCATCGTCCCGAATTCTTCGGCGAGCTCGTCTTCGGGTGATCAGGCCCTTTTGCCGTCCCGGCCGGTTTGGCCGCAGGGCCCCGCATCGGCTATAATCGTTGACCTTGAGCGCCCGACACGAGCGACAGGAGAAGGCATGGCAAGATCGGAGCCCGGAAGTCCTCTCGACCGCAGCGCCTGGACCCTGGCCGCCGCGGCCACGGCCTTCGGCTGTCTCTATTTCTTCGTCCGTCAGTATTTCAAGGACGGGATCTGGCGCTTCGACCTGACCCTCGTCAACAAATCGCTCGGCGTCGCGGCCCTCCTGCTCCTCGCCCTGTCGATGCTCCTCACGGCCCGGTCTTATTTCTCGCGCCGGCCCGGAAAAGCCATGGCCCTCCGCAAGCCCTACGGGCTCGCGGGGTTCTGGCTCGGCTTCGTCCACGGCGCCCTCGACCACGTCATCCTGCCGACCGTCGGCCTCCACGTTGAGCCGAAGGCGGTGGATCTCCATGCCGAAGCCGCCGGCTGGGCCGCCTTGGCCCTCTTCGCGGCGATGGCCGTCATCTCGAACGAACGGGCCAGGAAGCGGATCGGGAACGGGACCTGGCGAAAGGTCCTTCGCTACGCGGGGTATGCCGGGCTGTCCTTGGCCGCGGCCCACGCGGCCTTCCTCAAGAGCGCCAGCTGGTCGAAGTATTTCCGGACGTTCGATTCGGTCCTGCCTTCGCTCAGCCTCTTCGTCTTTGCCCTGGCCGTCGTCGCCGTCCTCTTGCGGCTGGCCGTCGGGTTCGCCGAGCGCCGGAAGAAGTGAGGCCTACTTCAGCTTCTCCTGGCCCTTGAACTGGCGATAGGGGCTGAGGTAGGAGAGCGTCTCTCGGTCCCCATCGGTGCTCCGGCCGAGGGCCATGCGGGTCATGAGCTCGCCCAGCCCGGGGCCGAGCATGAAGCCCTGGCCGCACATCCCGACGGCCAGCATGAAGCCCTCGAGCTCGCGGGCCCAGCCGACGATGGGGAAACCGTCCGGGGTCATGGGATAGAGCCCCCGCCAGGTCCTCCGGACGCGGAGGTTGCGGAGACGGGGGATGACGGCCACCATGCGAGAGGCGACCATGGGCAGGAACGAACTTGTTTCCCGCGTGTCCAGGCCCCAGATGCTGGGCTGGGGCGTGATGCAGAAGATGATCTGCCCGGTGTCGTGCTGGTAGAAGTAGTAGTTGGCCGATCCGGCGACGGGACGGATGTCGACGACCATGGGCCCGAGGAAACGGGCTACGGCCTCGGTCACCGCCGCTTCGTGGGAATCCGGCTTCACCGGGACCTCGATCCCGGCCATGGCCGCCACTTCGGCTCCCCACGGCCCGGCGGCGTCGACGACGATCGGGGCCGCGTATTCGCCCTTGTCGGTCCGCACGCCACGGACCTTGCCGCCCTCGACGACGAGACCGGTGACGACCTCGCCGAACCGGAACTCGGCCCCGAGCTTCCTGGCCCTCGCATAGAACGCATGGACGGCGAGCAGGGGCGAGGCATTGCCGTCGTCGGGCGAATAGGTGCCGCCGACGAGCCCGTCCGGGGCGAGGTCGGGGATGACCTCGAGGAGATCGCCGGCCTCGAGCCAGTCGATGTTCAGGCCGCACGGCTTCTGGACGGCCAAGAGCTCCTTGAGGATGCGTTCCTCCTCGGGACGATAGGCGACGTAGCTGTAGCCGCCCTTGTTCCATTCGATCTTGTCGCCGTGGAGCTCCTCCCACGTGGCGAAGACCTCGAGGCTGCGCAGACAGATCCGGATCTTGGCCGGGTCGGAGTGGGTGGCCCGCAGGCCGCCGATGGCCCGCTTGTTCGAGCCCTGGCCGACGCTGGGGAAGCGGTCGACGGCCAGGACCTTGAGACCCGCCTCGGCCATGGACATGGCGGCGGGGGTGCCGACGCTGCCGGCCCCGACCACGATCGCGTCGTAGCTCCTAATCGCGGCCATGGCTCTCGTCCTTTCCCGCCAGGCCGGCGAAGATCCCCAGGGGGACTTCCACGAACAGGGGACGCTTCGGCTGGTCGACGATGTCGGATTCGGGAACCCCCTCCTCGCGGAACAGGCGGTGGATCAGGGGGGTGCAGGTCTTGGCGCCGCAGGATCCCATGCTGGCCCGGGTGACGGCCTTGATCTCGTTGACGTCGCGGACGCCCTCGCGGATGAGCCGGCGGATCTCGCCGGCCGTCACGCGCTCGCAGCGGCAGACGACGGCGTCGTCGGGGGTCGGCCCGGCGGGGTGGGCGAGGGGCTCTCCCGTCCCGGCCGGCTGGACCCGGATGCCCGCGATCCTCTTGGCATAGGCTTTGGGCGCCCGGACCTTGACGATGACGGTGCGGTCGTTGGCCTTGAGGGCCTTGACCGCTCCGACCTCGACCCGCCCGAGGACGCCGCCCTCGGTGTCCTCGACGACGACGTGATCGCCGGGCTTGATCGCTTCCTTGAGGAACTCGAAGGGGATGGCCACCGTCGGGAACTCCGGGTCCTTGCGGTAGTCGACGAGGGTGATGGCCAGCCCCGGACAGATGGCGACGCACTTCTCGCAGCCCGTGCACCCCTTGCCGCCCTTCGAGGCGACGAACCCGGGCCGGAGCCGGATGTCGGATGGCTCGATCTCGATGAGGTCGTTGGGGCAGACGGCCGTGCACGGGTCGCAGGGGATCTCCTGATGGCAGTGGATGACCGGGAAGACGCCCGACTCGCCGGCCGGGGACGCGCTCCGGGACCGTCGTTCCCGGCCGGGACTTGAGGATGTCCGCGGTGCGGTACCAATCGGGGGAGATCTCGCCGACGTCGTGGCCGAGGGCCCGGGCCACTTCGAGGCCCCGGATCTTGCCCGAGAAGATGGCGGCCGAGGCCTCGGCGATCTCCTCGGCGTCGCCCGCGGCGAAGACGGCCAGGCCGAACTCGCGGGCCTTGTGCAAGAACTCGTCGACGGGATCGAGCCCGACGGCGATGAGCAGGGTGTCGCAGTCGAAGGACCGTTCGGTGCCGGCGACCGGGCGGAACCGCTCGTCGACCCCGGCGATGGTGACGGACTCGACGGAGTCCCGGCCATTGGCGCTGACGACGGTATGCGAGGTGTAGATCGGCACGCCCAGCCGGGCCAGCTTGTCCCGGTGGACCTTGTAGCCGCCGCACTCGGGCATGGCCTCGACGAGACCGACCACGGCAATGCCGGCCTGCAGGGCGTGGTAGCCGGCGATGAGCCCGACGTTGCCGCCTCCGACGATGAACAGCCGGCCGGTCGGCCGGACGAGGTCCCGGTTGACGAGGGTCTGGAACGCGCCGGCCCCGTAGACGCCGGGGAGGGTGTTGCCCGGAAAGGCCAGGTTCTTCTCCCGCGCCCCCGAGGTCACCAGGAGGACTTCCGGATCGATCAGGACGTAGGTCCGGCCCTCGACGAGGACGCCGACCTTCCGGTCGCTGAAGACCGCCAGGGCAGAGCTCTGGAGCCAGACCCGGACGGCCGGGAACGAACGGACCTCGGACTCGAGCCGGGTGGCGATGTCGATGCCCCGGGTCCCGGCGAAGACGGCCTCGACGGAGCCGAAGAAGCGGTGGGTCTGCAGGACGAGCTTGCCGCCGAGGCGGTGCTTGTCGTCGATGAGGATGGTCGAGATGCCGCGCCGGCCGAGCTCGATCGCGGCCGAGAGCCCGGCCGGGCCGCCGCCGATGATCAGAACGGGGACACGGACGGTCTCGATCGGCTCGGGCGCGATCCGGGCCGCGGCCCGGGCGTCGACCCGGGGCAGCTCGGGCAGGCCTTCCACGGGCTCCACGCGGACGCCGGGCCGGACGAGCTCCATGCACGACTTGACGGGAATGCCGTCGGCGAGGACGAGACACTGGGCGCACTGGCCGTTGGCGCAGAAGATGCCTTGGGCCGCGCCGTCCTTGGCGTGGTGTCCGAAGACGCGCACGCCGGCGGCGAAGAGCGCGGATGAAAGGGTCTCGCCTTCGAATGCCTCCAGGGCCTGGCCCTGCCACATGAAGGAGATCTTGGATCGCGCGGGGATGGGCAGGATGGGGTGTTGTTCGATGCGATGCATGAGCGTCCGTTCTCCTTGGCCCTTTGTCGGAAGCCCCCGGCAAAGGGCCGTATTATAGCACAAGGAAAATCCCGGGGATAGAATTCGGACCGGGATGCGGTATAATCGGCCCGAAGACCATGGAACGGGGGATGTGCGCGCGCGCGACGGCGGCCGGGGTGGCCCTCTTCTTCGGGCTGGGCGCTGTTTGCGCGGCCCAGGACCAGCCGGTCCGGGAATTCCTGAAGGACGCCGGGAAGATCTGGACGGCGCCCTTCCGTCTCAAGGAGAAGGACGTCGCCCCCCTCGTCGTCCTGACGGCCGCGACGGCCTTCCTCATCGCCGCGGACGAAGGCCTTCGCGACGGCGTGCAGGACTTTGCCGGCGCGCGCCCTTGGGTGGGGGACGCCGCCTCCGCGGTCACGGTGATGGGCGGTCCGGGCGCCTGGACGGCGGCCGGGGCTTTCTTCGGGGCCGGCCTCCTATTCCGGGATCCCAAGGCCCGGGAGACCGGCTATCTCGCGATGAGCGCCATGCTCCAAACCTTCCTCGTCGACAACTTCCTCAAGGGCCTCACCGGTCGGCAGCGGCCTTTCTTCGCCGACGGGGAGGACCGTTGGTCCGGGCCGGTCGGATTCGTCAAGCGCTACGACCCCGACACCAAGGGCGGCTATGTGTCTTTCCCGTCCGGCCACACGGCCACGGCCTTCGCCCTGGCCACCGTCGTGGCCATGCAGTACCGCCGCGAGCCCTGGGTCCCCGTGCTGGCCTACGCCGTAGCCGGATCGGTCGGCCTGTCGCGCATGGCCCTGGACCGGCACTGGGCGTCCGATGTCCTCGTCGGGGCGGTCCTGGGCCACGTTATCGCCCGGCTGGTCGTGCGGAACCACGAACGGCGCCGGAAGATCGTCCCCGTCGTCGCCTGCACGGGCCGGGGCGTCGCCCTCGGGGTCGTCTGGGACCCCGGGCCCTTCGATCGCTGAGGACCGCCGTGGGGAGCGGTAAGGATCCCGATCCCCAATGAAAGAGGTCGATCCATGAAGATGTTTTTTCCCATCGCCTTCATCGCGCTGTTCGCGCTCGCCGCGGGGGGCACCTTCGCCCAAAGGACCGAGAAACCCGTCCTTCACGGCCGGGAATGGGTGGCCGTGACCGGCAAGCCCCTGGCCGCGACTGCGGGGGCCATGATCTTCGCCAAGGGCGGCAACGCCGTCGACGCGGCTTGCGCCATGCTCGGGGCCGTCTGTACCATGTACGACGTCCTGAGCTGGGGAGGCGAGACCCAGGCCCTCATCTTCGATCCGAGGACGAACAACGTCGTCGCCCTGAACGCCCTCGGGGTCGCGCCCAGCGGGGCGACCCCGGAGTTCTACAAGTCCAAGGGCTACGAGTTCCCGCCCGAGTACGGGGTCCTCTCGGCCGTCACCCCCGGGACCCCCGGCGGCCTCCTGACCATGCTGGCCGAATACGGGACGATGAGCCTGGCCGAGGTCCTGGCCCCGGCCATCCGCATGGCCGAGGGCTATCCCATGGAGCGGGAGACGGCCGATTCGATCGAGAGGCACAAGGAGCGTATCAAGTCGTGGCCCTATTCGCGGGCCGTCTTTCTGCCGCACCTCGGGCAGACAAGGGAAGCCCCCGAGGCCGGGGAGATCTTTCGCCAGCCCGACCTCGCCGAAACCCTGAAGAAGCTCGTCGAGGCCGAGCGCGCGGCCTTGGCCGCGGGAAAAGGCCGCAAGGAAGCCATCTATGCCGCCTACGGCCGCTTCTACACGGGGGACATCGCCCGGGAGTTCGTCCGGGGCTCCGCCGAACAGGGCGGGCTGATCACCTTGGAAGACATGGCCCGCTGGAAGGTCCACATCGAGGAGCCGGTCTCGACGAGCTACAAGGGCATCGAGGTCTACAAGCTGACGAGCTGGGTCCAGGGCCCGGTGATGCTCCAAGCCCTCAACATGCTCGAGACGCTGGACCTCAAGGCCCTGGGCTTCAACAGCGCCGCCTACATCCATACGCTCTACCAGGTCATGAACCTGGCTTTCGCCGACCGCGATTTCTATTACGGCGACCCGTACTTCCCCCCCGAGGAGCCCCTCCGCGGGCTCCTGTCCAAAGACTATGCCCGGGATCGCCTCCGGCTACTCCGAAGCGACCGCAACGATCCCGACGTCAAGCCCGGGGATCCCTATCCCTACGAAGGAAAAGTGAATCCCTACCTCCGGCACCTCGATCGCTGGCTCGAGTGGGGGAGGGGGGACGCGGCGGCGCTCGACCCGGGCCAGGCCGCGGTCTTCGAGGAGTCCTTCCGCGGCGGCACGACATCCATCCAGGCCGCGGACAAGGCCGGCTGGGCCGTCTCCGTGACCCCGAGCGGCGGCTGGGTCCCCTGTGTCATCGCCGGCCGGACCGGCGTGGGCATGAGCCAGCGGGCCCAGAGCTTCGTCCTCGACGCGAGCCGGAACCCGTTCAACGTCATCGCCCCCGGCCAGCGGCCCCGGGCCACCCTGACCCCGGGCCTGGCCACCAAGGACGGCAAGCCTTATCTGTCCTTCGCCGTCCAGGGCGGGGACACCCAGGACCAGAACCTGCTCCAGTTCTTCCTCGATGTCGTCGAGTTCGGGATGAACGTCCAGGAGGCCTGCGAAGCGCCGAACATCACGAGCTACCAGATGCACGATTCCTTCGGCCTCCACAAGACCTTCCCGGGCAAGCTCGACGTCAACGAGAGCCTCCCGGCCGATATCCGGGAGAAGCTCCGGACCATGGGTTATGTCCTCACGGCCAAGAAACGCACCTCCGGCCCGATCAACGCCATCTACTTCGACCGGGTCCACGGCACGTTCTGGGGCGGCAGCAGCGACTACGGCGAGGATTACGGCATCGCCTGGTAGCGCGGCCCGGTCCGGCCCTCCTCCCGGGAGGTGAAGGCGATTTCACCGCGGGCGGTGTTGCGCCCCGTTCGGGGAGCCTGTATCCTGACCTATCCGAAAGGCAGGAGCATGACCTTCAACGACCTCCTCAAGCGCATGGTCGAGCGCAAGGCGTCCGACCTCCACCTCATCGCCGGCCTGCACCCGGCCCTGCGCATCCGCGGCGAGCTCGAGCCTCAGACCGACGTCGACCGGTTCACGCCCGACGCCCTCAAGGAATTCATCTTCGCCGCGTTGACCGTCCACCAGAGGAACATGTTCGAGAACGATCCGGCCAGCCGTAACGAGCTCGACTTCGGCTACGGCATCGCCGGCGTCGGACGCTTCCGGGTCAACATCCACGCCAGCCGCGGCAGCGTGGGAGCCGCCGTCAGGGCCCTGGCCGACCGGATCCCGGGTCTCGAGGAGCTGGGACTGCCGCCTGCGGCGACCGAGTTCACCCGGGCCAAGCGGGGCCTCGTCCTGGTCACCGGGCCGACGGGCTCGGGCAAGTCGACGACGCTCGCCGCCCTCGTCGACGCCATCAATCGGACCCGCCGGGACCACATCCTGACGATCGAGGACCCGATCGAGTACCTGCACAACTCCAAGATGTCCTACGTGACCCAGCGCGAGGTCGGGTCCACGGGCGACACCCTGTCGTTCCGCAACGCCCTCAAGTACGCTCTGCGCCAGGACCCGGACATCATCCTCATCGGCGAAATGCGCGATTACGAGACGATCGGCATCGCCATCACCTCGGCCGAGACGGGGCACCTCGTCTTCGGCACGCTCCACACCGCCAGCGCGGCCCAGACCGTCAGCCGCATCGTCGACGTCTTCCCCACGGACCAGCAGCCGCAGGTCCGGACCCAGCTCGCCTCGACCATCCTCGGCGTCGTCTCCCAGGTCCTCCTGCCGCGCAAGGACGGGACCGGCCGGGTGGCCGCCTGCGAGCTGATGTTGGCCAACGCCGCCGTGCGCAACAATATCCGGGCCGGCAAGGTCGAGGCCATCTACCAGACCCTCCAGACCTCGGCCGCCGAGGGCATGCAGACCATGGACCAATCCCTCGCCAGGCTTTGCCGGGACGGCGTCGTTGACTACGAGGCCGTCAAGCCCTATATTTACGAGAAGACGACCCACGACACGCTCAGGACCCAGCGCCGTCCCTGCTGACGCCGGGCCCGGCCCGGGGGTCGGCGGAGGGGCGCTATGAAACACCTCGTCATCCCGGCGGTCCTGTTCGCGTTCGCCTTCCTGGCCACACGGGCCGGCGCGCCGGAAGACCCTCCGGACGGGGCCGCCGCGACCGCGGTCGGCGTTCCTCCGGCGGTTGCCCCGAATCGCCATTACCCGTCGAACCGGCCGCCGCTCACGGTGAACCCGCTCGTCAAGCTGCCGATCGGAACGATCGAGCCGCGGGGTTGGCTCATGGCCCAGCTCCGGCTCATGCGGGACGGCTTCACCGGCCGGCTCGCCGAGATCAGCCGCTTCCTCGGCGACGACAGCGGCTGGATCACGATGAAGGGAAAGGGCTGGGAGGAGATGCCCTACTGGCTCAAGGGTTACGGCGACCTCGGCTACTTGCTCAAGGACGCGGCCGCTCGCAAGGAGACCGAGCGCTGGCTTGGGTATGCCTTTCGATCCCAGGCGCGGGACGGCTACTTCGGTCCGGCCGACAACCGGGCCGCCCTGGACCTCTGGCCGAACATGGTCATGTTGGCCGCCCTGCAGAGCTACCACGAAGCTACCGGTGACCGGCGGGTGCTGGACCTCATGAGCCGCTATTTTCAGTTCGAGCTCCACCTGCCCGAAGATCAGCTCCTCCCCGGGAGCTGGCAGAAGCTCCGGGGCGGGGAGAACCTCGAGAGCGTCTACTGGCTCTACAACCGGACCGGGGAGGGCTTCCTGCTCGACTTGGCCAGGAAGATCAACGCCCGGACGGCGGATTGGGCATCGCCCATCCTCAGCGCCGAGCGCGACGCGCACTGGGAAGAGAGCTCGTTCTACCACGGCGTCAACATCGCCATGGGCTTCCGCTATCCCGGCCTGTTCTTCCAACAGACGCGCGACGCCGGCCTGCTCGAGACCGTCGAGCGCAACTACCGCCAGGTCATGGACCGCTACGGCCGCCAGCCGGGCGGGATGTTCGGCGCCGACGAGAACATCCGGCCGGGCCACGAGGACCCCCGCCAGGGCGCCGAGACCTGCACCATGGTCGAGTTCATGGCCAGCTTCGAGTCGCTGCTCAAGATCACCGGCGGGACGGTCTGGGCCGACCGGGCCGAGGAGGTGGCCTTCAACTCCCTGCCGGCCTCGATGACCCCCGACCTCAAGGGCCTCCACTATCTCACCGCGGCCAACTTGATCTCGTGCGACAGCGGCGGCGAGCACGATTTCCAGAACACCGGCACCCTCGTGTCGTTCGATCCCTGGAGCTACAGATGTTGTCAGCATAACGTCGCCTTCGGCTGGCCCTGGTTCGCCGAGCACCTGTGGCTGGCCACCGCCGACAACGGCCTGGCCGCGGCGATCTATGCGCCGTCGGCGGTCCGGGCCAAGGTCGCCGAGGGGGCCGAGGTCGAGATCTCCGAGGAAACGGCGTATCCTTTCGGCGACGAGATCCTGCTGAGCGTCGCTTGCGATCGCCCGGTGGCTTTTCCCCTCTATCTGCGGCTCCCGGGCTGGGCTCGGACCGTCCGGATCGTCCTCAACGGCCGTCCCCTCGAAGGGGATTTCCGCGGCGGGCGCTACGCCGTCCTGCGCCGGACCTGGCGGCACGGCGACCAGGTGCGGCTGGAGTTCGCGCCCGGGATCGAGGTCGTCCACTGGCCGTCCGTGCGCGGCGCCGTGTCGGTCCGACGCGGCCCCCTCTGGTACGCGTTGCGGATAGGGGAGGAGTGGCGGAGGTACGGCGGCACGGACGATTGGCCGGCCAGCGAGATCCTTCCGACGACGCCCTGGAATTACGGCCTCGTTCTGGAAGGCGGCGGCGCGGAGAGCGGGATCCGGGTCGCCTCCCGTCGGCCTCCCGCCTACCAGCCTTTCGCGCCCGACGCGGCGCCGATCGTCCTCAAGGCCAAGGCCCGGCGCGTCCCGGGCTGGCGTCCGGAGGGGCGGATGGCGGGGCCCGTCCCGGCCAGCCCCGCCGAGGGGGAGGGACCGATCGAAGAGATCGACCTCGTCCCCATGGGCTGCGTCAGGCTGAGGATCTCTTCCTTCCCGACCGTCAAGTATTGACAGTCCTCGGGCGCTTTTTATATAAGGAATCGGGAACGTCACTCCAGGAGGTCCGGATGTTCAAAGAATTCAAGGAATTCGCCATGCGCGGCTCCGTTCTGGACATGGCCGTGGGCATCATCATCGGCGGCGCCTTCGGCACCATCGTATCCTCCCTGGTCGCCGACGTGCTGATGCCTCCGATCGGCATGCTCCTCGGCCAGGTCGATTTCGCCAATCTGGCCATCCACCTGTCCGACACCGTCGCCATCGGCTACGGCAAGTTCATCAACGCGATCATCAGCTTCCTCATCGTGGCCTTTTGCCTGTTCCTGATCATCCGGGCGATGAACCGGCTGAAAAAGAAGGACGAGGCTCCCGCGGCGGCCCCCGCGACCAAGGACTGCCCCTTCTGCGCCACGGCCGTCCCGATCAAGGCCGTCCGCTGCCCCCACTGCACGTCGGAGATCAGATAAGAGAGACTTTTAAAAGCTTCCTTGGCCGTCAGGTAGAGCCCGAAGCAGGCCCGGCCCCAAGCCAGGTCCAGGCGCAGGGCGGTCCCATCGCGTTTATTGACGACATAGCGAAGGCCCGTGCCGACCGAGAATTTCAGCCCATTCACCCGGAAGCCGGACCATCCGGGGAAGAGGTCGGCCAGGAGCGCGATCGCGAATACGCGGAGTCGTGTGGTCATGTCTTCGATCTCGTTCGGGATATCATAATCCCCCGGAACGCCTCCTGTAAACCGGCGCCCGCTTGACCGCGGCCGCGGGCCGGACTATCCTGCCGGGCGAAGGCGCGAGCGTTGACACCGAAACAGAGAATGGCCGCGGCGATGTCGGGAGCGCTTCCCGACCGGGTGCCGGTGATGTGCCAGATGAGCGTCGGCCACATGCTCCTTCGAACGGGCATCCCGCCGTCGCGGTTCTGGCACTCCGCGCCGGACTTCGTCGAGGGGCTTCTCGCGATGCGGTCCCTCTACCGATTCGACGGGATCCTGGTCAGCCTCCATGGCCACCCGCCGGACTGGGAGAGCCGGATCGAGCGCCTTGACCGCGGGCCGGACGGGGAGCGCGTCCGCTGGAGGTCGGGCGACGAGACCTTCTTTCCTTTCGACGACCTGCCCGTCTTCCGGCCGGCCGCGACGCCGGCCAGGCCCGGATTCAGCAGTTTCGATCCCGCCTCTCTGCCGGCCCGGGCCGCGTACATCCCCGTCTCTCAGGGGCTGCGCTTCCTCCTCGACCCCGACCGGCTCTATGACGCCGTCGCCGAGGTCCTCGGACGGGCCGGCGGTGAGTTCTCCGTGCACGGGGAGGTGACCTCGCCGTTCGACTACTTCCTCGACCTCTTCGGCTTCGAGGAAGCCATGGTCGGGACCGTCGAGGATCCCGGCCGCGCGGCCGCGGTCCTGGAGAGGCTCACCGACGGCGTCGTCGCCCTTGCCGGGGGGTTGGCCGGCCTGGGCGTGGACGCCGTCAAGATCTCGTCTCCCTTCGCCGGAGCCGGCTTCGTCTCGCGGGACTTCTACCGGGCCTTCGTCCTGCCCCACGAATCCCGCGTCGCCCGGGCCGTCGAATCCCGGGGCGCCCGGGCCTACCTGCATACTTGCGGGGACGTCCACGACCGGCTCGAGCTCATGGCCGCGTCCGGCGTCTCGGGGATCGAGTGCCTCGACCCCCCGCCGCTCGGCCGCGTCGACTTGGCGGACGCCAAGCGGCGGATCGGGAAGTCGGCCTTCATCAAAGGGAACCTCGATCCGGTCCACGTTCTCCTCGCAGGGGATCCCGGGCGGGTCCGGGCCGACGCCCGCTGCCGGGTGGCCGTCGGCAAGCCCGGGGGACGCTTCATCCTCAGCTCGGCCTGCTCGATCGCCCCGCGGACGCCCGCCGCGAATGTCCGTATCCTGGCCGAGGTCGTCGAGGAGACGGGCGTTTATTGAGTTGAATCCCGGGCCGTCCTGGTTTATAAAAGACGTTCGGATACCGCAGACACGGATAGGAGCGCACATGAAGAAGATCGTCGTGTTGGGCGCGGGCATGGTCGGCCGGGTCATGGCCGCCGACCTGGCCGCCGATTTCGAGGTCACCTCCGTCGACGTCAACCCGGCCAACCTGCGCCGGCTCGAAGGGACTCCCGTCAAGCGCCTCCAGGCCGACCTGGCTTCCGCGGCGGCCGTCCGCGGCCTCGTCCGCGACTGCGACCTGGTCGTCGGCGCCGTCCCCGGCTCCATGGGCTTCGTGACGCTCGAGGCCGTCATCGCCGCCGGCAAGGACGTCGTCGACATCTCGTTCTTCCCCGAGGACGCCTTCCTCCTCGACGAGGCGGCCCGGTCGGCCGGCGTCACCGCCGTCGTGGACTGCGGCGTCGCCCCGGGCATGGACAACATGATCCTCGGCTACCATGCCGCGCGCATGGCCGTCGGCCGGTTCGAGTGTTACGTCGGCGGCCTGCCGTTCCGCCGCGAGTTCCCGTTCGAGTACAAGGCCCCGTTCTCCCCGGCCGACGTCATCGAGGAATACACCCGGCCGGCCCGCTACGTCGAGAACGGTCACGTCGTCGTCCGCCCGGCCCTCTCGGACGTCGAGCTCCTGGAGTTCCCGGAGGTCGGCACGCTGGAGGCCTTCAACTCGGACGGCCTGCGGTCGCTCCTGAAGACGATGAAGGTGCCGAACATGATCGAAAAGACCCTGCGCTACCCGGGCCACGTCGAACGCGTCCGGGCCCTGCGGGCCAGCGGCTTCCTCGACACCGAAGAGATCGAGGTCCGGGGCGTCCGCGTCCGGCCCGTCGACGTCTCCTCGGCCGTCCTCTTCAAACACTGGCACCTCGACGAAGAGGACGACGAGTTCACCATCATGCGCATCGTCGTGGCCGGGCACGAGAACGGCCTGCCGAAGCGCTACGCCTACGACCTGTTCGACCGGCGGGACCGGTCGACCGGTTTCTCGTCCATGGCCCGGACGACCGGATTCCCGGCGACCGCGACCGCCCGGCTCATCCTGACCGGCCGGTTCGCCCGGAAGGGGATCGTCGCCCCGGAGCACATCGGCGCCGACGAGGACGCCTTCCGGTCCGTCATGGCCGACCTGGCCGACCGGAACGTCGTCTACCGGCGCGCCGAGGCCTGAGAACGCTCGACAAGGAGGACCGTCCGATGAAGAAACAGATCGCGCTTCCCATCGTCCTGATCCTGGCTCTGTCCCTCGCCCTGCCCTCGTCCGCGCCGGCCCAGGGCCGCGCTGCGGGCAAAGGCAAGGCGCCGGCGGCCGGCTCCCTCGCCGCCGCCGCCGTCCTCAAGGCGCTGGATTTCCGGTCGATCGGACCGACCCAGCAGAGCGGCCGGTTCGTCGACTTCGCGGTGCCCCTCCAGAAGCCCCACACGTTCTACGCGGCCTCGGCCTCCGGCGGCCTGTGGAAGACCGAGAACAACGGCCAGACCTTCGAGCCGCTCTTCGAGAGCGAGAAGGTCTTCTCGATCGGCGATATCGCCGTGGCCCCTTCGAACCCCGATGTCCTCTGGTTGGGGTCGGGTGAAGCCAACAACTCCCGCTCGACCTACTGGGGGGACGGCGTCTACCGGTCGACCGACGCCGGGAAGACCTGGACGAACATGGGCCTCAGGGAATCCCACCATATCGGGCGCGTCGTCATCCATCCGGCCGATCCCGGGACCGTCTACGTCGCGGCCCTGGGCCATCTCTATTCCGAGAATCCCGAGCGAGGCGTATTCAAGACCACCGATTCCGGGAAGACCTGGGTCAAGGTCCTCGACGTCGTCGTCGACGGCCGGGCCGTCGGCGCCGTCGACCTGGTCATGGACCCCTCCGACCCGGAAACCCTCTACGCGGCCGCCTACGACCGCTTCCGCCGGCCCTGGACCTGGGGCATCGGCGGGCCGGGCTCCGGCATCCACAAGACGACCGACGGCGGCAAGTCCTGGAGCAAGCTCACGAACGGGCTGCCGGACGGCGTCATCGGGCGCATCGGCCTGGCCGTCTATCCCAAGGACCCCAGGATCCTCTACGCCGAGATCGAGAACGCCAACAAGCCCGGGATATCGGCCGCCGACCGCTATAGAGAGGTCCTCGAAGGGAGATCGAGCGCGGGCATGATCGACGGCGAGATCTACCGGTCCGCCGACGCCGGGGCGACCTGGACCAAGGTCAATCCGGAGAAACGCCCCATCGGCGGCAATCCCGGCTACTACTACGGCCAGATCGTCGTCGACCCCAACGACGAAAACGTCGTCTACGTCCTCAGCGTCGGCGTCCTGGCCAGCCGCGACGGCGGCAAGACCTGGACGAACCCGTTCCGTTTCGGCGGCGACAACCACGCCCTCTGGATCGATCCCGGCGACAGCCGTCATATGCTGCTCGGCTACGACCACGGCCTGGGCGTCACCTGGGACGGCGGGAAGAATTGGTACCACCCCGACTTCCTGCCGCTGGCCCAGTTCTACGCCATCGACTACGACATGTCCTGGCCCTACCGGGTGGCCGGCGGCCTGCAGGACAACGGCAACTTGATGGGCCCGAGCACCAAGGTCGGCGGCGGGGGAGGGGGAGGGTACGGGGGAGGAGCGGCGGCGTCCGGCCCGCCCATCCGCCTCGAGGACTGGTTCAACCTGGGCGGGGGGGACGGGATGTACAACGTCTTCGACCGCACGGACAACCGGACGCTCTACAACGAGTCCCAGTTCGGCCCGCTCAGCCGCATCGACCTCGTCACCGGCGAGTCGAAGAGCATCGCCTACCAGCGGCTGAAGCCCGAGACGCGCTGGAACTGGTGCTCGCCCATCCTCGTCTCGGCCCATGACGGCCACACGGTCTACCACGGCGGCAACATCGTCGTCATGTCGACCAATCGCGGCGACACCTGGACCGAGATCAGCCCCGATCTCACGACCAACGACCCGGCCAAGCTCACGGTCGAGGGCAAGGGCGGCGACGGCAATATCCAGTACTGCACCATCACCACCTTCGACGAGTCGCCCCTCGTCCCCGGGCTGCTGTGGGCCGGCACGGACGACGGCAACGTCTGGGTCACCCGGGACAACGGGAAGGCCTGGACCAAGCTCAACGACAGGATCCCCGGCGCCCCCGGATATTGGGTCAGCCGGGTCGCCGCGTCGCCCTCGGACCCGGCCACGGCTTACCTCAGCTACACCGGATTCCGCAACGACGATTTCCGGCCGTTCGTCTACAAGACGATGGACTACGGCGCTTCCTGGACTTCGCTCGCCGCCGGCCTGGCCGAAGGCCCGGTCAACGTCGTCCGCGAGGACCCCAAGAGCCCGAACCTGCTCTACGCCGGCACGGATTTCGGCGTGTATGTCTCGCTCGACGCCGGCCAGACCTGGCTGAAGATGAAGAACGACATGCCGACCCAGCCGGTGCACGATCTCAAGGTCCAACCGCGCGAGGCCGAGCTCATCGTCGCCACGCACGGCCGCGGGGCCTACATCGCCGACATCAAGCCCCTGCAGGAGCTGACGCCGGCGGTCCTGGCCGCGGACGTCCACCTCTTCGCGGTGCAGCCGGCCGTGCGCTGGATCGGCCAGGACCGCCGGGAATCGAGCGCGTCGAACTTCGCCGGGGAGAGCGAGCCCGCGGGAGCGGCCATCTCTTACCTCCTCAGGTCCAAGCCCAAGGAAGCCGTCAAGGTCCGGATCTACGCCGGGACGATGCTCGTCAACGAGATCGCCGGGAAGTCCGAGGTCGGGCTCAACACGGTCCGCTGGAACCTGACGGGCCGTCGCGAACGGACGCCCGAAGAAAAGCAGGCCGCCCAGGAGTTCGCGCGGCGGGCGAGGGAGGCCGGCTACGGCGGGGCCGGGGGCGACACCGGGTTCGCCTCCTTCCCGGTCCGGCCGGGAGAGTACAGGGTCGAGCTCGTCGTCGACGGGAAGACCTGGTCCACGGGCGCCATCGTCCTGGGCGACCCTCGATATTGAAGCCGCTGGGATTGTAAAATCGGTTTACGCCCGTCCGCGGGGCCGGGCCGGCATCCGGGCCCCGCGACGGGGGAGCGGGCCTCCGTTCCCCCCGGCCTTCCGTTTGGCACGGGAGTTGCAGCCCCGGTAATTAGGACCATGCTCGAGCTCAGGGGCGTCTCCAAGAAATTCTCGGCTATCACGGTCGTCAAGGACGTCAGCTTCACGCTCGCGCCGGGCGAGGTCCTGGGCTATCTCGGGCCGAACGGGGCCGGCAAGACGACCACGATCCGGATGCTGGCCGGCCTGCTCGAGCCGACCCGCGGGGAGATCCGCTTCGAGGGCCGGGACATCAAGGCCGATCTCCGGGCCTTCAAAGGACGGCTCGGCTACGTGCCCGAGCAGTCCGAGATCTACCCCCATCTCAGCGCCTTCGATTACCTGCGGCTGGTCGGCCGGCTGCGCGGCATGAAGGAGGCGGAGGTCCGGGACAAGGCCCTGGCCTTCCTTCGCGTCTTCGACCTCGAGGAGGACATGTACGGCCCCGTGGCCTCCTTCTCCAAGGGCATGCGCCAGAAGGTCCTGCTCTCGGCCGCCCTGCTCCACGATCCCGACGTCCTGCTCCTCGACGAGCCGCTCTCCGGGCTCGACGTGACGACGGCCCTCGTCGTCCGCGATCTCATCCGCCGGCTGGCGGCCGAGCGGAAGATCATCATCTATTCCTCCCATGTCCTCGAGGTCACCGAGAAGATCTGCACCAAGGTCATCATCCTGCACAAGGGACAGATCGTGGCCAACGATTCGGTCGAGAACCTCCGCCATCTCATGCACCTGCCCTCCCTGGCCGAGATCTTCAGCCAGCTGGTCCTCCACGAGGACACCGACGAGGTGGCCGGGCGTCTCGTCCGGGCCATGAAAGGGACGGGTTAGGCCGGTGGCCGGAATGGGGGCCGGGCTCGGGCCGTTCGCGCTCCTGACCCGTCATTTCTTCGGCCGCATGTTCCACAACGACCTGGTCGAGTTCGAGGACCAGATGAAGGAGAGGCTCTTCGTCTCCCTCGCGCTCCTGGCCGTCTTCTTCTTCTGGGCCTCCGAGCTCATGCTCTTCAAGTATCATTTTGTTCCCGACATCGGCCGGTCCTGGCAGGAGAAGACTTACATCTTCACCCTGATGATGCTCGTCTTCGGCGTCGTCACCCTGCTCGAATGGGACGTGCTCTTTCCCGACCGGCGGGACTTCCTCAACCTGACGCCCCTGCCCGTGCGTTTGAAGACGCTGTTCGCGGCCAAGCTGGCCTCGTTCGTCCTCTTCACGGCCACCTTCTCGACGGCCATGACCAGCCTGTCGTCGGTCCTCTTCTCGATCTACCTGACACAGTGGCGGGCCGACACCGTCCCCATGGCCGCGCGTTACGTCGCCGCCCATCTCGCGGCCGGCTTCGCGGCCTGCTTCGCGGTGTTCTTCGCGGTCGTGCTGCTCCAGGTCCTGCTGGCGGCCGTCCTCCCGGACGGGCTCTACCGGCGGGCCGCCCTCGTCGTCCGTTTCGCGCTGATCGCGGCCTTCGTCTTCCTCCTCCTGAGCTTCGTGGCCGCGCCGTCGGTCGTCGGGCGGGCCTTCCACGACCTCGAGCTCCTCAAGGAAACGCGGCATCCCTTCGTGTTCCGCTTCCCGCCCCTGTGGTTCGTAGGGCTCTACGAGGTTCTGCTCGGCACGCGCGACGCGGTCTTCGAGGCTCAGGCCCGGACGGCCGGGCTGGCCCTGGCCCTGTCCTTCGCGGCTTTCCTGGGCTCGAGCGCTCTGAGCTACCGCCGCCACGTCCTCAAGACGCTCGAGGTCCGGAAGGGAAGGCCGGCCTTCTTCGGGCTCCGCGAGACCGTCCGCCGGGCCCTCGCCGCGGCCTTCTTCCGCGGGCCCGAAGAGCGGGCCGTCCACGGTTTCTTCTCGGGCACGCTGCGATCGAGCCCGCGTCACCGGATGTCGCTCGTCTACTACCAGGCCGTGGGATCGGCCATCCTCTTCGTCCTGCTCGCCGCCAACCGGGCCTCGTTGCGGTCGCTCACGCCCGCGAACGGGTTGTTTCTCGTCCTGCCGATCATCATCGCCGTCACCGTCGTGGCCGGCGTGCGGATCGTCGTCGACCGGCCGGCCTCGCTCGAGGCCAACTGGATCTTCCGCCTGACCGAGACGGGCCGGGGCGGCCGCTACGCCTCCGGACTGAAGAAGGCCGTCCTTCTCGGCTATGTCGGACCGTTGTTCCTCGCGGTGTTCGTCCTTCACGCCTTCCTTTGGGACATTCGAACGGCCGCGCTCCACACCGCCTTCGGCCTGGTCGTCGCCGTCCTCGCCGTGGAGGGAGCGTTCTATCGCTACCGGAAAGTGCCGTTCGCCTGCTCCTGGGTGCCCGGACGCCTGAAGCTCCAGTACACGGCCGTGCCCGTCCTCATAGCCGTCCTCCTCGCCGGCACGGCGCTGGCCGCCGTCGAGAAAGCCATCTTGGCCGATCCCCGCCGGGGCTTCGTCTTCTTGGCCCTGGCGGCCGCGGCCTGGGCCGCCCTACGGGTGGGTAACCGGCGCTTCTACCGGAGCGCGCCTCTTCTCTTCGACGAGGAGCCCGAACCCGCTCTCATCGGCTTCCCGGGCCCGCCCTGACGGTTCTTTTATTCGGCTGTTTCTGATAATCTAGGCCCGCGGAGGATGCCCCCATGCCCTACACGATCGACGACGTCATCGGCCGGGTCGAACGTTTCCCCCGGGTCGACCTCATCCATCGCCCGACTCCCATGCGGAAGCTCGCCCGTCTCTCGGCCCGGATCGGCGGGCCGGAGATCTACGTCAAGCGCGATGATCTCACGGGCCTGGCTTTCGGCGGCAACAAGTCGCGCAAGCTCGAATTCATCGTCCGCGACATGCTCGAGAAGAAGGCCGACGTCGTCATCACCTGGGCCGGCGTCCAATCCAACTGGTGCATGCAGACCGCGGCCGCGGCCAAGACCTTCGGCCTCAAGCCGGTGCTGGTGCTCTTCAAGCAGCCCGACCAGCCGGCTACGGCCGACGGCAATGTGCTCCTCGACGTCATCCTCGGCGCCGACATCCGTTTCGTCGAGGCCGACAAGGGCAAGGTCGTCAAAGCCCCCCAGGCCATGGACGTCCTGCAGGAGATCGGCCGGGAGATGCAGGGGAAAGGGCATACGCCGTATCTCGTCCCGGTCGGAGGCTCGCTCGTCCGGGGCGACATGACCGTGCCTCTCGGGGCCGTGAGCTACGTCGCCGCGTTCGCGGAGATCCTCGAGCAGATGAGGGCCGGCGGGGTCGAGCCCGACTATATCGTCCACGCCAGCGGTTCGGGCGGGACCCAGGCGGGACTGTTGGTCGGCGCCCGGGCCCTGACGGCCGGCTGCCGCGTCCTTGGCGTCAGCGTATCGGACCCCAAGGGGCCCTTCTCGGACGACGTCCTGGAGATCGCCCGGGGCGCCGATGCGGCCCTCGGGCTCGGTCTGGAGGTCCTGCCGGGGGACGTCGTCGTCTTCGATGAGTACATCGGGGAGGGCTACGCCCAGGTCGACCGGGCCGTGGCCGAGACGATCCGGCTGGTTTTCCAAACCGAGGGGATCGTCCTCGATCCGGTCTACACGGCCAAGGCCATGATCGGTCTCATCGACCTCATCAAGACCGGCTTCTTCAATCCGACGGACAAGGTCGTCTTCGTCCACACGGGCGGAACGCCGGCCCTGTTCCCCAACCGGGACAAGATCTTCGGCTTCCTGATGGACAAGGCCTAGACGCTCAGCACAGGCCGGCCAGGCCGGCCTCGAGGCCGGCCAGCGGGAAACGGTGGATCTCGATCGGCGCCGATTCGAGGGCCGCCGGCGTCTTCATTCCGCTTCCGGTGAGGATGAGGACGACCGGACCTCGGCCTTCGTCGAGCTTCCCCGTCTCGCGAAGCCGGCCGAGCGCCGCGAGGGTCGTGGCGGATTCCGGCTGGCAGAAGAGGCCTTCGGTCGAGGCCAGCGTCCGTTGGGCCGAGAGCATCTCTTCGTCGGATACGGACACCAGGACGCCGCGCCGCTCGCGGATCGTCCGCAGGACGGCGTCCCCGGCCGGGGGAGTGGGATTGGCTATGGCGTGGGCGATCGTCCGGGGCCCCTCCCAGCGCTCATAGGTCGTCCGCCCGGCTTCGTAGGCCCTGGCGAGCGGGGCGCAGCCCGCCGCCTGGACGCCGACGATCAGGGGATAGGCGGCGAGCCCCTCCCGCTCGAGGTCGGCGAAACCGCGCATGATGCCGAGCAGATGCCCGCCCGAGCTCAGGGGAACGACCACCGTGCCCGGGGCCCGGCGGCCGAGCTGGACGAAGATCTCGAAGGCCGTGACCTTGTAACCCTCCATCCGGTAAGGATCGATGGAGTTCATGAAGGTGATGCCGAGCCTCCGGCCGATCTCGATGCTGGCCCGGAAGAGCGAGCCGTAATCCCCTTCGGTCGCGATGAGGCGCGGCCCGTAAATGCCGGCGGTCCTCAGGCTCGTCAGGGAAGTCCCCTCCTTGAGCAGGACGAACGTGGGCAGGCCGGCCCGGGCGCCGTAGGCGGCGGTCGAGGCGGCCATGTTGCCTGTCGAGACCGTGCCGATACGGGGCCGGCCGAGGGCCACGGCCTTTTGAACGGCCACGGCGGTGCCCCGGTCCTTGAAGCTTCCCGTGGGATTCTGGGCCTCGTTCTTCGCATGGAGCGTCGAGAGCCCGAGGGCGGACCCGAGGCGGCCCAGCCGGACGAGCGGGGTCAGGCCCTCGCCGAGGCTGAGCGCAGGATCGACGGCCTCGAGCGGCAGGAAATCCAGGAACATCTCGAGGGCCGATCTCCGGTCTTCCCGGATGACCTTGCTCCCCGGCGGCCCGGAGGGCGCGACAAAGACGGGTTGGCCGCAGGCGGGGCAGAAGGGGGAGTAGGGGTCGCGCTCCGCGAGCGGGCCGCAGGCCAGGCATTCGAACCGTTCCATCGCCGTCCTCCTCGGAGAGATGGCCCCGATTATAGACCGAAACCGGGGGCTTGCCTATACGCGCCCCGCCGAAGTAGAATCGGCGGGTCATGGACGACCGCGAGATCATGGGCCGCGCTCTCCGGCTGGCGGCCCGGGCCGCCGCCGCGGGCGAGGTGCCCGTCGGCGCGGTGGTCGTCCGCGACGGCGAGATCATCGCCCAGGGCTCGAACCGCCCTATCGCGGCGGCCGATCCGACGGCCCACGCCGAGATCGTCGCCCTCCGCCGGGCGGCCCGCAAGGCCGCTAACTACCGTTTGCCGGATTGCGAGCTGTTCGTGACCGTCGAGCCCTGCGCCATGTGCCTCGGGGCCATCGTTCAGGCCCGGGTCCGGCGGCTCGTCTACGGCGCCGCCGATCCGAAGGCCGGGGCCGTCTCCTCGACGATGCGCTTCCCGTTCGACCGGCTCAATCACCGTCCTGAGATCGTCGGCGGGATGCGGGCCGACGAGGCGGCCGAGCTCCTGCGCGAATTCTTCCGGGCCCGTAGAAAGTGACGGGCGTTTCGGTTATAATCGGTTTTCGTTTCGCGTCTCGAATTGCGGAGAGGTGGCCGAGTGGTTGAAGGCGACGGTCTCGAAAACCGTTATCTCGAGCGATTGGGATCGCGGGTTCGAATCCCGCCCTCTCCGCCAACGATATCCCCGTCATGACCAAGATCCCCCTCGTCGTCACCGGGTTCGGCCACGTCGGCCGGGCCTTCTTCTCTCTCCTTCGCGAGAAGGGCGACGACCTTCGGCGTCGATACGGGCTCGAACCCGAGATCCTGGCGGTCGCCCGGGCGGAGGGTTGCTTTTACAGCGGGTCGGCGCTCGATGTCCGTCATGTCTCCCGCGGCGGCGACGTCTGGACGGACGGCAATCCGGCCTGGCGGGAAGGGCTCCTGGCGACGGCCGTCATGGCGGAGCTCGGACCGGGGGGATGTCTGGTCGAATGCACCCTCTCCAACCTGGAAACGGGCGAGCCCGGCCTCTCCTACATCAAGGCCGCCTTCCGGGGCGGCTGGCACGCGGTCGCCGCGAGCAAGGGGGCGCTGGTCATCGGGCTGCCCGAGCTCAGGGCCCTGGCCGCGGAGAAGGGCGTCTTGCTCAAGTTCAGCGGGGCCACGGCCGCCGCGCTGCCGACGCTCGACGTCGGCCTGTTCTCGCTGGCCGGGGCGCGCATCGAGGGCATCCAAGGCGTCCTCAACGGCACCTCGAACTACATCCTGACCCGCATGGGCGAGGGCTTGGCGTACGGCGACGCGCTCAGGGAGGCCCAGGACAAGGGCATCGCCGAACCCGACCCGACGAGCGATGTCGGGGGCTGGGACACGGCCAGCAAGATCCTCCTCATCACCAACGCCTGCCTCGACGCCGCCTACGTCCTGAAGGACGTCCGCGTCCGCGGCATCGTCGACCTGACGGAGGAATTCGTCCGCTCGGCGCGGGCGGAAGGCCGGGCCGTCAAGCTCCTGGCCACGGCCGGCCCGGGCCGGAAAGGGGAGAGGTGGAATCTCGACGTCCGGCCTTCGATCCTCGAGCCGACCCACCCGCTTTTCCATGTCAACGGGACCGAGAAGGGCATCACGTTCTACACGGACTCCATGGGCACGGTCACCGTGACCGGCGGCCGTTCCAACCCCCGCGGCGCCGCCGCGGCCCTGCTCAAGGACATCATCAATATCTATCGACATCCGGGCGCGATCGCCTGAGAGCTCCCGCCGGAAGCGCGACGGAGCGGCTCGGAGGGGCGCCTCCGGGAAATATCCGGGGCAAGGAGAGGGACGCGTATTCGATCGCCGCACCCCCGCGGGCGCGTTGACCGGATGCCGCTTTTCTGGTAAGGTTGGCCTATCCGGAACCGGTTGATCGCATGTTTCCGAGGAACGGAGAGGTGTCCGAGCGGTTTAAGGAGCACGCTTGGAAAGCGTGTGTGTGCCGTAAGGTGCACCGCGGGTTCGAATCCCGCCCTCTCCGCCAGTCATAACCCCAAAGGAGCCGCATCATGGACAGCAAGGAACTCATCGGCATCGAAGACCTCTACGGAGCGCACAACTACCACCCGCTCGACGTCGTCATCAACAAAGCCCAGGGCATTTGGATGTACGACGTCGAAGGCAAGAAGTACCTGGATTTCCTGAGCGCCTACTCGGCCGTCAACCAGGGCCACCGCCATCCCCGGATCGTCAAGGCCCTGGTCTCCCAAGCCAAGGCGCTGACCCTCACCTCGCGCGCCTTCCGCAACGACCAGTGGCCGCTCCTGGCCCGCGAGCTCTGTGAGTTCGCCGGCTATTCCATGGTCCTGCCCATGAACTCGGGAGCCGAAGCCGTCGAGACGGCCGTCAAGGCGGCCCGCAAGTGGGCCTACCAGAGGAAGGGTATCCCCCAGGACAAGGCGGAGATCATCGCCTGCTCCAATAACTTCCACGGCCGGACGGTCACCGTCATCAGCTTCTCGACGGAGCCGCTCTACCGCCAGGACTTCGGGCCCTTCACCCCCGGATTCCCCATCGTCCCGTTCGGCGACGCCGAGGCCCTCGAGCAGGCCATCACGCCGAACACGGCGGCCTTCCTGGTCGAGCCCATCCAGGCCGAGGCGGGCATCCTCATCCCGCCGGCCGGCTACCTCAAGCGGGTGGCCGAGATCTGCAAGAAGCACAACATCCTCTTCATCGCCGACGAGATCCAGACCGGCCTGGGGCGCACGGGCAAGCTCTTCGCCTGCGAACACGAAGGCGTCCGGGCCGACATGGTCATCGTCGGCAAGTCGCTCGGCGGCGGCTGCTATCCCGTGTCCGCCGTCCTGGCCGACAAGGACATCCTCGGGGTCTTCAAGCCGGGCGAGCACGGCTCGACCTTCGGCGGCAACCCCCTGGCCTGCGCCGTGGCCCGCGAGAGCCTCCGGGTCATCCGGGAGGAGAATCTCGTCGAGAACGCGGCCGAGCGCGGCCGGTCGTTCATGGAGAAGCTGCGCAAGGTCCGCAGCCGCCACATCAAGGAAGTCCGCGGCTACGGTCTGCTCATCGGCATCGAGCTCCATCCCGCCGCCGGCGGGGCCCGCCGTTTCTGCGAGGAGCTGATGAAGGAAGGACTGCTCTGCAAGGAGACCCACGACAACGTCCTCCGTCTGGCGCCGCCTCTGATCATCCGGGAGAAGGACCTCAACTGGGCGATCAAGCGCATCAAGACCGTCTTTAAAAGACTGGCCTGAGCCGGACAGTCATCGACTGTCCTTTAAATAGGACAGGACGCCCTCGGTCCGCCGGAGACCGGCAGGGAAGTGCTTTGGCATATTCCTTGCAATTAAGCGGTGTAGGAGGACGAAGATGAAAAAGACGCTGGGCTTTTTCGCCTTGATCATGTTCATCGCGCTCGTGGGAGCGGCCTGCATCAGGTACGTCCCCTTTGGCGAATCCGGTTCCTACGGCCGGGATTACGACGAGCGCTACGACCGGACCGACCGGTACGACGATCTCGATAGCTCCTATTTCTACAACGAGCTCGAGCCCTACGGCCTGTGGGTCTCATACCGGCCTTACGGCTATGTCTGGATCCCCGGGAACGTCGGCTACAACTGGCGCCCCTATACCCGGGGCCATTGGGTCTGGTCCGACTACGGCTGGACCTGGGTCTCGCTCGAGCGCTGGGGCTGGATCGCCTTCCACTACGGCCGTTGGGGCTGGGACCGGCGCCTGGGCTGGTTCTGGGTGCCCGATGTCGTCTGGGGTCCGGCCTGGGTGGCCTGGCGATGGGGCGACGCCCACATCGGCTGGGCGCCCCTGCCCCCGGGCCACGATTTCGTGCCCGGACGGGGCTTCGGCAATCCCCGCTGGGACATCCCCGGCGACCATTGGTGCTTCGTCCACGGCCGGTACTTCATGGACCGCACCCTCGACCGCCGCATCCTGCCGGTCGAGCGGAACCTGACGATCGTCAACATGACCAGCCTGCGGGTCAATATCGACGCGCGGAACGACCGCGTCTTCAACGAAGGCGTCGACCGGGACGTCGTCCGGCGGATGACCGACCGGGACGTCGAACGCTACGTCCTGAAGGACCCGAAGCGGCCCGGCGAGCAGCGGGAGGATGGGGGTGAGCTCGTCCTCTCCAAGCCCGTGGTCAGGCGGAACGAGACGGCCAAGCCCCGCGAGGTCCTCGATCAGGAGAAGGCCGAGCGGCGCCTGGCGGGCGAGGCCAGCCCCCGTATCTATCGGCAGACCACCCGCAGCGAGCAGGACGCCGTGCGCGAGGACCACGATCAGGAGCGCTGGCTGATGAAGGACAGCCAGGAAGCCGAGATCAACGAGGTTCGGCGCACAGCAGACGCGGAGAAGGCCCGGGTCCAGAGCCCGGACGAAAAGAAGAAGGTCGACGATCAGGTCTCGACCCGGATCGGCGACCTGAAGAAGAAGCACGAGCAGGAGAAGGCCGACCTCGAGAAGAGACAGAAGAACGAGGAGACCAAAGCCAAGACCTCGAAAACGCCCGTCCGCAAGAAGGTCGATAAAAACTAGGCCGGGCGCCGCGCCCGGATAGTTGCGGCCAGGGCGGTGGCCAGGACGATCGCCCCTCCCGAGACCGTTCTCAGGGAGGGGCTCTCTTTCAGGAAGACGAGCGCGAGAAGGATGCCGTAGACCGGCTCGAGCGCGCTCAGCACGCTGGCCGTCCGGGCCCCGACGCGCTTCATCCCCTCGATGAACAGGGTATGGGCCAGCGCCGTGCAGAGAACGCCCAGGACGGCGACGAGGGCCAGGTCCCTTCCGGATAGTGGCAGCCCGAGGGGGAGAATGACGGGCAGGAGGAAGAGGGCGGCGAAGAGGTCCTGGTAAAAGGCCACCTTCAAGCTCGGGTGCCGGCTGGCCAGATCCCGGTTGAGGACGGTCAGGAAGGCGAACGTCAGGCCGGCCAGGAGGCCCCAGAGGACGCCCCGGAGGACGGCGTCGGAGAGATCGAAGCGCGGAACGATGAGGCCGATGCCAAGGACGCACAGGAGGGCATAGATCAGGCTGGCCGGGTCCCAGCGCTCCCTCATCAGCAGCGGCTCGAGGAAGGCCGTGAACACCGGGAAGCTCGAGTAGGCGAGGAGACCCACGGCGACGGAGGCGACCTGGACGGACTGGAAGAAGACCGTCCAGTGGACGGCCAGGACGAGCCCGCAGACGAGGAGCCGGAGGAGGTCCCGGCGACTCCCGACGCGGAATCCCCGTCGGCCCGCGGCCATGACGGCGGCCAGCGTCGCGGCGGCGAAAACGACCCGGCCGAACACGATCAGAACGGGGGGGAGCGCGAGCCACTTCCCGAACAGCCCGGGGAAGCCGAAGAGGAACACAGCCAGGTGGATACGGACCAGGCTCGGGGTGCGGGACAGCACGGCGCCATTATATTCCTTTTCCTTGATATTTGGCCGAATTGTGTTAAGATGAACTTTACTTTTTAGGGGAAACCTCGGTTTTCCTTCCGTCCACGGACGGCCATAACCCATGTCCTACGAGATATTCGCGCGGAAATACAGGCCCTGGAAGTTCGAGGAGGTCGTCGGACAGCTGTCCGTCGTCCGGACCATCCAGAACGCCATCGCCTCGGGCCGCATCGCCCAGGCCTACTTGTTCTCGGGCGTCCGGGGCACGGGCAAGACGACCATGGCCCGCATCCTGGCCAAGGCCCTGAACTGCGCCGACGGGCCGACCCCGAATCCCTGCCCGGACAGGGAGCACCCCTGCCCGTTCTGCAAGGCCATCCACGAGGGCAGCGCTATCGACGTCCTCGAGATCGACGGGGCCTCCAACCGCAAGGTCGACGAGATCGAGCCCATCCGGGAGATGGTCAAGTACAAGCCCGCCTACACCCGGACCAAGGTTCTGATCATCGACGAAGTCCACATGCTCTCCGACGCCGCCTTCAACGCCCTCCTCAAGACCCTCGAGGAGCCGCCGCCGAACACGGTCTTCATCTTCGCGACGACGGAGTTCAACAAGGTCCCGGCGACCATCGTCTCCCGTTGCCAGCACTTCGAGTTTCGCAAGATCTCCCGCAAGGACATCATCAACCACCTCATGGAGATCGCCAAGAAGGAAGGCATCACCATCACCCCGGCCGGCCTGGCGCTGATCGCCGAGGCCGCCGACGGGAGCATGCGCGACGCCCAGAGCCTGCTCGATCAGGCGGTGGCCTTCAGCGGGGAGAACGTCGGCGACGAGGACCTCAAGACGATCCTCGGCACCATCGGGCCGGATGTGCTCTTCCGCTTCTCGGGCGCGGTCCTCGACGAGAAGCCGGAGGAGGTCTTCGCTCTCGTCGAGAGCGTCATCGCCACGGGCTACGACCTGCGCTTCGTCTTCGGCAAGCTCATCGAGCATTTCCGGGCTCTCCTGCTCGTCAGGACGGTCGAGAAGCCCGGCGACCTTCTGCCCCTGAGCCCCGAAGGGCTCCAGGCCTTGAGGGACGAGGCGGCCAAGGCCACGACGGAGGACCTCCTGCGTTACCTCCTCGCCCTGCAGCAGGCCGAGCCGGGGCTGAAGTACTCGGCTATGCCCCGGATCTATTTCGAGGCCTTCCTCGTCAAGCTCTGCCACTTCCGGAAGATCGTGCCGATCCGGGAGCTCATCCGGGACATGGGAGCGCTCAAGCCGGACGGTCCGTCCGTCCGCCCGGCGGCCCGTCCGACGGGCCCGCCGTCCTCGGGAAGCGCTCCGGCGAGCGGACCGGCCCGCCCGTATCCATCCGCGCCCGCGGGGACCGCCGCCTCGCCGGCCGCGCCGCCCGCCGTGCCAAAGCCGGCCGCGCCGTCGGGAAAAGACGTCTTCGCCAAGGTCCTCGAGAAGCTGGCCGTGGACCGGGCGCCCCTGGCGGCCCTCCTGGGCCAGTATTCGTCCGTCATGGTCAAGGACAATGCCCTCGAGGTCCTGTTCGGCAGCGGCCGGGGATTCTTCGTCACCAGCATCCAGGAGAAGGACATCCGGGCCGTCGAGAAGGCCGCTTCCGAGGTCCTGGGCCGGGAGACCAAGGTCCGGTTCGCCGAGGAGAACGAGGCGGCCGGCGGGCCCATCCGCCCCGGCCGGGAGCTCGAGTCCGCGATGAAGGACCCGACCGTGAAGTTCTTCATGGATAAATTCAAGGCCCAAGTCCTGTCCGCCGATCCCATCCAATCCTCGCGCGATCCCGGGCCCAAGGGTCGAGGCCCCACGGAGAACGGAACATGAAGAACGTCATGGACCTCCAGAAGATGCTCAAGACCGCTAAAGAGATGCAGGATAGGCTGCAGCAGGAGCTGGCGGCCCTGCGCGTCGAGGGGTCGAGCGGCGGGGGGATGGTCGGCGTGGTCCTCGACGGCCACAAGGCCCTGAAATCCATCCGCATCGATCCCGAAGTGGTCGACCGGAGCGAGGTGGACATGCTCCAGGACCTGGTCGTCGCCGCCTTCAACGACGCGGCGGCCAAGGTCGACGAATCGCTGGCCCAGAAGCTCGGCGGCCTGGGCGCCGGCCTGAAGATCCCGGGGCTCGGCTGATGTTCGAATACGCCCAGCCGCTGCACGACCTCATCGAGGAGCTGCGGAGGATCCCCGGTATCGGGGCCAAGACCGCCCAGCGCATCGCCTTCTACTTCCTGGGCCTGCCGACGGAGGATACCGACCGGCTGGCCGAGGCCATTAGGGAGGCCAAGCGCAGGATCTTCTATTGCTCCCGCTGCAACAACATCACCCATGTCGACCCCTGCCTCATCTGCTCGGACGGGCAGCGCGCGGACGACTCCCTGTGCATCGTCGAGGAGCCCTTCAACATCTCCTCGATCGAGCGGACGGGGGCCTACGCCGGCCGCTACCACGTCCTGCTCGGCGCCCTGTCGCCGCTCAAGGGCCGCGGCCCCGACGAGCTCCGGCTGGGGAAGCTGACCAAGCGCATCGAGGAAGGGGCGTTCAAGGAGATCATCATCGCCACCAACCCGACGGTCGAGGGGGAGGCCACCGCCCTGTACCTCGTTAGGGCGCTCAAGGACTACGGGATCCGGATCACCCGGCTGGCCATGGGCCTGCCGGTCGGCTCCGACCTCGACTTTGCCGATCAGGTGACCATCAAGAAGGCCCTGGAGGGGCGCACGGAGCTCAAGGACTAGCACGAAACGTCGCAAGCGACGTTAGATCATATGGCAAGGAGTAGTTCCTCATGACAAAGAACATGCAAACGATCGACGGGAACACGGCGGCGACCCACGTCTCCTACGCGTATTCCGAGGTGGCGGCCATCTATCCCATCACGCCCTCATCGACGATGGGAGAGCTGGCCGACGAGTGGTCGGCCCACGACAAGAAGAACATCTTCGGGCAGAAGGTGGACGTCGTCGAGATGCAGTCGGAAGGCGGCGCCTCGGGCGCGGTCCACGGCTCCCTCTCGGCGGGCGCCCTGACGACGACCTTCACGGCGTCACAGGGCTTGATGCTCATGCTGCCCAATATGCACAAGATCGCCGGCGAGATGCTGCCGACCGTCTTCCTCGTGTCGGCCCGTTCCCTGGCCTGTCAGGCGCTGTCCATCTTCGGCGACCACAGCGACGTCATGGCCGCGCGCAACACCGGCTTCGCCATGACCTGCGCCGGCTCCGTCCAGGAGGCCCAGGACCTGGCCATCGTCGCCCACCTGGCCACCCTGCGCACCAAGATCCCGTTCCTGCACTTCTTCGACGGCTTCCGGACCTCCAACGTCGTCGAGAAGGTCGACGTCGTGTCTTACGAAACCCTGGCCCAGCTCTTCGAGCCCCAGTACCTCGAGGACTTCCGCCAGCGCTCCCTCAATCCCGAGCGCCCCATGCAGAAGGTCGGCCAGCAGAACCCCGACGTCTACTTCCAGGGCCGCGAGACCGTCAACAAGTACTATGACGAATGCCCCGGCCTCGTCCAGCATTACATGGACAAGGTCGCCCGGGCCATCGGCCGGCAGTACCACCTGTTCGACTACTTCGGCGATCCCAACGCCGAAAAGGTCATCATCATGATGGGCTCGGGCGCGGAAACGGCCGAGGAGACCATCAACTACCTGAACGCCCACGGCGCCAAGCTCGGCCTGATCAAGGTCCGCCTTTACCGGCCCTTCGACGCCGCCGCCCTGGCCGCGGCCCTGCCCGCGTCGGCGCGGAAGGTCGCGGTGCTCGATCGGACCAAAGAGCCGGGCTCGATCGGCGAGCCTCTCTACCTGGACGTCGCCGTCGCCCTGGCCGGCCGCCCGGTCAAGATCATCGGCGGCCGTTACGGGCTCTCCTCCAAGGAATTCACGCCGGCCATGGTCCAGTCCGTCTACGAGCACCTCGACGGCAAGGCCACGCACGGCTTCACGGTGGGCATCGTCGACGACGTGACCCACACCTCGCTCCCCATCGGCCCGGTCCTCGACACCGAGCTCCCCGGCACCGTCCGCTGCAAGTTCTTCGGCTACGGGTCCGACGGCACGGTCGGAGCCAACAAGAACTCGATCAAGATCATCGCCGACCACACCGACATGTACGGGCAAGGCTACTTCCAGTACGACTCCAAGAAATCGGGCGGCGTCACCATCTCGCACCTGCGCTTCGGCAAGAGCCCGATCCAGTCCCAGTACTTTCTCAACACCGTCGATTTCGTCGCCCTGCACAAGCCGTCCTATATCGGCCGCCTGGACATCCTCGAGGGCCTCCGGGAAGGCGGCACCTTCCTCATCAACTGCGACTGGAAGGCCTCGGAGGTCTTCGAGCACCTGACCGAGGACATGCAGCGGGCGATCATCGACCGGAAGATCAAGGTCTTCACCATCGACGCCCTGAAGATGGCCGGCGAGCTGGGCCTGGGCCAGCGCATCAACTCCATCATGCAGGCCTGCTTCTTCAAGCTCTCGGGCGTCCTGCCCGAGGCCGAGGCCATCGCCCTGATGAAAAAGGCCGTCGAAAAGACCTACGGCCGCAAGGGCCAGGACGTCGTCCAGATGAACTGGAACGCCATCGACCGGGCGGCTTCGGGCCTCGAAGCGGTGCCCGTCCCGGCCAAGATCACCAAATCGGCCCCGGTCACCAAGATCGTCCCGGACGATGCCAGCGCCTACGCCAAGGACGTCATCGATCCGGTCACCCGGTTCAAGGGCGACCTCCTGCCCGTCTCCAAGATGCCCCTCGACGGGGCCACCCCGACGGCCACGGCCCGCCTCGAAAAGCGCGGCATCGCCGTCGAGTGCCCGAAGTGGCTCCCCGAGAACTGCATTCAGTGCAACCAGTGCAACTTCGTCTGCCCCCACGCCACGATCCGGGCCAAGCAGATCGCCCCGGCGGACCTGGCCGGCGCGCCCGAGGGATTCACGACCATCAAGTCCAACACCAAGAACGAGCGGGGCCTCCTTTACCGCGAACAGTGCTACATCGAGGACTGCGTCGGCTGCGGCTCCTGCGCCCAGGTCTGCCCGTCCAAGAACAAGGCCCTGGTCATGACGCCCATCGCGGAGCTCCGCGCGGCGGGCGAAGCCCGGAAGGCCGAATTCTTCGACAAGCTCCCCGACAACGTCCTCGACGGCATCAAGCCGGACACGCTCAAAGGCAGCCAGTTCCTGCGGCCGCTCTTCGAGTTCAGCGGCGCCTGCGCCGGCTGCGGCGAGACGCCCTATGTCAAGCTGGCCACCCAGCTCTACGGCGACCGGATGATCATCGCCAACGCCACGGGCTGCTCCTCGATCTACGGCGGCACCTTCCCGACCTGCCCCTACTGCGTCACGACGGAAGGGAAGGGGCCGGCCTGGGGCAACTCGCTCTTCGAGGACAACGCCGAGTACGGCTTCGGCATGCGCCTGGCCGTCGACGCCAACCGGCGTCTCCTGGCCGCTTCGATCGACGCGGCCCAGGCGGCCGGCACCACCCCGGCCCTGAACGAGGCCCTGGCCAAGATGAAAGCCGCCTGGACGGCGGTCGGCGACGAGGCCAAGGCCGCGGCCAAGGCCGTCCGGGCCGCCCTGCCGGCGGCCCTCAAGTCCGCCAACGGCTCCAAGCCTTACCTGGCCAAGATCGCCGAGCTCCAGGACTTCCTCGTCGAGAAGAGCGTCTGGTGCATCGGCGGCGACGGCTGGGCCTACGACATCGGCTACGGCGGCCTCGACCACGTCCTGGCCATGAGCCGCAATGTCAACGTCCTCGTCCTCGACACCGAGGTCTACTCCAACACGGGCGGCCAGGCGTCCAAGTCGACGCCGACCGGCTCGGTGGCCAAGTTCGCCGCCTCGGGCAAAAGGACCTCCAAGAAGGACCTCGGCCGGATGGCCATGAGCTACGGCTACGTCTATGTCGCCGCCGTGGCCATGGGAGCCAACATGAACCAGTGCCTCAAGGCCTTCCTCGAAGCCGAATCCTTCCCCGGCCCCTCGCTCATCATCGCCTACTCGCCCTGCATCAACCACGGCATCGACATGAGCAAGTCCCAGGCGGAGCAGAAGCTGGCCGTGGACACCGGCTACTGGATCCTCTACCGCTACAACCCGCTCCTGGCCAAGGAGGGCAAGAACCCGTTCCAGCTCGATTCGAAGGAGCCCAAGCTCGATTACCAGGCCTTCCTCAACAACGAGGTCCGCTACAAGACGCTCGTCCAGCAGTATCCCGAGATCGCCAAGGAGCTGTTCGCGCGGGCCGCGGAGGAATCGAAGAAGCGCTTCGAGGCCTACCGGAAGATGGCCGAATAGCTTTTGCGTTCGATCGTTCCCCAGCCCCGGAAGGCCCAGCCTTCCGGGGCTTTTTTTTGGTACTCCTCCCATTTCCGGGATTCCCTCTTGAGGCGGCGAGGGGATTATCCTCGTCCCTTTCGGGACAGGGTGAGCTAGTGGCCTAGCAGATCCCCGTTGCTGGAGGGGGGCGGCAGGGAGCGGAGTCTGCGGAGCGACCATCAGCGCCGCCCCGGAGCGACCCGGAGGGACGGCGCTGGGAAATATCTTAAGAAAGGGCTTTTGGAAGATATTTCGCAGAAGCCCGGCTCCGAGTCGCTACGCCGTGCTTCTGCCCGGTCCGCTCCCAAGAGTCCGCTTCCCGTTCCACGGCCCGATTGACAGCCTGCGCCGGTGGCGATATAACCGGGGCGAACGATCGAACGGGAGGGCGACATGAACATGAAGAGAAGGGGCGTCGTGGGCGTAGCCGTGCTGGCCGCGGTCCTGCTCCTGCAGAGCTGCGCGGCCCTGGGCGACATGGCGTCGGTCTTGGCCAACCTCCAGCGCCTGAAGTTCAAGATCGGGAGCATCCGGGATTTCCGCCTGCTGGGGATCAGCCTGGGCGGCAAGGCCCGGATCGGCGATTTCGGAGCCGCGGACGCGCTGAGGATCGCCCAAGCCTACGCGTCCAAGAAGCTGCCGGTCGAGTTCGTCTGTGACGTCCTGGCCGTCAATCCCAACGACGGCACGGGCGGCACGCCCAGGACCGTCAGCACCCTGACCGGCCTCGAATGTCGTCTGCTCATCGACGACAAGCCGACGGTCGCCGGCAACATCGACCAGCCGATCGAGATCCCCGGCACCGGACAGGAAGCGGTCATCCCCCTGCGGCTCTCGCTTGACCTGCTGGAATTCTTCGGCGACAAACGCTACGAGGACCTGCTCGGCTTGGCCCTGGCTATCGGCGGGCGGAGCGGCTCGCCCAGCCGGCTGGCGCTCGACGCCCAGCCGACCGTCTCCACGCCCATGGGACCGATCACCTACCCCGGCCGCCTGACGATCGTCAGCGCCGAGTTCCGCTGAGGTCAGAAGATACGGTACCGGCCCGCGGTCATGAGGACCTCTTCCGGCGCGTCCGGAAAGCGGAGGACGACCGAGTGGACGGAGATCCGCGGCTGGGTATCCGGGATGTAGATCCGGTCGAGGTGGATGACCGCCTCGGGACGCGAGAAAGCGGCCGGGCCGACCTGCCCGCCGAAATGGTCGCTCCGGCCGAAAGCGACGTGCAGGCCCAGCTTCTCGTCGAGGAGGATCTCGCCGACCGCGCCGATGCCGAAATCGCCGAGGACCCCGAAGCCGAGCTCCGCCATATTCCCGTAGGCCGGTTCGAGGCGCAGACGCTCCGCTTCGTCCTTCCAGGCAGGGCCCAGCGTCGCCGCGGGACGGACCGCCAGGGCCCGGTTGGCCTCGACGGCGAAGACGAGCACCTCGCCCGAGATCTCGACGGGTAACTCTCCCCGGGTCCGGCTGGCCGGGCCCCGCTCGCCCTCATAAGGCACGATGTAGGCTTCTCCGCTGGGCAGGTTCCCGGCCGTTCCTTTCTTGGGAAATCGGCCGCCGCTCTCGTGGGCCGTCCGGTAGCGGAGATCGAAGACCATCCGGTGAGGCTCGAGGCCGTCCTTGATGAACTCGATCTCGGCCTCTTCCGCCCGGTCCAGCCGGCCCTTGATCAGAGCCACCCGGCGTCCGACCTCTCCGTAGTCCACGCGAAGGGCCGGGATCATCTTCTCGGAGAATCCGGGCATGGTGGCGGCCCGGAAGCCGTGTCTTGCGGCCGCGTTCTTAAGGGGGGCGGTCGTCGAATATTCGGTCGGAGCGAGGAACAGAGGGACCTCCCGAAAGATCGTCTCGAACCCCGTGCGGGCCCCCGCCGAGGCCAGGCCCGCCGCGTCGGGCGGCAGACGGCCGCCGATCTCGAACGCCTCGGCCGGCAGGTCGGCGTTGTTCGAGCCGACATCGGGGTAGGCGATGAGGCGGACCGCGTCGAGGGGCACGGACGCGGCGCCGCCGCGGAGCAGGGCGAACCACTCCTCGGCCATGGCCCGCCGGGCCCGCCAATCGGGATTGTCTCTCGAAGGATCGCGAGGCACGTCGACGAGCAGGCCCAGGCTCCGATCCTCGGGATGATCGGGAAAGACCGATCGGACGAGGTCGACGAGGTCCTTCTGGTTCAAGCGGGCCATGGTCATCTCCTTTCCGGAGGCCCTTCGGGGCCGACGGTCACCTTGACCGCCCGTTCGGGCGAAAGGACCGCCCTGACATAGGCGTTGAGGTCCTCGAGGGTCACCGCTTCGATCGTCGGGCCCAGTTCGGAGAGGTGGCCGAAGCCGAGCCCGAGGACCTCGAATCCGGCGAGGAGCCGGGCTCGGGCAGCCTTGGCCTCGATCGAGCGGAGGAAACGGCCCCTGGCCATGGCCTTGGTCGCTTCGAGCTCGGCGGCGGTCAGGCCGTCCGCGCGGAGCTTTTCGAGCTCCCTGTCGAGAGCCTCCGACGCCCGCGCCGATTTGGCGTTCTCGGTCTCGAGGAAGACCTCGAGGATGCCGGCGCCGCGCATCCAGGTCAGGCGCGAGTCGAGGGTATAGGCCAGACGCTCGTCGGCCCGCAGGCCCCACAGGCGCGAACCCGGCCCTTGGCCGATCAAGACCTCGAGGAGGACGCCGCGGGCATGATCGGCGGGGGAGGGGGCCGGCAGGACGAAAGCGCGTCCGACGAAGGTCTGTTTGGTCTCCCGGATCAGGCGGATATCGTGGTTTCCCGGGAAGACCGGCGGGGCGACCGGGATGATCGGGCGTTCACCCTCCAGGAGACCCGGGAAGTAGCGTTCGATAAGGGCTTTGACCGCGCCCGGCTCGAGGTCCGACACGGCCGTGAAGAAGACGGAGGCCCGGGTGAAGTGACGGCGGTAGAAGGAGCCGACGTCCTTCCGGTCGATGCCTTTGAGGCTCTCCTCCGTGCCGTAGGGCGCCGAGCCGTATCCCGCCCCGTCGAAGTAGCCGGCCAGTATGGCGGCGTGGGCCGCCGAACCGGCGTCGTCAGCCTCGGCCCGCGCATAGAGCTTCATGAGCTCTTTGGTCCGGGAGACCCGAAGCCCGGAGAGCAGAGGATCGGCCACGATCTTCCCGGCCACGCGCAGGGCCTCTTCGAGGTTCTCCGACAGGCACTCGACCATCACCACGGAGAAGTCCTCGAGGCAGACGAAGCTCATCCGCGTCGCCTGGGCCATGAGATCGCGGACCTTGCCTTCGTCGGGGATCTCCAGGGCCAAACGCGCCGTCATGGCCGCCAAGCCGTCGAGACCCCTCGGAACGGCCGCCAAGCCGCCCGGGACGACGAGGGCGACGACCGTCACGGGAGAGGACATATCCCTGTGCAGGATGAGCGGGATCCCCGAACTGAGCACGGTCTTCTCGGGCGCGACACCTCCCGCTTCGGTTCCCCGAACACGCGCGGTCTGCCCGGCGGGACCGGCCAGGAGAACCGCGAGGACGAACGCGGCGGCCCGGACGGCCGCATCCCTGCCGGCGCTCACTTCGTGCCCCCTTTGGGTGGAACGACGGTGACGGCAGCGTAGGCCGGCCGGCCGAAATGCTTGGCCGCCGCCCGCCGCAGGTCCCCGGAGTCGACGCGGCCGATCCCGGCGAGGTAGGACCCGGGATCCTCCCGCGTGTTGAGGAGCATGTGCCGGACGAAAGACCCAGCCAGCTGCAGGCCCGATTCCTCGGCTTCGCCCGAGGCGAAACGGATCTGGTTCTTGGCGCTCTCCAGAAAATCGAACGCGGCCATCTCCGCCTCGGGATCGAGAAAATCCTTCTTCGAATAGTTCTCGCCTCCGGACCGCTTGAGGAAAGCGACGGCCGCGCGCTCCACGGCCGGGAGGTCGGCGGGGTCGACCTTGATGGAGACGACGGCCGCTCCCCCGAACCGGAGGGCCAGGTAGGCCATCGAGACCCGCTGGACGGTGTCGCGCTCGCTTTGCAGGCGGGCAGAGAGCAGGGGGTTGATCCCCCGTCCGAGGGCCTCGACCAGGACGCTCATGGCGTAGCGGTCGGCGTGGTTGTAGTCGGGGGCAGAGAAGGCCAGATAGATATAGCCGTCCCGGACGTCGCGTTCCCAGCGCACGACCGCGTCCTTCTTGGGCGGAAGGGCCATGGGCAAGGGCTCCGCGACGAACCCTGTCTTCGGCAAGGGGCCGAAGACATCGCGCACGAGCCGCTCCATGCCGGCCGCCGCGAAATCCCCGACCACGGCCAGGGCGGCGTTGTCGGCCACGAAGCGCTTGCGGTAGAAGCCGAGGAGATCCTCGACCGTGGCCCCGGCGACGACCTCGCGCCGGCCGTAGACGGACCGCCCGTAGGGGTGTCCGGCGAAGAGCTCCCGGAGGACCCGGTCCGCCGCGCTCCTTTCCGGGTCGTCCTCCATCTGGCTGAGCTCTTCCAGAATGACCTCCTTTTCGGCCTCGAGCTCGTCTCGGCGCAGATCGAAACCGAAGAGGATGTCTTTCTGGTTGCGGAGCGCGAATCCGGCGTGCTCGGACGGGAGAGAGATCTCGAATACGGCCAGGTCCTGGCCGGTCGCGCCGTTGAAGTAAGCCCCGTGGCGCCGGATGTCGGAGCCGACCTGGGTCCCCGACCTGGCCGAGGTGCCGCGGAAGAGGAGGCAATGCTCGAGGAGGTGGACGAGGCCGTTGGTCTCCTCCGTCTCGTTCTTGGAACCCAGATCGAAACCGGTGACCACGTGGAGGAGGGGCAGGTCGCGCTTCTCGTAGAGGAAGACGCGGAGGCCGTTATCGAGGATGAAGAACCGCCCGGGATCCCGGTCGCCCGGGAGAAGCGGCAGGGCCAGGAGGCCGATGAGGACCGCGACCGGGACCCTCTTCGCGGCCGAATGCATGTGACTGTCTTCCTCGCCGTTCCTCTCTGCGGATCTCGACCCAGTTTAGCACAGGGGAGGGGGGACGGGCCACCTGGCCTTGCTTTTCGAGCGCGATTCCGCCCGCCCGGGCGAGCACCCCGGGTCCCTACGACGCTCTTCTTGCCGGGAGCGGGATATGCTATCATCGCCCCGAGAGGACCGACCACCATGAAATCCGAGAGGAAGGCCAGGATCCTGGTCATCGACGACGAGGAGGGGATCCGCAAGTCCCTGAAGATGATCCTCGAATACGAAGGCTACGAGTTCTTCGAGGCCGCGACGGGCGAGGACGGCCTGGAGATGCTCCGGGAGACGGTCGGGATAGACCTCGTCCTTCTCGACATCAAGATGCCCGGACGCAGCGGTCTCGAGGTCCTGGCCGAGCTCCGGGAGCGCCCCTTCGTCCCCGAGGTCATCATGATCTCGGGCCAGGGCACCATCCAAGCGGCGGTCGAGGCGACCAAGCTGGGGGCCTTCGACTTCCTGGAGAAGCCGCTCCACCGCGAGCGGGTCCTGATCAGCATCCGCAATGCCCTCAAGCAGACGAGCCTCAACCGGGAGAACCAGGACCTCAAGAAGAAGGCGGAGAAGCGCTACGAGATCGTCGGCAACCACCCCCTCGTGCAGAACCTGTGGAAGGAGATCCTCAAGATCGCCCCGACCAACGCCACGGTCCTCATCCACGGCGAGAGCGGCACGGGCAAGGAGCTCGTCGCCCGGTCCATCCACGCCCACAGCCTGCGGGCCCGGGAGACCTTCGTCCAGGTCAACTGCGCCGCCATCCCCGAGGAGCTCATCGAGTCGGAGCTCTTCGGCCACGAGAAGGGCGCCTTCACCGGGGCCACCGAGAAGAAGACCGGCAAGTTCGAGCAGGCCGACGGCGGCACCATCTTCCTCGACGAGATCGGGGATATGAGCCTGAGGACCCAATCCAAGGTCCTCCGCGTCCTCGAGGAGGGCGAGGTCCAGAAGGTCGGGTCGAGCAAGATCTCGAAGGTCGACGTCCGGGTCATCGCCGCCACCAACAAGGACCTGCGCAAGGAGATGGGGGAGGGCCGGTTCCGGGAGGACCTCTACTTCCGGCTCAACGTCGTGCCGCTCCGGTCGCCCGCCCTGCGGGAGAGGCCGGAGGACATCCCCCTGCTCGTCGACTACTTCTCGCGGACCTACGCCGAGGAGAACAACTTCAAGCCCCGGAAGTTCTCCGCCGAGGCGCTCGAGGCTATGACCCGGTACGCCTGGAAGGGCAATGTCCGGGAGCTCCGCAACGTCGTCGAGCGGCTGATGATCATGACCGACCGGGACACCATCGAGGCCAAGGACCTGCCGGACGCCCTGAGGGAGAAGGCCGAGGCCGCCCTGCCCGACGCGGGGGGGATCAAGACCCTGCGCGAGTTCCGCGACCTGGCCGAGAGGGATTTCCTGCTGGCCAAGCTCGAGGCCAACGGCTGGAATATCTCGCAAACGGCCCGGGAGATCGACACGCCGCGGTCGAACCTCTATAAAAAACTCGAGCAATACGGTATAAAGGTAACGGCCGGAGCGGGCGAGACGGTCGCCTCTCCTTCCCGCGAGGGGGGAGAGGAGGAAAGTCCGGACTCCGAAGGGCAGGATGGTCGCTAACAGCGACTCCGGGCGACCGGGGGAAAGTGCCACAGAAAAGACACCGCCCTTCGGGGGGCGCAAGCCCCCCGGGGAGCAAGGGTGAAATGGCGAGGTAAGAGCTCACCGCCCCGGCGGCGACGCCGGGGGCAGGGCAAACCCCATCCGGAGCAAGGCCAAACGAGCCCCATTTTGGGATGGCCCGTCCCAGGGGGCGGGTCGGCCGCTGGATCCCGGGAGCAATCCCGGGACTAGACAAATGACCGTCGCCCGCGCGAGCGGGGACAGGATCCGGCTTACGACCCGCTCCGGCCGTTCTTTTTCTTAAGGGAGGTCCGCGGATGGCCCGTTTCGCCTGGTTGAAAGAGGCCTCGCCGGACGCCCGGCGGGCCCTGGTGGCCGCCTCGTTCGGCTGGATGCTCGACTCGTTCGACGTCATGCTCTATGCCATGGTCCTGGCCGCCCTGATGGCCGACCTGGGCATGGCCAAGGCGACGGCGGGGCTCCTGGGTTCGCTGACCCTCGTCTCATCGGCCGTCGGCGGCCTCGTCTTCGGCGTCCTGGCCGACCGGCTGGGCCGGCGCAAGGCCCTGATGGCCAGCATCCTCATCTACTCGGTCTTCACCGCGGCCTGCGGCTTCGCCACGGGCGTCGTGATGCTGGCCGTCTTCCGGATCTTCCTCGGGTTGGGCATGGGCGGGGAGTGGGCGAGCGGCGCGGCGCTCGTCTCCGAGACCTGGCCAGCCAAGCACCGGGGCAAGGCCTTGGGCATCGTCCAGAGCTCCTGGGCCGTGGGCTACGCGGCCGCCGCCGCCGTGGCCGCCCTCGTCCTGCCCGTCTGGGGCTGGCGGGGTGTTTTTTTCGTCGGCGTCGTCCCGGCCTTCTTCACCCTCTGGATCCAGAGGCGGGTGCGGGAGCCCGAGATCTGGAAGGCCGCCCGCACGGAAGCTCCGCCCGTCCGGGCGGGCTTCGGCGAGATCTTCGGCCGCAAGCGTCTCCGCCTGACCCTGTTCATCACCCTGATGAACGCCTGCACCATGTTCGGCTGGTGGGGCTTCAACCTCTGGCTCCCGGCCTACCTGTCGATGCCGGTGGACCAGGGCGGCATGGGCCTGGGCCCAGGGACCATGTCGGGCCTGGTCATCTTCATGCAAGCGGGCATGTGGCTCGGCTATATCTCGTTCGGCTTCATCAGCGACCGGTTCGGCCGGAAGAGGTCCTACGTCGGGTTCCTCACGGCCGCCGCCGCCTTCATGCTGCTCTACGCCCGGGCCCGCTCGCCGCTTGTCCTGCTCGCGCTCGGGCCCTTCGTCGCTTTCTTCGGCACGGGCTACTTCACCGGCTTCGGGGCCCTGACGGCCGAGATCTATCCGACCGCCGTCCGGGCCACGGCCCAGGGCATCACCTACAACACGGGGCGGATCGTCAGCGCCGCGGCGCCGTTCGTCGTCGGCTCGCTGGCCCAGACCAGGGGATTCGGATTCTCGTTCGGCCTGATCGCCGGGTCCTTCCTCGCGGCGGCTGTGCTGTGGGCGGGCATCCCGGAGACGAAGGGGAAGGCGCTCGAGTGAACGCTTTCCGGGCTAGAACGGCCCGGACAAGGCTTGGCGAATGACCGCCAGCAGGTTCCCCGGCCACAACCCCAGCTCGAGGACGCCGAACAAGCACAGGAACAGGACCAGGGCCAGGGCGGGATTCTCTCTTTCGACGGCGATCTCCGTATCGCCGTCGCGCATGTACATGACGACGATCACCTTCAGGTAGAAGGCCACCGAGACGAGGCTGGCCAGCACGGCGGCGACGGCCAGGGCCACATGTCCCTCCCGGACCGCCGCCCCGAAGACATAGAACTTGGCCAGGAAGCCGGCGGTCGGCGGAAACCCGGCGAGCGAGAGGAGAAAGAGAGAGAGGCCGGCGGCAAGCCAGGGGGCGCGACGGCCCAATCCGGCGAAGTCCTCGAGGGCCGTGTGCTCTTTCCCCGGCCCGGTCGCGGCCGCCAGGACGCCGAAAGCCCCGACGTTCATGAACAAGTAGGCGACGAGGTAGAAGACCAGGCTCGAGGCGTCGCGGGAGACGACGGCGACGAGAAGATAGCCCGAATGGGCGATCGACGAATAGGCCAGCATCCGCTTGAGGTCCGTCTGGCGGAGCGCGGCCAGATTCCCGGCGAACATGGTCAGGACGGCGGCGACGCTCAAGGCCGGGCCGAAGACGGAGCGGCCGGCCGCGGGGTCGAGCCAGGGGAGCGTGATCCGAAGCAGGACGGCCAGCCCGGCCGCCTTGGGAACGACGGTCAGGAACGCGGTGACGGGCGTCGGGGCTCCTTCGTAGACGTCGGGGGCCCACATGTGGAAGGGAGCGACGGCCGCCTTGAAAAAGAGGGCGGTCAGGACAAGCGCCAGGCCGATCGCGCCGGCCGGCGCGAGGCCGGCGACGAGGTCGAGCCCGCCCGACGTCCCGAAGACGAAGGCCAGGCCGAAGACGTAGAAGGCCCCGGCAAAGCTGCCCATCAGAAAATACTTGGCCGCGGCCTCCGAGGAGGCCCGGTCCCGTCTCTTGAGCCCGGTCAAGGCATACGAAGCCACGGACAGGACCTCGAGGCCGAGGAAGACGACGAGCCCGTCGGACGAAGACACCATGATCATGGCCCCGGCCACGGCCAGGAGGAGGAGGCCGCAGAACGGACCCAGCGGCATGTCCCGCCTGACGGCGTACTTGAGGCCCATGAGAATAACGGCCGCCCCGGCCACGGCGAATAGGGCCGTGAGGGCCAGGGCCAGGGCGTCGAGCGAGAGCCGGCCGCCGAAATAGGTGAGGCCGTGCCCCCAGGACCGGACGGCGAAGTAGGCGACGACGCCGAGCGCGGCGACGGCCGCATAGGCGGGAACCTCCGAGCGCTTGTCCCTGAGGAACGCCTCGAGGAGAAGCGAGGCCAAAGCGCCGGCGACCACGGCGATGAGCGGCGCCAGGGCCATGAACGACGGCATGTCAGCGCTCCGTCCCCGCGAAAACCAGGCCGGGAAAAGCCGGCGAGAGGCCCGGCTTCGCCAGGCTCGCGGCCGCCGGGACCGGGGTTTTCATACTTCCGAGGTACCGTGAGATCGACGCGTCCATTTTCCGCAGGAAGAGGCCCGGGAAAAGGCCCATGAAGACGATGAGGACCACGACCGGGACAAGATAGGCCAGCTCCCGCCCGTCGAGATCCCGCAGCCGGGTATCGTCGAGGGCTTTGAGCGGCCCGTGCATGACCCGGCGGTAGAGCCAGAGGAGGTAGGTGGCCGACAGCACGACCGTCGATACGCTCAGGATGGCCAGGGTCCTGTTCGACTCGAAAACGCCGAAGAAGCACAGGATCTCCCCGACGAAACCGTTGAGACCCGGCAGGCCGGCCGACGAGAGCATGGCGACGAGAAATAACCCGGCAAAGACGGGCATGCGCGCCGCGGTCCCGCCGTAGTCGGCGATGAGACGGGTATGCGTCCGCTCGTAGAGGACGCCGACGCATAGGAACAGGGCCCCGGTGCTCAAGCCATGGTTGAGCATTTGGTAGAGAGCGCCCTGCGTCGCTTCGAAATTGAGGGAGAACACGGCCAGCATGATGAGGCCCATGTGGCTGACGCTCGAATAGGCGACGAGCGATTTCATGTCCTTCTGGACGAGGGCCATCAGGCCGCCGTAGATGATGCCAATGACGGCTAGGACGGACAGGGCCGGGGCGAAAGAAGCCGCGGCCGCGGGGAAGAGCGGTATCCCCAGGCGGATGAATCCGTAGGCGCCCATCTTCAGGAGGACGGCGGCCAGCAGAACCGAACCGGCCGTGGGCGCCTCGACATGGGCGTCGGGGAGCCAGGTGTGGAGCGGGAAGAGGGGGACTTTGACGGCAAAGGCCAGGCCGAACGCCAGGAAGAGCCAGGTCTGAAGGCCGGCGGGAAGGGGGACGGCGGCGAGGTCGGCGAAAGCCATCGAATAGCCGCCCGTCGCCCGGTGATAAGCGGCCTGGAGGACGAGGATGCCGACCAGCATCAGCAGGCTGCCGAACATGGTGAACAGAACGAACTTCATCGTGGCGTAGATCCGGCGCCGGCCGCCCCAGATGCCGATGAGGAAGTACATCGGGACGAGCATGGCCTCCCAGAAGACGTAGAAAAGGAACAGGTCCAGGGAGACGAAGACCCCGATCATGCCGGTCTCGAGCAGCAGCATGAAAATGGAGAATTCCTTGATCCGGTCGTCGACGGCGCGCCAGGAAGAGAGCAGGGCCACCGGCGTGAGGAACGCCGCCAGGAGGACGAGGAACAGGCTGATGCCGTCGACGCCGACATGATAGTCGATGCCCCGGCCCAGCCAAGGGGCCCGCTCGACGAACTCCGGCAAACCCGTTCGCCCGTCAAAGCCGAAGACGAGAACGAGGGACAGGGCCAAGGTCATGAAGGCCGCGGCCAAGGCGATCGCGCGCACGGACCTGACCGAACTCCCGGGGATGAAGACGAGGAGGACCGCTCCCGCGAGCGGCAGGAAGGCGATCAGGCTGACCAGGGGCACGCTCATATCAGCAGGACCCCCAGGAAGGCGACGGCCCCGATGAGGAAGGCCAGGGCATAATCGCGGAGGAGGCCGCTTTGAAGGACGTTCAGGGCCCGGCCGGCCTGCCCGGTCGCGGCCGCGGAGCCCTCGAGGGCCCCGTCGATCACCCCCAGATCGAAATGCCTGTATATCCCCTCGGAGCCGCGGACGAGCGGCCGGACGACGAGGGTGTCGTAGGCTTCGTCGACGCGATATTTGTTGAGGAGCAGCCGGTAGATCCCGGGGAAACGATAGGCCAGCCGGGGCGGGATCTCGGGGTCGCGGCGATAGAAATAGAAGGCCAGGAATATGCCCAGAAGCGCCGAGGCCGTTGCCGCCAGTACCAGGAACGCTTCTGTCGTGAGGGTCAAGTGGTGGGACGGGGAGTTCAAGACCCCTTCGAGGAAACGGCCGAAGCGGTCCGCCTTCTCCCCGAAGAAGACGGGCAGGCTGACATAGCCTCCCAGGACCGAGAGGAGGGCCAGTGCGACGAGCGGGACGGTCATGGCCGGCGGTGATTCGTGGATGTGCCGCCCCTCGCCGGGCTCCATCCGCTCCTCGCCGTAAAAGGTCAGGTAGATGAGGCGGAACATGTAAAACGCGGTCAGGACGGCGCCAAGGAGTCCCAGGCCGTAGAGCACGAAATGACCACCGGCGTAGGCGCTCGTCAGGATGGCGTCCTTGGAGAAGAAGCCGGACAGGAACGGGACGCCCGAAATGGCCAGGGCGCCGGCGAGGAAGACCGGGAAGGTCACGGGCAGGCGTTTGCGGAGGCCGCCCATCCGGCGCATGTCCTGCTCGCCGCCCAGGGCGTGGATGACGCTTCCCGCGGCGAGGAACAGCAGGCTCTTGAAGAAGGCGTGGGTGACGAGGTGGAACATCCCCGCGGCGTAGGCGCCGATGCCGCAGCCGAGGAACATATAGCCGATCTGGGAGATCGTCGAATAGGCCAGGACGCGCTTGATGTCGTTCTGGACCAGGGCGATCGTGGCGGCGAAGACGGCCGTCGCGCCGCCGACCCACGCTACGACTGAGGAGGCCGGGACCGAGGCCGCGAACAGGCCGTTGAGCCGGCAGACCATGTAGACGCCGGCCGTGACCATGGTCGCCGCGTGGATGAGGGCGCTGACGGGGGTCGGGCCCTCCATAGCGTCGGGCAGCCACACATGGAGCGGGATCTGGGCGGACTTGCCCGTGGCCCCGATAAAGAGGAGCACGGCCACGGCGGTGACCAGTCCCGGCGCCAGAAGACCGGCCGCCGGAGCGGCGTTGATCGCGGCGAACTCGGGGCTGCCGACCTTGGCCAGGAGGAAGAGGATGCCGACGATGAAGGCCGCGTCCCCGATCCGGTTGACGACGAAGGCCTTCATGCCGGCTCTCGAAGCGGCGGGCCGGTCGAACCAGAACCCGATCAGGAGGTAGGAACAGAGCCCGACGCCTTCCCAACCGACGAACATCAGGACGATGCCGGAGGCCATGACCAGGACGAGCATGAAGAACATGAACAGGTTGAGAAAGGCGAAATAGCGGGCGTACCCCTTGTCTTCGGCCATGTAGGCGGATGAGTAGACGTGGATGATGAAACCCACCCCGGTGACGACGAGGGCCATGACGGCCGCGAGCTCGTCGAAGACGAAGGAGACGGGCACCTCGACCGAGCCGCTCGCGATCCAAGTCCAGAGGGTTTTCGATAGGCCGGCGGGATCCGGCCCGCGGCCGAGCAGGCGGAGGAAAGACGCGAGGGACAGGCTGAACGAGACGAGGACCGCTCCCGAAGCGAGACCGACGATCCATTTCCGGGGGAGCCGGGGACCGGCCAGGAGGAGGGCGAACGCGCTCGCCCCGGGGACGAGGGGAATGAGCCAGAAGAGGTCGGCCATTCTATCCCCGCAGGTCCTTGAGGCCGTCGGTCCGGATGGACTTCCTCTGGCGGAAGACCAGCACGATGATGGCCAGCCCGATCACGGCCTCCGCCGCGGCCACGGTGATGACGAAAAGGACGACGGCTTGGCCGGCCGCCCCGCCCCGCGATCGGGCCAGGGCCAGGAACGCGAGGTTGCCCGCGTTGAGCATGATCTCGACGGCCATGAACTGGGTCAGCAGGTCCTTCTTGACGAAGAAGGCCAGCACTCCAAGGGCGAAGAGCAGGACCGCCAGGAACAAGAAGGCCGACGGAGGGATCATGCCCCCTCCTTGGGGCCGGCCAGGGCCAGCGCCCCGACGAGGGCGGCCAGGATGAGCAGCGAGCTGATCTCGACGGCGTAGAGCTGGTCGGTGAAGAGGAGCCGGCCGAGCCCGGCCAGGTCGCGGCCGGCCCCCGCCTCGGGGGCGCCGCCCGTCCCGAAAAGCCTGAGGACGGCCAGGACGGTCTCACCGAGCAAGAGCAGGGCCAGTCCGGCGACCAGGGCCGTCCGCAGCTTCCTTTTTTCGGGGGGATCCGGTTGGCGCAGGTTGAACATCATCAGGGCGAAGAGGAAGAGGACCATGATGGCCCCGGCGTAGACGAGCACCTGGACCGCCGCGGCGAACGGGGCGTCGAGCAGGCCGAAGAGGCCGCCCAGCGCGGCGAAGGCCAGGACGAGAAAGAGCGCGTTGTGGGCTTGGTTGCGGGAAACGATCATGGCCACGACCGAACCGATACACAGCAGGGACAGAACGAGGAATACGGCCCAGACCATGGAATTTCGTCCCTATATTTAGTTTTCCCGGGCGATAAAGTCAAGCCCGGCGAAGGCCCCGCTCTCCGGGGGAGGGAGGCTCAGACGGCGAAGCGGAAGTTGATGATGTCCCCGTCGCGGACGGGATAGGTCTTGCCCTCGAGCCGGAGGGTGCCGTCGGTCCGGCACCCGGAAATATCCCCCCGGGCGACGAACTGCTCGAAAGAAACGACCTCGGCCCGGATGAAGCCGCGCTCGATGTCGGAGTGGATGACCCCGGCCGCCCGGGTGGCCACGGTGCCGTCGCTGACGGTCCAAGCCTTGACCTCGTCACTGCCGACGGTGAAGAAGGAGATCAGTCCCATCATCCGGTAGGCCGTGGCGATGAGCCGGTCCAGGGCGGAGCGGGTGATGCCGAAATCGGACCGGAATCCGGCGGCATCCGCCTCGGCCAGCTGTCCGATCTCGCCCTCGATCTTGGCGGAAAGGCCGACGACGGCGGTTCGCCCGGCGTCCGCCCAATCGGCGAACGGGGCCAGGACCTCGGTCTCGCGGCGGATCTCGTCTTCGTCCAGGTTGACGACGGCGATGAGGGGTTTCTGGGTCAGGAAGCGGAAGCCGCGGAGAAGCATTTCCTCGTCGGGCGTCAGGTCGGCCCGGCGGAGGGGCGTCTCGGATTCGAGGACGGCCCGGCACTTCTCGAGGGCGGCCAGCTCCCGGACGTCCCGGTCGCTCTTCTTCGCGGCGACCTGCTTGGTCAGTTTCTCGATCCGGTTCTCGACGATCGAAAGGTCGCTCAGGAGGATCTCCGTCTCGATGGCGGCCAGGTCGCGCCGGGCGTCGACCGAGTCCATGGGGTGGGGGACCGAGGGATCGCGGAACGAGCGGACGACGGCCAGGAGGGCGTCGGCGGTCCGGAGCTTGCCCAGGAACTGCTCGCTGAAGGAGGTCTTCTTGGGATCCCCGGCGGAAAGGCCCTGGAGCTCGAGGAACTCGATGGCCGCGGCGGTCTTCTTCTTGGGCTCGAAGATGGCGGCCAGTTTCTCGAGGCGCGGATCGGGGACCTTGACCACGGCCAGGGGGTCGGTCCCTTTGGCCGAAGCCGATTCCGTGGACAAGCCGGTCAGGGCGGAGAACAGCGAGCTTTTGCCCGATTGCGGCAGGCCGACGATGCAGATCTTCACGTTCGTTTTCCTTCGGGGGATAAGTTCTACGAAGAAAAGGAGATGCAATTATAGCGGATTTCGCCCGGGCTTTCAAGAATCGTTGACATGGCGGCGGGTTCTGGTATAATGACGCCGTTATCGCGGGGTAGAGCAGCCTGGTAGCTCGTCGGGCTCATAACCCGGAGGTCGTTGGTTCAAATCCAACCCCCGCTACCAACCGAATTCCCGTTCCCTTGATATACGAGGCCTCCGGCCTCTGTCCGTTCTCCCGCGCTCAGTCCGTCCCGACGCCGTCCCAGCAGAAGGTGCAGAGCTTCGATTTGGGCAGGCCGATGGCCGAGACCAGGTCCTCGAGCCGCTGGTAGCGCAGGGTCGTCAGGCTGAGCGTCCGCGAGATCCATTCGACCATGGCCTCGTATTCGGCGGAACCGGCCTTGGCGTATTCGGCGATATTCTTGGGCTCCGGTCCTTCCAGGGCCGCGATGGCCTTGCGGGCGGCCAGGTCCATCTCGGACCGCGAGCGCGAGAAATTCAGGTACTTGCAGCCGTAAGCGAGGGGCGGGCAGGCCGGGCGCATGTGGACCTCGACCGCCCCGAATTCATAGAGCCGCTGGATGGTGTCCTTGAGCTGGGTGCCGCGGACGATGGAGTCCTCGCAGAAGAGCATCCGCTTGCCCTGGATGATATCGCCGATGGGGATGAGCTTCATCCGGGCCACCTGGTCGCGGACGTCCTGGTTCTGGGGCATGAAGCTGCGGGCCCAGGTCGGCGTGTACTTGACGAAAGGCCGCCGGAACGGGATGCCCGCCTCGGCGGCGTAGCCCAGGCCGTGGCCGATGCCGGAGTCGGGGATGCCGGCGACCAGGTCGACCTTCACGTTGTCGTTCCGGGCCAGGAACGCGCCGCAGCGATTGCGGACGGTCTCGACGTTGATGCCCTCGTAGCTCGAAGCGGGGTAGCCGTAATAGACCCACAAGAACGAACAGATCTGGAGCTTGTCGCCCGGAGGGACCACCTGCTCGAACCCGTCCGGGGTGATCCGGACGACCTCCCCCGGTCCGAGATAGCGGTCGATCTCGTAGCCGAGGTTGGGGAACGCGCAGGTCTCCAGGGACGCCGCGCAGGCCCCCGGCTTCCGGCCGAGGACCACCGGTGTCCGGCCGTACTTGTCCCGGGCCGCCAGCAGTCCGTCTTCGGTCAGGATGAGGATCGAGCAAGATCCTTTGATCATCTCCCCGACGTGCCGGATGCCGTCCTCGAACGTGTCCTTTTGATCGATGATGGCGGCCACGAGCTCGGTCGGGTTGATCTCGCCGCCCCGCATCTCGGAGAAATGGAGGCACTTGCCCTTGAACGCCCGGGCCACGAGCTCGTCGATGTTCTTGATGACGCCGACCGTGGCGATCGAGAAGTTGCCCAGGTGGGAGCGGACGAGCAGCGGCTGGTCCTCGTAATCGCTGATGACGCCGATGCCGCGGGTGCCGTGGAGCTTGCCGATGTCCTCCCCGAACTTCGAGCGGAACTGGGCGTTCTCGATGTTGTGGATGTAGCGGACGATGGCCGCGCCGTTGCCGACGGCCAGCCCCCCGCGCTTGGTCCCGAGGTGGGAGTGGTAATCCGTGCCGTAGAACAGGTCGTCGACGATGTCGGTCTTGCCCGCGACTCCGAAGAATCCGCCCATGACGCCTCCTTCCCGGGAATATGCGGGTCATCATAACACCGCCCCCGGTCCGTTTCAATCACGAATAGCTCGGGGAATACGGAGGTGGAGTTGAACGCCGGCGGATTCCCGGGACATGACCCGATTCTCCCGAATCGGGATCGTGTCCCAGGGACATCCGGAAGCGGAGTTGAACGCCGCGGGAATATCTGTTATATCCATCTTCAGTCCATCCCGAGGAGGTCGACATGTTCAAAGCCGCCACCTACGTCGAGAGACGGAAGCTTCTGAGGAAGTCCGTGGGCTCGGGCCTGATGCTGTTCCTCGCCAACGAGGAGAGCCCGATGAACTACGCGGCCAACACCTACCACTACCGTCAGGACAGCACCTTCCTCTATTTCTTCGGACTGTCGTCCCCCGGCCTGGCGGCCATCGTCGACGCCGACCAGAGCACCGACACGCTCTACGGCGACGACATCGGCATCGAGGACATCATCTGGATGGGCAATCTGCCCAAGCTCAAGGACAGGGCCCTCTCCGTCGGGGTCCGCAAAGTCGCGCCCCGGGCCGCCTTCGAGGAGACCGTGCGCCGGGCCCTGGCCGCCGGCCGGCCCGTCCACTTCCTGCCTCCCTACAGGCCCGACGCCAAGATCGCCCTGAGCGAGCTCCTGGGCGTCCCGGTCAAGGACCTCAGGGCCAAGGCCTCCCAAGCGTTCATCAAGGCCTCGGTCGACCAGCGCATCCTCAAATCCAAGGAAGAGATCCGCGAGATCGAGACGGCCGTGGCCGTGAGCCGGGAGATGTACATTTCCGCGATGCAGCTGGCCAAGCCCGGCCGCTACGAATACCAGGTCTCAGGGGCCATGGAGGGCATCGCCCTGTCCTACGGCATGCACCTGGCCTTCCCGCCCATCGTCACCATCAACGGCCAGACGCTGCACATGCACGAGCACGACAACCTGCTCGTCAAGGGGCGCCTCCTGGTCCTGGATTGCGGCGCGGAGGCGCCCAGCGGCTACGCGTCCGATATCACCCGGTCCGTGCCCGTGGGCGGCAAGTTCAACGCCCGGCAGAAGGCCGTCTACGAGATCGTCCTGGCCGGCCAGGAATCGGCCATCCGGTCGATCAAGCCCGGAGTCAACTTCAAGGACATTCACCTCCAGACAGCCCGGATCATGGCCGATGGCCTGAAGGGCCTCGGCCTGATGAAGGGTGACACCGGCGCGGCGGTCGAGGCCGGCGCCCACGCCCTGTTCTTCCCGCACGGCCTCGGCCACAACCTCGGCCTCGACGTCCACGACATGGAGGACTATGGCGAGAACCATGTCGGCTACGGCGAGAAGGTCGAGCGCAGCGCGCAGTTCGGCCTGGCCTACCTGCGGATGGCCCGCGAGCTCAAGCCCGGGCACGTCCTGACCGTCGAGCCCGGCCTCTATTTCATCCCGGCCCTCTACGCCCTCTGGCGGAAGGAGAAGAAGCACCGGGACTTCATCGTCTACGACGCGGTCGAGAAGTTCCTCGATTTCGGCGGGGCCCGCATCGAGGACGACGTCCTGGTCACCGAGAAGGGCCGCCGGGTCCTCGGCCCGCCCATCCCCAGGACCGTCGCCGAGGTCGAGAAGGCCTGCCGCGCTTGAGGATCGCCCTCGTCCAGCAGCACGCGTCCGGCGATCCGGCCGAGAACAGGGCCCGGGGCCGGGCCGCCTACCTCGAGGCCGCCCGGGCCGGGGCGAACGTCATTGCCTTCGCCGAGCTGGCCTTCACGCGTTTCTATCCCCAGGTCCCGGCCTCGGCCGGGAGCCCGTCGCTGGCCGAGACCGTCCCGGGCCCCACGACGGATCTCTTTTGCGCCTTGGCCCGGGAGACCGGCACGGTCGCCGTCCTCAATCTGTTCGAGCGGGACGGGGACCGGACCTTCGATTCCTCGCCGGTCGTCGACGCCGACGGCTCGATCCGGGGCGTCACCCGCATGGTCCATATCATGGAGGGACCGGGCTTCCACGAGCGGGGCTATTACGCGCCCGGCGACCGCCCGACCTTCGTCCACGCGACGGCGGCGGGCCGGATCGGTGTGGCCATCTGCTACGACCGCCACTTCCCCGAATACATGCGCGGGCTGAGGCTCCTCGGCGCGGAGATCGTCGTCGTGCCCCAGGCCGGAGCGGCGGGGGAATGGACCGAGGGCATCTTCGAGGCCGAGCTCCAGGTGGCCGCCTTCCAGAACGGCTATTACGCCGCCCTGGTCAACCGGGTGGGCCGGGAGGACGCGCTCGAGTTCGCCGGCGAATCCTACGTGGTCGAACCCGACGGCCGGATCGTGGCCCGGGCGCCGCGCGGCCGGGACCACATCCTCTACGCCGATTGCGACTTCGCCAAAAACGCCGCGTCGCACGCGGCCCGGCACTTCCTCGCGGACCGCAGGCCCGGCGTCTACCGCGACATGGGCCTCGCGGGCGAGGGACCGGAGGACCTCTGATGCTCCGCTGGTATGTCATCAACACCAAGCCCAAGAAAGAGAGCCAGGTCGAGCGACTCTTCGTCGAGGGCGGATTCAACATCTACTGCCCCAAGTACTTGCACGAGAAGCGCGTCGGCCCCTTCTTCCCGGGCTACGCCTTCCTGCGCTTCGAGTTCCCCGAGCAGTTCCAGCTCGTGAAATACACCCGGGGGGTCAAGCGCGTCGTCGGCAAGGATGACGGCCCGACGGCCATCCCGGACCAGGTCGTGGACGGCATCCGGGAGCGGGAACGGGACGGGCTCATCGTCTTCGAGAGGTACGGCGAGGAGCCGGGCCCGGGCGACGAGATCGAGGTCGTGGAAGGGCCGCTCAAGGGGCTCCGGGGCGTCTTCCGCAAGGAGCTCGGCGCGAGCGAGCGGGTGATGATCCTCCTGAACTACGTCTCCTACCAGGGCATGCTTCTCATCGAAAAGGACAAGCTGAAGAAGGCCTAGCGCTTCTTCAGGGCCTCGAGAAAGGGCTGGGTCAGGCTCGAGGACGAGAAGTAGACGACGCCGTCCCCGCCTAGAGCTTTGGTGATCCTCATCTCCTCGATCATGCCCTCGGGCGTGTTCTGGTTGTGGGAGGTCCCGATGCCGATCCCCGGGCAGACGAGCGTCCCGCTCCTGGCGTAGCCCACGGCCTCGCGGGCCAGCGTCTCGTAGAGCTTCGCGTCATTCGTATAGAGCATGGGATTGAGCATGTCGACGAGGCCCTCGCGGCCCCACGTCGCCCAGTCCTGCCCGATGGCCACCCGGGCGTTCACGGCGTCCGGGAAGACGGCGGCGCTGATCCGGACCTTCCGGCCGGTCGCCTTGAGCGCGGACCGGAGCTCGCGGACGAAGACGGTCACCCGGTCGGTGTTCCAGCGCAACCAGACGTTCCAAGCCGGGTTGCCCGTGTCGCGGGCCTTGACGGCCGCCATGTCGATGCCGGTGTCCGATTTGAAGAGGCGCAGGGTCTCCGGATCGAAGCCGAAGAACGGCTCGGTGGGCTCGCAGGGATAGCGGATGTAGTCGAGGTGGACCCAGTCCACGCCGTACTTCTCGACGACCTCGAGCATGAGGCCGATCTCGTAGGCCCGGACGGCAGGCAGGGCCGGATTGACGGCGCCGACCATCTCGCCCTTGGGGCTGCGGATGAGCCATTCGGGGTGTTGGCGGACCGGGCCGAGGAGTCCCGCTTCAGGGAAGACACAGAACCAGGGATGGACCTCCATCTTTCTCTTTCGCGCCTCGGCCAGGAAAGTCTCGAAGAAGTCCCAGTTCCAGGCCGGGGCGGGGACCCCCGTCCCGCTCGCGTAATAGACGTGCCCGGAGGTGTCCTTGACCAGCATGATCAGGGTGTTGATCCCGGCTCGGGCGTAGTCGTCGAGGGTCGTTTGCATCTTCGCGACGGCGGCGGCCTTGTCGGGCCCGAAGAAGCCGGGGTGCATCCAGACGCCCCGGACGGGCATGGCGAGCGAGGCTTCGGCCGCGCCGCCGGAGCAGGCCGGCGCGACGGTAGCGGCGAAGCCCATGAGAAGGAAAAGCGTCACGGAAAGAGAGCGGAACTTCATCGGGAACCTCCTTCGCGCGATCCTCCGGGCTTGCCGTATCCGCCGCCGCCCGGGGTCTCGATCCGGAGGATGTCGCCGGGCCCGAGCTTGACGTTGACCTTGCCGCCGAGCGCCCTCGTCCGGCCCCGGGAGAAGACCGCGTTCCGGCCGGGCGCGGCCGGCTCGCCGCCCCGCGCCCCGTAGGGCGCGTAGCGCCGCCGCTCCGAGATGACCGTCAGGTCGACGGGGACACGAAACTCGTACTCCCGGACGATGCCCTCGCCGCCGGGACAGGCTCCGCGGCCGCCCGAGCCCCGGCGCAGGCCGTAGGACCGGATCTTAAGAGGCAGGTAGTTCTCGAGGGCTTCGACGGGCGTGTTCAGGGAATTGGTCATGTGGGTGTGGACGCCGTCGAGGCCCGGGGCCGTCAGGGCGCCGCCCATGCCGCCGCCGATCGTCTCGTAGTAGGCGAAGTGCCGTTTCCGCGCAGGATCGTAGCCGCCGAAGGCGACGTTGTTCATCGTGCCCTGGCTGGCCGCCGGAATGCGGTCCGGGACGGCTTTGGCCAACGCTCCGAGCAGGACGTCGACGATGCGCTGGGAGGTCTCGACGTTGCCGCCGGCGCAGGCGGCCGGGAACTCGGCGTTGACGATGGAGCCCTTGGGCGCGCGGATCTCGATCGGCCGCATCAGGCCCGTATTGAAGGGGATGTCCTCCTCGACGAGGCAGCGGAAGACGTAGAGGACGGCCGAGCAGGTGATGGCGAAGTTGGCGTTGACCCCTCCCGCGGTCTGGGGCGCGGACCCGGCGAAATCGACGATGGCCCGGTCGCCGCGGACCTCGATCCGGACGGCGATGGCCAGGGGCCGGTCCGTGAAGCCGTCGTCGTCGAGACGGTCCTCGAAATCATACGTGCCGTCGGGAATGGCCCGCAGCGTCTGCCGCAGGAACCGCTCCGAGTAGTCCTGGATGAGACCGGCGTAGAGATCGACCCGGCCGGCGCCGAAGCGGGCCACCGCCTCCTCGAGCCGCGTCCGGCCGATCTCGTTGGCCGCCACCTGGGCCAGGAGATCGCCGCGCCGCTCGTCGGGCGTCCGGACGTTGGCCAGGAGAAGGTCGAAAACGCCCTGGTTCAGCCGGCCGCGGGCGTAGAGCTTGAGGGGCGGGATGATCAGGCCTTCCTGGAAGAGCTCGGTGGCGAGGGGCATGGAGCCCGGCGTCATGCCGCCGACGTCGGAGTGGTGGGCCCGGTTGGCGACGATGAAGGCCAGCTTGCCTCCGAGGAAGACGGGGGAGATGCAGGTGATGTCCGGCAGGTGCGTCCCGCCCCGATAGGGATCGTTGAGGATGACCAGATCGCCCTTCTCGAAGGTCACGGCCGCGAGCGCGGCCTGGACGGACAGGGGCATGGCCCCGAGATGGACGGGGATGTGGGAGCCCTGGGCCAGGGTGCCGCCGTCCCGGTCGAAGAGGGCGCAGGAGAAGTCCTTGCGCTCCTTGATGTTGGGCGAGAGGGCCGTCCGGCCGAGGACTGCGGCCATTTCCTCGGAGATGGCCACGAAGACGTTCTTGAACAGCTCCAGCTCGATGGGGTCGACCTTCTTCATCGGGGGCCCGCCTTGCGGATGACCAGGTTGAGATACGGATCGACGCGGGCGACGAAGCCGGGAGGCAGGAAGGTCGTCGACTCGGGATCGATGACCAGGGCTGGACCCGGAACGACATTACCACTGTGGAGGTGGGTCCTGTCGTAGACCGCGCCCTGGCGGACCGCGCGCCCCGTGTGGATCTCTTGCTTCCTGACGACGGCCCGGGGATCGAGCGCGCCCGCTCTCGGCTCCCGGGCGAGCGGGAGCTTCGGGGTGACGGCCACGGCCTTGATCCGGAGGTTGACGATCTCGACCGGCCGGTTGTCATGCCGGTAGGAATAAAGCCGCTTGTGACGGCGGTGGAAGCTCTCGAGGAAGGCCCGGCCCAGCGTCCGGGCCCTCCGGTAGGGGACGTCGATCTCGTAGGATTGGCCGAGGTAGCGGCAGTCGAGCGAGCGCTCGAGGACGACGCTCTCGAGGGCGAAGCCGTCCTCGAGCATGTCCCGGCCGGCTTTTGTCCTCCAGGGTCCGGAATTCCGCGTCGAGCCGCGCCGGCGTGACCTGGGCGTCCGTCCTCATGAGCGACTTGGTGTAGTCCTTGACCGGGTCGGACATCAGCAGGCCGAAGGCCGAGAGGACGCCGGCGTTGCGCGGCACGAGGACGGTCCGCATGCCCAGGTGGGCCGCCATCTCGACGGCATGCATGCCGCCGGCCCCGCCGAACGAGAGGAGGGCGAAGGAGCGCGGATCGATGCCGCGCTCGACGGAGATGACCCGGATGGCCTTCTCCATATTGGCGTTGGCGATGGCCACGATGCCGAGGGCGGTCTCCGGGACCGACTTGCCGATGGCCCGCCCCAGGCGCGAGACGGCCGCCAGGCTCCGCTCCGGATGGATCCTCATCCGTCCGCCCAGGAAGAAGTCGGGATCGAGGCGACCGAGGCAGAGGTTGGCGTCGGTCACCGCCGGGAGGTCGCCCCGGCCGTAGCAGGCCGGACCGGGATCGGCTCCGGCGCTCTGCGGGCCGACCCGGAGCGAGCCGCCCCGGTCGGTGTAGGCGATGGAGCCGCCGCCGGCCCCGACGGAGTGGATGTCGATGATGGGAAGACGGATAGGGAAGTCGCCGACCCGGCTCTCGTGGGTTCGCCGGATGCCGCCCTCGATGAGCGAGACGTCGGTCGAGGTGCCGCCCATGTCGAAGCTGACGACGTTGGGGAACCCGGCGGCTTCGGCCAGCGCGCGGGCGCCGACGACACCGCCGGCCGGGCCGGAAAGGGCGGTGCGGATGGGCTCGACGCGGGCCCGGGCCGGGGAGATGTAGCCCTCGTTCGACTGCATGATGCGCAGGTCCGCGCCGCCGATGCGGCGGTCGAGCTCGCCGAGGTAGCGGTCCATGACGGGCATGAGATAGGCGTTGACGGACGTCGTCGCGGTCCGCTCGAACTCGCGGTACTCGGGCAGGAGCCGGCTCGAGACGGTGAAGAGCAGGCCCGCCTTCTCGAGCTCCCCGGCCACGATCTCCTCGTTCGCCGGGTTGGCATAGGAGTGGAGGAGACAGACGGCGACGGCCTCGGCGCCCGAGCGCCCGATCTTCCGGACGAGCTCCCGGACCTCGGTCACCCGGACGCGTTTCTCGACCTCGCCCGAGGCCAAGGTCCGCTCGTGCAGGCCGAAGCGGCGCTCGGCCGGGATGAGCTCGAAGCGGCTCTCCGGCTGGAGGGCGTACAGGTTCCGGCGGGTCTGCCGGCCGATGGCCAGGACGTCCTCGAAGCCGGCTGTGGTGATCAGGGCGATGCGGCCGCCCTTCCGCTGGAGGAGCGCGTTGGTGGCCACGGTGGTGCCGTGAACGATGAAGACGGCAGGGGAGTCCTTGAGGATGTCGCCGACGCCTTCGAAGATGGCCAGCGACGGGTCCGCGGGCGTCGAGAGGACCTTGCGGTTGAAGAGGCGCCCGTCACGATAGACGACGAAGTCGGTGAAGGTCCCGCCGGTATCGACGCCGACGCGGACGCGGGCCGTAGGAGCTGCTTTCTTCATGCTGGAGGCCTATTAGAACGTCATCGCCGGTTCGCTGTCAAGAAAGAGGCCGCCCTAATTTAATGAGAAGGGAGGCGTCGTGTTCAGCCCCTGGGACTGCCGCGCCAATTTCCAGTCGAGCAAGAGATAGAACGAAGAAAACACCAGCGACAAAAGAAAGGAGGGCATAAAGATAAACCAAAGCTCTCCATATTCACGAAAGGCAATTGCGTTGATGACGGCGCCAACCCCGTGAATAAAAATTATCAGAAGGGGTGAGCGGCTCTTTGTTCGCGAGGAAAAGTACGAGGTCATTAGGAACAGGGCCGTCACATATCCAATATAGAAGACCAGGAAAACAAATAAACCCCCATCAGGGACCCACATCATCAAGTAAGACCATGATGTGAAGGCTTTCATGGGGCCGGATGTGCCATGAACGCCGGCGACAGCGATAACTAGGCATGAAAACAATAAATATCCAAACGACCTGAGGAGCCTCTTTTTCATGTAAAAGACCCTCTGGGGCAGAATCCAGCCTAATTAAAAACCCGGGAGGCGTCAAGTCAAGAGAACGATGGTTTGGAAATCAGTGGCAGGTGCTGCAGGAGCCTGACGAGCAGCTCTTGCAGCTCGAAGAAGAAGCCTTGATGCGGCTGGACCCGCCGCCGATGCCGAAGCCCGAGATGAGCTTCCGGACGTCGGCCGACCCGCACTTCTCGCAGACGACGTCCTTCTCTCTTCCTGCGTTGACGAGGCACTCGAACCTCTTCCCGCACTTCAGGCACGAGTATTCATAAAGGGGCATGTCCTTAATATTTTATCCGATTCATCGCCCCTGGTCTATACGGTCCGAAGGGCAAGTCGATGGACGGCCGCAGGTTAGAGGATCCGAGGGGATCGTTGGAGAGAGCATTGCGGTGATTTAGCCGTTCCGGAGATGGACGAGGGAAATTTCCTTGGAAATCGTCAAAACGTGTTTGAGTGAGGCTTAGCGCAAGCCGAGCGAGTTGTTTTGGCGCCGAGTCCGTCGAACGGAACGGCGTGAAAAATCATCGCAGCGAACGGAGAGGATCCCCGAGGATCCCTAGCGGCCGGTCGGAGAATGCTCTGTTGAGCGCCTACTTGACCAGGGCGATGGCCTCGATCTCCACCTTGACGTCGCGCGGCAGCCGGGCCACCTGGACCGCGGCCCGGGCCGGGTTGGGGGCCTTGAAGAACTCGGCGTAGACGGCGTTCATCTTGGCGAAGTCGTTCATGTCCTGGAGGAAGACGGTCGTCTTGACGGCGTCGTCGAGCGACGATCCGGCGGCCTCGAGGACGGCCGACACGTTCTTGAGGACCTGGCGGGTCTGGTCCTCGATCGAACCGGTGTTGAGCTCGCCCGTGGCCGGGTCGATGGGGATCTGCCCCGAACAGAAGACGAACCCGTTGGCGACGATGCCTTGGGAATAAGGGCCGATGGCCTTCGGCGCCTTGTCGGTCTGGACTTGTTTCTTCACGATCTTGCTCCTTCCGATGCCGGCGAAAACCCGGGACACGGCGGCGGCCGCGAGCCCCGTTGCGGCGAGGAATCTCCGTCTATTCAATCTCAACGCTCCTAACCCCGATGGGGAACCTCCCCCGTGATCAGGACGACAGGCCGTCGAGGGCCGTCGTCAGGAACTTCCAGAACTTCCCGACCGAGCCGATGTGGACGTGCTCCTCGGGCGAGTGGGGGTTCTTCATGGTCGGCCCGAACGAGATCATGTCCATGCCGGGGAACTTTTCCCCGATGATGCCGCATTCGAGCCCGGCGTGGACGGCCACGACCTCGGCTTCCTTGCCGAAGGCCTTGAGGTAGATCTCCTTCAGCTTCTTGAGCAGCGGCGAGTCGAGGTTGGGCATCCAGCCGGGGTAGCCTCCGTGGAGCTCGATCCGGGCCCCGGCCAGGGCGCAGACGGACTTGATGACGTCGCGGGTGGCCTCGAGGGCCGAGGCGACCGAGCTGCGCGTGCTGCAGAGGACCTGGAACTCCTTCGGACCGGTCTTGACGATGGCCAGATTGGTGGAGGTCTCCGTCAGCCCGGGGATCTCGGGGTGCATGGCGATGACGCCGTGCGGTATGGCGACGAGGAAGTCGAGCAGGGTGCGCTGGCAATCCTGGGTCAGGGCGAAGTCCTTGCCCGCGACGGGCTCGAGGGTGTAGGCCGCGCCCGGCTCGACGGCCTTGAATTCCACCTGGATCTTGTCGAAGGCCTTCTTGAGGGCGTTGGTCATCGCCCGGACCTGGACCGGCGGGCAGGCCAGCACGGCCACGGCCTCGCGGGGGATGGCGTTGTGCTTGCTGCCGCCCTCGACGCTCACGATCTCGATCTTGGCGGCCGCCTGGGCCTGGACGAGGACCCGGGCCAGGAGCTTGATGGCGTTGCCGCGGCCCTGGTTGATGTCGAGCCCGGAGTGCCCGCCCCGGAAGCCCTGGACGTGGACCTTATAGAGGTTCTTGGAGGCGCTCTTCTTCCGTTCGAGCGGCAGGACCAGGGTCGAGTCCGCGCCGCCGGCGCAGCCGATCGTGAAGGTCCCCTCGTCCTCGCTGTCGAGGTTGAGGAGCATCTTGCCGGCCAGGAAGCCCTTCTGGATCTTGTTGGCGCCGGTGAGGCCGGTCTCCTCGTCGACCGTGAACAGGAACTCGAGCGGGCCGTGGACGAGCGACTTGTCCTCCATGACCGCCAGGGCGGAGGCCAGGCCGATGCCGTTGTCCGCGCCGAGCGTCGTGCCCTGGGCGTAGACCCATTCGCCGCGGATCTCGGCCTTGATGGGGTCCTTACAGAAATCGTGGACCGTGTTGGAGTTCTTCTCGCAGACCATGTCGAGATGGCCCTGGAGGATGGCCCCGACGGCGGCCTCGCGGCCGGCCGTGGCGGGCTTGGAGACGACGACGTTGCCGACCTTGTCGCGCTTGCCCGGGAGGCCGAGGGCCGCGGCGACCGAAAGGACGTAATCCCCGAGGGCCTTTTCGCTGCCCGAGCAGTGGGGGATGGTCAGGATCTTGGCGAAATGCTTCCAGAGAAGCCGGGGGTCGAGCTCGTTGAGAGAGTTGGCCATACGATTCTCCTTATGGATGGATATTGCGAGGAAAGGGCATGATGCCACAAAAAAGCGGTGGATTCAAGCCGACCCGCCGGGTATAATCCTGAAGATGAGAACGCTCGCGCGGTCCCTTCTCGCAGGCCTCTTGGCCGCGACCTCCCTGAGCGCGGCCTTGCCGGCCGCGGCCCGGACGCGCATCCTGGCCACGGTCTTCCCGCTCCAGCAGTTCGCGGCCGAAGTCGCCGGGGAGAGGGGAGAGGCCTCCCTCCTCCTGCCGGCCGGCGCCGGGGTCCACACCTGGCAGCCGCGGCCCGGCGACATCACCCGGCTGGCCGAATGCGACCTCCTGGTCTTCATCGGTTCCGGGCTGGAGCCCTGGCTGCCCAGCCTGCTCAAGGCCTTCCCGCCGGGGCGGTTCAGGACCCTCGAAGCCGCGGCGGGCCTCGCCCTCGAGGAAAGCGGAGAGGAGCCGGGACACGCGGACGAGCACGATCACGGCCTTCTCGATCCCCACGTCTGGCTCGATTTCGAGCTCGACGCCCGGATCGTCGACGCCATCGCGGCCGAGCTCGGACGCATCGACCCGGACGGCATCCCCCTCTTCGCGGCGAATGCCGCGCGGCTCAAGTCCCGCCTCGCGGCCCTCGACGCGAGCTACCGCGCCGGCCTGGCCGGATGCCGCGGCCGGACGCTCGTCCTGGCGGGGCACCACGCCTTCGGCTACCTCGTCCGGCGCTACGGCCTCGTTCAAAGGGCCCTCTTCGGCCTCAGCCCCGATTCCCAGCCCCGTCCCCAGGACCTCATGGCGGCCGTCGACTTCTGCAAGGCGAACGGCATCAAGACGGTATTCTTCGAGAACTCCGTCCCCCCCGATCTGGCCCGGACCCTGGCCCGCGAGATCGGCGGCCGGGTCCTCGCCCTCCACGCCGGGCACAACCTGACCCGCGACCAGCAAGCCGCTGGCGTTGGCTTTTTCGACCTGATGGAAGAGAACCTGTCCCGCTTGCGGGACGGCCTGGGGTGCCGGTGAGCCGATGGACCTGATCGTTCTTCGAGGGGTCTCTTTCCGATACGACGGGACCCCCGTCCTCGTCGACATCGACCTGGCCATCCGTGAGGGCGACTTTCTGGCCATCATCGGCCCGAACGGCTCGGGCAAGACGACCCTGGTCAAGGTCATCCTCGGCCTCCTGCCGCCATCGGCGGGCGAGATCAGGCTCTTCGGGCGCGCCCCGGCGGAATTCACCGATTGGGGCCAGATCGGCTATGTGCCGCAGAAGGCGACCCACGTCGATCCGTTCTTCCCCGCCTCGGTCGAGGAGGTCGTGGGCATGGCCCTCATGGCCGGCCCTCGCACGGGGAGCCCGTCGGGCCGGGACGCGCGCGCCCGGGTCCGCGAAGCCCTCGAGCATGTCGGCATGGGCGGATCGGCCCGGACGCCGATCGGCCGGCTGTCGGGGGGGCAGCAGCAGCGGGCCTTCATCGCCCGGGCCCTGGTCACCTCGCCCCGCGTCCTCTTCCTGGACGAGCCGACGACCGGCGTCGACGCCGACAACCAGACCTCGTTCTACGAGCTGCTCGACCGCCTGAACCGGGACGAGGGCCTGACCATCGTCCTCATCACCCACGACATCGGCATCGTCAACAAGCACGTCACGAGCGTCGCCTGCCTCAACCAGCGCCTGTCCTACCACGGCAGCCACGCCGAGTTCTGCCGTTCGGACGCCTTCCGCGACATGGTCACCCGCGGCGACCACCTCATCGCGCACGAGCACTGACGGACCCATGAGCGCCCTTTTCGCCTACGGCTTCCTCCAGCGGGCTTTCGTCTCCGGCGTCCTGATCGCCGTCGCCTGCGCCGTCCTGGGCGTTTTCCTCGTCCTGCGCAAGGACGCCATGATCGGCCACGGCCTGTCGCACATCGCCTTCGCCGGAGTGGCCCTCGGCCTGTTCCTGAACGTCCTGCCCCTCGGCGCGGCCCTAGTCGTCGCCCTGGGGGCGGCCATCGCCGTCATGAAGCTCAAGGACCGGGCCGGCCTGCACGGCGACACGGCCATCGGCATCTTCAGCAGCCTGGGCATGGCCGTCGGCATCCTGCTGGCCTCGCTGGCCCGGAGCTTCAATGTCGAGCTCATGGCCTACCTTTTCGGGGACATCCTGGCCATCGAGCCGCTCGAGGTCGGGCTCACCGTCGCGCTGGCCGCCGCGGTCCTGGTCGCCGTCCGGCTGAACTACGGCAAGCTCCTGTACATGACCTTCGACAGGGAATCGGCCCGGGCGGCGGGCGTCAAGGTCGGGCGGCTGGACACCCTGCTGATGGTGCTCACGGCCGTCACGATCGTATTGGGGATGAAGGTCGTCGGTATCCTCCTCGTCGCCGCCCTGATCGTCATACCGGCCGCCGCCGGGCTCCAGGTCGCCAAGAGCTTCCGGGGCGCGGTGGCCGCGTCGGCTGTCGTCGCCGTCGTTTCGGTGACCATGGGCCTTGGGCTGTCGCTGGCGCTGAACATCCCCGCTTCGGCGGCGATCGTCGTCCTGTGCTTCGCCGCTTTCGCCGGTTCCTTTCTGTGGAAGAAGGGACGGGGTTTGCGCCTGCCCGCGAAGTAGGGCCGGGGACCGTCCTCAGGCCGCCAGGGCCTTAGCGACGATCTCGCGGACGGCCCGGCCTTCCTTTTCCAGCGCTTTCTTGAAGGCCGCGGCCTGCTTCCGGACACGGCCCGAGAAGGCGGCGTCCTTGATGGAGCCCAGGTTGATGAGGACGTTGTCGTAGGCGCCTTCGCCCGCCGCCTGGCCGACGAGGCCCGCGACGCCGGCGTCGCTGACCGAGTTCCGGTTGCCTTTCGAAGCCGCGGCCCGGGCCAGGGTGACGGCTTCCACGGCCTTTTCCAGGACCTCGAGGGGGACGAGGGTCGCCTCCTTGTTGGCGGCCTCGAGGGCCCGGTCCTTCTCCTCGGCCTGCTCGGGCGTCGCCTTGGGCAGGCGAAAAGCGTCCATGACCTTGTTGAAGGCCCGGGTGTCGCGGTCGACGGCCTCGAGGAGGGCGTCCTTGAGCGCTTGCCCGCGGACGGCGGTCGCGACCATGTCGCCCGCGACGGCTTCGTAGCCCTTCTTGCCGACGGTCAGATTGGCCACCATGGCCGAGAGCGCGGCCGAGAGGGCTCCGCAGAGCGCGGCAACGCTGCCGCCGCCGGGAGCGGGCGAATCCATCGACAGCTCGTCGGCGAATCCGCTCAGCGTCATTCCGACAAGCGCCGGGCCGGTTTCGCGGAACTGGTTCTCGATGATCTTCTTGTCCGGCTCGAAGGGGACCACATCGCTCAATCCGAGGGAGCGGACCGCCGTCCGGACGAGCTCGGCCTCGGGGACGCCAGGGCTCTTGCCCTGCTTCGTGAGATAGTGCCGGCCGGCCATGAGCAGGGCCTCCTTGGGGATGAGACCGACGAGCTCGCTCCCCGTGACCCGCAGGCCGAGCTTGGCCGCGAGGCGCGAGGCCTCGTCGAAAACGGTATGGATGGGCGTGACCTTGTAGTTGGTAAAATTGACGGAGATCTGGGCGATGCCGTAATCCTCCACGTACCAGCCGACGGACTTGACCTCCTTGAACTTGCCGGGCCGCTTGACCGTATTGCCGCGCGCGTCCTTGACCACGTTGCCGTCCTTGTCGCGCTTGGCCCGGCCGCTCTCGCGCAGGCTCAGGGCGATCTCGTGCGCCAGCTTGCGGTCTCTCGTATTGAGGTTGATGTTGTAGGCTACGAGGAACTCGCGGGCGCCGATGACGGTCGCCCCGGACTTGGGATTGAACACGGCTTCGCCGAAATCGGGGGCCCAGCGCGGATCCTTGAGCTTCTCCGGGAGGCCCTCGTACTCCCCGGCCCGGACCGTGGCCAGGTTGCGGCGCTCGGGCTTGCGGGCGGCGGCTTCGTAGAGATAGACCGGGATGCCGAGCTCGGCGGCGACCCGGGAGCCGAGCGAGGCGGCCAGCTCGACGCAGTCCTCCATGGTCGCGCCGGAGACGGGCACGAAGGGACAGACGTCGGTCGCTCCGATGCGGCTGTGGGCGCCCTTGTGGCCGCGCATGTCGATGACCTCGGCGGCCCGGGCGATGGCCCGGAACGCGGCCTCGGCGACGGCCTCGGGCGGGCCGATGAAGGTCACGACGGTCCGGTTCGTCGAGGCCCCCGGATCGACGTCGAGGAGCTTGACGCCGGCCACGGCCTCGATCTCCCCGGTGATGGACTTGATCTTCTCGATGTCGCGGCCCTCGCTGAAGTTGGGGACACATTCGACGAGCTTCATGATCCGGCTCCTTTGCTGGCGGTGTACTTGAGCGTGCCGCTGGCGTCGTAGACTTCGATGGAGGCGAAGGCGTTGAGGTGGAGGGCCAGCCACTCGGGCCGGCCGACGATGACGACGAGGGGGCTCCGGGTGAGGTATTTCCGGGCCGTCTCCCGGACCCGTTCCCCGTCGACCCGCTGGAACCACTCCGGCCCCTTGTCCCACTGGCCGTCGTCGAGGGACAGGGCGACGTAGCGGGCCATCCAGTCGGCGAAACCGCTCGTCGTTTCGAAGCGCATGGGCAGGTTGCCGATGAGGAACGACTTGGCCTCCTCGATCTCGGACGGGGAGGCCGGTGCCGCGGCCATGGACCCGATCTCGCGGAGGATCCCCTGGACCGCCGGGGCGATCGCTTCGGGCCGGACCAGGGCCCGGGCCCAGTAGACCCCGCAGGAGCGGAAGAATTCGGTCTCGCTGAAGGCGTAATACGCGTACCCCCGGGACTCGCGGAGGTTCATGAACAGCCGGCTTCGCGTCGTGCCGCCAAGGATCTGCTTGAGGACCAGAAGCGGGAAGAATTCCGGGTCGTAGGAATCCATGACGACGTTGCCGGCGAAGATCGTGGCATCGGCCGCGTCCGGCGCCTCGACGAAGCAGATCCTCTCCCGTTCGTTTTCTGCGGGCCGGGCGATCGCCGGCCGGTCGGGGGCCGCTCCGGACCAGGCCCCGAAATGGCCTTCCAACCTCTGCCTGACCGTGTCCGCGTCGACCGGGCCCGAGACGAGCACGGCGGCGTTGCCGGGCCGGTAGAAGCGGTCATAGAAGGCCGCGACGTCCCGCGTCGTGATGAACTTGATGACCTCTTCGGAATAGGTCCCCGTCGCATAGGGATGCCCGGCGAAGAGCAGGCGCAGTAGCTGGCCCCAGGCCAGGACCTCGGGGTCCCGCTTCCTCTCGAAGATCTCCCAGTAGAGGACCCGGCGGACCGCCGCGAGCTCGCGTTCCGTGAACACGGCCTCCAGGGCGATGAGCCTCATGAGGTAATAAGCCCGGTCCAGAGAGTCCTCGAGGACATGCATGGTCAGGACCGTGTAGTCCATGAGCACCGTCACGGAAAGATCGGCGCCGATCGACTCGATGCTGCCCTCGATATAATCGGCGGAGAGCATCTTCGTCCCCTTGCCGATCATGCGGGCCGTCGCGGCGGCCACGCCGGGACGGTCGGAGGGCGAGTCGGCCTCGCCGGCCCGGATGACGAGCTGGAGAGTGACCAGCGGGGCATCGGGCCGGACGGCGACCGCCACGGTCAATCCGTTGGGCAGGACCGACTTTTGGACGGCGGGGAGCTTGAGCTCGAGCGGCCGGGGATCGGGCAGGGGAGGCGTCCGTCGGAATCGCTCCTGGCCGGCGGCCGGCGCCGGGCCCCACAGCCCGAGCAGGACGGCGGCGGAAGCGGCCGCGACGGCCAGGCCGGGACATGCGGGAGACGGCCCCTTCGGTCTCATCGGCCTTGGAGCTCCAGGACGACCCGGTTCTGGGGAATGAAGAACTTGCCGACGAACGCCTGGATGGAGGACGGCCCGACGCCGCGATAGCGGTCCAACTCGCCGGCGAGCCCGTCAAGCGGAACGCCGGCGAAGACGGCGTCGATCAGGAAAAGGGCCTTGCCCAGATTGGTCGACAGCCGGTCGAGGTAATCCCTCTCGAAGCGGCGCTTGGCCCGGTTCAGCTCGTCGAGGGAGACGGCGTTGGCCCGCAGCTTATCGATCTCCGAGAGAATGGCTTTCTGGGACCGCTCGACCATGACCTTGTTGTTGTTGAGACAGAAGAATTTGAAGGCGGCGATGCTCCTCCGGGCGTCCACGGAAACGCTGAAATGGCGCGCGGTCAGGTCTTTTTTGAGGAGCCGGTTCCTCAATCGGGAGGTCTCGCCCTCGGCCAGGAGATATTCCAACATGCGGAGCGGGTAGACATCGCCGGATTGGAAGGGGAAGAAGCGGATCCCCATGTGGAAGCCGGCTCCGTCCGTCTCGATCCGGACGGCGCGGACGACGACGTCGTTCGGCCGGATGAAGCTCGGAAGGGGCGGAGTGGGCACGTCCACGCCGGGGGGGATGGAATCGAAATACCGGGCCACGAGCTCCCGCGTCCGGGCCACGTCGACGTCGCCGATGATCACGAGGACGGCGTTGTTGGGAACGTAGTAGGTCCGGTGGAAGGCCAGGATCTCGGTCTCGGGGATCTTCCTCATCTCGGCGCCCGTCCCGATGAGGGGACGGCCGTAGAGCTCGTCGGGGAAGAGGAGCGAGTCGAATGCGGCGAAGGTCCCGAAGAAGGGATCAGAGGCCAGCCTGTTCCGATGGGCTTCGATCAGGTCGGTCCGCGTCCTCTCCACCGCCGCCGGGTTCAGGTCCAGGGACTTCATCCGGTCCGACTCGAGCCAGAGGGCCAGGGCCAGGTAATTCGATGGCAAGGACTCGTAGAAGAGGGTTTTGTCCGCGGTCGTGGTCGCGTTGAGCTCACCGCCCACTTTCTGCACGAAGCTGACGTGCTGGAGGGGAGGGACGTTCTCCGAGCCCTGGAACATCAGGTTTTCCAGGAGATAGGCCAGGCCTTCCTGGCCCGGCTTCTCGCGAAGTGTTCCGGCGCCGTAGGCCACGGCCACGGTGACCAGGGGAAGCCGGGCATCCTCGGCCAGGATGACACGGAGCCCGTTGCGCAGCCGGAATTCCTGGAAGGGGAAGAGCGGGCGCGACGGGGCCGGTCCCTGGGCCCGTGACGGAGAGGCCAGAGGGACGGATAAGGTCACGGCGAGGAGGAGGAGAACCGCTTTCTTCATGCCTGGCGTAGAGTCCTGCAACCGGAGCGAATGCTAACAATAGCACAAAGCCGCCCGGTTGAAAACCCTTCTGGAATGTGCTATTTTGGGCCGGATTCTTGGGTCCGGACGGCCGGACGACCTGAAGGGAGACCACATGGACCACGATATCAAGGACCTCGGCCTGGCCGCCAAGGGGCGTCAGAGGATGGAATGGGCGGCCCGATCCATGCCCGTGCTGGACCGGATCAAGAAGTCGTTCGCCAAGGACAAGCCCCTCGCCGGGGTGCGCGTCTCGGCCTGCCTCCACGTCACCTCGGAGACGGCCAACCTGATGGAGGCCCTCAAGCTCGGCGGCGCCGACGTCCGCCTCTGCGCTTCGAATCCGCTCAGCACCCAGGACGACATCACGGCGGCCCTGGTCAAGCACCACGGCATCCCGGTCTTCGCCATCAAGGGCGAGGACCACAAGACCTACTACCGGCACATCCTCCAGGCCCTGGGCCACGGCCCGGCCATCACCATGGACGACGGCGCCGACCTGGTGACGGTCACCCATTCGAAGCGTCAAGACCTCCTGCCCGGCATCCTGGCCGGGACCGAAGAGACGACGACCGGGGTCATCCGGCTGAAGAGCATGGCCAAGGGCGGCGTCCTGCGCTATCCCATCGTCGCCGTCAACGACGCCCAGACCAAGCACCTTTTCGACAATCGCTACGGCACGGGTCAAAGCACGCTCGACGGCATCCTTCGGGCCACCAACGTGCTCCTGGCCGGCCTCAAGTTCGTCGTGGCCGGCTACGGCATGTGCGGCAAGGGAGTCGCCATGAGGGCCCGGGGCGCCGGGGCCCACGTCGTCGTCACCGAGATCAATCCCATCCGGGCCATCGAGGCGGTCATGGACGGATTCGAGGTCCTGCCCATGGCCCAGGCCGCCCCCCTCGGGGACATCTTCCTGACCGTCACCGGGAACAAGGCCGTCGTGCGCAAAGAGCACTTCCTGCGCATGAAGGACGGGGCCATCGTCGCCAACGCCGGCCACTTCAACGTCGAGATCGACATCCCGGGCCTCGAGTCCCTCTCGAAGGGGAAACGCCGGGTCCGGGACTTCGTCGACGAGTACACGCTCCGCGGCGGGAAGCGGATCCATCTGCTCGGCGAGGGGCGGCTCATCAACCTGGCCGCGGCCGAGGGCCACCCGGCCATGGTCATGGACATGAGTTTCGCCAACCAGGCCCTGAGCGTGCGCTGGCTGCTCGGCAAGGCGAAAGGCCTGCCCAAGGACGTCTTCCCCGTCCCGACGCGGATCGACGAGGAGATCGCCCGGCTGAAGCTGGCCTCGATGGGCGCCCCTATCGACAAGCTGACGCCCGCCCAGAAGAAGTACCTCGCAGGCTGGCAGGAAGGAACTTGACCGAAGAAGATCTCTCCCGCCGCCGGGCGTCCCTTAGCGCTGCTCTCCGATCAGTCTCAAGTAGCGGCTGACCGAATCCCGCATCTCAGGGTCCGTCACCTTGGCCTGGATCTTCAGGAACGCCGCCTTGGCCCTGGCGTAATCGGTGAGCTTGAAGCAGGCCACGCCCAGGTTGTAATTGAACAGAACGTCCTCCGGCACGATCTTGACCGCGGCTTCATAGGAGGAGACCGCCTCGCCGAGGTCGGCCTTTTTCTCATAGACCTGCCCCCGGAGGTTGTAGGCCATAGCCAGGCGCGGCTGGATCTGAATGGCCTTCTGGACGCAATCCAAGGCCTCGTCGAGCCGGTCCCGGACGATGTAGAGCCGGGCCAGATTGGTGTAAGGCAGCTCGCGGTTCTGATAGACCGGATCTAGCAGGGCGGCCTTCCATTCGGTCTCGGCCAGATCGAGGTTGCCCAGCCGGTCGTAGACCGTCCCCAGATTATTGTGGGCCTCGGTGAACTGCGGATTGATCTCCAGGCACTTGCGGTAGGCCTTGACCGATTCGTCGAGCCTGCCCCTCATGGAATGGGCCAGCCCAAGCGCGTTCCACGACAGGTAATAGCGCGTGTCGAGAGAAAGGGACTTGACGAAATACTTGACCGCCTCCTCGACGTTGCCCTGGTTGAGGTGGAACAGCCCGACGTTGTACTGGTACTTGGGGTCCTTCTCCCGGGCCTTTTGGATCCTGACCTGCTTCGAGGCGCAAAAGGTCAGGCTGGCGCAGAGGGTCAGGACGACGACGGCTTTGGCTCTCATCGGTCTTCTCCTTGTCGTGGAATCGGCGCTCGTCACTCCGCTTTGAGGGTCCGGGTCATCAGCTCGGATACGGCCTTCCGCGGCTCCTTGCCGCGGTAGAGGACCTGGTAGATCTGCTCGGAGATAGGCATCTCCACGCCGAGGGCCCGGGAGATCCGGCGGGCGGCGACCGTCGTATGGACGCCTTCCGCGACCATCCGCATTCCGGCCAGGATCTCGGCCAGCTTGCGGCCCCGACCGAGCTCCTGTCCGACGCGGTGGTTCCGGCTGAGCTCCCCGGTGCAGGTCAGGATGAGGTCCCCCATGCCGGCCAGGCCCGAGAAGGTCTCCCGCCGGGCGCCGAGGGCGAGACCCAGGTTGGTGATCTCCACCAGGCCGCGGGTGATGAGCGCAGACCTCGTGTTCAGTCCGAATTTCATCGCGTCGGCGATGCCGGCGGCGATAGCAACGACGTTCTTCAGGGCCCCGGCCACTTCGACCCCGGTGACGTCGGTCGAGGTGTAGGCCCTGATGCTCTCGCTCGAGATGGCCTGCTGGACCTCGCGGGCGGCGGCCGGCTCGCGGGAGGCGACGACCAGGGCCGTCGGGTTCCCGGCCGCGACCTCGCGGGCGAAGCTCGGTCCGGAGAGGACGGCCAGCCGCGGCTTGACGGGAGCCCGGAAGACCTCCTCCATGACTTGGCTCATCCGCATCAGCGTCCTTTTGTCGAATCCCTTGGTCAGGCTGACGACGGTCTTGTCTTTGCCGATGACCGGGGCCATGCGGCCGTAGACGGTCCGGCAGAACTGGGACGGGACGGCGATGAAGACGAGCTCGCCGAAGGCGGCCGTCTCGCGCAGGTCGTCCGAGAAATCGACGTTGACGGGGAACTTGAATCCGGGCAGGAAGGCGGCGTTCTCCCGGGTCTCCTGGGTCTTCCGGAGGATGTCCGGTTCCCTGATCCAGAGCCGCGTCGGATGCCCGAGCGAGCCGAGGTAGCGGGCGAAGGCCGAGCCCCAGCTCCCGCCGCCGACGACGGCCGCCTTCACGACGCCCTCTCGCCGAGCTTCCTCTCCGTGCCCTCGACGAGGCGCCCGATGTTGGCCCGGTGGCGGAGGACGATCAGCAGCGCGAGCGCCGCGGCGACGATCGCAACGTCCTTGCGGCCTCCGGCGACGAGGAACACCGCCGGGAAGGCCAGGGAGCCCAGGATCGAGCCGAGCGAGACGTACCGCGTGAGGGCCACGACGACCAGGAAGAGTCCGAGGCTGGCCAGGCAGGGTGCCCAGGCGATCGCGGCGAAGGCGCCGAGCGACGTGGCCACGCCCTTGCCGCCCCGGAAGCCGATGGCGAAGGGGAAGCAGTGCCCGACGACGGCCGCGAAGCCGCAGATCGCGGCCAGCAGGGGATCGTCGAAGATCTTGACGGCCAGGACGACCGGAAGGAAGCCCTTGAGCACGTCGAAGACGGCGACCGGCAGGGCCGTCTTCCAGCCGCCGACGCGGAGGACGTTGGTCGCCCCCGTGCTCCGGCTGCCGAAATCGCGGACGTCCTTGCGGCCCGTCCAGCGGACCATCAGGTAGCCCGTCGGAACGGAGCCGAGGAGATAGGAGGCGAGGACGATCAAAGCTTTCATGCGAGCTCCGCTTCGTGGACGATCCGGTATTCCGCGCCCTCGGGACGCAGGCGGCTCTCGAAAAGCGCGACCCGGCGGACCGTCATCTCCCCGAACGAGTCCGCGCGGCGCTTCTCGAGCTCGATCATCGCGTCGCCGATGCGGGCGGGACCCTTGACCCGCCCAAGGGTGAGATGCGGCTTGAACTCCCGGGGCTCGCGTTCGAAGCCTTCGGCCTCGAGGGTCTCTTCGAGCTCGCTCTGGAGGGCGGCCAGCCCGGGACCGGCGACGGCACCGACCCAGAGGACGCGGGGGCTCCGTTCACCGGGGAAAGCGCCCGTGCCTTCGAGCCGGAGCGGGAAGGCGGCCTGGCGCGCGGCGGCTGCGGCCAGGATCGTCTGGATGCGGAGCGCCCGGCCGGCGTCGACTTCGCCGAGGAATTTCAGGGTCAGGTGCATCCCGCCCGGCTCCACCCAACGGATATCCGCCCGGGTTCCCCTCAGGCTCCGGACAAAGTCCTGCAAGGCTTTCTTGATGCCCGGATCGAGGTCGATGGCGATGAAAACCCGCATGGACATGCCCGGGACCTATTATAAGGCCTTTGGCGGGAGCTTGATAAGGATATTTCTCAGCATCGCGAGGGCCTTCTGAGAGGATTGGTATTTGACGTTGTCGCGGCCGCCGGAGAAGAGCCGCCGTTCGACCTCGACCCGGCCCCGGCGGGCCAGCGCGATGTAGACGAGGCCGACCGGCTTGGCCGGGGTCCCGCCGCCCGGACCGGCGATGCCGGTCACCGCCAAACCGAAGTCGGCGCCGGAGGTGGCGCGGATGCCCAGGGCCATGGCCCGGGCCACGGGGGCGCTGACGGCGCCGTGCCGCGCGAGCAGGCCCGCCGGGACGGCCAGCCGCCGAACCTTGGCTTCGTTGGCGTAGACGACCGCCGACTCCAGAAAATAGGCGGAGCTTCCCGGACGGCCGGTCAGCCGGTGGCCGAGAAGCCCGCCGGTGCAGGACTCGGCGCAGGCCACGGTCAGCCCGCGGGACTCGAGCGCCGCGCCGACGACATCGGCCAGGTCCGCGCCGTCGCGCGAATAGATCCACGGGCCGACCCGGCGGACGACCGCCCGCTCCAGCCGGTCGAGCACCGCGACGGCCGCTTCCGCCGGCCCCGGTCCCTTGTATGTCAATCGGATCGACAGATCCCCGGGCGCGGCCAGCGTCGTCACCGAGACCTCGGGCGGCACGAGCGTATAAACGGGCCTCAGGCGGGTCTCCATGGCCGATTCGCCCAGTCCGGTGAGGCGGATGACGCGACGGGACATCAGTCCGCGGCCGAGGCCGGCCAGGCGAGGGAGGATATGGTCCTCGAACATCGGGCGGATCTCGCGGGGCGGACCGGGCAAGAGGGCGACGCGGCGACGCCCGTCGGCGACCCACAGCCCGGGGGCGGTGCCGTTGGGATTGGGCAGGACCTCGGCGCCCTCGATGACGTAGCACTGCTTGAGGTTCGAGGCCGTCATGGGCCAGCCGTGGCGGCGGAAACGCTCCCGGATCTCGCGTCGGATGGCCGGGTCGAAGACAAGCCTCCGGCCGAGGAGCCCGGCCAGCGTCTCGCGGGTCCGGTCGTCCTCGGTCGGACCGAGCCCGCCCATGCAGAGGACGAGGCCGGACCGGCCGAGGGCCGTCCGCAGGACCCGGGCCAGGTCGCCGGCGTCGTCGCCGACGATCGTCTTGAAGGCGACGTCGAGGCCGATCGCGTTGAGCCGGGCCGTCAAGAACAGGGAATTCGTGTCCTGGAAATCAGGCGTGAGGAGCTCGGATCCGACGGCGACGATCTCGATCTTCATGGTCTTCCCGGCCTAGACGACGAGCAGGACCAGGCGGGCGAAAGCGGCCGCCGCGAGGCCCGCGCCGACGTCGTCGGCCATGATGCCCCAGCCGCCCGGCAGCTTCTCGAGCTTCCGGATCGGCCAGGGCTTGATGATATCAAAAAAGCGGAACAGGGCGAAAGCGGCGGCCGCGGCGACCCACGTTCCGGGCAGGAGCGCGCAGGCGACGAGCTGGCCGCAGACCTCGTCGACCACGATCCGGCCCGGGTCGGCCCGGCCCAGCTCGGCCGCCCGTGCGGCCGAGGCGGCCGCTCCGGCAAGGAAGAGGGCGGCGACGAGAAGGCCGTAGAAAGGCCAGGCCAGCCCGTGGAGGGCGAGCTTCCAGCCCAGGACGGCCACCGCGCTCGCGGCCGTGCCCGGGGCCAGCGGCACGAGGCCGACGCCGAAGAATTCGGCCAGCACCCTCGAGACCGCCCGGTTCACCGGAGCCTCCCGGAGAGGTCGTAGTCGCCGGCCGCGGTGATCTCCACCGGAACGAGGGCCGAGGCCGGCTCGGTCATCCCCGGGGGCAGCGAGAAGCGGATGATCCCATCGACTTCCGGGGCCTGGAAGCGGCCGCGGCCGGTCCAGAGGCCGGGGACCGCGGGATCGGGGCCCTCGACCAGCGTCTCGACCGTCCGGCCGATGAGGGCCGCGTTCTTCTCTCCCGAGATGCGCGCCTGGATCTCCATGATCTCGCGGCGGCGGTCCTCCTTGACCGCGGCGGGGACTGGATCGGACAAGGCGAACGAGGCCGTTCCCTTCTCGGGCGAGTAAGCGAAAACGCCGAGATGGTCGAAACGGGCCGTCTCGACGAACCGGCGCAGGACCGCGAACTCCTTCGGGCCTTCGCCCGGGAAGCCCACGATGAGCGAGGTCCGGACGGCCGCGCCGGGGAGCTTGGTCCGGATGCGGTCGAGCAGGCGCAGGGCGCGGTCGCCGTCGAGGCCCCGTTTCATGGCCTTGACCAGGGCCCGATCGGCATGCTGGAAGGGGATGTCGAAGTAACGGCAGATCTTGGGACCGGACATGGCCTCGAGCAGGCGGTCCGAGACCTCCTCGGGGTAGCCGTAGAGGAAGCGCAGCCAGGCGACGCCCGGCGACTCGGGCCAGGCGCTCGAGGAGCTTGGCCAGTCCGTCCCGGACGCCCCGGTCGCGACCGTACCAGGTCGTGTCGTGGGAGACGAGGTCGATCTCCTTGATCCCGAGGCGGGCCAGGGCTTCGACCTCGCGGAGGACCGAGGCCGCGCTCCGTGAGATATAGGGACCTTTGATGAGCGGGATGGCGCAGAATCCGCACCGGTGGGAACAGCCCTCGGAGAGCTTGACGTAGGCCCACGAGCCCGGCGTCGTCACCAGCCGCGGCGAGGCGTCGGAGTAGAGGAACGTCCGGCCGGGGGTCCGGACCGGCAGGCCCTCGATGATCTCGGCGATCCGGTCGAAGCTGCGGACGCCCGTCCAGGCGTCGACGCCGGGGAACTCCTTCTCGAGACGGGCCCGGTCCCGCTCCACGTAACAGCCGGCGGCGACGATCCTCTTGCCGGGATCACCGCGCTTGAGCCGAAGGACCTCGGCGAGGGTCGCCTCGGCCTCGTCGCGGGCCGGGCCGATGAAGCCGCAGGTGTTGACGACGACGACGTCTGCGTCCCCGGCCCGGCCGGTGAGCGCGTACCCGGCCGCCTTGAGCGCGCCGAGCATGACCTCGCTGTCGACCAGGTTCTTGGCGCAGCCGAGGCTGACGAGGGCGACGGACCTTCGGGCGCGCCGGCCGCCCCGGGCGCCGCGCGTCGAAAGGGTCAAGGATAGATCCTGTACAGGAGCCGGGGGAAGGGGATGGTCTCGCGGATGTGCTTGATGCCGCAGATCCAGGAGACCATGCGCTCGATGCCCATGCCGAAGCCCGAGTGGGGGACGCTGCCGTACTTGCGCAGGTCGAGATACCACTCGTAGGCCTCGCGGGGCAGCTGGTGCTCCTCGAGGCGCCGTTCGAGCAGGGCCAGATCATGGATGCGCTGTCCGCCGCCGATGACCTCGCCGTAGCCCTCGGACGCCAGGAAGTCGACGCCCAGGACGACGTCCGGGTTCTCGGGGGCCGGCTGCATATAGAAGGCCTTGATGGCGGTGGGGAAGTGGGTCACGGCGACGGGCGACGCGTAGAGCTCGGAGATGATGGTCTCCTCGGGGGCGCCGAAATCGCCGCCCCATTCGATGGCCGACCCCTTTTCGCGGAGGATCGGGACGGCCTCGGTGTACGTCAGGCGGGGGAAGGGCTTGGCGATCGCTTCGAGCGGCCCCGGATCGCGTTCGAGCGTCTCGAGCTCGAGACGCCGTTTCGTCAGGACCCGCTCCATGATGAACAGGATGAGGTCCTCGCCGAGACCGATGACGTCCTCGAGACGGGCGAAGGCCACCTCGGGCTCGACCATCCAGAACTCGATGAGGTGGCGGCGGGTCTTGGACTTCTCGGCCCGGAAGGTCGGGCCGAAGCAGTAGACCTTGCCGAAGGCCATGGCCGTGGCCTCGTTGTAGAGCTGGCCGCTCTGGCTGAGGTAAGCCTTCTGGTCGAAATACTCGGTCTCGAACAGGGTCGTCGTCCCCTCGCAGGCGCTCGGGGTCAGGATGGGCGTGTCCATCAGCCGGAAGCCGCGGCCGTCGAAGAAGTCGCGAATGGCCTTGACGACCTCGGCCCGGACGCGGAGGACGGCGTGCTGTTTCGAGGACCGGAGCCAGAGATGGCGATGCTCCATCAGGAACGGGGTGCTGTGCTCCTTGAGGGTGATGGGGTAGTCGGCGGCGATCTGGACGATCTCGATCTCCTCCATGGCCAGCTCGAAGCCGCCCGGCGCCCGCTTCTCGGCCCGGACCTTGCCCCGGACGACGAGCGAGGATTCCTGGGTCAGGCGGTCGAACTCCCGGAAGAGGGGGGTGTCCTTGTCGGCGCTGAAGGCCGTCGCCTGGATGAGGCCCGTCCCGTCGCGGACGAGCAGGAAGCGGACCTTGCCCGACGAGCGCTTATTGTAGACCCAGCCGCGGATCTCGACGTCCTGGCCTTCGTGGGCGGCGATGTCCTCGATGTAAACCCATTTCATAGTGCGCTCATTATAAGCGCAATGCGGCCTTTCTGCAACGACCCGGCTGAGGCTCGTCCGGATCTCCTGTCGGCTCGGAAGCCGGCCTCTCACTCATGGGAAAAGTTTGAAGACGCCTGGCCGTGCGCCGGGCTCGGCGCCAAAACAACTCGCTCGCCGTGCGCTACGGCTCGCTCAAACACGTTTTGTCGGTTTCCGGGGAAACGTCCCTCGCCCGGCACGCGTCCAAGCTAAACTTTTCCAAATCGTGATCGGCCTGCCTCCTCGCCTCCGGATTCTCGATCCGGACGGCCGCGACCGGACTTCTGCGGGAAGCCATTTGCGCCCGACCGGGGTAATATCGATTTGTTGTAGCGACCACGGGAGCTTATAATGCCTTCACAATGGCCCAACCGAAGGAGTTCGCCCCGGTCAAGCTCGTCTGCGGCGTGATCTATAAAGAGGATGCGCTCTACGACGAGGTCCGGAGACGGCTCGAGGCGGAGTGGGGGAGGGTTGACCTCGAGGGGCCGGATCTCCCCTTCGACCTGACGGATCACTACGAGGCCGAGATGGGCCCCGGCCTGCGGCGGCGGTTCATGAGCTTCGAGCGGCTGGCGCGTCCCGAGACGCTGGCCGGCGCGAAGCTGTGGACGATCGGGATCGAAGACGGGATGCGGCGGGAGACGGGCGGCGGGGGGCGGTCCGTCAACATCGATCCGGGCTATCTCACGGCCGCGGCGCTCATCATGGCCACGGCCAAGGACTTCTCCCACCGCGTCCCCCTCGGCCAGGGGATCTACGCCCACCTCGAGTTCCTGTTCACGAGGACGGGGATCAAGGCGCTCGATTGGACCTATCCGGACCTTCGGCGCGCGCCGGCGCAAGCCTATTTCCGTTCGGTGAGGGAAGCCTACCTGCGGCAGACCGCCGGACGGCCGGTCTGAGTCCCGGCTTCAGCTTTCCGGATGGAAGGCGCTGATGGACCGGAGCTTCTTGACGATCTCCGGCAGCTCCCGGAGGACGACGGCGACGTCCTCCTCCGTGTTGGAGCGGCCGAGGGACATGCGGATGGCCGAGCGGGCGATCTCGGGACGGAGCCCGATGGCCCGGAGGACGTGCGAGACCTCCTCCGACTCCTCGCTGCAGGCGGATCCGGTCGAGACGTAGATCTCCTTGGTCGCCAGGGCCAAGAGGATGGCCTCGGCCTCGAGGCCGGGGAAAGCGTAGTTGAGCGTGCCCTTGACCCGCTCGGTCGGATGGCCGTTGAACCGCGCGCCCGGGATCCTCTCCTCGATGCCCTTTTTGAGCGTCTCGGCCAGGTGCTCGATCCGGGCTCTTTCCTTGCGGCCTTTCTCCTCCAGGATGCGGACCGCTTCTCCGAACCCGACGATGCCTGCGGTGTTCTCGGTCCCGGCCCTCAGGCCGCGCTCCTGGCGCCCGCCCCGGAGGAACGGGCAGATCGTCGCGCCGCGCCGGATATAGAGGGCGCCGATGCCCTTGGGGCCGTAGATCTTATGCGCCGAGACGGTCAGGAGATCGACGCCGAGCTTGCGGGCGTCGACGTCGATCTTGCCGAAGGTCTGGACGGCGTCGGTGTGGACAAGGATGCCGCGTTCGTGGGCGATGCGGACGATCTCGGCTACCGGCTGGATGGTGCCGATCTCGTTGTTGGCGTGCATGATCGAGACGAGGGCCGTTTTCGGGGTCAGGGCCGAGCGCAAGTGGTCGAGGCCGACCATGCCCCGCTCGTCGACGGGCAGATAGGTGACCTTGAGGCCGCGCGCCTCCAGGGCCTTGCCCGCTTCGATCACGGCCGGGTGCTCGATGGCCGAGGTGACGAACTCGTCCTTACCGGCCGCGGCTTCGAGAGCTCCGAAGACGGCGAAGTTATCGGACTCCGTCCCGGAGCCCGTGAAGTAGACCTCGCCCCGGTCGACGCCCAGGGCCCCGGCCACGCGCTCGCGGGCCTCGTTCATGAGCTCCTTGACCCGACGGCCGATCGGGTAGAGGGAGGAGGGATTGCCGAAGTGCTCCCGCAGGAACCAGGACATTTTCTCGGCGACGGCCGGATCGACCGGGGTCGTCGCGTTGTGGTCGAGGTAGATCATGGTCCTATTTTAGCAGAACGCCCGGAAAAAAAAGAGGGGCCGTCCTTGCTGGCCTGACGACCGGCGAGGACGGCCCCTCTATGAGCTCGGGCCTCAGCCCAGCTTTTCCTTGAGGATGCGAACGACCTCCAACCCGGCCCTCTGCTGGCCCTCGGCGGCCGCGGCGCCGAGGTGGGGGATGGGGATGACGTTGGGATGGTCGACGAGCGTGAAGTCCTCGGGAGGCTCCTTGTCGAAGACGTCCAGGGCCGCGGCCCGGACCTTGCCGCTCTCGAGGGCCGCGAGCAGGGCCTTCTCCTCGACGACCCCGCCCCGGGCGACGTTGACGACGATGACGCCGGCCTTCATCTTGACGAATTCGGCGTCGCCCAGGATGGGCTTGGCCTGCTTGGGGACATGGAGGGTGATGAGGTCTGCGGCGGCCAGGAGCTCGTCGAGTGGGACCTGTCTCACCGCGAGGTCGGTCTTGATCGGAATGATGTCGTAAGCGACGACGGTCATGCCGAAAGCCAGGGCCCGCTTGGCCACTTCGTGCCCGATCCTGCCGAAGCCGATGATGCCCAGGGTCTTGCCGAAGAGCTCCGTGCCCTCGAGCGCCTTCTTCTCCCATTTGTGGGCCTTCATCGTCAGGATGGCTTTCCAGTGGTTGCGGACGGCGCCCAGCATGAGCCCGAAGGTGTGCTCGGCCACCGTGATGGAGGTCGCGGCCGGCGTGTTGGCCACGAAGATGCCCTTTTCCTTGGCCGCCTCGCGGTCGATGTTGTCGAGGCCGATCCCGGCCCGAACGAGGACCTTGAGGTCTCGGCCCGCTTCGATGACGGGCCGGGTGATGCGCGAGGCGCTGCGGACGACCACGGCGCTCACGCCGGGTACGGCCGCGACGAGATCGGCCTCGCTCATACCCTTGGCGACGGTGATCTCGAATCCCGGAACGGCCCGGAGCTGCTCCAAGGCCGCTTTGTCCATACCGTCGGCGATGAGGATCTTGGTCATTGCCAGTTCTCCTTGAGCACGGCCTGCGCGGCCTTGATGCCGGCGCCCGCCTCGAACTTAAAGCCGAGGTCCATGAGGGTCATTTCGAGGGCCGAGAGGGCCGTGATGATGTCAAAGCCGCCCATGTAACCGAGGTGGGCGATGCGGAAGATCTTGCCCTTGTAGGGTTCCTGGCCGCCGGCGATGTAGGCCATGTACTTGTTCTGCATGGTCTTTACGAGCTTGCCGCCCTCGATCCCTTCCGGCACCTTGCAGCAGGTCAGGACGTTGCCCGGCCGCTTCGGCAGGAGCTCGAGGCCGAGGGCCTTGACCCCGGCCCGGGTCGCGTCGGCCAGGATCCGGTGATGGTCGAAGAGGCCTTCGAGGCGCATCTTTAAGATGATGTCGAGGGCGTGCTTCTGCTGGACGACGAGGGAGATCCCGGGCGTCCAGGGCGTCGTCTTGTCGGCCAGGTTCTTCTTGGCCTTCTTGAGGTCGAAGTAGAACTTGGGGAGCTTGGAATTGGCCGCCAAGGCCCAGGCTTTCTGGCTGAGCGCGATGAAGGCCAGGCCCGGCGGGATCATGAACGACTTTTGGGAGCCCGACAGGAAGACGTCGACCTTCCAGTCGTCCATGGGGCAGGGCGTGACGCCGGCGCCGGAGATGCCGTCGACGACGAGCACGGCGGGCGTCTTGGCCACGACTTCGCCGAATCCCTGGATGTCGAACATGGCGCCCGAGGAGGTCTCGGAGAGCGTCGCGAACACGGCCTTGCAGTCGGGCATGGCCTTGAGCTCGGCTTCCAGCTCCTCCTTGGCGTAGTCCTTGCCCCACGGGTCGAGGACGATCTCCTTGTAGGCGACGCCGTAGGCCTTGCAGATGTTGCCCCAGCGCTCGCCGAACTTGCCGCCGTTGATGGTCAGGACCTTGTCGCCGGGGCTGAGGAGGTTGACCACGGCGGTCTCCATGGCCCCGGTGCCCGAGGACGTCAGGATATAGGCCTCCTCCTTGGTCCCGAAGACGTACTTGATGCCTTCGGTGACCTCCATGAAGAGGGCCGAGAACTCGGGGGTCCGGTGATGGAAGATGGGCTCCGCCGCCGCCGACAGGGCCCGCTCGGGCACCGGCGTCGGTCCGGGGGAGAGGAGGTAATACTTTTTGATCATGCTGAACTCCTTAATGAGATGCTCGTCACGCGATCGCCGAGGCGATCACAGTTCCTTCAACAGTTCAGTCAACAAGGCCGTGCGTTCGATGAGGGACGGCAGCAGGAGATGTTCGTGCTCGGCATGGAGGCCGTCCCCGTCGGGACCGAGGCCGTCGAGCGTCGGGACGCCCAGCCCCGAGGCGATGGAGGCGTCCGATCCGCCCCCTGTCCGGCCGCCCTTGAGGACGAGGCCCATCCGGGCCGCGATCTCCTGGGCCCGGAGGAAGAGCTTCTCGGATGCCTTGGTCTTCTCCATGGGCGGCGTCGTGCCCTCGACCGTGACCTTGATCCGGGCCCCGCGAAGGGTCGGCACCGCCTCGCGCAGGATCTTCAGCACCCGGTCCCGGTCCGCCGCCTTCCAGAAGCGGATGTCCAGGGTGGCCCAGGCGCTCTCGGCGACGACGTTGGCCTTCTCGCCTCCGCCGATAAGCCCGACGTTGACCGTCGTCTCGCGCACGCGCAACCTCTTGAACCGGGCGATCTGGGCGGCCAGCTCCTCGATCGCGCTGGTCCCTTTTTCGGGGGTGCCTCCGTGGGCCGACCGGCCCTTGACGTCCAAGCGGACGACCAGGCGTCCCTTGCGTTCGATCTTCAGGGCGCCGCCGGGCAGGGCCGGCTCGAGGCAGAGCACGAGGGAGGCCCGGCGGGCCAGCTTGCGGATGAGGTCGGCCGCGACGCCCTGGCCGGTCTCTTCGGCCGTGTTGACGAGGATCGTGATGCGCTTGCCGGGCTTGGCGTTGATGGCGTGGAGCGCCCGGAGGGCGGCCAGGACCATGACCAGTCCGGCCTTCATGTCCAGTGCTCCGGGGCCGTAGATCCGGTGGCCTTGGACGTAGAAGGGCATCTTGACGATCTTGCCGACGGGCCAGACGGTGTCGATGTGGGTCAGGACGAGGATCTCGTCGTCGGCGTCCTTGACCCGGCCCGGCGCGAACTCCGCCACGACGAGGTCGCCGAGGTCCTTCTGCGGGTAGGTCGTGACCTTGCATCCGATCCTCTTCAGCTCCCGGGAGACGTACGCCGCGCAGGCGTCGACCGCCTTCTTGTCCTGGGTCGGCGATTCGAGAACGACAAGCTGTTTCAGCTGGTGGACGAGCTCGCCCTGTCGGGAGCGGAAATAGAGCCTGAAATCCATGAGTCCCTCCACGGAGATCGGAGGAAGTAATCTACCACAGCGACGGGAGAAAAGCACTCCCCCTCGTCTTGATTTCGACCACTCTTTCGCATAGAGTGTTCGGAGAGGAGGCCGCAGGCCGAAACCACCGGATGTCCAGGAAACCGATCCTCCTTGTCGTCCTGCTCGCGCTCCTCGCGGGCGGCCTCACCCCCGAGATCTTCTATCCCTGGAAGGATACGTTCATCGGGGCGCTCGACGCTCCGGGCTGGCCCGGCCTCGTCATGGCCCCCGCCGCGGAGTGCGCCTACGCCTTCCTCTTGCGCGTCCAGCGGGAAGGGGAGATCGCCGAGGGCATGGACCTCTACTACCTCGTTTCCGAAGTCGGTCCCCACTCGCCCGACGGGCTCTTTGCCCGGACCCGGTTCGACCTCGGCCTGCCGTTCAAGATGGGCCGGTCGACGCCCATCCTGATGAAGCCGGCCCCGCGACGCCAGTCCCTGACCATCGAGTGGTCGCGCCGGGACGAGCGGACCGTTATCGGCCGCATCGTCGCCCCCGCGGACGTCCGGGTGACCCTCGTCCACTATTTTCCCTGGGACCGCAAAGGCGATTACGCCCTGCTCGCGGACGGTCAGGTCCGCGGCCGCAGCGGCCCGGCCGGGAGCCCGGTCTACGTGCTCTGGACGAGCGCGCCCGGCGAGACCGGCATCGCGCCTCCGGGCGGCCTGGCCCGGACCTACCTTCCCGGCGACGACCGGACGATCGCCTTCGTCGCCGGCGTCGGCGAGAATCCCGGCGCCGTGAGCGACCGGATCACGCGTTACAAGAACGCGGAGACCATCGGGACCTTCCTCGACGAGGAAGCCGTCGTCTACGAGGAGAAGAGGGTCAAGGCCCGGGGCCTCTATGCGGGCGTCGCCGAGGCGGTGACCGACAGCCTCCACTGGACGGTCCTCTACAAGGCGGGAAGCCACCGCCTCTACTCGCCCGCGAGCAGGACCTCGATCTACCCCCGCGTCGACGGCCGCCGGGACGACTGGACCATCACGGCCGATGGCTCCTTCCTCAACGTTCTGGAACTCGCGCTCGAGAGCCAGAAGCTGGCCGTCGACGCCCTCGCTTCCATCCTCGAAACCCAGTACCCGAACGGGAACGTCCCGGGCTGGCGGAGCCGCTCGGGCGGGACGGCCGACCGCTCGCAGCCGCCCATCGGATCCTATGTGGTGCTGAAGCTCTTCGAGCGGCTGGGCGACCTGGAGGTCCTGCGCCAAGCCTACCCCGCCCTCCAGCGCTGGCACGACTACTGGACGGCCCGGCGTCCGGACGGCCTGGCCCGCCGCGACGGTAACGGCGACGGCCTGCTCGAGTGGGGCTCGGACGCCGCCCTCGTCGGCAAGGATCTCCCGTCCTGGGAGAGGAACGCCTCCGGCCGGATGCGGGCCGGCCGGGAGTCGGGACAGGACGATCTGCCGAACTGGGAGGACGCGTCCTTCAACGAGGCGACCGGGACGCTCGCGATGAACTGCCTCGACCTCAACTCCCTCTATGCCCTGGACGCCTGGTGCCTGGCCGAGATCGCCGGCGTCCTCGGCCGGCCCGTCGACGTCGAGCGCTACCGCGACGAATACGACCGGATGAAGGCCCTGATCAACGCCCGGCTGTGGAACGACAAGGCTGGCTTCTACTTCGACCGTCACTGGGACGGCCGCTTCTCCGTCCACAAGGCGGCCTCGGCCTTCCTGCCGCTCCTGGCGCGCATCCCCGACGAGGGCCGGGCCCAGCGGATGCTCCGGCGCCTCCTCGATCCCAAGCAGTTCTGGGGCGACTTCGTCGTCCCGTCGATCTCCCGCGACGACCCCTCCTTCCGGCCGGAGAGCCAGCGCTCCTGGCGCGGCACGGTCCGGCCCTCCCTGAACTACCTCCTCTACCAGGGTCTGAAGGCCTACGGCTTCGACGCGGTAGCCTCGGAGCTCGCGCGCAAGAGCGCCGAGATGTTCATGCGCAGCTGGGAGAGCTTCGGCCTGTCGCCGGAGAGCTTCGATTCGCTGACCGGCGAAGCGGCCGGCGAGCGGCACCACGCCGCCGGACCCCTGGCCGCCCTGGTCGCCGTCGAGGAGTTCCTCGATTTCACGCCGCTCGAAGGTTTCCGCTTCGGCATCCTCAAGCCGGAGAGCAAGGGCCGCCTCTCCCGTGTCCTCATCCAAGGGCGGCACTACGAGGTCGAAGCCTCCAACTCGGCGACCGTCCTGCGCGAGGAGGGCGAGACCGTCATGTCCATCGACGGCGGAGCGATCGTCCGCCGCTTCCTCTACAACGAAACGGAGGTCTCCTTCGAGATCAAGGCCCTGAAGCGGCGGGATGTCCGGCTGCGCTTCCTGAAGAAGGGCAAGTACCAACTCCTCGTCGACGGCCGGGAGACCGACGTTTTTTCCGGCAACGCGCGCAAGTTCGCGGTGCCCGAAGGCGACCACACCGTCCTCATCCAGCTCCTCGAGGACCTGGACAAAGAAGGCACGAAAGGAGACTGACAACGCCATGAGCCGATATTCGAGACGCGAATTCCTCAAGGCGGGGGCCGGGGCGGGAGCGGCCGCTCTCATCCTCGGCGGAACGCGGGCGGATGGGGCGGGGCCGGCGGCGCCGGCCGGGCCGCGGGTCGTGTCGAGCGGCAACGGCATCCGCGCGACCGCGAGGGCGATGGAGATCCTCAAAGCCGGCGGCGATCCCCTCGACGCCGTCGTCGCCGGGGTCAATATCGTCGAGGACGACCCGAACGACATGTCGGTCGGGTACGGCGGCCTGCCCAACGAGGACGGCGTCGTCGAGCTCGATTCGTCCGTCATGTACGGGCCGACGCACCGGGCCGGAGCGGTGGCCGCGCTGCGGAACATCAAGAATCCGTCCAAGGTGGCCCGGCTGGTCATGGAACGGACCGATCACGTCCTTCTCGTCGGCGAGGGCGCCCTCAAGTTCGCCCGGGCCCACGGCTTCAAGGAGGAGGATCTCCTGACCGAGCGGTCCCGGGAGGCCTGGCTGCGGTGGAAAGAGACCATGTCGGATGTGGACAACTGGTTCCCACCGAAGGTCGAGAGCCTGCCCGCGGACATGCGCGCGGTCATGCAGACCCACGGGACGATCAATTGCCTCGCGCTCGACGCCGGCGGCCGCCTGGCCGGCGTGACGACGACCAGCGGCCTGTCCTGGAAGCTCGCCGGACGGGTAGGCGACTCGCCGATCATCGGCGCGGGCCTCTACGTCGACAACGAGATCGGCGCGGCCGGCTCCACGGGTCGGGGCGAGGCCAACCTCCAGACGTGCGCCAGCTTCCGCATCGTCGACGCCATGGGCCGCGGGATGTCGCCCGAGCAGGCCTGCCTCGAAGCTTGTAAGGCTGTCGCGGCCAAGACCAAGCTCGTGCCCCGCCTCTGCGACGACAAGGGCCGCCCGAAATTCGGCCTCGATTTCTACGCCCTGAACAAGAAAGGCGAATACGGCGCGGGCGGCCTCTATCAGGGCGGATCGTACGCGGTCCACGACGGAGCCGAGAACAAGCTCCGCGAGGTGGCCTACCTCTTTAAAAACCCGGGGGACGGCCGCTAGGGCTCACTCCCGGACGATGATGACCGGATAGCCCTCGGCGGCCAAGCGCCTGGCCAAACCGTCGGCCTCTCCCTCCTCGGCCCGGACGCGGACCCGGAAGAAGACGGCCGTCGGGGACTCGAACCGCGTCACGGCGACGTTCCTGAACGTCGCCTCCAGTCTCTTCTTGATGGCGTAGGCCGACTCCTGCACCGTGTAGGCCCCGACCTGGAGCCAGACGATCCCCCTCCGCTCGGACGAGGCCGGGGCCTTGAAGCCTTTCAGGGCCTCGATCCGGACGCGGGCCGTGCCCGGCCCGACGAGGCCGATGACGCTCGCGGCCGCGTAGGACAGGTCGATGACGCGGCCGCGGACGAACGGCCCCCGGTCGTTGACGCGGACGACGACCGAGCGGTCGTTCCCGAGGTTGGTCACCATGACGTATGTCCCGAAGGGGAGGGTGCGGTGGGCGGCCGTCATGTCGTTCATGTCGTAGATCTCGCGGCTCGAGGTCGGCCGGCCGTGGAACTCTCCCCCGTACCAGGAAGCGATGCCGACCTCGGTCCCGGAGGGCCGGCCGGGCCGGGGGAGGCGCACGCAGGCGGTCGCGGCCGAGAGGAGGATCAGGGCACCCAGGGCCGCCGCGGCGGAGCGACGGTCACGCAAGGGTCTCCAGGAGCTTCTTCTTGAGATAGGCGAAGGCTTCCTTGGGCGTCGAGCAGACGCGGAAGAGCTTGAGATCGTCGGCGCAGATGGCGCCCTTCTTGACCATGGAGTCGAATTTGATCAGGTCGCTCCAATACTCCTCGCCGTAGAGGACGAGGGTCATCTCCTTCTTCGAGATCTTGCTCGTCTGGAGAAGCGTGGCGATCTCGAAGAACTCGTCGAGCGTGCCGAAGCCGCCGGGAAAGATGATGACGGCCTTGGCCTTGTAGGTCAGCCAGAACTTCCGCATGAAGAAGTAATGGAAGGATAAGGACAGCTCGGGGGTGACGTAGGGATTCGCGCCCTGCGGCTGGGGCAGCGAGATATTCATGCCGATCGTCTTGCCGCCGGCCCGGGCCGCCCCGCGGTTGGCCGCCTCCATGATGCCCGGCCCGGCCCCCGTGCAGACGACGAAATCCTTGCCCTTGGGCGTCTTGAGGCCGATAGCCCACTTGGCCAGCAGGTAGGCCAGCTCTTCGGCCTCCCAATAATAGCGGTGGAAGGCGGAATCGGCGTTGGTCGGGTCGGCCTTGGCCGAGCCAAGGAAGAGGATGGTGCTGTTGATCTTGGCTTTGTCGAGGCGGGTCATGGGGCCGAGATATTCGCTCAGGATGCGCAGCGTCCGGCCTTCCAGCGATTCGAGGAATTCCGGATCACGGAAGGATTGTTCGGGATGCTCCGGCTTTGTCATGGTCGCCTCGACCTCCTTCGCTGTTCGAGGACCGATTGTATCAGATTAGGCTTCGTTTTCTCAAGGACAGGCCGCGCCGCTCCTTTGACTTGGCTTCCGGGGCTGTGTTATCAATAGGCCCGAAAGGACGGACCGATGGACGCTCCCCTACGACTTCTCGCGACCCTCGAATACCCCGGCCGGCTCATCGCCATCGGTGCCCCGCGCCGCGACGGCCTGGCCGTCATCCTCTACGCCATCACCGGACGTTCCCCTTCGAGCCAGGCCCGCAAGCTCGTCTTCGGAGACGGCGGGATCTGGGTCCAGCCGACCGACGAGGAGACCTTGAAGAAAGGCAACATCGACCTGCTCGTCTACCCGGCCGTCCTCTTCGGCGAGGCCGGGATCGCCGTCTCGAACGGCAAGCAAACGCGCGACGTCCGCGACGGGCTTGTGACGGGCGCCGACCCGGTGGCCGTGCTGTCCCGGGCCCTCTCGGGCTGGGATTTCGAGCCGGACGCGCCCATCTTCACGCCGCGGATCAGCGGCTGTCTCATCGGCCCCCGGGCCGGCCTCAGCGTCGTCCGCCGCGGCGCGTCGGGCGAGAGCCTGCGCAGCTACTTCGAGGCCGGCCTCCGGCCGGGGGAGGGGCGGCTCGTCTCCACGTACGAGGGCCCCAACGCGGATCCGTTGCCGGTCTTCACGGGCGAGCCGCGCCGGCTGGCCTTCGACGGCGCCACCGCCGCCGAGACCGCCGAGGCGGCTTACTCCGCGCTCGGCCCGGCCGCCGGCGGGAAGGACCTCCGCGTCGCCGTCGCCTGCGTCTTCGCCTCCCTCGCCGAACCGCCCGCGATCGAGGTCCGCATCATCAACCGCATCGAAAGGACGGGACCATGAGCAAACCCGAACGCACCGCCCGCAGCCAGTATACGACCAAGGTTCGCGAGGACTTCCCCGACACGCTCGTCCTCGGCGACGACACGTTCATCAAGAAGTTCCCCATGCGCTACGGCGAAAACCCGGGCTACCCGGCCGCCTTCTACCAGGAGGCCGGGGCCGAGGGCCCGAACATGGGCCGGATCGAGGTCCTTCAGGAAGGGACCAAGGGCCTGAGCTACATCAACGTCGGGGACATGGACCTCGGCCAGAGGCTGGCCCGAAAGCTCGTCCAGGTGTTCCCCGGCCGCCAGGCCTGCGTCATCATCAAGCACGAGATGCCGAGCGGCGTCGCCCTCGGCGACGATCCCGTCGGCACCTTCGAGAAGGCCTGGAAGTGCGACCCCCTGTCGAACTTCGGCGGCGTCGACGTCTTCAGCTACCGGGTCACGGAGCCGCTGGCCCGCCTGCTCGTCGAGAGCCCGCGCAACGTCGAGGTCGTCTACGCACCCGAATTCGCCCCCGAGGCCCTCGAGGTCCTGGCCACGCGCAAGGTCCTGCGCGTCGTCCGGATGGGCGCGCCCCTCGAAGCGCCGGCCGTCGACAACGGGCTCGAGTTCAAGCGGGTGGCGGGCGGCCTGCTCGTCCAGAAGCGGTTCGACTCGAAGATCGTCTCGCCGGAGTCGGTCGACGTCGTCTCCAAGCGGAAGCCGAGCCGCCGCGGAGGTCCGGGCCGCCCTCTTCAACTGGACCGTGGCCTGCTTCACCCGGTCCAACGCCGTCGTCATCGGGACCGAGGACAAGACCCACGGGATCGGCTCCGGCCAGCGCAGCCGCATCGATTCGGCCGAGGACGCCATCCGGCTCTCGCGCCGCGGCTACGGCCCCGAGGGAACGCGTCCTCGCCTCCGACGCGTTCATGCCCTTCCCGGACGTCGTCGATCTGGCCGGAAAGCACGGGATCACGGCCCTCATCTATCCCCTCGGCTCGGTCAAGGACCAGGAGGTCATCGACAAGGCCGACGAGCTCGGCCTGGCCATGATCATCACCCGCAGGCCCGGAGAGCTCGATTCGGAGCGCTGCTTCCTCCATCGGTGACGGCGGAGGGGCCATGATCAACCGCATCGTCCGCCTGCCGCTCGCCGCTCTCGTTCTGTGCCTGTCGTTCTCCTGCGTCCGGCAAGGCAGGCCGGCCGGGGCGACGGAGCCCTACCGGGAAACGGTGGACCGGCTCCGCGAGGCCGGTCTCACCGGCGAACGGGCCCACCGTCTGCTCACCCGGATCTGTTCCGTCGGGCCGAGGCTGACCGGGTCCCCGCAGGCGGACGCGGCCGTCCGGGTGTCCCTCGAGCTCATGTCGGAGATGGGGCTCGACGAGGTCCACAGCGAGCCGGTCGAGGTCGGCCACTGGGTACGGGGAGAGGTGGCCGTGGCCGCCGTCGTCGCCTCCGGTGATCGTCCCGCCGTCCCGCTGGCCGTCTGCGCCCTGGGCGGCAGCGTCGCGACGCCGGCCGGGGGGCTCGCCGCGCCCGTCGTCGAAGTGCGGTCGCTGGCCGAAGCCGCGGCCCTCGGCCGATCCGCCGCGGGCCGGATCGTCTTCTTCAACCGGCCCATGGACCGGCGGATGACCGAGCCCTTCGCGGCTTACGGCGGGGCCGCCGACCAGCGCGTCGCCGGGGCCTCGACCGCGGCCCGCAACGGCGCGGTCGCGGTGCTCGTTCGATCCCTGACCTTCCGCGACGACCGCCATCCCCACACCGGCATGCTGAGATACGAGGCCGGCGCTCCGGCCATCCCCGCCGCCGCCATCGCCACCGCCGACGCCGACCGGCTGAGCGCGCTCCTGCGCGAGGAGAAGGACGTCGCCGTATCGCTCGAGATGGATTGCCGGGACATGGGCCGGGTCGTCTCGGCCAACGCGGTCGGGGAGATCACCGGCTCCGAGCGGCCCGACGAGATCGTGCTCCTCGGCGGGCATCTCGACAGCTGGGACCTCGGCGCCGGGGCCCACGACGACGCGGCCGGCTGCGCGGCGGCGCTCGAGGCCCTGGCCCTCATCCGGGACCTCGGGCTGCGTCCTAAGAGGACCATCCGGGCCGTCTTCTTCATGGACGAGGAGTTCGGCGGCACGGGCGGGCGGGCCTACGCCGCCTCGCCGCTCCGGAAGGGCGAGCGCCACATCGTCGCGGCCGAGTCGGACCGGGGCGCGTTCGCCCCGATCGCGCTGGCGATCGGCAAGCCGGGATCGAAGGCCCTCTCGCGGATGAGGGCCCTCCGCGACCTGCTCGGGCCCTTCGGCATCGCCTCCGTCGGCCCCGGCGGGGGAGGGGTCGATGTCGCTCCTCTCGTCGAGCAGGGGGCCGTGCCGGCCGCCGTCATCCCCAACTCCCAGCCCTATTTCGACGTCCACCATTCCGCCCTCGATACCGTCGCGAGCGTCCATCCGCGCGAGCTCGAGCTCCAGGCCGTCGTCCTGGCCGTCCTCGCCTACGTCCTGGCTGAGGAAGGGATCGCGGCGCCATGAGCGGTCCCGAGTTCCTGTTCGCGATCCACAACCACCAGCCGGTCGGCAACTTCGACCACGTGTTCGAGTCGGCGTTCGGCGACTGCTACCGTCCCCTGCTCGAAGGCCTGGTCCGCCATCCCTCGTTCAAGTTCGCCCTCCACTTTTCCGGGCCGCTCTGGGAATACATGGAAAAGCGCGAGCGGGCCTGCTGGGACCTCGTCGCAGAGATGGTCCGCCGCGATCAGGTCGAGCTCCTCGGCGGCGGGTTCTACGAACCCATCCTGACGCTCATCCCCGAGGCCGACCGGATCGGCCAGGTCCGCATGATGAGCGACTTCCTGGCCGGGCATTTCGGCCGCCGGCCGCGCGGCGTGTGGCTGACCGAACGGGTCTGGGAGCCCCACCTGCCGCGCTCGCTGGTCGAGGCGGGCATCGAGTACACGCTGCTCGACGAGGAGCACTTCCGCTACGCCGGGATCCGGGACCTCCACGCGAGCTACATCACGGAGGACGAGGGCCGCGCGCTGCGCGTTTTCCCCATCGACAAGACGCTCCGCTACCTCATTCCCTTTCGGCCCCTCGACGACCTCGCCGGCTACCTCGGCCCGATCCGGGACGCGGGCGGCACCGCCATCCTGGGCGACGACGGCGAGAAGTTCGGCGTTTGGCCGGGGACCCGCAAGTGGGTCTACGAAGACGGCTGGCTCGAGCGGTTCCTGGTCTTCGTCGAGGAGCGGGGCCTCCGCATGACCTCCTTCTCCGAACACCTGGACGCGCACCCGCCGGCCGGCCGCATCTACCTTCCCCCGGCCTCCTACGAAGAGATGATGGAGTGGGTCCTCGAGCCCGAGGAGCAGGCCGCCTACGAAAAGCTCAAAGCGGGAGCCGGACCGGAGGCCCGGCGGTTCCTGCGCGGCGGTCTCTTCCGCGACTTCCTGCGCAAGTACCCGGAGTCGAACCACCTCCACAAGCGGATGGTCATGGTCTCCGAGGCGGTCCGCTCGTCCGGCGCGCCGCCCGAAGCCCTCGTCGACCTCTACAAGTCCCAGTGCAACGATCCCTACTGGCACGGGGTCTTCGGCGGGCTCTACCTGCCGCACCTGCGCGAAGCGGCCTTTCGCCACCTCCTCGAAGCCGAGAAACGGACGCCCGATCCTCCGGGTTGGCGGGCCGTCGACTACGATTGCGACGGGCGTCCGGAGCTCATCTTCCGGGACGGGACCTTCGGCCTGACCGTCAAACCGGACCCGGGCGGGACGCTCGTCGAGATCGACTACCGCCCCTGGCCGAGGAACCTCTCGAACGTCCTCTCCCGCCGCCGCGAGGCTTACCACCGGCCCTCCGGCTCCGGGGCGGGGGAGGGAGGGGAAGGGAAGAGCATCCACGAGCTCGGCAAGACGCTGCCTCCTGACGCCGCGGACCTCCTGCGCTACGACCGGCGGCTCCGCCATTCGCTCATCGACCATGTCTTCGCTCCGGGGACCTCGGCGGAGGCCTTCCGCGCCGGCGAGGCGAACGAGCGGGGCGACCTCGCCGACGGGGCCTTCGCATTCGCCGCCGACGGCCCCGTCCTCCGGCTGGAGAGACGCGGGTCGTTCCAGGCCGGGGGCGAGCGCCTTCCGCTCGCCGTCCGGAAGACGGTCGCGAGCGCCGACGGCGGCCTCCGGGTCGGGATCGAGCTCGAGAACCTGTCGGACCGGCCGCTCGAGCTCATCTACGGCTCGGAGTGGAACCTGTTGGCCTTTCCCCACGAAATAACGCTCCTCGGCGCCTCGGGCGCTTCCCTTTACGGCGGGGCCCTGCTCTTCGAACCCGGATCGGCCGACGCGGTGTGGTCGTTCGCCCTCCGGACCCTCTCCCAATCCGAGGGGGGTTTTGATATAATCCATCAAGGATATTGCCTCTGCCCCGTCTGGTCGGTCGGTCTGGCCGGCAAGGGAACGAAACGCCTGTCCGTGGTGCTGAAGGAGCCGCGTGGCCGATAAGTTCTTTACCCTCGTCCTCCACAGTCACATCCCCTACGTCCTCGCCCACGGCAGCTGGCCGCACGGGATGGATTGGCTCTACGAAGCCGCCGCGGAGTCCTACCTTCCCCTCCTCGACGTCTTCGAACGCCTGGCGGACGAGGGTCTCCCGGCCCGCGTGAGCATCGGCCTCACGCCCGTCCTCATCGAGCAGCTCGAGGACCCCGCGTTCGTCCGGGGATTCGACGCGTACCTGAGGATGAAGAGGGAGATCGCCGCGGCCGACGCGCGGCACTTCGAAAAGACCGGGAACCCCGTCCTGCGCCCGCTCGCGGAAGCCTGGGAAGCGTGGTACGCGAAGCGGCTCGAGGATTTCAGCGTCCGCTTCCGCGCGGACATCGTCGGCGCCTTCCGCTCGCTCCAGGACCGCGGCCAGATCGAGGTCCTGGCCTCCGCGGCCACTCACGGCTATTTGGCCCTGCTGGGCAGGGACGAGAGCGTCCGCCAGCAGGTCCGGCAGGGCCGGCACGTCTATCGCAGGTCCTTCGGCCGCGAGCCCCGGGGCTTCTGGATCCCCGAGTGCGCCTACCGGCCCGGCTACGCCTGGACGAATCCCCTCACCGGCGAGGGGCCGGAAGAGCGCCGGGGCGTCGACGAGATCCTCGGCCAGGAGGGACTGGAATATTTCTTCGTCGACGGACCTCTCCTCAAGGGGGGCGAAGCCAAGGGGGTCTACCTCGACCGCTTTCCCGGGCTCCAACAGCTCTGGGAGAAGTACCGGGACGCTTACAAGCCCGGCCGGGAGCTGCCCCGCGATCCCTATTCGCCGCACCTGGCCCATCCCTCGCGCGTCCCGTTCTTTGCCCGGGACGGAGTTTCGGGCTCCCAGGTCTGGAGCCGGGCCATGGGCTATCCGGGGGACGGGGCCTACCTCGAGTTCCACAAGAAGCATTTCCCCGGCGGCCTGCGCTACTGGCGCATCACCTCGGGCGAGGCCGACCTGGGGCTCAAGGAGCCTTACGACCCGGCCGTGACGAGACGCCGGGTGGAGGAGCACGCGGCCCACTTCGTCACCGTCCTCGCCGGGACGCTCGCGGGCCGGGAGTCCGGCACCGTCGTAGCCCTCTACGACACGGAACTCTTCGGCCATTGGTGGTTCGAAGGCCCCGAATGGCTCTACCACGTCGTGCGCCAGCTCGCGGCGGGTCCGGTCGTGCCGATGACCGCGGAGGGGGCCTTGGAGGCCCGGCCGGCGACGACGGTCGTCTCCCTCCCCGAAGGCTCGTGGGGGGAGGGCGGCTTCCATTGGATCTGGCTCAACGACGACACGGCCTGGATCTGGAAGAAGATCTACCGCATCGAGACGGCTGCGGCCGCCCTGGAACCGCGCCTGGCCGGTCTCGACCGTCGCATCCTCAAACAGTTCATCCGCGAGAAGCTCCTGCTCGAGAGCTCCGACTGGCCGTTCCTCGTCTCGACCTGGTCGGCCCGGGATTATGCCGAGAACCGGGCCGCCGAGCATTACGAAAGGGCCCTGACCCTGGCCGGCTGGCTCGAGGCGGGCCGCGTTCTCAGCCCCGCCGACGAGTCGCTCCTGGCCGCGTTCGAAGCCGAAGACCGCCTGTTCGAGGAGGTCGTGCTGCCCAATGGAACTATTATCTAAGAAGACCCTGACCATGATCCTCTGCGGAGGCAAGGGCGAGCGCCTCTACCCGCTGACGCGCGACCGGGCCAAGCCGTCCGTGCCGTTCCTCGGCGCCTATCGGATCGTCGACTTCAGCCTGTCGAACGCGCTCAACTCCGGGCTCCGCCGGATCGCCCTCCTGACCCAGTACAAGTCGCTGTCCCTCGACCGCCACATCATCAACGGCTGGAACATCTTCCATGCCGAAAGCGGTGATTTTATCCTGTCTCTCTCGGCCCAGGGCCGGGTCAGCGACAACTGGTACGAGGGCACGGCCGACGCCGTCTTCCAGAACATCTATACCATCCAGCAGGAGAATCCCGAGGCGGTCCTGGTCCTGTCGGGGGACCATGTCTACACCGCGGATTACCGGAGGCTGCTCATCTTCTTCGGCCAGGCCCAGGCCGACGCGCTCATCATGACCCGGACCATCCCCGTCGAGGAGGCTTCGCGCTTCGGCGTCATCGGCGTCGACGGCGAGCGCCGCATCGTCCAATTCATGGAGAAGCCGCGCAAGCCCTTCCCGACGCCGTGGGACCCCGGCCGGAGCCTCATCTCCATGGGCGTCTACCTGTTCAAGACCCCGGTCCTGATCAAGGCCCTGCTCAAGGACGCCCGGAATCCCAAGAGCTCCCACGACTTCGGCAAGGACATCATCCCGTCGCTGATAAGCGGCCACCGCGTCTTCGCCTACACCTTCGACGACTACTGGGAGGACATCGGCACGATCGACGCCTACTGGGAGGCCAACATGGCCTTCCTCGAGCCGTCCCCGCCGGTCATCCTGCGCGATCCGGCCTGGCCGGTCCGGACATACAAGCCGCAGTACCCGCCGACCTTCGTCACGGGCGGCGACCTGCGCGCGTCGATCATCGGCCCCGGCAGCTCCTTCACCGACTGTCGCATCGTCCACTCCATCATCGGTCCGGGCGTGCGCGTCGACGAGGGGGCGGAGATCATCGACTCGATCGTCTTCGGCGATACCCACGTCCGCCGGGGCGCCCGGCTCCGCCGGGCCATCGTCGACAAGTCCTCCGTCCTGCCCGAGCGCTTCGAGGCCGGCTTCGACGCGGACCGGGATGCCCGCAACTTCAAGATCAGCCGGGCCGGGATCCGGGTCGTGCCCAAGGGGTGGACGTCCGAATGATCGAAACCTTCAACATCCTCTCGCCCGACTTCGAGCGCGACGCGCCCCGGGAGCTGATGCTGCTGTCGATCATCTCCCAGAGCTTCTTCCAGCCTTTCTCGCTCGAGGACAACCTCCTGGTCATCCTGACGGCCCTGACCTCGGGCTCGGGCGTCGGCTTCAACCGGGCCATGCTGTTCCTCCGGCAGGGCGACCGCCTCAAGGGGGAGATGTGGCTGGGCCCGCGCTCGGCCGAGGAGGCCGGCCTCATCTGGGAGGTCCTGTCGACGCCCGGCATAGGCTACGTCGAGATCCTCGAGCACAACCGGGCCCTCGTCGCCAAGAACCAGGACACCCTGAGCGGGCGCCTCAAGGGCCTCGTCTACGCGGCCGACGAGGAGTCGGCCCTCGTCCCGGCCTCGGCGGCCTGCCGCAAGGAGCTCCTCCACGTCCGCGACGCCGCGAACGATCCCCTGGTCGACCGCCGCTTCCTCAATCTCATCGGGGTCGACGAGTTCCTGTGCGTGCCGCTCCTCGCCCGGGACGACGTGGTGGGCGTCATCGTCCTCGACAACGCCATCACCCGGAACCCCATCGCCGCCTCCGACATCAAGCTGGCCGGCGTCTGCGGCCTCATGGCCGGCAATTACATCTACTCGACGAACCTCCACAAAAAGCTCCTGGAGATGGAGAAGATGGCGGCCATGGGCGAGGTGGCCCTATTCGTCACCCACCAGCTGCGCAATCCCATCGTGGCCGTCGGCGGCTTCACCGACCAGCTCCTGAAGCCCGACGTCCCGGAGGACAAGAAGCGGCGCAACCTGGCCATCATCCGCGACGAGGTCCGGCGCCTCGAGGACATCATCTACCAGATGGGCCACTTCCTCAAAGTCAGCCTCAAGGAGCCCGTCTATTTCGATCCCGGACCGGCCGTGGCCGCGGTCGCCGGGAGCCCTGAGATCCAGGCCAAGGCCAGCGGCTACGACCTGAGCGTCCGGGTCGATCCCTGCCCGCCCGAGATCCTGTGCGATCCGACCTCGTTCGGCGAGGTCGTCCGTAACCTCCTCGACAACGCCATCGACGCCACCCCCCCGGGCGGGGCGGTCGCCGTCCGGGGCTACCGGAAGAACCGGACCGAGTACATCGTGTCGGTCCGCGACAACGGCAGGGGGATCAGCAATCCGGACAAGGACCAGCTCTTCCGCCCCTTCTTCACCACCAAGGAGAAGGGCATGGGCCTCGGCCTGCCCTTCATCAAGCGGGTCATGGACACCTGCGGCGGCAAGATCGACGTCCAGAGCCGGGTGGGGAAGGGGACCATTTTCAAGCTGACCTTCAATTACCGAGAAAGGGAGCCGAATCCATGAGAAAGAAGATCCTGCTCGTCGAGGACGAGAAGGCCCTCTGCCTTCTCTACGAAGAAGAGCTGAGCCGGGACGGCTACGAGGTCGTCGCCGTGCAAGACGCCGAGGCGGCCCTGGCCGAGATCGGCCGGACGGCCTTCGACCTGATCATCACGGACATCCGCATGCCGGGCAAGAACGGCATCGAGCTCATCACCCAGATCATGGGGCTGCGCAAGGACGTGCCGATCATCATCAACTCGGCCTACCAGAGCTACAAGGAGGACTTCATGACCTGGGCGGCCGACGCCTATGTCGTCAAGTCCGCCTCCCTCGACGAGCTCAAGTCCAAGATCAAAGAAATGCTGGGGGAATGATGTCGGAACTGAGGAAAGATCTCGTCAGCGGCCGCTGGGTCATTATCGCCACGGAGCGGGCCAAGCGGCCCGACGATTTCCGGCCGGGCGGCGGCCCGGCCGCCCCGGCCGCCGAAGCCGTCGGCTTCTGCCCTTTCTGCGAGGGCAACGAAAGCAAGACCCCGCCCGAGGTCTTCGCCCTCCGCGCACCCGGGACGGCGGCCGATTCGCCGGGCTGGACCGTCCGGGTCGTGCCCAACAAGTTCCCGGCTCTCAACCGCGGCACGCCGCCGCCCAAGGCCGGCGAGGGCGTCTTCCAGTGGATGGAGGGGACCGGCGTCCACGAGGTGGTCATCGAGAACCCCGTCCACGCCTTCGAGCTCTCCGACCTCCCGGTCGCCCACGTCCGGGACGTCCTGCGCGTCTTCCAGCAGAGGATCCGCACGATCGAGAGCGAGCTCCATTACCAGTACGTCCAGCTTTTCAAGAACAAGGGCAAGGAGGCGGGGGCCTCCCTGAGCCACCCGCACTCGCAGATCGTGGCCACGCCCATCGTCCCCAAGCGCATCAAGGAGGAGATATACGGGGCCGACCGGATGCTCCGGGCTTTCAAGGAGTGCGGCTTCTGCCGCATCCTCCGGGAGGAGGAAGCCGCGGGTCAGAGGCTGGTCGCGCGCGGCCGCCACTTCACGGCCGTCGCCCCCTATGCCTCGCGGTTCCCGTTCGAGATGGCCGTTTTCCCCCAAAGGCACTCGGCCTTCTTCACGGACGTCCGCGAGGACGAGCTCCTGAGCCTGGCCGAGACGCTCAAGCTCGTCCTCACCCGGCTCAAGGACACCGTCGGGGACCCGCCCTACAACATGGTGCTCCACCAGGCGCCCAACCGGGCCCTGGCCCTCAAGGGCTGGCCGGACATCGATCAGAGCTACCACTGGCACCTGGAGATCTTCCCGATCCTGACCAAGGTGGCGGGTTTCGAATGGGGGACGGGTTTCTACATCAATCCGGTCCCGCCGGAGACCGCGGCCCAGTTCCTGCGGCAGCCCTAGGTCAAGCCGCCGCGATCTTCCGGTAGAGCCCGAGGTAGGCGGCCGCCGAGCGCTCCCAGGAAAAGTCCGCGGCCATGGCGTTCCCCACGAGGGCTCGCCACTCCTGCGGTCTCTCGAAAACGCGGACGGAACGCGCGGCCGCCTCGAGCAACGGGACGGCCGCCGCTTCGGCGAACTTGAAGCCGTTGCCCTTGCCGGAGCGGGGATCGAACTCCTGGACGCTGTCGTCGAGGCCGCCCGTGGCCCGGACGACCGGCACGGTGCCATACTTCATGGCGTACATCTGGGTCAGCCCGCACGGCTCGTAGCGCGAGGGGATGAGGAAGAGGTCGCTGCCGGCGTATATGGTGTGGGCGATCCGCTCGTCGAAGGCGATCTTGAGGCCGATCCGCGACGGATTCCTCTGTCGCGCCTCGGCCAGAAAATCCTGGATCTTGGCGTCGCCGGTTCCCAGGATGACCAGGGTCAGGCCCAGGCCGAGCAGGTCGTCGAGAGCCTCGCAGACGATGTCCAGGCCCTTTTGGCCGGCCAGGCGCGTGACCATGCCGGCGATGGGCAAGCCGGCGGGGGCCGTGAGGTCGAACATGCGGGCCAGCTCGTCGCGGCAGGCTTTCTTGCCGGCGAGGTCGGACGGCCCGTAGTTGCGGGGGATGAGGCGATCGGTCATCGGGTCCCAGTCCTTATAATCGACCCCGTTCAGGATGCCGTGCAGGGCCCCGGCCCGGTGGCGGAGGAGCCCGTCGAGGCCGCAGCCGAATTCGGGCGTCTGGATCTCCCGGCTGTAACGCGGACTGACCGTGGTGACGGCCGTGGCGTAGAGGATACCGGCCTTGAGGGTGTTGACCTGGCCGTAGAACTCGAGGTCGGCCATGTTGAAGAGGGAGTCGGGGAGGCCGACGCGGCCGAGGACCTCCCGCTCGAACAACCCCTGGTAGGCCAGGTTGTGGATGGTGAAGAGCGAGCGCGTGCCGGCGAAGAACGGGTCGCCCGCATAGGGGAACTTGAGGTAGGCGAAAGCGGCGGCCGCCTGCCAGTCGTGGCCGTGGACGACTTCGGGCCGGAAATCCAGGGCCTTCATGGTCTCGAGCGCGGCCCGGGAGAAGTAGGCGAAACGCTCGGCGTTATCCGGATAGTCGCCGGCCGGAGTCCCATAGAGCTGGTCGCGGTCGTAGTAGTCCGGCCGGTCGATGAAGAGGACCGTCACCCCGTCGGTCCGGTGGGCGAAGACGGAGCAGGTCACCGGACGGCCGCCCATGTCGACGGAGAGGCCGACGAGCACGGGCTCGAGCGGCAGGTTCTTTTTCCGGACCTCCCGGTAGAGGGGCATGAAGACCCGGACGTCGGCGCCGAGCCGGGCCAGGAACTTGGGCAGGGCACCGGCCACGTCGGCCAGGCCGCCCGTCTTGGCGTAGGGGATGACTTCGGAAGCGAGGAATGCGACTTTCATGGCCCGGCCATTCTAGCACATTTCAGCCCGCGGCTCACTTCTCGGACGTCGGGCCGCGGCGGGACTTCGGGGATCGTCTCCGTTCGCTGGGCTGATTTTTCACGCCGGTCCGTGCACCGGACTCGGCCGGCAGGGAGCGGACTCTTGGCAGCGACCGTCAGAAGTGCGGCGGAGCGACTCAGAGCCGTACTTCTGGGAGATATCGGGAAAGATCTTTTTTAAGATAATTCGCAGAATCGTGGCTTCGAGTGCTCAGCCCCGATTCTGCAGGTCGCTCCGAAGACTCCGCTTCCCGTAGACCCTCATTCGGTCTTCGGAACGTCTAAATCAGCGCTGATGCTCACTTCGACGACGTCCCTCGACCTCAATTGAGCCGGCGTTCTGGATCGTGGCCCGGAGCGGGTTGTATCCGGGTCAGAATCAGGACAAGCTGCCAGGACTCCCGCGGTGGAATAAGATTGGGCGGAAAAGCCGGGACATGAAAGAAGACCAGGGAACGACGAGGACGGTGACGGCGGCGGTCGTCGAGCGGGACGGGAAGGTGCTCGTCGCCCGGCGCAAGCCGGAGCTCGTGGCCGGCGGACTCTGGGAATTCCCCGGCGGCAAGCTCGAGGACGGGGAATCGCCCGAGCGGGGCCTCGAGCGGGAGCTCGGGGAGGAGCTGGGCGTCCGGGCCCGGGTCGGCGAGAGGCTCTGCACCGTGCCGTTCGCGGGGGCCACGGCCCGCTTCGAGCTTGTCGTCTTCCGGACCGAGCTCCTCGGCGACCCCTCCCGGCTCACGGACCACGACGAGATCCGCTGGCTCGCCCCGGCCGAGATGGTCGAGTCGGAGTTCTCCAAGCCTGACCGGCCGGTCGTCCGGCTGCTGGCCGGGAGGCCCGCGTGAAGGCCGTCGTCCTCAAGGCCGGCCGCGACAAGGCCGTCCGTAACCGGCACCATTGGATCTTCTCCGGGGCGATCCGGGACCTGCCCGACTTCGAGGACGGCGACATTCTGGCCGTCCGCGCCTCCGGAGGAGAGCTCCTGGGGCACGGCTACTTCAACCGGAAGAGCTCGATCACCGGGCGCATGATCGCCTTCGGCGAGGAGCCGCCCGAGGCGGCCGTGCGGAGGAGCGTCGAGCGGGCGCTGAAGCTCCGTACGACGCTGTTCGACCCGGCCGTGACGAACGCCCGCCGGCTGATCAACTCGGAAGGGGACGGGCTGCCGGGGCTCATCGCGGATATGTACGCCGACGTCCTCGTCCTCCAAGTCGCGACGCTGGGCATGGAGAAGCTCAAGCCGCTCGTCGTGGACCTCCTCTCGGCGGCGCTCAAGCCACGGTCCGTCATCGAACGGTCGGAGCTTCCGGCCCGCAAGGAAGAAGGCCTCGAGCCCGCCGAAGCCCTCCTGGCGGGGGAGCCGGCCGACCGGGTCCGCATCCTCGAAGCGGGGATCCCTTACTGGGTCGGATTGGCCAAGGGCCAGAAGACCGGCTTCTACCTCGACCAGCGGGAATCGCGGGCCCTCGTCCGCCTGTTCGCCGCCGGACGCCGGGTCCTCAACGCGTTCTCCTATACCGGCTCGTTCTCGGTCTGCGCCCTCCTCGGCGGCGCCCTCCGAGCCGACTCGGTCGACACCTCGGCCGCGGCGCTCGAGCTGGCACAGGAGAACTTCGAGCTCAACGGCCTCCCGGCCGACTCCGGCCTGTTCTTCACGGCCGACGTCTTCGAGTTCCTCCGCGAGCCCGCCCTCGACCACGATTTCGTCATCCTCGATCCGCCGGCTTTCGCCAAGAAGCGGACCGATGTCGTCGCCGCCTGCCGCGGATACAAGGACATCAACCGTCTGGCCCTGCAGAGGCTCAAGGCGCCGGGCTTGCTCCTGACCTTCTCCTGCTCCCACTTCGTCGACGAAGTCCTCTTCCAGCAGGTGGTCTTCCAGGCCGCTCACGAAGCGGGGAGAAGGGTCCGTATCCTCCAGAAACACCGCCAGGCCTTCGACCATCCCGTCAACGTCTATCATCCCGAGACCGCCTACCTGAAGGGCTTCCTGCTCTACGTCGATTGAGCTCCGCCCGCCGGTCCTCGCGCGCCCTCGCGCGCAAGCGGAGTTTGCCTGACAGGGCGTATTCTCATATAATCCCCTGGAACGGGCCGGAACGACCGGCCGCCGCGTCCGGAGGTCGTCATGGATCCTCGAGAAGAGCTGCGGACCCATCTCAGGCCCGCCGTCATGGTCGGCATGGCCCTGGGCCTGAGCCTCGCGATCTACCTGGCCCTCGTCGAGGTCCTGCGCCGGGTCCAGCGGCCGTTCCGGGGCTTCCTCGCGACCGGCGATCCCCAGTCCCTCCGCTACGCGGCCTACGGGGCGGCGGCGGCGGCCGTCCTCCTCATCCTCGTCCTCAGGCCAAGGCTCTTCCGTCGCCGCGACGCCGACGACCTCCCAGCCGCCCTGCGGCGGATCCAGAGCGCGTCCCTGGTGATGCTCGTCCTGGGCGAGTTCCCGGCCATCGTCGGCCTGGCCCTTTTCCTCGTCGCCGGTCAGACCATGGATTTCTACAAGCTCCTGTTCGTGTCCCTTTTCCTCACGTTCCTCAATTTCCCCAGGTCCGGCGCCTGGGAGGAATGGCTGAAGGGCTGATTTGGGCCCGTCAAGGGGGTTCCTCATGAACGAACGAAACGCATTCGTCTGCCTGCTGGCGGCCGCGCTCCTGTTCCTTCCGTCCGCGGCCCGGCCGGCCCAGGACCCGCCGCCCGCCGCGACCGGCGGGGCGCCCGGGCTCCGCTACGAGATCTGGGTCGAGCTCGACGCCGCCGGAAAGATGCTCCTCGGCAAGGAGGAGATCGTCTGGACGAACCCGACCGCCGAGGCCGTGCCCGATATGCTTTTCCACCTCTACTGGAACGCCTTCAAGAACGAGGACAGCGCTTTCCTCCGCGAGGCCGCCGCCGAGACCATGTTCGGAGGCGGCTCCTCGCCCAAGGACGGAGAGTGGGGCTGGATCGACGTCACGGACATCCGCCTGGCCGACGGCTCCGATCTTAGGCCGGCCTTCCAGTACGTCACGCCCGACGGGCCGGAGCATCCCGGCGACCAGACCGTCGCCCGGGTCCTCTTCCCGGCGCCCGTCCAGCCGGGCGAAAGCGTCCGGCTCCGGCTGGAGTTCCGCAGCAAGGTCCCCCGGACCGTGGCCAGGTCCGGCTACTACAAGGACTCTTTCTTCATCGCCCAATGGTTCCCCAAGCCCGGCGTCTACGAGGCGGGCCGGGGCTGGAATTGCCACGCCTACCATCAGAACTCCGAGTTCTTCGCCGACTTCGCCGACTTCGTCGTCCACATCACGGCGCCCAGCCGGTTCGTCATCGGCTCCTCGGGGAAGCAGACAGAGGCTCAGGTGGACGAGGCGACCGGACGGACGACAACCACCTTCCGCCAAGCCATGGTCCACGACTTCGCCTGGATGGCCGACCCCCGCTACCTCAAGATCGAGCGGGATTTCCTGGCCGACCGGGAGGTGACCCCGGCGGAGTACGCCGAGATGGCCGCGCTCCTCGGCTTGCCCCTCGGGGAGGTCCGGCTGCCCGACGTCAAGATGATCCTGCTTATCGCCCCCGAGCACAGGTCCCAGATCGACCGGCACTTCAAGGCCCTCCGGGCGGCCATCAAATACTACGGCCTCTGGTATGGGCCCTATCCTTACGAAACGGTGACCATGGTCGATCCGCCCTTCCGCACAGGGAGCGGCGGCATGGAGTACCCGACCCTCTTTACCGCGGGCACGCGGGTCATGCCCAGTCGGGATGTCCTCTCGCCGGAGGGGGTCATCGTCCACGAGTTCGGCCACGGCTACTGGTACGGCCTCGCGGCCAACAACGAGTTCGAGGCGGCCTGGCTCGACGAGGGCTTCAACACCTACTCGACCGGCCGGGTCCTCGCCCGGGCCTACGGTCCCGGCGCCATGTCCTTCGTCTTCAAGGGCTGGCCCCTCGACCGGTTCCTCCGTATGCCCAAGAACTTCGACTTCGAGCTCAACCGGGCCGCGGCCATCAACACCGTCCGCTACGACCCGGTGACGGCTTGGTCCTGGAACTTCTACAACAGAGGGAGCTATGGCGCCAACGTCTACATGCGCGCCGCGACCCTCCTCGAGACGCTCGAACGGCTCCTCGGCGAGCCGGCCTGGTCGCGGATCATGCGGACCTATCACATGCGCACCCGCTTCAAGCACCCGGCCAAGGCCGATTTCGTCGGTGTCGTCAACGAGGTCTCGGGACGGGACATGACCTGGTTCTTCGACGAGCTTCTCGAGGGCACCCAGGCTTTCGACTACGGCATCGCCTCGGTCTCCTCCGTCAAGATCGCCAAGCCCCGGGGCGTCTATGAGGCGAACGGCGCCCGGGTGGAGATGACGGACAAGAAGATCGCGGAGCTCGAAACCGCTGCGGCCAAGGCGCCCGAAAAGGCCGCCCCGCCGGACTTCCGGTCGACGGTCGTCCTGAGGCGCTTCGGCGAGGCCCGGCTGCGCGGGGACGCCCGGGTCGAGGTCCTCGTCCGCTTCAAGGACGGGACGACCGAAAGCCGGACCTGGGACGGGCAGGCGCGCTGGGCCCGCTTGGAATTCGTCAAGCCGGTCGAGGTCGAGAGCGCCCAGATCGATCCCGCCGGGGTCTGGCTCATCGACGAGAACCTGGCCAACAACAGCCGCGGCACCGACGGGCTGCGGCGGAACGTCCTCAAGTTGATGACCCAATTCGTGTTCACGTTCCAGAACCTGCTCCAGTTCGCCGCGTCGTGGATCTGAGGAGACTGCCATGGGCATCATCAAAGCCATCGTCAACGGGATGGGGACGTCGGTCCGCAAGCCCCGCGTCCTCGTGATCCTCTACGCTTTCAACGTGGCCTTCGCCGCGGCTTTCGCGGTCCCTGTTCTCGCCATCGTCCAGTCGGAGCTCGGGCACTCCTTCCTCGGCTCGAACGTCCGGCCGGCGGACCTCAGCTGGCTGGGCGAGGCCGCCCTCAAGTACGGGGACACCGCGCCGGCCCTGATCGCCGGCCTCCTCGCCGTCCTGTTCCTGTACCTCGCGCTCCAGGTGTTCCTCAGCGGGGGAGTGGTCGGGCGCTTGCTCGACAAGGAGGGCCGTCCGACGCTCGGGGCCTTCTTCGGGGACTGCGGCCGCTACCTCGGGCGCTTCACCCGGCTCTTCCTCGTGTCGCTCGTCTTCCTCGTCCTGACCTTCGGCGTCGTCCTCCGGCTCCTCGCGGCCGTGATCGAGCCCCTGCGGGAAGGCGCCGCGACCGAGTGGCTGCCGCTCATCCTGGCGAACGTCCATCTGCTCGCCGCCCTCCTGCTCCTCTCGATCGTCCGGATGATCGTCGACTACGCCCGGATCGCCGTCGTCGCCGACGACGAGCGGAAAGTGCTCAAGGCCCTGAGGCACGCCCTGACCTTTCTCAAAAAGCGGTTCTTCCGGGCCTGGGGCCTCTACCTGCTCATCGTCGCCGGCACCGTGGCCGGCACGGTCGTCTTTTACGCCCTGCTGGGGCCGCTCGGCCGGCCGAGCGTCGGGGCGGTCGTGGCCGCGTTCGTCCTCATGCAGGTTTACATCGCTTTCCGTCTGGGGATCCGGATGCTCTTCGTCGCGGCCCAGGCGGAGTTCTACCGATCCCATCCTTACTGAGAGGCGCCATGAAGCTGGCTTTCTTCGGAGCCGCACGCCAGGTGACGGGCTCCTGCTATTACCTAGAGGCGGCGGGCAAGAAGCTGCTCGTCGACTGCGGCCTCTATCAGGAACGGTCCTTTCTCGAGAGGAACTGGGAGCCGCTGCCCGTCGCGCCCGACGACCTCGATTTCATCCTTTTGACCCACGCCCACCTCGACCACTCGGGGCTCATCCCCAAGGTCGTCCGGGAGGGCTTCTCCGGGACCATCCTGACGACCGACGCGACGGCCGACATCCTGTCGATCGCGCTCATGGACGCCGCGGAGATCCAAGTGGAGGACGCGGCCTATAAGAAGCGGCGCCACGAGAAGGAGAACCGGACGGTCGATCATCCGGTCGTCCCGCTCTACACGGTCGAGGACGTCCAGGCGGCCATGCCGCTCGTCGAGGAGATCGGCTACGACGAGCCCGCCGCGCTCGCCGACGGGATCACGGTCCGCTTCCGGGACGCCGGCCACATCCTCGGCTCGGCCATGATCGAGATCGCCGTCCGGGAGAACGGGAGCCCCCGGACCGCCGTCTTCTCGGGCGATATCGGCCAGTGGGACATGCCCTTCGTCCGCGACCCGTCGTTTTTCGAGAGCGCCGACTACGTCGTCATGGAGTCGACCTACGGCGACCGGGACCACGAGGACCCGGGCCGGGTCGACGAGCTGCTCGGCCGGATCATCCGGGAGACGGCGGCGGCGGGCGGCAACGTCGTCATCCCGACCTTCGCCATCGAGCGGGCCCAGGACCTGATGTATCACTTGAGCCGGCTCGTCCACGCCCAGGCCATCCCGGCCCTGCCCGTCTACCTCGACAGCCCCATGGCCCGCGAGGTGACCGAGGCCTTCGAGCGCCACGACGAATATTTCGACGACGAGACCCGCCGGCTGTTCGAGGCCGGGCGCAATCCGTTCCGCTTCCCGGGTCTGACCATCGTCCGCACGACCGAGCAATCCAAGGCCATCAACGCGTCGCGGGGGCCGGCCGTCATCATGGCCGGCTCGGGCATGGTCACCGGAGGCCGCATCAAGCACCACTTGGCCCAGAACGTCTTCCGGCCCGAATCGACCATCCTCTTCGTCGGCTACCAGGCCCGCGACACCCTGGGGCGGCAGATCCTCGAGGGCAAGCCCGAGGTCCGCATCCTCGGCCGGACGCTTCCGGTCAGGGCCCGGGTGGCCAAGATCAACGGCTTCTCCGCCCATGCCGACCGCTCGGGGCTCCGACGCTGGCTCGACGGGTATAAGACGCCGCCGAAGCGGCTATTCGTCACTCACGGGGACGCCGAAGTCGCCGCCCGCTTCGCGGACGAGGTCCGCAAGGCACGCGGCTGGACTGTCGAGCTGCCCGAATACCTCGAGGTCTGGGACCTGGACTGATCCGCTTTATCCAAGCGGGGCGAACGGCTTGGTCATATGAGGGGTAACCAGAGGTCGACGCCCGACGATCGGGCGTAGGCGGCCATGATCCCGTCCAGCTCTTTTCGCAGGCCTTCGGCCAGGGGCGGCGCGGCGTATCTCCCGAGACGCTTGAGGACGTCGGCGTGGGCCTTGTCGACGATCGTGGTCCGGCCGGCCGCCACCCAGGCGTCATAGGGATCCCGGTCGGCGAGCCCGGACGGGAGGTGCTCTTTGCGATACCACTGCCGGGTGTGGGCCGTGGTCAGGAAGGACATCCCCTCCCGGAACCCTTCGAAAAGGCCGAGCGCGACCGGCTCGTCCCGCTGGGCGATGCCGTCGAGCAGGCGGTAGACCATGGCGCAGATGCCGTCGTCGATGACCAGCTTCTCGAGGCTCTGGCAGCTCTCGTAATCGAGCATGCCGGGGCCGGAGACGACGTTGACGCCGGCCAGGGCGGCCAGCGCCGCGCCGAGCGCCGTCTCGAATCCGGCTTGGGGATCGTTGACCTTGGCATCGCTCAGGCCCATGTAGGCGTGGGTCGGCAGGTTCAGGGCCTTGCCGATCTGGGCGTAAGCGGCGTCGATCATCATGGTCTCCATGGCGCCCATCGGCGTCGTGCCCTTCCTCATGTCGAAGCTCGACGGCGAGCCGCCGAAGATGACCGGCGCGCCCGGCCGCGCGGCCTGGCAGATGGCCAGCCCGCTGAGGTTCTCGGCCGTGTGCTGGACGAGCGTCCCGGCGATCGAGGCCGGCGAGGTCGCCCCGGTCATGCCCATCGAGATGAGCTCGGAAGGGATGCCGGCCCGGGCGGCGTCGACCAGGCTCTGGGCCGTCAGGTTGCTCCACTTCAGGGGAGGGGAGGGGCAGGCGTCGAAGATGGCCAGCGGCTTGCACGCGAGTGGGCGTTCGCCGCCGCGGATGGCGGCCAGGAAGTCCTTCATCGGCTTGAAGCCCTCGACCCGGAAGGTCCCCGTGACGAAGGGCTTTTCCGAGAGGACGAGGCCGAGATAGAGGCGGTAGGCGTCGGAGACCGGGGCCGGGACATCCGAGGCGATCAGGGCCGTGCTCTGGAAGTGGAGATGATCGAGCGTTTCCACGAGCTTGTAGAGGTCGGCGAGGTCCCGGGTGGAGGCCTTGCGCTCTTCCTGCGTCGCGTGATCGAGCATGGTCACGGCCGCGGAACCCGGATCGAAGTGGACCTCGTCCCCGCCGACGGCGAAGGCCTTCTCGCCCTTGCGGTCGTAGAGGACGGTCGTGGCCGGCGTCGAGGCCAGGGCCTCCTCGACGAGCTTGCGCCCCAGGCGGACCCGACGGGTCGACGGGTCGACGGCGGCCCCGGCCTCGCCGAGCAACCGTAGAGCGTCTGCGTTCTCGACCATGACGCCGTGCCGCTCGAGGAGCGTCAGCGCCTCGTCGATGATCTTTTCGACGAAGCCCTTCTCGAGAAGTTCGATCTTAGGTCTCTTCGCTTCGAACATGTCCGTGCTCTCCCGTTCCGGATTTCGCGGGCGTTGTCCGGCCTGGCCCGCTCAGGGCCGGCCGGCCAGGGCCTTGGCCAGGCGGACGGCGGCGACCGCGTTCTCCGCGTAGCCGTCCGCTCCGATCTCTTCGGCCCAGCGCTTGCTGGCCGGCGCGCCCCCGACCAGGACCTTGTACTTGCCTCTCAGGCCCTTCTCCTGGAGCAGGCCGATGAGCCGGCGCTGGTTGACCATCGTCGTCGTCAGCAGGGCGGAGAGGCAGATGAGCCCCGCCCCGACCTCCTCGGCCTTGTCGACGAACCGTTCGAGCTTGACGTCGGCCCCGAGGTCGAAGACCTCGAAGCCGCCCGCTTGGAGCATCGAGGCGACGAGGTTCTTGCCGATGTCATGGATGTCGCCCTCGATCGTCCCGATGACGACCTTGCCGCCCATCCGGGCGCCGATGTGCCGGCGCTCGAATTCGGGCTCGAGGACGGCCATGGCCGCCTTCATGGCCTCGGCGCTGGAGATGAGCTCGGGCAGGAAGTACTCGCCCTGCTCCCAGAGCTCGCCGACCTTCTGGATGCCCGGCACATAGCCCTGTTCGACGACCTCCGTGAGGTCCAATCCGGCCGTCACGGCCTCGGCGGCGAGACGGGCGGCCGTCTCTCGGTCGCCGGCCACGATGGCCTCGTTCATCTTGGGGAAGAGCTCCGTCTTGATCATGGGGTCACTCCTTGCCGATGATCCGGGCCATGGCCCGGATGAAGGATGGGGTCGTCCCGCAACAGCCGCCGATAAAACGGGCGCCGGCCTCGATGATGCCGGGGACATGGCTGACATAGTCCTCGAGGCTCTGGGTGTAACCGATCGTCCCGTCGGGGGACGCGACGGGCTGGCCGGCGTTGGCCTGGGCGACGAGGGGCAGGGCGGTGCCTGTCCGCAGGGCCCTGACACAGTCGGCCATCTGGTCGCCCGCGAGCGTGCAGTTGGCGCCCACGGCGGCCGCACCGCCCTTTTCGAGCTCGGCGGCGGCCTTGGCGGCCGAGTCCCCCATGATGGTGAAGTAACCCCGGGGGAAGGAGCCGAAGGTCATGGTGACGAGGACGGGCAGGTCGGAGACGCTCCGGATGCCGCGCAGGGCCGCCAGGGCCTCGCGCAGGTCGTACTGGGTCTCGACGATGAAGACGTCGACGCCGCCGGCCGCCAGGCCACGGGCCTGCTCGGCGAACGCCTCGACGAATTCCGCTTCGATGCAAGGGCCCTGGGGCTTCAGGAATTTCCCCGTCGGGCCGACGCTGCCGGCGACGAACCCGCCGGCCGGGGCGGTCTCTCGGGCGAGAACGGCCGCGGCGAAGTTGATCTCGCGGGTCCGGGACTCGATCCCGTGGGCGGCCAGCCTGATCGGCGACGCGCCGAAGCTGTTGGTCGAGACGACATCGGCGCCGGCCGCGAAATAGGCGGAGTGTATCTCCTTGACGACCTCCGGCCGTCCGATGTTCCAGAGCTCGGGGACGCCGCCCCGGGGGAGTCCGCGGGCCATGAGCTCGGTGCCCAGGGCGCCGTCGAAGAGGACCGGCCGGACCGCGGCCAGGTCGAAAAGGGGATGGCTCATGGCTTGGCCTCCGGATAGCGGCTGAGCTCGAGGGCCCGAACGAACTCGTCCTGGAAATCGGGCCTGGTGGCCAGGGAGACGTGCGCGATCTTCGCCGCCAGGGTCTCGGCCGCCGTCCGGGCCGGGCGGGCCAGCAGGAGAAGACGGGCGCCGGCGAGCGAGGCGTTGCCGACGAAGGCGATCCGCTCCTGGGGGACGTCGGGCAGCAGCCCTAGGGCCACGGCGTTCCCGATGTCGAGGGAGCTGCCGAAGGCTCCCGCGACGACGATCCGGCCCAGGTCGCCGGGCTCCAGGCGGAACTCGCGGAGCATCAACTTGACGCCCGTCCGGATGGCGGCCACGGCCAGTTGGACGTCCCGGACGTCCTGTTGGGTGAGGGTCAGCCGTTCGGTCAGACGGATGCGCTTTTCCGGCCCGGCGATACGGCCGTCCCGGCCGAGGAGGCCGCGGGACAGCGACGTGGCCAGGATATCGACGAGCCCCGTGCCGCAAACGCCCTGGGCCGGAAGGTCGTTGATCGTGCCCAGCTTGAATCCGTTGGCCCATTCCGCGCGGTGGACGGCTCCGGCGACGGCCAGCATCCCGCAGCTGATGTTCATGCCCTCGAAGGCCGGGCCGGCGGCCGTCGACGTGGTCACGAACTCCAGCCCCTTCTTGAGGACGATCTCGCCGTTGGTGCCGAGGTCGACGAAGAGCTCCGTTCCGGCCGTCGCGGCGAAATCCGTGGCGATCAGGCCGGCGGTGATGTCCCCGCCGACGAAGCTCTTGACGTTGGGGGCCACGTAGAGCCGGGCCTGGGGATGGAGGCTGAAGCCGAGCTCGGCGGCGGCCAGGGGCGGGAGCGTCGAGAAAACGGCGTTAAAGGGGGCCAGGGCCAGGGAATCGACCGGCACGCCGCAGAGGATGTGGTTCATGGCCGTGTTGCCGGCGACGACGGCGTCGTAGACGCGGTGGCGCGGGACGCCGCTGCGCCGGGACATCGTCCCGACCATGTCGTTGACGAGCTGGACCGCGGCCGCCCGCAGTCGCCGGAGGTTGTCGGGATTCTCGAAGGCGAAGGTGATCCGCGAAACGACGTCGGCCCCGTAGGACACCTGGGCGTTCACCGCCGCGGCCCGATCGACGATCTTCCCGGACCGCAGGTCGACGAGCTCGGCCGCGACCGTGGTCGTGCCCAGGTCGAGGGCCAGGCCGAAGATATCCCCGGAGGCGTCTTCCGGCTCGAAGTCGAGGATCTCGCGGTCGTCATAGAGCACGGCCGTGACCTTCCGGGCCGGGCCGAGGGTCTGGCCGCCGAGCTTGGCCAGCGCGGCGAGCGGCAGGACGAGGCCCGGCGACCTCAAGGCGGCCCGAAGGGAATCGGCCGCGGCGGCGGGGGCGTAGAGAGAGGGCTTCTCCAGGACGAGGGGGAGCTTCTTCACGGCCGGGTCGACGAACGACGCCGAGGGCAGTCCGCCCGCTTCGAGGACGGGGACCTTCTCCAGCCGGGAACCGGGCAGGATCTCGACGACGAGGTCGCTCCCGACGGCGTAGAGGCAGGCCAGCCGGTGATCGGGCCCGAGGCCGCGGCTCTCGAGCAAGGCGGCCTCGAGGGCGCTGGGGAAGGGGAGGGGGCCGGACAGGATGCGCACGGCGCACTTGCCGCAGATGCCCCGCTTGTGGCAATAGAGGCTGAGGACGACGCCGGCCCGGGCCAGCACGTCGGCCAGGACCTCGCCGGCCCGGGCTTTGATCTTGGTCCGGTCGGGGAAGATCTCGACGGTGTAGGTCGCCTCGGTCATGGTCTCGTCTTCGTTCCCTGTGGTCCCTTCATCTTAAACGAAATCACCCCCGCGGGGGAAGGCCTTTTCACGACCCGGGAGAAACTCCGTCGCCGCGGCGCTTCCAGACCGCGTAGACGGGGACGCCCGCCAACAGCAATCCCAGGCCGGCCAGGGATTTGACGGGCTGCGAGACGACGATGCTGGCGAAGACCGCGAGGCTCATGGCGATGAAGACGAGCGGCACGACCGGGTATCCCCAGGCGCGATAAGGACGGACGGCCTCGGGTGACCGGCGCCGGAGGACGAAGACGGCCGCCCCGGTCGCGGCGAAGAAGAGCAACAGGGCGAAGACCATATACTCGTAGAGCGATTCGTAGGTTCCCGACAGGCACAACACGGCGGTCCAGGCGGCCTGCCCCCAGAGCGCCCCCGTGGGCACGCGGGACTTTCGGCCCAGCCGGCCCATAGCCTTGAAGAAGTGCCCGTCGCGGGCCATAGCGTAGAAGACGCGGGGCCCGAAGAGGATATTGGCGTTGAGGCAGCCGAAGACCGAAACCATGACCAGGGCCGAGAAGAGGGCCGCTCCGCCCGCGCCGAACAGGGCTGAAGCGGCCTTCTCTCCGACCCGGACGACGCCCGAGATCTCGCCGAGCGGCAGGGCCAGGAGGTAGACGAGGTTGATCGAAACATAGATCGCCGTGACGCACAGGACGCCCAGCGTCAGGCCGCGGGGGATCGTCCGCCCCGGGTCGCGGATCTCCTCGGCGGTGCAGTTGACCGCGTACCAGCCGTCGTAGGTCCAGAACACGGCGACCAGGGCCAGCCCGAGAGGTTTGAGGACCGCCGGGAACCCGGGCCCGGGCGGAAAGAGCGGGTGGAAATTGGAAGCGCCCGCCTTGACGCCGAAGAGAACGCCCAGGACGACCAGCGCGGCGACCGTGCCCAGGCGGAGAAACGTCATGAGGTTCTGGAAGATCGCGCCGGACCGAATGCCGAAGGAATTGACGAGCGTCAGGAAGAGGGTCGAAAGCGCGGCCACGACCTGGCCGGCCGAGAGGCTGAAGGACAGGCCCGCGATATCGGCGCGGAAAAGCACCCGGCTCATCGCGAGAGCCGGAACGAACGAACCCAGGAACTCGGCGAAGGCCACGGCCAAGGCGGCCAGCCCGCCGCACATGATGAAACCGAAGAAAGCCCAGCCGAAGATGAACGCGGCCCCGGGACCGTAGGCCTCGCGGAGGTAAACGTATTGGCCGCCGGCCTTGGGGAACATGGCCCCGAGCTCGGCGAACGACAGGGCGCCGCAGAGCGTGATCAATCCCCCTGCCAGCCAAACGCAGAGGAGGAGACCCGGGGAGGGGAGCCCGGCGGCGATGATCCCGGGGGTCATGAAGATCCCGGAGCCCACGACCGCTCCGATGACCAGGAAGGATGTGTCTAGGAGTCCGAGACGCCTGAGGAAGCCGCTTTCTTCGCTCCGCGGACTGGCCATGTCCCTCTCATTCTACGAAAAACCGGTCCGCGGTCCAGCGATTTCTGCATATTTTGTAAATTGTTTGTTATCAGCATCTTATGAATATTTATAACTTATTTATTATCAATATCTTACAAATCGGCAAATCCGACTCCCACATGTCTCATGCGCCATCTCACGTCCGAGGGCCGGGACAGATGATCTCCTATCCGTTTCGGCTCGTTTACCGCTCGCTATTATTTGGGCAGGGGAGAGGGGGGGCGGCTTGGGGAACCTGATAAGGCTTCCCATTCACTCGGGCCGACCGACGGGGAGTACGAATGTCGGCATGCCGACATCGCCGGTTCGGACATGCTCGCCAGAGGTCCTGCTGACGGACCGTCAGGTCGGGCCGCTTTGCCCGCTCGGCTTCATTTATTCTTCCCAACTGACAGCATTCATTAACGTTAGGGGAATTGTCGGCACGCCGACATGGCCGCGCAACCGGACGTCGCGGCCCGCTGACGCGGAGTTAAAATATTTGCGGGAAACCCTTGCTTTTTCTTTGGCCTTGGTCTATAAAATCCTCTCGGGCCGTTCGCAGGTCCGGGGAGGGAGAGAGGCTTGTGATCATCGCCATCACCAACCAAAAGGGCGGCGTCGGAAAGACGACCACGTCGATCAACGTCGCCGCTGCGATCGCTCTGATGGGGAAGAAGGTCCTCCTCATCGACATGGACCCGCAAGCCCACAGCACCATCTCGACCGTCGCGAATCCCGAAAAGTATGAGAAATCGCTTTACGATGTCCTGATGACCAAAGGCGAGCGCATTGAGGACATCATCGTGCGCTCGAACATCCCCGGCCTGGACATGTCCATCACCAAGATCTCCATGGCCAAACTCGAGCCCTCCCTGAGCGGCGAATTCGACGCCCACTACCGGCTCAAGGACGCCCTCGAACAGGTCCGCGGCAAGTACCAGTACATCTTCATCGACACGCCGCCCACACTGGGTCTCATCACCCTGAACGCCCTGGTGGCCGCCAACTACATCCTCATCCCGATCCAATCCTCCTATCTCTGCCTGGAAGGGACCGACGATCTCCTCGAGACGATCGAGAAGGTCAAGAAGATCGCCAATCCCCACCTCAAGGTCCTGGGCGTCGTCATCACGCTCTACGACCGGAGGACCAACCTGGCCCGGGACGTCGTCTTGAGGATCAAGAAGGTCTTTGGGGACAAGCTGTTCAAGACCTTCATCTCGAAGAGCGTCAAGCTCGAGGAAAGCCCGGCCTATAAGGAATCCATCTTCACGTATGCGCCGGGCTCTATCGGGGCTGAGCAATACCGGAAAGTCGCCGAGGAGTTGATGAGCCGTGCAAAAACCTAAACGCTCGGGCCTGCCCGTATCGGTCGGATTGAAACACGACGGCCACTTCGTCGACCTGATCTCGTCACGCTCGCTCGGACCGAGGATCCGCATGATCCCCATCGAGAAGATCGACCCGAATCCCCACCAGGCCCGCTGTGAGCTCGGCAACATCCAGGAGCTCCAGGACTCCATCCGGAGCAAGGGCATCCTCGAGCCGATCCTGGTCCGCGCTCGGGGCAGCCGGTTCGAGATCATCGCCGGCGAGCGCCGGTATATGGCCTCCCGGAACCTCGGCCTCAAGGACTTGCCGTGCATCGACATGGACGTCGAGGACGCCGAAGCCATGGAGATCGCCCTCATCGAGAACCTCCAGCGCAAGGACCTGGACATCTTCGAAGAGGCCGACGGCCTGCAGGCCCTGGCCGATATCCACAGCTACAATCACGAGCAGATCTCTTCGAAGCTGGGCAAGGCCCGGTCGACGGTCACCGAGATCCTGGCCATCGCCCGGATCCCGCAATCGGCCCGGGACCTCATTCGTGAGGCGGGCGGCTTCGGGCGCTCGACCCTGATCGAGATCGCCAAGCTCAAAACGGAAGACGACATGGTCAAGCTGACCCGCGACATCATCGATCGCCGGCTGACCCGCGAGGATACCCGGGACCTGGCCAAATACCTCAAGGGCAAGACCAAAAAGATCAAGTATTACGTCTACAACTTCGTCCCGACCGACACGGATAAATTCCGGATGCGGCTCGAATTCAAGAAGCAGACGGTCTCCAAGCAGGAGATCATCGAGATCCTGCAGGAGATCATCGACCAGATCCGGAAGAAGGACGAAGCCCTCGACCTCAAGAGCTGACCTCATACCCTCGAAAACCGCGGAATACCGCCTGGTTCGCGAACCCTTCTCTCGCCCCTGATATTAGTTGACATAATAACTCTTATGCGACTCATTATGCCGGGCCGCGCCTATTCCTTTTGTTATCTTTTATATGGGGTTCTCCACATCCTGTGGGAATCCCGTTGCCCAAGGTCAAGGCAGTTGTGGAAATCGGCTTTCTCCCATATACGAGAGCTTACCGGGCGCCTATGAATGCTTCTTTTGGCTATTATCTGTGGCGAAGCCTCAGGCGCCAGATCCATCGGGCCCCATCCGATACACGCGACAAGATGACCTGCGCCGACCCCCATGGACCCAAGCTCCTCGTCCTTAAGGCATCGAGCTGGCCAGAGCCCTCCGGACCCAGGCACCTTAGAGATCGAGATTGCGCCGCTATCCATTTCCCCAGCCCAAACGCTGCTATATGAGTGCATCCGTGGCCAGACCAGTATTTGAGTACTTAACAGGGAAAGGAACAGGCCTTGGGCTTGAGCGGGAAAGCTGTCTGCAGCCCTGTCCCCTTTTTCGAAGCTGGCCAAGCTCGCTTGTAGCCAAAACGTATTCCTTTCGATCGGGCCGTAGGAAGTGCATATAGGACGGATCCCGGCGGCCCCTCCCCTGCCGGATCGTCTTATTTCTCGTATCTTGTGTATTTGCTATAGTTTATCCAAATATCGGCTTAAGTTATTGTAATGCATACAATTAGACTGTTATAGGCACCCCTTTTTTTCGTTCCGAATGCCCCCTGCCACCCGGCTTTCAGACGTTTTTCTTGACCTCGGCGCCCTGTGCGGGCTATCTTGCCATTGGAAGGCGACTCCATACGCCGCAGGACCCCCCAAGGAGATGTAACCATGAGGCAGAGCCCGCTTCCGATCCTCGCCCTGGTTCTATTGGCCATCGCCCCGGCTCCATTACCGGTCCGGGCCTCAGAGCCGTGCCAAGTCACTCCGCCGGCCCCGCCCAGCCTGTATCTCATGGCCGATATCCAGGTCGAAGTGGCCAAAGTCCCCGAATACGAGGCCGCCCTTAAGGCCCTGATCTCCGCCCTCAAGGAAGCGCGCTTTTCCGAGGTCTTCGACACCTACGCCACCGACGACAGCCGCTATTACGTCGTCTACGGCCTGCCCAAAGGCTATTCCTCGGTCGACGGCCTCCAGGCGGCCTGGCGCGACGCCGCCCTCCGGATCGGCCCCGAGAAGTTCCAGTCCCTCCACGCCCGGATGACGGCCGCGGAGCTCGGCCGCGTCCTGAGGTTCTGGATCTTCCGGCCGGACATTTCGTTCCTGCCCGCCCCCGAGCGCCTGAAGCCGTCCGAATACGGCTACTACACTTGGGATTACGTATGGCTCGTCCCGGGGTGCGAGGCGGCCTTTGAGGCGATCAACCGCGAATGGGCAACCCTCAGCGCAGCCCGTAAGTCCCTGGACCCCTTCATGACTTACCAGGGCGGCTATGGCAACGAGGAGCCGGTCTACGTCTGGTTCGAATACGGGAAGTCGGCCGCGGACTACGCCCTGACGGAGGAGAGATTCTGGAAGTCCCTGGGCGAAGAGGGCGCCGCGCTTTCGAAGCGGACGCGCGCCCTGATCAAAAAGATGGAAACGAAGACCGGGAGCTACCGGCCCGACCTATCCTTCGCCCCGGCCAAATAGCTCGGCCCGGCGGAAAGCCGACCACGCCAAGCTACTTGATGAGCCCCAGTTGCTTCATGAATTCATAATTGTCGAAGTACGACCGGTCCTCGGCGATCAGTCCCTCGGCGTTGATCTTGCCGAAGAACGCCATCTTGATGGTGATTTTCTTACCCGTGGGGGGGATGTCGCCCGCGGGTGTGGAAAAGGTGCCGGTGAATGTGCCGTAACTAACCCCTTCACAAATGACGGTGTCGCCAAAAAACGTGACCAGCGAAAAATCGACCTTCTGGTCCGGCATGGCCTTGTACATCGCGGCATAGTACTTCAGGAGGGCGTCACGCCCCCGGACCGGCTCGGACGTGTCGGGCTGGATCATGACGGCGTCGGGCGCATAGAGGTTGGCCACGGCCGCGGGATCGCCGGAACTAAGGGTCTTGACGATCTTGTCCGCGACCTTCTTCATGTCCAGATTCGGCTTGGGCGCCTGGCCGAACGCGATAAGCGAAACCAGGAAGACCACGGCCAAGCTTGCCCCGAAGACCTTCGTTCTCATGATAACCCCCTTCGATCGAGAAGATAGAAAAGCGCATCCTCGAAGGGCTGCGCGTTTTCACTTTGCTGGCCCGGTCCACCCACCCCGACGCGAATGCGGCATTCATGATGGTCCCGGCGGACGGGGTTGTCAAGAGCGGGCTTATTCCAACCCGTTCTCGACCCGAAGCCCGGGGACGAAGGGCCCCGCTCGGGCCCTGGGGAAGAACGCCGGCAAGCCCGGAGGGCCTAGTAGTTCTTTTTCAAGAATTCCAGGATCTTGTCGAGGACCTTGCCGGCCGCCTGCTTGGCGCTCCCCCCGACGACCCCCATGCTCAGCTCCCCCTCGAAGTCCGCGCGCATGACCTGCTTCCCGGTCGATTTGTCGACGAACGTGCACTGCACCGAACACGAGGCCTTGCCCGCTCCGAACCCGATGAGGTAGCGGGCCGCCCGGCTGCCCTTTTCGTAGCCCTGAAGTACGCTCCGCATCTCGAGTACCTTGTCCGTTCGATCGGTCGCCCGAGTCACGGTGCCGAACAGCGGGGTCTTCGCGTTCTCCTTGTTGTAGGCGACGATCTTGTCCAGGATCTGATCGCCCAATCCTTTGGCCAGCTCGATCGCCCCTGCCTCTTGAGGATTCGACGTACAATCCTTGATCTCGAGCACCTCGAAGCTCTTCAGAGGCGCTGTCGGGACGTCGAGGATGACGTATCGGCCCGAGGCGCATCCGCCCAGGCCCAAAAGCGCCAGGGCCGCCAGAACCCAGAAAAAGACACGTCCCCTGATATTTCCGCTCATGTTCCCCCTCCTGAAAGAAGAATGATGACGTCTTCTAAGGACGGATGACGAGAAGAGCCCCCTCTCTTCGCCTGATGAAAGATATAGGTCGGGGAAGGCGGATTGTCAAGCCCGCCGGGGTTAGCTCGAGGGCGAACTCGGCCGCAGCCGTTGCCTGGGGAGCCCTCGTGTATCCCTTATAGCCGATTATGGCGATCAGCGACCGGCATCCGCGGCGTGGGCGAGCGCCGAGGGGGTTCGGCATCCGACAATGGCCGGGGCCTCGTGAACCAGGGCATTGTTTTCGAGGGCCTCGACCATGAAGAGGGCGAAGTCCACGCGGCGTGTCATGTTGCTCTCGAGGATGGGATCGCCCACGTGCCGGCTCCAAACGGGCAGGCCCTGGCTTTCGCCTTCTTCGAGATCGCTCCCGCGCACGACCGTCCACAGGGTGTCGCTGGCAAAGATCCGTCGGCAGGCTTCGATCTGGTCGTTGATGTCGATCAACCGGGTCAACCGCCCGATCCAGACGGCGAACTTCTCCTGGATCTTCAAGGTGCGCGAATACTCGTCCTGGCCGTCGCGCGCGATGTGCCAGCCGCACGAGAAGACCAACCGCGCCCGCGGACGCGCGAAATCGAGGACAGCCTGAGCCGTTCCCGATGAGTAATTGCGGACGCCCCACGGGACCAGGACGGTCAGTACGCCGTCACACCCGGCGACCGCACGCTCGATCACTTCGCGGTCGTTCGTCGCTCCCGGGAGGATCGTGATGAGCCCTTTGAACGCGCCAAGCTTCGCGACGCTCTTTTCCCGGCAGACACCGACCACCTCGTAACCCCGGTCGAGCGCATGGCGCACCATGTACCGGCCGAGTTTGCCGGATGCGCCGATGACGCAGACTTTCATGAGCGCGTTCCGCTGATCAGCCCAGGGCGAAATCGACGGCGGCCGCGGCGTGGAGGGCCGTCGTGTCGAAGACCGGGACGGGGCTGTCCTTCTCCTGGATGAGGAGCGGGATCTCCGTGCAGCCCAGGATGACGCCCTGGGCCCCGCGGCGCTTCAGGTCCTCGATCGATCGCGACGTACGTCCGCCGCGACTCGTCCCGGACGTCGCCGAAAGCCAGCTCCCGGTAGATGATGTCGTGGACGGCCGTCCGGCCGGGCTCTTCGGGGATGAGGACCTTGAGGCCGTGCTCCTTTTCGAGCCGGCCCCGGTAGAAATCGAGCTCCATCGTGTAGCGGGTGCCCAGCAGGGCGACCGTGTCGAGGCCCGCTTTTTTGATCGCCACGGCCGTGGCGTCGGCGATGTGGATGAGCGGGACCTTGATCGCTTTCTCGACGTCCCCGGCCAGCCGGTGCATGGTGTTGGTGCAGATGAGCAGGCCTTCCGCGCCGGCGTCCTCGAGACGCTTGGCCCAGCCGGCCATCAAACGCCCCATCCCCGCCCAGTCGCCCCTCCCCTGCATCTCCTCGACGGGCTCGAAGTCGATGGACAGGAGCAGCAGCTCGGCCGAGTGGGAGCCGCCCAGGCGGTCGTGGACGCCTTTATTGATGAGCCGGTAGTAATCGACGGTCGAATGCCAGGTCATGCCCCCGATGAGGCCGAGGGTTCTCACGGCGCCTCGCCCCTACATGCCCTTGGTCATCGCGTTGAGAAAGTCCTGGTTGGTCTTGGCCTTGCCCAGCTTGTCGATGAGCAGCTCGACCGCTTCGACCTCGTTCATCTGGCTGAGGACCTTGCGCAGGACCCAGATCCGGTTGAGGTCGGCCTCCTCGATGAGGAGCTCCTCCTTGCGGGTGCCGGACCGGCTCATGTCGATGGCCGGGAAGACCCGCTTGTCGACCAGGCGCCGGTCGAGGTTGATCTCCATGTTGCCGGTGCCCTTGAACTCCTCGAAGATGACCTCGTCCATCCGGCTGCCGGTATCGACCAGGGCCGTGGCCAGGATGGTCAGCGAGCCGCCCTCCTCGATCTTGCGGGCCGAGCCGAAGAACTTCTTGGGTTTGTGCAGGGCGTTGGCGTCGATGCCGCCCGACAGGACCTTGCCCGAGGGCGGGACGATGGAATTGTGGGCCCGGGCCAGCCGGGTGATCGAGTCGAGCAGGATGACCACGTCGCGCTTGATCTCGACCAGGCGCTTGGCCTTCTCCAGGACGATGTTGGCGACCTGGGCGTTGCGGGTCGGCGGCTCGTCGAAGGTCGAGGCGACGACCTCGCCGTTGACGCTGCGCTTGAAGTCGGTGACCTCCTCGGGCCGCTCGGCGATGAGCAGGACGATGAGGAAGATCTCGGGGTGGTTCTTCTCGATGGACTTGGCGATCGTCTTGAGGATGGTCGTCTTGCCGGCCCGGGGCGGCGAGACGATCAGGCCGCGCTGGCCCTTGCCGATCGGCGTCAGGAGCTCCATGACCCGGGCGTTCATGTTCTTGGGGTTGCCGTCCTGGAGCTTGATCATCTCGAACGGATAGAGCGGCGTCAGGCTCTCGAAGTGGACGTTCCGGCGCTCCTCGATGATGATGTCGGGGTGCAGGAAGTTGACGGCCTCGATCTTGATCAGGGCGAAGTACTTCTCGCCGTTCTTGGGGGCCCGGACGACGCCCGAGATGGTGTCGCCCGTTCGCAGCTGGAACTTGCGGATCTGCGAGGGCGAGACGTAGATGTCGTCCTGGCTGGGCAGGTAGCTGAACTCGGGGGCCCGCAGGAACCCGAAGCCGTCCTCCAGGCACTCCAGGACGCCCTCCGAGAAGAGCAGGCCCTGCTTCTTGGCCTGGGCCTCCAGGATCTTGAAGACCAGGTGGTGCTTGCTCGATTCGGCGATGTCGTCTTCGGCCAGGCCGATGCTCTCGGCGACCTTGGCCAGGGCGGCCAGGTCCTTGGCTTCGAGCTCGATGAGGTTGAACTCCTTGCAGGCGGCGGCCGGCTGCTGCTGCGGTTCGGGGCTGTCGTTGTTCTTTCTTGCTTACCATATGAAGTCTTTCTCCCAAGCGGATTTGGCGATATCGGCTTATTCAGTCAAAAAACGGGTTCAATTGGTCAGGGGCGGCTCTTTGGCCGCTTCGTCGTCCGCCGTCCGGGCCGCGGCGGGGGCCGGGGCCGCCGGGCGCTCGCCGTCGGCCGGCTTTTTGTCGCGGGATTCGGCCGGCTTCTTGGGCAGCTCGCGCGTCAGAGCGAACTTCAGGACGTCGTCCATCGTCTCGACGAGGTGCATGGACATCTTGGACTTGATGACCTTGGGCATGTCCTTCAGGTCGGGCTCGTTGTCCCGGGGAATGATGGCCTCGCGGATGCCCTCGCGGTAGGCCGCCAGGAGCTTCTCCTTGATGCCGCCGACGGGCAGGACCTTGCCCTTCAAGGTGATCTCGCCGGTCATGGCCACCTTCTTGCTGACCGGGATGTCGGTCAGGAGCGAGATGATGGCCGTGGCGATGGTGATGCCGGCTGACGGGCCTTCCTTGGGCGTCGAGCCCTCGGGGACGTGGATGTGGATGTCGGAGTTGCGGTGGAGGTCCCGGGCGATGTCGAGCTCGTAGATCTTGCCGCGGACGAACGAGAAGGCCGCCTGGGCCGATTCCTGCATGATCTCGCCGAGCTGGCCGGTCAGGGTGAAGTTGCCCTTACCGTGGATCTTGGTGGCCTCGAAGCGCAATAGCTCGCCGCCGAACTCGGTCCAGGCCATGCCCGTGCTGACCCCGATCTCGTCCTTCTTGTCGAACTCCGAGCGCCGGAACTTGGGGATGCCCAGGTAGCCCTCGAGGTTCTTCGGGGTGATCTTCTCGCTGTGGTCCTTGCCCTGCTCGACCACTCTTTTAACGACCTTACGGCAGACCGTGGTGATCTCCCGTTCGAGGTTCCGGACGCCGGCCTCCCGGGTGTAGCTGCGGATGAGCTTGACCAGGGCGTGGTCGCCGAACTTGAGATTGGCCTCGGTCAGGCCGTGGGCTTCCATCTGCTTGGGCATGAGGAAGCGCTTGGCGATCTCGAGCTTCTCGTCCTCCGTGTAGCCCGGGATGCGGATGATCTCCATCCGGTCGATCAGGGGCTTGGGGATGGGGTCGAGCATGTTGGCCGTGACGATGAACATGACCTGGGACAGGTCGAAATCGGTGTCGATGTAATGGTCGAGGAAGGTGCCGTTCTGCTCGGGGTCGAGGACTTCCATCAGGGCCGAGGCCGGGTCGCCCCGGAAGTCCATGCTCATCTTGTCGACCTCGTCGAGGAGGAAGACGGGGTTCTTCGTCCCCGCGCGCTTGATCATCTGGATGATGCGGCCGGGATAGGCCCCGATGTAGGTGCGCCGGTGGCCCCGGATCTCGGCTTCGTCGCGTACGCCGCCGAGGGACAGGCGGACGAACTTCCGGCCCGTCGCCCGGGCGATGGACTTGCCGAGCGAGCTCTTTCCGACGCCGGGCGGACCGATGAGCCCCAGGATGACGCCCCGGGGGTTCTTGACCAGCTGGCGGATGGACAGGTACTCGAGGATCCGCTCCTTGACCTTCTCCAGGCCGTGATGGTCCTCGTTGAGGATCCGCTCGGCCTCCTTGAGCTCCCGCTTCTCGCGCGTCTTCTTGACCCACGGCAGGGAGATCAGCCAGTCGAGGTAGTTCCGGCTGACCGTGGCCTCGGCCGACATGGGCGGCATGGTCTCCAGCCGCTCGATCTCCTTGTAGGCCTTCTCCTCGGCGTCCGGGGGCATCTTGGCCTTGGCCACCTTCTGGCGGAGCTCCTCGATCTCGTTGGGCTGGTCTTCCTTGCGGCCGCCCGGCGTGCCGGGCGGGAAGGGCTTCTGGCCGGACTGATCTTTGAACGTCGTCCGCCGCCGGGCCCGGTTGGGGTCTTTCTGGTAAGCCGAATGGATCTTGAGGATCTCGTTCTCCAGGACATAATTGAGCCGGCGCAGCCGCTCGAAGCTGTTGACCGTCTCGAGGAGATTCTGCTTCTCCTCGAGGGGCATGTAGACGTGGGAGGCGATGATGTCGGTGATGCGCTCGGGCGTATTCTCCCGCAGGGCCGGGATGATCGAGTCCAAGTTGGTGTTTTGATTGAGCTTAAGATAGTCCTCGAAGAGGGCCAGGACCCGCTTGAGAAGCTCCTTCGACTCGGGCAGATGGTCGTCGACCTCTTTGACCACCTTGGCCAGGATCTGATAGTAGGGGTAGGTGCTGAGGTATTCGACGATCCGCGCCCGGCTCTTGCCCTCGACGATGACCTTCATGTTCCGGTCGTCGCTCTTGATCGTCCGGATGATCTTGGCGGTCACCCCGACGGAGTAGATGTCCTTGGGGGTCGGATTGTCGACCGAGGCGTCCATCTGGGCCGCCAGGAAGATCATCTTGTCCTTCTCGGCGGCCTTCTCCAGGGCCTGGATCGACGAGGACCGGCCGACGATGAACGGCACCAGGGTGGCCGGGAACACGACGAGGTCCCTCAGCGGAATGAGAGGGATATTTCTGAGGACCTCGGTGTGTTCGTTGGAATCCTGCATGATCTGCGCTCCGGGCCCGCCGGGGGACCCCTGGACGGTTCACGGAAGCGGCTCAGGGAACGTCAAGGACTGAGCCGCGGGGATTTGAATCCTTGGTCAACTAATTATAGCCGTTTTAACGAGAAAGTCAACAGTCTTGCGGAAGAGCAGGGACTCCACGAGCTCCTCCCGGCGGTGCTCGTCCCGGCTGATCATGTCGGCCAGGGTGGACTCGGATATGTTGTTGACTTTGGCCAGGTTACGAACCTCGGCCTGGATCTCCTCCTCGGCCACCCCGAGACCTTCCTTCCGGGCGATCTTCTCGAGGATGAGGTGGTTGCGGAGGTGCTCGACGGCCTGGCGTCGGGCCTCGGTCTTCAGGGCCTCCAGGGCCTCGGGGGCCAGGGGCCGGTTGCCGTAGGCCTGAAGGAGCCTCCGGAGAATGGCCAGGGACTCCTCCTCGACGACCGATCCGGGCAGTTCCAGGGCGACCTTGCCGGCGATGGCCGTGAGGACGTCCGAAGCCGTCTCGTTGCGCGCGGCCCTTTCCCGGCCCTCCTGGAGCTCCTGGCGGACCTTGGCGACGAGGGCCAGAAGGCCGTCGGGGACGCCGAGGCTCTTGGCGAATTCATCGTCCAGGGCGGGCAGCTTCTTCTCTTTGAGCTCACGGAGCTTGAGGCTATACTCGACCTCTTTGCCTGCAACGCGCCGGTTGTGGTGTTCCTTGGGGTAAGAGACCTCGAAGGACCTCGCCTCACCGGGCGCCATGCCCTGGAGGCTTTCGTTCAGGCCCGGCTCGTTCTCGGCGTGCCCGGCCAGGACCACCGCCTTCTCGACGGGCAGGAGGCGCTTGGTCCGCTTGTCGCGGCCTTGCATCTCGACGACGGCGTAGTCCCCGGCGGCCACTCCCCTGCCCTCGACCGGGACGTATTCGGCGGCCCGGGACCGGATCTCTTCCATGGCCTTGTCGACGTCCTCCTTGGCCAGCTCCGTCGAGCGCTTCTTGACCTCGATCGTCCGGTAGTCGGGCAGGTCGAACTCGGGCACGACCTCGATCGCGGCCGTGCACCGAAGGGGCTCGCCGGGCTCGTGCTTGAGGTCCTTGAGGACCGGCACGCCGACGGGATTCAGGCGCAGGCCCCGGAGCTCCTCCTCGAGGACCCGGGGGATGAGCGAATCGTAGACGTCGTGAGCGATGTCGTGGTCGAACAGGGCCTTGACCCGCTCCTGGGGGGCATGCCCCTTGCGAAAGCCGTCCAGCTTGGCCTTGGCGACGTACTCGCCGAGGACCTTCTCGTATTCCTGGCGAAACTCCTCGTCGGGGATCTCGAGCTCGATCTCCTTGCGGCTGGGACTGAGGTCGGTGAGGCGGCTCTGTCTGGTCTGTTCGTTCATGACGGATCTCTTTCTCTCCTGGGATAGCGGCCGGGCCGCGCCGCGGGACGTCCGTAGGCAGAGCGGGACTCGAACCCGCACTCCTTCATCAGGAACTAGGTCCTAAGCCTAGCGCGTCTGCCAATTCCGCCATCTGCCCTTGTCTCGCGCATTGAACTATCGGCGAATCAACATGTTACGGATGTATAACGCCGGGCGGCTCCCCCGCCGGGGGGAACCCGTGGGCCGCGGGCCGGACCCCTATTCTAGGCGGGAAGGGGCGGCCTGTCAATTTTCGCCCGGTTCGAACCTCATCGGATGTACTTCTTCAGCTTCTCCGCCTGGGCAGGATCGAGGGTCAACAGCTTGTTGTAGATCTCCTTGGCGCTGAAGTTGTCCTTGAGGTTGATGTAGGCGACGGCCAGGTTGGCCAGGGCGATCGGGTCGTTGGGCTTCATCTCGACGCACTTTTTCAACGGCTCCAGCGCCGCCTCGAAGTTCTTGGCTTGGAGGTACGATACCCCGATGCTCATCCATCCCGACGCGTCGTCCGGCTTGATCTCGACGTATTTCTTGTAGGCCTCGGCCGCCTCTTTGAACTTCTTGGCCTGGAAATTCGACGACCCGATCTGGTACCAGGCATACTCGTAATCGGGCTTGATCGCCAGGCTCTGCTGGAAGGCGGCAATGGCATCGTCATATTTCTGGATGTTGAAATAGGATAACCCCAAGAAATAGAAATTGGTCTCGTTCTTGGGGTCGAGCTCGATGATCTTCTTGAGCGGGATGACCGCCCGGTCGTGCCGGCTGGCGGCGACCGCCATCTGGTAATACTGCTTGTAATAGGTCTTGGCATCGACCGGATTCATCTCGGCCATGCCCATATAGACCGACTCGGCGTTCTCGATCTGCCCGGCCTTGGCGTAGGCGTCGGCCAGGGCCTCGCGGACCTTGAGCTCCTTCGGCTGCAACTTCTGAGCCTCAAGCAGGGCGGCCACGGCCTTGTCGTATTCGCCGAGGTTCGTCCGGCAGAACCCCAGCCGGTGGTAGGCGGGCCCGGTCTCGGCGGGGCCGAGGGCGATGAACCTCTCGTAGGCCGCCGCGGCCTGGGCCCAGTCCTGCTGGGCCTCGCGGGCGGAGCCGAGATCGAATTGGACCTCGGGACCGGCGTAACCTTGGGCGGCGGCCTTTTCGAAGGCCTCTGCCGCGTCCTTGTACTGGGTCTGCTTCATGAGGATCGTGCCCAACCCGTAGTAGGCGTCCGCCCGGGACGGATCGAGGCTCGTCACCTTCCGGTAGGAGGCGGCCGCGGCCGAGTAATCGCGCTGCTGGGCGTAGATCTGGGCCAGTTGGAGGTGCCCGGCCAGGTTGGAAGGATCGAGCTTGACCATCTTCTCTATGTGCACCCGGGCCGTCATCTGCTCGTCGAGGGCCAGGGCCGCCCGGCCGGCGAACAGGTTGCCTTCGATCGTTTCGAAGTAGTTCTCGGGGGTCTGGGCCTTGAAATCAACGATCTTGCCCGTCCGGGTCACGCTGACCAACGAGGCCACCGGTATGCCGATCTTGAAGCCGCGGTCGAGGACGAGGAGCATGCCGACGAGCTGGCCGTTGATGTCGAGCAGCGGCCCGCCGCGGAACTGCTCGGGAACGGGCATCGAGATCTCCAGGACCTTGCCCGCGGCGCCGGCATCGACCGTCCGGCGGAAGGTGCCTTCGGCGATGACCACCTGCCCCGACTCGTTGGAGCCGAGCGCGAAGAGACGGGCCCCGGGGGCTAGGCCGTCAATAGAGCCGATGGGCAGGGCTTGGGCCTTGCCCTTGAGCTTGAGCAGGGCGATGTCGTGGGCCTTGTCGACGCCGAGCAGGCCCTCGAATTTGATCTTCTTGCCCTTGATGTTCAGGCCTTCGACGTCGGCGGCCTGGGAGATGACATGATACGCCGTGACGACGATGTCCTCGGCCAGGGCCAGCGCCGATCCCTTGAGGATCTCGGCCTTGTCGGCGCCGTAGGCGATGACCGTGACGACGCCCGGGCCGGCCTGGCCGAGGAGGTTGTTGGCCTCCTCCGTCTGGGCCGCGGCCCGGAGCGGGATCAGGATGAGCGCTCCCATGAATATCAGGGTAAAAGTGCGGGGTCGGGCCATGGTGTCCTCCTGTCGATCGCGAGGTCTGGTGCCTTCGCGCCTAATGTAACCGACTCCTTCCGCTCCTGTCAATCCGGAAATCACACCCTTCAGGCGCGGGAAATGGATCGTGTCGCAATGGGTTTCCTGATACAATACCGCCCATGTCCGATGACGCCGGCCGCCGCAGGGTCCGCGCCGTCTGGCTCGTGACGGCGCTCGGGACGGCCGTCTGGCTGGCGCTCATCGTCCTGGCCCCGTGGCTGGCCGCCAGGGGCTCGGCGGGCTTGTCACGGGCCATCTACGGCGTATTCTCCCCCGTTTGCCACCAGATCCCCGGCCGGTGTTTCTTGCTCTTCGGCCATCCTCTGGCCGTCTGCGGCCGATGCCTGGGGATCTATGCCGGGTTCGCGGCCGGGCTTGCCCTCTATCCTCTCGTCCGCGGCTTCCGCCGGGCGGGCCTGCCATCCGCCAGGTCGTTCGCCCTCGCGACCCTGCCCCTGGCCGTCGACGGCCTGGCCGGTCTCGCGGGCCTCTGGAGAAGCCCGATCGGCCTCCGGGCAGCGACCGGCCTCGTCTGGGGAACGCTCCTGCCGTTCTACTTCGTTCCCGGCGTCGCCGACTTCTTCGAGACCCGGGAAAAACGGCGCGCCGCCCGCGCCCTTGAAAGAGCAGACCGGAAAAACGTAGAATAGGTCCCGGGTCAAGGAGAGATCATGCCCCAGCAGAAACCCGAATACTTCCGGCCGGCCCTCACCGCCGGCGCCGTCGCCGGCCTTCTGTCCGGTGTTCCGTTCGTCGGCGCAGGCAACTGTATCTGTTGCCTCTGGATCGTCGGCGGGGCCGCGATCGCCGTGAAGCTCCTGGCCAGGGACGCGAAGATCGCCCTGACCTCGGGCGACGGGGCCGTCGTCGGGGCCCTGACGGGGATCATCGCCGCCGTCGTCGACGCGGTCGTCAAGATCCCTTTTCAGAGCTTCAACCTGGAGTTGGCCCAACGGATCCTCGACAAAGCCGCTGAGATGGGCGGCCAGATGCCGGCCAGCCTCGACGGCATATTCCAAGGCGCCTCGGCCACGCTCTCGCCGGGCTGGTTCCTGCTGAGTCTGTTCATCTCGGCCGCCGTCTATGCCGTCTTCGGCGCCCTCGGCGGCCTTATCGGCATTTCGCTCTTCGCGAAGAAGGGCGCCCCGGCGGGCGCTCCGCCCCCGCCGCCTCCGGCCATCCCTCCTTCGGATACCCCGGGACCGACCGATGCGGCTTAAGACGAAGGTCATCGTCAATCCCGAGTCGAATCGGGGCCGGACCCGCAAGCGCTGGGGCGAGATCCGCGAAGGCCTCAGGCACTTCATCCGCGAGTTCAAGTACGAGTTTACGGATAACCCCCGGCACGCCACCGACCTGGCCCGGGAGGCCATCAAGGACGGCACCGAGCTGGTCATCGGCGTCGGCGGCGACGGGACGATGAACGAGATCGCCAACGGCTTCTACGAAGACCGCCGGATCATCAATCCCGACGCGACGCTCGGCCTGGTCCCGTCCGGGACGGGCTGCGACCTGATCAAGAGCCTGAACATCCCGCCGGGGCTCCGCGGCGCCCTCCAGGTGATCACCGACGCGCCGGCCGTACGCATGGACGTGGGCCGGGTCCGCTACCGGACGAACGAGGGCCTCGAGGAGGACCGTCTCTTTCTGAACGTCGCCGACTTCGGCCTCGGCGGCGAGGTCGTCCGCGAAGTCACCGAGCGCCGGCTCCAGCGCCGCGCCTCGTCCTACGTCCGCTGTTTGGTGACGACGATGGTCCGCTACAAGAACAAGCGCGTCCGCATCCGCGTCGACGGCCGGGACCTGCCGGACGGCGAGTATCTCATCGGCGCGGTGGCCAACGGCCGGATCTTCGGCAAGGGCATGAAGGTCGCCCCGGACGCCCGCCTCGACGACGGGCTCTTCGACGCCGTGCTCGTCCGCGGCTTCCGCTTCCTCGAGTTCTGCCGGCACGGTTGGAAGCTCATGAACGGCAGCCACGTCACCCATCCCAAGGTCTCGGTGGTGAGGGGCCGGCGCATCGAAGCCTGGCCCGGCGACGGCGAGGACGTCCTGCTCGAGCTCGACGGCGATCAGCTCGGCCGCTTGCCCGCGACGTTCGAGATCGTCCCCCGCAACCTGCTCGTCAAGGGTTTCCTGCCGGTCCGATAGAGCCCTATTTCTTGACCGTTTCCGGGTCGTTCACCAGAATGGTCTTGCCGTTGGCGTCCTTGACCATGTAGGTGGGGTTCTTGGTCGAGACCGTGGGCTTCTTGTAGTTCTTCATGATCCCGGCGATGTAATTCTTCGTTTCCGGATAGGGCGGGATGCCCTTGTATTTGCGGACCGCTTCCTGGCCGGCGTTGTAGGCCGCCAGCACGAGCTTGGTCTGCCCCTTGTAGAGCCGGACCAGGTCCTTGAGGTAGCGGACGCCGCCCTCGATGTTCTGGGCCGGGTCGAAGACGTTGCCGACACCGTACTGGCGGGCCGTGGCCGGCATGAGCTGCATCAGCCCCATGGCCCCGGCCGAGGAGATGGCGAAGGCGTCGTAGTTCGATTCGGCCCGGATGACGACGTGGACGAGCTCCTGGTCGATGCGGTGCTTCTCGGCGACCTTCTTGACGATGGGGCTGTAGAGCTTGCGCAGGTCGGCCGGGCCCATCCCGAAGACGCAGGGGGCTAGGGCCAGCAAGACGCAGGCCGCGAAGGTTTTTTTGAAGCAGTCCATCGGCGTCGGCCCCATCTTGGCAAAAAACAGCCCGTTTGGCAATCCCCGCCCGGGGTGAATCCGGGGGTCAGACGGCCAGGCGCTCGACGAGGGACGGAACCTGCCCGAGGGCCTTCTCGAGCTCTCCGGTGCCGGGGCCCCCCGACTGGGCGAAATCGGGCCGGCCCCCTCCCCCACCGCCGATGACGGGGGCCAGCTCCTTGATCAGGGCTCCGGCCTGGATGCGGCCGACCAGGTCCTTGGTGACCGAAGCGACGACGAAGGCTTTGCCGTCCGTGACGGCGCCGAGGACGACGATACCGCTCCCGAGCTTCTGCTTCATGGCGTCGGCCGTGTCCCTCAACTCGGCCATGGTCAGGCCGTCGAGGCGCTTGACCTGGACGTTCAATCCCTTGACCGTCGCCGCGGCCGCGGTGTCGTCGGCCTGGGACTTCGCGTCGAGGCTCGCGGCCAGGACCTTCTTGCGCAGGTCCTTGGCCTCCCGTTCGAGCTCTTCGGCCCGGGCGGCGAGCTTCTCGATCCGCGCCGGGAGGTCCTTGCGCGCGACGCCGAGGCTCTTCTCCAACCCGGCCAGCTCGTCCTCGATCTCCCGGAGGTAGCGGACCGCCCCTTCCCCGGTCACGGCCTCGATGCGCCGCATGCCCGCGGCGACGCCGGCCTCGGATACGATCTTGAACAGGCCCAGCTCGCCCGTGGAGTGGACGTGGACGCCGCCGCAGAGCTCCTTGCTGAAATCGCCGATGCCGACGACGCGGACGGTCTCCCCGTACTTTTCCTCGAAGATGGCCGTGGCCCCCTCGCGGATGCCCTCTTCGAGCGAGGTCACCCGGGTCTCGAGAAGGATATCGGCCCGGACGCGGTCGTTGACGATGTCCTCGACGCGCCGGACCTCCTCGCGGGAGAGCGGGGCGAAGTGGCTGAAGTCGAACCGCAGCCGGGTCGGCGAGACGAGCGACCCGGATTGCTTGACGTGGTCGCCCAGGACCTGCCGCAGGGCGGCGTGGAGCAGGTGGGTCGCCGTGTGGTTATTCGACGTGGCCTGCCGGCGGACGAGGTCGGGCGCCGCATCGACGCGGTCGCCCTCGCGGACCTCGCCGGCCAGGACCTTGACGGCGTGGACGACGACATCGGGGGTGGCGTAGGTCACGTTCCCGACCAGGGCCGAGAACTTGGGGCCCTTGAGCGTGCCGGTGTCCCCGACCTGGCCGCCGGCCTCGGCGTAGAACGGGGTTTCTTCGAGCACGATCTCGCCGGAGTCGCCGGCCGCCAGGGCCGCGGCCCGGCGGCCGTCCTTGAGGAGGCCGAGGACGCGAACGTCCGAGATCTCGGCCGCCTCGTGGACGCGGGTCCGAACCTTGAGATCCTTGAATTCGTCGTAGACCTGCTTCTCCTTGCGCTTGGCCTCGCCCTTCCACGAGAGCCGCGCCCGTTGTTTCTGTTCCTCGAGCTCCCGGGCGAATCCCGCCTCGTCGACGGACAGGCCTTTCTCCCGGGCCAGCTCCTGGGACAGGTCGAGCGGGAAGCCGAAGGTGTCGTAAAGCCTGAAGACCTGGGAGCCCGCCAGGATGGTCGCCCCGTTCTCCCGCGACTCCCGGACGGCCTGGTCGAAAAAGCGCAGGCCCGAGGACAGGGTGTAGGCGAAGCGCTCCTCCTCGGCCAGGCAGACCTTGGAGATGTATTCGGCCGAGGTCAGGAGCTCGGGGTAGGCGTCTTGCATGATGTCGGCGACCCGGCCGACCAGCTCGAACAGGAACGGCCGGTCGATGCCGATGAGGTTGCCCTGCCGGAAAGCCCGGCGGATGAGCCGCCGCAGGACGTAGCCCCGGCCGTCATTGGCCGGCGAGATGCCGTCCCCGATGAGAAAGGTCGTCGCCCGGACGTGGTCGGCGATGATCCGGAGAGAGACGTCGCCCTCGTCGCCGGCCGGGTACTCGCGCCGGGCCATCCCGGCGGCGCTCTCGATCAGGGGCATGAACAGGTCGGTGTCGTAGTTGCTCCGCTTGCCCTGGACGACGGCCGTCATGCGCTCGAGGCCCATGCCGGTGTCGATCGACGGCGACGGGAGCGGCCTGAGGACGCCGTCATCGCCCTGGTCGAACTCCATGAAGACGAGGTTCCACAGCTCGACGAAGCGGTCGCTCCCCTTCTCGATGAGCGCGAAGGGCTCGCCCGCCTCGATGTCGGCGCCGAGGTCGTAGTGGAGCTCGGAGCACGGGCCGCAGGGGCCGGTGTCGCCCATGGCCCAGAAATTATCCTTCTTGCCGTAGCGGAAGATCCGGTCCTTCGGGACGCCGACCTCCTCGGCCCAGAGGCGGAACGCCTCGTCGTCGTCGAGATAGACCGTGGCGTAGAGGCGGTCCTGCGGCAGGCCGTAGACCCGGGTGACGAGGTCCCAGGCGAAGGCCACGGCCTCCTTCTTGAAGTAGTCGCCGAAGGAGAAATTGCCGAGCATTTCGAAGAACGTGTGATGCTTGGCCGTCCGGCCGACGGTCTCGAGGTCGTTGTGCTTGCCGCTCACGCGCATGCACTTCTGGACCGTGGCCGCCCGGGCGTAGCCGCGTTTCTCGAGGCCCAGGAAGACGTTCTTGAACTGGTTCATCCCGGCGTTGGTGAACAGGATGGTGGGGTCGTCCTTGGGCAGGAGCGGCGAGCTGCGCACGACCTTGTGGCCCCGGTCGGCGAAGTACTGGAGGAAGGTCTCGCGAACGCGCTGGGCCTTCATTTAACGTCTTCTTCCGGTCCCCCTTCGGCCCGCTCGACCTTGCTCATGCCCTTTTCCATCTCCTCGACGGCCATGTCGAGGGTCGATTGGATGCCCATGATGCGGAGCTTGAAGTTGTCGGGATTGGAGGAGTACTTCATGCCCTGCTCGAAGGAGATGTACCCGTCGCGGTAGAGCTGGTAGATGGACTGGTCGAAGGTCTGCATGCCGTACTGGGAGACGCCCGCCGTGATGGCGTCGCGGATGAGCATGGTCTTGTCCTTCTCGGCGATGCACTCCTGGATGTAGGGGGTGGCGATCATGGCCTCGACGGCCGGGACGCGGCCCTGGCCGTCCATACGCGGGATGAGGCGCATCGAGATGATGGCCTTGAGGATCGAAGCCAGCTGCAGGCGGACCTGGCGCTGGTGGTGCGGGGCGAAGACGGAGATGATGCGGTTGATGCTCTCGGGAGCGTCCAGGGTATGGAGGGTGCTCAGGACGAGGTGTCCGGTCTCGGCGGCGAGCAGGGCCGTGTCGATCGTATCCAGGTCGCGCATCTCGCCGACCAGGATGACATCGGGGTCCTCGCGCAGGCAGCCGCGCAGGCCGCGGGCGAAGCTGGTGACGTCCATCCCCACCTCGCGCTGGCTGACCGTGCTCTTCTTGTCCTTGTGGAGGTACTCGATGGGGTCCTCGATGGTGATGATGTTCTCGCGGCGGAAGGTGTTGATGTAGTCGACCATGGCCGCCAGGCTGGTCGTCTTGCCCGAGCCGGTCGTTCCCGTGACCAGGACGAGGCCCCGCTGGTAGAAGGCGATCTTCTCCAGAACCTCGGGCAGGAGGAGCTGGCGGATCGTCTTGACCTCGAGCGGGATGATGCGCAGGGCGATGGCCAGCGAGCCGCGCTGGTGGTAGATGCTGCCGCGGAAGCGGCCGAACCCGGCCAGGCTGTAGGCCAGGTCGATGTCCAGGTCCTCCTCGAGCCGCTTGCGCTGGAACTCGGTCATCATCTGGTTGGCCAGCTCCTCGCAGTCGGCGGGGGTCAGCCGGGGATAGCCGGTCAGCGGCGTCAGCGTCCCGTGGACGCGGATCATCGGGTTGTTGCCGGCCTTGAAGTGGAGGTCCGAGGCGTCCCGTTCGATCGCGATCTTCAGGAATTCATCGATGACCATGCATTCCTCCTCGTGCGCGCTATCAGACGAACGTCAGCCAGCCGTGGGTGTCGGCCGTCTTGGCGTCCACGACCTCGAAAAAGGCCTTCTGGACCCTCTCCGTCAGGGGCCCCCGCTTGCCCGTCCCGATGACGATCTTGTCGATCGAGCGGATGGGCGTGACCTCGGCGGCCGAGCCCGTGAAGAAGACCTCGTCGGCGATGTAAAGCATCTCGCGCGGGATGGTCTCCTCGACGACCTTGATGCCCATCTCCCGGAACAGGGTCATGACCGAGTCCCGGGTGATGCCCGGCAGGACCGAGGACGAGAGGGGCGGGGTCAGGACGACGCCGTCCTTGACAAGGAACAGGTTCTCGCCGCTGCCCTCGCTGATGTGGCCGCGGATGTTCAGGGCGATGCCCTCTTCGTAGCCGTCGAGCAGGGCCTCCATCTTGATGAGCTGGGAGTTCATGTAATTGGCGCCGGCCTTGGCCAGGGCCGGAAAGGTGTTGGGGGCCATGCGCCACCACGACGAGACGCAAACATCGACGCCGTTCTCCATGGCCTCGGGGCCGAGGTATTGGCCCCATTCCCAGACCAGGACGGCGCAATCGACCGGGTTGGGGAACGGGTTGACGCCGAGCGTGCCGTAGCCCCGGTAGATGATGGGCCGGACGTAGCAGGCCTTGAGCCCGTTGGCCCGGACGCATTCGACGACGGCCCGGTTGAACTCGTCCTGCGTGTAGGGAACTTCCATCCGGTAGATCTTGCAAGAGTTATAGAGCCGCCGGGTATGGTCCTGCAGGCGGAAGATGGCCGTGCCCTTGGCCGTGTCGTAGGCCCGCAGGCCCTCGAAGAGGCAGCTGCCGTAGTGGACGACGTGGGAGGCCAGGTGGATCGTCGCGTCCTTCCAGGGGATGAGCCGGCCGTTCTTCCAGACGACGCCGCTCTCGCTGAATGGGCTCATGGGCCTCTCCTTAGGGCATTTCGGTCGCAGCCGTTCCCAGGGCGCCATCGTATATCATCCCCCGCGGCGAAGTCAATCGCCTCCAGGGGGGAATTGGCCTGGATTAGCCACGAGCCGAGGCGGCTGCAGATGCGAGGCGTCAAAGGGCGAAGCTGCACTATGAGTACTGCGAGCCCTTTGCAACGAAGCAAATGCGGCCGGATCGGCTTGCCCGAAGGGTAAAAACTCCGTCTTGGCTGTTTTGGTCTTATGGAGAAATCGGCGTTTTTATGGATAGTCCAGGTCAGACGGTTTCGCCGCAGTGCGGGCAATTGCGGGACCGGGGCGGCAGGGGCCGGCGGCAGTTGCCGCAGAAGGCGGCCGTCTTCTGCTCCCGGGCCTTGATCCGGAGCATGATGTCGTCGATCTCCGAGGTCTTGGGCGTCCGGCCTTTGTAGAGGGACATGTCGCGGATGATCTCCGAGGCGGTTTGGTAGCGGTCCTCGATCTTGGGGGCCAGGGCCTTCATGATGATGGCGTCGACCTCGCGCGGGACGCGGCCGTTCTTGATCCGCGGCGGCGTGATCTTGCCCTGCTGGGCCAATTCCAGGATCTTGAACGGGTCGGGATCGAAGATCGGCGGCCGGCCGATGACCATCTCGTAGAAGATGCAGCCCAGCGAGTAGAGGTCCGAGGCGTAGCTGGCCTTGCCCATGAACTGCTCGGGGGCCATGTAGGGCGGTGAGCCGATGCGGGTCGAGGCGTAGGGCACGGCGTTGAGCCAGGCCGAGGTCCCGAAGTCGGTGATCTTGGCCGTGCCCTCCTCGGACACGATGATGTTCGAGGGCCGCAGGTCGCGATGGATGATCTTGGCCTTGTGGGCGTGGTCGACGCCGTAACAGATCTGCTTGACGAAATCGAGGGCTTTCTCGGTGTCGAGGACCCGCTCCTTCTCCAGGATCTTCTCCAGGGTCGGCCCCTTGACGTACTCCATGACCATGAAGAAGACGTTCTTCTCCTTCTCGGCGGCCAGCATGCGGACGATGTTGGGATGGCTCAGGGCGGCCTGGAGCCGCGGCTCCTTGAGGAGCTTGTAGAGCTCGGCCGACTGCTTATGGGGGACCTTGATGGCCACCTTGATGTCGAGCCAGGTGTCCTTGGCCAGGTAGACCGAGCCGAAGCCGCCGCTGCCGAGCGACCGGATGATCTCGTACTTCCCGACCTTCTGACCTTGGAGGAACATCCTATCCGTTCCAGTGATGGACGATCATGAATGCCGCGGCCAGCGCCGCCGTTTCCGACTTGAGGATGCGGCGGCCGAGCGACACGGCCTCGTAACCGGAACCGCGGATGTCCTTCTCTTCGCCTTCGGTCCAACCCCCGGTGGGCCCGACGAGGAGCACGGCCGACCGCGGCCCCGCGTCCGGGCCGGCCACGACGTCCCGGAGCGGCCGTCCGCCGTACTCGCTGAGGAAGAGCCGGCGCTCGGCCGGCGGCTCACGGAGGAGGTCCCGGAGCGGCCGCGGCGGATGGACCTCGGTGAGGAGAGGGCTTTTGCACTGCTTGGCCGCCTCGCGGGCGATCCGCCGCCAGCGCTCGAGCTTCCGCTCCGTCCTCTCCCCCGGCGTCCGGAGCGAGCGTACGCTCACGACCGGAACGACGTCCGAACAGCCGATCTCGGCGGCCTTCTCCAGGATGGCTTCGAACTTCTTGGCTTCGACCAGGCACGCCGCGAGCAGGAGCCGGGTCCGCGGCGCTTCCCGCTCCTCGGTCCTCAGCACGTCGAGCGCCGTCCGCTCCTCCCCCACGCTCGCGACGCGGGCCAGCGCGCGCCGGCCGCTGCCGTCGAAGAGCCAGACCGTCTCCCCCTCGCGGACCCGGGCCGCCCGGGCCAGGTGGCGGTGCTCCTCGGCCTCGAGCACGATGCGGGCCGCGCCCTCGGGGAGGCAGGGAACGAAGAACTGGTTGGCGGTCACGCTTCTCGACGGCTCATTGGAAGATGTTCTTCAGCCTGTGGACGACGCTCGAGTCGACCGACTCGACGTTCTCGCCGCGCAGCTCGGCCAGCTTGGCGAGCAGCGTCTTCTGCTCTTTCGACAGGTTCTCCGGGGTCTTGACCAGGACCTTGACGAAGAGGTCCCCCTTGCGGCGCCCGGAGACGTCCGGGACGCCCTTGCCCTTGAGACGGACGATCTCGCCCGGCTGGGCGCCCGGCGGGATCTTGAGGACCTCGTTGCCGTCGAGCGTCGGGATCTCGATCCGGGCTCCCAGGGCGGCCTGCGTGAAGGTGATGGCGATCTCGCAAGCGAGATCGTTGCCCTCGCGCTCGAAGAAGGGGTGCTTGCGGACGCGGGTGACGACGTAGAGGTCGCCCGACGGCATGCCCTCATCGCCGGCCTCCCCTTCTCCGATGAGCCTCAAGCGCGAACCGTCGTCGACGCCCGCCGGGATGCGGACCTTGAGGGTCCTCTTCTCCTTGACATGTCCCCGGCCCTGGCAGGATTCGCAGGGCGAGGAATTGATCTCGCCGCCGCCCTGGCATCGCGGACAGGTCCGGGCCAGGGTGAAGAAGCCCTGCTGGTAGCGGACCTGGCCCCGGCCGCCGCAGGCCGGGCAGGACGCCGCTTGGGTCCCGGGCTTGCGCTTCGAGCCTTTGCAGACCGGACAGGCCTCGGCCCGGTTGATCTTGATCTCGCGCTCGACGCCGGTCGCGGCCTCTTCAAGGCCGATCTCGACCTCCAAGGCCAGGTCCTGGCCGCGGCTCCGCCGGGCCCCCCGGGCGCGCTCGCGGCCGCCGAACAGGCCGCCGAAGCTGAAGCCGAAGAAGTTGCCCAGGATGTCCTCGAAATCCCCAAAGACGGACGAGTCGAAACCCGAGAATCCCTGGAAGCCCTCGCCCCGCAGTCCGTCGTGGCCGAAGCGGTCGTAGACCGATCTCTTCTCCGCGTCGGCCAGGACGCTATAGGCTTCGGCCGCCTCCTTGAACCTGTCCTCCGCCTCCTTGCTCCCCGGATTGCGGTCGGGGTGGTGCTTGAGGGCTAGCTGGCGGTAGGCCTTCTTGATCTCCTCGGCCGGGGCATCGCGGGTCACGCCGAGGACCTGGTAGTAGTCCTTCTTAGGCATTCGGCCCCTTTTTATCGACCCCGACGCCGGTCTGTTTCTTGCGCATCTCTTCGACTTCCCTGGCCGAGAGCCCGGAGGACGGCCGGACCTCGATCCTCTGCTCCAGGCCCGTCTCCTTGTCCTTGGCCGTGACCTGGGCCAAGCCGTCCGCCGTGATCTCGAACGTGACGTCGATCTGCGGCACGCCGGCCGGGGCCGGCTCGATGCCGACGAGCTCGAAGACGGCCAGGGACTTGTTCATCGAGGCCAGGAAGCCCTCGCCCTGGAGGACGTGGATTCGGACCCGCCGCTGGTTGTGATCAACGGTCGTGAAGGCCTTGACCTTACGGGTCGGGATGGTCGTGTTCCGTTCGATGATCATCTCGTAGCCGTCGTTCTCGGTCTCGATCCCCAGCGCGAACGGAGTGACGTCGAGGAGAAGGACGAGGTCGCGGACCTGCCCGTCGAGAATGCCCGACTGGATGGCCGCGCCCATGGCGACGATCTGGTCGGGGTCGACTTTTTCCTCGGGAGACCGGCCGAAGAACTTGGTCACCCGCTCCTTGACGAGCGGCATCCGCGTCTGGCCGCCGACCAGGATGACGTGCTCGATCCGGTCCGGAGAGAGCCGGGCGTCGGCCAGGGCCTGCTCGATGCGCGGCACCGTTCTCTCCACGAGGTCCGCGGTCATGGCCTCGAAAGTCGCCCGGCTGAGGGTCTTGCGCAGGTGCTTGGAGATCGATCTGTCGGAGGTGATGAAGGGCAGGTTGATCTCGGTCTCCGTGACGAACGACAGCTCCCGTTTGGCCTTCTCCGCGGCCTCCTTCACCCTTTGGAGCGCGAGCTTGTCCTCGGCCATGTCGGTCCCGGCCTCGGCCCGGAAGCTCGCCGCGAGCCACTCGAGGATGCGGTTGTCGAAGTCCTCGCCGCCGAGGTAGGAGTCGCCGTTGGTGGCCAGGACGTTGAAGACGCCGTCGCTGAACTCGAGGATGGTGATGTCGAACGTCCCGCCGCCGAGGTCGTAGACCGCGGCCAGGCCGTTCTTCTTCGTCTCCAGGCCGTAGGCCAGGCCGGCCGCCGTCGGCTCGTTGATGACCCGCTGGACCTGGAGGCCGCTGATCGTGGCCGCGTCCTTGGTCGCCTGGCGCTGAGCGTCGTTGAAGTGGGCCGGCACGGTGATGACCGCCTCCGTCACCGGCTCGCCGAAAAAGGCCTCGGCGCAGGCCTTGAGATAGCCCAGGACGAGCGAGGAGATCTCGGGCGGGCTCATCGTCTTGTCCCCGAGGACGACGGAGACGTCGCCGTTGGGGGCTTCCTTCAGCCTGTACGGCAGGCGGGCCAGGGCCTCCTGGATCTGGGCCGACTTATACTTCTGCCCGATCAACCGCTTGACGGCGAAGAACGTGTTGTCCGGGTTGGTGACGGCCTGGCGCATGGCCAGGGTCCCGACGAGGAGCTCTCCGGACCTCGTGAACGAAACGACCGACGGCGTCGTCGGCAGGCCCTCGAGGTTGGGGATGACGACCGGCCGCCCGCCTTCGAGGCAGGCGACGCAGGAGTACGTGGTGCCGAGGTCGATGCCGATGACGCGTCCCATGTCGCTACTGTCCTTTCTTGGGAACCCGGACCCTGACCAGGGCCGGCCGCAGGAGCCGGTCGTGGTGCAGGTAGCCCTTTTGGAGCTCCTCGACGACTTCGGGCTCCCGGACCTCCTCGGACTCCTCCACGGTCATGGCGTGCTGGAAGTTCGGGTCGAAAGACCGGTCCTTGAGCTCGATCGGTCGGACGCCGTTCTTGGCCAGCAGGCTCTGGAACATCCGGAAGATGAGCTCGACGCCCTCCCGCAAGGTCCTCCCCTCGCCGTCCGTGGACGCGCTCTGGAGGGCCCGCTCGAAATTGTCGTTGACGTCCAGAAGCTCCAGCAGCAACCCGCTCAGGGCGTACTGCTGGAACTCGGTCCGCTCCCGGTCGAAGCGCTTGCGCAGGTTCTCCATGTCGGCCAGGCGGCGGAGATTCGTCTCCTTGAGCTCGTCGATCTCCCGACGGAGGTCCTTGGCCTCGGCCTCCTTCTTCTTCAGCTTCTCTTTGAGGTGCCGCGATCCTTCGGCCGCGGCGGCCTTCCCGTCGGGCTCCTTCGGCTCCGCGGCCGAGGGGACGGGCGTCTTGCTGGCCGGCGTCTCGCCGGCGGACGGCGTCTCGGGGATGAACTCGATCTCGTCGCCCGGTTTGTTCTTGTCGTCCATCATAGGCTGACCTCTCTGCCGAAGACCGTGATGGCCAGGCTGACCCGCTTGGCCACGCGATCGACGAGCGGGATGATCCGTTCGTACGGGATGCGCTTGGGGCCGATGATGCCCAAGGTGCCCAGCACCTGGTTGCTGTAGCCGTAGTGGGAGAGGACGAGGGAGCAGTCCTCGACGTTGGGCAGGTTGGCCTCGGAGCCGATCAGGACCTTGACCCGGTCCAGGCTGATGAAGTCCGAGAGCAGGCGGACGAGGGCCGCCTTCTCCTCGAACTTCTGGAACAGGACCTGGAGCTTGCCCATGTCCGAGAGGCCGCCCTTGCCGAGGAGCCGGGCCGTGCCCTGGAGGAAGATCCGGTTCTCCCCCTGCTCACGGTCGATCGACGTCTTGAGCAGGTCGAGGAGCTTGTTGAGCGTATCCTCGTACTTGACCCGGTATTTGGGAAGCTCCCGGACCAGGGCGTCGCGGACGGCCAAGATGGTCCGCCCCCGGAAGGTCTGATTGACGACCTGGGCGGCCCGGTCGAGCTCGGCCTGGGTCAAGGGCATGGAAGCCTCGAGCGTCTCCGTCAGGACCATATGGAAGGGCGTCACCAGGATAACCAGGACGCGACGGTCCGAGATCTTGACGAAGCGCAGGTGCTCGAAGGGCAGCCGGAAGATGTGGGGCGAGATCACGAAGCCCAGGTTGTCCGAGGAGTCGGCCAGGATCCGGCAGGCCTGGATGAGCAGGGAGTCGAGGTCGGCGGTGCGATGGGGGAAATCCTCCTGGATGAGCGGCACTCGTTCTTCCGGCAGGGCCTTGTCGGCGAGCAGGCCGCCGACGTAATGGCGCAATCCTTTGTCGGTCGGGACGCGGCCCGCGGAAGTGTGCGGCTGGGATAGAAAGCCCATGGCCTCGAGCTTGGCCATGATGTTGCGCAGGGTCGCCGGCGAGGCCGTGATCCTCCGGGTCTGGCAGACCGCCCCCGAGCTCACCGGCCGGCCGGTGCGGACGAAGCAATCGACGACGAGGGCCAGGACCTTCCTGTCCTTGTCGCGCAATACAGACCTAGACATCCTTCCTCTGGTAGGTTTTTATAGCATTAACCCCGAGCGGGTGTCAAATGACTGAAAGTTAGCGGCCCGCGGAAAATCGCCGGCGCGTTCCCAAGGCCGCCCGGATATCTTTTTTATTTTCAGCCCATTGAAAAATGGGCTCAGGACCACCATGCGGCGAATGCGGAGGTCACGGCCAAGCCCAGGTTCCGGATCAGCTGGTGGCCGTCCTTGAGCTCGCGGGGACCGTTCATCTTGAACAGGATCCACGCGCCGATCCGGTCGGAGAACGCGAACTCCTGGTCCTCGTCCCGTTCCCGCAGGACTTCGGCGAAGCTGGCGTCGACCATCGTCCGGCATTCCTCGAGAGCCGCGGGACCGTCGGGGAATTTCGCGGCCAGGGATTTTTCGATGACGTCCAGGACCTCGTTGAGATCCCGGCCTTCGAGAATGCGGTCGTGGACGAGGCGCATGATCGCGGCGTAGACGCCGGCGACCGTCAGGTAGTACTGCCATTTCTCGGACCCGAAGCTCGTGATGTGGGGATGCTGGTCCAGGATCGGCTTGTAGGCCAGCATCGCGTTGGCGCCGGCAGCCCAGACGAGCTTGCCGGCCTGTTCCCTGTAACGGTCGATGAGCGGCACGGATACCGTCCTTCAGTGGATCCTCAGGCCGGCGTAGCCGACGACCTGGTCGTAGTCCCCCGTCGCGTCGCCCGAGGTCCGGTAGCGGACCAGCTCGGCCCCCGTCGCCCCCAAAGCGATAGCCGCGACCAGCGCGGCCGCCGTCGGCTGAAAGCCGCACATCGAGATCCGCTCCCGCACGACGGTGTCGAAGAGGCCCCGGGGATCGAGGTCGAGGACCTTGCGGACGGCCATCATGTCCTTGGCTTCGGCCGCTTTCCGGTCGACGTAGTGGCTCATGTCGGTGCTGGCGACGATGAGCGTCCCCCGCCCGGCCTCATTGATCGCCGCGGCCAGGGCCCGGCCGAGCGTCTCGAGTTCGGCGAATCCGGCCTCGGCGGAGACGCAGATGGGCACGAGCCCGGCGTCCGGCCGGAAGTACTGGATGAACGGCAGCTGGACCTCGAGGGAATGTTCGAAGGCGTGGGCCCGTTCGTCCTCCTCGGCGAGCGGGCAGGCGGCGAGGATCAGGGCCGCCAGGGCCTCGTCGATCGGCGTCTCGCCGAGGGGGGTTTCCCAGCTTCCCTTCGCCTGCACGGCGAACAGGGGCCCGATCTCCCGATGGGCGGGGCCGAGAACGACGAAGACGGGGGGCATCGCGGTGGTCGAGAAGACCTCCCCGGCCACGGGGCCGGAGTAGACATACCCGGCGTGGGGCGAGACGACGGCGATCGCCGGCCGGCGCTCCGCGCCGGGGACCGTGAAGCCGGCGATCGTTTCGCGGAGCTTCCCCGCGCTCCCCGGATAGAACTGGCCGGCGACGAAAGCCTTTCGTTTCATAGGACCTGGCGCGCCTCCGTGAAACGCACCCCGTGGGCTTCAAGCTCCCGTAGGATAGGCTCGTAGATCTCGGGCCGAACCGGAACCTGGACGCCCGTCACGGCGATCTTCCCTTCGAGGACGAGCCGGGCGCCGATCGCGGCCGGCAGCCCGACCGTGCGCGACATCGAGGAGTCCCCGCCGGGGACGCCGTAGTCGACGAGAGTGGAGACGATCCGCTCGTTGCGGCCGGACGCCGCCGTCACCAGGAACTCGTGCTGGAGCACGATCATGTCCCTCTCCCCCGCCTCGTATTTGAGCTTCTCGACCATCAGGGCCGACAGGTTGTCGAGGGCCGAGCCTTTGGCGAGCGGGAGGGGCGAGGCCGCGAACAGGCCCAGCCAGTCCATCCGGTCGAGGACGGCGGAGCCGGACGCGAGCTCCAGCCTCGCGGCGACCGCGGCCCGGATGTCGGCGCCCGGACCGGCCTGCGAGAGCTCCCTCATCAGGTCCAGGAAGCTCGCCCCCGACCGGTCCTTCGGGGCGTCCTCGAGGAGGCCCAGCTCGACCATCCGCCGCAGGGTTTCGCACCAGCCGGAGTAGCGGAGCGTGCCCCGGAAGACGGTCAGGGCTTCGGGGATACCATAGGTCTCGCGGTACGAGACCGAATCGCGGTTGGGATAGCCTTCGAATTCCCCGAGCCCCGGGATGGGGATGATCTGAGGCGACGCGAACAGGTCGGCGGCCGGGATGGATACGGCGCGGCCGTCCTTGAGGTATTTGGCGGAGTTCTTCGAGGCCAGCAGGACACCCCGCGGGCTCCACGAGAATTTGTATCCGAACGGATTGGTATTGGCTTCCGGCGCCGGCAGGCCGCCGCACCAGGAGGTGAAGCCGGCGACCCGGCCGCCGGAGGCGTGGACCTCGTGGATGACCCTCATGGCCTCCATGTGGTCGATCCCCGGGTCGAGCCCGAGCTCGTTCAGGAGAATGACGCCTTTGGCCCGGGCCGCGGCGTCGAACTCCCGCATGGCCGGGCTGACGTAGGAAGCCGTGACCATGTGCTTGCCTTGGGCGATGGCCAGCTCGGCGACGAGCGGGTGGAAGGTGTAGGGCACCATGCTGACGACCAGGTCGGCCCGGCCGATGGCGGCGAAGAGGTCTTCGCGCTTGGAGATGTCGAGGTTCTCCGCCCGGCCGCGCGGGTGCCCGGCCACGAGCTTCTCGGCGCGCGCGAACTCCACGTCGGCGACGACGACCGAGAAATCCTCGAGGGCGAGAAGGTATTGGACGAGGGGCCTGGCCACCAGGCCCGCGCCGAGGACGAGGACTTTCTTCATGACCGGCTCTCCTTCGAAGCGCCCCTCAGCCGAGGTGCTTCGCGAGATAGGCGAAATCGGGGGTGAGCTCCCCGCGGTAGACGATGACCGCCCGCTGCAGCACGTCCGGCAGGCCGCATTCGGCGAAAGGCCTGTCGAAGCGGGCCGCGGCGACGGCGGGCATGTAGTCCTTCAGCTTGCCGCTGAAATAGGTCGAGGACTCGAGAGGCAGCTCCGCCGGCAGATTGTAGACGGCCAGGACGGCCGGGCCCCGGCCGGCGAAGCCGGGCACGGCCTTGTCCGCGATCGGGTCGTAGACGTAGACCGGGTTCTCCGAGTCCGTCGGCATGACCGTGCACTCGATCGACCCGTTGATATCGCAGGTGATGTCGCCGACGACGCGGAGCCGGGGCCGGGCGGCGCCGCCGTAGAGCCGCCTCAGGAAGGCCTTCGTGACGTATTTGGGGAACTTCGGCGTCCAGTAGATCCCGTTGACAAGGGCCGTCAGATCGGACACGAAGTCCTCGGTCACCGGCCGGTAGCCTTCGGGGTGGTCGTAATAATCCTGGAGATCGAAGCTCTTCGCCGGATCGATGGGACGGACCATGTCCTCCTCGCGGAAGACCGTCTTGAAGAGGCGCCGGCCGTCCCCGCCGCCGCGCTCGACCAGGTCCCGGATGTCGGCCGGCCGCACGGTCTCCACGGGCAGGAGGTCGAAGATCTCCTGGGCCCCCTGGGAGACGTGGCCGTAGCCGAAGAAGCCGACGATGAGCGGGGCGAGGCCGCGGGGCAGGCCCTCGGCCGCGATCTTGGAGGCCAGGCGCGCGACGGCTTCCTTGGCCTCGACCAGGTTGGCGTACCGGTGCGTGGGGTGGAGCGCCGTGAACGGATTGGGCGTGCCCTCGGCCTCGAGGCGCCGGCCCAATGTCCAGAGCGTGTCGATCATGCCGGCGTGCCCGGCGTAGTTGCCGAAATAGAGCACCCGCCGGCCCTTATCGTCGACCATCCGCTCATAGTCGATGACGGTGCAGCCGAGCTCCAGGAACCGCTTGAGCATGGGCATGTTCTGGCTCTGGCCCTTGGCCGTGTGGGAGAAGAACAGGTAGGTCTTGCCCTTTTCGATGAGCTCGATGGGGATCTCCTTGAGGGCCAGGACGATGGGGCAAGGCGACAGCCCCTCCTCGACGGGGACGCCGGCCAGGCGATAGTCGGCGTCGTTGAAGATGCGGATGGTCGAGGGTTGGATCCGGAACTCCATGGGATTCCGGTCGGCGAGCTCGCGGACGTGGGAAGGGATCAGCGGGACCCGCTTCTCCCACTTATTGATGTCCTCTCTGCGGATGCCGATCTTGATGTTCATAGGAATGCGCCTTTATGGGTGGTATGAAGAATATCAATTATGTCACAACCCTCGGGCCCGTTCAACCCGGCGGACCCGGGTTGACGGACGGGGGCCGGAACCGCTAAGATGGGCGGCGATGATCAGATTCCACAACACGTTGAGCGGGCGGGTCGAGGAGTTCGTCCCGATCGATCCCGGGGCCGTCAAGCTCTACACCTGCGGCCCCACGGTCTACGATTTTCCCCATATCGGCAATTGGCGGTCCTACGTCTTCGAGGACCTCCTCAAGCGCTTCCTCCTCTATCGCGGGTTCCGGGTCCTTCACGTGATGAACATCACCGACGTCGACGACAAGACGATCAAGGGCGCCCACAAGAAAGGGGTCAGCCTCGAGGAATATACGCGACCCTTCATCGAGGCCTTTCAGGCCGAACGGGAGATGCTCAACGTCCTGCCGGCCGACCACTACCCCAGGGCGACCGATCCGGAGAACATCCGGGGCATGGTGGCGATCATCAAGACCCTCCTCGACAAGGGTATCGCCTACCGCAGGGACGGCTCGATCTACTTCGCCATCGACAAGTTCCCGGCCTACGGCCGCCTGTCCAAGATCAACCTCGAGGACCGCCGGCCCGGGGCCCGCGGCGACGCCGACGAGTACGCCAAGGAGAGCGTCCACGACTTCGCCCTGTGGAAGGCGCCCAAGGAGGGCGAGCCGTCCTGGGCGACCGAGATCGGGCCCGGCCGCCCCGGCTGGCACATCGAGTGCTCGGCCATGAGCGCCCGCTATTTCGGGCCGACCTTCGACATCCACTGCGGCGGGGTCGACAACATCTTCCCCCATCACGAGAACGAGATCGCCCAGTCGGAGGCGGCCAACGGCATCAAGTTCGTCAACTACTGGATCCACGGCCATCACCTCGTCGTCGACGGCGAAAAGATGTCTAAATCGAAGGGCAACTTCTACCGGCTGTCCGATCTTCTGGCCGGGGGGCACGACCCCCTCGACATCCGGTACCTCCTGGTCTCCACCCATTACCGGAAGATGCTCAATTTCACCTTCGAGGCCCTGGAGCAGGCCGGGACGGCCCGACGCCGGATCGGGAATTTCCTGGGCGAGCTCGAAGGGGTGACCAAGGACGGCCCGGCGGACCCCGATGTATCGCGGATGGTCGAAGAGGCCCGAGCCGGATTCGTCGCCGGGCTCGAGGACGACCTCAACATCGCGGAAGCCATGGCCTCCCTATTCACGCTGATCAAGAGGGTCAACCCCCTCCTCGTGCAGGGCGGGATGACCAGGGCGAGCGCCTGCCGTCTGGGCGACCTCGTCGGCGAGACGGACAAGGTCCTGGGGATCAAGCCGTCCCCGATCGCCGCGGCTTCCGGCACGATTTCGGGCGGCTCCCGGGTGTCCGGAACGGCCGCCGTCCTGGAAAGCGAGATCCTGGCCCGGATCGAAGCCCGGCAGAGTGCCCGGGCCGCCAAGGACTTCGCCCTGGCCGACCGGATCCGCGACGAGCTGCTGGCCGCCGGCATCGTCCTCGAGGACACCAAGGACGGCGTCCGCTGGAAGAAAGCCGGACCGTCCAAGACTTAGGCCGGCGGCAGCGCAGAGGGCCCATGAGAACCTCCCCTGGCGGCCGTACGACGCGGGAGCTGGGCCAGATCGGCGAAGAGCTGGCCTGCGACCATCTCCGGAAAAACGGGTATATCCTGGTCGAACGGGGCTTCCGTATGTGCCGCGGCGAGATCGATGTCGTGGCCCGCGACGGGGACACCCTCGTCTTCGTCGAGGTCAAGACCCGGGCCGACGAGGAGTTCGGCCGGCCGGAGGAGGCCGTCACGCCGGCCAAGCAGCGGCAGATCCGCCGCATCGCCCAGGGCTACCTCGTCGCCAAGTCCCTGGGCGAAGTCCCCTGCCGCTTCGACGTCGTGGCCATCCTCTACCGGGGACCGGACGACTACCGCCTCGAGCACTTCAGGGACGCGTTCTGATCTTCAGAACGCGTAGGACACGCCAACCCTCAGGTTCCGTCCCGGCTCGATCTGGGCATCCGAGTCGGCCCGGGCGATGTAAGCCGTGTTGAAGACGTTGGCCAGCGTGACGTGGAAGTTCAGGCCGTGCCAGAGGTAGGTCGCCTTCAGGTTGACGAGCTCCGACGAGGCGACGGCGATCTCCGCCGGGCCCGGGTCGTCCTTGGCCAGGCAGAAGGTGGCGTTGACCTCGGCCGAGAACCGTCCCATCCAGTACCTCGTCCCGGCGTGGATCCGGAACGGGGGGACGTCGTTCAGGGGCTCGCCCGTGGCCAGGCTCCGGGCCCGGATCGTGGCGATGTTGCCGAAGATCTTCCAGCCGTCGAGGAGGAACGTCTCGGCCTCGAGCTCTACGCCGCGCAGGAGTCCGCGCTCGATGTTCCCGTAGGTATAGGTGGCGGGGTCCAGCCTGTAGCGCTCGATCATATCGTCGATGCGGGTGCGGAAGGCGTAGAGGCCGAGGAAGAAGCGCTTGCCCAGCAGCTTGAGCCCGCCGTCGAGGTTGAAGCTCGACTCCGGCCGAAGGCCCGGCTGGCCGACGATGAAGCCGCGGCCGCTGATGCCCGTGTAATAGAGCTCGTTGATGCTGGGCATGCGGTAGGCGCGGGCCACGTTGACGAAGGCCGTGAGCTCGTCGGCCAGCTTGTAGGAGACGGCCAGGAAGCCGGTGGCCTGTGCCTCGGACTTCCGGACCGGACCGTCCTCGCCGAGGGGCTGGGCCCTCAGGCGGAGAACGTCGTAGCGGGCACCGCCGAGGATGTCCAGCCGGTCGATCCCGGCGTAGTCGGCCGACAGGAAGACGCCGAGATCGTCGCGGCGGCCGTCGACGTAGGGCAGCTCGTCCTCGACCTCGGTCACGGTCCCGAGCTCGTCGAAGGAGGTGTAGGTATTGACGGCGTCGGCGTCGGCCCGGCCGAAATAGTCGAGCCCGCCCTCGAGCCGGAACTCCGGCCCGACCTTCTTGGAATAGGACAGCTGGGCGCCGTATTCCGTGCTGTCGGTCTTGGCGTAGGTTTCCTTGGTCAGGTATTCGGCGTAAGTGTCCGTCCGGGTCTCGAGGAAGTTCGGATTGACGAAGGCGTGGAAGAGGATCTCGCCGTCCCGGCCGACGTTCTTCTCCTTCCAGTGGACCTGGACGAGGTTCTGGTCCTCCCGGGGATACCAGGTCGGCTTGGTCGCGGCGGTCACGCTCGGCTTGCCGATGTCCGTGCCCCGGGCCGCGAGCAGCCCGATGTCGATCTCGCGCTTGTCCGTCCGGTGGGCGATCTTGGCCAGGAGACTGCCCTGCGTGTACTGGGATTCGAGGACCTTCGCGCCGCCCGGCGCACGGTAGAGCCCGGCATCCGTGTACTGGAAGGACAGCGAGAAGGCCCATGTCCCGGACGACCCTTCGAGGCCCAGCCCGATGCGCTTCTCTCCGTTGGCCGTGGCGGCGCCGGTCTGGAAGCGGCCGTGGAGCCCGCCGTCGAAGCGCGGCTCGCGGGTCAGCAGATGGATGACGCCGCCGATGGCATCGGAGCCGTAGAAAACGGAGGAGGCGCTCCGCAGCACCTCGATCCGCTCGATGTCGTCGGGACTGACGAAGGAGGCGTTAGGCCCCGTCCGGCGGTCGCTCTCGAGCCGCGCCCCGTCGATCAAGTAGAGGACCCGGCGGCGGGCCAGGCCCCGGACGGAAGGAACGAGCGAGAATCCGGCCGAGCCCAGGGCGCCCACGCCGGGCGCGTCCTGGAGCGCGTCAGTGATGTTAGGGACGTGTTTTTCGGCCAGCGTCTCTCCCGTGACAATGGTGCTTGCGGCCGGCACGTCGATGGAGCTTTCGGGATAGCGCAGGGCCGTGACCACGACCTCCTCGTTCTGCTTGATGAGCGGCACGAGCGAGAGGACGACCGTCTGGCCGGGCTTCCGGCGGCCGACCATGAACTCCCGCTCGTAGAAATCGGGATGGACGACCTCGAGCGGGTAGCGTTCGGCGTCGGGCAGGTCGAGGACGAAGAGACCCTCGGCGTCGGTCTCGGCCTTGATCCCGCTCGGGCGATGGAGCACGACGGCCCCCGTGACGGGATTCTGTCCCGAGCTGACGACCTTACCGCGGACCTCGGCGGCCTGGACGGCGGCGAAGACACAGAGGAGAAGGAGAGCGAGGAGAAACGGCTTGGAACGCATAGGTGGCCTCCAGATATCATAGACGCGCGAAGGGCGGGATTTCTTCCGCATGACGGAGGACGGGCCGCCCGTCAGCGGCGGCGCCTTCCGAACCTTTCGACCCAAGCCTTGTCCGGCGACGCCGCCCGGAGCTCCCCCACGGTGCGGCCCAGGATAGGATGACGGACCCCGGCCGCGATCTCGGCGAGCGGAACGAGGACGAAGTTCCTGAGGTGCAGGCGCGGATGGGGCACGACCAGGTCCGCCGTCCCGATGACCAGGTCCCCGGCAAGGAGGATGTCGACGTCGATCGTCCGCGGCCCTTTGGCGACCGTGGGCGCGCGTTTCAGGGCCGTCTCGACGGACTTGGCCAGGCGCAGCATCGCCGGCGGATCGATCTCCGCCCGGACCTCGAGCACCCGGTTCAGGAACGGGGGCTGGCCGGGGAGCTCGACGGGCTCGGTCTCGTAGATCGAGGAGGACCGGACGACCGTGAGCCCGGCCTCTTCGAGGAGCCGCCGGGCCCGGGCCAAGTTCGATGACCGTCGGCCCAGGTTGCTGCCGAGGCCCAGAAAATAGATCACGCGCCGCTCTCCTCTCCCCCATTTTAGGCGCCCCCGCGTCCGGTTGCAATTGGGCCGGGGTTTGTTTAGTATAGCCCGTTCCCGGGACCGTTCTCCCGGCACCTCATCGCGGAGCGAGAGCATGAGCAAGCTGATCTTCCTCGACAACGGGGCGACATCCTTCCCCAAGCCCGAAGAGGTCTACACCTACATGGACCACTTCTACCGGAACTTCGGCGTCAATCCCGGACGCTCCGGCTACGACCTCTGCATGGAGGCCGGGCTCGTCGTCGAGGACACCCGCAAGCTCCTCACGGCGTTCTTCAACGGGACCGATCCGAACCGGCTCTGCTTCGGCTACAACTCGACCGACGCCCTCAACCTCATCATCTCGGGCCTGCTCAAGCCGGGCGATCATGCCGTCTCGACGACCCTCGAGCACAACTCCGTCCTGCGGCCGCTCTACCACCTCCGGCGCGACGGCGTGGCCGTCGACTTCGTGCCCTTCGACGGGGCCGGCTTCGTCGATCCCCAGGAGATCCGCGAGAGATTCCGCCCCAACACCCGCCTGGTCGTCGTCAACCACGCTTCGAACGTCATCGGTACGATCCAGCCCATCGCCGCGATCGGCCGGCTTTGCCGCGAGGCGGGCATCCCCTTCGCCATCGACGCGTCGCAGTCGGCCGGCAAGGTCCCGATCGACATGGAGGCCCAGTTCCTCGACGTCGTCGCCTTCACCGGGCCACAAGTCGCTCCTCGGCCCGACGGGCATCGGCGGACTCTACGTTCGCGAGGGAGTCGAGATCCGGCACACCCGGGCCGGCGGCACAGGCGTGCGCTCGGCCGTCAAGGCCCACCTCGACGAGTATCCCTACCGCCTCGAATACGGCACCCCCAACGTCATGGGCATCGCCGGGCTCAAGGCCGGCGTGACCTGGGTCAAGGCGAAGGGCCTCGAGGCCATCCACCGCGAGGAGATGAGGCTCGCGCGCATCCTCCTCGACGGCCTGCGGGACATCCCCCGCGTCGTCACCTACTGTCTCGACGGTCTCGAGAACCACATCGCCGTCCTGGCCTTCAACGTCGAGGGGATGGACGCGGCCGACGTCGGGACCATGCTCGACGTCGACTTCGGCATCGCCTGCCGGACGGGCTTGCACTGCGCTCCGCTCGTCCACGAACAGATCGGCACCGACAAGATCCACGGCGCGGTGCGCTTCGGCATCGGGCCGTTCAACACGGAGGAGCACGTCCGGGCGGCCGTCGCGGCGGTCGGCCAGATCGCCGCGCTTCCGGTCAAGAAGCGCTGAGGCGGTCTCAGACGCAGCCGTCGGGCTTGGGCAGTCCGGCGACCTTGCAGGCGCCTTTGGCGGGACCCGAGGGGAACAGGTCGTAGATCTTCATGAGGGGGAAGCCCGTGGCCTGGCACATCTTGCGGACCATCGGGGCCAGGCTCTTCTCCAGGTAATAGTCCCGGATGAACTTGACGACGGCCCAATGCTCGACCGTCAGCTCGTCGAGCCCTTCCTCGGCCTTGGCCAGGAGCCTGGCCGTCTCCTCGGTCCATTCCTCGGGATGAGCCAGGAAGCCCTCCTCGTTGACCTCCAGCGTTTTTCCTTCGACTTCGATGATGGGCATATGGGACTCCCTATCCGCCTTTCGCCGCCGGCAGGACCAGGGCGTTGGACACGAGCTCCAGGACCTGGACGACCCGCAGGGGCAGCTTATAGTGCTTGATGACGTCGTTCAATCCGTCGATGCAGTTGTGGCACATCGTGCAGACGAGCTTGGCCCCGGTGGCCCGAAGCTGTTCGGCCTTGATCTTCCCCGCTTCCAGGCGCAGAGGCCGGTATTCGGCCATGGACAGCAGGCCGCCTCCCCCGGTGCAGCAGAAGTTCTCCCGGCGGTTGGGGTGCATCTCCCGGAAATCGGCGCAGACGCGGCGCAGGACCGTCCGGGGCTCCTCGACCAAGTCGCCCGAGCGGGCGATGTTGCAGGAGTCGTGGAAGGTCACCGGGTCGGGATTCCCGGCGGGATCGACCGCGATCCGGCCCTCCTCGATATAGCGGCCGATGGTGACGACGACCGATTCGGTCGGCCGCGTCTGCTCGTAATCGGCCCAGGTGTAACCCTCCCACCGGGTCGACCGGTAGCCGTGGCCGCATTCGGAGATGACGATCTTTTTCGCCCGCAGCCGATCGGCGGCTTCGTAGACGTTCCGGGCGACGAAGGCCCCGAGCCTGATCGTCGCCGGAGAAGAGGCCGAAGTTGGTCTGGTCCCAACCCCATCGGGGCATCGTCCAGGACTCGCCGGCCAGGTGGAAGATCTTGGCGGCCTGGGCGATCGAACGGGGATCGAACTTGATCTCCCGCGGATTGATCGTGTAGAGGACGTCGCAGTCTGGCTTGTCGACGGGGATGTCGACGGAGTCGTCGCCGAGCTCCGTGCGGACCTCGTCGCGCATCCATTCCAGCGTCTCCAAGTAGTCCTGCTCGGAGACGGCCATCTGGTTCCCCGTCTCCCATTGGTCGCGACTGACGTTGAAGACGCCCTCGGGGACGATGCCGAGCTCGGTCAACAGGCCCCGGGTGAACCGGACGAGGAGCCCCGTGTCGACGCCCATCGGGCAGTTGTACGTGCAGCGGCGGCAGGCGCTGCAACTTCCGAAGACGATGTTCTTGAGGCGGTTGAGGTCCTCGTCGTCGCGGAGGGAGCCGGCTTTGACCCACCAGGGGGCGACCCGTCCCGTCCAATCGACGTGCCGCTTGAAGACCTTGCGGATCTGGTCGGCCTTCCACACCGGCGTCATGGTCGGGTCGTCGGGCCGGGCCAGAAAGTAGTGGCAGGACTCGGCGCAAAGGCCGCAGTGGACGCAGGCCGTCATCGAGACGGCCAGCGGGCGGGAGATGCGCTTCCCGAGCAGGTCGAGGAACCGGCCGACGTTATCTCCGGGCTCGTAGGTCCGGAGCCGGCCGTCCCGGACTGAAAGCAAGCCGTCCGCCTTGGCCTTGGCCTGGGTCCGGGGATCGAGGGCCGTCCCGACGATCCCGGAAGGACCCTTACGGCGGCGCTTCACGGCCGCTCCTTGCCGGCCGCGGGAGGCAGGGCGCCCCGGTGTCCGAGGGCGCGGCCGAGGTAGAGACGGGTGAACGGATAGTAGAGATAGTGGCAGATCTTGGAGAACGGCACATAGACCAGGAAGAAAGCCGTCAGTCCGAAGTAGACGACGAGCGGCCCCTCCCCGCTCGCGGGACGGTTGGGCAGGGCCGGGACGGCCGAGGCGAACCAGACGACGAGCAGGACGAGCGAGAAATAGTCGTCCGGCGAGCTGACGCTCCGGAGCACGGGATCGCTCAGCCGCCGGACGAGGCGGACGAGGCCCACGACGAAGGCCGCCGCGACGACGGCCTGGAACGACAGCAGGACCGGCCGGGACGCGAACAGGGACGGCGCGTAGGGGATGATCAGGGTCCCGGCGATGGCGGCGGCGACGCCCAAGTGGAAGACGACGAACTGGGCGTAGAAGAACGGCCGCCGGCGGGTCGATTCCATGGCCCAGGGCATGGCGATGTTCATCAGGGAGTAGCCGGCCCCGGCGGAAGCGCGGCCCGCGGCGATGGTCCTGTCCCGGCGCGTCCGGAAGCGGAAGATCCAGGCCAGACGGATGACGTAGACGACGGCCATGAACGACAGGGCCGCGATCTGGACCTCGTTCTCGAGGATCTTCAGGAAGTCGCTCATGGATAGGTTCCTCGGCCGGGCCGAAGTCGGTCATTATAGCAGAGAGTCACGGAGAGACAAAGCCCGCGCGGCGGGCTTGGCCCCGATACGCTTCAGGCGAGCGGCAGGCTGACCGTGAAGGTCGTCCCTTCCCCGATCCGGCTGGCGACCGAGACGGTCCCGCCGTGGGCCAAGACCATGTGCTTGACGATGGCCAGGCCGAGGCCCGTGCCGCCGAGCTTTTTGGACCGGGACTTGTCGACGACGTAGAACCGCTCGAAGATGTGGGGCAGGTGCGCGGCGTCGATGCCGCTGCCCGTGTCCGCGACCTCGATCGTCAAGCGGCCTCCGGCCTGCGCCCAGGCGGACGGTCACCGAGCCCTTTTCCGTGTATTTGACGGCGTTGTCGACGAGGTTGATGAGCAACCCTTCGACCTGGAGGGGGTCGGCTTGGATCGCCGGCAGGTCCGGCCCGGCCTCAAGCGTCAGCGCCAGTCCCTTTCCGGCCGCCCGCTTCTCGAAGACCTTGAGGATGCTCTCGGCCAGCGGCCTCACCCGGACTTCGCTCTTCTCGATCCTCATCCCGCGATCCTCGAGCTGGGACAGGACGAGGAGATCCTCGACGATGGCGATCATCCGGTCGGTGTTCCGGCGGATGATCTCCAGGTAGGGCCTGTTCTCCTCCTCGGCCCGGGGCTCCATCGTCTCGACGAAACCCTTGATGGCCGTCAGCGGCGTCTTGAGCTCGTGGGAGACGTTGACGGCGAAGTCCCGCTTGGTCTTCTCCAAGGCCCGGAACTCGGTGACGTCGTGGAGGGTCACAACGGTGCGGTTGCCCGCGGCCAGGCGCGCGACGCTGCAGTAGTAGACCCGTTCGCCGATCGCGGTCTCCGCGGCCGCTTCGGTCCCGGTCTCCCGGACCTTGCGGACGACCTCGGCGAAGCCCGAGCTGCGCACGACCTCCCAGATGTGACGGCCCTCGGGCGCCTCGCTCCCGGCGATGCGGCGGAAGCTCGTGTTGCAGAGCACGATCCGGGCGTCCTCGTCGAGGACGCAGAGGCCCTCGCGGATGGAAGCCAGGATGCTGCCGATCTCCTCGCTCTGGAGACGGATCTCGCCGAACATGTCCCGGAGCCGCCCGGTCATGGCGTTGAAGCTCCGGGCCAGGTGCCGGAACTCGCCGCTCCGGCGGATCGAAACGGCGACGTCGAAATCGCCCGCCGAGACCCTCGCCGACGCGTCGATGACCTCGCGCAGGGGCCGGGTCACGGACCGGGTCAGGAAAAAGGCCAGGACGAAAGCGACGAGGGTCACGACGCCGACGACCTTCAGCAGGTCGCCGCGCAGGGTGTCCATGAGCGCCTCGAAGTCCTCCATGAAATAGCTCAGCCGGAGGGCCCCGACGACCCGGCCGTCGGCCGTGACCGGGATGCTCAGGTACATCATGTCGGTCTTGAGCGTCGAGCTGGGGCGGATCGACATCTGTTTCTCGCCGCGCAGGGAAGCCTGGATCTCGGGCCGGAAGAGGTGGTTCTCCATGTCGCGGGCTTCCTTCTCCGAATCGGCGAGAACGACGCCCGCGGCGTCGATGACCGTGATGCGCGTCCCGGTCCTACGGCCGCTGGAGCCGACCAGGGCGCCGAGGTCGCCCGGTCCGCCGCCGGAGAGAAAGGGGGCCACCTGGCCTTCGAGAAGCCGGGCCATGCGCTCCAGGCTCGAGGCCCGTTCCACGATGTGGTGCCTCCGCATCGCCGGCGGGGCGAACAGGGTCACCGCCGCGGCCAGCAGGACGATCACCGAGGCATAGCCGAGGAAGATCCTGAGAAAGAGCGTTTTTTTCATTCTTCGACCTTGTATCCCACACCGCGGATGTTCTTGACCAGGGCGGCCGCCGGTCCCAGCTTCTCCCTCAGGTTGCGGATGTGGACGTCGACGGTCCGGTCGATCACGGCCTTCTCGTCGCCCCACAGGTGGTCGAGGATCTGGTCCCGGGTGAAGACCCGGCCGGGCTTCGAGGCCAGAAGCTGCAGGATCTTGAATTCCGTCGCCGTCAGCTCGATCCGCTCCCCCTCGACGGCCGCCTCGAACTTGTCGAGGTCGATGACCAGGGGCCCGAGGGCGATCCGCCGGGCGGCCTCCCCCCCGGCCGGCCGCCGCAGCACGGCATGGATCCGGGCGACGAGCTCTTTCACCGAGAAGGGCTTGGTGACGTAGTCGTCGGCGCCGAGCTCGAGCCCGACGATCTTGTCGGCTTCGTCCCCCTTGGCGGTCAGCATGATGACCGGCATCCCGGCCAGGCTGTCGGACCGCCGGATCTGGCGGCAGACCTCCAGGCCGTCCGTCTCGGGGAGCATCAGGTCGAGGATGAGGAGGGCCGGCCTCTCACGGGCCAAGTAACGGAACAGGTCGTCCGCTTCCTGGAAGCCCTCGAACCGATAGCCGGCCTTTTGAAGGCTGACCTTCAAGAGCTCGAGGATGTCGGCCTCGTCGTCTAGGGCGGCGATCACGGGCGCCACGGCTTCACCTCGATCCTGTCATGATGCGGTATTATAATCAATAAAAAGCCCGATTCGCATCGTTTTTTTATCATTTCTTAACAATCCCCTGCTGTAATGGCGCTTGAAGGACGAGATCCTGTGAACACGGCTGCCGCTGTCATTCTCTTCGCCGCCTCCCTCGCCATGGCCACCGGCTGCTTTCTGGGCATCGTGCGACGCTATCGAAAGTTGGGCGGCGGGTTCCCCTGGCTCTTCTCCCTCGGGTTCGCAGGCGCCTCGATCGCGGCCCTGGCCGCCCTGAGGGCCCTCCTCGGGGCTTGAGATCCGCCTCTCCTCCGATCCCTGTCCCCGGCTCTCCCCCAGCGGCAGAGCGTCCGTTGCGCCTTCAGGCTCCGGGGGGATATAATGGGCGCGGAACCCGTCGAGGAGGTCGTCATGGAAAAGCTCGTCTTGTCGGTTGGCATCCTCATCCTCGGCCTGGCCGGCTTGGCCGCCGCGCAGATCCGCCCCGAGAAGGACGTCATCCCCACGGCCCAAGGGAACCTCGAGATCACGTTCCTCGGCCACGGCACCCTGATGATGGCTTTCGGCGGCAAGACGGTCCATGTCGATCCCTACGGCGACGTCGCCGACTACGCCGCGCTTCCCAAGGCCGACCTCGTCCTCGTCACCCACGAGCATTCCGACCATCTCGATCCCGCCGCCCTCAAGACCCTCCTCAAGCCGGATACCGTGATCGTGGCTTCGAAGGCCTGCGCGGCCAGGCTGCCGGGCGCCGTCATCCTGGCCAACGGCGAGAGGCGAACGGTGCTCGGCTTCGCCGTCGAAGCCGTCCCGGCCTACAACATCGCTCACAAGCGGCCGGACGGGAATCCCTTCCATCCCAAGGGGGCCGGGAACGGCTATGTCGTCGCCTTCGGGGACAAGCGGATCTACATCGCCGGCGACACCGAGAACACCCCGGAAATGAAGGCCCTCAAGGGGATCGACGTGGCCTTCCTGCCCATGAACCTGCCCTACACGATGACGCCCGAGCAGGTCGCCGACGCGGCCCTGGCTATCCGGCCCAAGGTCCTCTATCCCTATCACTTCGGGGACACGGACACGTCCCGGCTGGTGAAGCTTCTCCAGGGAGAGAAGGCCATCGAGGTCCGGGTCCGGAAGCTGAGCTAGGCCCCGGCAACGGGCGTCATTCTCCGCCGGCGCAGCACTTCGGCTTGGGCTCGCGGCCCTCGTCGACATGGTGCTTGATGGTCTTGCCCCGGACCATGTAGATGACGTCCTCGCGCGATGTTCGTGGCGTGGTCGGCGATCCGCTCGAGGTGCCGGCCGACGAGGATGAGGTCGACGGCCCGGGCGATCGTCCCGGCGTCCTGCATCATGTAGGTCAGGAGCTCCCGGAAGACCTGGTCGTTGAGCTGGTCCACCTGGTCGTCCCGCTCGCAGACGTCCTTGGCCAGCTTGTCGTCGCCGGCGATGAAGGCGTTGAGGGCGTCCCGGACCATCTCCTGGGCCATCAGCGCCATCCGCGGGATGTCGATGAGCGGCTTGAGCTGGGGCGCCTTGAGCAGGTCGAGCGTCCGTTCGGCGATGTTGACGGCCAGGTCGCCGATCCTCTCCAGGTCGCTGGCGATCTTCATGGCCGAGGTGATGAAGCGCAGGTCCGTGGCCATGGGCTGGCGCAGGGCCAGGAGGCGCATGGCCATCTCGTCGATCTCGATGTCGAGCTGGTTGATGGCCTCCTCCCGGTCGAGGACCTCGGCAGGCCAGAGGCTCCTCCCGGTCCTTGAGGCCGCGGATGGCCAGGGCGATCTGCTCCTCGGCCCGCGAGGCCATTTCCAGGAGCTTCTCCTTGAGGAGCTTGAGCTCCTCGTCGAACGGTCGTTCCATCTTGGACATGGCTCCTCCTGGGGCCGCCGGCCTGGCCGGCGTCATCCGAACCGCCCCGTGATGTAGTCCTCGGTGAGCTTGTTCGCCGGATTGGTGAAGATCTTGTCCGTCCGGTCGAACTCGACGAGCTCCCCCAGCATCATGAAGGCCGTGTAGTCGGACACGCGGGCCGCCTGCTGCATATTGTGGGTCACGATGACGACAGTGTACCGTGTTTTGAGCTTCTCTATCAAGTCCTCGATCTTGGCCGTGGCGATGGGATCGATGGCCGAGCAGGGCTCGTCGAAGAGGATGACCTCGGGCTCGACGGCCAGGGCCCGGGCGATGCAGAGGCGCTGCTGCTGGCCGCCCGACAGGGCGAAGGCGTTGTCGTCGAGCCGGTCCTTGACCTCGTCCCAGAGCGCGGCGCCCCGCAGGCTCCGCTCGACGACCTCCTCGAGCTTCCGCTTGTCCTTCAGCCCGTTGATCCGCAGGCCGTAGGCGATGTTGTCGAAGATCGACTTGGGGAAGGGGTTCGGCTTCTGGAAGACCATGCCCGACCCGGCGGCGGAGCTCGACGACGTCGACGTCGGGGGCGTGGATGTCGTGCCCGTCGAGGAGGATCGTCCCCTCGACCCGGGTCCCGGGGATGACGTCGTTCATCCGGTTGAGGGTCCGGATGAAGGTCGACTTGCCGCATCCGGAGGGACCGATGATGGCCGTGACCTGGCGGTCGTGGCAGTCGATGGTGACGTTCTTCAGGGCCCTGACTGGGTCCGTAGTAGAAATCGAGGTTCCTGGCCTCGATCCTGGCCTCGGGAAGTCGCGGTGCTCATCTCTGTTTCCTTCTCAGCCGGTAGCGGATGACGACGGCGGTCATGTTCAAGCCCAGGACGAAGACGATCAGGACCAGGGCCGTGCCGTAGGCCAGGGGCCGGACCTGCTGGATGGCGTGGTGCTGGGTGGCCATGATGTAGAGGTGGTACGGCAGGGCCATGAACTGGTCGCCGAGCGACTTCGGCAGGAAGGGCAGGTAGAAGGCCGCGCCGGTGAACAGGATCGGCGCCGTCTCGCCCGGCCGCCCGGGCCAGGCCGAGCACGGTCCCCGTCAGCATGCCGGGGACGGCGTAGGGCAGGACGTTGGTCCGGATCGCCTGCCATTTGGTCGCTCCGAGGGCCAGGGCGCCCTCGCGGTAGGAGTTGGGGATGGTCTTCAGGGCCTCCTCGCTGGCCGTGATCGTCCAGGGCAGGGTCATGAGGCCCAGGGTCAGGCCGGCCGAGAGGACGGAGGTGCCGAACTTCATGACGTTGACGAAGAGGATGACGCCGAAGAGCCCGTAGACGATCGAAGGGACGCCCGAGAGGTTGCGGATGGACAGCCGGATGAGCCGCGTCAGGCGGGTCTGCCGGGCGTATTCGTTGAGGTAGATCGCGGCGCACATGCCGAGCGGGACGGCCAGGACGCCGGTGATGAGGGTCACCAGGAACGTCCCGAAGATGGCCGGGAAGATCCCGCCTTCGGTCATGCCCTTGCGCGGCGCCTGGGACAGGAATTCCCAGGTGATCGGCTCCCCCGCCCTTCTTGCCGATGTCGTAGAGGAAGAGCAGGAGCACGGCCAGGACGAGGGCCATGGCCGCCCGCAGGGCCAGGAAGCCGATCGCCTGGACGATCGACTTGCGGGTGGCGCGCTTCATCTGTTCCCTCTCCTGGTATTTCCGGAGGACGACGTCGGCGACCAGGTTGACGGCGAAGGTCATGACGAACAGGACCAGGCCGATGGCGAAGAGCGCGTAGTAATGGGTCGTGTAATAAGGCACCTCGCCGAGCTCGATGGCGATATTGGCCGTCATGGTCCGGACCGAGTCGAGGAGCCCGTGCGGGAACGACCGGGCGTTGCCCGTGGCCATGAGAACGGTCATGGTCTCGCCGATGGCCCGGCCCATGCCGAGCATGATCGCGGCGACGATGCCGGACAGGGCGGCCGGCAGCTTGACCCGGAACGAGGGTCTGCCAGCGGGAGGCGCCGAGGGCCAGCGAGGCCTCGCCGTAGGCGCGCGGGCACGGCGTTGAGGGAATCCTCGGAGATGCTGATGATCGTCGGCAGGGCCATGATGGCCAGGAGGATGCTGCCGTTGAGGGCGTTCAGGCCGTTGCCGGTGTGGAAGAGCTTGGCCAGGAACGGCCCGAAGAGGACGATGCCCAGGAAGCCGACGACGACCGAGGGGATGCCGGCCAGGATCTCGACGACCGGTTTGAGGATCTCCCGGACCCGCCAATGGGCGACGTCCGAGAGGTAGGCCGCGACGCCGATGCCGATGGGGACGGCCAGGAGCAGGGCCCCGGTCGTGACCAGGAGCGTGCTCATGATCATGGACAGCAGGCCGTACTCGGCCTTTTCGGGAGAGGTGGGGTCCCACCGGGTATTTCCCAGGAACTCGGAGAGCCGGATCTCCCGGAAGGCCGGGACGGCCGTGGCGAGGAGGGTCAGGAAGATGCCGACGAGGACGAGGACGGCCAGGATGCCGCAGGTGAAGAAGAAGGCCTTGATCGCGGCCTCTTGGATGTCTCGGCGCTTCTTGCTTCGCATCGTCCGATCAAAGCCTTCTTCCTCTGCGGACTCTATGTCATCCGGACCGGGCCGTCAAATCACTTGAAGTTCTTGTCGTTGGCGGCTTTGTACTTGCCTTCGCCGACCGTGAAGAAGCCCTCGCGCTCGACGATGGCCTGGCCCTCGGGGCCGACGATCCAGGTCAGGAACTTGGCCGCGTCGCCCTTGGGCTTGCCGTTGGTGGCCATGTAGAGGGGCCGGGCGATCGGGTAGTTGCCGGAGTCCACGGCCGCCTTGTCGGTCGGCAGGTAGGCCGGCCCGCCGGGCTCCTTGGAGATCTCGACGACCTTGAGGCCCTTGCGGACCTGGCCCTTCTCGTCGAAGAGGTAGCCGACGCCGACGTACCCGACGGCGCCTTCGTCCTGGAGGACGCCTTCGATGATCTGGGCGTTGCCGTTCATCTCTTTCATGTCGGTGGAGTAGTTCTTGTTGCCGAGGACGAACTCCTGCATGAAGACGTAGGTGCCGGAATTGGACTGCCGGCCGTAGAGGGAGACGGGCTTGGCGAATTCGCCGACCGCCTTCCAGTTCTTGATCTCGCCGCGGTAGAGGGCCCCGACCTGGGCCACGGTCAGCCGGGCGATGGGGTTCTTCTCGTTGACGATGATGCTCAGGCCGTCGACGGCGACGACGAAGGGCCGGGGCGTGACGCCCTTGTCCCAGGCCTGGTCGATCTCCTTGGGCTTCCACTCGCGGGAGCTGTTGGCGATGTCGCAGGTCTGGTTGATCAGGCCGGTGATGCCGGTGCCGGAGCCGCCGCCGAGGACGGCGATGGCGGCGCCGGGGTTCTTGCCCATGTACTCCTCGGCCAGGATCTGGACGAGGTTGACCATGGTGTCGGAGCCCTTGATCTGGAGCATCTTGGCGCCCATGAGGAGGCCGCCGAGGAGGGCCAGGGTGAGGAGGGCGATGACGGTGATCTTTTTCATGTTGTCTCTCCTTGGATATCGATCGTTGGGCCGCGCCTCAGAAGGACAGGAAGAACGTCAGGTTGAAGAGCGACGTCCGTGTTCTTCGTGGCGCTGGCCAGGTAGCGGGTGCCGTCCGTGTAGCTGTAGAACCAGACGTTCGGCTGGATCTTCCAGCTGGGATGGAAGGGGGCCCAGTCGAATCCGGCGATGACCAGGCTCATGTCGAGGTCCCGGTCGAGGCTGTTCGGCATGTAGTCGTCGTAGCGGGCGAAGAGAGCGAGCTTGTCGGGCTTGATCGCGTAGCGGCCGAACGCGGACCAGCCGCCGACGTCGTACTTCTCGCCGTCCGTCTGGTAGAGGTCGTTCTTGAAGACGAACCACTCGGCGCCCAGGGTCAGGTTCTTGACCATCTCGAAGAAGGCGTCGACCTTATAGATGGACTGGACGGGCGTGGTCTCGTCCGGGAGGGAGGCCACGGGGAGCTTCCGTTCATAGTCGAAGTAGCCGACGACGGAGAGGCCGGCGACCGGGGTGATCTGGGCCTGGAGCTCGATCTCCTTGAACTGGTCCGTCTCCTCCTTGCTGTAGTGGGAGCCGTTGTAGACGCCCGCGGCGACGCGGAAGTACTTGGCGAAGGAGTACTTCAGGGTGACGCCGATGTCGGCGCTCGTCGTCAGGATGTCCTTCTTGGTGATGTCCCGGTAGCCGTCGAGCAGGGTCTTGGCGACGCTGCGGTAGCCCCAGCGCTCCTCGGCCGGCTTGAAGGTCAGGGTCTCGATCATGCCGACGTTGAGGACCATCTTGGGGACGAGGAAGTTCGCGTACTCGAGGTAGAGGTGCTTCAGGAAGGGCCGCAGCTTGCCGTCCGTGCTCGTGGTGACGCCGGTCACGGGCGAGCCGGTCAGGGTGACGCCGGTGACGTTGGCGGTGTTGTCGGCGTCGATGCGGAAGCGGAATTTCAGGTTGTCGTTGATCTTGTTCTCGTAGGTGAAGTAGGCCCGCCGGAAGACGAACGCGTTGCTCTTGTAGGCGGTGGTCGGGGACGTCGGCTTGAAGGTCACGGGACCGTCGTTCGTCAGGAAAGCGCGGTAGTCGAAGTAGACGGTGGCGGAGAAGCGTCTGGGGGGGCGGGGTCGTGGTCTGGGCCATCAGGCTCATCAGGCTGACCATCGGCAGCATCAGGATACCCAGCGCCAGATCGGTGGCCTTTCTCAGGACTTTGCGCATACTCTAGACTCCTTTTATGAGTTTGGTACGCGCCCATGATAGGGAGGCCCGGTTAAGGTACGATTAAGGATGGGACAAATCTCGGTTAAGCCGGGGAATGGCCGGCAGAGGCCCGAAAGCGTGGGGAATCGGTCTAAGATCCGGCGGAGGAAGGACGGCGGGCGGGAAAGAATGGCTCCTCGGGCAGGACTCGAACCTGCAACCTAGTGGTTAACAGCCACCCGCTCTGCCGATTGAGCTACCGAGGAGCAGGCCGAGCTAATTTAGCAAAAAGCCGATGAAAAGGCAACAACCATACTGACAGAGGGGGTGAGGGCTAGCCCCTAGAACCGGTAGCTGGCCTGCTTGGCCATTTTGCGGTAGTCGTCGCCGGCCATCTCGACGACCTTGCACATCTCGTAGATGCGCGAACGGAGCCGGACCCCGATGCGGTCGATGAGCGTGTCCCCGCCCTTCTTGTAGAAGGAGTCCCGCTTGTCCTCCTCCTCGTCGACGTCCGGGTAGTTGGTCGTGAACAGGGTCATCTTCTTGTGGTTGTAACGGTGGTTGATGATGTAGAAGACGGTCTCCTCGACCCAGGCCGTCGTCCGCTTGGCCCCCAGCTCGTCGAGGACCAGGACCTCGGACGAGAAGACCGGGGTCAGGACGTCGCTTTCCGAGAGGGTCGAGTCCGGGGTGAAGGTGCTCTGGATCTCCCGGATCAGGTCGCGGAAGTCGTAGAAGATGCAGGACGCGTCCTTGGTCCGGATGAGCTCCTGGATGATGGCCACGGCCAGGTGGGTCTTCCCCACCCCGCAGGGGCCGATGAAGACCAGCCCGACGTCCTGGGCCGGATAGTTCTTGACGAACTGCCGCGAGATCTTCAGGGCGTCCCGGTGGGAATCGTTGTGGACCTCGAAGTTGTCCAGCCGGCAGGTCTGGTAGCGGCGCGGGATGTTGGCCTGGTCGAGGAGCGACTGCTTGCAGCGCTCGCCGAAGCAGGCGCACCGCTTGGCCACCTGGGAGCCGCCGGCGTCCTCGAGGAGCCAGCCCGTCCCTTGGCACTTCCCGCAGACCGTCTTTTCGCTCAATTCAGGTACCCTTTGAGGTGCTGGAGCTTGTTCGAGCGGCTGAGCTTGCGCATGGCCTTTTGCTCGATCTGGCGGATCCTCTCCCGGGTCAGCTGGAGCTGGTCGCCGATCTCCTGGAGGGTCCGCGGCCGGTCATCGTCCAGCCCGAACCTTAATTTTAGCACAAGTGCCTCTTTGTCATCCAGCTCCCCCAGGATCTCCCGGATCTGCTGCTGGACCGAGGCCTTGATGATCTGGTATTCGACCGAGGGGGAGGCGGGATCGCTGATGCGGTCCTCGACCTCGAGGTCGTCGTCGTTGACCTTGTCGCTCAGGGACAGGTTCCTCTCCCCCAGGATCTCGAGGTCCTCGACGTCGGTCTCGGGGATGCCCATGGCCCGGCCGATCTCCTCCCGGGTCGGCTCGCGGCCGAGGTCGGCCTTGAGCTCGGCCGTCTTCCTCCGCATGAGCGAGATCTGGTCGGCCAGCTTCTGGGGGATGGCATAGACGCGGGAATAGAGCGTCAGGGCGTGGATGATGGCCTGGCGGATCCACCAGACGGCGTAGGAGACGAAGCGCACGCCCTTCGTGGGATCGAAGCGCTTGGCGGCCTCGATCAGCCCGATGTTGCCCTCGTCGATGAGGTCGAGCAGGCCCAGACCCATGCCGCGGTATTTCTTGACGTAGGAGACGACGAACTTGAGGTTGGACTTGACCAGGCTCTGCAGGGCTTCCTTGTCGCCCTGGCGGATCCTCTCGCCGAGGCTCTTCTCATCTTCTTCGGTCAGGGCCGGGAACCGGGCGATCTCCTCCAGGTAGTGCCTGAGGTTCCTCGATTCGACGAAGTCCTTGGGGTTCATGCCTCACTCGTCGCCGCTGTCGACCTTGACGACGCCGCCCGGGCGGAAGTGGACCAGGGCCCTCTTGCGGGCCTCGAATTCCTCCTCTTTGCCCTCGAAGAACTCGCGCCGGACGTAGTCCAGGAACTCGTTGACCTCGCCCTCGATGCGTTCGATCTTGGACCGCATGTTGAGGACGACCTCGACGCCGGCCAGGTTCACCCCGAGGTCCCTGATGAGGTTGAGGATGAGCTCGAGCCGCTTGAGGTCCTCGCCGGAATAGAGGCGGGTGTTGCCCTCGCTCCGGGAAGGGGCCAGCAGGCCTTCCCTTTCGTAGAGACGGAGCGTCTGGGGATGGATGTTGTACATCTTGGCGACGCTGGATATGTGATAGTACTTGCTCGGCCCCTTTTTCGTTTCCTTGCGCGTCTTGGTCATGTCAGTTCATCCCCGTCGCCCCCCTGGGGTTCGGCCCCGAGAGGTTCTGGAGCTCCTTCATCAGCTCGCGGACCCGCTCGTCGTCGTGCGGGGGCGGCACGATGTAGACCTCGGCGAACTCGTCGCCGCGCCCCCCTTTGCGCCCGGCCGCCGGCGCGCCCTGCTCCTTGATCCGGAATTTCTGGCCCGATTTCGTTCCCGGCGGGATGCGGATGGTCGTCCGGCCCCACAGGGTCGGCACGTCGATCTTGGCGCCCAAGGTGGCCTCGGGCACGGTGATGGGCACGCGGATCGAGATGTCGGGCCCCTCGCGGCGGAAGAACGCGTGCGGGGCGACCTCGATGACGATGTAGAGGTCCCCCGGCGGGCCGCCGGCGCGCCCCGCGTTGCCGCGGCCCGGGACGCGGACCCGGGAGCCGTTGTCGACCCCGGCCGGGATGCGGACGTTGATGAGATCGGACTTCGGGACGCAGCCCCGACCGTCGCAGGAGCGGCAGGGCTCGCCGGGGGCCTGGCCCGTCCCGCCGCAGGCCGGGCACGCGCCCGCGAACTTCATGAATCCGCGCTGCACGGATCCGCGGCCGCTCCCGCCGCAGGTCGGGCAGGTCCGTCGCCGTCCGCCGGAGACGTGGCCGTGCCCGCCGCAGGCCTCGCAGGCGGCCTGGCGGTTGACCCGGATGCGCGATTGGACGCCGCGGATGGCGTCCTCGAAGTCGATGGACATCGAATACTGCAGGTCCTCGCCGCGCTCCGGTCCGCCGGCCGTGGCCTCGGGGCCGCGGACGCCGCCGCCCCGGAAGATCGTCTCGAAGAAATCCCGGAAGGTCGAGGAGCCGTAGTCGGAAAAATCGAAGCCCTCGAAACCCGGCCCGCCCGGCCCCCCGCCCGGTCCGGCCCCGGGGCCGGAAGAGGCCCCTCCGAGGTCGCCGAACTGGTCGTAAGAAGCCCGCTTCTTCGGATCGCTGAGGACGGCGTAGGCTTCCTGGATCTCCTTGAAGCGCGCCTCGGCCGTCTTGTCGCCGGGATTGAGGTCGGGGTGGAACTTGCGGGCGAGCTTCCGGTAGGCCTTCTTGATGTCGGCCAAGGCCGCCCCCCGGGCGACGCCCAGGATCTGGTAATAGTCTTTCGCCATGACCTCTCCTCGGACAGCCGCGCGGGGCCCGCTCCGGGCCCCATTGTACCCGTCAGAGGCCGCGGGGCCTAGTTCTTTTTATCGTCGTCGACCACCTCGGCGTCAATGACCTCCCCGTCGGAGCCGTCGCCGCGGCCGTCGCCGCCGGGGGCCGACTGCTGCTGTTGGGCGCCGGGGCCGCCCGGCGCCCCCGGACCCGGCTGGGGACCGGCCTGCTGGTACATCATCTCCGTCAGCTTGTGCGAGGCCTTGGACAGGTCCTCGGTGGCTTTCCGGATCCGTTCCAGGTCGTCCGACTCGATGGCCCGCTTGGTGGCGTCGATCTCCTTCTGCAGGCGCTCGGCCTCCTCGGCCGGGACCTTCTCCTTGTTCTCGCGGAGGAGCTTCTCGATGCCGTAGACGAGCTGGTCGGCGTGGTTGCGGGCGTCGATCGTCTCCCGCCGTTTCTTGTCCTCGGCGGCGTTCGTTTCGGCGTCCTTGACCATGCGGTTGATTTCTTTTTCGTCGAGGCCGCTGTGCCCGGTGATGGTGATCGCCTGCTGCTTGCCCGTGCCCATGTCCTTGGCGGAGACATGGAGGATGCCGTCGGCGTTGATGTCGAAGGTCACTTCGACCTTGGGGATACCCCGGGGGGCCGGCGGGATGCCGTCGAGATGGAAACGGCCGAGGGTCCGGTTGTGGGCGGCCATCTCGCGCTCGCCCTGAAGGACGTGGATCTCGACGCTCGGCTGATTGTCCGAGGCCGTCGAGAAGATCTCGGATTTCTTGGTCGGGATGGTCGTGTTGCGGATGATCATCCGGGTGAAGACGCCGCCCAGGGTCTCGATGCCCAGGGTCAGCGGCGTGACGTCGAGCAGGAGCACGTCCTTGACGTCGCCCGACAGGACGCCGCCCTGGATGGCCGCGCCGACGGCCACGACCTCGTCCGGGTTGACGCCCTTGTGGGGCTCCCGGCCGAAGAGCTCGTGGACGAGCTGCTGGATGCGGGGCATGCGCGTCTGTCCGCCGACGAGGATGACCTCGCGGATGTCCGAGGCCTTGAGATTGGCGTCGGCCAGGGCCTGGCGCACCGGGGCGACCGAGCGCTGAACGAGGTCCTCGCAGAGCTGTTCGAGCTTGGCCCGGGTCAGTTTCATCAGGAGGTGCCGCGGCCCGGAGGCGTCGGCGGTGATGAAGGGCAGGTTGATCTCGGTCTCCATGGTGGTCGAGAGCTCGACCTTGGCCTTCTCCGCGGCCTCCTTGAGCCGCTGGATGGCCATCTTGTCCTTGGTCAGATCGATGCCGGACTCCCGGCGGAACTCCTGGACGATCCAGTCCTGGACCCGCTGGTCGAGGTCGTCGCCGCCGAGGTGCGTGTCGCCGTTGGTGGCCTTGACCTCGACGACCCCCTCCCCGACCTCGAGGATGGAGATGTCGAAGGTGCCGCCGCCGAAGTCGTAAACGGCGATGATCTCGTCCTTCTTCTTGTCCATGCCGTAGGCCAGGGCCGCGGCCGTCGGCTCGTTGATGATGCGCTCGACCTTGAGGCCGGCGATCTGCCCGGCGTCCTTGGTGGCCTTGCGCTGGCTGTCGTTGAAGTAGGCCGGAACCGTGATGACGGCCCGGTCGACCTTCTCACCGAGGTAGTCCTCGGCGGCCTTTTTCAGCTTCTGGAGGATGAACGCCGAGATCTCGGGCGGGGCATACATCTTGCCGTGGGCCTCGACGCGGACGTCGCTGTTCTGGGCTTCCGTCACCTTGAACGGGACCTGCTTGATCTCCTGGCCGACCTCGCCGAAGCGCCGGCCCATGAACCTCTTGATCGAGTAGATGGTATTCTCCGGATTGGTCACCCGCTGCCGCTTGGCCACCTGCCCGACCAGGATCTCGCCCTTGGCCGAGAAAGCGACCACGGACGGCGTCGTCCGGCCGCCCTCTTCGTTCGGGATGACGGTCGTCTTTTCGCCTTCCTGGATGGCGACGACCGAGTTCGTCGTACCCAGGTCGATGCCGATTATCTTACCCATGATGTCCTCCTGGTGATTTCAATTTAGTAAGTTCATATTATAAAATCTTAGCGTATCGTTGTCAAGTACTAAGACAAAGATTTCCAATATTCGTATATAACCATTATTTTCAGAGCTTTTTAGAAGATCAGCCCCTTGATCCCGTCGAAGAAATGCCAGTAGATGGATTGGGCGTCCTTCTCGTCCTCGAAGGTCAGCTCCAGTTCAGAAAGCGTCTTCCCGTCGCGGGCTCCGAAGACGGACCTCAGGGGCAAGGCCACGTACCATTGCCAGGTGCCGGCCAGCTTCTTGAAGAATCCTCCCGAGTCGGCATTCTTGGCCTTGACGGTCACATGGAGACCGTTGTCGAAATCGAGGCTGAACCTCTCGGGCATATCCCTCAGCTCGAGCGCCTCGAGGTCGTAATCGGCCGCGGTCGCCGGAGCCGCGGCTTTCGCCGGGTCCGGCTTCGCCGCCGGCGCGGGGACCTTGACCAGGGCCTCCTCCTCGCCCGGCTTGATGACGATCCTCTCGGGGGCCTTGAGCGTCGTCTTCTTGACGAGCTCGACCGAGCCGGTGAAACCCGGCCGGCCCCAGAACCTCATCGATCGGAGGGGCCAGGTCCGGAGGACCATGCCGCGGACCCTCAGCTCGAGCTTGCGGCCGAGGACGTCGAAGACGAAATAGAAGTTCGATTCCTTGGCCAACGTATACTCGGAGGCCAGCGAGCTCTGTTTCTTGGCCAGCGCCGCCCGGTCCGTCGCGGCCGCCGCGCCCCAGGAGGCCATCATCATCACCGCCACTGCCATGCCGACCATCGACTTTTTCATGGGATATGTCTCAATAAATGTAGATCTTCGCGCCTATGGGGACGACCTTGAATATGGCTTTGAGGTCCTCGTCCCCGACCCTGACGCAACCGTGCGTGACGTTCCGCCCCAGGAGCCGCGTGTAGAGCGTCCCGTGGATAAAATACCCCTGCCCGAACCCAAGGGCGTAATCGCCCAGGGTGCCCGACTCGATCCGGTCCTCCATCGCCTTGGGGATCGTCTCCCCCTCCTCGATGAAGGCCCAGTCCGGCTTGACCCAGTAGGGGTTGGTGATCTTGGATTTGACGCTGAACTCCCCGCGCGGCGTGTCGAAGACCCAGCTGCGCTTCTTGCCGCCCGGCTCCTCGAGGACGACGCCGCTGCCGCAGGAGACGACCGCCTCCCGCACGATCTCCGCGCCGTTCTTGAGGAAGAGCCTGTTCTCGGCCGTGTCGATGACGATGTAGAGGCCCTTCGGCAGGAGCCCGGTCATCTTCTTTTCGAGCTGCTGGACGTTCCTCTCGGCCTTGGGCACGTCCTTTGCGGCGACCGGCTCGTCCCGGCCGTCGCCCGGCCAGCCCGCGGCCTGCTTGAGGCCGAGGAAGTAGGCCGCCCCGACCACGGACAGGAAGCCCAGCCAAAGGAGGGCGGCCAGCGCGATAAGGATCCTCTTGATGGTCATGTCAGTTGTCCCGGATCGCTTTGATGACGTAATTCTCGAGCTCCATCGTCCCGATGATCGTGACCGGGGTGCCGACCCCGACCAGGGCGTAGAGCTCGTCCATCCTGGCGTTGTCGAGCGAGACGCAGCCGCGGGTCAGGCTGTCCTGCCCCCCGCCGTGGATCTCGACGTCTCCCCCGATCGACGCCGACCGCGGGATCGTCCCCCGGGCCTTTTCCCTGGCGAACCAGCGCCGGTCCTCGTCGTTGGGATAGTTGATGAGCAAGGCCTTGTAGTACAGGCTGGACGGGATCTTCCGGACGACGGCGTAGCGCCCCTCGGGGGTGGCGTTATCGCCGGCGTATCGCTTGTCGGCCAGGCCGTTGAAGCCCAAGCCGACCTCGTAGGTCCGATAAAGACCGCCGTTCCGGTAGACCGCCAACCGCCGCTCCAGCTTGCTGACGATGACGACGGTGATGCCGCGGCGCTTCGATTCGGCGATCGTCTCTTCGGCCGCTAGCTTCCAGGATCTGACCTGGTCGGGGTCGAGGTAGCGCGAGATATGGGAGACGACGGCCTTTTCGGCCTCGGCGGCCAGGGCCGAAGCGGCCTCGATCTGGACCGAGGCCGCCTCGAAATCCTTCCCCTCGACCAACCCGTCGGCCTCGGCCAGGGCTAAGGCCGCCCGGGACAGCTTCTTGCGGGCCTCGCCCCGCTCGACCAGGGACAGGGTCAGTTCGTCGAGGGTACGGAGGCGGCGGCGGACCGTCTCGGCTGCCTCGGAGGCGGCGGCGGACCGGCGGGAGACGACCGTCTGGACGGTCGACTTGAGGGTGTTGCCGGCGAGGAGGACGGCTTCGAATTCCCGGCGCACGCGTCCGTAGTCCCGGAACCACCCCAGCTTGAGGTTCTGCGCCTCAAGGGTCGCCCGGGCGGACTTCAGGGACTGGACGTAGGCCGCGTGCTCCCGGCCGGCGAAAAGAGAAGCACCGGCCCTCCGAAGATCCTGTTCCTGAAGGTCGGCTTCCAGGACTTCCGGAGGGACCGGCGCGGTTCGACAACCGAAGAGCAAAACAGCCAGTATCAGGACGGCTGTTCTGCGAAAACTCAAGGCGCGGAGACTTACCGTCCCTTGACCTTGGCGATGGCGGCGTTGATCTGCTCGACGATCGCGGCGGCCTTGTCCTTGATGGCGGCAGCCTTGTCCTTGGCGCCGAAGTAGTCCTCGGCGGCCATGGCGGCGTCGACGTCGGCCATCGCGGTCTCGATGCCGGCCAGGTCGACCTTCATGGCCTCGATGTCGGCCTTGGTGCCCTTGCCCTTGGGAGCCTTCTCGAGGAGGGCCTTGGCCTCTTCGAACACGGTCTTGGCCTCACCGATGGCGGTCTCGGCGGCGGCCTTGGCCTCGGCGATCCGTCCGGGGATGAGGGCCTTGACGGCGTCGGCGTCGGCAACGACCTTGTTCAGCATCTCCTTGGCCGGGCCGTACTTCTTGAAGAATTTCTTGGACTGAGCCGTGATGGTGTCGAGAGCGGCCTGCAGGTCGCCCTGGAGCTTGTTCAGCTCGTCCTTCGCGTAGACGCCGCCCTTGGCGTCGATGACACCCTGGATGGAAGCCTTGGCGGCGTCCATCAGCTGGGTGGGTTGCTTGGCGCAGCTCGTGAACGCGAACACGACGACGAGCGCCAGAATCAGGCCTTTCACGATGTTCTTCATGATTTTACCTCCTTTAGGTATCACTTTATGATTAACGTGAGATAGGCGACGACGTGGGGAGCGTTGGTGTTCTTCTCCGATAGGACCGATAGACAAATACCTTTATTGTCAAATCTTATACCACAAGGAGCGAGCCGTTGTCAAATCGGTAGAAAAAAAAGGGGAGGACGAGGAAAACATCCATGTTCCGCCTCGCCCTCCCCTGTCGTTCCGTTCTCTAGGGGCCCGGGATCACTTGTCCGGGTCGATGATGACCCCTTCCCTCATCTTCTTCTGGACGTCCTCGCGGGCGGCCCGGATGATCTCCTCGGCCATCTTGAAGCGCACGTCGGCCGGGAAGTTGAACCGGGCGACGCCTTCCTCGATGGCCTTGGACCCTACGGCCACGGCCTCGCGGGGGAAGACCTCCCACTCGTCCATGTTGGGGATGATGTATTCTTCGTGGATGCCCTTGTCCTCGGCCACCTTGGCCAGCTCGCGGGCGGCGGCGATGCACATGCCGTCGGTGATCGTCTTGGCCCGGACGTCCAGGGCGCCCCGGAAGATGCCGGGGAAGCCGAGGGAGTTGTTGACCTGGTTGGGGAAATCGGACCGGCCCGTCGCGACGATGCGGGCGCCGGCTTCCTTGGCCTCCCAGGGCCAGATCTCGGGGATGGGATTGGCCTCGGCGAAGACGATGGCGTCCTTGGCCATGGCCTTGATCCACTCCGGCTTGATCGTGCCGGGTCCGGGAGTGGACGCGCTGATGAGGACGTCGGCGCCCTGGAGGGCGTCGGCGATCGAGCCCTGCTTGCCCTTGGGGTTGGTCCGCAGGCACATATCCCACTTTTCCTTGAAGTTCTTCTGCAGGTTCTCCCGGTCGGCCCGGTCGCGGGACAGGATGCCCTTCGAGTCGACGGAGAGCATGTTGTCGCCGTTGGCCCCGGCCAGCATGATCTGGTGGGCGATGTTGATGCCCGAGGCGCCGGCCCCGACGACGGTGACCTTGACCTCGGCGATATCCTTCTTGACGATCTTGAGGGCGTTGATCAACCCGGCCACCGTGACGCAAGCCGTGCCCTGCTGGTCGTCGTGCCAGACCGGGATCTCGCACTGGGACCTGAGCTCGTCGAGGATCCTGAAGCACTTGGGCTGACTGATGTCCTCGAGGTTGAAGCCGCCGAACGACGGCTGGAGCGCCCGGCCGATGGCGATGATCTTGTCGGGGTCCTTTTCGTCGAGACAGATGGGGAAGGCGTCGACGCCGCCCAGGTACTTATAGAGGATGCCCTTGCCCTCCATGACCGGCAGGCCGGCCTCGGGGCCGATGTCGCCGAGCCCGAGGACCCGGGTGCCGTCGCTGATGACGGCCACGGAATTCCACTTGTTGGTGTACTCGTAGGCTTTCTGCTTGTCGGCGGCGATCTCCTTGCAGACCGCGGCGACGCCGGGCGTGTACCAGATCGCGAAATCGTTGAAGTCGCGGACCCGGCACTTCAGGGCGGTGCCCATCTTGCCCTTGTAGAACCTGTGGAGCCTCGGGGCGTCCAGGGAAGGCTGGTGGGCCTTGGCCAACAGCTCTTCGACCGTCACTTTCTTCATGAACGAACCTCCTCGAAAATTGGAAGCCACATCATAAAGAGGCAGGGGGAAAAAGTCAATCGTTTTCGGGCCCGGACGAGGGGACGAACGCGGTCGTCCGGCCGTCCCGGCGGAGCGTCCCGAACGGATGCCGGAGCTCGTGGCTGAAGCCCAGCGTCCAACCCTCCGCGACGGCCCGTTCGAGAAGCTCCTTCTTGTTGTCGAAGGTCTCCACGGGGTAGAGGTCGTAGCTCATGATGTACGGCAGGTCGATGTGAGCCGCCGTAGGCACGGCGTCGGCCAGGAAGAAAAAGATGCGCCCGCCGGAGGAGACCTTGATCCCCATGTGGGCGGCCGTGTGGCCTCCGACGACGACCGCCTCGACGCCGGGCGCGAGGGGCGCATTCCCGTCGAGAAGCGCCAGCCGGCCGGAGCCCTCCAGGGGTTTGAGGCGGGCCGGGATGTAGCTGGGCTTGTCCCGCTCGACGGGATGCATAGCCTGTTCCCACTCCCTGCGCTGTACGGCGTAGCGGGCCCGGGGAAAGGCCGGCGCCCATGTCCCCTCGGGCGTGCGGAGGGTATTTCCGCCACAGTGGTCGAAATGCAGATGGCTGTTGACGACGACGTCGATATCGGCGGGGGCGAAGCCCATCCCGGCGAGACCGCCGAAGAGCCCGGGGCCGCGCTCGATCGAGTAGAAGTCGGCGTGGCGCCGGGCGACGTCCGGGCCCACCCCGGTGTCGAGCAGGAGCGTCGCCCCGGGCGTGCGGACGAGGTAGCAGTTGAGGGCCAGAATGATCCTGTTCTCGGCGTCCGGGACCGCCCGCTTGGCCCAGAGCGTCCTCGGGACGACGCCGAACATGGCCCCGCCATCGACCCGGAAGGTGCCGTCGAGGATCCGGACGATCTCGGCGTCGCCCACGGTGATCCGGTCGGCGGGCGGGATCATTCGGCGTCCAGTCTCTTGGCCAGTCCTGCCCGGGAGGTCGAGGCCAGCCGGATCTCGCCCGTGTCCATGCGGATGGCGTCGACGGGACAGGCTTCGACGCAAAAGCCGCAGAAGCAGCAACGGTCCAGGTCGACGACGAAGCGGGCCGCGTGCTTTTGATCTTCGGGATCGTCGCCCTCGGCCGCCTCGACGGTGATGCACTCCGAGGGGCAGACCGTGACGCAGAGCATGCAGGCGACGCAGCTCGGCTTCCCGTCCGGCCGGGGCCGGAGCCGGTGGAGGCTGCGGTGCCGGGGCGAGAGCTCCTTCCGCTCCTCCGGGTACTGAATGGTCACCGCTCCCCTTCTCCTCGTCCGGATCCCGAAAAGCTTCAGCGTGTGGAAGGTCATGTTGACGAAGAAGTGGCGGGCGGTGATCCCCGCCCCCCTCAGGATCTCCTTCGCGGCGTTCCAGGCCTTCCGCATCTTGCGCCTACCTCACCGCCAGGACGAGACCCGTGGCCAGGAGATTGAGGACGCCGAGGGGCACGAGGACCTTCCAGCCGAAATCCATGACCTGGTCGTAGCGGAACCGGGGGTAGGTCCACCGGGCCAGGATCTGGAGCCAGCAAAAGAAGAGGACCTTGAGGTTGAAGGAGAGGACCCGGAGGACCGTGACGGCCCAAGGGGCCACGGCCCACTTCCCTCCCCAGGGGAAGGCGAAGCCGCCGTCGCCGAGCCAGGGCACCTGCCAGCCGCCGAAGAAGAGCGTCGTCGATAGGGCGGCGAGAACGATGACCTCGAGGAAATCGGTGAACATGAACAGTCCGAACTTGAGACCGCCGTATTCCGCGTAGAAGCCGATGATCTCCGACTCGCCCTCGGGCATGTCGAAGGGCACCCGCTTGGTCCCGGCCATCCCGGCCAGGAAGAAGACGGCGAAGCCGAGGGGCTGGAGGAAGACGCCCCATTTCGGCAGAACGCCGAAAAGCGACCCGCCCTGGTGCGCGACCAGCGCGGAAAGACGGAGCGAGGGGAAGACCATGATCAGGCCGACGAGTGAAAGTCCCAGGGCGACCTCATACGAGACGAGCTGGGCGGCGCCGCGGAGGCTGCCGATCAGGGCGAAACGGTTCGACGAGGCCCAGCCGCTGACCAGGATGCCGTAGATGCCGAGGCTGAGCATGGCCAGGACGAAGAGGAGCGCGGCGTCGAGGTCGACGACCTGGAGCGGAATGGCCCGGCCGAACAGGCGCACCGTGTCGCCGAAGGGCACGGCGACCATGGTCACGGCGACGCAGAAAAAGGACACGGCCGGCGCCAATCCGTGGAGCGCCCGCTGGGCGAAGGTCGGGGCGAAGTCCTCCTTGAAGAACATCTTGATGGCGTCGGCGAAGGGCTGGAAGAGACCGAAGAGACGCAGGCCGAAGACCGAGGCCCGGTTGGCCCCGATGCGGTCCTGCATGACGGCGCTCTGCTTCCTCTCGACCCAGGTCAGGAAAAGGGCCAGGAGCAAGGTCCAGGTCAAGGTCAGGACGACCTTGACCAGGACGATGAGCGCGTCAGCAGACATCGGTCTCCCCCGTGTTCAGGCCGAGCCCGCGGGCCAGGCAGACCAGGAGCTGGCGCTCGGACGGGACGCCCCGGGCCGGTTCGACAGCCTTGGCGAATGTCTGGCGCAGGCCGTCGAAGTTGATATAAGTCCCTGATTTTTCATAAGGTACGGTGACAGGCACGACCAGATCGGCCATCCCGTCGAGGACCCCGGCGTGGCTCGCGATGACGAATTTCGCGGCGATCGGCTCCAGGGCCCGGGCCAACCCGTCGGCGGGAAAATGGCCGGCCAGGTGCGGGCCGAAGACGAGCAGGACATCCGTCGAACGAGAGAGCCGCTCAGGGTCCGGAAGGCGCGGCGTGAATCCGGCCTCGCGGACGCCCCGGGCATTGGGCACGCGCTCCGCCGTGAGCAGGAGCCCGTCCGCGGCTCCGGGCTCCGGGTCGGCGAAGAAGACGCCCCGGAGCTTCAGCCCGTCGACGAAGATCCGGCGGGCCAGCTCGAGCTCCTCGCACGTCAGGGCGCTGTGGAGGACGACGGCGATCCGGTCCGGGTCGGAGACGGCCCGCAGGCGGGCCGCGACCTCGGCGGCGGCCTTGCGCCAATCGAAGAGCGCGTCCGATGACCGGGCCCGGCCTTCGTCGGCCTCCCGGCGTCCGGCCCGTCCGAGGTCGCATATCCACCAGCCGTTGACGGCCTGGTTTTCGGCCGCCCGGACGCGGAGGACCCGGCGCTCCCCTGGGCCGAGGGGATGGCCGGTGACCGATTCGACGACCACGGCGCAGCCCCGGCCGCAGCGCGGGCAGACCGAGGGCCGTCTCTCCAGGAACCAGGTCCTCGTCCGGAACCGAAAGTCCGTGTCGGTGATGGCCCCGACCGGGCAGATATCGACGAGGTTGCCGGCGTAGCCGTTGTCGATCCGGGACTCCTCGTAGACGCCGATCTCGGAACGGACGCCGCGCTCGAAAACGCCCAGCTCGCCGGTGCCGGTGACCCGGCGCAGGAAACGGACGCAGCGCGTGCAGAGGATGCAGCGCTCGCGGTCGAGCACCAGCCCCCGGCCGATCGGCACCAGCTTCTCCCTCTTCTCCTTGGCTTCGAGGAACCGGCCGGGGAAGCGGCCGTGGGCCTCGTAATAGTCCTGGAGCCGGCACTCGCCGGCTTTGTCGCAGACGGGACAGTCCAGCGGGTGCTCGGCCAGGAGGAACTCGAGGACATCGCGCCGGGCTTCCCGGACGCGCGCCGTCGCCGTTCGCACGACCATCCCCTCCCGGACGGCGGTCGAACAGGAGAGCTCGAGCTTGGGCAGGCCTTCGATCTCGACCAGGCACATGCGGCAGCCTCCCACGGCCTCGAAGGCGGGGTGGTAGCAGAAGTGCGGGATGTCGATCCCCGCTCCCTCGGCGGCACGCAGGACGCTCACGCCCTCGGCGACGCGGACGGCAAGGCCGTCGATGGTCAGGCCGACCGTCTTCGCCCCGCTCACCGGACGACCTCCCGCTCGAGCTCGTCCCTGAACTTCGAGACCAGGGCATGTACGGGCAGGGCCGCCGCGTCGCCCATCGGGCAGAGGGTCCGCATCTTCATCCCGTCGGCCAGGTCGAGGATGAGGTCGAGGTCCGCGCTCCGCCCCCGGCCCGCGGCGATCCTCCGTACCGTCTTATGGATCCAGGAGGTCCCGATCCGGCACGGCGTGCACTGGCCGCACGACTCATGGGCGTAGAAACGGGCGATGACCGCCAGGACGTCGAGGATGCGCGTGCGGTCGCCGACGACGATGACCGCGGCGGACCCGATCATGGAGCAGGCCTGGGCCAGCGACTCGAAGTCCATGGGCGTCTCGAGCTCGTCGGCCCGCAGGAGCGGCGCGGACAGCCCGCCCGGGATGACCGCCTTGACAGCGACCCCTTCGGGCGGGCCGCCGGCGTGCTCCCAGACGACCGCGCGCAAGGGCGTCCCCGTCGGCAGCTCGTAGAGGCCGGGCCGCCGGACCGCGCCGCTGACACCGAAGAGCCGGGTGCCGCAATCCTTGGGGCGACCGAAAGCGGCGAACCAGTCCGCGCCGCGGGCGATGATCGGGGGGACGCTGGCCAGCGTCTCGACGTTGTTGATGACCGTCGGCGCCCCGAACAGCCCGACGACGGCGGGGAACGGCGGCTTGAGCCGGGGCTGGCCGCGCCGGCCTTCGACCGACTCGAGAAGGGCGGTCTCCTCCCCGCAGATATAAGCCCCCGCTCCGAAGTGGACGATGACGTCGAGCGAGAAGCCCGTGCCGAAGACGGCCGGACCGAGGAACCCCCGGCCGCGGGCCTCCTCGACGGCCTCCCGGAAGCGGCCGGCGATGCGCTCGTATTCGCCGCGGATGTAGACGACGGCCGTGCGGATGCCGACGGCGTAGGCGGCGATGATCATGCCTTCGAGGAGGCGATGGGGATCCCGGACCAGGATGGCCCGGTCCTTGAACGTCCCCGGCTCGCCCTCGTCGGCGTTCACGCAGAGATACCGCGGGCCGGGCCGGTCCTGCGGGACGAACGACCACTTCAACCCGGCCGGAAAGCCCGCGCCTCCCCGGCCCCGGAGGCCCGCTTTGCGGACCTCGGCCACGATGTCGGCCGGGGCCATGGATGTCAAGGCCCTGCGGGCGGCCTCGTAGCCGCCCCGGGCCACGTACGACTCGAGGCGCCACGACGCGTCGTCGGCGGGAAGGAGATGGACGGCCGGGTCGCTCATTTCGTTCCGAGCTCCCGGACCAGGTCTTCGGCCTTGTCCCTCGTCATCCGGCCGTGGTCGACGCCGTCGACCTGGAGGCAGGGCGCGTGATCGCAGTGGCCGAGGCATTCGACGGTGACCAACGTGAACCGTCCGTCGGCCGTCGTGTCGCTCCCCGGCGAAAGCCCGAGCCGCTCCCGGAGGAAGCCGACGAGGTCCTCGGAGCCGGCCAGCGTGCAGCTCAAGTTGCGGCAGACCTCGATGAGCGTCCGCCCCGCCGGCTGGCGGCGGAACATCGTGTAGTACGTGACGACCTCGCGGACCCGGATCGGGGCGATGCCGAGCTTCCCGGCCGCCCAGACCTCCGCCTCCGGCGCGATGAAACCCGCCTCGTCCTGGAGGGCGTGGAGGACGGGGAGCAGGGCCGCCGCGGGCTCGGGATAGAGGGCGATGGCCCTTTCGATCCGCTCGAGGGCCGCCGGCGAGGGAACGTAGCTCATCGGTCGAGCTCCCCGCCGATCATGTTCATCGAGCCGAAGGTCGGGATGACGTCCGCGACGAGCCGGCCTCGGATGAGCTGCTCCAGGGCGGAGACGATGTGGAAGCAGGGGGCCCGGAGGTGCAGGCGGTAGGGCCTATCCGAGCCGTCGGAGACGATGTAGAAGCCGACCTCGCCGTTGCCCCCCTCCACCGAGAAATAGGCGTCGCCCTTGGGCGGCCGGATCCCCTTGCCGCCCATGAAGAACAGGAAGTGGTCGATGAGGCCCTCCATCGTCGTATAGGTCGCCTCTTTCGGCGGCACGCCGACGCCGCGCGCGCCGACGCCGGGAGCGGCGCCGGCGTCCGATGTCGCGAGCTCCGCGAGGCGCTCCCTCTCTGAGCCCTCGAGGTTGGGCGAGAGGACGACGCGGCCTTCGACCCTCTGCCGCCGCGACAGCCGGACGGCCTCGGCCGGCTCGACGCCCGGGCCCTCGGGAAGAGGGGCCGCGGCGGGGAGGAGAACCGAGACCTGCTCGAGGAGCCGGAGGCTCTGCTCGATCTCGCGCATGCGGACGAGGTAGCGGTCGTAATTGTCGCCCTGCTCGCCGACCGGGACCTCGAACGACAGGCGATCGTAGACGAGGTAGGGGCTGGCCTTGCGCACGTCGTAGGCGATGCCCGTCGAGCGCAGGCACGGACCGGTCCAGCCGTAGGACAGGGCGTCCTCGCTGGAGATCGTCCCGACGCCGCGGGTCCGGCCCTGGAAGATGCTGTTCGCGTCGAGCAGGCCCGAGACGTCCTTGAGGACCCGGCGCGTCTCCTTCACCGCGGACGCGACCGAGGCCCGCCAGTCGGGATGGAGCTCGGCCCGGACGCCGCCGATGCGGATGTAGGAGGTCGTCATCCGGGCCCCGGCCGTGAACTCGATCGCGTCCCAGAGGTACTCCCTGGCCTTCATCATGTAGAGGAAGACGGTGAAGGCCCCGCATTCCATGGCCATGGCCGCGAGGCAGGTCAGGTGATCCGAGACGCGCGACATCTCGCTCATGAGCACCCGGATGAGCTGGGCCCGCTCGGGCACGGAGACGCCGAGGAGCTTCTCCACGGTCATGGCATAGCCCAGGTTGTTGATGAGCGGCGAGACGTAGTTGAGGCGGTCGGTGTAGGGCAGGAGGTTGAACCAGGTCCGGTGTTCGCAGGTCTTCTCGAAGCCGCGGTGGAGGTAGCCGACCTCGACCTCGGCGTTGAGGATCCGCTCGGCGTCGAGCTCGAGCATGATCCGGATCGTGCCGTGCATGGCCGGATGGGACGGGCCCATATTGATGAGCATGCTCTCCGGCCGGGCCTCCCGCTGGAGCCGGGTCAGGGAGTCCATCTCAGACGTCGTCCTTCATGGGGATGCGCGGCTGGGCCAGGCGCCAGGGGTAGGATTTCCGCAAGGGGTGCCCTTCGAAACCCTCATAGGTCAGGAGCCGCTTGAGGTAGGGGTGGCCGTCGAAACGAACTCCGAACATGTCGTAGGCCTCGCGTTCGAGCCAGTCGGCGTTCTTCCACAGCCCGACGAGGCTCGCGACGGCCGGGTCGTCGGCGGGAACGGAGGCCTTGAGCCGCAGGCGGACATTGCGCGAGAGCGAGAAGAGATGGTAAACGAGCTCGAGCCGCCCCTCCCCCGCCGCGAAATCGACGCAGGTCAGGTCGAGGAGGATGGCATAGTCGAAGGGTTTCTCCTTGAGCGCGGCCATGACGGCACGGACGGCGCCGGCCCGGATGACGAGCACGGCATCGCCGCAGGACTCCCCGGCCGACTCGACGGCGTCGCCGAGCCTCGTCCGGATGTCCCCGATCAGGGCTTCTTTCCCCATCGCCAATCCTGCGGCTGGTTTTGGATCCTGTCCTGGAGCTTCAGGAGGCCGTCGAGGACCGTCTCCGGCCGCGGCGGGCAACCGGGGATGTAGACGTCGACCGGGACCACCCGGTCGATGCCCTGGACGACGGCGTAATTCCGGTAGATGCCGCCGCTCACGGCGCAGGCGCCGAAGGCGATGACCCACTTCGGTTCGAGCATCTGGTCGTAGACCGTCCGGAGGACGGGGGCCAGCTTATGGGTGACGGTGCCGACGACGAGCAGCAGATCGGCCTGCCGCGGGGAGAACCGGGTCAGGCCGGCGCCGAAGCGGTCGATGTCGAAGTGGGCGCAGGCCGCCGACATATACTCCATGCCGCAGCAGGCGGTGATGAACGGGTAGTGGAAGAGGGAGAACTTGCGGCCCCAGCCGAGGGCGGTCTCGAGGCGGGTCGTGAAGGTGTCGAAGCCGCTCATGTCCAGCGGAAGATCCCTTTCTTCCAGGCGTAGACGAAACCCAGGCCGAGAACGAGGACGAAGGCGCCGATCGCCGCGAAACCGGCCGGGCCCCGGCCCCGGAAGGCGAGCGCCATCGGGTAGAAGAAGACGATCTCGACGTCGAGGAGGAGGAACAGCAGCGCGACGAGGAAGAACGGGATGGGAACGGGGCCGATCGCCGCCTGGAGCGGCGGGCTGCCGCACTCGAAGGGCTTCTCGCGGGCCGGGTTGGGCCGCCGGGGGCCGAGGAGCGAGTTGACCAGGATCATGGCGGCCGACATCAGCCCGAAGACGGCGAAGGCGATGGCGAGTTCCAGCATGTTTCCCCGGAAAGCGTCCCGATTGTATAGAATCGCCCGGGAATTTTCAACGGCGGGAGGATCGGGCGTGTGTCCCCGTTCTTCAGGTGTTCAGGATGTGCAGGGCCCGGTTCTCGGCCTTGAGGGCCGCCTCTCCGATCGTTTCGGACAGCGTCGGGTGGATATAGATGATGCGGTCGAGCTCGTCGAGCGTCAGGCCCTTGGCCACGGCCATGGTCAGCACCGGGATCATGTCCGAGGCGCCCGGGGCGACGACGTGGGCCCCGATGACCCGGCTGGACTCGTCGGCCAGGACCTTGACCAGGCCGTCGGTCGCCTCCATGGTCATGGCCCGGCCGCTCGCCTGGAGCGGGAAGACCCCCGACTTGACCTTGAGGCCCTTGGCCTCGGCTTCCTCCTGGGTCAGGCCGACCGAGGCGAACTCGGGCTCGGTGAAGACGGCCGCGGGGAGGGCGCCGTAATCGACGGTCCGGCTCATCCCGCAGGCGTTCTCGACGGCGACGATGGCGTCGTGATAGGCCTTGTGGGCCAGGAGCTTCCCGCCGATGACGTCGCCGATGGCGTAGACACCCGGGGCGTTCGTCCGGAGGCCCGCGTCGACCTTGATGAAGCCGCGGTCCAAGGCCAGGAACGGCTCCCCGTCGAAGAGGTCGGCCGTGTTGGGCTTCCGGCCGGCCGAGAGAAGGACCTTTTCGGCCTTGTGTACGAAAGCCGCGTTGGTCTTGAGGCAGAGCCCCTTGAGGGTCGCGACGCCGGCCTCGACGACGGCGCTCTCGATCCTCATCTCGGTGAAGATCTTCAGGCCCTGTTTCTTGAGCGCCCGCTCGAGCCGCGTCACCGCTTCCTTGTCGGAGCCGGGCAGGATCTGCGGCAGGATCTCGAGGACCGTCACATCGGTCCCCAGCCGCCGGTAGATCGAGCCCATCTCGAGACCGATGGCCCCAGCCCCGATGACGAGAAGGCTCTTCGGGACCTCGGGCAGGGTCAGCGCCTCCGTGCTCGTTATGACCGTCCCCCCGTCGACCTTGAGGAACGGCAGGCCGGCCGCGACGCTGCCCGTGGCCACGATGACCGTTCCCGCCTCGATGACCCGCTCCCCCGCCGCCGCCCGGACGACGACGGTCCGGTCCGCCCTCAGCCGGGCCGGGGCCTTGACGATCTCGACCTTGCCCTTCTCGAGCAGGAAGACCAGCCCCTTGACGAGCTGATCGACGACGGCCTGCCGGCCCTGTTGGACCTTGGCCCAGTTCAGGCGGACCTCGCCGACCGGTCCTTCGATCGTCCGTGATCCGGCCAGCTCCTTGAGGACCTTGGTCTGGTGGAGGAGGTATTTCGTCGGGATGCAGCCGTAGTTGATGCAGGTCCCGCCGATGCGGTCCTGATCGACGAGCGTGACGCTTCGGCCGAGCTGGGCCGCGCGCATGGCGGCCAGGTAGCCCCCCGGCCCGCCCCCGATGATGACGATATCGCGTTTTTCCGCCATGAGGAATGCCTTTCAGGCCGCCGCCGGCTGGCCGTCCGGCCCGCCCCTTTTCTTCAGGAACGTCTTCAGGAAGAGGACGACCACGCCCGCCGACAGGGCGAAGAGGAGGAGGTCGGCCGCGATGAGGATATAGTTGCCCTTGGCGATATAGCCTTTGAGCAGGATGCCCAGGGACACCAGGGTCGTCGCGACCATGAACACGGCCGGGACCAGCGTGAACCAGTTCCTGCGCTTGCGCAGGAGCAGCCAGGCCGAGACGGTCAGCAGGGCCATGGCCGCAAGGAGCTGATTGGCGGTGCCGAAGATCGGCCAGAGCGCATTGAACGCGTTCGAATAGGCCAAGCTCCACATCAGCGCGACCGACAGCCCCGAATTGAACCAGAAATGCTTCATCAGGCGCGGCACCTTCCTGAAAGCGATCGACCAGAGCTCCTCGAAGAGATAGCGATTGAGGCGGACGGCCGCGTCCAGCGTGGTGATGACGAAGCCCTCGACGAGCAGGATGCCGAAGACCGTGCCGAGGGCGACCGGGATGCCCAGGCCCCGGTGGAAGAGCTGGCCGGCGGCCAAAGAGAAGCCCAGGATGGGATTGGACTTGACGGCCGGGTCGGCCGGCCAGACGATAGCCTTGTAGTCGGCGAAAGCCATGACCGCGCCGAGCGCCAGGAGGACGCAGACCGACAGGAGCGACTCGAGCAGCATGGCGTTGTAGCCGACCCGGCGGGCGTCGGTCTCCTGGGCCAGCTGCTTGCCCGTCGTGCCTCCCGCGACGAGGCAATGGAAGCCAGAGATGGCGCCGCAGGCGATGGTGATGAACATCATCGGCCAGATGAATCCGAGGCTCAGCGCCCCTTCCGCCAGGTTGAACTTCGGCATGGTCACCGTCAAGCCCTGGAATCCGCCGCTGAAGAGCGACGCGATCATCAGGCCGATGCCGCCGTAGAGGATCTGGACGTTGATGAAGTCGCGCGGCTGGAGGATGAGCCAGACGGGCGCTCCCGCGGCAATGAGGACGTAGACCGAGATGACGATCATCCAGGTCGTCGGGGCCATGGTCACCGGGAAGGCGATGCCCAGCAGGACCGAGGCGACGCAGATCGCCGATGCCAGCAGGTAGGCGTAAGCCGATCTCAGCTTCTTCTTATAGAGGAGGAAACCCAGGAGCGGCGAGCAGAGCGTGATGACGATGACCGAGGTCGAGGCGATGCCGCCGATGCGGCCCATGACGACGCCGTCCCGGACGACCGTCTTGAGGAACGTCCCCCCTTCCTTGGCCCCGATCTTGGCCAGGGGCCAGAGCGAGGTCAGCGAGATCGAGGTCGCGCTGAGGAACGAGGAGGTCACCAGGACGATCATGACCAGCGTGAAGGCGATGAACAGCCGGAACCCGGCGGTGCCAAGGGTCTTGCGGGCGACCTCGGCCATGGACCGCCCGCCCTCCCGCATGCTGATGAAGAGTGTCGTGTAATCGTGGACGGCGCCGATGAAGACGCCGCCGAAGACGACCCAGAGCCAGGCCGGAACGAAGCCGTAGAGGATGGCCATGGTCGGCCCGAGGATGGGCCCGGCCCCGGCGATGGCCGAGAAATGGTGGGCGAAGACGACGTAGCGCTTGGTGGGTACGAAATCGCGGCCGTCGCAGCAGGTGACGGCGGGCGTCGGGCGGGCCGGGTCCTCGCCCAGGCTCTTGGCGATGTATCGGGCGTACAGCCGCCCGGCGACGACGAAGACGGCCGCGGCGGCGAACAGGAGCACGAGGACGTTCATGCATCTCTCCTCCGCGGAGCGCGGGCCCCGCGCCGAATTCAGATTTTTAGCACAGCCTGCCTATCCTGTCAAAGCGAGGCCGCCCGCCTCGGAACGGAGGACCCGGACGGGCCCCCGCGCCGGCCGGAGAGCCCGGCCGGCGCCGGGATTTGACAGGTTCCCGCCGAATCTGTAAAAAGGGGGCGGCATTGCCGATAAGGAGTGTTTCGATGTTGACGACGCCGGAAAAGTGGATCTTCGTCTTCCTCATTCTGGCTACGGCCGCGGCCTTCTCCGTCCCGATCGTCCGCCGGGTCCGGATCATCCTGGCCGGGGCGCCGGAGGACCGGTTCGGCGGCCTTTGGAAGAGGTTCCGCCACGCCGTCGTCAAGGTCCTCTGCCAGCGCTGCACCCTCCGGGGCGAGCGCCTCTTCACCGGCCTGATGCACGTCGGCATCTTCTACGGGGCCCTGACCTTCGACACGATGACGGTCAGCCACACGCTCGAAGGCTTCTTTGACGGCTTCTATCTCTTTGGGAGGTCCGGCCTCGGACTGGCCTTCTCCTTTGCCATCGACGTCGCCGCGATCGCGGTCATGGCCGGCGTCCTCTTCCTGGCCTTCCGCAGGTTCGTCGTCCGGCCCAAGGCCTACGCCACGACCCGGGCCGACTCCGCGGCGATCTACCTCCTCATCACGCTGGCCACCGCTACCTACCTCTACTTCGAGGCCTTTGCCATCGCCCACCATCCGGAGACGGCCCGCTGGTCCTTCCTCGGCCCGTGGCTCGCCGGCCGGGTCGCCGATTCCGGGATGAGCGCCGCCGCGGTCGCCTTCCACTTCAAGATCGCCTGGTGGGCGCACGTCATCGCCGTCTACGGCTTCATCGCCTACGTCCCCCACTCCAAGTATCTCCACATGTTCGCCGGCCCGTTCAACGTCTTCCTCCGCCGTTCGAGCCCGAGCGGCGAGCTCCCGGCCCTGGACCTGGAACGAGCCCAGGTCTTCGGCCTCGAGAAGCTCCCCGACCTCACCTGGAAGGACAACCTCGACGCCTTCGCCTGTATGGAATGCGGCCGTTGCCAGGACGCCTGCCCGGCCTTCGCCAGCGGCAAGCCGCTCTCCCCCAAGATGATCCTGTTCAACCAGGAGCGGGCTCTGCTCGCCGGCGACCGGGCGCTCATCGCGAAGAAGCGCGATGACCTCGGGCCGCTCGTCCCGGCGACCTTCACCGAGGGCGAGATCTGGACCTGCACGACCTGCGGCGCTTGTCAAAAGGAGTGCCCGGTCGAGATCGAGCACATCCGCAAGATCGTCGGGGCCCGGCGCGGCCAGGTCCTGATGCAGAGCAAGTTCCCCCAGGAGCTCAACGCCTTCTTCCGCAATATGGAGACGAATTCCAATCCCTGGGGCATCGGCTTCTCCAAGCGCGCGGAATGGGGCGAGCCCCTCGAGGTTAAGCTCCTCAAGGACGTCCCCGGCGCCGAATATCTTTTCTGGGTCGGCTGCATGGGCGCCTACGACGACGCGGGCAAGGCCGTCGCCACCTCCCTCGTCAAGATCCTTCGGGCGGCCGGGATCACTTTCGGCACGCTCGGGGCCGAGGAGAAATGCTGCGGCGATTCGGCCCGGCGCCTCGGCAACGAATACCTCTTCCAAAGCCTGGCCCAGGAGAATATCGCCCTGTTCAAGCGGTACGGCGTCAAGAAGATCGTCACGATCTGCCCGCACGGCTACAACACCCTCAAGCATGAATACCCGAAGTTGCTGGACTTCATCCCCGGCCTGACGGACGAGGACAAGGCGGATCTCCGGCGGATCGAGGTCGTTTCCCACGCCGAGCTCATCCGCGACCTCATCGTGGCGGGCAAGATCGCGCCGAAGACCGGGACGACCGGCCGCTATACCTTCCACGACCCGTGCTATCTCGGCCGTCACAACGGCCTGACCAAAGAGCCGCGCGCCGTCCTGGCCGCGGCCTTGGGCGGCCGGCCGAAGGAGCTCGAGCGCCACGGCGACGACAGCTTCTGCTGCGGCGCCGGCGGCGGACTGATGTGGACGGAGGAGTCGCTCGGCACCCGGATCAACCACCTGCGGACCGGCGAGGTCATCGCCTCCGGCGCGCCCCTGGCCGCGGCCGCCTGCCCCTTCTGCGTGACCATGCTCCGCGACGGCCTCAAGGACCAGGGCCGCGAGGACATCGCCGTCAAGGACATCGCCCAGATCGTCGCGGAAAGACTCTAGCCGATCAGAACACGACCTCGACGCGGATGCCGCTCGCCCGCAGGGCCCGGGTCAGGCGGGCCGACTGCTCGCGGAAGAAAGCGTCGGTCAGCGCGTCGAGGAACCCCTGGCGGGCGTAGAAGGCCCTGACCGCCGGCACATAGTTCATCCGGTCGACGATCACGCGATCGACGGCGCCCGCCAGCAGAGCGGCCAGCCGCTCGGGATTCCCGGGCAGCAACGGCCCGGCCATGGCGAAAGTGCGGACTCCGGCCGCCTTGAACTCCCGTAACACCTCGATCCTCTCCCGGACCGGCGAGGCCCGCCTCTCGAACATCCGGGCGACCGTCTCGTCTTCCGTGGAGACGGTGAACCCGACTTGAACGTCGGGGATCCGCCGGATGACGTCGAGGTCGCGGCGGACCCGGGCCGATTTCGTCTGGATCTCGACCGGGAAGTCGCGCCCGGCGAGGACCTCGAGCGAACGCCGGGTCAAGGCATATCCCTCTTCGAGCGGCTGGTAGGGGTCGCAGACCGAGGAGAACCAGATCGTGCCGCGTTTGGCTCTGAGGATCTGCTTGGCCAGGAGGGCGGGCGCGTTGACCTTGGCGTCGACGAATTCGCCCCACGGTTCGCTGTGGCCGCTGTAGCGGCGCATGAACAGGGCCGCGTAGCAATAGACGCAGCCGACCTCGCAGCCCGTGTAGGGATTGACGCAGTAGTCGTGGATCTTCGACGGATTGAGGATCGATTTCGCTTGGACCTCGCGAACGGCAGGGCCGGCCATGATCCGATTATATCAAAGAGGCCCAGCCCTCTGCGGGCGCCGGCCTCAGGTCAGGATCTCCCGAAAAGCCCTGACGGCCCGCTCGACGTCCGCGTCGCCGACATCCTTGTGCGTCACCATGCGGATGCCGCCGCTCACGGCCAGGGCCAGGATGCCCTTCTCCTTCATCCGGGCCAGCATGTCGGCCACGGCGAGGGTCGGATGTTCGAAGCCGAAGATGACGATGTCGGTCTCGACGGTCGCCGGATCGAGCCGGACGCCCGGCAGCCCGCCGATGCCAAGGGCCAGCGCCTTGGCCCTGGCGTGGTCCTCGCGCAGGCGGTCGGCCATCTCGGTCAACGCGATGATCCCGGGCGCCGCGAGAACGCCGACCTGGCGCATGCCGCCGCCCAGCGCCTTCCTCAGCCGGCGGCCGAACTCGATCCGTTCCCGCGGCCCCGCCAGCATCGAACCGGCCGGGGCCGACAGTCCTTTGGACAGGCAGAACTGCAGGGAGTCGACTTGGTCCGCGAACTCCCGGACCGGCACGCCGGAAGCGACACTGGCGTTGAAGATCCGGGCCCCGTCGAGGTGGACCCGGAGCCCGTGCTCGTCGGCGACGCCGCGGATGGCCCTGAAGTTCCCGATGGGGACGACCGAGCCGCCCCAATTGTTGTGCGTGTTCTCCAGGCAGACCAGGCTCGTCCGCGGCGTGTGGACGTTGGGCTTGCGGACGGCCGCGGCCACGTCGCGCGGGTCCATCGCGCCCCGCTCCGAGCGGACCGGGCGCGGGGTCACGCCCGAGATGAAGGTCATGTGGGTCGATTCCATGTTGTAGATGTGGGAGCGCTCCTCGACGATGACCTCCTCGAGGGGTCCCGTCCACATCTTGACGGCGATCGCGTTGGCCATGGTCCCGGACGGGCAGAAGAGCGCCCCTTCCTTGCCCATGGTCTCGGCGGCCAGCGCCTCGAGCCTCAGGACGGTCGGGTCGTCGCCCAGGACGTCGTCGCCGACCACGGCCTCGGCCATGGCTCGCCGCATCTTCTCCGTCGGCCGGGTGACCGTATCGCTGCGGAAGTCGGAATACGTTAAGAACATGATGGGGCCTCCGAAAGCGGCATTATATTCTTAAACCCGGGCGGCGGGCAACCGTTCGGTCGTTTACTAAGTTCCGGTTCTATGATAATAATGGTTGTCGCATCCCCTGTGGCGGATAAAGGACATGGCGAAGAATCTCCTCTATAGAACGGCCGTCTTTTCGCTGCTCTTCGTCATCCTTTTCTTCCTGAGCGCCATCATCTTCTCCCAGGTCCTGCTCAAGAGCGAGCTGGTCACCGTGCCCGACCTCGTCGGCCGGACGGTCGTCGAGGCCCGGGCCGACCTCCAGAAGAAGGACCTGTCGCTGGCCGCCAAGGGGACCGAGACGAGCGACCGCATCGAAAAGGGCCTCATCGCCCGCCAGGACCCCGCCGCGGGCTCGCGGGTCCGGATCGCGACGGTCATCCAGGTCTTCTCCAGCTCGGGCAGCGGGACGGTCGTCGTGCCCGAGCTCGCCTCCAAGAGCCTCGACGAGGCCCTGACCCTGCTCCAGACGGCCGGCCTGACCAAGGGCCACGTGACCCAGGTCCACACGCCCCGCATCCCCGCCGGCCGGGTCCTCCTCCAGAAGCCCGAGCCCGGCGCCGTCGTCGAGCGCAACGTCCCGGTCGGGCTCCTCCTCAGCCAGGGCGACCTCGAGACGAACTACGTCATGCCCGACCTCCTGGTCACTCTCCGCGCGGACAGCGTCGTCGGCCGGCTCAACGCTTGGGGCTTCAAAGTCGCCGACGTCCGCTACGTGTATTATCCGGGACAACCGGCCGGCATCGTCGTCGGCCAGGATCCCCGTCCCGGCTTCCCGGTCCGCAAACGCAGCCGCATTACCCTCGAGGTCAGCCGCTGATGGTCCTCATCGCCCCCTCCATCCTGTCCGCGGACTTTTCCCGCTTGGGTGAAGCCGTCAAGCTGGCCGAGGACGCCGGGGCCGATCTCATCCACGTCGACATCATGGACGGGCATTTCGTGCCCAACCTGACCCTCGGCCCCCGGCTTGTCGCCTCCATCCGGCGAGAGACCCGCCTGCCCATCGACGTCCATCTCATGGTCGAGAATCCGCGGGCCTTCGTCCCGCTTTTCCACGAGGCCGGGGCCGACTGGATCTCCATCCACGTCGAAGCGACCGCCCACCTCCACAAAGACCTGACCCTGATCCGCGGGCTCGGCCGCAAGGCCGGCGTCGCCCTCAATCCCGCCACGCCCATCGAGACGATCGACGAAGTCCTGACGGAGCTCGACTTCGTCCTCATCATGTCGGTCAACCCCGGCTGGGGCGGCCAGTCGTTCATCCCGTCCTGCCGGGTGAAGATCCGCCGGCTTCGGGACAGGATCAAGGCCGCCGGCCTCGCCGTGCCCATCGAGGTCGACGGCGGGATCAAGCTGGACAATGCCGAGGACATCATGCGGGCCGGGATGGAGATCGTCGTCGCCGGCTCGGCCGTCTACGACGCGCCCGATCCGGCCGCCGTCATCCGGACCCTGAAAGACATCGCGAGGAAGATCCCATGACCACATCTCCCCGGCTACGGACGCTCGCCGTCCTGCTCCCCTTTCTCCTGATCCTCGGGCTGGCGCCGGCCTGCCGCAAGAAGACGGTCGAGGTCGCCCCCGACCTGGCCTCTTCCGACGAGGCCCTCTACAAGCTCGGCGAATCGGGCCTCAAGAAGGACACGGAGAAGTCCCTGCTCTACCTCCGCCAGGTCATCGACTCGTTCCCGAAGAGCTTCTACGCCCAGCGGGCCAAGCTGCTCATCGCCGACGCCTATTTCGCAAAGGGCGACGAGACCAACATGATCATGGCCGCGGCCGAATACCGGGAGTTCATCCGGACCTACCCGTATTCCCCTTCGGCCGCCTACGCCCAGTACCAGATCGCCATGACCTTCTACAAGAAGAAGCTGAAGATCGGCCGCGATCCGTCCAAGACGATCCAGGCCCTGGCCGAGTTCAAGAAGGTCATCACCGATTTCCCCGCCAGCGACCAGGCCAAGGAGGCCCAGGACAAGATCAAGGAATGCGAGGAGCGCCTGGCCGGGCACAATGCCGACATCGCCATCAGCTACTGCCAGCGTCGGGCCTACCGGGCCTCGATCAGCCGGCTGACCGAGATCATGACGACCTACCCCGAGTACTCCCGGCTCTACGACATCTATCACTACCTCGGCGAATGCCATTTCCAGATGAGACAATACGATCAGGCCCTCCCCTTCTTCACCAAGGTGGTCACGGACTACCCCCAGCAGAAGCTCGCCAAGAGCGCGACGAAGCGGCTGGCTGAGATCGAGAAGCTGAAATCGGCGCCACCGAAAGAAGCGAAGCCGGCCAAGGCCAAGGGCAAGACCAAGGCCATCAAGGGCTGACCGCGCGGCGCGAGGGAGGGTCGGTCATGAAGCGGACCTGCGGGAGGATCCAGCGCGTCTTCGCCCTGGGGGTGGCCCTCGCCGTCTTCGCGGGCGCAGCCTCGCCCGCCGGCTTGGCCGTCAAACCCCTCGCGGCGGGACTGAGCTACGACTCTTTCACGAGGACGGTCGTATGGAAAGGCGACGAGGCCGATTCCCGCCTCGGCGCCAGCCTGCTCACGGCCCGGGCCGAGCTCGGGTTGGGCCGCCGGGGTGTCGTCCTCGGGCTGTTCGCCGGTCTCGCCTTCAGCGACGCCTCGGGGCTCGTCTTCGGCGGCCTGCCCATCAGTCTCCGCTACGACGGCTCGGCCGTCGCCGGCCTGTCCCTCGGCGCCGACCTCCTGGCGCCGATCGCCAAGCTCGGCGAGTTTGAGATAAAGGGCGCGGGCCGGATCGTCTATACTTCCGGGATGTCCAAGACCTGGCCGCTCGAGGGCTTCACCGTCGAGGGCGAGGCCAAGGGCAAGCCGGGCTGGCTGGAGGCGTCCGTGGGACCGCGCGTCGATTATCTCGAATTCGGCAAGGTCGTCCCCTACGTCGAGCTGAGCGTCCATTGGCTCACCGCCTCGTTCCGGATGGACGAGACCCTGGGCGAGCTCGAAGGCTCGGAGACGAAGAAAGTCGGCGGCGACGTCGCCTTCGGCGCCGCTCTCGGCGCGGACGCAGAGGTCTCGCGGCGCGTCGCCCTCCGGGGCAAGATCGGGATCCTGCCCTTCGCCGGCGGCGTGGACACCGTGGCCGCCGTCGGCGTCCTATACAGGTTCTAGGGCGAAGGAGAGGGACATGACCATGAATCGGCTCACGCGGATCCTCAAAGGGCTGACCGTCCTGCTCCTCGTCCTCGCCGCCGTACCGGCGGCCGGCGACGCGAGCTGGCTGCGACAGACCGGCGGCCGGACCAAACGCGTCTCCCTCCCCCCCCAGCGCACGGCTCCCGTCCTGCGCGCCGAGAGGCCCCTGATCAAGCGCCGGGCCCCCCGCTATTCCCCCGACCGGGTCCTCGTCCGCTTCCGGCCTGCCGTCGCCTCCGAATACGCCGAGGGCCTGCTCCGGTCCTACGGCTTCCCCTCCTTCCGCCGGATCCCGGGGATCGGGGTCTGGAGCGTCGGCACCGCGCCCGGCGTCTCGGTCGTCGAGACCCTGGCCATGCTCCGCCGCAACGCGGATGTCGAACTGGCCCGGCCCGACTACCGGGCCCGCCTGGCCGACGTCCCCAACGACACCTACTTCCTGAATTACCAGTACAATCTCCGCAACCGCGGCGGCATCCTCGACATCAGTCCGTCCGTCCAGCCTCAGACCACGGCCGGGGCCGACATCAAGGCCGTGACGGCTTGGGACTCGGCCAAGGGGGATCCGGATCTCCTCATCGCCGTCCTCGACACGGGGATGGACCTCTCCCACCCCGACCTGGCCACCAAGGTCTATTCCTCCGGATACGACTTCGCCAACGACGACGACGAGGCCGACGACGACCATTGGCACGGCACGCACGTGGCCGGCATCGCCGCCGCCGACACCGGCAATTCCGCCGGCATCGCCGGGGTGGCCTGGAACTGCAAGCTCCTGCCCGTCAAGGTCACCGACGCGACCGGCGACGGCTATTACAGCTGGATCATCGACGGCATCATCTGGGCCGTCGACCAGGGGGCCGACGTCATCAACATCAGCATGGGCGGCGAGTACAACGACGCCTTCCTCGAGGACGCCTGCCAATACGCCTACGATCACGGGGTCGTCGTCGTCGCCGCGGCCGGCAACGACGGCGGGGCCGGTGTCCTCTACCCGGCCGCCTACGACGACTATGTCCTGGCCGTGGCCGCCAGCGACTACGACGACGAGATCGTGTCGTGGTCGAACTACGGCCCCCAGGTCGACGTGGCCGCCCCGGGCGTCTACATCCTGTCCACGGCGCCCCGGGCCTACATCGGGACCCTCAATCCGCCGTACCTCTTCGCCTCCGGGACGTCCATGGCCGCGCCCCACGTCGCGGGCCTGGCCGCCCTGATCAAGAGCCTGAAACCCGGCCTCAGCGTCGCCGACGTCATGAACGTCATCCGCTACACGGCCGACGATATCAACGCCGCGACGGCCCCCGGCCGTGACGACCACGCCGGATACGGCCGCATCAACATGGAAAGGGCCCTGACCCCGTACGTCATCCGCTGACGGCGCGACGACCATGATCAAGTTCCTGCGTGTCAGGAATCTGGCCACGATCGAGGACCTCACGCTGGCCCTCGACGAGGGTTTCTCCATCCTGACCGGCGAGACGGGCGCGGGAAAATCCATCATCATCGACGCCATCCGCCTCATCCTCGGCGAGAAGGGCTCGGCCGACCTCGTCCGGACAGGGAAGCCGGAGGCCTTCGTCGAGGCCGTCTTCGATGTCTCCGGGGAGCGACTCGACCTCGACGGCCTGCCCGAACCCGAGGACGGCGAGCTCCTCGTCCAGCGCTCGGTCACCGTCCAGGGCGCGGGCAAGGCCTTCGTCAACGGGGTGCTCGTGCCGGTGCGCCGGCTCCGCGAGATCGGCGGCCGGCTCATCGACATCTATGGACAGAACGACCACGTCTTCCTCCTCCACCTGGAGAACCACCTCGGCTACCTCGACGAGACCCTCGACGACGCGGGGCTCGTCCGCGACACGGCCCGGGCGGCCCAGGACCTGAGGCGCCTCCTCCAGGAGAAGCGCGACCTCGAGACCCGGGAGAAGGAGCGCGAGCAGAGGCTCGACTTCATCGCCTACCAGGCCGGCGAGATCGAGGCGGCCGGGCTCAAGCCCGGCGAGGACGAAAGCCTCCTGCGCGAGCGGGACATCCTCCGCAACGCCGAGAAGATCGCCGGGCTCGTCGATAAGGCCCTCGACGTCGCCTACCTCGGCGAGGACTCTCTCGTGCCGCGCCTGGCCCGCCTGCGGTCCCTCCTCGGCGACCTCGCCGCCTACGACGCCTCCTTCGGCGATTTCCGGACCGGCCTCGAGGAGGCCGCCATCCTGCTCCAGGACGCCGCCGACGCCCTCGTCCGCTTCAAGGACCGCCGGGCCGAGGCGCCCGACGACCCCGAAGCGGTCGAGGAGCGCCTGAGCGTCATCGAGAAGCTCAAGCGCAAGTACGGCGGGACGGTCGAGGCCGTGCTGGCCCGCGGGGAAGACCTGCGCCGCGAGCGGGCCGGGCTCGAGTCCGGGCGGGAGAGGCTCAAGGAGCTCGAATCCGGGATCGCCGCGAAGTACGAGGAGTACGCCGGCCTCGCCGCCCGGCTCGGGGCCGCCCGCCGGCGGGCCGCGGCGAGCCTCGGCCGCGCCGTCGAGAAGGAGATCGCCCTCCTCGGCATGGCCAAGGCCCGCTTCGAGGTCCGTCTGACCGGGGTCCCGGCCTCCCTCGGCGACCCGTCGACCATCCGCGAACAGGGCACCGAGGACGCCGAATTCCTGCTCTCGCCCAACCCCGGGGAGGAGCTCCGGCCCCTGCGGCGGATCGCCTCCGGGGGGGAGCTGTCGCGGATGATGCTGGCCCTCAAGTCGGCCGGCAAGGACAAGGAGCGCCGCAGGACCCTCATCTTCGACGAGATCGACTCCGGCATCGGCGGCCGCACCGCGGAGTTCATCGCCCGCAAGCTCGACCACCTGGCCGGTCGGCACCAGGTCATCTGTATCACCCACCTGCCGCAGATCGCCTCGGCCGCGGCCTACCACTTCCACGTGGACAAGCGGGTCGAAAAGGACCGGACCTACACGGCCGCCCGCAAGCTCGGCCGCGAGGAGCGGGTCGAGGAGATCGCCCGTCTCGTCGCCGGCAGCCGGCTGACGGACGCGTCCCGGCAGACCGCCCGCGAGATGCTCGACGGGACGACGGGGAAAGGAAAGCGCCCATGACCAAGCCCGAGACCGCCGTGGCCCTCTTCCGCGAGGGCTTCAGCTGTTCGCAGGGCGTTTTCGCCGCCTTCGCCGGGGACCTCGGCCTCGACCGGGAGTCGGCCCTGCGCCTCGCCCAACCCTTCGGCGGCGGCATCGCCCGCCGGGCCGACTGGTGCGGCGCGTTGACGGGAGCCTTCCTGGCGATCGGTCTCAAGCACGGCCGGGTCCGGGCCGAGGACGGCGCCGCGCGCGACAAAACGTACGCGCTCGTCAACGAGCTCATCAAGCGGTTCGAGGCCCGTCACGGCGCGGTGCGGTGCCGCGACCTGCTCGGTTGCGACATCGGCACGCCCGAAGGCCAGAAACAGGCCGAGGAGCGCAAGCTCCATCAGACGAAATGCGAGGAGCTCGTCCGGGACGCGGCCGCCCTCCTCGAAGAGATCCTCTGAGCCAGCCATGGACACCTCCCTCGCCGGCCTGAAGGTCTTCGTCCGGACCTTCGGCTGCCAGATGAACGAGAACGATTCGGAGCACATCGCCGGCGTCCTCGTCCGGGCCGGCGCGGTCCGGGCGGATGGCCCCGAGGACGCGGACGTCGTCGTCGTCAACACCTGCGCCGTGCGCCAGAAGTCCGAGGACAAGCTCTTCTCCTACCTGGGCCGGCTGTCGCGGCTGAAGCGGAACAGGCCCTTCATCCTGGGCGTCGCCGGCTGCGTCGCCCAGGTCCGCAAAGCGAAGATCCTGGACAAGCTGCCGTACGTGGACTTTGTCGCCGGGCCGGACAGCTACCCCGACCTGGCGGGGATCGTGGGCCAAGCCGCGGAGACGCCGGTCGCACGGACGGGCTTCGAGCGCGACTGGCGCGAGGTCGGCCCCGAGGCCACGGCCCGGGATAATCCCTGGAGCGCGTTCGTGCCGGTCATGGAGGGCTGCGACAACTTCTGCGCCTATTGCATCGTCCCCTTCAGCCGGGGCCGGGAGAAATATCGGCCTCTCGCGAGCGTCCTCGCCGAGGTCCGGGCCGCGGCGGCGGCCGGCGCGCGGGAGATCCAGCTCCTCGGCCAGAACGTCAATTCCTACCGGGACCCGGCGACGAACGCGCCGTTCCCGGTCCTCCTCGAGGCCGTCTGCGCCGGGCCCGGTCCGGAATGGGTCCGCTTCATCACCTCCCACCCGAAGAACTTCGGCGACGACCTGGTGCGGGCGATGGCCGAACACCCGAAGGTCTGCCCGGCCCTCCACCTGCCGGTCCAGTCCGGTTCGAACCCGGTCCTGGAGAGGATGAATCGCGGCTACACCCGCGAGGATTACCTTGCGCTCGTCGGCCGCTTGAAGCGTAGCGTCGCCGGGCTGCTCCTCTCGACGGACGTCATCGTCGGCTTCCCCGGCGAGACCGACGGGGACTTCGAGGCGACCTGCGACCTTCTCCGCGAAGTCCGATTCGCCGGCGTCTTCTCCTTCCGCTATTCGCCCCGGCCCCTGACGGCGGCGGCCGGCGCGCCCGACGATGTCCCGCTCGAGGTCAAGCGCCGCCGGCTCGTCGCCCTCCAGGGCCTCCAGAAGTCGATCCAAGCGGAGATCTTCCGTTCGTTCGTCGGGCAGGAGCTCCGCGTCCTCGGCACCGGCCCGAGCCCCAAGGGCGGCGGCCGCTTCTCCGGCCGCATGGCCGGCAACCTGGTGGTCAATTTCGACGCCCCGGTCGATCCCACCGGCCGCTTTCTCACCGTTCGCATCACCTCCTCCGGTCCGTACAGCCTCCATGGCTCCGCTGTATGAGGGATCTCCGACATCCGCTCGAGCTTCCTGACGCCGCTCACCCGGAATCCGGTCTAAACGCTCAAGAGCGAGGCGCGCCCAAGGCGGCCGATCCCGATTTGGAAAAGCTTAGCCGGGGCGGGCGTCGGACGAGGGAAATTTCCCAGGAAATCGTAAAAACGTGTTCGAGCGAGGCTTAGCGCAAGCCGAACGAGTTGTTTTTACGCCGAGTGCGGCGCCCGCTCCGGCGTCTTTAAGCTTTTCCCATGAGGGAGAGGCCGCCTGGCGAGCCGTCCATTGCACTTTGACCGGGATTCCGATATAATCCCTCGCCTTGAGCCCCTTCGCCTGGGAATTGAGAACAGCGGATGAAAGTCAACGTCTGGAATACGATCCTGCAGCTCAGCAAAGAGCGCAGCGTCGAGCCTCGCGTCATCATCCAGGCGATCGAGGAATCCCTTAGGGTCGCCTCCTCGAAGTTCTTCTCCCAGAAGGAGAGCGTCCAAGTCCTGTTCAAGCCCGAGAAGGGCGAGCTTCGCGTCTTCGCCGTCAAGAAAGCGGCGTCCGCCCCCAAGAACCCGGCCGAGGAGATCTCCCTCGCCGAGGCCCGGGCCATCCGCCCCGACGTCAAGGAAGGCGAGACCGTGGAGGTCGACCTGCCCTCCGACACCCTGGGCCGCATCGCCGCCCAGGCCGCCAAACAGGTCATCTTCCAGAAGGTCCGCGACGCCGAGCAGGAGAAGATCATCAACGACTTCGCCCCGCGCATCGGGGAGATCGTCACGGGCGTCGTCCGGAGGATCGAGGACGGCGTCGTCATCCTGGAGGTCAACCGCACCGAGGTCTGCTTGCCCCTGCGAGAGAAGCTGCCCGGCGACGAGATCCGGCGCGGCGATCTGATCAAGGCGGTCATCGCCCAGGTGCTCAAGGGCGGCTACCAGGGGCCTCAGATCCTCGTTTCACGCAGCTCCAGCCGCTTCCTGGCCCGGCTCCTCGAGAACGAGATCCCGGAGATCGCCAACGGAACGATCGAGATCAAGGACATCGTCCGCCAGCCCGGCGAGCGGTCCAAGGTGGCCGTGGCCAGCCGGGAGCGGGATATCGACCCCGTCGGCGCCTGCATCGGCGTCAAGGGGAACCGCATCCTGGCCATCTCCAAGGAGCTCCAAGGCGAGAAAGTCGATATCATCGAGTGGTCGCCCGACCTCGTGACCTACGCCAAGGCCGCGCTCAGCCCGGCCAAGGTCGACCGCCTCCAGATCGCCAGCAAGGTCGAGAAGGCCCTGCTGGCCATCGTGCCCCCGGACCAGCTGTCGCTGGCCATCGGCAAGAAGGGCATCAACGTCAAGCTGGCCTCCCGCCTGGTCGGCTGGAAAATCTCAATCAAACAAGAAGACGCCCATGATTGACACAACCAAGAAACCCGCCGCGAAGAAGCCGCTCAAGGCCGAACCGGACCAGCCGGGCTCCGCTCCCGCGAAAGCCCCGCTGAAGCCGGCCGTGCCCCTTAGGCCGGCGAATCCCATCAGGCCGGGCGCTCCCCGTCCGCTCGCGCCGGCCAGGCCGCTCACCGCCGGACCCGCCAAGCCGGCGGCAGGCGCCGGCGCCGCGATCAAGCCCGCTGTCCCGCTCAGGCCGGCCGCGCCCCTCAAGCCCGCGGCCCCGGCCGTGAAGCCCGGCGCGCCCGCGGCTCCCAAGGCCGCCGTCCCCCATCCCGCGCCGGCCGCGCCCAAACCCGCGCCCAAGCCCGCTCCCGGACCGGCCCCGAGGCCCGCAGTTCCGGCCCCCAAGCCTGCCGCGCCGGCGCCTCCCAAGGCCGCGGCGCCCCATGCCGCTCCGGACAGGCCGGCCGCTCCGCCTCCGCCCGCCCCAAGGCCCCAACCGGCACCAAGACCCATGGCCCCGGCCCCGCACAGGCCGGCGCCCGCTTCGCATCCCGCTCCGGTCAGGCCCGCGGGCCGGCCCACGCCTCCGCCCGCGCCCGCCAAGCCGGCCGGGCCCCCCGCGCCGCCCAAGCCGCGCGAAAGGATCACCTTCCGGGAGGGCTGGCAGATCAAGGACGCCGCCGAGGCGATGAAGATCCGGCCCAAGGACCTCCTCGACAAGCTCGCCGCCAAGGGCTTCGCCGCCGACCTCAACGACTTCGTCGACGCCGAGGTCGCCGCGGCCGTCACGAAGTTCACGCACTTCGACGCCGAGCTCATCACCCTCGACCAGGCCATGCGTCAGCTGGCCGAGACCAAGGCGGCCGACCTCGCGCCGCGCTCCCCCGTCGTCACCATCATGGGCCACGTCGACCACGGCAAGACGACCCTGCTCGACGCCATCCGCTCCTCGAATCTCGTCGACAAGGAGTCGGGCGGCATCACCCAGCACATCGGCGCCTACCGCGTCCCGGTCAAGAACCGCTTCATCACCTTCATCGACACGCCGGGTCACGAGGCCTTCACCCAGCTCCGCTCCCGCGGGGCCAAGGCCACCGACATCGTTATCCTGGTCGTCGCCGCCGACGACGGCGTCATGCCCCAGACCAAGGAGGCCATCGACCACGCCAAGGCCGCGGGCGTCCCGATCATCGTGGCCATCAACAAGGTCGACAAACCCGACGCCAACGTCGACCGCGTCAAGCAGCAGCTGTCCAAGGAAGACCTCCTCGTCGAGGATTGGGGCGGCAAGACCATCAGCGTCGAGGTCTCGGCCAAGGAAAAGAAGAATATCAGCGACCTGCTCGAGATGGTCCTCCTTCTCAGCGACGTCCAGGAGACCAAGGCCAATCCCAAGGTCCCGGCCCAGGGCGTCGTGCTCGAGGCCCGCCTCGACAGCCAGAAGGGCCCGCTGGCCACGGTCATCGTCCAGCAGGGCACGCTCGAACAGGGCCAGGCTTTCGTCTCCGGCCTGACCATGGGCAAGGTCCGGGCCATGTTCGACGAGCACGGCAAGGTCCTCAAGAGCGCCGGGCCGTCGGTGCCCGTCGAGATCATGGGGTTCACCGACGTCCCCGTCGCCGGAGACCCCTTCCAGGTCATTGACGACCCGAACGCGGCCAAGCTCGTCGTCGAGTTCCGCAAGGGCCTGGCCAGAAAGCCCGAATCGGCCCGCGACAGCGGCGTCACCCTCGACGAACTGTTCAAGAAGATCGAGGGCGGACAGGCCAAGGAGCTCACGCTCGTCCTGAAGGGCGACGTCCAGGGCTCGGTCGAGGTCCTGAGCGACGTCCTGCCGCCCCTCAGCACGGACAAGGTCAAGGTCAAGATCGTTCGCGCCGCGACCGGCAACATCTCCGAGGCCGACGTCCTCCTGGCCTCGGCGTCCAAGGCCATCGTCATCGGCTACAACGTCAAGCCGAGCCCGAAGGTCCTCGAACTGGCCAAGAAGGAAGAGGTCGAGATCCGGACTTACAAGATCATCTACCAGCTCACGGACGACATCAAGAAGGCCCTCATCGGCCTGCTCGAGCCGGTCATCAAGGAGGTCTACCAGGGCCGGGCCGAAGTCCGCCGGGTCTTCCAGATCCCCAAGGTCGGAGCCATCGCCGGCTGCTACGTCCAGGACGGCAAGATCACCCGCAACGCCGAGGCCCGCGTCCTGCGCGGCCGCGAGGTCCTCCACCAGGGCCGCATCACCTCCCTCAAGCACCTCAAGGAGAACGTCACCGAGGTCAAGAAGGATTACGAGTGCGGCATCGGCGTCGGCGGCTTCAATGACCTCCAGCCCGGCGACACGATCGAGACGTTCGTCCGCGAAACGGTCAAGGCCATCTAGCAGCGCGGGAGGGTTCCGATGGTCGTCGGCGTCTTGACGCTCGATCTGTTCTTTCCGCACGCCCGCTCCCTCAAGGACAAGCGGCGCATCCTCCACGGCTTCAAGGACCGGCTCCACCGCCACAACGTCGCCTTGGCCGAGCTCGACCACCAGGACCTGTGGCAGAGGACCCGGCTCGGTGTCGTCACGGTCCACAGCCACCAAGCCGTCGTCGAGGAGGTCCTGGCCCGGGTTCTCGCCGACGCCCGGAACCTCGACGAGGCCGAGATCGCCGGACAGGAGATCCGCTATGTCTGAGAAGGGCTTCCGGGCGAGGCGCGTCGCCGACTTGGTCCAAGCCGAGCTCAGCCGTCTCCTCATCGCCGAGTTCCAGGACCCCGGCTCGGGCCTGATCACCGTCACCCGGGTCGAGATGACCCCGGACCTGCTCACGGCCCGCGTCTTCCTGAGCGTCTTCGGGGAGGGCGATCCGGCCGCCCTGATCGAGCGCCTCGACCGGAGCAAGGGCTACCTCCGCAGGACCCTTGCCTCCCACGTCAAGTTGAAGTATAATCCCGAGCTAATTTTCGCCCTGGACCCGGGTCCCGGACACCAGGAACGCATCGACCGGATCATCGAGGAGGCCAAGAGACATGGGCGCTGACCCAAGGGAGCTCATCGCGGCCCGGATCAAGGCCTCACGGCGGATCGCCGTGACCTCCCACCTCCGGCCCGACGGCGATTCCCTCTGCACCGCCTTGGCCCTGGCCCGCATGGGAAGCCTCCTCGGCAGCCGCGTCGACATCGTCAACCACGATCCGACGCCCGTCCCCTTCTCCGGCTTCCCCGAGCTCGCGGGCATCCGTATCGGGCAGATCCGGGCCGCGGATTACGACACCGTCGTCCTTCTCGAGTGCGCCGACGTCTCCCGCTCCGGCCAAGAAGGCCTCGACGGGGCCTTCAAGATCAACATCGACCACCACTATTCCAACACCCCCTACGCCGACATCAACTGGATCGACCCCGAGGCCCCGGCCGTCGGCGAGATGGTCTTCGATCTCTCCCCTTTCCTCGGCGTCCGCCCGACGCCCGAGATCGCGGAGAATCTCTACTGCGCCATCTTCTCCGACACGGGCTCCTTCCATTTCTCCAACACGACCCCCAGGGCCCTGGCCGCCGCGACCGAGCTGGCCCGGCTGGGGGCCAGCCCCAACCGTGTCGCCGAGAAGATCTACTACAACAACCGCCCCGAGAAGATCCTGCTGCTCGGCCGGGTCCTGTCCTCCCTGATCATGACCGGCGGGGGAACGATCGCGGTCATCACCATGCTCAAGCGCGACACCGAGGCCCTCGGCCTCAAGGAGGTCGACACCGAGGACATGACCACGCTCGCCCGGTCCATCCGGGGCGTCGAAATGGTCATGTTCTTCAAGGAGATGGGCCCCGACACGTACCGAGTCAGCCTGCGGTCCAAGGGCAGCGCCAACGCGGCCCGGGTGGCCGAGCATTTCGGCGGCGGCGGCCACGTCCACGCCTCGGGCTTTACGGTCTACGGGACCTATGAGCAGCTCATCCGCGAGGTCCCGGCGACGGTCGAGGCCCTCCTCCGCGCCGCCCGCCGCGATCCGTCCGCGGGGCAGGCCGCCTGAGGCCCGGGACGGCGCTCATGGCGCCCGACGGCCTCCTCATCGTCGACAAGCCGGCCGGTCCGACCTCCCACGACGTCGTCCAACGCGTTCGCAAGCTCCTGAACACACGGCGCGTGGGCCACGGCGGCACCCTCGATCCGGACGCGACCGGCGTCCTGCTCGTGGCGGCGGGCCAGGCGACCCGGTTCTTCCCCTTCCTCGCCGCCGGGAGGAAGGTCTATGAGGGCCGCATCCGCCTCGGTTTCGCCACGGACACCTACGATGCCTCCGGACGCCCGACCTCCGAGGAGAGCAACGCCCTGCCCTCTGCGGAAGAGCTCGCCCGGGCCATGTCCGGGTCCGTGGGGGACATCCTGCAGACTCCGCCCCGCTTTTCGGCCAAGAAGCTGGACGGGCGCCCCGGCTATCGGCGGGCCCGGGCCGGAGAGGAGTTCGTCCTCGCCCCCTCCCCCGTCACCGTGTTCCGTTTCGATCTGCGGGAATACCGGGCACCCCTGGCCGATTTCGTGGCCGAATGCTCGTCCGGGACGTATGTCCGGTCCCTCGCCCACGACCTCGGTGTCCGGATGGGCTGCGGCGCCCACCTCGCGTCGCTCCGGCGGACCTCGGTCGGCCCTTACGGGATCTCGGAGGCCGTCGCCCTGGCGGACCTCGAGGCGGCGGCCGCCCGGGGTGGAGTAGACCGCTACATCGTCCCCCTCGAACGGCTCCTGCCCGAGACCCCGGCCGCGGCCGTTCGGCCCGAAGCCGAGAGCCGGGTCCGGAACGGCTCCCCTCTCGAGGCCGCCCATCTGACCGCCCCCCTCCCCGGCCTCCCCCCGGACCTTGAGCCCGCGCCAGTCGTCCGTTTGCTCTCGGTCTCGGGGCGCCTCCTAGCTCTGGCCCGCCCCACCCCGGACGGAGCCGGCCTCCACCCCTTCCTCGTTCTCCCCCATTTCCCTCCTTGAAATTTGCCCCCGGCTGGTGTATTGTAGCGGGGTTATGCGGCTGAACAAGAACCAGCTCGAGCACCTGGCTTCGGCGATCTTGCGCAACCTGACCAAGGAAGGCAAGCTCATCGTCGAGGACAGGAGCCGTCTGCTCGAGGAGATCACGAACCTCCTCTTCGAGGAGTTCCAGAAGGAGGACCGCCTCGACACGGAGGTCCGGGAGCTTCTCAGCAAGCATATGGAAAAGATCCGCCGCGAGAACATCGAGTACCAGCAGATGTTCAAAGAGGTCAAGAAGAAACTGGCCCGGGAAAAAGGGATCGTGCTGTGAGCAGCCGCCTGTCCCGGGAGAAGATCAATTACCTGTCCCGCCAGGTCCTGACCGTCCTCGAGCAGGACGAGCAGGTCGATTTCCTGGACGACCCGAACGAGATCCGCCTGGTCATCGTCAAATCCATCGAAGCGGAGATGATGCTCTACGAGTCCCTCGACAAGAAGGCCATCGACAAGATCCAGTCGCAGAAGAAGGCCATCGAGGAGGGCTCGCGGGAGTGGGAGATCCTCTACCGCAAGTATTACAACGACGAGCTGGCCAAGCTCGGCAAGCTCTCCGACTAGACCCTATCTTCGATCTACCCCCTGTTCTCTGAGGTTGCGTCACCCCTGCGTTCGGAATTCCCGACTCGGAGTATGCCACTCCGTGGGCCGCGAGCCGGCTCGCTTCGGGTCCGGGCCGGCGGGAAGCGAAGTCCTCGCAGCGACCTGCAGAATTGCGGCTGAGTGCTCGAAGCCGCGATTCTGCGTCTTCTCAACAATGCGGATCGCTAATCGAGGCTTCCCTTCGGCTGGGTCACGCGGAGAGAAAAAGGGTGACAAAGGAACGGGGACATGTACCGCAGGTAAGTGTCGCCATTATTTGAAAAAAAAGGGCCGGGGAGATCGTCTCCCCGGCCCGTGTGAGCCGTCGGTCGCAGGCGCGGCTTAGAACAGGAACCGGAAGCCGAGGCCCGCCTTGTAGTTGGAGTCGAAGTCGCGGCCGAGAGGCGCGCGGAACTCCGCGAACACCTGGCCCTTGCTGGTCCACTTGTCGAAGACCTGGAAGCCCAGCTGGAAGGGGATGTCGACCCCGAACTTGTGGAGGTCGTCCTTGGGCTGGGTCGGCGAGCTGACGCCGATGCCGGTGCCGATGAAGAAGCTCTGGAAGTGGCCGTTGACGAGCGCGTCGCCGGTGAAGACGAGCTTCCAGGGGTCGCCCTTGAACGGGATGCCGCCGCCGGCGCTCAGCGTGAAGCTCCACTTGTCGGGGGTGATCCAGGCGAACAGGCCGGCGCGCAGGAACCCGTAGAGGGCCGTGCTGCCGCCGTAGATGCCGAGGCCGCCGCCGACGGTCCAGAAGAGCTTCTTCTGGGTCACTTCGAAGGTCAGCCGGCAGGGATCGGAGGCCGGCGACTGGGCGCCGTCGTTGTCGAAGACGGTCGTGTTGATCGTGTAGGTCCCGGCCTTGGTGAAGACCTTCTCCCAGGTCCAGGGGGCCCGGGTCGTCACGCAGGTGTCGATGACCGTGCCCTGGGCGTCGAGGAGCTCGAAGACGACCTTGACCAGCTTGCCGTCGGGATCGCTCGAGCCGGAGGCGTCGAAGGTGATGGGCCGGCCGACATAGTCCTCGCAGGGCATACAGGAGGTCCACAGCTTGCAGATGGGCGGGAAGTTGATGGACACCTTGCCGGCGCAGGGGTTCGTGGTGGGCTCACCGGCCATATTGACGGCGACGCCCTTGAAGGAGTATTCGCCGGGCTTGTCGAACTTGGTCTGCCACTTGGGCGACGCCGGGGTCAGCTCCTGGGTGGCCATCTTCTGCCCTTGGGAGTCGTAGACCTCGACGGTCATCGACTTGGCGTTCAGCGAGCCGCTCATATCCACGGTGATGGGATCGTTGGCGTTGGCCCTCTCGGGGGTGATGATCAGGGCACAGACGGCCGGCTTGATGGCGTCGACCGGAGGCTTGCCGCTGAGGGCGATGTTGCCGCAGCCCTTGGGGATGACGAACTCGTAGATCTTCCAGTCCTTCTCGATGTTGACGATGAAGACCGGCAGGGGCTCCTTGCCCGCCCACTCGATGTTGCGGGCGACCTTGACCTGGTCGTGCGACTTGAAGAGCATCCAGGGAAGCACCTCTCCGACGGGCAGGGTCGTGTCCTTCCACTCGGCCGTCTTCATCTGCTCCATGAAAGGCTCGTAGAGCTCGGGATTGCCGGCCAGATCGAAGCCGGTCTTGACGTCGGCCGCGTGGGCGTCGAAAAGCCCCTTCATGGTGGCCGGGGTCGGCTCCTGGCCCTTGACCGTACCGAACGTGTAAAGGCCGATCCTTTTCAGCTTGGTGGTCTGGGCGAACGACATGGCCGTAAAGGCCACGAGCGCCAAAACGACGAAACAAACGACATATTTACGCCATTTCATACGAATCCTCCTGAATTGTATATGGGATATTAAGAGTTCCAAGGGCTATATAGTCAATCCGAGGGCTTTTGTCAAGCATAATCAAGGGTTTCCCCCTGTCCGATCAGGCGTCCAGGAAGGCCCGGACGACCCGCTGGATGAGTCCCGTATCCCGCGGAGCCTGTCTCAAGGCCTCCAGGCAGGCCTTCCGCCCGCGCGAGCCCCGGGACGCGAAGTCGCGGAGAGTCCGCAGGCCGTCGGGAATATCGATCTCGGGATGGCTCTGGATCCCCCAGACCGGCTGGTTCCCCGCCCGGAAGGCTTGGACCCGGCAGGCGCCGGTCGAGGCCAGGACCTCGAACGAGCCCGGCAGGTCCCGGACCTCGTCGAAGTGGACCGAGAAGACGTGATGGACCGTACCCGCCTCTCCAAGGAGATCGCTCTCCTGGTCGACCTGGACAGCGATCCACCCGATCTCGGGGCTCGGGCAGCGGCCGACGCATCCCGGACCGGCCAGGGCGTAGGCGATGAGCTGGTGCCCCCAGCAGCTGCCCAGGACCGCGGTCCCGGACGCGGCCGCGCTGCGAACGAGCCCCGCCTCCGTTTCGACCCAGGGATCGCGCTCGAGGATGGAGGCCTCCGAACCCGTGAGGATAAGATGGCTGAACTCCCTCGGATCGGGGAATTCGCCGTTCCTGGCCGTGAAGGCCCGCCAGGGGGCGTCGAGATACCGGCTCCAGTGCCCGACCGGGGCATAGATCTCGGGCTGGATGGAGTTGTCGACGATGGCCACCGATATCGGCTTCCGCTCCGTCATGGTCCTCTCCGCCGCCCCATTATAACGGCCGCCCCGAAAATGACAAGGCGTATTGTCGCCCATCGCGGGAATCTGGTATAATGCGCTGCCGATAGGAGAACGCCCTTGACATCCGTGAGCGAAGACACCGAACTGACCGTCACCACTCCCGACGAGCCCGGCATTTTCGGGCGCGTCCTCGGGACCCTGGCCAACGCCGGCGTCAACGTCCGAGCCTTCTACGTCTATTCCGAGACCGAACAGGGGCACTTCCACCTCGTCACTTCGGACGCCAAGAAGGCGGAAACGGCCTTGAGGACCCTGGGCTATAAGGTCAAATCGAAGAAGGTCCTCACGGTCCGGGTGACCGACCGGATCGGCGCGGGCGCCGAGATCGGGGCCCTGCTCGGCAACGCGGTCATCGACATCCACTATTCCTACGGCTCCTCCTCGGGCGAGGGCAAGACCCTGCTCGTCTTCCACACGAGCAACAACCGCAAGGCCCTCGACACCCTGAAGTGAGGGTCGCCGAAATCCGTTGACAAGTCCCGGGAGATGTCCTAAAATATCTTCCTTAGAGTTGTATTAAGGAGGCCACCGTGTCTAAAGCCGAGCCCAACGTCGTTCCCCTCTGCGACGTCCTTCTCGTTCTGCTCATCATCTTCATGGTCATCACGCCCCTCGTCCAAAAAGGCATAGATGTCAAGCTGCCCGAGACGTCCGATTCATCGAGCGGCGGCGGCCAGCCCACCGGCCTGATCGTCGTGACGCTGCAGGCCAACGACGTCGTCGAGATCAACCAGATCAAGTACGAGATGCGCGGCCTGCTCGAAGAGCTCCGCCGCCTCTACAGCACGCGCCAGGACAAGACCATCTTCATCCGCGCCCTGGCCAAGCTCCCCTTCGCCAAGGTCATGGAAGTCATCGACATCGCCCGTGGCGCGGGGGTCGAGACGATGGCCCTCATCCCCGAGTACATCGAGTAGGGCTTCCGGGAGCGTCGACGGATCCGCCCTTGCGCACACGGATCCTGAGCGTATCGCTGATTCTTCTCGCCACCTGTCTTCCCTGTCTTTCCTTCGGGGAGGATCTGGTCGGCCCCCTCACCCGCGAAGCCCTGTTCGCGGCGAATCCGGATTGGCGGGCCGTGGCCGCCGCCTACCAGCCCAAACCCGATGGCGTCGACAGGCTCCGCGCCTGCGGCCGGGACGTGCGGATCGAGGTTTTCCTGGGGACGTGGTGCTCGGACAGCAAGTCCCACGTCAGCGAGCTCTTCAAGGTCCTGGACATGGCCGACTCCCCGCTCCTCCGCGTCGTCCTGATCGGGGTCCCCGAGGACAAGGACAAACGGGCGCCCTATTACGGGGGAAGGGATATCGTCCGGCTGCCGACCTTTCTTATCCTCGTCGACGGACGGGAGATCGGTCGGATCGTGGAAACTCCGGAACGGTCGGTCGAAGAGGACCTGCTCCGGATCCTGGGGCTCTAGCGAGCGCCCGACGGCTTTAGCGGCCCTTGATGGGGCCGATCACGTCGCGCGAGATCACCAGCCGCTGGATCTCGTTCGTCCCCTCGTAGATCTGCAGCAGCTTGGCGTCCCGGACCAGCTTCTCGACCGGGTAGTCCTTCATGTAGCCATAGCCTCCGAAGATCTGCAGGGCCTCGAGGGCGTTCCTCATGGCCACGTCGGAGCCGAGGCACTTGGCCATGGCCGACTCTTTCCCGTTGGGCTTGCCCTTGTCCATGAGCCAGGCCGCCCGCCAGACCACCAGGCGCGCCGCCTCGACGTCCATGGCCATCTGGGCGATCTTGAAGGCCGTAGCCTGGAAGGTGGCGATGGGCTTGCCGAACTGGACCCGGGTCTTGGAATACTCGATGGCGTGCTCGAGGGCCGCCCGGGCGATGCCTACGCCGGCGGCGCCGACGGCGGCCCGGGTCTTGTCGAAGGTCCTCATGGCCACGATGAATCCCAGGCCCTCTCGGCCGATGAGGTTCGCGGCCGGCACCCGGACGTCCTCGAAGAAGAGCTCGGTCGTGTTCGAGGCCCGATGGCCGAACTTGTCCTCGACCTTGCCGACGGAGACGCCCGGCGTGTCTCGGGGCACGGCGAAGACGCTCAGTCCGCGCGGCCCCTTCTCCGGCGCCGTGTTGGCGAAGACGATATAGAGGCTGGCCACGCCGCCGTTGGTGATGAAGCACTTGGAGCCGTTGATGATGTAGTCGGAGCCGTCCTTGCGGGCCGTCGTCTTGATGGCCGACGTGTCCGAACCGGCCTCCCGCTCCGTCAGGCAGTAGGAAGCGAACGCCATGTCCTTGAGGAAAGGCGCGAAGAGCCGTTTTTTCTGCTCGTCCGTGCCGAAGAGCAGGACGGGCGTGAAGGCCAGCGAATTGGCCATCATCGTCGTATACATCCCGGCGCAGCCCCAGGCCAGCTCCTCGCTGACGATGGCCGTGTCGAGATCGCCGAGGCCGACGCCGCCGTGTTCGGCGGGCACGGTGCAGGTCAGGAAGCCGACCTCGAAAGCCTTGCGCATGATGGCTTCCGGGAACTCGTGGCCCTGGTCGTACTGGGCGGCCTTGGGCCTCATCTCGTTCGCGGCGAAGTCGCGGGCCATCTCCTGAAGGGCGACCTGGTCCTCGGTCAGTTGGAATTCGATCACGGATCACTCTCCCCGATGAAGATCACGGCGCAGTTTACCGGATAATCGGGGACCTGTCAATTTTTCAGGAGGACCTCATCCCGGCGAACGAGGAAGACGGGGTTCTCGAGGCCGAAGACCGCTCCGACGACGTCCTGGGCCCTGATCCCACGGGACGGGACGGGCGGCAGGAGGAGGACGAGCCTGTGCCCGGCGAGCCGATAACCGACCCGGTCGCCGCCTTCCCGCGAGCTCTTGAACGCGTCGAGGGCGGACCGGAGCTCCTTCGCCCCGCGGGCGGGGCCGAGGTCAGGAGTCCGTCCGGTCGACCGAATAGACGAGGCCCTCGGTGGCGTTGGCGAGCGAGGGCGAGCCGGTCGGGATGAGCTCGAGCCGGGAGAAGCGGATCCCCGGCGGCGTCGACCGGTTGATCCGGGCCAGGAAGGCCGCGGCTTCGATCCGTCGGGGCGAGCGGAACTCCAGGACCTCCCGGAGAGCTTCCATTCCCAGGGGCAGGGCGGGTCCGTACGCGAAGTCCATTTTCGGGTGGAATCCCTCGGTCTTGCGGACCTCGATCCCGGCCCGACGGAAGCTCCTCTGGATGACGTGGATGAGGTCGATGTGCGAGAGGTATCTGGCCTTGTTCCGCTTGGAGTAGACGGCCCTGTACCTGAGCATCTCCGATGAGGGCTCCCCGGCCGGGCCGGCCGGCGGCGGCACCGTCCCGATCCTGGCCGGACCGGCCGGCGTCTTCCAGGCTCGGCTGTCGCACCCGCCGCACTCGCCGCAGGCCCGTTCCCGGCAAGCCGGCGTCCGCTCGGCCCTGAGCGCGGCTTCGAGTTCGCGGGCCATATGGGCCTTCCGGATCCCGGTCTCGACGACGTCCCACGGCAAAGGCGCGTCGACCGGGATGGGCCCGAGGTATTCGCGGTGATCGAGGCCGGCCCCGGCGAAGGCGTCTTTCCAGGCCGCCAGGTCGAGCTTGTCGTCCCAGCCGTCGAACCGGGCTCCCCTTCTCCAGGCGTCGAGGAGGACCGGGCCGAGCCGGCGATCGCCGCGCGAGAACACGGCTTCGAGGACCGAGGTCGCCAGGGGGTGGGTCTTGACCTCGACGCTCCGGAAGCGGCGCAACTCCGAGCGGAGGAAGTCCTGCTTCCGGGCCAGGACGTCTTCGTCGTCCATACCCAGCCATTGGAACGGCGTGTGCGGCTTGGGGATGAACGAGGAGACGCTGACGTGCACCCGCGGAGCCGAGCCGAGGATGGACCGGCCGAGGCCGACGACGTCGCCGACCAGCCGGACGATGCCGGCCAGGTCCTCTTCGGTCTCCGTAGGCAGCCCGACCATGAAGTAGAGCTTGACGAGCTTCCAGCCCCCCTCGAAGGCGAAGGTCAGCGCGTCGCTGATCTCACGGTCGTCGAGCTTCTTGTTGATCACGGCCCGGAGCCGCTCGGTCCCCGCCTCGGGCACCAGGGTGAAACCGGTCTTACGGACCTTGAGGATGTTCGCCACGAGGTCCCGCGACAGGCGCCCCGGCCGGAGCGACGAGAGGGAGAGCGATATCTTCTCCCGGTCGAGCTCGTCCATGAGGCGGCGGACGATCTCCTCCAGATGAGGGTGGTCGCCGACCGAGAGGGCCGAAAGCGAGGCGTCCTCGTAGCCCGTCTGCCGGAGGCTGCGGACCGCCGTCCGGTGGACGAATCCGGCCTCCTTGGGACGGTGCGGGAAGTACAGGCTCGCCGCCTGGCAGAAACGGCAATTCTGGGGACATCCGCGGGCGGCCTCGACGGCCACCCGGTCGAACACCACGCGGAGATTCGGGACGACGATCCTCTCCGGGAAGAAGGACCGTGGGAAGTCCGAGGCCAAGCGCTTGCGCACGGTCGCCGGGGCCCCCTCCGTGGGCCTGGGAACGGAAAGGGGCGAGCCTTCGCGGACCTCGGCTTCGTAGTGCGATGGCACATAGACGCCGGGGATCCGGGCCAGCTCGCGGAGCCTCTCGCGACGCGCGAGGCCCCGCCGACGCAGGTCCGCGGCGGCCCGGACGATCTCCGGGAAGCCCTCCTCCCCGTCGCCGAGGAAGACGAGGTCGAACAGGCCGGCGACCGGTTCGGGATTGAAGGCGGCCGGGCCGCCGGCGATGACGAGCGGCGCGTCCTCTCCCCTTTCGGCCGAGGTCAGGGCGATCCCGCCGAGATCGAGGATGGTCAGGACGTTGGTGAAGTTGAGCTCGTAGAGGAGCGAGAAGCCGACGAGGTCGAAGTCGCGGAGCGGGATGCCGTTCTCGAGGCTGGCCAGGGGGATGGCCGCCGCCCTCAGCTCTCGCTCCAGGTCCGGCCAGGGCGCGAACACCCGCTCGGCCAGGACGTCCTTGTCCGCGTTGAGCAGCCCGTAGAGGATCTTCTGCCCGAGGTAGGACATGCCGATCTCGTAGACGTCGGGAAAGGCCAGGGCGACCTTCGTGCGGACTCGCGCCGGGTCCTTTCGGATCTCGTTCCACTCGCCGCCGACGTAACGGCCCGGCTTCTCGACCCGCGTCAGGACGCGGGCGAACGGGCCCTTTTCAGACATTGGCGAACCGCCTCATCTTCACGTTGAGGACGAGGCCGACGGCGATGAAGTTCGTGAGCAGGGACGATCCGCCGTAGCTCAGGAACGGCAGGGTGATCCCGACGACGGGGAAGAGCCCGATGATCATCATGATGTTGACCAGGAACTGGAAGGCGATGAGCAGGGAGGCCATGAAGACGATATAGATGCCGGCCCGGTCCCTGGCCTTGGCGACCGACTGGAAAAGCCGCGCGAGCAGGAAGAAGTAGAGGGCGATGACCACGAAGACGCCCAGGAAACCGGTCTCTTCGCCGATGACCGAGAAGATGAAGTCGGTGTGCCGCGCCGGCAGGAACCTCAGCTGGCTCTGGGTGCCGTTCATGAAACCCATGCCCGCGAGGCCGCCCGAGCCGATGGCGATCTTGGACTGGATGACCTGGTAGCCCGAGCCGCGCGGGTCCGCAAGCGGATTGACCAGGGTCGTCAGGCGGCGCTTCTGGTAGTCCTTGAGTCCCAGGTTCCAGCCCCCGATCCCGAGGACGACAGCGGCCAGCAGGAACACGACGATGGCCTTCTTCCTCAGCCCGGCCAGGATGAAGGCCCCGCCGACGATGGCCAGGAAGGTCATGGCCGTGCCCAGGTCGGGCTGGACGACGATCAGGACGAGCGGCACGCCGGCGACGAAGATCGCCCAGGCGGTGATCTGCCGGGTCAGGTAGGCCCCCCTGTAGCCGGAGAAGAGCCGGGCGAAGACGAGGATCATGACGATCTTGGCCAGCTCCGACGGCTGGAGCTGCATCAGGCCCAGCGTGATCCAGCTCCGGGTCCCGGCCACCAGGCGGGCGAAGACGAGCGTCGCCGCCAGGACGATCACGACGATCCCGTAGAAGTAGGGCGAGAGCGAGACGAAGAACTTGTAGTCCACCGACAGGACGAGCAGGAGGGCCGCCAGGGAGACGCCGATCCAGATGAGCTGGCGGACGTGGAAATCGCCCGGCAGGAAGTGGGACGAGCTGTAGATGAAGGCCACGCCGATGAGGGCCTGCAGGAGGACGAGGCCGAGGAGGATCCAGTCGACCTCCTCGAAGAGCCGCCGGTCGATCATCATTTCGGGTCGAGCTCCTTGTGGAAGGCGTCGAAGATCCTCCCGGCCACCGGCGCCGCCGTCGCCCCGCCTCCTCCGCCGAACTCGACCAGGACGGTCACGACGATACGGGGGTTGACGCGCGGGGCGAAGCCGGAGAACCAAGAGTGGGTCTTGACCTCCCGGCCGGCGCGGGCCAGGGCCGCCGCGCTCTCCCGGCTCATGGTCTGGGTCGAGCCGGTCTTACCGCAGACGTCAAAGCCCTCGACGCGCGCCCCCTGCCCCGTGCCGCCGTCGTTGGCCGATCTCCACATGCCGGCGATGACGCTCTCGTAGGTCGACCGCTTGAACTCCGGCCCGGCCGCGGCCGCGGCCGGACCGGGCTCCCCGGTCGGCGTCCCCTCGCCCTCGACGAGGTGGGGCGGCTTCAGGCCCTCGCCGCGCCGGGCGATCAGCGCGGTCAGAGCCGCGATCTGCATGGGCGTCACCTGGAGCTGGCCCTGGCCGATGGCGACGGAGATCGTCTCTCCGGGATACCAGGGCGTCTTCAGCGCCTTCTTTTTCCACTCGGTGCTCGGGACGAGGCCCTCTTTCTCTCCGACGAGGTCGACGCCGGTCTTTCGCCCAAGCCCCAGCCGGCCCGCCGCTTGGGCGATCAGTTCGATCCCCATCCGCCGTCCGAGCTGGTAGAAGTAGATGTTGCACGAGTTCTTGATGGCGTCCTCGAGGTCCATGGCCCCGTGCCCGGGCTCGAACCAGCAGTGGCGCACCGCGCCGTAGATCAGGGTCGATCCCGAACAATAGACGGTGTCCGCGTCGTTGACGTAGCCGAAGCCGAGGCCGCCCAGGCCCATGACCAGCTTGAAGATCGAGCCCGGCGCATAGAGGCCGCGGATGGCCCGGTTCTCGAGCGGCGACAGGGGATCGGTCATGAGCGCGGTCCACTCGTCCGGCGTGAACCGGGTGATGAACTTGTTCGGATCGTAGGTCGGATTGCTGGCCAGGGCCAGGATCCCGCCCGTCTCCGGATCGAGGGCGATGACGACGCCCTCACGGCCCTCCAGGGCCTGCTCGGCGATCCGCTGGAGCCGGACGTCGAGGGTCAGGACCACGTCGGTCCCCTGGACGGGGTGCTGGCGGGCTTTGGCGCTCTGCACCCGGCCCAAGCTGTCCACGATCTCGTAGACGGCGCCGTCCGAGCCACGGAGGACGTCGTCGTAGACGCGTTCGATCCCGGTCCGGCCGATCATCTCGCCGGGCCGCAGGCGGAGGTCCGGCCGGGCCCGGATCTCCTCCGGGGTCCGCTCCTGGAGGTAGCCGAGGGCGTGCGCCGCCAGCGTCTCGCCGGGATAGCGCCGCTGCGGCTCCGACTCGACCTCGATCTCGGGGAACTCGCGCCGGTGGCTTTCGATGGGGTAGATGTCCTCCGCCTTCAGTCCGTCGGCCACGACGATGGGCTCGAAGAGCGGCAGGTCCTTGTGGAGGTCGACGCGGGTCCGCAGGGTCGTCTCGTCGATGCCGAGGAGACGGCTGATCCCGGCGAACGAGGCGCCGGCGTCCTTGACCCGCTCGCGGACGAGGGAGACCTTGAAGGAAGCCCGGTTGTCGGCCAGGATGATCCGGTTGCGGTCGAGGATGAGCCCGCGCGGCGCGGCCAGCACCCGCATCCGGGTCCGGTTGGCTTCGGCCATGCCGGAGAACTTCCGGTGCTCCAGGATCTGGACCTTCCAGTAGTAGGACAGGACGAGGAGGACGAGAACGGAGACGCCGAGGAAGACGGCCCGGGCCCGTCGGCGCACGAGCGACAGGTCTTCGTAGATCCCTTCTCCGGGCATCACCCGCCTCGGGAGTCCCGGGCCCGTATGCGCCGCTCGAGCGCCGCAAGAGAGCTGGCCAGCACCGCGGTGACCAGGGGCTGGACGAAGAGGAGGCCGCCGTGCAGATTGATGGATTCGAGACGGACGACCGCCGTGATGAGCACCCAGAGGAACATCTCGGCAACGGACATGATCAGCAGGAACAGGGCGTTACGGCCGAACGGCGCCACATCGATGCGGCGGGAGACGTACCCGGTCCAGAAGCCGAGCAGGGTCTTGGTCAGTCCGGCCACGCCGAAGACGCCGATCGTGAAGATGTCCTGGACGAGCCCGCAGGCCGTGCCGAGCAAGGCCCCGAAGACCTCGCCGCGGCGTACGGAGAAGTAGAGGACGACCACGGAGAACGCGTTGAAGACGACCAGCCATTCGGGCGCCGCGGCGCCGGCCAGGGAGTAGGCCCCGACGGCGGCCAGGAGAGCCAGCAGGGCCCGCAGGACGTCCTTCACCGCCGTCTCCCTCACGGCCCGTCTCCCGGCCCCTTGGTCAGCACCGCGACGACGTCGAGGGCGTCGAAACGGAGGTGGGGCGTCACCAGGATGCTCCGGAAGATCGGCGACTTCTCGTCCGGCGTCAGGCTGCGGATCGTGCCGACCCGGATGCCGGCCGGGTAGATCCGGTCGAAGCCGGTCGTCAACAGCTCCTCCCCGACGTCGCCTCCCTGGGCCGAGGCCAAGACGTAACGCAGCTCGCAGACGGGGCCGGAGAGCCCGGTCAGGGACCCCGTCAGCCCGGCGACGGCCGAAGTGACGCTGACGCTGCTGTCCTTGTCCGTGACGAGCTGGACCATGGTCTCTTTCAAGCTGACGAGCGCGATCGTCCGGCCGACGAGATTCCCGAACCGGTCGCAGACGGCCATGTCGGGCCCGATGCCGTCGAGGCTGCCTTTGTCGATGACGATGGACTGGTGGGGGTTGGCGCTGTCGACCCCGATCGTCCGGGCGACGACGAGAGCGCCCCGGAAGCCGGCCAGGCTGCGCCGGAGCTCCTCCTCCGAGCCCTGGACCCCGAGCCGGTCCTCGAGGAAGCGGACGTCCTGGTTGAGGAAGAAGACCTCCCGCTTGAGCTTCTGGTTCTCGGCCCGGACGCCGCGCAGATCGAAGTAGCCGTCCCAGGCCGAGGAGACGCCGCGGACGAGGGCGGAGGCGGCCCGCTGGACCGGCGCGAAGAAGAAGAAGACCGACCGCTCGAAGAGCGACTTCTCGGCTCCGCGCGGCACCTGGATGGAGATGAGCAAAATATGGAAGGCCGTCAGTCCGGCGAGGACGAGGGCGCTTCGTCGCTTCTCCCAGAAGGGCATGACACCTCGCGAGCCGCGGCCGGCCCCTCTAGATGAGGGAGATCTTCTTCAGGAGCTCGAGGTCGTCGAGCATCTTGCCCGCTCCCAGGACGACGGTCGTCAGCGGGTCCTCGGTGATGAAGACGGGCAGCTGGGTCTCCTCGCGGATCCGCTTATCCAGGTTCTTGAGCAGGGCCCCGCCGCCGGTCAGGATGATGCCGCGGTCGATGATGTCGGCCGAGAGCTCGGGCGGAGTCCGCTCCAGGGCGATGCGGATGGCGTTGATGATGGCGGCCACGGTCTCCTCGATGGCTTCGCGGATCTCCTGATCGTCGACGACGATCGTCCGCGGGATACCCTCGCGAAGGTCGCGGCCCTTGATCTCCATGGTCATCGGCTCGTCGAGCGGATAGGCCGAACCGATCTGCATCTTGACGATCTCGGCCGTCCGCTCCCCGATGAGCAGATTGTACTTCTTCTTGAGGTAGTGGATGACGGCGTCGTCCATCTCGTTGCCGGCCACGCGGATGCTGTGGTTGAAGACGATGCCGTCGAGGGAGATGACGGCGATGTCGGTCGTGCCGCCGCCGATATCGACGATCATGTTGCCCGTCGGCTCGGAGATGGGCAGGTCGGCGCCGATCGCGGCCGACATGGGCTGCTCGATGAGGTAGACCTCCGAGGCCTTGGCCCGCATGGCCACGTCCTTGACGGCCCGCCGCTCGACCTGGGTGATGCCGGTCGGGATGCCGATGACAATGCGGGGCCGGAGGAGGAAGCCGCGGTTGTTCATGGCCTTCTTGATGAAATAATCGAGCATCTTCTCGGCGATCTCGAAGTCGGCGATGACGCCGTCGCGCATGGGCTTGATGGCCATGACGCTCGTCGGGGTCTTGCCGAGCATCTCCTTGGCCCGCGAGCCGACGGCCTCGACCTTGCCCGTCGCCTTGTTGACCACGACGATCGAGGGTTCCTGGACGATGATGCCCTTGCCCTTGAGGAATACCAAGGTGTTGGCCGTCCCCAAGTCGATGGCCAGGTCGCAGAATAGCCTGTCTTTCAACCAGCTGATAAGGCTCATGTTGCTTCTCTCTCCGCCGGGACCCTTTTTAACACAATTCGATCCTCTTGGCAAATCCCCCCGCTCCGGGGCGATTCCGGCTTGACTTTGCGTCCGGACTTCCCATATACATTAAGAACATTTTAGTCGGATTTCTCGGAAAGGAGTGCGCCTTGAGCCATCAGCCCTACGTCCCCGAAAAGTCGGACATGAAGGAATTCACCCTCCGGGCCATCCTTATCGGCCTCGTGCTGACCGTCATCCTCGGCGCGGCCAACGCCTACCTCGGCCTGAGGGCCGGCATGACCATCGCGGCCACCTACCCGGCGGCCGTCATCGGCATGGCCGTCCTGAAGATCATGAAGGGATCGATCCTCGAGGAGAATATCGCCCGGACCATCGGCTCCATCGGCGAATCGATCGCCGCCGGGGCCATCTTCACCATCCCGGCTTTCGTCATCGCCGGCGCCTGGACGAACTTCAACTCCTTCGACGCCTATATCAAGTCGACGGCCCTGATGTTCGTCGGCGGCCTGCTGGGCATCCTGTTCGTCACCTTCCTCCGCCGGGTCATGGTCACCGACCCCGACCTGGTCTTCCCCGAGTCCGTCGCCGCCGCCGAGATCCACAAGGCCGGCCAGAAGGGCAGCCAGGGCTCGAAGTTCCTGTTCCAGGCCATGGGGATCGGCGCGCTCCTCTACTCGCTCGGCGTCATCCAGCTGTTCGCCGCCAGCAAGGACTTCATCATCCGGGTCGGCAAGATCGGCGCGAGCTTCGTCCGCCTCGGCGCGGCCAAGGACGCCCCGACGATCGGCGCCGGCGGCACCGTGGCCGTCTCCGGGCCCGGCATCTTCCCCGCCTACATCGGCGTCGGCTACATCATCGGGCCGCGCCTCGCCGCCCTCAACTTCGCCGGCGGAGTTCTGGCCTGGGGCCTCTTCGCCCCCCTGCTGATGTTCTTCCTCGGGCCCCAGCTCATCCCCGTATTCTACGGGCCCGGCGTCGCCGCGGCCGACGTCAGCTGGGTCGATATGGTCACCAACGTCTGGAAGTTCATCATCCGGCCGATCGCCGTCGGCGGCATGCTCGTCGGCGCCGGCTATACCCTCTATCGGATGCGCAAGAACCTGGGCGCCGGCCTCAAGCGGTCGATCGGCGACGTCAAGAAGGCGGCCGGCCAGGCCGAGGTCGTCTCCCGGATCGAGAAGGACCTGAACATGAAGGTCGTCATGGTCCTGATGGCCCTGACCTTCATCCTCATGGTCTTCGTCTATCAGACCTTCTCCAAGTCCTTCGGTTCGGCCATCCTGGCCGCGGTGGTCATGGCCATCGCCGGCTTCTTCTTCGCCGCCGTCTCCGGCAACCTGGTCGGGACGATCGGCTCGTCGAACAACCCCATCTCGGGCCTGACCCTTTCGACGCTCATCATCGCCGCCCTGCTGATGGTGCTCGTCGGAGCGACCGGCATCTCCGGCGTCGCGGCCGTCCTGGGCGTCGCCGCGGTCGTTTGCGTCTCTTCGGCCGTCGCCGGCGAGATGCTCCAGGACCTCAAGGTCGGCCACATCCTCGGCGGCACGCCCTACAAGATGCAGATCGGCAACATCTTCGGCATCCTCGTCGCCTCGCTGGTCATGTACTTCCCGCTGATGCTCCTGCACGGCGCCTTCACCTTCGGCAGCAAGGACCTCCCCGCCCCCCAGGCCGGCCTGATGGCGGCCCTGTCGCAAGGCATCGTCGGCGGCGAGATGGCCTGGCCGCTGGTCATCGTCGGCATGCTCATGGGGCTCGCCCTCATCCTGGTACAGGTCAAGTCCCCCATGCTCGTCGCGGTCGGCATGTACCTGCCGCTCGAGACGACCTTCGCCATCTTCGTCGGCGGCATGATCAAGGGCATCGTCGACAAGGCCATGGCCAAGCGGAAGTTCAACGCCGCGCAGATGGCCCGGGCCACCAACGTCGGCATCCTGCTCGCAGCCGGGCTGATCGCCGGCGAAGGCCTGATGGGACTTGTCCGCGCGGCCTGGAAGTTCTTCTTCCTGCAAAACGTCATCCACTTCGACATCCCGGCTATCTTCAAGGGCGGCAAGTACTTCGGCGTCGTCGACCTCTACATCGGCGGCCTCGCCGTCCTGGTGCTCATCGGCCTCTATCTGGTGCGCATCCCGCTCAAGAACGCGGGCGCGGCCGACGAGCCTCCGCCGCCCTCCGCCGTCATCTGATCTCCAAGGGGCACGGACCCTCCGGTTCGTGCCCTTTTTTTTGCCTCAGAGAGGCTTTTTGGCTAGAATGAGGTCATGGCGCTCCGTGAGATCCTCATCATCGGCGACCCGATCCTCGCCCGAAAGGCCGAGCCGGTCGACCGCATCGACGCGGAGATCGTCCGTTTGGCCCGGGACATGGTCGAAACCCTCCACGCCGCGCCCGGGATCGGCCTGGCCGCCCCCCAGGTCGGGGTCGGACAGAGGCTCATCGTCGTCGACCTTTCCGTGGGCGAGGACAAGGACGCCCTCCACGTCGTTGTCAATCCGGAGATCGTCGCCCGGGAGGGCGAATCCGTCTGCGAGGAGGGCTGTCTCTCCGTCCCCGACATCCGGGAGAAGGTCGCTCGGCCCTACCGGGTCGTCGTCCGCGGCCTTGACCTTGAAGGCCGTCCGGTCGAGATCGAGGGCGAGGACCTGCTGGCCCGGGCCTTCTGCCACGAGATCGACCACCTCGACGGCATCCTCTTCGTCGAGAAGCTCTCGGCCCTGAAGCGGACGCTCATCCGCAAGAAGCTCAAAAAGAGCGCGGCGCCCCCCAAGAAAACATGAAGACCGTCTTTTTCGGGAGTCCGGCCGCGGCCCTCCCCTCCCTCGAGGCCCTCATCCACGCCGGCCATTCCGTCGAGCTCGTCGTAACCCAGCCCGACAAGCCCGCGGGGCGCGGCCGCCAGCTCGTTCGCTCGCCGGTCAAGACCTTCGCCCTCGAGAGGGGCCTTCCCGTCATCGAGCCGGCCCGGATCCGGACGGATCCCGAGGCCTTCGAGCGGGTCCGGGCGGCCGGGCCCGACGTCAATATCGTCGTCGCCTATGGCCAGATCATCCCCCGTTCCGTCCATTACTTCCCGCGCCACCATTCCCTCAACGTCCATTTCTCGCTCCTCCCGAAGTACCGCGGCGCGGCACCCGTCCAGCGGACCGTGCTCGCCGGGGACCCCGAATCGGGGGTGACCATCATCGAGCTCGACGACCGCATGGACGAGGGCGATATCCTGGCCGCCGAGCGGGTCGCCGTCGGGCCGCGCGAGACTGCGCTTTCGCTGGAGACCCGGCTGGCCGCGATCGGGGCGCGCCTGCTGGTCGCGACGCTGGCCCGGATCGATTCCGTCGAGCGCATCGACCAGGACGACTCCCTGGCGACACTGGCCCCCAAGGTCCGCAAGGAGGAAGGGCGTCTGGCCTGGACCGATCCCGCGCCGGCCCTCGACCGGAAGGTGCTGGCCCTCGGCGACCGGCCGGGGACCTTCGCCCTCTACCGGGGAAAACGGATAGGCATCCTCCGGAGCCGGGTCCTCGAAGACCTCCGTCCGGTAGCCGACGAGCCGGGCCGGATCGCGGCCGTCAGCCAGGCCGGACTGGCGATCGCCTGCGGGCAAGGCTCCGTTCTCCTTCTCGAGGAGGTCAGGCCCGAGGGCCGGAGCACCATGTCCGCGCACGCTTTTTCCCTGGGGACGAAGCTCGCCGCCGGCGATCGATTCGATTGATGGGAGGGGTGTGCCGGCCGGCCTGACCGACGGCCTACTCTTCGAGAAGGAAATTGCGCGGATCGACCCGCTTGCCGTCCCGAAAGACCTCGTAGTGGACGTGGGGCCCGGCGGCCTTGCCCGTCTGGCCGATATAGCCGATGATGTCCCGCCTCTTGACGCGCTGTCCGGCCTTGACGTTGAAATTGCTCATGTGGCCGTAGATGGTCGTGAAGCCGTTGCCGTGGCTGATGGTGACGTTCTTGCCCAGGTATTTGTCCGTCTCGACCTTGATGACGATGCCGTCGGCCGTGGCCATGATGGGATTGCCGATGTTGGTCGAGATGTCGAGCCCCCAGTGCATCGTCCAAGCGCCCGTGAAGGGGTCGTTCCGGTGGCCGTAGACGGAGCTGATCCAGCCCGCGGTCGGCATGATCGAGGGGGTCGTCGCCAGGCGGAGGTTGTCGCTCTCGAAGTAGCTCAGAAGGCTGTTGAGGTTGCTCTCGATGCTCTGGGCTTTCTGGCTCAGGTTCTGGATGGCCCCCGGGCTGATGATCTGGGGGCCGCTCGCGGCCGGGACCTGGTTGGGGTCGCTCTCGGCCTCGGGGACCTCTTTATCAGGCTCGCCGCCGCCGATCCCGGCCGGGGTGGTCAGGACATCGGGCGACTTCAGCCCGGCCATGACGTTGAGCTTCTTGGCGTAGCTCTCGAAGTGGGAGATGGTCGACCGGAGCTCGCCGATGGACTTCTCGTAACCGGCGATCATGGTCCTCTGCTCGGCCGTTTCCGCCTTGAGGGCCTTGTATCGGCCGCGGATGACGTTCATGCGGACATAGTCCACGAGAACGGCGGTCAGGACCAGCCCAACGACCGCCCCCCCGATGGCCAGGATCTTGAGGGTCCGCTGGGAGAAACACAGGGTGCGGGTGCTCGTCTTGGTGTGCGGGACGATGATGACCGAGAGGTGTTTTTTGGCCATTTGACCTCACCCCTTTCTACCATATCCGCCAAAAAAGTGTCAATACTTAAAAGGGGGGAATATTTGCCCCCCTCCCTTGGCTAGCCTGGTAACCCCCCTCATCCCCCGCAGAGGACAGCCCCCCCGTTGACGTCCAGGATCTCTCCCGTGATGTGCCTGGCCAGGTCGGAGGCCAGGAACAGGATGGGCCCGGCGATATCCTCGGCCGGGGGGATCCTTTTCAGGGGGATGGACAGGCGGACCTTCTCCTTGAAATCGGGGTCGCTGAAGCTCGGGGCGCTCATGTCCGTATCCACCCAGCCGGGGGCCACGCAGTTGACCCGGATGCCGAAGGGGGCCAGTTCCACGGCCAGGGACTTGGTCAGGGAATGGAGGGCGCCCTTGCTGGCGGCATAATGGGAGTGGAAGGCCTCCCCCCGGACCCCGGCCGTCGAGGTGACGTTGATGATCCACCCCCGGCCGTGCTCCTTCATGGCCGGCACGACGGCGTCGATCCCGTAGAAGACACCGTCGACGTTGACGCCGATCGTCTCTTTATAGACGGCCTCGTTCATCCGTCCCATCTCGAGGTAGGTCCAGATGCCGGCGTTGTTGACCAGCGTGTCGAGCTCCCCCCATTTGGCCAGGACATCGCCGACCATCCGATAAACGTCCTCCCGGGAGGACATCTCCGCTTTATAGGCAAGCGCTCGCCGGCCCAACTTCTCCACTTCTTGGATGACTTCCTCCGCCGCCTTGCGGTTGCTGGCATAGCTGATGGCGACGTCGGCCCCGGCCCTGGCGAAGAGGACCGCCGCGGCCCGGCCGATGCCCCGCGAGCCGCCCGTGATCAGGACCTTCCGGCCGTCGAGCCGGATCATCGGACATACCCCAGGCTGAAGTCTCCCATCTTGTGGAACTCGAGGTAGCGGTAGATCTCGCCGGCCTTGGGCAGGACCTTCTCCTTCATCACGGCCATGTACTCGTCGACGGTGGGGATGCGGCCCTTCAGAGCGACGAGCGCGGCCAGCTCGGACGAGCCGAGGTAGACCCGGGTGTTGTCGCCGAGGCGATGGTCGAAGTTGCGGGTCGAAGTGGCAAAAACCGTCGTCCCGGCCGCCACCCGGGCCTGGTTGCCCATGCAGAGCGAGCAGCCGGGCATCTCGGTCCGGCCGCCGAACGACACGAAGATCGCGTAATATCCCTCCCGCATGAGCTGGGCGGCGTCCATCTTGGTCGGCGGGGTGATCCAGACCTTGGCCGCCGGGAGGCCGGCCTTGTCGAGGATCCGCCCGGCCGCCCGGAACTGGCCGATGTTGGTCATGCACGAGCCGATGAAGACCTCCTGGACGGGATCTCCGGCGATGGCCGAGAGCGGCTTGACGTCGTCGGGATCGTTGGGGCAGGCGACCAGCGGCTCGGTGATGGCCGCCAGGTCGATCTCCAGGACCGCCTTGTACTCGGCGTGGGGGTCGGCCGCGAGGAGAACGGGCTTGGCCAGCCAGGCCCGGCAGGCGTCGATCCGCCGGCGGAGGGTCTCGGCGCTCTGGTAGCCCTCCTCGATCATTTTCTCCATGAGGGCGACATTGCTCTTGAGGTACTCGGCGACGCGCTCCTCTTTGAGGGAGATGACGCAGGCCGCGGCCGACCGTTCGGCCGAGGCGTCGGTCAGCTCGTAGGCCTGGTCCCCGGTGAGGTCCTCGAGGCCCTCGATCTCCAGGACGCAGCCGTTGAAAAGGTTCTTCTTGTTCTTCTTCTCGACGGTCAGCAGGCCCTGCTTGACGGCGAAGTAAGGGATGGCGTTGACCGCGTCGCGCAGGGTGATGCCGGGGTTCATCCGGCCCTTGAAGCGGACGAGGATGGACTCCGGCATGTCGAGGGGCATGAAGCCCAAGGCGCCGGCGAAGGCGACCAGGCCCGAGCCGGCCGGGAACGACAGGCCGATCGGGAAGCGGGTGTGCGAATCGCCGCCCGTGCCCACGGTGTCGGGCAGGATGAGGCGGTTGAGCCAGGAATGGATGACGCCGTCGCCCGGCCGGAGCGACACGCCCTTGCGGGCGACCATGAAGGGCGGCAGGGTCTTGTGGACCTTGACATCGGCCGGCTTGGGGTAGGCGGCGGTGTGGCAGAACGACTGCATGAACAGGTCGGCCTGGAATTCCAGGCAGGCCAGCTCCTTGAGCTCGTCGGCGGTCATCGGGCCGGTCGTGTCCTGGGAGCCGACCGTGGTCATGTGGGGCTCGCAGGCCGTGCCGGGCAGAACGCCGGCGAGGCCGCAGGCCCGGCCGACGATCTTCTGGGCCAGGGTGTAGCCCTGGCCGGCCTTGGGCTTGGGATTCTCGACTGTCGTGAAGAACGCCGCCTCGCCGAGCCCGAGGGCTTGGCGGGCCCTGGCCGTCAGCTGGCGCCCGATGATCAGGACGAGCCGCCCGCCGGCCCGGAATTCGTCCTTGAGCGTGGGCGGCTTGACCTCGAGCTTGGAGATCTCGGCCCCGGCGGCGTCGCGGATGACGCCGGCCCGGAAGTCGAGGGTGATGACGTCGCCGGTCTTCATCTTGGTCACATCGGCCATGAGCGGCAGGCCGCCCGAGTCCTCCGTGGTGTTGAAGAAGATGGGGGCGATGAGGCCGCCGATGACGACGCCGGCCCGCCTCTTGTTGGGGACGAAGGGGATGTCCTCGCCGATGTGCCACATCAGCGAGTTGCAGGCCGACTTGCGGCTCGAGCCCGTGCCGACGACGTCGGCCACGAAGGCGACGCGGTGCCCCTCCTCGCGGAACTTCTTCATGACCGCGTTGCCGCCGGGGAAGCGCTTCTCGCCCATCGACTGGGCGTGGACGGGGATGTCCGGGCGGGTCGGAGCGTGGCCGGCCGGCGAGAAATCGTCCGTGTTGATCTCGCCCTCGACCTTGAAGACCTTGAGGACGAGCCGGTCGGGGAACGCGGGCCGGGCCAGGAACCACTCCCCCGCCGCCCACGATTCGAGGACGGATTTGGCGAAGGGGTTCGTCGCCGACATCGTGACGATGGTGTCGAAACGGCCGTAGACGAGGACGATCTTCTTGAGGGCCGCGGCGGCCGGCCCGGCGAGGACCGGGTCCGACAGGGCCTCGACCAGGGGATCGACGTTGTATCCGCCGAGCATCGTGCCGAGAATGCGGACGGCCTCCTCCCGGGACACGTCCGGGGACTTCACCGTCCCCTTGGCGACCGCGGCCAGCCACTCGGCCTTGACCTTGGCGGCCGGATCGACCCCGGGCGGGACCCGGTTCTCGAGCAGGCCGCGGAGCACCGCGCCCTTGTCCTTGTCGGTCGATTCGAGGCTTTTGCAGACCTCTTCGACCTCCGGGGGCGTCAGGGGCAGCGGCGGCAATCCGGCCCCGGCCCGTTCTTTTTCCATCTCGAAGTAAGCGTCGAGCATTGTTCTCTCCTCAGTGCGATTAAGCCCGTCTACTTTATCGGTTTTAAGCCTAGCTTGTCAAAGCCGAATACCCTTGCAAAAAGGGGCGAATCCGGATAGAATCGGGGCTCTGGTTTTTGCCCCCAAATTCCCTTAGGAGAGTCCGACATGCGCAAGAAGATCGCCCTCATCGGCGGCGGACAGATCGGCCAGATCCTGGCCATGCTCGCGGCCCAGAAGGAGCTCGGTGACATCGTCATCCTCGACATCCCCGAGCTCGAGAATCCCGCCAAGGGCAAGGCCCTCGACCTCATGGAGATGGCCCCCCACGGCAACTACGACGCCGCCATCACCGGCACGGCCGACTACAAGGACATCGCCGGCGCCGACGTCGTCATCATCACGGCCGGCCGGCCCCGCCAGGCCGGAATGACCCGCGAGGACCTGCTCGCGGTCAACCTCGACATCATCACCAAGGTGGCCGCCGGCGTGAAGCAGTACGCCCCCAAGGCGCTCTGCATCATCGTCACCAACCCGCTCGACGCCATGGTCTACGCGTTCTACAAGCTGACCGGCTTCCCGAAGAACCAGGTCATCGGCATGGCCGGCACCCTCGACACGGCCCGCTGGCGAGCCTTCGTCGCCATGGAGCTCGGCGTGTCGGTGTCCGACGTCGCCGGCACCGTCCTCGGCGGCCACGGCCCCGACATGGTCCCCCTTCCCCGCCTGACCACGGTCGGCGGCGTGCCCCTGACCGATCTGGCCACCAAGGAGCAGATCGACCGGCTGGCCACCCGCACCCGCGAGGCCGGCACCGAGATCGTCAAGCTCTTCGGCAAGGGCTCCGCGTTCTTCAGCCCGGCCTGGAGCGCCATCGTCATCGCCGAGTCCTACCTCAAGGACAAGCGCCGCGTCCTCCCCTGCGCCGCCCTGTGCGAGGGAGAATACGGCGTCAAGGGCCTGTTCATCGGCGTGCCGGTCATGGTCAGCGCCAAGGGCATGGAAAAGATCTATGAGATCACCCTCAACGACGAGGAGAAGGCCATGCTCCAAAAGACCGTCGGCGTCGTCCAGAAGACCGTCGAGGAAACCAAGCTCTAAGACCGGTCGTCCCGTCGCATTCCCGGCCGGAGGCGGATCATCCGCCTCCGGCTTTTTATTTGGGGGCGGGTGCTCGAGGTACATGTCTCCTTCTTCAACGCGCGCTCACTTTACGACGGCCCAAAAAAACGCTATCGTTAGCCCGGCATGCGCATCCACGAATACCAGGCCAAGCGCTGATCGCCGCGATCCGGCATGCCCGTGCCGCGCGGCGAAGTCGCCGCGACGCCGGAGCAGGCCCGGGAGGCTGCGGAGCGCATCGGCGGGGCCGTCGTCGTCAAAGCTCAGATCCTGGCTGGAGGAAGGGGCAAGGCCGGAGGGATCGTTCCGGCGGCCTCCCCCGCCGAAGCGGAAGCCGCCGCCTCGCGTCTCCTGGCGAAGCCCTTGGTCACCGCCCAGACCGGTCCTGAGGGCCGCATCGTCCGCCGGGTCCTCGTCGAAGAAATCGTCGATGTCGGCCGCGAGCTTTATTTAGGGCTGACGATCGACCGGAGCCGGGCGGGATACGCGCTTCTTGTCTCGCCCCGCGGCGGCGTCGACATCGAGACTTTTGCGGCCGGGGAGCCCGGACCCGTCCTCGAGCAGACCGTCCGCCCGTCGACGGGTCTCCGGCCCGCCCAAGCCGAACGCGCCGCGGCGGCGCTCGGGCTTTCCGGCGAGGCTTCCGGCCGGGCCAAGGTCCTGGCCGCCGCGCTCGTCCGGGCCTTCGAGGCTATGAACGCGACGCTCCTCGAGATCAATCCGCTCGTCCTCACGCGCGACGGCCGGCTCGTCGCCGCCGACGCCAAGGCCGAGATCGACGACAACGCCCTCCCCTTCCATCCCGGCCTCCGGGAGCTCCGCGATCCCGACGAGGGGACGCCCGCGGAGCGCGAGGCCGCGGCGGCCGGCCTGAGCTTCGTCAAGCTCGACGGCGAGGTCGGCTGCGTCGTCAACGGCGCCGGGCTGGCCATGGCCACGATGGACCTCGTCGCCCTCGCCGGCGGCCGTCCGGCCAACTTCCTCGACATCGGCGGCGGCGTCTCCGAGGAGGCCGTGGCCCGGGCCTTCGCCCTCCTCGCCGCCGATCCCGGCGTCCGCTCGGTCCTGGTCAATATCTTCGGCGGGATCGTCCGCTGCGACCTCGTCGTCCGGGGCATCGTCCGGGCCGCCCGCGAGTCCGGCGTCCGCCTTCCCGTCGTCATGCGGCTCGAGGGCACGAACGTCGAGGAAGGCCGGGCCCTCCTCGCGGCTTCGGGCCTGCCCTTCGCCCTCGTTCCCGACATGGAAACGGCCGCGCGCGAGGCCGTCCGCCTGGGCCGCGAGGCGGGAGGCCCGCGGTGAGCATCCTCGTCGACGCCTCCACTCGCGTCGTCGTCCAAGGCCTCACCGGCGGCGAAGGGAGCTTCCACGCCCGGCTCATGCGGGAGTATGGCACGACGATCGCGGCCGGGGTGACCCCGGGCAAAGGAGGATCGGTCCATCTGGGCCTCCCCGTGTTCGACACCGTGGCCGAAGCGGTCCGAGAAGAAGGCGTCGATGCGTCCGTCATATTCGTGCCGGCCGCCCGCGCCCCCGCCGCCGTCATCGAAGCCGCCGAGGCGGGCATCCGACTCATCGTCTGTATCACCGAGGGCATCCCGGTCCACGACATGATCCGCGTCCGCGAGACGCTCCGCCGGACCTCCTCCCTCCTCCTCGGCCCGAACACGCCCGGCGTCATCTCCCCCGGCCGGACCAAGCTCGGGATCATGCCCGGCCCCATCCACCGGCCCGGCCCTGTCGGCGTCGTCTCACGCTCAGGGACCCTGACCTACGAGGCCGTTCACCAGCTGACCCGGCTCGGCCTGGGCCAGTCGACCGCGGCGGGCATCGGCGGCGATCCGGTCGTCGGTCTCTCTTTCGTCGACGTCCTCTCGCTCTTCGGCGAGGACCCGGAGACCTCGGCCGTCATCCTGATCGGCGAGATCGGCGGCACGGCCGAAGAGGAGGCCGCGGCGCTCGTCAAGAGCGGCTATGCCAAGCCCGTCGTGGCCTACGTCGCCGGGCTGACCGCTCCGCCCGGCCGCCGCATGGGCCACGCCGGGGCCATCTCCTCCTCCGGGCGTGGAACGGCCGCCGGAAAGATCGGGCTTCTCGAGGCAGCCGGGGTCCGGGTGGTCCGGGATCCGGCCGGGATCGGCCGGGCCGCGGCCGAAGCCCTGGCCGCTTGATTTTTGGCCCATTCGGTCTATAATAGCCCGCAGCGCATTTTCCCCCAGAGATACCCCCGAATACCGAGCAAACTCCCATACAAGGTCCCTATATGAACGACGACAACGGCTCGCTCGGCAAGAAGATCCAGCGGACGCTCATCGGCAAGCCCCGGGACATCAAGGACCCGTCGCTCTTCCACAAGCTCGCCCTCATCCCCGTCCTGGCCTGGATCGGGCTCGGCGCCGACGGCCTGTCCTCGGCCGCCTACGGGCCCGAAGAGGCCTTCAAGGTCCTGGGTCAGCACACCTATCTGGCGCTCGCCCTGGCCGTGGCCACGGCCCTGACCGTCTTCATCATCTCCTACGCCTACTCCCGGATCATCGAGTATTTCCCGTCGGGCGGCGGCGGATATATCGTCGCCACGCAGACCCTTGGAGAAAAGGCCGGCGTCCTCTCCGGCTCGGCCCTCCTCGTCGACTATATGCTGACCATCACCGTGTCCATCGTCTCCTGCGGAGACGCCATCTTCAGTTTTTTCCCGGCCTCTTACCAGCCCCTCAAGACCCCCTTCGAGATCGCGGCCATCCTCTTTCTCATCGTCATCAACCTGCGCGGCATCAAGGAATCGGTGACCATGCTGGCGCCGATCTTCATCCTCTTCGTGGTCACGCACGTCCTGCTCATCGGCTACGGGGTCTTCAAACATGTTCCCGAGATCGGGGCCGTCGCTTCCGAGGTCAGCTCCGGATTCCAGGGCGGGCTGGCCACTCTCGGCCTGGGCGGCATGGCCCTTCTGTTCTTGCGGGCGTTCTCGATGGGCGGAGGCACGTTCACGGGCATCGAGGCGGTCTCGAACGGCCTCCAGATCATGCGCGAGCCCCGGGTCCACAACGGCAAGAAGACCATGGTCTATCTCGCCGTCTCCCTGGCCCTGACGGCCGGCGGCATCCTCGTCTGCTACCTGCTCCTCGGCGCGCGTCCGGTCGCCGGCAAGACCCTCAACGCGGTGCTCGCCGGCGAGGTCTTCGGCGGCTGGAGCTTCGGCGGCGCGCTGGCCGTCGTCACCATCTTCTCCGAGGGCGCCCTGCTCCTCGTCGCCGCCCAGACCGGCTTCGTCGACGGGCCGCGGGTCATGGGCAACATGGCCGTCGACTACTGGTTCCCCCATCGCTTCGCCTCGCTATCGAGCCGGCTGACCATGCAGAACGGCGTCCTGCTCATGGGCGGCGCGGCCATCCTGCTCCTCCTCTACTCGGGCGGCAAGATCACGACGCTCATCGTCATGTACTCCATCAACGTCTTCCTGACCTTCTCGCTCTCGGAGCTGGGCATGTCGCGCTACTTCATCAGGCACCGGCGCACGGACCCCCACTGGAAGAAGCACCTGCCGGTGCATCTCATCGGCCTGACCGTCTGCCTGACCATCCTCACGGTCACGACCCTCGAGAAGTTCACCCACGGCGGCTGGCTGACCCTGGTCATCACTTCGGTGGTTATCGCCTTCTGCTATCTCATCAGGGGCCATTACAACAAGGTCCGCGCGGGCGTCCGCGAGCTCGACGACATGCTCGTGGCCATCCCGCACAAGGGCACCTACAACGCCGATCCGGCCGACCCCAAGGAGATGACGGCCGTCCAGCTCGTCGGCGGCTACAACGGGTTCGGGGTCCACACGTTCCTGTCCATCATCCGCGGCTTCCCCGGGCTCTACAAGAACTTCGTCTTCGTCTCCGTGGCCGAAGTCGACGCCGGGGCCTTCAAGGAGACGGAATCGGTCAGCCGGCTGACCGGGGCGACCAAGGACGCCCTCAAAAGATACGTCGATCTGGCCCGCAAGCTCGGCTTTCCGGCCGAGTCGCGTCTCGACACAGGCATCGACGTCGTGGAAACGGCTTCGAACCTGTGCGAGTCCGTCGCCCGCGAATTCCCGAGATCGACCGTCTTCGCCGGTCAGACCGTCTTCCGCCGGCCCGGCATCGTCAACCGCATCCTCCACAACGAGACGGCTTTCGCCATCCAGCAGGAGCTGCGCTGGAAGGGCATCACGACGGTCATTTTGCCCATCCGCATCAATATCTAGGCGGTTGACAAACGCCCGTCGTCCGGATAATAAGGGGAGGCTCCGGACAATCGACGCTTCGAGGAGGACGCATGCCCGCACGTGCCGATAAGACCGAGGATCCCCGCCCGATCGCATTCGCTGCCGCCGTCTTCCTGTTCTTCCTCGCCGTACTCGGTCCCGCCTGCCGGCCGTCGTCGACCGGCGCCGCCGTCGTCGAGGAGAGGACCGAGACCGTCCGGACCTACCCCTTCTCCGACCCCGATCCCGTCCCCATCTTCGCCCGCTCGTCCATGGGAGACCAGGGCGCCCGGCTCTACCCCTACTTCTTCTTCGACCGCTTCACCGCCGAACCCGTCGACAAGCCGTGGACGGTCGTCCGCTTGAGCAATCCCTACGTCGAGCTGGCCGTCCTGCCCCAGGCCGGCGGCAAGGTCTGGGGGGCCGTCGACAAGGGCACCGGCCGCGAGTTCCTCTACTGGAACAAGGTCCTCAAGTTCCGCCAGATCGCCCTGCGCGGGCCGTGGACCTCGGGCGGCATCGAATTCAATTTCGGCGTCGTCGGCCACGCCCCCTCGACCGCGACCCCCGTCGATTACATCGTCCGACGGAATCCCGACGGCAGCGCCTCGTGCGTCGTCGGGACGATGGACCTGCCCTCGCGGACCCGCTGGAGCGTCACGATCACCCTGCCCAAGGACAGCGCCGCGTTCGAGACCAACGCCCTGTGGGTCAATCCGACCCCCTTCAGCCAGTCCTACTACGCCTGGTCCTGCGCCGCGGTCAGGACGGCCGACGACCTCAGGTACGTCTTCCCGGGGCAGTGGTCCATCGGACACGACTACTCCGTCCCGCTCGAACCCTGGCCCGTCGACCGCTCCGGCCGCGACCTTTCCTGGTACCGCGACAACGCCACGCCCGGCTCCAAGAGCTACTTCACCGTCGGCGAGTACGCCGATTATTACGGCGGGTGGTACGAGAAGTCCGACACCGGCTTCGGCCACTGGTCCCGCTACGAGGACATGCCCGGCCGCAAGGTCTGGATCTGGGACCTCTCGCGCTCGGGCGAGATCTGGGTCGACCTCCTGACCGATGCCGACGGCCAGTACACCGAGCCCCAAGCCGGGCGCCTGCTCAATCAGTCCGACCACGGCGATTTCGCGCCGGGCTCGGCCGATCGCTGGCAGGAGCAGTGGTTCCCCTATCGCGGCATCGGGCCGATGGCCAAGGCCTCGCCACACGCCGTGCTCAGCGCGGCCCGCCGCGGGGACACGCTCGGGCTCGGGCTCTTCCCGCTCCGGCCGGTCGACGAGGACCTCGTCGTCGCGGCCGCCGGCCGGGAGGTATTCCGGGAGCGCGTCGTCCTGAAGCCGGAGCAAGTCTGGAAGAAGGACGTTCCGCTCGCCGGGGCCGCCGGGGAGGCCCCGATCGAGGTCCGTCTGGGAGCGAAGCTCGTCTACGAGAGCGCGCCCGGGGCCGACGATCTCGGCCGGCCGCTCCGCTTCAGCGCTCCTTCGGGAAGCTCGGCCGAGGCCCTCTTCCTCCAGGGCCGCGGACTCGAGCGCGAGCGGCGGCTCTCCGAGGCCCTCGACAAGTACCTGGCCGCGATCGCCGCCGAGCCGCTCCACGTCCGGGCCCTGGCGCGGGCGGCCGAGCTCTACACCCGCCGCGGCGAGCCGGTCCACGCCCTCGACTGCGCCGGACGGGCCCTGGCCGTCTCGATGTACGACCCGGAAGCCAACTACGTCTACGGGATCGCGGCCCGCCGCCTGGGCCGGCTCGTCGACGCCAAGGAGACCTTGGGCTGGGCGGCCCGCTCGCCGCAGTTCGAGGCCGTGGCCCTCGTCCAATCGGCCGAGATCGCCGTCCAGGAAAAGGACTACGACCGCGCCTCCGAATACGCGCTGAGGGCCCTGGTCTCAGACGACCTCAACGTCAACGCGCTCGAGGTCCTGGCGGTCGCCCATCGCCTAGCCGGCCGGAAAGCGGAGGTCAAGCGGGTCCTGGGCTGGCTCGGCGAGGTCGATCCGCTCGATCACCTGGCCCGTTTCGAGCGCTATCTCGGCAGCCGCGAGCCCGCGGACCTCGAGGCCTGCCGGGCGCTCATCCGCAACGAGCTGCCCCATGAGACCTGGCTCGAGATGGCCTCCTTCTACGCCCGTCTCGGCCTCGACGCGGACGCCGCGACGGCCCTGAAGGCCGCGCCGGAACAGGCGACCGTCTTCTACACCCTCGCTTATCTCCTCCGCGACAGCTCGCCGGCGGAGAGCGCCACTCTCCTCGAAAGGGCCTCGACGGCGTCGCCTCACCTCGTTTTCCCCTTCCGCGAGGAGGAGATCGCCGTCTTCTCCTGGGCCATCGCGGCCCGGCCGGCCGATTGGAGGCCCAAGTACTACCTCGCCCTCATCCTCTGGGGGAAAGGACGGTTGGAGGAGGCCAAGGACCTCTTCGAGATGGCGGAAGGCGCCGAGTACGCCCCGTTCTACCTCGCCCGCGGCGCGTTCTTCGAGCGGACCGACGCCGCGCGGGCGGCCGCCGATCTGGGCAAAGCCATCGAGCTCGACGCCGCGAGCTGGCGGGCCCGCCACAGCCAGACCGCCTTCCTGCTGCGCCAGGGGCGGAGGGACGAAGCCCTGGCCGCGGCCCGCAAGGCGGCGGCCGATTTCCCGGCCGAGGTCCCGCTTCAGATCGACCTCGCCGAAACCTTGCTGGCCGCCGGCGATCCCCACGAGGCCGCGACCGTCCTCGACGCCGTCGCCGCCCTGCCCTACGAGGGCGCGAGCGATATCTACGGCCTCTACGTCCGGGCCCACGTCGCGATCGGCCTCGAGGCCATGAAGAAGGCGGCCTGGGTTGACGCCGTCCGGGCGCTCGAGCTCTCCAAGCTCTACCCGGAGAAGCTCGGCACCGGGGCTCCGTTCCACCCGGACACGCGGATGCAGGACTACCTCGTCGCCCTGTGTTACGACCGATTGGGCGAGAAGGACAAGGCCGCGGCCTTGCGCGGGGCCATCCGGGATTACACGCTGACCTATTGGGACGAAGCCCAGCCGCACGGATACTTCGGCGCTCTGGTCCTGGAGAAGCTCGGCCGCAGAGAGGACCGGCTCAAGTCCCGCGAGCTCTACAGTCGCTCGACGAAGCCGTCGGCCGAGGTCCTGGCTATCATCAACAAGATCGGCTGAAGAGCTCCGGACCCTAGCGTGAGGTCCCAGCCATCGTCCAGGACCGGAACCACTCGTTCTTCCAGTTCCGGAGTGAGATCCCGACGCCCGGCTCCTCTTGACCCAGGACGTCACGGAGATAGGCCCTCAAGGCTTCTCCGGCCGCCGCGAACCGCTCCTCGTCGTCGTAGACGAAGTACCGGGCCGGATGATCGATGTGGTGGCCTTGCGGCGCGCGGGGATATCCCAGCTCCCCGTAGGCGGGGAACTCGATCTCCCGGAGACCGGCCTCCGCCCTCAGCCGCGAGAGGAAGTCGTCATACACCCAGGCTAGTTCCTCGGTCGTCCCGCACAAGTAGACGAAGGAATTCCTGGGATAGCGCCACCAGGAGGAGAATTTGGGCACGGCGAGGCCGGGCAACGGAAGGCCGGGGGCCGGCGCGGCCGCCGTCACGGTCAAGGCGTCGTCCGTGACCTCGACGAGGAACTCGCTCCTCAAGGGCCCGTCGCTGATCTCCAGGGTATAGCTGCCTGCCTCCAGATCGAGCTCCCGGCTTGAATAAGCCGGCCCCAAGGCGGTCAGACAGAGCTCGGGCATATAGATCCCTTCGATCCCTATCAGCAGCCGGTTCCCTATCCGGCGGAACGCGCTCTCGATCGAAAAATTGCAGCAGCCGTAGATCTTTTCGGTCTCCAGGTCCAGGACGATCGAGGGTTCTACGCCCTCCTGTCCGTACGGATAGGCTTCCCTGACGGAGAATAGGATACGGCCCTCCCTTGACGACAGGACCTTTTCGTTGCATGCGAAAGACGGGAGGAGACACGCCAAGCCGAGAAGAACGATCGTTTTACGTGCAGCCATGCCTAACCTCCCTGCACCCTCAATATCGGCGCCGGGAGGATGTTTGTCAAGAGGCGCGGATCAGGGGCGCCAGGGCCTGTACGGGATGACGGCCGGCGCCGCCTTCCCGGTGAAGCGCAGGATCTCGAAGACGCCGCCCGCATCGGGCACGAGGCCGAACTTCCAGTAGCGGACGAACCCGAACTCCGACTGTGGTTCGAGGAGGCATGGGATGAGGTTGGCCGCCGGCTGTACGCCATCGACGTAGAAATCGCCCTTCTTGACGGGGGCCCTCAGCGACTTGAGGACGACGTCGATCGACTCCGGCGCCAGGTAATCGAGCTTGGCCGGGACGATGGCCGTAACCTCGTAGGCTTCCACGTCGACGAGACCGTCCTTCTCGAACGTGCCGACCTCGACGCCGAGGGCCAGGAGCGTCTCGACGACGTCCAGCCGGTTCCCGGGGATGACGTAGCCGCGGGGCCGCGTCACCGACAGGGTCGGCTCGACGTTCGGGAACCAGTGCTTGACGACCTCGTCGACGACCTTGAAGCCCGCGGGCGCGGGATAGGGCGCGAGATCGGCGGAGGTCAGCGTCTCCCCCGCTTTCTTGTCGACCTTGAGGACGCCCCGGACGGGCGATTCGGTCCGCTCGAACCTCTTGAGCCGGAGCTCCGGCTGGGCAGGGTCGCGGGCGAACGTCATCCGCAGGTGCACTTTGTCGTCCGCAGCCGGGTTTGCGGCCCGCTCGAGGAGCCGGGCCCGGCGGTCGCCGACCATCTTCCGGACCTCGCCGGCGTGGGCGGCCACGGACTCGAGCAAAGCCCGCAGGCCGCCGTACTGCCAGGTCGTCCGGGCCGCGAGCGTCTCCAGGTCGTGGCGTGAGGCGCCCTCCTGGATGAAAGACAGCGTCTCGAAGACGCCCAGGCTGTTGCGGCCGTCGTTGAGGTCGGTCGTCGAGAAGCGCTTCATCTCCTCGCGCGGACCGGACCGCCCGGCCGCGTAGGCCGCGCCCGACGACGTGTCGACGCCGAGGTCCTCGGTGACCAGGTACTCATGGAAGGCCACGTTCTTTTTCTTCAGGGCCTTCTCGACCTCGGCCAGGATCGTGCCCCGCGAGAAGTCCTGAAGCTCTTTCCCGATGTTGACGTTGGAGACACAGCCGATCGACACCCGGTAGTAGTCGTCGCCCTTCTCGTGGACGTCGACCGTCACCTCGGGCCGGAAAGCCCGGAAGACGCGGTGGATGGCCCGCACGCCCTCGGCCTCGAGCTTGACGTGGTCGCGGTTCATGTCGAGGTCGAGCTCGTTCGCCCGGACGTTCATGGCATTGCCGTAGGGATTGGTCTGAGGCATGACCAGGACGTTGATCTTGGCCAGAAGCGGCGCGAGATCGCCGGCCGCCAGGTCGCGAAGCAGCCACAGGACGGCCTCCTTGGCCGACTGCTCGTTGCCATGTTGGGCGGCCGTGAAGAGCACCGTGGGCTTCGTCCGGTCGAGCGACTCGGAGGTCGCGGCCCCCTGGCCGCCCAGGACGGCCAGGAAGATGTCACGGGCGCCGTACTCGTCGGTCGGGAGCGTCCGCCCGACGACCGTGACGCCGAGGCCGGGCACCCGGCTCTTCAGGACGCTCAAGAACGCCGCGATGGCCTCGGTCTGAGTGTATTCGCGGTAGCTCATCGCCTCCCCGGGCGTCTTGATCAGGGACGCTCCCGCTGAACGCGACTGCCCTTCGGTTGTTTGCAGGACCGTTCCCAGGCCTAGAATAACGGCGATCCCTACGGCCCATGTTCGCTTCATCTTCGTCCTCCGTCTATTTCTTTTCCGCCGGTTCGGCCGCCGGCCCCTTCTCGCACTTCAGCAAGACGTCCTTGACCGCCCCGGCCCGCAGGACCTTGAACTGGACTTCCTGTCCGCAGGCGAGCCCGGCCAAGGCCAGGCGCAGCTCGTTGATATCCGAATACGCTTTGCCGTCGACGGACAGGATGACGTCGCCCTTCTCGAAAGAGGCCCGGCCGGCCACCCCGTCGCTGGGCTTCGGATCGACGACCAGGTTCTCCAGGCCGTCGATCTTCTTGAGCCCGAGCCCGATCGTCGGAAAGGCCTTTTTGGTCTCCGGGGCCAGGCCGAAGACGTAATCGGCGATGGCCCGCGACACGGTCAGGGTCTTCTTCCCCGCGGGGACTTCGACGGCGACCACCGTCTTGAACGGCAGCTTCGACCGTTCGTAGGCCCGCCGGTTCAAGCCGAGGTTGTAGAGGAGATGCCCCGAGCCGACGCAAACGACGACGCGCCGGCCTTCGGCCTCCGCGGCCCGCACGGCGTTGGCCCCCATGACCTCGTCCCAGGCCGATTGCGACCGGTAGAGGCCTTCGAAGACCGAGTCGAGTCCCGGGCCCTTCATGGCCTCGGGGATGTCGGAGGACTCGAAGACGGCCCGGATAAGCGCCCTGTGGTCCTGGTTGGAGACATCCGGCGGACCCGGGAAGAAGGCCTTTTCCTCGTCGCCGAGCGCGTCCCAACCCCTCATCCGGATCTTGGAGATGACCTCGCGGGGCGCATTCAGGGCGTAGATGGGCAACCGGTGCTCCCGGGCGAAGTCGAAGATCTTCTCGTAGTACCCGAAGTTGAAGTTCCAAGTGACGTACCAGCGGATCTCGCGGAGGAATTCCTCCTTGGAGAGGAGGCCCGCGGTCCACTTGTTGAGCGTTTCCTGGAGGGTCACCGGCACCATCTCCAGGCCGACGGCCAGGTGCCGGTCCTTGGCGTAGAGGGCCCTGATGACCTGGAACTCGATCTCGTGCATGGCCATCGCGTCGTGCGTCTCGCCGACGTGGACGATGCGGGCGGCCATGAGATCGCGGACCATGCGCTCGAAATCGACGGCCGCGCCCGTCGGACCGGCCAGGATGGCCCCGATCCCGACCTCCATGGACCTATCCTTGAGCTTGGGATCGCCGATCTTGAGGGTCAGCGTCAGATCGGGCTTGTCCGCAGGCGCGACGGACGCCGTCGCCGCCTGCGGCGCGGGCGTGGGAGCCTGGGCCCGGGCCGGGGCCAGAACGACCGAGCCGAGCAGCATGGCGGCCAGGACGAGAACGCCGGGGAGTCTCTTCGGGATCATGTCATCCTCCGTCGGGGAATTCCCCCGTATCATAGCCGCGGCCATCCGGGGAGTCAACGCGGGTGAGCCAGGGACCGTGTCCCGGGGATCCTCAGCCGTGAAATTTCCCGGAAAAAGGGCTACAATCGTTGGCCGGTCCCGAGGAGCCGTCCATGAGCGAAGAAGCCGCCGCCCCCAAGCCCGAGACGAAGAGGACCATCCGGACGTTCGCCGTCGCCTCTTTCCTCAACGACATGGGCTCGGACATCATCAATCCTGTCTGGCCGCTCTTCGTCACGCAAGTCCTCAAGGCCAACATGGCGGCGCTCGGCTTCCTCGATGGCCTGGGCGAGGCCATCGTCTCGTTGTCGCAAGCGATCGCGGGCTATTATTCGGACCGGATCCGCAAGCGCAAGGTCTTCATCTGGACGGGATACCTTTGCGGCGCCGTGTCTCGCTTCGGCTACGCCGCCTCGTCGGTCTGGACGCACCTCGTCCCCTTCCGCGTCCTCGACCGGGCCGGCAAGATCCGGGGCGCCCCGCGGGACGCCATGCTGGCCGACGTCTCGACCGATGCGAATCGCGGCCGCCACTTCGGCCTGCTCCGGGCCATGGACAACGCCGGCTCCGTCGCCGGCATCCTCATCTCCATCGCCCTCATCGACGTCCTCGGCTACCGCCTGCTCTTCGCCTTGGCCGCCGTCCCCTCGCTCATCGGCGCCTTCCTCATCCTGAGGAACATTCGGGAGTCGGGCTCCCCGGTGGCCAAGGTCTTCAAGGGACTGTCCTTCAAGGACATCGACCGCAACCTCGCTCTCTACATCGCGCTCAACGGGGTCTTCGCCCTGGGCGCCTTCACGTACTCCTTCCTCCTGATGTACGCCAGATCGGAGGGCTTCCGGACGGGCGCCATCCCCGTTCTCTTCCTGGTTTACTCGACCGTCGCCGCGACCCTCTCCTACCCTTTCGGCCGTCTCTCCGACCGTATCGGACGCAAGCCCGTGATGGTCATGGCCTTCGGGGCCTGGGCCGCGGTCTGCGCCGGGGTCCTTTTCTTCGGCGACGGCTTGGCCGCCGTCGCCTCGCTCTTTGTGCTTTATGGGATCCACAAGGCCGCCCTCGATCCGGTCCAGAAGACGATCGCCGCGGAGCTCGCGCCGCAGGCCTTCCGGGCCTCCGTACTGGGGGGATTCCAGATGGTCATCGGATTGGCGGCTTTCCCGGCCTCGCTGCTGGCCGGGCTTCTCTGGGACAAGGCCGGACGGCGAACGCCATTCCTCGTGTCGTTGGGTCTGACGGCGGTCGCCGGCCTGCTCCTCGTCTTCGTCAAGGGGACGAAGAAGCCGGCCGCCGGTTAGTCTTCCTCTTCCGGCTTGACCCGGCCTTCCTTGACCGCCTCGGCGATGATCTTCTGCTGGATGTGCGAGGGCGCTTCCTCGTAGTGGTCGAACTCCATGAGGAAGGAGCCGCGGCCGCCGGTGATCGAGGTCAGGGTGGGCTCGAAATCGAGCATCTCCGACATCGGGACCTGGGCCTTGAGGACGCGCATCGTCCCCTTCTGCTCCATGCCCTGGACCTTGCCGCGCCGGCCGTTGAGGTTGCCCATGATGTCGCCCATGTAGGTCTCGGGCGTGTAGATCTCGACGCTCATGACCGGCTCGAGCAGGGTCGGCTTGGCCTCGCGGATGCCCTTCTTGTAGGCCTTGGTGGCCGCGATCTTGAAGGCGATATCGGACGAGTCGACGTCGTGGTAAGACCCGTCGTAGAGGATGGCCTTGAAATCGACCGTCGGATAGCCGGCCAGGACGCCCTTCTTGCGGGCTTCCTGGAGCCCCTTCTCGACCGAGGGGATGAAGTTGCGCGGGATGGCCCCGCCGAAGATCTTGTCATCGAACTCGAAGTCCTTGCCGCGAGGCAGGGGCTCGAACTTGATCCAGGTGTCGCCGAACTGGCCGCGGCCGCCCGTCTGCTTCTTGTGCCGGCCCTGGACGTCGGACCGGCCCTTGATCGTCTCCAGGTAGGAGATCTTGGGCGGCTTGAGGTCGACGTCGACGTTGTAGCGCTTCTTCAGCCGCTCGGTGATGATGCGGACGTGGAGCTCGCCGTTGCCGGAGATCAGGAGCTGGGAGGTGTTGGGGTCGCGCTCGATGCGGACCGTCGGATCCTCCTCGATGATGCGGTGGGTGGCCTGGGAGATGCGGTCCTCATCGGCCCGCGTTTTGGGCTCGATGGCGAAGGAGATGGACGGCAGGGGGAAGACGATGGGAGCGAAGACGATGTTCGAGCCTTTGGCGCTCAGGGTGTCGCCGGTCGCGGTGACCTTGAGCTTGGCCGTAGCCACGATGTCGCCGGCCTTGGCCTGGCCGGCCGCGATCTGCTCCTTCCCCTGGAGGAAGAAGAGGCCGCCGAGCTTCTCGTCGGTCTCGCGTCCGAGGTTGGTGACCGTGCCGTCGGGGTTCGTCCGGCCCGAGAACACGCGCATCAGGGAGATACGGCCCGTGTACGGATCGGAGATCGTCTTGAAGACCATGGCCGCGAAGGGAGCGTCGGGCGAAGGCGGGATCGTCTTTTCCTCGCCGTTGATCAAGACCTTCGCGTTCCCGGCCTCGACCGGCGACGGGAGGTAGGCCAGGATGCCGTCGAGGAGGGTTTGCGCGCCGATGTTGACCAGGCCCGAGGCCGCGAAGACCGGGAAGATCTGGTTGTGAAGGATGCTCTTCTTGAGGCCGGCCCGGAACTCCTCGGCGGACAGGGCGCCGGTTTCGAAGTACTTCTCCATGAGCTTCTCGTCGGACTCGGCGACCATTTCGAGGAGCTCCTTGTAGCGCTTCTCGACCTCGTCGGCCAGGGCCGCGGGCACGGGGCCCTCGGTCATCTTGCCGCTTTCGTCCTTCTCGAAGGTGTAGGCTTTCTTCCCGATGATGTCGACGACGCCGGAGAAGCTCTTCTCCTCGCCGATCGGCAGCTCGACCGGGACGGCCTGGCGGCCGAAGAACTCGCGGACCGAATCGAGGGCCCGGCCGAAGTTGGCGTTCTCGCGGTCCATCTTGTTGATGACGAAGATCCGGGGCAGCCCGCGCTCTTCGATCATCTCCCAGACCTTCTCGGTGCCGACCTCGACGCCGGCCACGGAGTCGATCACGACCGCCGCGCCGTCGACGGCCCGCAGGGCGGCCCGGGTGTCCCAGAGGAAGTTGCTGTAGCCGGGGGTGTCGAGGAGGTTGACCTTGTGGTCCTGCCACTCGCAGAAGCAGGGCGTGGCGTTGATCGAGATCTTGCGTTCGATCTCGTCGGGATCGTAGTCGGTGACCGTGTTGCCCTTGTCGACCTTGAGCAGGCGGTTGGTCGCCCCCGTGTCGAACAGGAGCGCGGCCGTGAGCGAGGTCTTCCCGGACGATCCGTGCCCGACCAGGGCGACGTTGCGTATCTTGTCGACGGCGTAGTCTTTCATCGTCGAGCCTCCTGGGGATCTCGGAAAAAACGAAAGGTTATTCTACCCAAAAACTGGCCTTTCCTCAAGCGGAATTACCTTGATCGGGGCGGAGGGCCGCTGGGAGCGTCTCGGACGTCGGCTTCTCCCTCCTCGGAAAGCTTGGTTCTTCTCGGGATTCCGGGAAGTCCCTCTCTCGGACTTTAGCTCGCAACGGGGAGCGGATTCCGAGGAGCGGACCAGGCAGGGTCGGGACGGAGAACCCGGAGTCCCGATCCTGCGAAATATCGGGAGAGAGAACTTTCTTAAGATATTTCCCAGCGCCGTCCCTCCGGGTCACTCCGGGGCGGCGCTGATGGTCGCTCCGTAGACTCCGCTCCCTGCCGCCCCCCTCCAGCAACGGGGATCTGCGAGGATAATCCCCTCGCCTCCTCGAGAGGGAATCCCGGGTATGGGAGAAGAACCGTACTATTCCAATGTCGGTATCGGCCGACCTACTCGACGCTTTTCCTGCGGCCCCGACTCAGATCCGGAACGCTCCTCCCGGAGGAAAGACCCCCGATTTTTCTGAGGAATACCCCCGTTTTCAGGGAAAAGTCACTGAGCCAGGGCGAGCTCGCGGGTGATGACCGCCTCGAGGTCGGGCGGCAGGGGCGAGGCGAAGGTCAGGCGCTCTCCGGTCGTGGGGTGGAGGAACGACAGGGTGTGGGCGTGGAGGAAGATGCGCGGGAACGTCCGGGGCTCCCGCTTCCGGCCGTAGACGGGATCGCCGACGACGGGGTGGCCGGCCGCGGCCAGGTGGACCCGGATCTGGTGGGTCCGGCCCGTGACCGGCTTGACCTCGAGCAGGGTCGTGTCGTGGAAGGCCCTCTGGACCTGGAAGAAGGTCTCGGCCTTCTTGGGGCTGCGGGCCCGGATGGAGATGCGGGAGCCTTCCTTGGGGTGGCGGCCGAGCGGCCAGCTGAGCTTGCCCTCGGTCGCCGTCACCCGCCCCCAGGCCAGGGCCAGGTAGGTCTTCCAGACGACGCGGCGCCGGAACTGGTCCTGGAGCGAGTTGAAGGCCAGGGCGGTGCGGGCGACGACCATCACGCCCGAGGTGTCCTGGTCGAGCCGGTGGACGAGGCCCGGCCGCTCCTCGGAGCCGATGAGGGCGACTTCCGGGAAATGGTGGATGAGCGCGTTGGCCAGGGTCCCCGACGGATGACCCGGACCGGGGTGGACGACCAGGCGCGCCTGCTTGTCGATGACGATGACATCGGCGTCCATGTAGACGATCTTGAGCGGGATGTTCTGCGGCACGAGCTTGCCCTCGGGCTCGGGCTCCTCGTACTCGGCATGCACGCGATCCCCGGCCTTGAGCTTGTAGCCGGCTTTGCGCGCGTAAGACCCGACCCTCACCCCGCCGCCGTCGATGACCTTGCGCACCTGGGCCCGGCTCAGGCCCGGGAGCTTGTCGGCGAGGAAGACGTCGAGGCGGGCCCCGCCCCCGTCCTCGGCCGTGACGACGAGATCAGCTTTGGGCACGGGGACGCCGCTTCAGGACGACGGCCAGGACCGCGCCGGCGACGAGCCCCAGCAGGCAGAACAGCTGGGGGTAGGACAGGCTGGTCAGGGCCGAAGCGCCGCGGATGAAGTAGATGTTGTCCCCGTGGTCGCCGCGGAAGTACTCGGTGATGAACCGGATGACCGAGTAGTTGAGGATGTAGAAGGCGAAGACCTGGCCGTCGAACGTCTTCCGCTTGAGGATGAGAAAGAGGATCCCGAAGTTGAGGAAATTGAGGGCCGCTTCGTAGAGCTGGACGGGGTGCATGGCCTCGTTCAGGTGGACGCCCGTGAGCCCGGAAGCGTATTCGTTCTTGAAGACGACCGCCCAGGGCGCGGCGCACTCGCTGCCGTAGCAGCAGCCGGCGCTGAAGCAGCCGATCCGTCCGAAGCCGTGGCCCAGGGCCAGGGCCGGGGCGATGAGGTCGGCCGTCTTCCAGGTCGGGATCCGCTTGCGGTGGAAGTACCACAGGGCGAAGACCGTGCCGAAGGTCAGCCCGCCCTGGAAGACGCCGCCCGAGCGGGCCAGCGAGAAGAGCTCCTTGGGGAAGCTCGTGTAGTACGAGAAGTTGGTCACGAAGAGCAGCAGCTTGGCGCCGATGAGCGAGACGATGATGGTGTAGAACGCGGCGTCCATGATCCGGTTGGCGTCGAGCCCGGCCCTCTTCGCCTGGGCGTAGATGAACCACAGCCCGAAGGCCACGCCGACGGCCATCATGAAGCCGTAGGTATGGATGGTCAGCGGGCCTATCTTCACGAGGATGGGGAACATGCGGGTTTCCTCCTGAACAGGGTGAAGAGCATGAGGCAGGCGCCGATCGAGATGCAGGAATCGGCGACGTTGAAAAAGGGCCAATGGGCCTGGCCGATGTAGAAGTCGAGGAAGTCGATGACGTGGCCGCGGACGAGGCGGTCGAACTGGTTGCCCAACGCGCCGGCCATGATCAGGGTGAGCGCGACCTTCATCAGCGCCTCCGAGGCCGGGGTCTTGAGGAAGTAGTAGACGACGAAGGCCAGGGCGGCGAGCGAGGCCGCCGTGAGCAGCGCGAAGACGAGCGTGTTGTCCGTCTGGGAGAACGTGCCGAAGATGGCGCCCTTGTTGTGGATGCGGCTGATGTTGAAGAACCCTTTGATGACCGGCACCGACGCGTAGAGGGCGACCTTCGAAGCGACGACGGCTTTGGCCGCCTGGTCGAGGAGGACCAGCCCGGCCATCAGGGCCAAGTACGGGAGGTTCTTCTTCATGACCGGCCCGTCTCGACGGCCTTCTCGCAGCGGGCGCAGAAGGTCGGATGCGCGGCGCTCGTCCCGACGTGGGTCGAATAGTTCCAGCAGCGCTCGCACTTGGCGCCCTCGGCCTTGGCCACTTCGATCGCCAGCTCGATCCCACCGTTCGCGACGACCGCGACCTGGGAGACGATGAGGAGCGCGGCCAGGTCGTCCCGGTAGCTTTCCAGGAAGGCGGCCTCGGCGGCCGGGGCCGAGAGCGTGACCTTGGCCTCGAGGGCGTTGCCGATGAGCTTCGATTCGCGGGCCTTCTCGAGCTCCTTGAGGACCTTCTCGCGGACGGCCAGCAGCCGCTCCATGTCGGCGACGAACGCGGCCGGCTTCGAGGCCAGCCAGTTAGAGGCCTCCGGGAACTCGCCCAGGTGGACCGACGCGTCCTTGCCGTCGAAAGCCGGGACGTGGGCCCAAGCTTCCTCGGTTGTGAACGACAGGATCGGCGCCATCAGGAGCAGGCTGTCGCGCAGGATCGTGAACATGGCCGTCTGGGCCGAGCGCCGCTCGATCGACCCGCGGGCCGAGCAGTAGGCCCGGTCCTTGACCACATCCAGGTAAAAGGCGCTGAGGTCGACGGTGAAGAAGTCCAGGACGTCGTGGAGGATGGGGTGGAACTCGTAATCGGCGTAGGACTTGACGACCCTGGCCCGGACCTCCTCGAAGCGCTGGAGGATCCAGCGGTCGAGGTCGAGGAGCCCGGGCTCGGCGACCGTGTCCCGCCCAGGCACGAAGTCCGAGACGTTGCCGAGCAGGAACCTCCAGGTGTTGCGGATCTTGCGGTAGGCCTCGACGAGGCGCTGTTCGATCTCGGTCCCGAAACGGGCGTCTTCCTTGTAGTTGAGCATGGCCGCCCAGAGCCGGACGATCTCGGCGCCGCTGCGCTTGATGACCTCGCCGGGCTCGATGACGTTGCCCATGGACTTGGACATGGCCCTCCCCTGATCGTCGAGGATGAAGCCGTGGGTGATGCAGGTCCGGAACGGACTGCCGCCCTTGGCGCCGACGCCGATGAGGAGCGAGCTGTTGAACCAACCGCGGTGCTGGTCGTGGCCCTCGATGTAGACGTCGGCGGGCCAGGAATGGCCGGGCTCACGCTCGACCACGTTCTGCGAGGCGCCGGATTCGAACCAGACGTCGAGGATGTTGTATTCCTTCTCGAAGTCCTTCCCGCCGCAGGCGGGGCAGACCGAGCCGGGCGGGACGAGCGCCGCGGCGTCGCGGAGGAACCAGGCGTTGGAGCCTTCGGCGGCGAAGACCGAGGCGACGTGGCGGGCCACGGCGGCCGAGGCGAACGACTCCCCGCACGCCGCGCACTTGAAGGCCGGGATGGGCACGCCCCAGGAGCGCTGGCGCGAGATGCACCAGTCGGGGCGGCCGGCGACCATGCCGTCGATCCGTTCCTTCCCCCACTCGGGGATCCAGGTGACGCGCTCGATGGCCCGGCGCGCGTTGTCGCGCAGGCCGCCCTTCTCCATGGAGATGAACCACTGCTCGGTGGCCCGGAAGATGACCGGCTTCTTGCAGCGCCAGCAGTGCGGATAGGAGTGGGTGATATCGGTTTCCTTGAGGAGCGTCCCGTCGGCCCTCATGTCGGACGTGATGCGCGGATTGGCCTCGAAGACCTGGAGCCCGGCATAGCGCGGCACCTCGGGCGTGAACCGGCCGTCGTCGTCGACAGGCGTGTAGATGTCGATGCCGTAGGAGACGCCGGTCAGGTAGTCGTCGTGGCCGTGTCCCGGGGCGGTGTGGACGGCTCCCGTGCCGTCCTCGAGCGTGACGTACTCGGCCAAAACGAAGAGCGATTCGCGGTCGACGAACGGGTGGCGGGCCTTGAAGCCCTCGAGCTCGCGGCCGGGGAACGCGGCCAGGACCTTGGGCGCGGGCCAGCCGAGCTCCTCGGCGACGACGGGGAGGAGCCGCTTGGCCAGGATGTAGACGTCGGGCCCCACTTCAGCGGCGACGTACTCGTGCTCGGGGTGGAAGGCGATGGCCATGTTGGCCGGGAGGGTCCAGGGTGTCGTCGTCCAGATGAGGACGTGGGCCTTGCGCCCGGCCAGGGCCGGGAATTTCCCGCCGAGGTCGGAGACGACCTCGAAGCGGACGTAGATCGAGGGAGAGATCTTATCCTTGTACTCGATCTCGGCCTCGGCCAGGGCCGTGCGGCAGCTGATGCACCAGTGCACGGGCCGCTTGCCCTTGTAGACCTCGCCGTGCGCGAAGAAGGTCCCCAGATACTCGAGGACCTTGGCCTCGTAGGCCGGGTGCATGGTCAGGTAGGGCGTCTGCCAGGCGCCGAGGACGCCCAGGCGCTTGAACTCCTCGCGCTGGACGCCGATGAACTTCTCGGCGTACTTGCGGCACTCTTCGCGGACGGCCGTGACGCTCATGCCCTTCTTCTTGTCGCCGAGGTGCTTGTCGACGTGGATCTCGATGGGCAGGCCGTGGCAGTCCCAGCCCGGGACGTACGGGGCGTAATAGCCGAGCATGGATCGCGACTTGACGATGAAGTCCTTGAGGACCTTGTTGAGGGCCGTGCCCATGTGGATGTGGCCGTTGGCGTAAGGCGGCCCGTCGTGGAGGATGAACGGGTGGCGGCCGGCGGCGGCGCGCTTCTCGAGGATCTTTTCGTAGAGGCGGCCGGCTTCCCACGTCTTGATGGTCTCGGGCTCCTTCTGGGCCAGCGAGGCCTTCATGGCGAATTCCGTGCGGGGCAGGTTGAGCGTGCTCTTCACATCGGGCTTGTCGGCCATAGGGATCTCCAATCCTCCGAATCTAATGCGCCATTATATGACAAGTCGGGGAAGCCCGCTAGTATGTGGCCCTTGCGCGTCCCGGCTAGACTTTCCCAATGTCGGGTTCGGCCGATCTCCTCGCCGCTTATCAGGGCTTCAAACACGGCTCGATCACCACTTGATCCTAGAAACGTATTCATCACGGCCAAACGCATGGATTAGGAGGAAGCCCCTCAATTCTTAATGAAGTGCGCGCCGCGGGAGGAGGGATTGGCCAGCGCCGCCTGGGTGATCATCAGGGCGACGAGGATGCCGTGGCGCAGGCCGACGATGGCCGGCTCGACGCGGGCCGACTGGTAGAACTGCTCGATGCGGTGGCGGAGGTAGTCGAGGTCGGCCTTGGCCCGCTCCAGGCGGCGGCGGGTCCGGATGATGCCGGCGTAATTCCACATCGTCGAGCGGATGGTCAGCCAGTCCTGGTTGATCAGGGCCGGGTCGATCGGCTCCTCCTCCGTCGGGTGGTGCCAGCGGTGGATCTCGGAGGCCTTGTACGGCCGCGAGTCGTCGAAGCGGTCCGCGATGTCCCGGGCGGCCCGCGTGCCCCAAACGAGCCCTTCGAGGAGCGAGGTCGAGGCCAGGCGGTTGGCGCCATGGACGCCCGTGCAGGCCACCTCCCCGACGGCGTAGAGCCCGGCGAGCGAGGTCCGGCCCTGGCCGTCCGCGAGGACGCCGCCGCAGCAGTAGTGGGCGGCGGGCACGACGGGGATGGGCGCCCGGGTGATGTCGAGCCCGTCCTCGAGGCAGGTCTTGAGGATGGTCGGAAAGCGCTCGCGGATGGCCGCGGGCCCGGCGTAGGAGGCCAGATCGAGCAGGACGTGGCTCGTGTTGGTGACGATCATCTCCTCGTAGATGGCCCGGGAGACCTCATCGCGGGGCGCGAGCTCGCGCTGCGGAGAGTACTTGTGCATGAACGTCCGGCCGTCTCTCGTCTTCAGGCGGGCCCCCTCGCCGCGGACCGCCTCCGAGATGAGGAAGCCGTCGCCGTTCTCGCGCATGTAGACGGTCGGGTGGAACTGGATGTATTCCATGTTGCCGATGCGGGCGCCGGCCCGCAGGGCCATGGCGTAGCCGGAGCCGTCGGCCCCGGGCGGGTTGCAGGTGTGGAGGTAGACCGCGCCGCAGCCGCCCGTGGCCAGGACCGTGAACGGCGCGAAGACGCGGCCGACCTCGCCCGTGGCGTTCTCGAGGACGTAAGCGCCGATGGCCCGGGGCTCGCGGTAGTAGGCGACGGGATTCTTGGAGTGGTGGGGAACCGTCAGCAGGTCGACGGCCGTGCGGCCGGCCAGGAGCGTGACGCGCGGATGCTTCCGGAGGGCGCGCAGGAAGCGCTCCTCGATCGTGCGGCCGGTGGCGTCCTTGACGTGGAGGATGCGCCGGCGCGAGTGCCCGGCTTCGAGCGCGTAGTCGAGCGAATCGGGCGAGCTGCGGGTGAACGGGATCCTGAGCTTGTCGACGAGCGTCTCCTGGACCAGGCGCGGGCCGTCGGCGACGAGGATGTCGACGGCGGCCGGATCCCCGATCTGGTCCCCCGCTTCGAGGACGTCCTCCTTGAGGAGCTCGGGCTGGTCGTCCGGGGCGAACGAGACGATCCCGCCCTGGGCGTAAAAGGTGTTGGATTCCTCGGCCCGGGCGTCCTTGGTGACGACGACGACGCGGAGGCCGGCGGCGGCCGCTTCGAGGGCGGCGGTGGCGCCGGCGATGCCGCATCCGACGACCAGGACGTCGGCCCGGATGTCGTTCGCGCTCATGTCGTCCTCAGCTGACGAAATCGAGGCTGATGTCGATGGCCCTGGCCGAGTGGGTCAGCGCCCCGACCGAGATGAAATCGACGCCGGTCTCGGCGACGGCGCGGACGCGATCGATGGTCATGTTGCCGGAGGCCTCGAGCGGGACGCGCCCGCCGGAGAGGTTGACGGCCTGGTGCATGGTCTCGAGCGGCATGTTGTCGAGCATGATCATGTCGGCTTTGGCGGCCAGCGCCTCGCGGACCTGGAGGAGGGTCGCGGCCTCGACCTCGACGCGGAGGCCGGGGCGCGCGGCGGCCCGGGCCCGGCGGACGGCCTCGGCCACGCTCCCGACGTGGCGGAGGTGGTTGTCCTTGATCAGGACCATGTCGGACAGGCTGACACGGTGGTTCGTCCCGCCGCCCGTCCGGACGGCATACTTGTCGAGCAGGCGGAGGCCGGGGATGGTCTTGCGCGTGTCGAGGATGCGGGTCTTGGTGCCGGCGACGGCCTCTACGAAGCGGCGCGTGAGCGTGGCGACGCCGCAGAGGTGCTGGAGGAAATTGAGGGCGGTCCGCTCGCCCTTGAGGAGGGCGGTCGTCGGGCCCTTGATCCGGGCCAGCTTGTCGGACTTGGTGAAGGAGGCGCCGTCCCGGAAGCGCTCGATGAAGATGACCGAGGGATCGATCCGCTCGAAGACGCGGGCGGCGACGGGCAGGCCGGCGAGGACGCCGTCCTCCTTGGCCAGCAGGAAGGCCTCGGAGCGGGCGTTCGGAGGGATGATGGTCTCGGAGGTGACGTCCCCCTCGGGTATATCCTCGCGGAGCGCCGCGTCGATCGCGACGTCCATGAAACGGTCGAGCTCTGGCGTTCCCATGGTGATGGAAATTATAGGCTTAAGGGCGGAGGGCGTCAATCGGCCGTTTGCCTCGGCCGGCCGATTATGCCATCATGGCGGGGCCATGCCCCTCCTCCCCTACGTCGATCATTTCGGACTGAGCGCGTCCGACCTGCGCCGGGTCCTCGAGCTCGCCCTGTCGAGCGGCGGCGATTTCGCCGAGATCTTCATGGAGCACCGGACCTACGACGTCATCGACATGGAAGAGGACATCATCAAGGAGACGGCCGAGGCCGTCGGCCTGGGGATGGGCATCCGGGTCATCAAGGGCGACCGGACGGGCTTCGGCTACACCAACGACCTGGCGATGGAGAAGGTCCGCCGGACGGCGCTGACGGCAGCCGCCATCGCCCGGGGCGCCGCCCCACCGGGGCCGCCGCCGGTGTTGCGCGACCGGACGAGGGCGGCGACCCTCTACCCGGCGCGTCGCCCAGCGAGCGAAGCGTCGCTCAAGGACAAGATCAAGCTCGTCCGCGAGGCCTACGGCGCGGCCCGAGCGTACGATCCGAAGATCGCCAAGGTCAAAGCCTACTACTCGGACTCGCTCAAGCACATGTGCATCGCCAATTCGGAGGGCCTGCTCGTGCGCGACGTCCGGCCCATGGTCAAGCTCGTCTGCGTGGCCATCTCCGAGAAGGACGGCAAGCGCGAGTCGGGCTACTGGGGCGGCGGCGGGCGCGTGGGGATGGAGTATTTCCGCGACACGCTCGCGCCGCGGCGGATCGGCGAGGAGGCGGCCCGGGAGGCGTTGCTCCTGCTCGGGGCGGTCGACGCCCCGGCCGGAGAGATGCCGATCGTGCTGGCCCCGGGCCACAGCGGCGTCCTCATCCACGAGGCCGTCGGCCACCTCGTCGAGGCCGACTTCAATCGGAAAAGAACATCGGTCTTTTGGAACAAGATGGGGAGGCGGGTCGGTTCGGAGCTGGTGACGATCTACGACGATCCGACCATCCCCTCGTTCCGCGGCTCCTACAATGTCGACGACGAGGGCACCACGCCGCGAAAGACGCTGCTTATCGAGAAGGGCGTGGTACGGGGACTGCTCCAGGACCGGCTGTCGTGCCGCCTGATGAAGGGCGCCGTGCTCACCGGGCACGGCCGGCGCCAGGACTACGGCCACTGGCCCATCCCCCGGATGGCCAATACCTACATCGCGGCGGGGCAGGACGCGCCCGAGGACATCGTCAAGTCGGTGACCAAGGGGTTCTATGTGGCGAGCCTCTCGGGCGGGCAGGTCGAGGACTCGGGCAAATTCACCTTCTCGGTCAGCCTGGGCTACCTCATCGAGGGCGGGAAGCTCACGGCTCCGGTCAAGCAGGCGACCCTCATCGGGACCAACATCGACGTGCTGAAAAAGATCGACCGGATCGGGAGCGACCTCGAGTTCGGGCTCCAGACCGGGACGTGCAGCAAGGACGGCCAGGACGTGCCGGTGACGGACGGCTGCCCGACCCTCAGGATCGAGAAGATGACCGTCGGAGGGACGTCGTGAGGCCGGCCCGGGAAGAGCGGCAGGCGCGGCCGGTCGCGCTCCGCGACCTCGCGGAATCGCTCGTCGACTACGCAAGGAAGTGCGGGGCGGACGAGGCCGAGGTGTCCGTCGTCGACGGCTACGAGTTCAACGTCGACGTCCGCAAGGGCCGGATCGAGACGCTCGTCGAGGCCGGCTCGAGGTCGGCGGGCCTGCGCGTCATCAAGGACAAGAAGACCGCCTACGCCAGCTCCTCCGACCTCGGCATGGGGACCCTGAGGCGGCTGGCCCGCAACGCGGTGAAGAGGGCGGAATTGGGAAGCCCCGACGAGTTCGCCGGGCTGGCGCCCCGGGCGGAGGTGACGACCGACGTCGCCGCCCTCCGGCTTTTCGATCCCGCCATCGCCGGGCTCGATTCGAAGACGAAGATCGGATTGGCGAGGGAGACGGAGCGGGCGGCCCTCGGAGACAAGCGCATCACGAACTCTTACGGAGCGACCTTCGCCTCGAACGAGATCCGCTCGGTCCTGGTCCTGTCGAACGGCTTTGTCGGCGAGTACGAACAGACCTACTGCGGGCTGGGCGTGGGACTGCAGGCCGGCGACACCGACCACCGGGTCGAGGACTCGTGGTCGTCGTCGAAGCGCCATTTCAAGGACCTGGAGACGCCGGAGCAGATCGCAAAAAAGGCGGTGGCGCGGACCGTCCGGCAGCTCGGGCCGCGGAAGATCAGGACGCAGAGCGTGCCGGTCATCTTCGAGCCGACGCAGACGGCCTGGTTGATGGGCTTCCTGTTCGGCTGCGTGACCGGGACCGCGGTCTACCAAAAGGCGACGTTCCTCGAGGGCAAGCTCGGGCAGAAGATCGCCGGCGAGCGCATTTCCGTCGTCGACGACGCGCTGATCCCGGGCGAGCTAGGTTCTCATCCTTTCGACTCCGACGGTCAGCCGTCGCGCCGGACCGTAGTCGTCGAGAGGGGCGTGTTGAAGAGCTACCTCTGCAATCACTACGCGGCGAAGAAGCTCGGGCTCCAGTCGACGGGGAGCGCGGACGGCGGCGGCGTCGCCCCGGCCAACTTCTTCCTGGAGCCGGGAGAGGGCGCGATGTCGCCCGCGGACATCGTCGCCGGGACGAAGAAGGGCTTGCTCCTCATCCGGACGCTGGGGCACGGGCTGAACTCGGTGACGGGCGACATCTCGCGGGGGGCGTTCGGCCTGTGGATCGAGGACGGGGCTATCGCCTATCCGGTGAGCGAGGTCACGATCTCGGGGAACCTGGGGCGCGTCCTGGAAAGCATCGAGGCTGTCGGGACCGATCTCGAGTTCCATAGCCCGGTCACCGGCCCGACCGTCAAGGTCGCGGAGCTGACCGTCGCCGGCTCCTAACGGGGAACAATACCATTCACCAATTCTGGGGACTCCAAAGAATTGGGAAAAGGTATTGTGTCCCCCTATCAGGAATAGGGCGAGGTTCCGGCCCATGATCTCGAGATCCTCGGACATGCCCAGTCCATCGAACTTCGCCCGGGCCGACGCCCAGGCGAGAGAGTTGGGTATCCCGGCCGGGGCCTCGGATAGATCCGCGCTTTCAGCGCTGACCCTTCTCAGGTCGATGCGCCGCCCCGCTTCGAGAACGGCTTCGGTTTCCTCAGCCGTGAATTCGATTCCCGAGGGAACAGCATTCAAACGGCCTTTGTTCTCCGGGCAGACCTCCTGGCAATCCAGGCACCCGATGAGGCAAACTGACTTCGGCCGCTTGATCCAGGCCGGCATCGGGTCGCGGCTCTCGGAATGCAGCGTGTAGCATCGCTCGGCCGAGATGAGGAACCGGTCGTCATGGATGGCACCGGTCGGACAGACACGGACGCAGGCCCGGCAGGTCGAACAACGCTCCAGGGCGCGTTCACGCCCATCGGCATCCGCGCAGGCGACGCCCGAAGTCCCCCGGTCGGTCCATACGATATACCCGCAGAGCTGGAAGCCGCTGCCCAGCCCCTCGATGTACGTGATGTTGTTCCGGCCGTAGGCGACAAGACCCATGTGCGCCGCTAGGGACTTCAACGGGGCCTTCAGGACCTCAGCCCTCTCGTCCGGTCCCAGGGCGTTCTTGTTCATGTCGGCGAGCACGTTCGCAAAGGTCTCGTTGTAATGGAGGTATGTCGGAGGGATGAACGTCTCGATCCTCTCGCCGCCGATCGTTACGGGGAGCACGTGGATCGGGCTGGGTACGGCGACCATGACCGCACAGCCGGACCCGGCGTCCACGGAGCCATCGAGATAACGGAATCCACCCAGGTTCTTCTCGAAGAACCCGGGATCGATCGAGCCGGCGTCCCGGCGGCCGAAGAGCTTTTCCCGGACCGTGTCGACGACACCGAGGCCCGAGACGGCGAGCCCATAGCCCCGCGCCGCGGCCCACTCCTCTAATCGCCTTTCCCGCATGATCGTTACCCTCTTGGGACACATTATCCCGCGAGTCCGGCGTTTCGGCAAGCCATGAGGGACGGATGGATAGAGGATCCGGAAATGAGTCTTGTGTCCCCGATTTGGCTCGGGTAGAATAGGCGGACTATCGACCCGGAGGCAGACATGACGACATCGAAACGGTTCGGATCCGCGGCGACCGCCGCTACGTTCGCCCTTCTCGCCCACCCGCTCTTCCTCGCCGCCCAACAGGGTCAAGGCGGAGGCCGGCGCGCGGCAAACGTCCTCGACGTCCTCGCCCGCCCCAAGTTCGTCACCATGCTCGTCATCGGCCTCATCGCGTTGGTCCTCCTCATGACCCGTAAGATGAGGAACACCGATCAAGGTCCCGATCCTGCTCCTCGCGACCTTCCTCTACGGCATCGCCGCGAACCTGCCCATCAAGCTCTTCGCCGGATTCTCGATGCACCCCTCCCCCATCTGCTCCGCCACCAAATCCATCCTCTACGGCTTTCGGCCGCCCATGATCGCCATGCTCATCGTCATCCTCGCGCTGACGCTCGTCGGCCCGAAGCTCTTCTGCGGCTGGGTCTGCCCGGTCGGCGCCATCCAGGAGCTCATCGCCATGCTGGCCGACAAGCTCCGCATCCGCCGGCGAAAATGGAACTTCCGGGTCACCCAGGGCGTACGCGTGGCCATCTTCCTGTTCTTCGTCTTCCTCAGCGGCACGGCCATCCTGCACACCACCACGCAGAACGGGCAGACGGTCGCCTTATCGCTCTACGATTATATCAACGCCTTCCACGGCTACGAGATCGGCCTCCAGCCGACCTTGCTCGACAACGTCTTCCACTTCCTGCCCTTCGTGCTGACGCTGGCCTTTGCCTTCCTTTTCTACCGGCCCTTCTGCTACCTCGTCTGCCCCATCGGGCTCCTGACCAACTTGGTCGAGAACTTCGCCCTCTTCCGGGTCGTCCTAAAGAAGCCGGCCTGCGACGACTGCGGCGCCTGCGCTTCGAAATCGCCCTGCCCGACCGTGCCCGAGATCCTCAAGGATGCCGCCTATCGCCCCGACTGCTTCTCGTGCACGGTCTGCGTCGGCAAGGGCTGCCCGTCCGGAGCGCTTGAATTCGGCATCGGGTACACGCGAAAGGCAGAGCCCGAATGGACCGGAGAGACGATATCTGTGGCCCGATGATCCATCGCCCGCCCGATATCGAGACCGGATAACCAAGAAGGGCGCGCCGTGCCGAAGGATCGGGACATGGATTCGATCTTCTCGATCTAGAACCTCAAGTACAGCCCGGCGACGAGGCGGAGGCCGGAGATGTCGAGCCTGAAGTCCCGCTCCCTTTGGCCGACGACCCAACCCTCCCAGTAGTTGGTCGGTACGAGGACCGTGGCGCTGTCGTGAGGCAACTCGATCTCCTCCCTCTTGACGGCCCAGGTCCCCCGCCAAACCGTTTCGCCCGGCACGTCCAGGACGGTCTCGCGGCCGCTGCCCTCGAACGACCCGATCCGGCAATATGTCGCCGCCGTCTCCACGAAAAAGCCCCAGCGCCGACCCAAGGCTCGATTGAGCCGGGCCATGAGCTTGGCGGCGGGCGCGCTCCCTTTTCCGTCTCCGGCTAGGGTCGCCCCGTCGACGGACGAGCTGATGACATCGCCTCCCGAGATGAGGTCCAGGGTCGCCACCCACGACGACAGGAAATCGAACCCGGCCCAAGCCCAGCCGGCCTCCACCCCGAACTCGATTTCGGTCGACTTCCCGGCCGCGATGCGGCACTGGAACCCGCCCATAACGGACAACGCCTTGAGTCCCAACCGGAAGGGGTCGTAGGCCCGGGTTTCGGTCAATAGATAGTCATCGTCGTAGGTGAACGTCCCGGTGATCCTCGCGGTCTCGACCTTGCGGAAGGCCTCGACCTCGGCCGAGACGTCGAACGTCTTGTTCAGACGGTACCTCAGCCGCAGTCCCGCCGGCAAGGCCTGAGTCATCCTGGGAAAATCGTTGGTGAAATAGCCGGTGGTCCATCCGATCAACCGCTCCTGGAACAGGATGTAATTATACTGCTCCTCGGCCACGCCGAACAGGTTGAAGTCGCGCGGGTTCATGAGCATCAATCCGCCATAGGCTTCGATTCGGAAACGGTCGCCGGCCTCGAGCCCGGCCGTCCCCGCGAGGAGCGCGACCAGAAGCCCCGCCGCGACGGCCTTCAACGTCGGCACTGCTTTCACCAGTCCCCGACCTTCCACTTTGTTATGGCGTCTCATCTCGGCCTCCTCAACGTCCTCTCGCAGGGACGCCTGTCGATGCCAACCACTCGATAACGTCGTCGAGCATGTCCGCCGGCTGGGACAGCGTTACGGCGTGGCCGCTCAGAAGATAAGCCGGGAAACGGATGGTCCTGGTCGTGACCGTCGAGCCCGGGATGGTCGACGGCCGGTAGGTCAGCACGATCCGGCCCGGCCGCGCTGCGCCCGGCGGCCCTTCGGCGTCGAGCTCGGAGCCTGACAGGATGTCCGTGTGCATGGCCAGGGCTGCCGGCAGGGCGGCCGTGAACACGACCGAATCCCAAGCCGCGTTCGTGGCGAACGTCTCGACCCAAGCCGCGTTCTCCAAGAACATCCGGCCGTAGAGCGCGGAGTTGTTGTATTGGATCGGATAGTTCCGGAGGGTGGCCTTATTCCAGGCGAACGCGTTGGTGACATCGCGATTCGCCTCGACGAAAAAGCGGTCCCAGGGCCGAAGCTCCCCGAACACGGCCGCCATGTCGTCCTCATCCACCGGATCGAGCCACGCCGCAAGCTGTTGCGGTTTCAGGAGAGGACCGACCAGAGCCGAGAAGTCGTAGACGATCTGCGGTCGCCCGTTCCCTGCCTTCCGCTCCACCGCGGTCTTCGCCGGTCCCGCCAGCTTGCCTTTGGCGAGCCGTCCCTCCGCGCTTCCCATGGTCTGAGAATCGACCGCCACCGGAGCTCGTCTTCCCGCTCCGCCGTCCCCGCCCGCCCTTTTTTTATAGGCGTCGGCCCGGGCCGAGGCGTACATCCCCGCGATCCCCGCCGCATCGACGCCGGTCATATAGCTAAGGGTCTCGACATGGGTCAGGAAATCCTGCGCGGCGGCCCGGTGGCCGTTGAAATAGCCGGCCGGCTTGGCGATGTGATAAGCGTCTCGGCCGACGGCATCGATCCAGTCATAGATATAGTTTTGCACCTGGCTTGGAGTGGGGTTCAGGACCGCTCCCGGGCTCTGGGCGTAGGGCACATAGGGGATCCCCGTCTCCGCCGCGACCTGGTAAAGCGGGGATCCCGGCGCCTCGAGCATTTCGACCTTGACCCGCGTCTGGAAGGACGTGCTCATGACCGTTTGGATGAGCACCTGATGGCCGAACTGCCCTGCGATCACGGCGGGCGGCACAGTCGATCCCGCATATCCCGGGAATACGGCATGATGATGGGCCCGGATGGCCGCCACCAGCCCCGGGTCCTGATAAGCCGAGCCTCCGTCGGCGTACCGTCCGTAATACAGGAGCAGGTTGAGCATGACGAGCGTCCGGACGCCTCCGTAGCTCTCGGGCACGAGCACGATCCTGTTCGCCCTGATGGACGGATGGTCGGCCAGGAACCTCAACAGGACCCGGACAAAGTCGGCGCCGTCTACGAAGGGGTTGTAATTCTGGAGGTCGAATTCCCGGCCCCGCCGGACGTCGTCGCCCGGGGCGCTCATCAGGCTGTAGGAGAAGCCGGCCGTCCTGGCGTCGACGTGGAGCAGGTTGCCCGCCCGGCTCCAGCTGGCCGGGTTGGTCACGATCGCGGCATCGCCCGTGACCTCGTCCCTGACGACGGTCAGCTTGGCTGTATTCGCCGAGAAGAGCCCGCACGCGGTCGCCCCGCCCGGGCCGCCGTTAAAGAAGACGAACAGCGGCTTCGTCTCCGCTTCCTCGTCGGCCGGCTGGAAGGTGTACCAGATCCGGGCCGGCGACGTCCTCATGGTGAGGCGGTTGAAGTAGCTCCCGAACTGGAAATACGAAACGCTCCCCTCGACCGGGATGAAGCCGGCCTCCGATTGGAGCTGGGCCCGAAGCGGCGCCGCCCCTCCGGCCAGGATGACGATCAAGACCGCCAAGACCGTTAGCCTCATATGTTCCCTCATATCTTTTCTCCTCGGCGCTTCCGTGGCCTAGAATTCGAACTCGAACCCGATGTAGGGGATCGTCTCCCACATGTATTCGGACTGATAGACATTAGCCCGATAGTCCCAGAATCGGAAGAGCTCGTTCTTATGGTTGAACAGGTTCAGAGCCCCCAGGAAGACGATGATGTTCGAGCCCCTGAACGAGAACCGCTTGTCGACCCGGAAGGAGAAGTTCTCATAATTGTTGAGATGGCCGGCCATGATGTCCTCCAGCCGGACATAAGGGAAGCCGTACTGGATCGACATCTCCTCGTCGACCGTCGTGAAGGCCTTGTTCCCGGCCAGCGTCCAGCGGACGTTGACCTCCCAGGTCCGGCTGGGCTTGTACCCGCCCGAGACGCAGAAGATGAAACGGTTGTCGAATAGCCGGTTCCGCCAGAAGCCCATGAGGTCGCGATAGCGGGCCCGGTAATACGTCAAGCTGAAAAGGCCGTAGAGCTTCTTCGAGATCTTCTTTTGGAGCGTCAGCTCGATGCCCCTGGCATAGGCCCGGCCCTCGCCGACGAGCGTTCCGTATTCCCAGAAGCGGTCGTTGTCTCCGTTGACGTCGTCGATGACGAACCAGTAGGGATAGTCCGGCGACATGGGGTGGTCGGAATACCGTTTGTCGTAGGCCTCGAGCGTCAATTGGACGTCCTTGGCCAGGAGATACTTGAAGCCGAGGACGATGTGACGGGCCCGGGGATCGGGCAGGGCGGTGTTCCCCGGGTCCTGCTTGATGAGGAACAAGGGCATCTGCTGATAGAAGATCCCGTAGGCGCCGTTCATCGTCAGCCGCCTAGTCAGGACCCAGGAGAACGAGAGACGGGGCGACAGATGGAAACGCTCAGAGATGGGGACATAGTCCACTCGCGCCCCGGCCGAGAGGGAGAAATTGGGGAAAACCTGGACGAGATAGGTGGCGAAGACCCCGGCCGAGGTGCCGCTCAGGCGCGTCACGGCGTTGTCGAAATCGTCCCAGTTGTGGAATCGGACGCTCTGGGCTTCGGCTCCGAATTCCAGCCGCTGCCCCGTCGAGAGACGCAAATGGTTGACGTTGCGGAGGGTCAACCATCTATTCGAGTAGTCGTACTGCTCGTGGACGCCCTCGCCCTCCCAATATTCGTTCTCCGTGCCGTCGAGGAACGACCAAGACACCGAAGTGTCGGAATAGCCCTTGTCTCCCCAGAGGTGCCGCCAGTTCAGTCCGGCCGTCGCGTAGGAGAACAGCTCCCGGGTGTCGTTGTCGTAATCGGTCCGGCTGCTTCCGCCGATGGCCAGAAACGTGAGCTTGTCCCGGGTGCCGAGATCGCAGGTCGCCTTGCCGTTGAGGTCGTAATAGTCGGCGGGGTTTTCGGAATCCATCAGCTTGGAGATGAGGTCGAGGTAGCTGCGGTTGGCCGAGAGCATCCAGGCGCCCCGCTTGCCCGGCATCGGGCCCTCGATCTGGGCGCCGTAGCCGATGGCGCTCAGGTTGAGCTGCCCGTTGATCCGCTCGCGGTTGCCCTCCCGGTAGGTGATGTCGAACACCGACGAGAGCTTGTTCCCGTAAGCGGCGCCGAACCCGCCTGTGAAAGCCTCGATGTTCTCGACGAAATCCATGTTCAGCATGGAGACGTTGCCGCCCGACGCGCCCTGCTGGGGGAAGTGGTTGATGTTGGGCATGAAGATGTTGTCGATATAGAAACCGTTCTCCGCGGGACTGCCGCCGCGGACGATGAGGTCGTTGGCCTCGTCGTCGGCCCGGACGACGCCGGGAACGACATAGAGGGCCCGGCTGATGTCCCCGGCGGAACCGGCATCGCGGCGCAGTTCCTCGGGGTTGAGCTCGGTCCGGCTGACCGGGGCGGCCGGGGCCGCGGGAAAGTAATCGGCGACGACCCGGACCTCTTCGGTGACCACACGGACCTTGAGCAATTCGACGTTGAGGAAGGTCGTTCGGCCGGACCGGACGATGACGTCAGTTCGACTGTCCGCGTAGAACCCCTCGCGCTCGAAAGCGAGCGAATAATAGCCGAGGGGTACGCCCGGCAGAGCGTAGGCGCCCGCCGCGTCGCTCACGGACCTGTGCTCCGTCCCGGCGACGGAAACGGCCACGCCCGCGAGCGGCGCCTTGGTCTCCATGTCGGTGACCCGACCCTTGATAAGTCCCGTTTTAGGGCCCGGGCCGGCTGCCGTTTGGCCTGGGGCGGCGGGGAATGCGCTCGTTCCGAGGGTCAAAACCGCCGCCGCGACGAGGATCAGGGCGAATTCGGCCGAATGACCGCCTGTTGGATTTCGTCATGAGGCTGGCTCCTTGTGCTTTCTCAGAATCGGAAGAAGACGCCGACCCGGGCCTGGAACCCGGACAGGTCGAGCTTGAAGTCCCTGGCCCGCCACCATTCCCCGCCGAAGAGCTCCCAACCGTTCGAGGGCCAAAGGAAGCGACCCGTCCCCCAGGGCTCGACCTGGACCATCTGCTTCATGGCCCATTCGCCTTCCCAAGTGTCGCGCTGGCCCGTCTCCGAGCGCGTGCCCGTTCCATTGACGCCGCGGACGGATTGGAAAGCGTAGCCGCCCTCGACGAAAACGCCGCTCCGGCGCGTCAACAGATAATCCGCCTTGAGGCCGAGATGGAAGGCCGCCGCGGTCCCCTTCCCCTTCTCCTCGAGGACGCCGCTGTGGGAGACGTCCTCGGCCCGTCGGCGCCGGGCCACGGCACGTTCGAGTCATAGCGGATGAAGTAGCGGCATTCGGCGAAAAGAGGCCCGCCCGAGAAGCCCATTTCCAGCCGCAGGGACGGCGAGATCTTCCCACCGACGTGGACCCCGATCGAGGGCAGGAAGCCCTTGGCCGCTACCGTATATTCGTCATAGCTGTCGACGTAGTCCACCGTCTCGCCGCCGAGTTCGGTGACCGCGTAATGGTCAACGAACGAGGAGCGCCGGGAGCCGGCGAGATAGGAGAAGCCGAGCGACACGTCCAGCCAGCGGGCCAGGCGCCGCCGGACGCGGAACTGGAACGGCACCGACCGCCCCAGCGGCCGGAAGTCTTCCCCCCGGTCGTCCTCGTGAACGAAGCGATCTCACCCTGGCTGACGCGGTAGGCCATATAGTCGTAGCCGTAGTATTGGCTGTACATCCGATCAAAGGTGCCGCGCAGGTTCAGGTCGGCCGGGTCGATGGCGGCCAAGCCGCCCGAGAACTCGAGCCGCCAGCCGAACCGTCCAGAGGCCCGGCCCCAGCCCGCATTGATCGGCGCCGCCGTCCCGCGGACCGTCGCCGGGACGCGAGCCACCTTGGCGAAGTCGTCCCGCCCGAGGACAACGCTCTTGCCGTCCTCGAGCTTGACCTGGGCCTCCCGGGCGCCCGCCTCGCCGACGACGAAGATCCGGTAGCCGCCGGCGTCGAGGCCGATGGCGACCTCCCGCCCGGCCGGCTTGTTCAGCTCGACGAGAAGGGCGCCGGCGGCGTCGTGGACGAAGACCCGGCCGGCGAAGCTGGCGTCGAGGACGAGGACGGCTGCGCTCTTGCGGATCTCGGTGATGACGACGTCGCCCGTGCCCGACATCTGGATGTGGCGGCTGGGATGCTGGGCGCCGGCCATGGTCCGTCTCCGTCTGGACGAGCGTCCCGTCGAAGGCGAACTGGTAGGCCTCGTTCAGGGTGATGCGGCCGTCGAGGTTCATGTCGGCGGCGCCCCTGCATCCCGGAGATGAGGTTGTGGGTGAAGAAGGACCGCCCCAGCCGGCCCGACTCCTGGGCGGCTTCGCTGGCCGAGCTCGAGGCGACGAAGGCGTAGCCCTTCATGTCGTAGGCGGTGTCCATCAGGAACGGCGGCCGCTTGATGACCCCCTTGGGCAGGGTCAGCGCGCCCGAAGCGCAGGAATCGAGGATGGCGATCCGGACGTCGGCGGAGCGCGTTGATCAGGTCTTTGAGCTCGGCATAGGAGACCTTTTCCTCGCCCAGGAAAAGCGACTCCTCATCGGAGTGACCGGAATAGTAGAAAATGACCTCCACCCGACGGGACGTCCTCCGGGCCCTTTCCACATCCGCGGCGAGCGATCGGATGGCCTCGAGCAGGGCGGCCTTGTCCGGGTCCTCCAGGTAACGTCCGTCCCCGATCAGGACCCCTCCCATATCCTCGAGGACCTTACCGACCGCCCGGGCGTCTGCGACCGCGTACCGGAGCACGGCCCGGTCGGGCCCGCCCTTGTTGGCACCGACGAGAAGGGCCAGCCGGCGGGCATAGAGCCCATCCCCCTGTCCGCCGGCTGAGGCCGGGAAGCGTTGCAAAGGGGCCTGTGAGGACGCGGCAAGGCCGGCAGAGAGGAGGTTCAGCGAGATCAGCAAGCCGGGCATGAGGAAGTTCCGCATCGACTTCATCTTGTACCCCCTTCTTTCAGCAGTAGGACGGACGTCTGCTTCAATCCGGACGGCAGGACCAGCTCAGAACGCCTGGCCAAGGTTGGGTCCTTGGCCAATTCGACGGCTTCGGCGAGAACGGCTTTAACGTCGATCGGCTCCGGCGACGTGATCAGGAAGAACCTCTCGAAGCCGGGGGCGTCGTCAAGCTCGAGGGCGTTGGGAAGGAAGATCCGTTTGTTCCGGGAGAGGGCCGTCGGGCCCCCATCGTCCGCGGGGAAGTGCCGGGTCACATGTCCCCTGCCGTCGATCGAAAGGATCATCCCATAGCACTCGGCGGCCGAGACATAAGCGAGCTGGAGCAGAGCGCCGGCCCCGAACTCGTCGCCCTCGTCCGCGAGCTCGACCGAGTCGTTCGCCTTTCTATAGACCAGGAGCTGGGTTTTGGTCAGGTCTAATGCCGCTTCGCCCTTGACAAGGTTCTGCTCGCCCGTGGATCCGAGAGAAAGGGCCCGTGAGGATTCCCTGATCCTGGGAACGATCAGCACGGCCGCGAGGACAAGGACGGCGCCGGCTGAAGCGAACACGGTCCAGCGTTTCCAAGCCGGAGCTGGGACCGAGAGGAAGCGCCGGCGCCCGAGGGGAACCTCCGCGAGGTCAGCTCCGTTCCGGCGGCCGATGAGGGCGGCCATTATGTCCGCGGCGGGGTAACAGGCCAGGATCTCCCGGTTGGATGCCCTAAGGTCGTCGAGCGCGGCCCGGACGCTCGGGTCGGTGGCGGCGGCCCGCGCGACCTCCTCGGTCTCGTCCGGAGGGAGTTCCCCCAGAACGAAGCGCTCCAGGAAATAATCGCTGATGATCCGATCGCTCATCCTAACCCTCCCATTCTCCGGATCCTCCGGCGCAATCCTTCGAGACGCTTGTGCACGCCTGAGGTCGAAAGCGCGAGCGCGGCGCCGATCTCTTTCAACGTCATCCCGTCGACGAAGTACATGACGGCGATCTGGCGGGTTTCGTCCGTCTCATTCCTGAAGAGGTGGTCGAGGAGGCTACCGGCGGAGACGGCAGCCTCGTGGGCGTTGGCATGGACGAGCCCGGCGAAGAGGGCTGGATGCTGACGGAGTTCGTGCCGTCGGTCCTCGCGCAACCTGTTCAGGCAGACGTTGGTGGCGATCCTGAAAAGGAGAGCCGAAGGATAGGCTCCGGTCAGGTGCCCGCGATGGGCCAGGACCTGAAGGAAGACCTCTTGGGTCGCATCAAAAGCAGCCTGCTCGTCGCCGAGCAGTCTGCGGCACCGCCTCAGGACCATCGGACCGTATCGGAGGTAATTGGCTTCGATATCGAAGTCCCCGGACCCCGCGCTGGGCATCGCTTTACGCCTTTCGGACGGTCTCATCATACGAAACACCCAGAGGGGACGCAATTCCACCGCCGGACGTGTAAAGATCGTTTACTCGATGGCCGATGGAGAACACGGAAGAACTGTTGAGTCGCCTTTAGAGGCCTAATCATCGGCGGCGATAAGGAAGCTCCCCGGTCCATATATGCCGATAACATGCCAGAATGCCGCAGGGGATATGGGCTTAAGGACCCATGGGAGAAAAGGCGAATTGGTATTGTTCCCCCGAATTTTGTTATCATCGCCTTTCAGAAGAACGGGAATGCATACCCGAGGTCCATGTCCCCATTTGGAAAGGAGCCCGTCATGAGCCGCATCAGAGCCGCCGTCATCGCCGCTTTCGTTCTCGCCGTCCTTCTCGCGCTGGCCGCCTCCGGCCCGGCGCCCGCTCCCCTGTCCGCCCAACCCGCGCCCAACGCCCCGGTCTGGCTGCGCAATCCGGCCATCTCCCCTGACGGCCAGACGATCGTCTTCACCTGGAAGGGGGACATCTACCGCGTTCCCGCCGCCGGCGGCGCGGCCGTCCCTCTCACCACCCACGACGCCCACGACACGATGCCCGTTTGGAGCCATGACAGCCGCACGATCGCCTTCGCCAGCGACCGCTTCGGCAACTACGACATCTTCATCATGCCCGCCTCCGGAGGCCCGGCCGCGCGCTTGACCTTCCACTCGGCCTCCGAGCTCCCCTATTCTTTCACGCCCGACGACACGTCCGTCCTTTTCGGCTCCGCCCGGCTCGATCCGGCCGCCAACCGCCTCTTCCCCACCGGCTCCCAGCCCGAGCTCTACAGCGTGACCGTCGCCGGCGGCCGCGCCGTCCAGCTGCTCGCCGTCCCCGCCGAGGACGCCAAGCTCAGCCGCGACGGCCGGTTCCTCGTCTACCACGACAAGAAGGGCGGCGAGAACGAGTGGCGCAAGCATCACACCTCGGCCATCGCCCGCGACATCTGGGTCTACGACACGCAAACCGCTCAACACCATACCATCACCGACTTCGCCGGCGAGGACCGTTCGCCCGTCCTGACCCTCGACGAGAAGGGCTTCTACTACCTCACCGAGGAGAGCGGCTCGTTCAACGTCCACCGCCTGGTGACCGGCGGCGGCGCCTCGACTCAGATCACGCATTTCAAGACCCACCCCGTCCGCTTCTTGTCCCTCGCCGACGACGGCACGCTCTGCTTCGGCTACGACGGCGCCATCTATACGATGCGCGACGCGGCCGGCGCCGAGCCCCGCCTCATCCCCGTCACCCTGGTCGCCGACGCCCGCTCCAACAACGAGGTCGTCGTGCCCGTGTCCGGCGGCGCCGGGGAATTCGCCGTCTCGCCGAACGGAAAGGAGATCGCGGTCGTCATCCGCGGCGGCATCTTCGCCGCGAGCGTCGAGGGCGGCGTCACCAAGCGCGTCCTCTCGTCTTTCGGCGACGAACAGTCCGTCTCCTTCTCCCCCGACGGGAACGCCATCGTCTATGCCTCGGAGCGCGACGGCCGCTGGGGCGTCTACGAGACGCGCCGGACCCGCGCCGAGGAGCCTTACTTTTACGCTTCGACCGTCCTCAAGGAGACGCCGCTCGTCGCGAACGAGCACCAGAACGCCTCGCCCGCCTATTCTCCCGACGGCAGGGAGCTCGCCTTCATCGAGGGTCGGGCCACCCTCAAGGTCCTCAACCTGGCCACCAAGCAGACGCGGACCCTCCTCACCGACCGGGAGCTGGCCCCGTCGTCCGACGGCAGCCAGTACTTCGCGTGGAGCCCCGACGGCCGCTGGATCCTCTTCGACTACGCCGTTCCCGGTTTCGCCCCGAGCGAAGTCGGCCTCATCAAGGCCGACGGCTCCGGCCAGGCCGTCAACCTGACCGAAAGCGGCTTCAACGACGGCCGGGCCAAGTGGATCCTCGGCGGCCAGGCCATGATCTGGGCCAGCAACCGCGACGGCATGAAGGCCGTGGCTTACAGCGGCGGCGCGCAGAACGACGTCTACGGCCTGTTCTTCACCCGCGACGCCTGGGACCGCTTCCGCCTGACCAAGGAAGAGGCCGCGCTCCTCAAGGAGATCGAGGAAAAGAAGGCCAAACCCGATGCGGCCAAGGACAAGAAGGAACCCGCCGACAAGGAAAAGAAGGAAGAGGTCAAGCCGCTCGAGATCGACTGGGGCGGCCTCCCCCTGCGCAAGGCCCGCCTGACCATCCACTCCTCCTCGCTCGGCGACGCCCTGGTCAACAAGGACGGCGACACGCTCTACTACCTCGCGCGCTTCGAGAAGGGCATGAACCTCTGGACGACCAACCTTAAAACGCGCGAGACGAAGATGCTCCTCGCCCTCAACGCCAATGGCGGCCGCATGGTCTGGGACAAGGAGCAGAAATCCATCTTCCTCCTCGCCGACGGCTCCCTCTCCAAGATCGATCCCTCGAGCGGCAAGCGCGACATGATCGGCATCAAGGGCGAGACGACCGTCGACCTCGCGGCCGAGCGCGCCGCCCAGTTCGAGCACGTCTGGCGCCGGGTGCTCGAAACGTTCTACCGGGCCGGTTTCCACGGCGCCGAATGGAACGCCCTCAAGCCCGTCTACCAGAGGCAGCTCCCCGGCATCGGCGACGGCTACGACTTCACCGAGCTCCTGTCCGAGATGCTCGGCGAGCTCAACGTCAGCCACAGCGGCGCGCGCTACAGCCGCGCCGTGGAGAACGCCGACGAGACCGCCTCCCTCGGCGCCTTCTACGATCAAGCCTTCGCCGGCCCCGGGGTCAGGATCGTCGAGGTCCTGGCCGGCGGGCCGCTCGACAGGTCCGGGCTCGCCGTCGGCCCGGGCACGGTGGTCGAGGCCGTCAACGGCGAACCGATCGCCGCCGACAGGGGCCTCGAACGTTACCTCAACCGCAAGGCCGGGCAGCCGGTCCTGCTCACCGTCTCGGATCCGCCCGCGGCGCCCCCGGCCGGCGCGAAGCCGGGGAAGGCGGCGGCCGGGGCCGCCGCGCCCGCCAAGCGCGAGATCACCGTCAAGCCCGTCACGCCGCGCGAGGAGAACGCCCTCCTCTACCGGCGCTGGGTCCTGCGCAACCAGGCCGAAGTCGAGAAGCTCAGCGGCGGCCGTCTGGGCTACATCCACATCCCGGGCATGAGCGACAGCGCCTACCGCTCGGCCTTCGAGGAGGTCCTGGGCAAGTTCGCCAACAAGGAAGGCATCGTCATCGACACGCGCTTCAACGGCGGCGGCGATCTCGTCGCCGACCTGGACATGTTCCTGAGCGGAAAAAAGTTCTTCGACTACACGACCGACACCCGCAGCAACGGCTACGAGCCCAACTTCCGGTGGACGAAACCCAGCATTTCGATCGTCGGCGAGGCCCAGTACAGCGACGGCCACTGCTACGCTTTCGCCTACCAGTTCCTGAAGCTCGGCAAGCTCGTCGGCATGCCCGTGCCGGGCACATGCTCGTTCGCCGGCTGGGAGATGCTCGGCACCTCGGGCATCATGTGGGGCGTCGTGCCCCTGGGCGTCAAGGCGCCCGGCGTCGGTTACCTCGACAACCACCAGACCGAGCCCGACGTGCGCGTCGCCCTCGGCCGCGAGGAGGTCGTCAAGGGCCGCGATGCGCAGCTCGAAGCCGCCGTCACGGAGCTCATCAAGGAGATCAAATAGGGATCAGTCCCAAAAATGTATAAGCCCGTCTCCCCCGAGCTCTACCTAGAAGTCTCCACGCGCCCCGCTTGGCGGGCCTGGCTGAGACGTAATTACAGGACCGCTCGTGAGGTTTGGCTCGTCTTCGCCAAGAAGCACACCGGCCGGCCCCGCGTCGCCTACAACGACGCCGTCGAAGAAGCCTTGGCCTTCGGTTGGATCGACAGCGTCATCCACCGCCTCGACGACGACCGCTACGCTCAGAGATTCTCGCCCCGCCGCCCCGGCAGCGCCTACTCGGAGCCCAATTTGGCCCGGCTGCGCGCCATGGCCCGGCGCAACCAGATCCCCGCCGACGTCCTGGCCAAGGTCCGCCCCCTGCTCGCGGCCCGGCCGGTCCGCGTCCCGTCCGACATCAAGGCGGCCCTAAAAGCCGACCCGGAGACCTGGCGCCACTTTCAGGCCTTCTCGGACGCCTACAAGCGGATCCGCCTCGCCTACATCGACCACGCCCGCGTCCGCCCCGAGGAATTCGCCAAGCGCCTGGCCTACTTCCTGAAGATGACCAAGAAGAACCGCCTCATCGGGACCGGCGGCATCCATAAGCACTACTGAATGAGACACCGTCGGTTCGACGAGCGTCTTTCAGTCCGTAGAGTCTGAGGGCCACATTCCATGACCGGAACACGAGCCGCCGCTGAACGGGCCGCGCCGAAGATCGAGATCAATCCCGGCTTCCGCCGCGCCCTCGACGTCATGGAGGGCACCTCCCGCCACGTCTTCATCACCGGCAAGGCCGGCACGGGCAAGTCCACCCTCCTCGAGCTCTGGCGCGGCCAGACCCTCAAGCGCGTCGCCGTGCTGGCCCCCACCGGCGTCGCCGCCCTCAACGTCCGCGGCCAGACGGTCCACTCGTTCTTCGGATTCAAGCCCGACACGACCCCCGAATCCGTCCGCAAGCTCCCCAAAGGCCGCGGCGCCGCCGCCGACCGCGCCGCCCTCTACCGCAACCTCGACGCCATCGTCATCGACGAGGTGTCCATGGTCCGGGCCGACCTCATGGACTGTGTCGAAAAATTCCTGCGCCTCAACGGCCCGCGCCCCAAGGAGCGCTTCGGCGGCCTGCAGATGATCTTCATCGGCGACCTCTACCAGCTGCCGCCCGTGGTCACCGGCCAGGAGAAAGGGCTCTTCGCTCCCGACCCGCCGTCGCTCCGCCGCGGCTTCGGCTCGCGGGCCGATCCCGTCTCCGGCCCTCTCCGCCCCCCGCTACGAGACGCCCTACTTCTTCTCGGCCCGCATCTTCGCGGAGCCCGATTTCGCCATGGACTTCGTCGAGCTCGAAAAGGTCTACCGGCAGAACGACGCCGCGTTCATCGCCCTGCTCAACGCCATCCGCAACCGCTCGGTCGACGACATCCAGCTCGCCCACCTCAACGGCCGCTGCGACACCGCTTTCGCCCCGCCCGAGGGCGAGTTCTACATCACGCTCACGAGCACGAACGACCTGGCCGCCGCCCGCAACCGCGAGAAGCTGGCCAGCCTGCGCGGCCGGGCCCGCCGCTACGAGGGCTCCATCGACGGCGAGTTCGACCGCCGCTCGCTGCCCACCGAAGAGGCCCTCGAGCTCAAGCGCGGCGCACAGGTCATGCTGCTCACGAACGACCGCAAGGGCCGGTACGTCAACGGCACGATCGGCCGCGTCTCGGCCATCCGCCGTTCGGAGGACGCCGGCGGCGACGACATCGTCACGGTCGAGCTCCCCGACGGCGACGAGGTCGACCTCACGCCCAACACCTGGGAGCTCTTCCGCTTCCGCTACGACGCCGACGCCGACCGCATCGAGTCGGAGGCCGTCGGCGCCTTCACCCAATACCCCCTGCGCCTGGCCTGGGCCGTGACCATCCATAAAAGCCAGGGGAAGACCTTCGACCGCGTGGTCATCGACATCGGCCGCGGCGCCTTCGCCCACGGCCAGGTCTACGTCGCCCTCAGCCGCTGCACGTCGTTCGAGGGCCTCGTCCTGCGGACGCCTATCCGCAAAGGGCACATCCTGATGGACTGGCGCATCGTCCGCTTTCTCACCCGGTTCCAATACAAGAAGGCCGAAGAGGCCCTCCCGGCCGCCGACAAGCGCGCCCTGCTCCTCGAGGCCATCGCGGCGGGCCGCGAGCTCGAGATCGTCTACCTCAAGCCCGACGACACCAAGACCCGCCGCCGCATCCGGCCCGAATCGGTCGAGACGATGGAATACCACGGCAAGACCTTCGAGGGCCTGCGGGCCTACTGCCACAAGCGCGCCGCTTGCCGCACCTTCCGCATCGACCGCATCCTCGAGATCGCCTGACCCTCGCGGCCGACGGAGGTTGAGGCCGGGGCTTGTCCTCCCGCTCCAAAGCCGATACACTTGGCCGCAATAGATCAGGAGGACCGCCATGACCCGACGCCCCCGCCTGCCCGCTCCCTCCCTTCGCCCGGCCCGTTCATTCCTGGCTCTGGTCGTCCTGGCCCTGCTCGCCGCCCCTCCCGCCCGGCCGTGGGGCGCCTTCCGCGGCGTCGCCGGGATCAAGGTCACCGACACGCACCAGCAGATCCTGCGGGCGGCCTATGCCCTGCTCCTCGGGGACCCCTGCTTCTCCGGCCTCGACGGCATCCCCGCGCCCGGAGGCCGCTCCGTCCCGATCGACAGCCTGGTGATGTTCGAGGGCGTCGACGCCGACCCCGTGACGCTCAAGCCCTACGGACCGGGGCCCGACGCCGAGGGCCTGACCCTCTATTCCTGGCACTGGTTCAATCCCGCGACGGGACAGGGGCAGGGTCCGGCAGTGGCCGCCGCCTGGTACCAGCGCTTCATCAAGGCCGCCCTGGGGCTCGAGGGGGGCGACGAGGAGATCTGCAAGGGCTTGGCCTGGTCGGCCCATTTCCTGGCCGACATGTTCGTGCCCTACCACCTCAACGGCATGCCGGCCGGCGACGCCCTGGCCCGCCTGTCCTCCGGCAACTTCATTCTGGGCGCCAACGAAGCCGGCCCCGCCTACTTCATCGATCCTTCGCCGACGACCGACGAGCGGCCGCCCAACGATTTCGTCGACGAGGGCTTTCGGCAAGCGGGCGAAGCCGTCAGCACCTGGTGGCGGCGCGGCTGGGGTCCCGGCAACGATTTCCGCGCGACCTTCGGGGTTTTCGCGGCGAACCACGGGGCCGCGGCCGGCCGCCCCGTCAATCACCTCGACTGGTTCGATCCCTGGTACTGGAACGGCACGCCCTACGGCTCCGTCGGCACCCAGCTTCTCAAGCGGGGCTTCAACTCCCTGACCGACGACCTCGCCCGAACCGTATTGTCTTCACACGCCACCTACGAGGCCATCGCCCACGGCCGGTTCGTCGAAGGCGGCGGCTACCAGGTCGCGTTCGGCCGGGGCCTGCCCTACGATCCCCTTTGGAAGAACGCCTTGCCGGACTACGCCTTCGCCGGGACGTCCTGGCAGTCGCAGGCCTGGCAGGTCCAGGACTTCGCGGCGCGCTGCGCGTCCCGGACCCTGCAGAACGCGGAGCTTTGTTGGCGCCAGCCCGAGGTCGCCGTCAGGGCCGCCGTCGAAGCGGTCTATTCGATGTGGCGATCGGCCTATTCGGCCCTGCGTCCCGTCATTCAGGCGGGACGCGATCCCTCCCGGCCGAATGAGGGGCTCCTCATCCAGGTCATCGTCCAAAACCGTGCCTATGAGGCCTGTCACGACGCCAGCGTCCGGATGAGCGTCCGCCGGGGCGGGGCGATCGTCAGCCACTGGACCCAGCCCGTCATCGGGCCGGTCACTCTCGACAACGGCGGACGGGTCAGCTGGTTCGCCCCGGTCGATCCGAACCAGGAGTGGGATATCGTGGCCGAAGCCGTCGGCATCTACGATCACACCCCGGACCTCCAGTACGGCGGGACGATCGGCCGGTACCGGCCCGAGTCGCGCGATCAGGTCCAACCGTTCTTCGAACAGCCGCGGCCGGTCGAGGAGGCGCGGGTCGAGGACTTCGCCGGAGAATTCGCGCTGGGCGACCCGAGCCGTCCCTCGAGTTCGTACAGCGGGACGCTCACCCTCAGACCAGACGGCACTATGTATACCGTCGAGATGGGAGAGGGCCAGCGGGTCGAAGGCGAAGGAACGTGGTCCTTCGACCGCTCGCGTCTTTATTTCTCGATCCGTTCCCCTGACGGAGGGCATTTCGAGGGCGTCATCCAAGGCACCACGTCGGACTTCACCGTCACGGGGAAGTGGAGCAACGGCACCGCGGGGACGCTGCGGGTTTACCGCCGCCGATAAGGACCGGATCCGGGCTGACCGGGTACGTGTCCCGGCCTGATTACAGGGCTTCTTCGATCTTGGCCCACAGAGCCGGCCCCGGCGTCTCCTTCGACCAATCGCCTGGGACCTCACGTCCCGCCCGGACTCGTTCGATAATGCTGTCTACGAGGTCCTTCCTGATCGCGCTCCTCTTGAGGAACTTCAGCATCCTCTTGACGTGGATCCGGAACGCGCCTCGCTTGGCGCTGTGCCCTTCGGCCAGGAACCTGAGCAGCGCGAGGACGGTCGCCTGCACCCGCTCCTCCTCGCTCCGGCCGGGCATCCCGCCGTCGGGTTCGAGGCTCGCCGCCAGTTGAACGAGGGCCGCCTCTTCCGCATCGGACCGGCCGGGCCCGTCCGGACCGACCGAAGTAATCTGGAATAGATCATTCATCCCCCTGCGAGAACGAGCCGTCGAGGGACTTGCGCGTCGGTAGAAGATCCGGTCCGGTTCGGCCATGGAGAGGTCGAAAGTCCCGACCGTCTGCGCAGGCATCTGCGACTTCAGTCCGCCGAAGTAGGCCGACATGACAACGTCTTGGGCCAGGCCGACCGGCACGACGCGCGTCACGGGGATGTCGCCGGGACGATCGCCCGCCCGCTCGACGACCGCCACGAGGCCCATCTCGCGGCTGGCCAGACCATAGGCCTGGCTGAGTGCCAGGAGCCGCTTCTTGACCCTCTCGGCTTCGCGTTCCTGAGCCGCGCCGATCGACTCACTCCGCGCGTATGCGGCTCTCCATATCGGTGATGAGCCGCGCGCCCTGCAGCAGGCGCAGGGTTTCGCCGTCGCCTCCCTGGGCCTCGCCGACGAGGATCGGCACCGACGCTATCCGCTTCTTGCCCCCTGCTTCCCATTCCAATACCAATCGTCCCGCGCCGCTCCCGCCCGTGTCCCCGAACGCGACGACCGGCGTCCCGCCGAACACATGCGCCGGGACGTCGGGCGCGACTCGCCCGTCCGTCCAGCCCTCGATCCCGGCCGTGAGCCCGCTTCCGAGCGGCCGGCCTATCGAGGCGAAGAGCTCGACGGCCCCCATGTCGACGCGCTCCCGGGGAGTCAGGAACCGGCTCACGCCGCCTGTTTCCCTGGCGAGCAGGGTCAGAAAGCGGTCCTGGCTGGCGCTGCCGATGCCCAGGCAGTGCAGCCGCAGCCCGCTCGCCCTGGCCGCCTCGAGGATCGCTTCGGTCCCCATCACCTCTCCGTCCGTAACGACCAGGACGTCCCCGCCGCCGGAAAGGGCGGCGCCCTCGTTCCCCAACATGTTCGCCGCGGCGCGAATACCCGAGGCGAGATCGGTCCCGCCCCGGGCTTCGATCCCGTCGAGGAACTTTCTCGCCGACTCCCGGTTCGTCGTCGAGGCCCGGGACAAGCCGGTCTTGAACGCCTCGATGTTGTCGTCGAAGGCGACCAGCCCGAAGAGGTCGCTCTCTCCGAGCGCACCGAGGCACGCGGCGATGGCCGCGCGCGCCTGCTCGAGCGCCGCCCCAGCCATGGAGCCCGAGCGGTCCAGGACGAAAACGACCTGCCGCGGCTCCTCCTCATCGCCATCGCCCTCGGGCTTGAAAACCGACGAAGGCAGCACGGCCCCGAAATAGCCTCGGCCGTCGGTGGCCTTTCCGCCCACGACCCCCGCCAGGCTCTCTCCCGTCCGGATGTCGAGGACGAGGTCCCGGTCCGGCAGGTCCTTGGCCGTCGCCAGCGACACGCGGCTCCTCCCGAGGCCCTGATCGACGACCTTGATCGCGTGCGACGGCGAGCCCGTCTCGACGATCGGATGTCCCATCGATACCGCCAGGTCGAATCCGACCTCGTGGAGCGCCGACGGGTCCGACACGAACTGCGGCAGGACGAGGTCGCCGAACTCGTCGTTCGGGAGCTCGATCTCGCCCACCCCGGGGGCCACCTCGGCCATCCTGGCCCGGGCGTGGTAGGCCGGCGCGAGCGTGAACGGGAACCGGAAGCGGATGCCGTCGTCGCGCGTCTCGACCCCGGCGATGATCTCCAGGTTGACGGTCACTTCCTCTCCGGGCCGGATGTTGCCCACGGTCAAATTGACGATGCCGTCGCCGTACTGCGCGGCCATGGCGGCTAAATGCCCGTCCGCGAGCGCGTCTTCGTAGGTCTCCCTGACCTTTTCGATGGGCTTGAGTTCGGACGCCACCGAGAATCCCGGCCCCGTGATCCGGAAGCGCCGGAGCGCCGCGTCCCGCGGCAGTCCGAAGCTATAGATGACCTCGAGCGGCTTCTTCTCGCCGGATCGGAAGGAATGCTTGACCACGAGCCGGGCCCCGACGCCGAGGATCCGGCCGGCAAGCCACAGCCTTTGCATGGCCAGCCCGATCGGCTTCCCGGTCGCAGCGTCCCTCGGAGCGAAGACGTTCGTCCATGCGGTGTCAGTCACCTCTATCCTCCTTCTTGGTTTCCTCATCGATCTCGGCCGCGAAACGGCGCAGGGCGGAAACGAGGCGCTTCGTGCGCCAGGGGCTGGCCCCGGTCCTGAACATGACGACGACGTCGGGCGCAAGCGCGTACGAGCGCCAGGTCTCGGGCTCGGCGAGAGTCCGGTCCGGTGCGGGCAGCCGGTTGATGCAGGGATCCCCTCTCTCTTCATGGAGCATCGGGCCCGCGCCCTCTTGGCATGCGCCCTTTTCGACGCCGCCGTCCATGTCGAACCAGACCATCCGCCGCACCTCGGCGCCGGGCCCGGGCCCCCGATGGGCCCCCGAGCCAGGCACGGCGCCCTCGGCGAGGGCCAGCACGTGGGCGATCTCGGCCAGCATCAGACCTTTGGCCTGGAGCTTGCGGATCTCCTCGAGACGGGCCCTATGCACCTCTCCGTAGGCGGCGCCACGCCCGCCCCGCAGAGGCGGAGGCAGGATCCCACGCGAGATATAGAAGCGGATCGTGCGCTCCGTGACGCCCGTCTGGGCGGCCAGCTCCCGAAGCGTCCATTCCTTGGGCTTGTCATCGCTCATCGGCGTCTCCTGTCGGTTCCCACGATTGTATTATAAGACATTTATAGACAGTGTCAAGTAGTGTTTTATAAAAAAGTCGAGATTCCCCCTTTTGGAATTCAATGATTAAATATTTATCCCCGGCCTATTTGGCTTTCGCCAGGACCGCGACGCGAAGGGTCACCGGGCCGATCAGGCCAGAAGGCACCAGCGCATCGCCCTTTTTCCAGAGCCGCCAACTCGTGAATGTGAACCGGCCTGTAGGGCTCGGAGTCCCTGCCTGGACCCACTCCGGCCAGGCCTTTAGCGTGCCATCGGGATTCCTCTCGCTGTCCTCGGGGAGCTCCTCGTCGCCGATCATCCGGTTGATCCACAGGTTGGTGACGCCGATCTCGAGCGTGTTCTTCCCCGCTTTCAGGACCTCCGTGACGTCGATGCGATACGGCGGCTTCCAGAGGATCCCGAGGTCCTTTCCATTGAGCATCACCATCGCCATGACCTGGACATCGCCCAGGTCCAAATAGATCCGCCGGTCCTTCCCCAGCCGCTCGCTCGACACGTCGATCGTCTTGCTGTACCTGGCGGTCCCCGAGAAATATTTCACTCCCGGATCGGGATTTTCGCTCCACGAGCCCAGGGTGTCGAGGGTCACCCGTTCCGGCGCGCCCCAGGCCGGCGGGAACCTGAGCTCCCACGGCCCATCGATCTCCAGAATTTCTGGCACGGCAGGCACATCCGCGCGGAGGACGCGGCCCGACGCCGTCTTCAGCTCGTACCGGCCCGACGACAAGGCCTCGACGACCAGGTTTTTTTTCTTGTCATACCGGACCTCGGCCACGGGCTCGGATCCCGATGCTGCGGGGAAATGCAAGGTCTCGGGGTCCCGGCCGCTCATCGTGAAGGCTTCCCCCCCGACCACATACTCGATCTCGACCGTCTTGACGACGCCGTAGGCCGGATCGTCGCCCGCAGCCAGGCGGGACACCGAGAAGCTCGATTCGCCGGCGTCTAGGATCGCTTGGAGCTTGGCTCGCACATCGCGGGTACGGGCGGGGTTGCCGGCGACGCCGTAGACCGCTTTATCGACGCGAACGGTCGATATCGGGCCCGGGCACCGGTACGATCATCTTGCCGTTGGCTGTCACCCCGACGACCGGATCTCCGGCCACGCGCCGGAACACGACGAACACCGATCCGCTCGGCCCGAACGCGATGGGGATCCGGGTCGTCCCGCCCGACTGTTCATAGACCGCCACGGGCTCGATCTCGCCGGTCTCCGGCCGCCAGAATTCCGGTCCCCGCCCGTCCGCCCGGAATTCGCACGCGATCTCCCGGGGCTGGGGGCTGTTGCTGGCGACGAAATAGATCTCCGCATCCTCCGTCCTGCGATGGATCCAGCGGACGAACGCCGGCCCCACGAAGTCCGGTCCGACCCCCGCGCCGGCCAGGACCTCTTCAGGCGTCTTACCGGTCACGATCTTGCCGCCATCCCATAGCTCCCCGGCCAGCCGCGCGACTTCCTTATCACACTCGGGGTAGTCCGTGAGGCCGGGCGCCTTGGTCGGCTTGTTCGCCGATCCCACGATCGTCGCCCCGGCCGCCGCCAGTTCACCCACTTTCCTCAGCAGGCCCGGCGTCATGCGCGTCGTCTCGGGGAGGACGAGCACGCGATAGCTCATGCCGTCGGGCAGGATGATCAGTCCATCCTTCACCGCCATCCTCGTCAATACGGCCTCTGCCGTTCCCAGATCGTACTCGTAACCCTTGCGTTCGTGCCCGCGGAACTCCTGCGGCGAGGCCTCGGGCTGGAGATAGCAGATGTCGGCCACGAACGTCCCCTGCCTCAGCAGCTGCTGGCAGCGCGCGAGATACACGTGCCACGGTCCGGTGAGCTCCCACCAGGTCGAGGTCCGTTCATAGTGCAGGCCCCACGGCCCCATGGACATGCCGGGCCGGTAGTCGCGCCATGGCTGCAGCGCGTAGCGGTGGAAGACGAACCGATTGATGCCCTCGGTGAAGGCCCGGTCGCCGAGCGCCTTGATCGAGGCGGGATGCTGCTGCCACTTCTCGCGGTCGGTAGCGGTGAACGCTTCGGCGCCCAGAATCGGTCTGCCGTAAAGGTGCGCCGACGAAGCCATTTGCTTGAGCGTTTCCCAGGCGCCGCCGCCGATCCAGAATTCTCCCATCGGCTCGTCGGCCCGGCCGCCGTAGGTAACGTCGTCGTTCGGGCCGCCGTAGGCCTCGATCGAGAGGCGCAGTCCCTTCGCGTGGGCGAGCTCGGCCATGCGCCCGGCGTAGTTCTCGAGGAGGAGGTCGTTGGCGGTCTGGCGCAGGTCCCAGAGGAAGCGCTCGGATCTCTCGAGCGTGCCCACGACCCGGCCCGTGACCGCAGGCAGGTAGAGGAGCGGATCGTAGCCACGGCGCGCCCGGAATTCCTCGCGCATACGGGCCGTCCAGTTCTGCGCGCCGTTCTCCCAGCTGTCGATGTGCGTCGCGACCAGCACCTTGCCGGCCGCGGGGCCGACGTCGTCGATGATCTTGGCCATCAGGCCGGCGAACTGGGCCTCGATGCCCTCGCGGCTGAGCTTGTCGCACTCGAGGCCGCGGCCGCTCGCGGGCGCCGGGGCGTTCTCGGCGCCCGTCCCGGTATGGCCTAATCTAAGGACCGTCCACTTCCCGGCCGGGACATCCCATGTAAGCCGGCCGTCCGGCGTCATCTGAGCGGTGAGATCGACGACGCGGTCCGGGGCGACGGTCATCGCCGGCGGCAGCTCCGTCTCTGCGGCCGGCGGCACGTCCCGCCTCTCGTAGAGCGCCTTGCCCTTGATGTCCGCGATCCGGTAATCGCCGGGCGTCGGGAAAGCCAGCGCGGCGATGTCGCGGTAATAGCCGTGGTCGGCCTCCGGCTGCGGCAAGGTGGCGTCGAGGCGCCGCGGCCCCGCGACCGCCGTTTCCGTCCAGACCACCTTTTGCATCGACTGTTCGGGCGTTATCCATGGGCCGCCGCTTCCGTTCCAGCCGGCGTCATCATTCATATTGATCTCGAGCCCGAGACGTCCGGCCTCGGCGACGGCGAACTTGAAGAGCTCCCGCCACTCCGCTCCCATGAAATCCGCCGGCCCGACGGGCGCGCCCTGGTCCACTTCCATGATCAAGACCCCCCCGATGCCTACGCGTTTCATGGCCTCGAGGTCCGCCGTGATCCCTTCCCGCGTGATGTTGCTGTTCAGCCAGAACCAGTAGACCCAGGGCCGGGCCGAATCCGGCGGGGTGACGAAGTTCCGGGCCAATTCGTCGACCTTGGGCGCGGCGCAGGATAGGGCGCAAAGCGCGACAAGGATGACCAGGGCGCATTTTTTCATGGGCATTCTCCCCTCGACCAGTTCGGCCCGAACTATATCGCCGCCCCATTCAGGCTGTCAAGAAAGGATGGCTCTTCCCTTTATGCCTGGGACTCCGCCGCGGCTTTGAGGGAAGCGGTCCCCTGATTGATCGCTTTAGCCAGGGTCTTCGTCATGATGCCCCTTAAGAGCCCCGCGACGATCCCTTCGAAGGACTCCTCCGTACGAACGCGCGTCCCCACGCCCTCTGCGCGGAGCTCCCAGACGTGTGTCGCCCGGATCCCGGGCATCCTCCCCGACCAGGTGATCCGCCGGGGCGGGTCGACTTCCTCGAGCCGTGAAGTGATCTTCGAGCCGTTGGCCGTCCACACGAATGATGTCCCAGGGGCTATCGGACCGCTCACCCGGATCTTCGATACGCCTTCGTTCCAGCTCGGCCAATTCTCGAGGTCGCTCAAGATCCGCCACACCTGCTCGATCGGCGCTTTGATAAAAATGTCCGCGGTCCCGTAGGCAGGAGCCAACTTGTTCGCCTCGATACGGGGACGCGGCTCGGTTTTCCGTTCGTCCATATCAACCCTCCTCCCGGATCGACACAGGACCTGGCGCTTCTTGACGGGACACAGGCCCCAGACGGGCACCAATCACAGATGTCATATTCCTCGCTAATTGCCTACATACCCGTGTCGGTCTAGTGCCCTCCGAAGACGACGTAGCCGCGCTTGCGGAGGTCCTCGGCCAGCTCGACCTCCATGACTTTAGCGGCCCCGTAGGCCATCGGATTCAGGTGCTCGTAGAGCTTGGGCACGAGCCTCTCGCCGTATCTCTTCACCACGCAGGCGGCCTTGATCCCGGTCTTATGGTTCTCGAACCTCTGCTCGGGTGTAGAGCCTGGTCATCCCGACGTAGTAGCCCGCCCGGCCGTCCCCGTTCGGATTCTGCGGAGGTAGACGACGTAGACATTGTGGTGCGTCTTGCCGAACGTCATGGCCGCCTCCGATCTACGCGGTTAGACGGAACCTGGCGCAGGAAATCTTCCGTGATCTTCGAAAGCTCCGGATCGAGGATCTCCCGGACCTTGGCCCGGATCGGGGCCGGGACCGGACCGTAGAAGGCCTCGGCGATGCCGCCGGCGATGCAAGCGAGCGTGTCGGCATCGCCGCCGAGAGAGACAGCATTCCGGATAGCATCCTCATAGGATACGGATTCGAGGAAGGAGAGGATGGCCTCGGGGACGGTGCGCTGGCAGGATTCATCGTGGCCGTAGAGGGGACGGATCTCGTCGAGGGTCCGGTCCAGATCATAGCCGAACCTCGAGGTGATCTCCTCCTTGATGAGAGCCTTGTCGCGCGTCGTGCGGGCCAGGAAGACGGCCAGCGCGGCCGCTTGGGCCCCTTTGACACCCTCGGGATGGTCGTGACTGAATTCGGCGCTGCGGACGGCCTCCCGCAGGACATCGTCGAGCGTATCGAACGCGAACCCGATCGGGCTGGCTCGCATGGCAGCGCCGTTGCCGTAGCTGCCGTAGGGCTTGGGATCGGAGGCGGCGAGCCACCGTGCGAACGAGCTCCCGTAGCCGCGGCCCGGGTAGCGCCGGCCGAAGTCGAGCGCGGCACGCCGGTAGTCGCCGTCGGTGAGGATGGCCTGGGCGATGGCCACCGTCATGACGGTGTCATCGGTGAAGTCGTTCCGGGGGCCGAAGAGCGGGAAGTCTTTGGTCTTGGTCAAGCCGAATTCGTGCGCCGAACCGATGATGTCCCCGGCGATGGCTCCGAGCATATCGTTCCCTCGGGAGCATTATCCGCTCCGCCGGGCGGCTGTCAAGAAGGCTGAATGGGAAGCCGGAATGGGGATACGTACCTAGGGGACATGCCCCCCGCCATACCAGCCGCTGTATCAGGCCCTGCGGCCCCCCGGGCCTTCATCCGCGCGCGCCGGAAATACCACCCCTCTTTTCACCCCCCGCGGGGATGGAAGGCTAGTTGGCACGGCCTAAGATGGGGGCGAAAAGGAAAGAACGGGAGCACGGAAGGAAGGAACAGCATGTCGAATCCGCATGTCGAGCATGTCCACGGGAACGGCTATGCCCGGGGCCACCGGCCCGCGAAGAGGGGCGGGACGCAAAATGGGGTTGTCTGCCCATATTGCCATGAGAAGGACGAGGTCATTCCCATCCTTTATGGCTTCCCCACCCACGAGGCCTTCAAGAAGGCCGACCGCGGCGAGCTCTATCTCGGCGGCCTGGACATCAGCCCGTACAACTATTACTGCAAAAGAGACGACCGGGAGTTCTGATCGTTCGGGGACACGTACCTGGGGGACCGCCCTCTTGGGCAGCCCCGAGCTTCGAGGGACATGTCCCCGGATCGGCTATTTCACCGTCTTCGCCAACTCCGCGCCCCAGGCTTTCGCCCTGTCGAGCTCGCCTTCCTTCATCGGACCGTAAGACCCCTTCACCAGAAAGCGCTGCTTCTTGGCCGCCGGCTCGTAGCCCATCTCTCCCAGCATCTTCAGGATCTTGCCCGCGGAGCCTCCGGGAGAGAGCTTGAAACCGGTCTCGAAGGCGGCGGCGCGCACGGGCGACTCTCCCCCGCTGACGCCCGCTTTGGGCAAAGCCACGAGCCAGGCGCGCATGGACGGATGCGACAGGTCCGGCGGGGCTGGGGCCTTTTTATCCGGCTTCGCGAGCATGTCGTTCCGCGTCTTCTCGCTCGGAAGGCTGAAGGCGATGATGGGCGAGCCGGCCACGATGAGCCCGATGCCTTGCAGCTCCTCCGCTTTCGCATCGGCCGTCGACATCGCCTTGGCTTCGGGGCCGAGCCCCTCGGCTATAGCCTTCGCGACGGATGCCGTATTGCCCCAGTAGGATTCGTAGACAACGATGGCTTTCACGATATGTCCCTCCAGGACGATAGAAATGAATCGGCCGGGATGATTCTCAGCCCGCAAGCCGCGCTTTGTCAAGAACGGGACCCAGGATCGGATTCCTGACGTCTTCGACCCGGCTGACCCGGATCAGAAACCCCAGATACGCCGGGCCGCGCCGAGCGGGTTCGTGGCGCTGTCGACGTAGCTCGGAAGCTGGCGGTAGCCGTCCCGGCTGACGCACTCGCAGATCCCGCCCGTCCGGAAATCCTCGACGAGGTCGTCGAGCATCCGGCGGGCCAGGTCGGGACGACGGCCGTTCAGGGCCCCCATGACCCAGCCCGAGGGCGTCGCCCAGTAAGCCCCGTTCTGGTACCTCTCCCTCAGGACCGGCGTGAGCAGGCGCTGCCAGTACTCGCCCGCGGGCAGGTGGCGGACCTGGCCTCTCCAGACGTAGCGGTCGTAATTGTCCGATAGCCAATCGACGATCCGGTCCTTCTTGTCCCCGAGCGGGAAGCCGATATCGATCGCGAACGCGTTGCCCCAGATGTCCGGCTGGCGGCAATCCCGCGAGGCCGCAAGGAACAGGCCCGTCCCCTCGTCCCAGAGAGTGCCGATACTCGTCTCGATGGCCCTGGCCCGGTCTCTCCAGGCTTTTTCGCCCGCGGGGCTCCCGTAGGTCCTTTCCCATCCGGCCAAGATCCCGGCGGCGCGCCAATAGAGGAGCGATTCCATGAAGAGCTCCCCCGTCTTGGCGACGGTGTCGGTGAAGCCGTAGGGCGAGTGCGGCTTCGCCGGATCGTTCCAGACGAGGCCGTCCGCGGCGAGCGGAACGTAGTCCATGCCCTTGGCGAGCGCGGGCGACCATTTTCTGAAGAGGTACTTCCGGCGTTCCCCGGGAGCCCTGTCGAGATAGCTCGCGGCCGCGATGACCAGGAACGGCGCGTTGTCGAGATTCGGCTCGCCCAGGGGGCTCTCGGGCGCGCCGGCCGCGTAGACCGGGCGGCCGTCGACCTGAATCCGGTCGGGGACGGCGCCGTCCTCCCGGATCCCCCTGATCAGGTATTCGATGCATCGTTCAACGTTCGCGGCGGGCATGAGATCGCCCGCGTACTCGACCATGGCCGCAAAATCACGGGTCCAGAGCGCGGCGTAATGGGCGGCGCCATCGGGAGTGTAGAGGGGCGTGCCGTCGGAAGCTCTGATGACGCACCCCTCGATGAGCTTCTTCGCGCCGCTTTCGAGGAAGGCGATCGCTGCCCTCGGACGGAAGCGGGGGTTTTCACCCGCGGATGGCGCGGGCGCCGCGGGCGATCCCCGAAGGGGCCTGTAAAGTCGGGCCCGGAAGGACGGCTCGCGCAGCAGGATCGCCTGCAGGAAGCGGAAGCTGTCGGCTAAGTACCCTTCGTAGCCGCCGGGCTTACCGTCCCAGGTCGTCCAATCGATACCCTCGAAGGTCGCGTCGCGGACGCCGTTCTGGAATCCGCCCCGCGACTGGCGATCGAGCATGGCCCGCAGGACGCGGTCGGCCCGGGCGGCGAGCTCGCGGTCGCCCAGGACGTAGTGGGCCGCGAGCCAGTGGAGGACGTGCCCGGCCGTGATACCGGCGTTCATATAATAGCCGAAGGTGTCGGTCCCATCCTCGCGCGCGGGCAGGCCCAGGCAATTGGGCTGGAGGTAGTCGGAGCGGCGGACCGGGACGAGCATGGGCGGGACGCCGAGGTCGAAGCGCTCGAAGCCGGCCTCCGTCATCCGGATGCGCAGACGGTCGAGTATGGCTCGGCCCTGGTCCGCGTCGACGAGCCCGTATTCGACGGCCAGGCCGTTGAGCGTCGGCGAGGCGTAGTCGTGGAGCGCGCCGTCGCGCCCCCGCCACCAGGCCAGCAGGCCCGACTGGGGATTGTAGAGCGTCCGGGCGTAGACGGTCTTGAGCCGGTCCGCCAGACGCGTATAGTACGTGGCTTCTTCGGCGCGTCCCAGCTTGGCCTCGAGGTCGGCGATCGACCGCCAGGCCCGGTAGATGAGCGCGTTGGTATAGCCGTCCTTGTGTCCGCAGTTGAGCGCGTCCCACCAGGCACAGGAGCGGTTGGGCTGCTGGAGAGCGTTGGGATCGCCGCTCTGTGTGGCCTCGACGAAGCCGTCCCCGTCGACATCACGGGCGGCCAGGAAGTCGGCCACGAGCTCGAGGACCTCGATGCGGCGCACGAGCCAGTCGAGGTCGTCCGTGGATTCGACGTAGTCCCACGCGGCGATGAGCGGCGAGGCGTTGGCGTCGAGGAAGTCGCCGTAGTCCCAGTAACCCGTGATCTCCCCGGTCGGACGGCCCAAGGCGTCGCGGCGCATGCGCTTGTCGAGCCAGTAGTCGACCGTCCGGCGCACGAGCGGCATGACCGTAATGCCCGGGGCGATCTCGGGCATGAAGAAGGCCTGGTCGGCGTAGAACCAAACGGACACGCTGGCCGGATCGCTGATGACGTTGTTCCCGAGGACCCCGGGCGGCGCGCTGAACGGCTTGTCCTGCTCGCCCCAACGGGCGCACGGCTGGAGGGCGTTCAGCCAGCCGCGACGGGCGGCTTTCCAGAGCGGGAGCGAGGAGGCGGGCAAGCCGGCGGGCGCGGCAAGGAGGAGCGGCGAGAGGGCGAGCGAGAGTGGCTCGCCGGGCAGGAGGGGCGGGAATTCGAGGATCAGGTCGACGGCCTTCGCGGACCGGCTGCCCTCGAGGCGGCCGACGAGCCGGCGTCCTGTGCGGGCTTCCTTTTCGGCGAGGAGCATCGGGCCCCAATCGGGCGCGTTGACGACCGCGGGCAGGCGGAAAGTCCCGTCGTCGAGCCATTCGGAGGGGATGACGGTGGTGGAGGTGACCTTGGGATCGAAAGGAAAGATGAGACGGATAGCGTTGGCGGGGGGAGCGGCGACGGAAACGGGAGGCCCGGGAGGGACGGCCTCGCGCGTTGAGACCGTCAGCTCGAGGGAGCCCGGCGGGTCCTTCTTGACGAAAGGTCGCAGATCGGCGGCCCCGGAGTCCTGCCAGGCGCCGTCGGCCAACCGCTGAACGCGCACGGCGTTCCCCGCCCGGAGCAGATTCACCCGGAGCTTTTCTCCTCCCTCGGTGTCCCAGCTGAGGAATGTGATGCCGGCCGCGCCTGTAGCCGTCCCCGATACCGCCCTGACCTCAATGACCGGGTCGCGGGTCCCTGTGTCGAATGACGACAGGCCCGCCTGCCTCGTCGAGCTGGGCGGCGAGCACGCCGCCCCGGCGACGAGCACCGCCGCGAGAACCTCGATCCCGCTTCTACGGCCGGACCGCATCGCGTTCTTGCCTCGCTCGGAGCTTTATTTCTTGATCTCCAGGCCCCGGTTCCTAAGCAGGCCTTCGATCTTGGGTTCGGAGCCGCGGAAGCGCAGGTATTGGGCCCCGATCTCCTCGGTCCCGAAGGGCTCGAGGACGTTCTTGCGGAACGCATCGGCCGTGGCCCGGTCGAAGATGCCCTTCTCCTTGAAGGCCTCGTAGGCGTCGCAGTCGAGGACCTCGGACCAAATGTAGGCGTAATAGCCGGCCGAATACCCGCCGCTGAAGATGTGGCTGAAATAAGTCGACCGGTAGCGCGGCTGGATCGCCGGGATGAGCCCGAGCCGGCCCATGGCCTCGTTCTCGAACGGCCGCGCGCCGATCTCGGCCGCGGGGGGGGTCGTATGCCAGGCCATGTCGAGGAGGCAGGCGGCCAAGTACTCGGCGGTGATGAAGCCCTGGTTGAAGAGACGGCTCTTCTCGAGCTTCTCGACGAGCTCGGCCGGTATGGTCTCCCCCGTCAGGTAATGCTTGGCGTAGACGGCCAGAAGCTCCGGCTCGAAGCACCAGTGTTCCATGATCTGGGAGGGCAGCTCCACCGAATCGCGGGCCACGGTGCGGCCGCGGTAACGGCCTTGCGAGAAGAGGGTCGCCAGCGAGTGCCCGAACTCGTGGAAGAAGGTCTCGACCTCGTCGGTCGAAAGCAGGGCCGGCGCGTCGGCCGTCGGCCGGGTGAAATTGCAGGTAATGGTCGAGATCGGCGGCACGCGCACGCCCTTTTCGTAGGAGGCGCGCCGGAACCCGCCCGACCAGGCCCCGCTGCGCTTGCTCGGCCGCGGGTGGAAGTCCATGTACAGGACGCCGGTATGGCGGCCGTCGGCTTCCAGGACCTCGAAGACCTGGACGTCGGGATGGTAACGCGGCAGGTCGGGCTTCTCGACGAACTTCAGGCCGTAGAGCTTTTCGCAAAGGGCGAAGATGCCGTCACGGACGTTGTCGAGCTTGAAGTAAGGACGCAGGGCCGAGTCGTCGAGGGCGTATTTTTCCCGGCGGAGCTTCTCGGTGTAGTACCACCAGTCCCAGGACGCCAGCTCGATCTTCCCGGCTCCGGCTTCGCGGTCGGCGAGGGCCTGGAGCGCGGCCGCCTCTTCGCGGGCCTTGACGAGCGTCGGCTCCCAAAGCTCCCTGAGGAAGGCGTCGACCTTCTCGGGCGTCTTGGCCATGTTGTTCTCGAGGACGAAGGCGGCGTGGCTGGGGTAGCCGAGCAGGCGGGCCTTCTCGCCGCGCAGGAGCGCGATCTTGAGGGCGTTCTCCTTGTTGTCGCGCTCGTTGTCGTTGTCGCCTTTCATGAAATAGGCCCGGTGGAGCGTCTCGCGCAGGGGGCGGCGCTCCGAGTATGTCAGGAAGGGCGTCATGCTCGGGACGTGGATGGTGAAGAGCCACTGGCCGTCGGGCAGGCCCGACTGCTTGGCCGCGGCGGCGGCCATGGCCACGACGGACGGCGGCAGACCGGCCAGGTCGGCCTTCTTCGCGATGACGAGCTTGAAGGCGTTGGTCTCCGCGAGCACGTTCTCGCCGAACTTGACCGACAGAAGCGAGAGCTCCTGGTTGAGCTCGCGGAGGCGGGCCTTTCCGGCGGCGTCGAGGAGCGCGCCGCTTCGGACGAAGTCCTTGTAGGCGTTCTCGAGCAGGAAGCGCTCTTCGCGGCCGAGCTCGAGCTTGTCGCGCTTGTCGTAGACGGCCTTGACCCGCGCGAAGAGACCTTCATTGAGGCTGATGTCGTCGTTGTGGGCGGCCAGCATGGGCGCGGTCTTGCGGGCCAGGGCCTGGAGCTCGTCGTTGGTATGGGCCCCTTGGAGGGCTCCGAAAACGGCGTTGACCTCGGAGAGGAAGAGGCCGGCGTGGTCGAGCGCGGCGAGGGTGTTCTCGAATGTCGGCTTCTTGGGATCGGCCACGATGGCGTCGACCTCGGCCTTCTCGAGACGGATGCCCTGCTCGATGGCCGGCAGGAAGTGCTCGTTCTTGATGAGGTCGAACGGCGGCACGTTGAACGGCGTGCCGTAGGGCTGGAAGAAGGGATTGCCGGCGTTGGCGGCCGCGGCGGCTTCGATGGCCGCGACGGCGGCGGGGTCGGGCGCCGGCGCCCCGGTTCCCTCGGTCTTGCAGGAGACCGAGGCCAGCAGGAGCAGTCCGGAACAGGCGATAACGATCAGGGCGTGTCGGGTCATTTCGTCGCACCTCCTGACGGGATAGCCGGGATTATAATAAATCGGGGACACAATACCAATTCCCCATTTTCCCCCCGGATATCACCCCTGGGGGGGATTGTCCCCGGATGGGAAGGAGCGGAGACTGGTGCCGGCATGAAGAAAGCCGCGTTGGTCTGCTTTGTCCTGGGCCTGGGATCGGTCTGGGCGTCCGCCGCGGCCGTGACGGCGGAGGAGGGCGCGGGCCAGCGCGGGCTGAACGGGCTAAACGGGATCGTCGTCGCTTCGGCCAACCTCGCCAACCCGAGGCCGCCGGAGACAACGGGTTTCACGCTGGCGGGATCGGCGGCTCAGGGCGGCCTTGGAGTTCGCGCGGGCGGGGCGGCGGGCGAGGAGAACAAACGGGGCGCTCCGTCCTCCCAGCCGCATATCCCGGTCCTCAGTCCCGCGGCTTTCGGATCGAGCAGCGATCTCGACATCTGGGCGGCGGCGATGACGCCCGAAGTGCCGTCGCCCGGTGTCATTCGAGGGAGCCAGGGAGAACCGGCCGTCTCCTGGGCCTTTTTCCGGGGCAAAAAGAACGGCGACATCTTCACTTCGCTTCACGAGGAATACGCCTGGCGGATGAAATTCAAGTCGATGACCCTGGGCCTGGGATTCTTCAGGAGCATTCCTCTCGGCAAAGGCTTCAGGATCAAACCCTATGTCGGCGTGATCCGATCGAGCCTGTCCCTGCGGCCGGCCGGGCTCAATGCGACGAACGAGCTCTACGAATACCAGCTGACGGCTTTCTGCTTCGGCCTCCCCCTCGTCTTTGGTTTCTAATCGAGGTCGGACCTCAGCCTCTCCTTCTGAAAGATGTTACTTCAGACCTGCTATCGCCGCCATCTCCGGCAATATCCAAATTCTCGTTTTGGGGCCTAAAAACAACGGTCCCAAAATGGGATCAGGCGCACTTTTGGCCTTTATCTCTATTCTTTTCTTGCCGATCCTGAGGTCCGACCCCAAAAGGATTGAAACCAGGGCCGGGATGAGGGCACAATAACGGAAAATGCCAAGGAGGCGATCGACTATGCATGCAGGGCGTTTCCAGACATACCGACGTTTCGGCGCTGGCCTCGTCATCGCGATCCTGGCGGCCGCCGGCTCGACGTGCGGCGGCCGGCCGGCAGCCGGGAGAAGCGGATCGATCACGGTTGCGACTCTGCTCGGGGAGATGGTCGATCTCGAGAACCTGGCCGTCCGCCCGGAACCGTTCTTCAAACAAGCGCAGGCCTCGAGCTACGACCGCGAAAGCCACAAGGGCAAGGGTGACGCCGCCTGGTTCGCCAACCGCGACGTGGGACAGTACGTCCGGACCGAGACTACGGCGGCCGGCCGCACGGAACACGTGCTCGCGGACTTGAAGGGGCCTGGCGCGATCACCCGTTTCTGGTCGGCCAATCCCGACCGCACGAACGTCACCCGGTTCTACTTCGACGGCGAAGCCGAGCCGCGCCTGGCGCTCCCGCTCGCGGACCTGTTCAAGGGGCTGGGCGAGCCCTTCGGCCCGGACTTCTCCTATATCAGCGGCACGGGCGGGAACCTCTATTTCCCTCTCCTCTACGCCGCGTCGCTCAAGATCACGGTCGAGGAGACGGACCGGCCGCTCCGGTTGTATTACGAGGTAGGCTTCCGGACGTACGAGGCGGGCGCCCGCGTCGAGACGTTCGATCCGGCGAAGGCGGCGGATTGGGCCGAAGCGACGGCGAAGACGGCCCGTCTTCTCGCGGCTCCGACGAGGGCGGCGGCCGCAGCGGATAGGACAGGCGGTGCTTCAGGCGAATGGCTGAATGCCCGGATGACCGTGGCGCCCGGCGAGACGGCATCGCTCCCCCGTATCGACGGCGAAAAGGCCGTCCTCGAGTGGTCGGCCCGCGTCCTCGGCACGCGCGAGAGCCGCGACTGGAGCGATCCCGCCCGGGCCCACAACGCCTATCGCCACCTCGTGCTTCGGATCTCGTTCGACGGCGAGAGACTCGATCGAGACGCCGCTCGGCGATTTCTTCGGCTCCGGGCCGGGCGTCAATCCCTACGAGAACCTGTTCTTCACGATCGACGGGACCGGCCGCATGACCAGCCGCCTGCCGATGCCCTTCGCCAGGTCGATGACGCTCGAGCTCTCGAACCGGGGCCTCGTGCCCTATACGGTCGAGCTCGCCCTGAGGATCGCGCCGCGCCCGTTCACGGATCGAAGCTATCATCTGCGGGCTCAGTGGCGGACGCTGAGCCGGCATTCGTGGCCCCCTTTCGACACCAATGTGCTCGATACGACCGGCGAGGGCAAGGTCGTCGGCACGGTCTACGAGGTCGCCAACGACGGGCTCATCTGGTGGGGCGAGGGCGACCAGAAGATCGCCGTCGACGGCGAGCCCTTCCCAAGCACCTTCGGAACCGGGACCGAGGACGACTACGGCTACGCCTACGGCGACAACCGGCCGTTCACGAGGCCCTACCACGCCCAGACAAGGGTCGACGGACCGGCGAGCGGTGGCCACATCAGCCTCAACCGTTGGTATGTTCTCGACGCCCTCCCCTATCGCGAGTCGATCCGGTTCGACCAGGAGATCTGGCACTGGATGCCGTGCGATCCGACCTGGGCCCAGGTCGTCTACTGGTACGCGAAGCCCGGCTCGCCGGGACCGGTCCCGGTCGACACGGCGACCCTGGCCCCAGTCGACCTCGGCGTCCGCGAGGACATGCTCGAGCCTCTCGAGGGCGAATCTCTCCGGTTCACGGCGCGCGGCGGCCAGGCGGGGAAGGAAAGGTTGGCCAACTGTTCGGGCGCCGAGCACCTCGTCTGGTCCGGCGCTCCGGAGGGTGGCCGCCTCGAGGTCAGGTTCACCGTCCTCAAAGCGGGCCGCTATGAGGTCGAGCTGAACCTCTGTCGATCACCCGACTACGGCCGGTTCGAGTTCGCGGTCAACGGGAAGAGAAGTGAAACCGGCCCGGTCGACGGCTATTCGGAAACGCTCGATTGGAGACGTCCGCGGCTTGGGATTTTCGATCTCGTCGAAGGCGACAACGTACTCGAGGTCCGCGCCCTGTCGCCGAATCCCGCGGCCGAGCCCGGCTCCCGCCTCGGCCTCGACTACATCTTCCTCATCCGCGAGTGAGCCGGATTTGTTCACCTGAGTGCGAGGGCCGTCGAGTCGCCGATCTTCAAGCTCATCTTGCCGTCGCCGGCCGTCTCGATACGGACCACCTTGGGCGGGCGGATCCCGCCGTCCCAGGTGAAAAATTCACGCTCGCCTGAGGGGTATAGCGGCTGCCTCGCGGCCAGGCCGCGCACCGACCGGCCCAGCAGGCGGCCCTCCTTCTCCGCGTCCCAGACATAGGTCCAGTCGACGGTCCCATCTTCGCCGTGGAAGCGGACGACGGTCTCGTCGCGGTCGTCCGTCCGGGCCGTGCCAAGCACCTCGTACCGCGCGACCTTCCCGCACTCGGCCTCGAGCTCGCCGATGGCCCGCGCCCAACCCTCTTTCAAGCGCTCGATCGGGACCTCGCCGCCGTAGGCCTTGAAGATCGGGCGGAAGTCGCCTTTCATGTTCCCGGCGACGAGGCCGCGCGTGAGCCGGGTTAGCTTCTCGAGCCGACCGGCCGGGGCCTCCCCCGTCGAGTTGAGGAGCGTGAAGGCCCGCTCGCCTTCGGCTTCGATGAAGAGAGAGGCCTTCCCGTCCTTCCCCGTCTCAACGGTCAGGCGGAAAGCGCCGTCCTGACCCGGCAGGCGGTAGGTCCCGGCCGCCGCCTCGAGCGCCGCGGGCGCGAGGTCGACGATCTCCGGGATCACGGGCAGCGGTTGACCGGCCAGAAAACGCAGGACGATCTTCCGCAGAAGGGTGTTGGCCACGCGGGTCTCGGCGGCGACGTTCGTCATCAGGTAGACGACGAGATCCGCCTCGGGGACGATGGCCAGGTCGGCGAAAAAGATGCCGTTGCTGCCGTTATGGGTGACGACCTTCGTCCCGTCGGGGGCCTTGGCGATCGACCAGCCGTAGCCGTAGAAGGTCCCGCCGCCTTCGTCGGTGTGCGGCGTCCACAGCTTTTCCAGGGACGCGGGCGACATGACGCGGCCGCCCAGGAGCGCCCGGGCCCACCGCAGCATGTCGTAGGCGGTGGTGTGGATGCCGCCGTTGGCCCGCAGGGCCCAGTGAGGCCCGTCCGCCGCCATCGGCCGCGACAGGATCGTGCCCCAGAGCTTGCCGTCGACGTAGCCCTGGGCTTCTCTCGCCTCGCCCCACCGCGGCCGGAGGTAGCCCGTTTCGAACATCCCGTTCAGCAGGAACAGGCGTTCGCTGACGAAGTCCTCGTAGCTCCGGCCCGAAAGCTTTTCGACGATCGCGCCGAGCAGGCTGAAGTTGGCGTTGGCGTATTCGTAGCCGCGCCCGGGCTCGAACAGCAGGGGCAGCGCCAGGACGCGGCGCACGTAATCGTCGAGCGGCACCGGGTCGTAGTCGTCGATGTCCGGGGGGTCGGTGAGCCCGGAGGCATGGGAGAGGAGATGGTGGAGAGTGATTCCGGTCTTGTCGGCCGGGACTCCCCCGAAATACTTCGCGATCGGGTCGGTCACGGCCAACCGGCCGTCCTCTTCGAGCCGGAGAATGGCCGCGGCCGTGAACTGCTTGGTGATCGATCCCGAGCAGGACACCGTGGCCGGCGTCCAGCGCCGCCCTTTCTCCCGGTCGGCCAGGCCGAAGCCCTCGGCGAGAAGAGGCGTATCGCCTTTGGCCACGAGCACCACCCCGGCGAAGCCGAGTTTCTCGAGGCGCTTGAGATAGGTCAGGGTATCGACGACGGCGGCCTTGCCGGCATCAGCGACCACGGCGGCGGCGCCCGGTGCCCGCGGCGCTTGCGATGGGGCCTGCGACGCCGCACTCGAGGCGATGGTCAGACAGGCGATGAGCGCGATGAGCCCCCGCTGAAATCGATTTTTCCTCACTTCGGCCTCCTTCAACAAAAAACGAGGTTCTGCTGTCTCAATACCAACGCCCGCGCCCGGTCCCTTGTTGCAAGAAGGGGTCGAACCTACCTCTTGTCACCCTATTTCTGCGGCAGGGCGTTCCAATTCAGGAGGGCGTTCCAGAGGAAGCGGTGGTCCGACCGGTTGAGGTCGCGGTGGATCGGATTGAAGTTGAAGGTCACGACCCGGCCCTTGCCCACGGCAAAATCCATGATCGCGGGCCGTCCCTCGAGCTCGTCCTCGCCCTTGAGCGCGCCGCTGACGAGCATCTTGGCCTCGGGCTTCTTGGCCGGCTCGGCCGCCGCTTGTCCCGCCGCGGCCGGTTTCTCCTCTTCCCGGTCCTCGGCCCGCGGCTTCGTGCCCCACTGCATGACGACATTCTTGCGGCTGGACCGGGCGATGTCGTAGACCGGTCCGTAGCTGCGGAAGACCGACGTCACTTCGGGCGAGCCGTAGGCGAGCGGGTGATCGGGCCTCGTGAACTTGACCTTGAGCTCGGAGCCCGGTATGAAGAAGGCCCCGCCCTTCCGATAGACGTCCCGGACGAGCCCGCCCTCGAGCGGCAGCGTCGAGCCGTTGCCCAGCGTGATGAGCACGCCGCCCGCGTTCAGGAACTCCTCGATCTTCGCCACTCCCTGCCAGCCGATGCCTCCCGTGATGTCCGCCGACGCGTCGGGCACGCCCAGGTTCGGCGTCTCCTTCGTTTTCATATAGGCCATCGGCCCGAATTTCTTGTCGATGCCGTGGATCTGATCCTGCAGTCCGAGGTAATTGTGGCCGAAGATGATGACGTCGTACTTGTCGCGGAGCCGCCCGGCCCGGACATCTTCGTCGCGGATGTAGGCATACGGGACCTTCTCGCGGTCGAAGACGAACCGGATCCAGCCGACCGCCTCCGTGTCTTCCCAGGTGTGCCAGACCGCGACGCGCGGCATCTTCGACTCGTGACGCGCGACGCCTTCCGGCAACGCCGCCACGCCGTCGAAATCGACCGCCAGCTCGGCCGCGGCCCTCCCCAACGCGTCTGCCAACCCCTTCTGATCGGCGATGACCCACGACCCCGCCGGGTAGTCCCTATCCCCCGCCTTGAAGGCCTTCTCGGCGATCTCGACGCGGAACGCGGCCAACCTCGCCCGGAGCGCCAACAGCCCCTCCTGGCCCGTGTCCTTCAGCAGGTACACGGGCCCGGCCCCGTTCACCGCTCCCCTCGTCCCGGCCGCCACTCCCGCCGCGACCGGCTCGACCTTCACGAGGGCCGGATCCATGACCTTGGCGTCATCGATCCTCTTGGCCTCGAGCCCGTAGTGCACCGTCAGCGCCCACGACACGTCGTCGTAGGGCTCGTAGACGGCGTCGGTCGGGAAGGTCTGCGGAGCGAGCAAGTCGACCGCGTAGCCTCGGTACGGCTGATCGAGCCGCACCACGTACGTGCCCGCCGCGAAGTCCCCTTCCGCCAATTTGAACGGCGCCGTCGCCCTCGCCACCTCGATGCCGTGGGCGATGAGGAGGTCGATCATGTCGGCGACGCGCCGCCGGTCGCCTTGATCCGCGGCGATGGCGAACGCGTACGGCCCGCCCTTGACGCCCTTCTGCCACGCGTTGTGGCCCTTGCGGTAGAAGTCGCGCAGCATCTCCTTCGAGTGCTTGGCCGAGTAATCGAGCGCGGCCAGGCAGCCGCTCTCCATGTAATTCGTGTTGTTGCGCAGCGACCACATGAACTTCCGCGGCGGCGGCATGGGACGGTACCACTCCTGGCTCGTCGCCGGCCGGCCCGCGTAGCGTTCCTCGTTCGGGCGCAGCTCGCGCTCGACCGTCTCGGCCGTGCCGTTGCCGAAGGTCTCGTAGCCGCGGCCGATGCTGTTGTGGTTGACGCCGATCGAATCGAGGAAGCAGTGCTCCCAGCCGTCGCTGAAGCCCCAAGTCCAGACGCCGGGCATCCCGGCCGACGTGAGCGCGCTGAGCTCGGCGAACGACATGGCGAACCACTCGTTGAGCAGGATGGGGTCGATATTGACGTTGAACGGCCCCGTGCCGTTCCAGGTCTGGAGCAGCGGCAACGATTCGTGGAGGTCGTGGACGACCTGGGGATGGTACTCGAAGAACATCCGGCTGACGGCCTTCGAAAGCTGCAGGGCCTCCTGGTGCGAATCGCGGTTGTTGTCGTGGAAGACGTAGAAGCCCCAGTACGGCGGCGAGACCGGCGGCAGGGCTTCGAAGTCGGTCTTGCCCTTGAGGTAACGGTAGAACCAATCGACCTGCTTGTCGCGGCCGTCGGGCTCCGAGACCGGGTTGATGAGCACGACGAGCTCGCCGCGGATCTTCTGGATCATCGGCTGGTCGGAGACGGCCAGGCGGTAGGCCATCTCCATGACCATCTCGGGACTGCCGAGCTCGGTCGAGTGCAGCCCTGCGTTGAAGTAGTAGATGGGCCGGGCCGAGGCGATGATCGTCTCGGCGGCGTCCGGCGTCGTCTTGCGCGGGTCGGCCAGCGCGGCGGTCGCGGCCTTGAGCCGGTCGAGGTCGCGGAGTCCGGCCTCGTCGGCGATGGCCGCGAGCAGGATGTCGCGCCCCTCCTCGGTCCGGCCGATCGTCTGGAGCCTGACGCGCGGCGAGGTCTCGGCGAGCTTGCGGAAGTAGCCGTAGATCTGGGCGGTCGACGAGAGCTCTCCGGCGGCGCCGACGACGTGGCCGAGATATTCCGTCGGCGACGGCACGGTCGGCGAATCCGGCAGATAGGCCACCCAGGGGTTGCCGAAGCGCGGCTCGGTCGTGTACTTGGCGATGGCCTCGACCGAGCCCGGCTCCACCTTGTCCGGGGCATAGGCGTTCTTGACCTGCGCGGCGCCGGGCGGAGCGACCTGAGCCTGCGGCGCTCTCGGCGAAGCGGCGATGAGAACGGCCGCGAGGAGCGCGGCGAAAACGACCGTGGGGACGAAGCGAGAGGAGAACGGGCGGGGCTTGATCATGGGGCCTCCAATTCGGGATCACGAATACCAATTTCCCTATTTCCGGGCAAGCGGGCCGATGATCGGGAAGGCCGCCGGATCTCGCAACTCGACGAAGGCGCCCGGGGGTGCGAAGACCGGTCCCCGCGATATTTTCGCATTTGACCCCTTCGTGTTTTGATATAATCGCGGCGGTCCACGAAGGAGGCCCTCCATGAAAAGAACCGCCCTGGCGCCCGTCGTCGCCCTCGCCGCTCTCGCGATCGCCGCGATCGCTTCGCCCCCCGCCCGCGCCGCCGACGAGCCGCGGCTCGTTCTCACACCGAAACCCGGTCCTGCGCCCCGCATCAACGGCGCCCGCGTCTTCGGCGTCCGCCCCGGCTCGCCCTTCCTCTTCACCATCCCGGTGACGGGCGACCGCCCGATGACCTACGGCGTCGAGGGCCTGCCCGAAGGGCTCGTGCTCGACACGGCCACCGGGCAGATCACCGGGTCGCTCTCCTCGCCCGGCGCGTACAACGTCGTCTTCACCGCGGCCAACGCCCGCGGCACGGCCTCGCGCCCCTTCACGATCGTCTGCGGCCCGACCCTGGCCCTGACCCCGCACATGGGCTGGAACAGCTGGTACGTCTGGGAGAACCGGGTCAGCGACGCGATCATGCGCGCCGCCGCCGACGCCATGGTCTCGAGCGGGATGATGGACCACGGCTACATGTACATCAACATCGACGACTGCTGGTCGGTCAGGCCCGAGTCCGACGATCCCGGCCGCCGCGGCGAGCCCCGCGACGCCGAGGGCCGGATCAACGCCAACGGCTATTTCCCCGACATGAAGGCCATGACCGACTACATCCACGCCAAGGGCCTCAAGGCCGGCATCTACACCTCGCCCGGCCCGCGGACCTGCGCCGGCTTCACCGCGGCCTGGCAGCACGAGGAGCTCGACGTCCGCCGCTTCGTCGCATGGGGCTTCGACTTCCTCAAGTACGACTGGTGCTCCTACGGCGACGCGGCCGACGAGAAGAGCCTCGAGGACCTCCAGCGTCCCTACCGCCTCATCAGCGGCATCCTGGCCGCCCAGTCGCGCGACATCGTCCTCAACCTCTGTCAGTACGGCCTGGGCAACGTCTGGGAGTGGGGCCGCGAGGTCGGCGGCCACAGCTGGCGCACCGCCGGCGACCTGGGTCACGACGTCGTCGGCAACCTCTTCCGCGACGGCTTCGACGTCTACTCGACGAACGAGCTCCACCGCTACGGCGGACCGGGCGGCTGGAACGACCCCGACTACCTGCTCATCGGCATCCTCAGCTCGGCCTTCGTCACCGACAAGGAAGGCGGCAACGAGGCCTCGCCCCTCTCCCCGAACGAGCAGTACACCCACGTTTCGCTCTGGTCACTCGTGGCGGCCCCGCTCATCTTCAGCGGCGACATCACCCGCCTCGACGACTTCACGCTCGGCCTGCTGACGAACGACGAGATCATCGACGTCGATCAGGACCCGCTCGGCAGGCCCGGCAAGCGCGCCGCCAAGTCCGGCGACCTCGAGGTCTGGGTGCGCGAGATGGAGGACGGCTCGAAAGCGGTCGGCCTCTTCAACCGCGGCGATCGCCTGGCCCCGGTCACGGCGTCGTGGGCCGACCTCGGGCTATCCGGCCCGCAGCGCGTCCGCGACCTCTGGCGGCAGAAGGACCTCGGCGTCTACGACGGCGGGTTCGAAGCCTACGTCGCCCGCCACGGCGTGGTCATGATCCGCATATGGCCGGCGACCGAATAAAGGCCCTTTTCAGAGCCCCGCCCCGATCGCGTAGGCGTCGCTCACCCGTACCGGGAGCCGGCCGGCCGGTTTCAATTCGCCCTTGAGCGCCTTTATGAACGAGTCGAAATAGACCGCCTGGTTGCCGAACCAGCCCCGCTCGCCGTAGCCGACCAGGAACGCCGCGACCTCCGGCAGCTTCCGGATGAGCTGGGGATTGCCGTAGGACATGGCCACAACGGCCTTCGGCTTCGCCGCCATCACCTTCTCGAGGAACACCAGGTCCGCCTCGCGCAACGGCGCGGCGTCGCCCATCCGGTTCCGGGCGACGAAGAGCGACACAACGACGAGGTCGGACTCCCCCACCGCCTTCCAGACCGTCTCGGTGTAGGCCGGATCGATGTCCGGTCGCAGCGTGAAGCTCCGCGTCCCGGGGAACGCGGCGGCGAGCTTGGCCGCCAGGATCGCCGGTCCGGGATCTTCGACCGCTTTCTGCACGCTGATGTTGACGATCTTCGGCGAGCTCCCCGTCGCGAGCGGGACCGCCCCGTCGTTCTTGAGCATCGTCAGAGACCTGTCGGCGACCTCCTGGACAAGGGCCTGGTGGGCGGCGGTGCCGACGGATCCGCCGACCTTGTCCTCGTCGACGAGCCGGTATTTGTATAGCCCGAGCCGGGCCTTGAGCGTCAGGACCTTGCGCGCGGCCTCGTCGACGCGGCTCTCGGGAACGCGCCCCGAGCGCACCGCCGCCGCCAGCGCGGCGATCGTCGCCACCGGGTCCTTGGGTTTGAGGATGACGTCGTGCCCGGCCTCGAACGCCCGGACCGCGACCTCCTCGGCCCCGAACCGCGCGACGACCTGGTCGTACCAGAGGTCGTCCGAGGTGACGACGCCCCGGAACCCGAGCCGGCCCTTTAGCCAATCCGTGACCAGCCTCTTCTCGACGCTCGCCGGCAGCTCCGAGCCCTCCGTGACCGACGGCACGGCGATGTGCTCGGTCATGACGAAATCGACGCCCGCGTCGATGCCCTGCTTGAAAGCCCGGAACTCCTGCGACTCGACATCGGCGGCGGGCTTGTCGATCCAGGCCCAGCCGGGATTCTGCGGCATGTTCGCGACGTCGCCCCTGCCCGGAAAATGTTTGGCCGAGGTCAGCATGCCGTTCTCGTGATAACCGCGCACGTAAGCCCGGACCATGCGCCCGAGCAGGTCCAGGTCGCCGCCGAACGATCGGACGCTCTCGGCCGGATTGTCGGGGTCCCAGGCGATGTCGCAGACGGGCGTGTAGGTCAGGTGGATGCCCATGGCCCGGCCCTCGACCGCGGCGGCCGAGGCGGCCCGGTACATCAGGTCCTCCGAGCCGGCCGCGGCGAAGGCCATGTTGGCCGGATATTCGCTGGCTCCGGCGACCTGCTGGCCCGGCCCGCCCTCGAAGTCGGCCGAGATGAGGAGCGGGATCGCGGCCGCCTTCTGCAGGCGGTTGAGGAGATGGGCCACGTCGCGCGGCGTCCCGCCGTAGAGGACGAACATGCCCAGCCCGTGGTCGCGGGCCAGCGAGAGCCAGCGCTCGAGCCGCGGATCGCCGTCCGCGATGTAGCCGCCGGCGATGTCCGCGGTGACGAGCTGGGCGATCTTCTGCTCGAGGGTGAGGCCCGCAAGGGTTTCGGCCGCCCATTCGGCGCCGGAGTCCGGCAGGTTCATCTCCAGCGCCGGCGCCGGGGCTTTCGCCTTGGACCCGGTCACGGGCCCGGGCGCGAACACGCGCACCAGCAGGAACGGCAGGGCCGCCAGCACCGCCATGATCAGGACATAGAAAGGGTCGAGCCGTTTCCGCTTGGGGTCGGACCTCAGGATGTCGTTATTATTCTTCATGATAACCCTCCATACCGTATCGAAAAAGCCGCGTTTTCATCGCACGCGCTCGAAGATGATCTCCACCAGGTCCATCCCCAGGCCCTTGGCCCGGGGATCGGCTCCCACGAGTGTCAGGTAGACGACATTGGCGCCGCGCGCCATCTCGAAGACGCCGAGCTCAGCCGGCTCCCCGATCGTCCGTTCGGCCGCGTACAGGTTCACCGCCCGTCCCGCCGGCCGGTCGCGCTCGTAGATCCGCACGATGCCCTGGTCGGGGCCGAGGACGGCCTTGACCAGCACCCGGTACCTCCCGGCTTCCGGCAGGTCGCAGATGAACGAGACGTGGTGCGGGCCGAAGATGTCCGCCCCGTTCGTCGTCATCGAGAAGCGGCGCACCCGTTCCTCCCCCACGGTCGCCACGCCCTTCGAGAACACGGCGTTCTCGAACGATGTCGTGTGGACGGGCACGCTCCAGCCGGGGACGAAGACGACGCGGCCGAGACCGGTCACGCGCCGCGCCGCGGCCGGCGGCACCGGCTCCAGTCCCTCCGGCGGGTCCTGGGCGTAGAAAAAGACGACGCTCGCGTAATCGGTCGCCAGGGCGTTCCCCTCCGGCCCGTGCTCGATGTTGTAGTCGATCGACCTCGCATACGCGTACGAGTCGGTCAGGAAGAACCGGTAGCCGCCCGTCCGGGCCAGCGGCTTCTTGTAGTCGAGGCAGCCGCTGAGCGGGAGCGACGTCCGCGTCTCCCAGCGGCCCGGGACGTCGTACCAGCCGCCGTTGAACGAATCCTCCGATCCCGTCCCCGGCACGGCCAGCTCGCCGTCGATGACGGCCCGGTCGTCGCCCTCGAAGAAGCCGGTGTTGCCCGTCTCGAGGCCCTGGGCCTGGAGGATGACGCCGACGACATGTCCGCGCCCCGCCGTCTTCAGATACGTATAGGGCTTGCCCGCCGCACACGGATTCTCGCGGCGCCACCGGGCGTAGAACCGCCCTTCGTCGGGGCCCTTGCCGACGGGCGCGGTGACGATCTCCGCTTCGACGTCGATCGGCGCGCCTCCGCCGTCGCCGCTCCGCTCCGACACCAGCTCGATCCGCGCCGACCGCTCATAGGGCATGGGGAAATGGAGGTAATTGCGGCCGTCGTCCGCCGTCCCCAACATCAGCGATCTCACCGCGGGATCGCCGAAGCTGTAGCCGAAGAGGTCGCCGACGGGGCACTCGATCGCCGGCTCCGCGGCGCCGTCCCAGTAGGCGCGCAGGAGGACGTCGCGATCGGCCCCCGCGAAGGCCGCCGCCGGCCCGATCCTGAGCCCGACGATGCGTCCGGGCTCGCGGCTCTCGAAGAGCGTCGCCTGTCCGCCCGGCGGGAGCGCACACCTTCACCGTCTTCTTCGCGAGCGCCGCTCCGGGCGGCGCGACGGCGTCGGCGATGTCCGTCCCCGTCCGCCTCAGCAACGACGCGGCTTTCTCCACCCTCGTCAGGAATTCGGCCGTCGGCGGATCCTCGTAGGTCGGCAGGTCGAAGCCGGCCGGGAAGACGGCATAGTTGATGTCGTAGAACTGGAACGCCTCGGCCCGCAGGAGGATCTTGCACGATTTCCGGAAGGTCAACGGCACGTAGGACGTGTAGCCGCCGACGCCCGAGCCGGCGAGCGGCGCGAGGAAGGGCGGGCGCGTGCCGTCGAAGAGCTCGATGACCTTCAGGCGGAGCCGCGGCGCCGCCTCCCCGTCGAAGTAGAATTCGACGACGTCCTCGGTCGGCGTCGGCGTATGGATGCGGTAGATCGCGCCGGGGCCTTCGAGGTCGGCCAGGACGAGGCCGCCCGGCTCCTTGCGGACGAACGAGTACTTGCCGCTGAACCCGTCGTCGTTGCCGCCGGTCCGATCGTAGCTCGAGACGAGCCCGACCCGGACCGAGCGCTTGAAGCGCGGCAGGAGGTCGAGCCGGGCCATCTCGTCGATGCCGACGGCGGCGGGGGCGGCGGCCCCCGGTCCCGCCGCTTTCGCCCCAGGCCCCGCGGCCTTGCCGCAGGAGATCGCCGCGGCCAGCGTCCACAGTATCAGCGCCGAGATCCGTCCGTATCTGTTCATGATCATCCACTATTATTCAGACGCCGCCCGCCCGTCAAGCCGAACGAGCTTTTGACGGAATCTTCACATCCTTTTGACAACTCCGCGCCCCGTCCGGCCGATGATGGGGCCAAGATGGAAGCCAAGAAACAGAACTCGACAGGGGGACTCGAATGAACGTCTTGACCACGATCGCACCGGTCCTCGCCGTGAGCCTGGCCCTCGGCCTGGGCCCCGCCTCGAACGGCGCGCCTTCCGCCCCGGGCGGATCTTCGCCCGCGCCCGTCCTGTTCTCGCTCGCCGCCACGCCCCTTCCGCCGGCCCGCGCCTCGGTCGCCGGAGCGCCCGCGGCCTCCGCCCCGCCGCCCGCCCGACTCCAATTCCACCCCAAACCCCTCCTCGCCGCGGGCGAGGTCGCCGGCCTCAACTTCGGCGTCTGGGCCTTCCTCCACTACTTCGGCAACGCCCATTATTCCTATATCAGCTGGGAGACGATCCGCGACAACCTCCGCGACGGCTGGGAGTGGGACCGCAGCATGTACTTCGTCAACTTCTACCATCACCCCTATCACGGCTACCTCTATTACAGCGCCGGGCGGGCCAACGGCCTCGGCTTCTGGGGCTCGTCCCTCTGCGCGCTCGGCGGGAGCCTGATGTGGGAGGTGATGATGGAAAAGTACCGGCCCTCCATCAACGACCTGATCACGACCTCGACGGGCGGGATCGCCATCGGCGAGGTCGGCTTCCGGTTCTCCGCCCTGGTCCGGAAGAAGGGGGCCCGCGGCCTCGACCGCGTGTGGCGCGAGATCGTCGGGACCATCCTCGATCCCGTCGGCGGCGCCAACCGCCTCCTCAACGGCCACAAGGACGACGAGCCCTGGCTGCCGGGCAGCCCCGACGCCGGCCGCATCCTCAACGGCGAGCTCATCGTGACCGGCCCCGTCATCGCCCGCAGCGACGACCTCACGGGCACCCGGGCGGCGCCCGTCCTCGGATTCACGCTGCGCTACGGGGATCCGGCCGGCACGGGCTGGACGGGACGGCCCTTCGACGTCTTCACGGTCGCGGGCCGCCTCCGCTGGGGCCCCGACAAGCCGCACCTGTCGCTCTCCATCCAGGGCGCGCTCGTCGGCAAGGCCATCGAGGGGCGACGCGGCTCCTCGCATTTCGTCGGGCTCTACCAACACTATGAGTATTACGGCATCGATACGATGCGCATCTGCGGCACGTCGTACACCGGCGGCTGGACATCGACCTTCCGGCCCGGCCGCGAGGCCCGGATCACGGCCTCGGCCCGGCTGGGTTGGCTCGGGCTCGGCGGCTCGGACGATTTCGCCAACGTGCCGGGCGAGCGCCGCAATTACAACCTCGCGACCGGCGTCACCGCGGCCGCCGAGCTGACCCTGGCGGCCAAGGGCTACGAGTACTTCTCGGCCGTCTGGCGTCACTACAGCCTGTTCAACCTCAACGTCGTCGGCAGCCGGGTCGGCCGGGAGCACTGGAACATCCTCCAGGGCCAGGTGAGCGTCCCGGTGATGCGCCGGGTCGGACTCGGCTTCGCGGCCGAGTACTGCGGCCGCAACTACGTCTTCGAGGTCGACGAGCCGGGCAGCCGGCACCTCGTCGAGGCCCGGGTCTTCGCGACCTGGCAATTCTAGAGCGGAGGACCGAGATGAGAACCCAAACGCTTCGGGCGGGATTCCGGGGAGGCCTGATCGCGGCATCGGTCGCGGGCCTGATCGCGCTGGCGGCGCCGGCGCCGGCCGCGGCGGCCGGGGCCGATCTCACGGCGCGCCGGTCGGCGGGCGCGGTCGTTGACTTCGGCCTGGCGACCGTCGGCGAGATGGGCTTCGGGCACGGCCTGCGCTTCGGCGGCGGCCTCTTCTTCCGGACGGGGAAACACGCGGCGATCGAGGTCCTCGTCGAACGGTTCGAAGTGCCCGTCGCGGATGGGGCCGCAGGGACCGACATCGAACCCGGCCTGACGGCCGGGAAGATGGGGATGACGACGCTCCTCGTCGACCACCATTGGTATCTGTTCAGCCGCGGCCGGCTCCTGCCCTACGCCCTCTTCGGCGTCGGCTTCACGTTCATCGGCTACAAGCCGGACGAGCCCTTCCTCGGCGAGACGATCCGCGCCGTCGAACGGGATCTCGTCGACCGCCTGGCCCTTCAGCTCGGCGGCGGGCTCGACTGCCGCCTGACCCCGCGGCTGGCGGCGTGCTTCAAGGCCCGCTACAATCTCGTCAAGACCTGGATCGAGGACCTGCCGCGGACCGCTCCCATCCGGGACACCGATCCGCTCGTGCAGAACATGCTGAACCTCTACGGCCTGGAGCTATCGCTGGGCATCAAGTTCGCCTTTTAGCTCCGGGTGGTGGTCGAGGATGCGCATGACGGCCTCGGCCGCGGCGCCGTTGCCCCAGTCGTAGATGGTGAAGACGCCCATGCCCTCGCCCTCGGGGCTCGTCCGCCCGCCGTGGCCGTAGTTCTCCATGGTGAACCCGTAGTCGGCCGGCCCGAACCACGGGTAGACCTTCTCCCACATGGCCTTGACCTCGGGATTTTCGGGGCAGTACATCATGACGAAGCCCGCCTTGAGCGCGGCCAGGCCGCGCTCGCGATAGGCCGTCTCGCCGGTCGCGACGGCGTAGTCGAGGAAGAGCTCGGCGAAGAGCGTCTCGCGCGAGTCGTTCCATTCCCCGTCGGCGTTCATCACCCCGAACCCCCCGAGCGCGGGGACGTGGATGAAGGGCGGTTGCCAGACCTGTTGGGCCATCGACAGCTCGTCCAGGGTGCGCCTTCCCCAATCGAGGTAGAGCCCCCGGCCGGTGGCCCGCCAGGCCGCAAGCAGGGCTTCGGCGGTCCAGAACATCGAGAGCGTGTTCTGCTTGTGCATGGCGTTGCGCTCGATCTTGCGGTCGAGGTACCGGTCCCGGCCCCAGCCGCAGCAGGACCAGTAGGTCTCGAAGTCGAGCCACCGGCCCTGCGGCACGACGTCCGCGAGAACGGCGTCGACGGCCCGCAGGGCGGCCGCCCGGTACTTCGCCTCGCCGGTCAGGTCGGCGAGCTTGAGCAGGAAGGTCGCGCTCAGGCTCGACTCCGGCGTTCGGTTCATCACCGGGCCGGGCGTCTGCGTCATCGGGTGGAGCCAGCCGGGAAAGAAGCCGCCCTCGTCCTGCAGCCGGAGCAGCCGCTCGCCGTAGGTGCGGGCGTATTCGAGCAGGCGCGGGTCCTTCTCGAGCTCGTCGTACCAGCGCAGCATGGCGAGCGCGGTGACGCTCATGTCGAGGACGTGGGTCCAGTTCGCGGTGATGCCGTGCTCGAGGGGGGTGCGATCGGAATTGGACCAGCGGGCCTCGCTCCAGGGCCGCGGCCGGCGCAACCTTTTCCCGTCGATCACGACTTCGTCGTTCGCGGTCCCGATGACAGCCGGGAAGATCCCGTCGGTCATCGGAGCGGCCAGGGCCAGCTCCTTCGTCAGGCGCGCCTTGGCCAGGAGCCCCTCGTCGATGGTCGCCCGCGCGTAGCGGTAGAGCCCCGATGCGCTCCGCAGGGACGAGAACCAAGCCTGGTTCCAGATCGACAGGAACTCGCGCTGGTACCACGGACCGGGGTAGTTGGGCGACTGCGAGACGTTGACGATGAACTGCGGCGCGCCGACCCGGCGGCCTCCGAGATCGAACTCCTGCCAGACGAAGGAGCCCCATCCGCCGAAGGCCCAGTCGTAGGTCCGGCGGACGTAGGAATGGAGCGGTCCGGGAATGGGCTCGCCCTTCTCATAGAGCGGCCGTCCCCAGCGCGTCCAAAGGAACGCCGACGTTCGGGCCCAGGGGTCCTTCACGGCCTTCGGGTCGATATAGGCGGCGACGAAGAAGGCCAGCTCGACCTTCCCCGGCGCGAAAGCCAGGCCCGGCGCTTTTTTGAATAGGACGTGCTCGGGGACCTCGGTCCTGACCAGGCCGAGCCACATCCTCCGTCCGGGCGCGTCGCAATCGAGGAACCACGGGCTCTCGGGACGGACGCCGACGAGGTCGAGGTCAGGGACGACGGCCAGGACGCGCGTGCCGCCCGCGGCGATCAGGGCCGGCGAGCGGAAGACGTGCTGACCCACGACGTAACCCTCCTCGGGCGCGAGGTGGGGCGCCCACCAGAGCTCGGGCTCGAAGCCGACATCGAAGCGGACCGCGAGCTCGTCCTGGGCGATCGCCGCGGAGACCTCCCAGACCAGGCGGACGCGGCGCCAGCCTTCCTCGGGCTCGCCGATCTCGACGAGCGGCCGGCCGGCCGCGCCGAGTTCGGGAACGGCGAAGCTCACGAGCCGCTCGCCGTCGAGGCTGAGGGTGTAACGGGCCCCGTCACGGTCGATCCGGGTCACACCCGTCTCGATGCCGCGGCAAGCCCAGGACGCGGCGGCCAAAACGATAAGGACTGCGGCGAGCGGACTGCCAACGGCTTTTCGGTCGGTCGTGCGCGTGTCGGTCATCGTGCTTCCTCCCGCTATCGAATAGCATAATTCGGGGACACAATACCAATTTCCGGATTCCCCCGGGCGATCGATGCTGACAAGCACGGTATGAAGAAGTCCTCGAAATGGGAAAATGGTATTGTGTCCCCGATTTCGGAGGGATATAATCGCGGCAACCGAAGATCAAGGAGGGACCCATGAGCGTGTGCCCGGCCTGCAAGACCGAGAATCCCGCCGGAAGCAAGTTCTGCGCGGGATGCGGAGGGGCCCTTCCCAAGATGCCTGTCCCCGTCCGGTGCGCCGCGTGCGGCGCCGAGAGCCCCGAAGGGCAGCCGGTTCTGCAAGGGCTGCGGCCTTCCGGTCGGGCCGGCCGGACAGGCAGGTTCGGGCCAGGTCCGGGGGACCGGGGGCGCCCGCGGGATCGGCGGCGCTTCGACCGGCGCCGGACCGAAAGCTCCGGGCGAGACCGTCCAGCGCATCAAAATGCTGCTCGGGGCGGGGGCCGGGCTCTATGCCTTCGCCATCTACCTGATGTATTCGGACCTCTCGCGGGCCCGGGCTATCTACGGCGTTTACGCGGGGCAGCTGCCCGGCACGGGCTTCCAGTGGTTCCTGATCGTCCTCGACGCCTGTCTGGTCGCCGGCAATCTCTACGCGATCTCCCTCGTCGGCAAGGGCGACTTCAAGTACGCCCGGTGGCTTTTCGCCGCCATGGCCGGTCTCGGCCTCATCTTCCTTCTGAGGAACCTATCCGGCCCCGTCAGCTACATCGTTCTCAACGCCGCGGTCCTGGCCGCGGGCGTCTGGGGCTGGCGGCTGATCTCGCAGCATCAAAGAGCCCTCGCGTCCTGAAAGAGGAATGCCATGATCAAGTGCCCGTCCTGCGCGTTCGAGAATCCCGAAGACGGAAAGTTCTGTACGAGCTGCGGCGCGACGCTCCTCCCGCCGCCTCCGCCGCAGCCGGTGGCGGCAGCCGAAGGGCCGGCGCGGTTCTGCACCGAGTGCGGCGACCGCATCCCCAAGGATTCGAAGTTCTGCACGGCCTGCGGCAAGACCACGGAACCGGGGCGCGAGGGAATGCCGGTCCCCGGTCAGGCGGGCGGCCCGTCGGCCGCAGCCTACCTCGCCGCGCTCGACGAGCGTCTGGCCGCGAACGGCTTCGAGAAGCTCGACGCGCCGGCCGTCCTGGGCCTCGACCGCTTCCTGCGCCGCAAGAAATTCGAGCTGATGCAGGTCGGCATGGTCACGGCCGTCTGCGGCGTCAAGACGCTGGCCGCGCCGGCGACCGCCGCCTACGTCAAGGATTACAGCAAGGCGGTCTTCGACGCCGCCGTCTCCAAGAAGGGCTTCCTGGCCCGCAACGCCGTCCAACAGCTCCTCGTCTATCCGGTCCTCGTGGTCCCGTCGGTCGAGGCCGGGGTCGCGGAGCTCCTGAGCTCGCACTGGCCGAAACACTGGATGGCCTTCGAGTTCCCGGTCGTCGTCTCGCTGGGAACGAGGGAGCTCCTCCTCCACCGGGGCACGCCGGTCTGGCAGGCATTGTCCCACAGCGGGTTCCGGAAACAGGCCGAGAGCCTGTTCGCCGTCTGAACCACGGGGCGACCGCGGCTCCCGGGGCCGGAGGCCCCTACACCGTATCGTCGCCGCCCGACGACGAGCCGCCCGAGTCGGTGTCGCTCCCCGTGTCGACCGAGCCGCCCGCATCCGACGAGCTTCCCGAGTCGTAGTCCGAGCCCGACGAGATATCGTCGGACGCGTCGACGGACCCCGAGATAGGCGCGTCGTCGTCGGCCGTCCCGTGATCCACGAGGTGGTCGTCGGCCGGATCGACGACCTGGTCCGCGCCCACCGTATCGGCCGACGAGCCCCGGCCGGTCGTGTCGACCGTATCGATGCGGTTGTCCCCGTCGAGGTCGGTGGCGACGCCCTCGGAATAGCCGTCCTTGTCGATATCGCCGTAGTAAGTGCCCGTGCTGGTCTTTTCGAGACGGGCGTCGGAATCCGCCAGCCCGTCGCCGTCCGCGTCGACCTTGGCCCAGAGGCTCGAGCCCTGGCCGCCGCTGCGGTCCTCGATCTCGACGATGCGCGGCACGACCTCGGGCGGCTCGGCGGCGCCGGCGGCCTCTTCGTCCGAGCCTGGCCCGGCCGCCGCTCCCTCGTCCACTTCGGTCACCTTGAGATCTTCCACGACCGGGGGCCCGGCGCCCTCGCCGGCCGCGACGGTGGTCTCGGCCACCTCGTCTCCGAACGAGCCGTACGTCTCGGCGATGTAGGGATCGCCGAACGAGGTGTAGAGGGCCTCCTCCGGCGACTCGAGATCGGCCAGCCCGAGCGAGCCGAGCATTTCGTCGATGGCGTCGGGCTCCTCATAGACGACCTCGAGCTCCCCCGTCGCGGGGTCGACCCGGCCGATCGATCCGACCGTCCCCTCCTCATCGTACTGGATGAAGGTGTCGTTGACGCCGTCGCCGTTGGTGTCGACGGCCCGGACGACGCCGTTCGCGGCGCCGTCGCCGTCGGTGTCGACGAGGTAGAGGTCGGGCCGGCCGTCCCCGTCCGCGTCGAGGGCCCGCGCACCGAGGACCGCGGCGCCGTCCGCGGCGAGGTCGACGCCGTTGAGCTTGGCCAGGGCCTGAAGGTCGAGCACGCCGGGATACGCCATGACGCCCTCCTTGCGGGGATTCCCCTATTCCTTCGGTTTGATGCCGTCGAGCCTGAGGCGGAAAGCGCCGCCGCAGGCTTTGCACGGGATGTCGAGCCAGGGCTTGTCCGGGAGGGCGACGAGACGGATGGCGAACGGCGCGCGGCAGGTCGGGCAGCTGCCCTCGAGCATGCGGACCTTGGCCGCGGGCGGCGCCGGCGGGACGGCCGCGCTCCCGGCGATCGCCTTGGGCGGCGGGGATGGCGGCGGGACCGGAGCTTTCTTCGGCGGCCGGAACTTCTTGAGATAGCCTTTTTCGTCGAAGAGGCCGTCGAGGGGGACGCCGCTCTCCGTTTCCACCTTCCGTCGCAGCGTCTCGTACTGCGGCGAGCGGGCGAAGTTCCTCAGCTCGACGAGGCGGTTGCCGAGGTAAGGCGTCGCCGAGGTCATCATCTGGCTGACCTTGGTCATCGTCTGGTCCTGGGATTCGGCCTGGCGCATCCAGTCGTCGATGTCCATCTCGTCGAGCTCGCGCCGAGAGCGGAGGTGGAGCAGGAAGATGGCCCGCCGGGCCGTCTCAAAGCTGCCGACGGCGAGCAGGGCGGCCCGGTCGGCGGTCATGTCGGCGACGCGCATCCAGTTGGTGACGGCCGACTCGACGCCGCCTTCGATGACCTTGAGCGGGTTCGACAGGAGCCCCACGACGCCCTCGGACATGAGGCTGGAGCGCTGCTGGCCGACGAGGAACATGCTGACGGTCGTCCATAGGGCGTGCTGGCTGACGAGGTGGCCGATCTCGTGGCCCAAAATGAACAGGAGCTCCTCGTCGTTGAGGAAGCGCGGCAGAAAGGCGCCGACGTTGACGAAGGCGTCGTCATCCGAGCCGTAGGTCGCCGACTGGTAGCCGCGGTCGAGCTCGACGTAGAAGGCGGGCATCCTCTTGGCCCCGAGACGGCGGGCCGCGAGCCGGCCGAGCTCGAGGACCCGTGGGTATTGCTTATCCGTGGCCGCGATGCTGTTGAAGGTCGATTCGTACCAGGGCTTGCCGATCTTGCGCGACAGGCTCTCCGCCGACTTGCGCAAGACGAGCGAGCCGCGCAGCATCTGGTTCATCTTCTGCATCGAGGGATGCTCGAAGTCGCGGGGCTCGAGGGCGTAGGCGCCGGGGGCGGGCGGACCGTCCGGTCCCTGACCGGCTCCCGGCCCCGCTCCGGCCGAGCCAACGGCCGTGCCGCACCGGCCGCAGAATCGGGCCTGGTCCGGGACGGGAGCGCCGCAGTTGTTACAGAACATCTTTCCCCGTTTTATCGCTTGAATTAACACACGCCCCGAGCCCAAGTCAAGCCGGGCGTGGGGCGGGCGGGTTTGACCCTCTCTTTGGGTGTGGGATAGAATGGCCGGGCATGACCGCGCAACCGGCATCGCTATCGCTGGCCCGCTTCCCGGAGGGACCCCATGTCATCGTCTAAGCAGGCGTTCGTCTGTCTCGTCGCGCTCCTGGCCGTCGCCGCCGGAATGGCGTGCGCCTCGGGCCGGGGCAAGGGCGGCACGGCGCTTTCCGTCGCTTCGCCCGACGGCCGTCTCGTCATCGCGCTCTCGCTCGAAGCCAAGCCCCGACCCTACCTCGCCGGCGAGCGCCTCTATTACCGCGTGACCTGCGAGGGAACGCCGGTCCTGGCCGACTCGCCGCTCGGCCTCGACCTTCTCGGCGCGCCGGCGCTCGAGCTCGACCTCGAGGTCGTCGGGACGGAGAAGCGGTCGAACGATTCGACCTGGGAGAACGCCTTCGGGGCCCAACGGACGATCCCCGACCGATACAACGAGCTCGTCGTGTCTTTAAAGGAGAAGAACGCCCCGAACCGGCGCCTGGACGTGGTCCTGCGGGCCTACGACGAGGGCGTCGCTTTCCGCTACTCCCTGCCGAAGCAGGACGCGGTCGGCGAGTTCGCCCTGGCCGCGGAGTCCACGGGGTTCTATTTCGCGGCGGAGGCCCGGGCCCTCGCCCTGAACCTGGGGCGCTGGGACACGAGCAACGAGGGACCGTATGCGTGGACGCCGCTGGCCGCGATCAAGCCGGCATCGCTCATCCACACGCCCCTGCTCGTCGAGATGCCGGGCGTTCGGCTCTGGGCCGCCCTCCTCGAGGCGGAACTGACCGATTACGCGGGCCTCTACGTCGGGGGGGTGGCCGGGATGCCCAACGCGCTCGCGGCGAGACTCCCGGTGCCGCCGCGCCGGCCCCTCGACCGCCCGGTCGTCGGGACGGCCCCGAAGGAAACGCCGTGGCGGATCCTCATGGTCGGCGACGACCCGGCCCGGTTCATCGAGCGGAACTACCTCGTCCTGAACCTGAGCCGGCCGTGCGCCATCGCCGACACGTCCTGGATCAAGCCGGGCAAAGCCGCCTGGGACTGGTGGTCGGGAAGCCATGCGACCGGAGTGACCTTCAAGCCCGGCATGAACACGGCGACGATGAAGCACTACATCGACTTCGCCGCGCGCCACGGCCTCGAGTACATGCTGGTCGACGCCGGCTGGGCGCCGATGTCCGCGGATGGGCGGATCGAGGATATCTTGAAATACCGGCTCGAGGTCGACGTCCCCGGCATCATCGCCTACGGGAAAGCGAAGGGCGTCGCGACCCTGCTCTGGGTCGAGTGGCGGGCCCTCGACCGGGTCATGGACGAAGCCATGGCCCTCTACGAGGCGTGGGGCGCGGCCGGCATCAAGGTCGACTACATGAATCGCGACGACCAGGAGATGGTGAACTATTACGAGAAGGTCTGCCGCAAGGCCGCCGAGCACCGTCTGACGGTCGACTTCCACGGGGCGTACAAGCCGACCGGGCTGCGGCGGACCTACCCGAACCTGCTGACGCGCGAAGGCGTCATGGGCCTCGAATACAGCAAGTGGAGCGAGAATATCACGCCGGAGCACGACGTGAACATCGCCTTCACCCGCATGCTGGCCGGGCCCATGGATTTCACTCCGGGCGGATTCCGTAACGCGGCCCGCGGGACGTTCGAGGCGCGGGACATCGCCCCGATGACGCAGGGGACGCGGGCCCACCAGCTGGCCATGTACGTCGTCTATGAGAGCCCGCTGGTGATGGTGTCCGATTTTCCCGAAGCCTACGAAGGACAGCCGGGCCTGGAGTTCATCGAGAAGGTGCCGACCGTGTGGGACGAAACGCGCGTGCTGGCCGGGAAGCCGGGCGAGTTCATCGTCGTCGCCCGGCGGAAGGGCGCGCAGTGGTACGTCGGCGGCCTGACGAACTGGGACGCCCGCGAGATCGAGATCGGCCTCGATTTTCTGGGCGAAGGCGAACATGAGGCCACCCTCTTCGCCGACGGCGCCGACGCCGCGGCGGAGGCAACCCGTCTCGATATTGTGAAGAAGCCGGTCAAGGCCGGCGACAAGCTGATGCTGCGGATGGCGCCCGGCGGTGGCTTTGCCATCAGTTTGGAAGACCCGTTTTTGGGGCGAAAAAGAATAGATCCGTATAATTGAAAAGCTGGGGTCCGACCCCGAATTGAGGAGGAAAAGATGAGGAAATGCCTGGCGACCGGCTTCCTGCTTGCCCTCGGCGGGCTTCTCGTCATTGGCTCTCTCGCCGCCGAGAGCGCCAAGCTCGAGAGCTGCACGGTCATCGGCGCCGGCCGCCTGGCCACGGTCGACGGCTCGGTCATCACCTCGCACACGGACTGCTGCAGCGAGTGCCGCATCCAGATCGTCCCCGGGCGGACGTTTCCCAAGGGCGCCCAGGCCGACGTCCACTGGGGCATGGTCTACTTCGGCGCCGAGGACGACCGCCACGCCCTGCCCCTCGGCGAATTCGGGAAGGTCATCGGACGCATCCCCCAGGTCGAGCGGACCTTCACCTATTTCCACACAGGCTACTCGCAGATGAACGAGCGCCAACTGGCCATCGGCGAAAGCACCTGCTCGCAGCGCGCCGAGCTCGACGTTCCCTGGATCGACGGCCTGACGCGCCAGATCATGACCATCGAGCAGGCCCAGGTCTTCGCCCTGCAGAGGTGCGCCACCGCCCGCGAGGCCGTCAAGCTCATCGGCGCGCTCGTCGAGACCTACGGCTTCCTGCCCTCGTGCGGCGGCTCCGAGGCCCTCTGCATCGCCGACCCCCGCGAGCTCTGGACGATGGAGATCTGCAGCGTCGGGCCGGAGTGGGCCCCCGGGGGCGGCAAGCCCGGCGCCATCTGGGCGGCCCGCCGCGTCCCCGACGACCACGTCGTCGTCATCGCCAACTACTTCCGTATCCGCGAGCTCGACCTCAAAAGCCCCGACACGCTGGCTTCGCCGAACGTCGTCAAAGAAGCAATCGATCGCGGCTGGTACGACCCGAAGAGCGGCCGGCCCTTCGTCTGGCAGGAGGCCTACGCGCCGCCGATCATGGAGGGGAACCTCAGCCGGATGTGGCTCGTTTCGAGCACCCTGGCCCCGTCCCTCAAGCCCTGGCCGCGGCGCGCGCTTGCCGATCCCGCCTCGCCGCGGACGATCTACGCCCAGCCCTTCGAGGGCGCGGCCTTCTACCCCTGGTCGTTCAAGCCGGAGCGCAAGATCTCCGTCCAGGACATCATCGCCTTCCAGCGCTCCGCGTTCGAGGACACGATCTACGACATGACCTGGGACCCGGCCTGGATGGTCCCGGCCGGCGGCGGCCGCCTGGAGAAGAGCCCGTTGGCCTCTCCCTACGTCTCCGCCGACCTGGAGAAGGTCCTGCGCGTTCGCCATCACCGGACGATCGCCGGCCAGGGCTACGGCATGGTCGCCCAGCTCCGCTCCTGGCTCCCCGACGCGGTCGGCGGCCTCTATTGGGTCTACGTCGACAATCCCAAGGTCGGGCCCTACGTCCCGATCTATGCCGGCGTCACAGATGTCTCGCCGCTCTATAAAACCTACGATTTCCGGGAATTCAGCGAGGATTCGGCGCGCTGGGCCTACGACTTCGTCGAGAAGCTGGCGCTTCTGCGATGGCAGCCGGCCCTAAGAGATATCGAGGCGGCCCGGGACCCCCTCGAGCGCTCGTTCTTCGCCGACCAGGCCGCGGTCGAGGCCGAAGCCGCCTCGCTCCTCGAGAGCGATCCCGCCGCCGCCGCGAAGTACCTGACCGACCTGACCGTCCGGCGGATGGAGAAACTCGTGGCCCTCTACCGGTCGCTGCGCAAAGTGCTCCTGACGAAGTACTCCGGCGACGGCGTGTGAGGCCCCGATCGATCAGCGGCCGAAGCCCTTGACCTTCTTGTAGCCGACCGGCAGGTCGTAGTGCCCGGCGGGAGCGGCCTTGTCCCCGCATTCGAGGAGCTCGGTCGTCGACTTCATCTCCTGGCCCATGACCTTGGCCGTCGTCGTCTGAAAGACGACGACGCCCTTGATCTTCTTCATCTCGGCCAGGATCTTCTCGAAGCCGGGCATGGAAGCCATCATGCCGTTGGCCATGGTGAAGGCCAGGGCGTAGTCGATCTTGAGGTCCTCGGTCGCCCAGGCCTCGCCCTCGGTCTTGCCCATGCCGCCCATGTCGATCACCAGGATGTACTTGCGGCAATTCCAGTTGCCGATCTTCTTGGTCTCGCCGGTGTCGGTCACCGTGGCCGACATGCTGCCCATCAGGCCCTTCATCATGCCGGCCATGGCCTTGGCCTGGGCTTTATCTTCCTCGTCCCCGCCGGCCTCGTCGGCGGCCGCGTCGAACATCTTGCCGAAGTCGAGGGGCATCTCCGAATATTGCTTCTTGGCGTGGTCGATCATGTAGAGCATCTTCTTGTCGGCCTGGAAGATCATCGAGGTGTTGGCGCCCTCCGTGTCCGTTCTGGCCTTGTTCGCGCCCAGCCAGAAGACCATGATCTCGTCCTTGGCGGGCTGGGACTGGCCCATCACGGTGAACGCATCGGTGTGCATCTTGTTCTTCATATAGACGTCGGCCCGGGCCTGGACCGTCGCGAAGACGAGACAGACGAGGACCGCGAGGAAAACGACGGGAAGGATACGGTTCTTTTTCATGATGACCTCGTTTGGGAAGAGACGTTTCCGGCGCCCCGGCGCCGTAGCTTTCTTATAATACCGCGCCCCATTAATGTCAAGGTAGAGGGAGATAGCCGCGGCAAATGCGAAACCCATCAGTTTGGCTGATATGTTCTTCGGGCAAAAAACATCTAAGCCCAAGAAACCATCGATAACCTGGGGTCCGGCCCCAATTAAAAACCATTCCGATGAAGGATGGAGGCGAGGGGGCGCTTGGGGACGTGGAGCCGCCCCGCCTCGTCCTTCCAGTAACGGCAGGAGTCGGCCATGACCTCGGTCGAAGGCTCCTCGGCCGGATAGCCCAGCGCCAGGACGCTGTCGATCCGATACGGATCCGGAACGCCCAGGATGCCCCGCAGCTTGTCCCGGTCGATCGACAGCAGCCAGCAGCTGCCCACGCCCTCGGCCAGGGCGGCTAGGATCATGTTCTCCATGGCCGCGCCGACGTCGTACTCGAACATCTTCTCCCGGAGCTTCGTGTCGACCAGCGTGACGACGTAGGCCGCCGGCTCCTCCCCCGCCTTGGGATCGCCCGCGGGGGCGATATACGCCGCCCACTTCAGGCAGGGAAAGACCTCGGCTCTCTTCCCCGGATCGTCGACGACGACGTACGCGAGGGGCTGGACATTGGCCGCCGACGGCGCCAGCCGGGCCGCCTCGACGAGCCGCGTCAGCAGCTCCCCGGGCACGGGCTCTGGCCGGAACCTGCGGATGGTCCGCCGCCCGACCGCGAGGTCATAGACGTTCTTGTCGTTCTGACACATCCCGCGACTCCTTTCACATCGAAGGGATCAGGACCCGATCATTATAATCCCGCGCCGCCCCCGATCGGAAAAAAGGGCCGCGCTTCCCATCATGCGCCGGCCTTCAGGACCGGCCCCCCTCCGCGAGCCGTCCGCGTTTCCGTCGCCGGGGCCTTGGCCATGAACACCGCCGTGGCGGCCAACAGGAAGATCGCGGCGATCCGGTACATCCAGCGGTAGCCCGCCGCGTCCGAGACCCAGCCGAACAAGGGCGACCCGAGGCCCATGCCGACGTCGAAAAGCGAGTTGTAAAGGCTGATGGCCAGGCCTTTGTTCTCGCGCCCCAGGAAATCGATGATGTAGGTGCTGAGGGCCGGGAAGATCAGGCCCTGGCCGATCCCGCCGACGAATCCCGTGACGATGAGAAGCGGGAGGCCGCGGACCTGGGCGATGACGAACAGGTTCGCGGCGATGATGAGCGCCGCCGGCAGGATGACCGCTTTCCTCCCCCGGCGGTCCGAGAGGTCGCCCAGCCGGAAGCGGGTCAGGATGGCGGCCAGCGAGAAGACCAGGAAGAATGTCCCGACCCGGGCGATCCCGACCGAGTGCCCGAAGACGGCGATGAAGTAGATCATGGCGCCGCGGATGGCGCCATGGAAGACGGGCATGCCCGCGATGATCGCGACCAGGACCCAGGGAACGGCTCTCAGGGCCCGCCGCCCCGAAGGCCGGGCGTCGCAGTCCGGCCGGACGACCTCCCGCGTGAGGAGGAGGCAGGCTAGCGCCGCCGCGAGGAACAGCAGGCTCGCATCGTAAAGACGGCCGGGGCCGCCCCCGCGCAGGAGCTCCTCGGCCAGGAGCGGTCCGATCGCGTTGGCCACGAGTCCGGCGACGCCGATGACGCCCATCGACTTGGCCAGCCGGTCGACCGGCGCCAGGTCGGAGCACATGGAGATCGTCGCGGTCATGCTGACGCCCCAGCCGATCCCGGCCAGGGACCGGAGCGCGAGGGGCAGCCAACCGGCGTCGCGCACGAAGTGGAAGAGCGGCGTCGTCACGACGAGCAGGAGTGCGCCCAGGATGGCGAGGCGCCGGCCGCCGCGCACGTCGATCATCCGGCCGAACAGGGGCCGGACGGCGATGGCGACGACGCTGTAGACGCCCATGATCAGGCCGATGCGGCTCTGGCTCGAGCCGTAGGACTGGAGGACGACCGGGAAAAGGAAGAACAGCGAGACGGCCAAGAACAGGAAGAAGTAGCCGAGGAGGGCCAGCAGGAAGTCCCGGTTGTAGAAGGTTCTCGGCGTATCCATGGCCCGCGGAACCGATCTATAAAGGACGGGCGAGCGTTTCCATGAGGCGCCGGGCCCGGACCTCGATCGCCGCCCAATCGCCCGCCTCCACGGCCTTCGCGTCGACGAGGGCCGTACCGAGGCCGACGCACGCGGCCCCGGCCGCCAGGAAATCGCGGGCGTTCTCGACCGTGACGCCTCCGGTCGGCATGAGCCGGACCTGGGGCAGGGGGCCTCGCAGGTCCCTGATGAACTGCGGCCCCAGGGACGTCGCCGGGAAGACCTTGACGATGTCCGCCCCGGCCCGCCACGCCGCGACGATCTCGGTCGGAGTGAAGGCGCCCGGAGCGACGACGGTGCCGGCTTCGCGGCAGGTCTCCACCGTGTCCCGGTCGAAGACCGGCGAAACGACGAAGTCGGCCCCGGCCGCGATGACGTCTCCGGCCGTCCCTGCGTCGAGCACGGTCCCGGCTCCGATGAGCGTTCCGGGCTCCTTCGTCCGGGTCATTTCGCGGATGATCTCGACGGCGCCCGGCACGGTCATGGTGACCTCGAGCGCGCGGACGCCGCCCCGGCGGAGGGCCGCCGCGACGGAGGCCAGCCCGGCCGCGTCCTTCATCCGGATGACCGCGACGACCCTGGCCGCCAGGAGCTCGCTCAGGACCGCGTCTTTCGGCATAGCGCTCTCCCTGGTCCCCCGCTCCTCTCCCGCTATCTCCGGACCCGGCCCGAGCGGTCGCCTTTGACCAGGGCGGCGATGTCCTTCTCCGTCGACAGGTTGAAATCGCCCGGGATGGTGTGCTTGAGAGCGGCGGCCGCCACGGCGAACTCGAGCGCCTCGGCGTCGGTCCCGCCCGGCCTCGCCAGGCCGTGGATGAGGCCGGCGGCGAAGGCGTCGCCCGTGCCGATACGGTCGACGACCGAGCGGATCTCATGGATCGGCCCGACGGCGAATTCCTTCCGGTTCCGAAGGACGGCGGACCAGCGGTTCCAGTCGGCGCTGTAGCTCTCGCGCAAGGTGACCGCTATCCGCGCCAGGTTGGGGAAAGCCGTCATGACCGCGGCCGTCAGGTCGACGTAGAGCTTCGGGTCGAGCCGCCCGGCCGAGACGTCGGGAGCCGGGCCGATGCCGAGCGACCGCTGGCAGTCCTCCTCGTTGCCCATGACGAGATCGGCCAAGCCGGCCAGCTCGCGCATGACCTCGGGCGCGGAGCGGCCGTACTTCCACAGCTTGGCCCGATAGTTGAGGTCGAGCGAGACGGTCATCTTCCGGGCCCGGGCGGCCTTCGCCGCCTCGAGCGTCAGGGCCGCGGCCGAGGCGCTGAGGGCCGGCGTGATGCCGGTGACGTGGAGCCAGTCCATCCCGGCCAGGGCCGCCTCCCAATCGACGGCGCCGGGGCCGGCCTCGGCGAGGCCCGAGACTTCGCGGTCGTAGAAGACCTGGGAGGGCCGCTCGTTGGCCCCGGTCTCGGCGAAATAGATGCCCAGCCGCCGGCCGCCGCGGACGACGGCCCCCGTGTCGACCCCGTAGCGCCGTAGCTCGCGCAGGGCCGCCTCGCCGGCCGGATTCGAGGGGACGACCGAGATCCAGCGCGACCGATGGCCCAGGACGGCCAGCGACACGGCCACGTTGGCCTCGCCCCCGCCGAAACGCGCGGCCAGGAGCGGCGACTGGAAGAGCATCTCTTTCCCCGGCGGCGACAGCCGCAGCATGATCTCGCCGAAGGTCGCGACATTGGCCATCCCGCACTCTCCTCTATAATTAACATAACACAGATAGACCCTTGATTAAACCCGGTAACGGAGTAAAATACGCCCGAAAAAGGCCGCGGAGAGACACCCCATGGAAAGATTCAAGAACGCCCTCTACATCCTCGTCGGCTGCGCCATCATGGGCATGGGCTACGCCATGTTCCTGATCCCGCACCACTTCGTCCCCGGCGGGGTGTCGGGCATCGCCATGATCGTCAACTACTTCACCCGCCTGCCGCTCGGCACTCCTGATCATGGTGTTGAACATGCCGGTCTTCATGCTCGGCATCAAGATCATGGGCAGCAAGTACGGCCTGCGCAGCCTGCTGGGCATGGTCATCTCCTCGCTGCTCATCGACTTCTTTCACGAGGTGCTCAAGGTCCCTTCGGCCACCGACAACGCCATCCTGGCCGCGATCTACGGCGGCGTCATGCTCGGCGTCGGGCTGGGCCTCGTCTTCCGCGGCCGCGCCTCGACCGGCGGCTCCGACATCATCGGCCAGATCCTCAACAGCTAGACCGGCATGTCGGTCGGCATCGGCATCATGCTCATCGACTTCTTCGTCATCTCGGCCTCGGGCTTCGCCCTGCACAGCCTCGAAGCGCCGCTCTACGGCTACATCGTCCTGTTCATCTCCACCAAGGTCATCGACATGATCCTCGAGGGCTGGAACTACACCAAGCTGGTGATCATCACCTCGACCCGGACCGAGGAGATCTCAGGACTTCATCCTCAACACCCTCGACCGCAGCGGCACGGCGCTGCAGCTCGCGCTCTCTCTACCTCAACCGCGAGGGCGAGATCATCCTGACCGTCATCCACCGCAAGCAGCTGGCCGACCTGCGGACCAAGTCCGTCAAGTCGATCGACCCCGAGGCCTTCGTCATCATCAACGACACCTATGACGTCCTGGGCAAGGGCTTCAAGTCCCACCTCATCACCTAGGGCGCCCCATTTCGCCGGAAATGGAGTAAAATGAGACCCGGATCCCCGCCCCGGAAAGGAGCCCCGAAGATGCGTCCGAACACGAGAGCCCGGAGACGGTTCGCCGTCCTTACGGTCCTCGCCGCCGCCGCGCTCGTCGCGACAGGTACGGCCACCGCCCAACATCAGGGTCCCGAGACCCTCGGCTTCAAGAAGCGGTTCTTCGTCGACGTCGTCAACCCCTCGCCGTTCGCCCTCGAGAACCACGCGCTGGTCATCGACGTCGCCGACATCCGGGCCTCGGTGGCCCCCGATTTCAACACCTACTTCTACGCGTTCTTCGAGGAGAAAGGGGCCGAGCTGGCCCTCGTCGTGTCCCAGGCCGACGACCTGGACAAGGACCGCTACCACGACGAGATCGTCGTCGTCCGGACGCTCCCGCCCTCATCGACGACGCGCCTGGCCTGTTGGTACACACCCGAGCGCAGCTTCCAGCTCTTCCCGGCCGACAAGGCCTTCGCCCGCGGTCCCTGGAAGACCGGGGACGCCGAGGCCGGCTGGGAGTCGAACCTGGTCGCCTTCAAGCTCAGCCGAGGCCGGGTCGGCCTCTACGGCAAGCTCCAGCCTGACCTCATCCTGAAGAAGTTCCCGGCCCTCGAAGCCAAGGCCGGAGACTGGGGCATGGACCTCCTCGGGACAGGGGACGGACCCGGCCTCGGCGGCCTCTCCGTCTGGGACGGCGAGAACCGCATCCTCCTCTTCGGGCCGAACGCCCCATCTCCCAAGCTGACCGTCCTGGCCACAGGCAGGGTGCGGGCTCTGATCAAGGCCGAGTACCCGCCCCTGGCGACATCCCAAGGGGAGGTCGGACTGACCGTCCTCTACTCGACCTTCGCCGACGCCGTCTACTCCCGGCAGGACCTCTTCCTGACGTCGAAGCGGACCGGGACCATCGCCGTGGGTCCGGCGCTCGAGCAACTCGCCGGCGGCGTCTGGACGATCGAGCCGGACAAAGGATTCTTGACCGTCTGGGGCAAGGGCGCGGGCCGGGCCGGCGAGATCGGGCTGGCCGCGATCGTCCCGCCGGACGCGCAGGCCGCCATCGTGGGCACCGCGGCCGACCGGGGCTTCCGGCTCAACGGCCGGGACGGCGGCCGGCTGACCTATTGGGTGGCCGGGGCCTGGGAACGCGGGGTCACGGCCCCCGGGATGCCCGGGGCCAAGGGCTGGGCCGCCCGGGTCGCCGATCTGTCCGCGCGCCTCCGCGCCCCGGTCAAAGTGGAGTTCAGATCCAAATGACGAACCGCCGTCGCGGTCCGGTCCCCCCGTGCGACCCGGCCTTCGAGCCGGTCGTCTACGCCTGGAGGGACTACCTCGAGCGGGCCCGAGCCTCGGACGGGCGGCCCCTCCGCATGGCCGTCGAGCGCGAGGACGGACTGGTCTCGATCTTCGACGCCCTGTTCCCCGGCAAGGACGCCGATCCGGAGTCCACCTTCCGGATGATCGAGCGCGCGGCCAAGTTCCTGCTGTGGTCGCGCGGCGGCTGGCGCATCCACTTCCTGGGCCCGGACGCGGTCGGCCGCCGGCTCAAGGCCGAGTACGCCGTGGGCGGCCCCCGAGCCTTCGACGCCAAGGTCATGGGCGGCGTTTACGGCCGGCCCTTCGAGGTCGTCCTGCACAGCCCCGCGACCTTCCCGGAGGCCCGCGAGGCCCGCCATTTCCCCGGCGGACATATCCGCGGCTTCCGCATCGGCTTCGACCTCGGCGCCAGCGACTACAAGGTCGCGGCGGTCGTCGACGGCGAGCCGGTCTGGAGCGAGGAGATCCCCTGGTCCCCGTCGACGGAGCCCGACCCCGACTACCACTTCCGAATGATCCAGGAGGGCCTGACGAAGGCCGCCGCTCACCTCCCCCGCGTCGATGCCATCGGCGGCTCGTCGGCGGGCGATCATCATCCGCAACCAGGTCCGGATCGCCTCGCTCTTCCGGTCCGTGCCGCCGGACCTCTTCGAGTCGAAGGTCCGCGGCATCTTCGACCGCCTGGCCGCGGAATGGAAGGTCCCGTTCGAGGTCATCAACGACGGCGAGGTCACCGCGCTCGCCGGCATGCTGTCGATCGGCGAGCCTGGCGTGCTCGGCGTGGCCATGGGCTCGAGCGAGGCGGCCGGCTACCTCGACGGCGAAGGCCATATCCCGGGCTGGCTCGACGAGCTGGCCTTCGCCCCGGTCGACCTGAACCCGGCGGCGGCCGTCGACGAGTGGTCTGGGGACCGCGGCGTCGGCGCCAACTACTTCTCCCAGCAGGCCGTCGCCAAGTTGGCGCTCGCGGCCGGCTTGTCTTTCCCTCCCGACATGAAGCAGCCCGAGCGGCTCAAGGAGGTCCAGGGGCTCGCCGCGCGCGGCAACATCCCGGCGGCCCGGATCTTCGAGTCGATCGGCGTCTACCTGGGCTACACGGTTCCCTGGTATGAGGTCTTCTACGGCTTCCGCCACCTCCTCGTCCTGGGCCGGGTCCTGTCCGGCCCGGGCGGCGCGGCGATCGTCGACAAGGCCAACGAGGTCCTGGCGGCCGAGTTCCCGGAAACGGCCGCCCGGGTCCGCATCCATCTCCTCGACGAGAAGAGCCGGCGCGTGGGACAGGCGGTCGCCGCGGCCAGCCTGCCCGAGATCCAAGGAGATCCCCGATGAAGTTCACCAAGCCCGATGCCTCGGTCTTCGTTCCCGACGGCGCGGCCCCCCAGGACGCCTTCTGCCGGATCACTCACCTCGGCATCGGCGCCCACCAGGACGATCTCGAGATCATGGCCTTCCACGGCATCCAGAAGTGCTTCACCAGCCGCGAGCTCTGGTTCGGCGCCGTCACCTGCACGAACGGGGCCGGCTCGCCGCGGGCCGGCGAATACGCCGACTTCAGCGACGAGGACATGGCCTCTCTCCGGCGCCGCGAGCAGGAGAAGGCGGCCATCCTCGGCAACTACGGCGTCCTCGTCCAGCTCAACCACACCAGCGCCGAGGTCAAGGACATCGGCACCGGCCGCCTCCGCTCGGACCTGGTCAAGATCCTCCGGGAAACGCGGCCCGAGGTCGTCTACACCCACAATCCCGCCGACAAGCACGATACCCATTTGGCCGTCGTGTTCACGGCCCTGGCCGCGCTGCGCGAGCTCGCGCCCGAGGAGCGGCCGACGACCGTCTACGGCTGCGAGGTCTGGCGCGGCCTCGACTGGATGGACGACGACGACAAGGTCCCCCTCGACGTCGGGCGCCGCGAGGCCCTTTCGACGGGCCTCATCGGCGTCTACGATTCCCAGGTCGAAGGCGGCAAGCGCTACGACCTGGCCACTCCGGGCCGGAGTAGGGCCAACGCCAGCTACTTCCAGTCGCATGAGACCGACACGGCCGAGCAGCTCTGGTTCGCCATGGACTTGACGCCGCTCGTCCGCGACGACACGCTCGACGTCGGACGGTTCGTCCTGGGCCACGTCGACAAGTTCCGGGCCAGCGTCGACGCCAAGATCAAAAAATACTGGGTCCGGAAGCGCTGACCGCGACCGAGAGAAAAGGAGAGCCCCATGGAGATCATCATCCAGCCCGACAGCCAACAGGCCAGCTTGGTCGCGGCCCGCATCGTCGCCCGGACCGTCCGGGAGAAGCCCCACGCCGTGCTCGGCCTGGCCACCGGCAACACCCCCCTGCAACTCTACCGCGAGCTCGTCCGCATGCACCGGGAGTCGGGCCTCGAGTTCGGCGGCGTGACCAGCTTCAACCTCGACGAGTACGTCGGCGTCCCGCCGGCCCACCCCTCGTCGTTCCACAGCTATATGTGGGCCCACCTGTTCAGCCACATCAACATGCCCAAGGAGCGCATCAACATCCCGGACGGCTTGACGTCCGAGATCCCGGCCGCCTGCCGGAAGTACGAACAGGCCATCCGCTCGGCCGGCGGCATCGATATCCAGGTCCTGGGCATCGGCACGAACGGCCACATCGGGTTCAACGAGCCGTCCTCGTCGCTGTCGTCGCGGACGCGCATCAAGACCCTGACCGAGGAGACGCGCCTCGACGCCGCGGCCGCGTTCGGCGGGGAGGAGGGCGTCCCGACCCACGTGCTGACCATGGGCTTGGGCACGATCATGGACGCCCGGATGTGCCTGCTCCTGGCTTTCGGCAAGAAGAAGGCGCGGGCCGTCGCCAGGACGGTCGAGGGCCCGGTCACGGCCATGGTGCCGGGTTCGGTGCTCCAGATGCACCCGCGCGCCGTCCTGGTCCTGGACAAAGAAGCCGCCTGCGAGCTGGAGATGGCCGACTACTACGTCTGGGTCCAGGAGCACAAACCGGATTGGCAGAAGTACTGAGTTTGAGATAAACTGAGCCTGGAAGGAGCGAACCCCATGATCCATCCCATCAAGAACGTGCTCTGGGCCACGGACTTCTCCGCGGAATCGAAGGAAGCCCTGGCCTACGCGAGCTTTTTCGCCAAGACCTACAAAGCCAAGCTGATCGCCCTGCACGTCGTGCCCGATTTCGCCCCGGCCCTCTACGAAGCCTGGCCCGAAGCCCAGGCGGAGCTGGCCGGCAAGATCGAGGCCAGCAAGATCAGCGCCAGGGTCCAGCTCGAGCACATGTGCTCGGCCCAGGGCGTCTGCGCCGACAAGATCGTGGTCGCCGAGGGCTCGGCGGCCCCGGTCATCCTCAAGACGGCCAAGAAGGAGGCTGCGGGCCTCATCGTCGTCGGCCGCAAGGGGATCTCGGGCCACGAGCAGAACCTCATCGGCAGCGTCACCCACCGGATCCTCAGGGGCGCCCGCGTGCCGGTCCTCGTGACCAAGGGCACGGACGCCAAGCTCGGCGATCTCGGCAAGATCCTGGTCCCGACCGACTTCTCGGCCGACGAGGACGTCGAGCGCGACCACGCCTGGAAGCTGGCCAAGTCCTTGGGCTCCAGCCTGACCTTCCTCTACGTCATGGAGCTCTTCGGCCACGACTTCCGGTTGACCGACGAGATGTTCGCCTCGGTCCTCAAGAAGCTCCAGGCCCGCAAGCGCCGGGAGCACAAGGCCGTCGAGATCCGCGAGGACGTGATCAAGGCCGTCCACGGCTACGAGGGCATCATCGACTACGCCGATACCAAGGGCTTCGGGCTCATCGTCATGTCGACGACCGTGCGCAAGCTGTCGCGACTCTTCCTCGGCAGCACGACCGAGAAGGTCATCGCCCACAGCCGCGTGCCCGTGTTCGCCATTCCCCGGGAGAAATAGCGACCCTGAAGAAAGAGTACCGGCCGATGGCCCTGGGATTCTGGGGCGTCGGCCTGCCCCTCCTCCTCTTCGGCTTCCTCTTCTGCCGGACCGTCGCCGAGAAGGTCACGGTCGTCGGAGCGGGCCTCATCTTCCTCGTCGTCGGCACGCTCATCTCCAGGGCCAGGCACTAGGACATGAGGCTCGCCGCGGTGGACTGGATCTTCATCGCCTGGTATCTCGCGCTGTCGATCGGGATCGGGCTCTATTATTCGAAGCGGGCCGGCAAAAGCATCTCCGAGTACTTCCTGAGCGGGCGGAACCTGCCCTGGTGGCTGCTCGGGACGTCGATGGTGGCCACCTCTTTCTCCTCAGACACTCCGCTCGCGGTGACCGGCCTCGTCGTCAAGGACGGCGTCGCGGGCAACTGGCTATGGTGGAACTTCATGCTCGGCGGGGCCCTGACCGTGCTCTTCTTCGCCCACCTGTGGCGGCGGGCCGAGGTCGTGACCGAGGTCGAGTTCATCGACGTCCGCTACTCGGGACGGCCGGCCCGGTTCCTGCGCGGCTTCAAGGCCCTCTACCTGGGCATCCCCGTCTCGGCCATCACCTTCGGCTGGGTGACGCTGGCCATGGTCAGGATCATCCAGGCCGTCTTCGGCACGAACGGCATCGCGGCCCTGGCCATCTGCCTGGGGCTGACGGTCCTCTATACGACGTTGAGCGGGCTGTGGGGCGTCGTGGCCACGGACATGCTGCTCTTCGGCGTGGCCATGGCCGGCTCGGTCATCCTCTCGGTCGTTTCCGTGGAGCAGGCCGGCGGGATCGGGGCCCTGGTCGAGGCGGTCAAGGCGGCCGGAGCGACGAACGGGAAGGATTACCTGTCGGTCTTCCCGCCGCTCGGGCAGGCCCTGCCGCTGGCCTTCTTCGTGGCCGTGTTCGTCCAGTGGTGGGCGGTCTATTACCCAGGCGCCGAACCGGGCGGGGGCGGCTGGAGCGCCCAGCGGATGCTGGCGGCCAAGGACCCGCGGCACGCCGTCCAGGGCACGCTGTGGTACACGATCGCGAACTACGTGCTGCGGCCGTGGCCCTGGATCCTGACGGCGCTGGCGGCCATGGTCGTCTTCCCCGGCCTGACGGGAGCGACGCCGGGCGAGATGGAGGCCGCCTACCCGCGCATGATCGCCTTCGTGCCCAAGGGCGTCGCGGGCATCATCGTCGCCTCGCTCATCGCGGCCTTCATGTCGACGATCGAGTCCATCGTCAACCTGGCCGGGTCCTACCTCCTCAACGACTTCTACCGGCCGTTCGTCCGGAAGGACGCGAGCGAGAAGCACTACGTCGCCGCGTCGCGGGTGATGGTGCTCCTCGTGTCGCTCCTCGGGGCCGGATTCGCGGTCGTCCTCGGCAGCGTCAAAATGGGCTGGCAGTTGGTCATGGAGCTCTCGGCGGGGATCGGCCTGGTGCTGATCCTGCGCTGGTACTGGTGGCGGATCAGCGCCTGGTCGGAGATCGCGGCCCTGGGCGCCTCGGCGGCGACGGCGATCTACCTGAAGATCGCGCCGGACAACCCGCTCGTGCGGACGGCCGGGGCGGCGCTCGAGCGGGCCGGGTTCGCCGCGGATTCGTGGGGCGTCGGCATCCTCGTCATCGTGGCCGTCACGACCGTGACCTGGATCGCCGTGACGTTCTTGACGAAGCCGGACGACGAGGCCAAGCTGCTCGCGTTCTACAGGAAGGTCAAGCCGGGCGGGGCCTGGGGACCGATCGCCAAGCTCGCGGGGCGCGCGTACAGGCTGCAGGCGGCGCCGTTCGCGGGCTGGGCGCTGGCGGTGGTCGTGACCCTGTGCCTGCTCCTCGGCGTCGGACGGCTCATCTTCATGGATTGGGTCCCGGGCGCGGCCTATCTCGCGGCGGGCGGCCTCGCGGCCCTCGCGCTCGCCAGGATCATCGCCCGGATCGATTGGGAGGGACAACAATGAAAAAGATCGGGACGTTCCTGTTCGGCGCGGCGATCGCTTTCGTCGCGGGCCTGGCGATCTTTGGCTGCGGCAAGACGCCCGGACGGGCCGGAGAGGCCCCGGCGTCGGCCGCCGCGGTCTCCCCTGCCGGGACCGAATTCGGCTATCCGGTCGCGGGCGAGCCCTGGTATTACGTCAAGGGCACGCTCGAGCTGGCCGAGCTTCCGGCCGGCGTGGAGGCGGCGGCGGCCTGGAGCGTCGACAAGGTCGTGGTCGACGGGACGCGGGTCCGGGACTTCCTCGTTTATCAGGACGGACGCGAGGTCGACCGGCACGGCCTCAAGGCCGCGGGCGGCAAGGTCGCGCTCGGGGTCAAGGCCCGGCACGTCTGGACGCCGGGGGCCGAGTCGGAAATGACGGTCGACCTCGTCGAGCCCGCGTCCGGGGACATCCGGGTCGTGACCGTCAAGGGGACGGCACCCCGGGGGAAGGGATACTGGGACCCGGCCTGGAAGAGCTACCTCGCGCTCGTGGTCTCGGAAGAACACGGCTTCGAGCGGACGGGATATCCGGTCCACGCCACGCTGGGCATCCTGGCCGATTACATCCGGTCGGCCGACGAGATCCGGGTCGTACGGGCGGAGAGGAACGGCGCGGACGTCGTTTACAGGGAGATCCCGAGCCAGGTCTACGACCTCGTCACCTGGAACGACGCCAAGGTCCTGAGCGTCGAGGAAAAGGACGCGGCGACCGGAGAGAAGGTCGTTCGCTACCACCCGACCACCTCGTTCGGCGTGGCCTTCCTCGCCGACGTCGAGGCCGGGACGAAGGCCACCTACCTCGTGTTCTATGACAATCCGGCGGCGGCCAAGCCCGTCTACCCGACCGACCTCGTCGTGACCCGGGGCCGGGGCCTGGGCCGGACGATCGAGAACGCGTTCTACCGGATCACCCTCCACGAGACGAGCGGCGTCATCACCGAGATCGTCGAGAAGGCGACCGGCACCAAGCTCGAGCACAAGCTCGAGACCAACGGGGCCATCCACTGGAACCCGGACGTCTACGCGCCGCCGCACGCCTGGTACCACAGCTCCGACTGGACGGACCCGGTGGCGACGGAGGTCGCGGGCGGGCCGGTCTTCTATTCGCTCAACCTCAAGGGACAGCTGCCGCAGCCGGAGGGCGTCGACATCGGCATCCGCTATCACTTCTACGCGGGATCGCCGGCCGTCACGGTCGAGTCGGTGACGACGGTGGCCAAGGACGTCTTCGTCATGGCCCTGCGCAACGCCGAGGTCGTGTTCAACAAGGCGGTCTTCACCAAGGCGGCGTTCAAACGGGACGGGAAGACGGAGATCCTGGATTTCGCGGCGTCGAAGAGGCACCCGGACCACGCCGCCGTGCTGCGGCCGGACACGCCTTGGGTCAGCTTCTTCGACGAGGCCAAGGGCGTCGGGTTCGCCTCGCTCTATCTCGAGATGTCGACGCCCAACCTCAACGGCGGACCGGCCTCGCTCGAGCAGCCGTTCCTCTACATCCAACACGGGCCGTGGTACTACGTGTCGAGGGGCTTCGTCTATTCGTTCGCCACGAACAACCAGACCCGGATGCTGCCGGTCAGGGCCGGCAGCGTCTACTACGACCGGAGCGCGTGGATCGCCTTCCCCTATCCCAAAACGGAGGGGATCGGGGCGTATCTCGACGGCTGGTTCAACGCCCTGAAGCACCCCCTGGCCGTGAGCGAGGACATCGAGACCTACAAGGAGAGCCCCGAGGGCTGGGTCGTGCCCATCCTGACCGAGCCCTTCGAGGAGGGCGTCAAGGGCGCGACCGGGGGCAAGGAGCGCCGGAAATAGCTTCGCGAGAAGGGACCAGGTCTTCACAGACGGCCTTCATAAGGCGAGAACGTGAAGACCAGGTCCCCCCGGCAATTGACAAAAGGCGCGGGAACGGCTCTAATTGCCGGTGATGCGCCAAGTCGCCGTTCTGCTCACCATCATAACGCTCCTCGCCGCTGTTCCCGCCCTCGCGGCCCAGGACGAGGGGCAGGTCGTCGAGGTCCGTAGCCTCGTCTCCCGCGACGCCGTCCGCCCGGGCGAAACGTTCCAGGCCGCCGTCGTCCTCAGGGTCCAAGCGGGCTACCACGTCAACGACAACGCTCCGCTCGACGAGTTCCTGATCCCGACCGTCCTCACCGTCCTGGAAAACCCGGACTTCGAGGTCGTCGAGATCTACTACCCCGGCGGCCGCCGGGCCCGCTTCGCCTATTCGGAAGCCGAGCTCGTCGTCTACGAGGGCGAGGTCGTGCTGGGCGCCCTGCTCAAGGTGAAGACCGGCGTCGCGCCGGGCCCCAAGGTCGTCAAAGCTTCACTCGGCTACCAGGCCTGCGACGCCATGTCGTGCCTGCCGCCGAAGGAGCTGGCCTTCGAGATCGCCGTCCCGGTCTCGGCCGCGGGCGGCTCCGCCGACGTCAAGCCCGAGGTCTTCAAGAAGCTCCGGTTCAAGTCCCTCAGAAAATGACGGCCCCGGGAGGCCCGACCGAAATGACGGACGAACAGAAACAAGCGCTCTTCCGCGCCATCCCTTCCCTCGATGCCCTGCTCGCCGACCCGGCGGTCGATGCTCTCGTCGCCGCGCACGGCCGCGAGCCGGTCGTCGCCGCGGGCCGGGCCAGTCCTCGACGATATCCGGGCGGAGATCGCCGCGGACTCCTCCCTTCCGGCCGGCCGCGTCTCGCCGCCGGCCCTCGTCGCGCGCCTCGGCGCCCGCCTGGCCGCGCGCTTCGCCCCGTCCCTCGCGCCCGCGGTCAACGCCACGGGCGTCATCATGCACTCCGGGCTCGGCCGGGCCGTGCTCCCGTCCGCCGCCGTCGAGGCCCTCGGCGCGGTCGCCGCCGGTTACTCGACCCTGGCCCTCGACCTCGACTCCGGTAAGCGCGTTCCCCGCGACCGCCACGTCGAGGGGCTCCTCCGCGAGCTCACGGGCGCCGAGGCCGCCACCGTCGCCAATAACAACGCCGCCGCGACCGTCCTCATCCTCAACACGCTCGCCCGCGGCAAGGACGTGGTCGTCTCGCGCGGCCAGCTCGTCGAGATCGGCGGCTCGTTCCGCATGCCCGACGTCATGGCCACGAGCGGCGCCGTCCTGCGCGAGGTCGGCACGACCAACAAGACCCACCTCCGCGACTACGAGGCGGCCGTCACCGACGCGACCGGGGTCCTCCTGCGCGTCCACCACAGCAACTACCGCATCGTCGGCTTCGCCGAGGAGCCGCCCGTCGAGGACCTCGTCGCCCTCGGCCGCGCCCGCGGCGTCCCCGTCGTCGACGACCTCGGCAGCGGCGCCCTCGTCGACCTCGCCCCCTACGGCCTTCGCCCCGAACCGCTCGTCCAGGCCAGCGTCCGGGCCGGCGCAGATGTCGTATGCTTCAGCGGCGACAAGCTCATCGGCGGGCCCCAGTGCGGCATCATCGTCGGCAAGGACGAATGGATCCGGAAGATCCGCAAGAACCCCCTGGCCCGGGCCTTCCGCTGCGGCAAGCTCTCGCTCGCCGCCCTCGAGGCGACGCTCAAGCTCTTCCTGGCCCCGGAGAGGCTCCCCGAGCGGCACCCCATCTACCGGATGCTCGCGCTCTCGCCCGACGAGCTCGGACGACGGGCCCGGAAGCTCGCCGCCGCCCTTCGCAAGTCCCTCCCCGGCTCCGTCTCCCTCTCGGTCGAGGACGGCGAGTCGCAGGTCGGCAGCGGCGCCGTCCCCGTCGAGACGCTCCCGTCGAAGGTCCTGGCGGTCAAGGCCGCCCGGCCTCTCTCCCGAGGACCTGGCCCGCCGTCTCCGCCACCGCACGCCGCCCGTCTTCGCCCGCCTCCACAAGGACGCCGTCCTGTTCGATATGCGCACGCTCCAGCCGGGCGAAGAGGCCATCGTCGAACGGGCGCTGACCGAGCTCTTCAAATAGATGAAAAAAACAAATAGAAACGTCCCCATTAAAAAAGAGGGTATCGATTACGCGCGGCGCAAGCGCATCATGGGCCGGTCGATCGCCCTCGGCCACTGCATCTGCAATCCCAAGGACCCCTGCCCCTGCGACCTCTTCAAACAGAAGAACGTCTGCCTCTGCTCGGGCGAGCGCGAGACGGACGCCCCCGAGGACGTCGCCCTGACGACGCTCGTCGAGAACGCCGGCTGCGCCTCCAAGATCGGCCAGGAGGACCTCAAGCGGGCCCTCTCGGGCCTGCCCCGCGCCAACGACCGACGCGTCCTCGTCTCTTCGGACACCTGCGACGACGCCGGCGTGTTCGCCCTCAGCCCGCGCACGGCCCTCGTCCAGTCGGTCGACGTCTTCACGCCGGTCGTCGACGACCCTTACGCCTTCGGCGAGATCGCCGCGGCCAACTCCGTGAGCGACATCTACGCCATGGGCGGCAAACCCTTGACCGCCCTGTCCATCGTGGCCTTCCCCATCGAGCGGCTCAGCCCGCGCATCATGAACCGCATGCTCCAGGGCGGCGTCGACAAGCTTCGCGAGGCGGGCGTCTCCCTCCTCGGCGGCCACAGCATCAAGGACCGCGAGATCAAGTTCGGCTTTGCCGTCACCGGCGTCGTCGATCCCCGCAGGATGACCGTCAACAGCAAGGCCCGGCCCGGGGACGCCCTCGTGCTGACCAAACCCCTCGGCACGGGCACCCTGAGCTTCGCCCGTCAGATCGGCCGGGCCCCCGCCGACGGCCTGGCCGAGGCCGAGCTCTCCATGCGCGCCCTCAACCGCGCCGCCGCCGGGCTCATGCCCGCGTTCGGCGTCACCACGGCTACGGACATCACCGGCTTCGGCCTGGCCGGCCACCTCGGCGAGATCGCCGCCCAGAGCGGCGTCGAGATCGAGGTCTTCGGCGCTTCTCTCCCCGTCTTCTCCGGGGTCCTCGACCTCATCCGCGCTGGGGTCATCTCGGGCGCCGTCGAGCGCAACCGCGAATACGCTTCGGCCTTCGTCCGTCGCGCCAAAGGCGTCCCCGAGGAGATGGAGACGCTCCTCTACGATCCGCAGACCTCGGGCGGGCTCCTCATGGCCGTCCGCAAGTCCAGGGCCCCGGCCCTGCTCGCCGCGCTCCACCGGGCGGGCCTCGCCTCCGCCGCCGTCGTCGGTCGCGTCACCGGCAAGGCCGCCAAGCCCCGGATCGTCCTGCGCGCCGGAGCGCCCGCAGCCCGCTGAGCCCGCCATGGCCGCCCTCGACCACGTCATCGTCGGCACGGCCGGCCACATCGACCACGGCAAGAGCGCCCTCGTCCGGGCCCTGACCGGCACCGATCCCGACACCCTGCCCGAAGAGAAGGCCCGGGGCATGACCATCGAGCTGGGCTTCGTCTTCCTCGAGGACCCCGACTACCCCAAACAGATCGTCTTCATCGACGTGCCCGGCCACGAAAAGTTCGTCAAGACCATGGCCGCCGGCGCCAGCCACGTCGACGCCGCCCTCTTCGTCGTCGCCGCCGACGAGGGCATCGCCGTCCAGACCCGCGAGCACTTCGACATCCTGACGCTCCTCGGGATCGAGCACGGCGTCGTGGCCCTGACCAAATCCGACCTCGTCGACGCGGCCCGCCTCGCCGAGCTCACGGCCGCCGTCCGCCATTTCGTCCGCGGCTCGTTCCTCGACGGCGCGCCCATCCTGCCGGTCTCGGCCCTGACCGGGGCCGGCGTCCCGGGGCTCAAGGCGGCGCTCCAGGCGATCGGCCGCCGCGTCCGGCCCCGCCCCGACAGCGGCGTCTTCCGCATGCCCATCGACCGCGTCTTCACGATGCACGGCTTCGGCACCGTCGTCGCCGGCACGGTCCTGGCCGGTTCGGTCCGCGCGGGCGACCGGATCGAGATCTACCCCGAAGGCCTGAAAACCCGCGTCCGCGGCGTCCAGGTCCACAAGTCCAAGGCCGACGCTTCCGGCATCGGCAGGCGCACCGCCCTCAACCTCCAGGACGTCGCCAAGGAGGACCTCCGGCGCGGCCAGGTCGCCGCCGCGGAGGGCTCTCTCGTCCCGACCTCGCGCCTGGACGCCCGCCTCGACGTCCTCGCCGGAGCGCCCCGCGAGATCAAGCACCGCGACCGGGTCCGGCTCCACATCGGGACGGACGAGGTCATGGCCCGCCTGTCCGTCATCGGCGGACAGACGATCCCGCCCGGCGCCTCCTCCCCCATCCAGCTCGTGCTCGAGCGGCCGACCGTGGCCCTGCCCGGCGACCGGTTCGTCGTCCGTTCCTTCTCGCCCGCGGTGACCGTAGGCGGCGGCCGGGTCCTCGACGCCGCGCCCGAGAAGCACAAACGCTTCAGCGGCCGGGTCCTCGAGGGGCTCGAAAAGCTCGGCGGCCGGGCCCGGGATGCCGTCGATCAGATGTTCGCCCAGTCGGGCGGGACGCCCCGAAGCGCCGGCGAGATCGCTTTGAAGCTCGGCCGGGCCGAGCCCGAGGTCGCCGAAGCGGTCGCGGCGCTCGCGGCCGAAGGCGCGCTCATCCCCGTCGGCGACGCGAAACCCGATCGCTACCTCCACCGGTCGGTCTACGACGGATTGGCCGGCGACCTCGCCGGCGGCCTGGAGGCCTACTTCGCCGCGAATCCCTTCAAGGCCGCGATGCCTTACTCGGACCTCCGCGCGGCCTTCCTCGAAAAGAGCGACGCCGCCACCCTGAAGCATGTGCTCGACGGCCTCGTCGCGAAAGGCGTCCTCACGCGCAAGGACGCCGGCGTCGGTCTCGCCGGGCGCGCGGTCGCCGCCGATCCGGTCGAAGCCGATCGCCGGGCCCGCGTCGCGGGCGCGTTCGCGAACGCCCGTTTCTCGGCGCCGCTCGAGGACGACGTCCGGACGGGCCTCAAGCTGAATCCCTCGGCCTTCGACCCCGTCCTCAACGCCCTCCTCAAGGACGGCACGCTCGTTCGACTGGCCCCCAAGGTCATCTACCACCGAGACACGGTCGAGGCCGCCCGGGCGGCCGTGGCCGGCCTCATCGAGCGGCACGGCTCGGTCTCCATCGCCGAGCTCCGCGACCGCCTCGCACTATCCCGAAAATACGCCCAGGCCATCCTCGAATTCTTCGACCGGACCGGTTTCACCAAGCGCGTGGGCGACCGCCACGTGAAGGCCAAGCCGCCCGTCGCCTGACCTCCGGGCCGGCCCCCTCCCATTTGATTTTTGCGCCCCCGCGGCGTATATTCCTATCAAAGCAGTAGGATTTAGGAGGGAGACATGAACCGCATCATCCATTTCGACATTCCCGCCGACGTTCCCGAGAGGGCCGTCAAGTTCTACGAGTCCGCCTTCGGCTGGAAAGGCCAGAGGTGGGAGGGCTCCATGGAGTATTGGCTCATGACGACCGGCCCCGACCGCGAGCCCGGGATCGACGGCGGGATCGGGAAGCGGCAGGATCCCGGCGATCGCACGCTGAACACGATCGGGGTCGAGTCGCTCGAGGCGGCCCTGTCCAAGGTCGTCGCCGCGGGCGGCCAGGTGCGAATGCCGCGCATGGCCATCCCCGGAGTGGGCTGGTTCGCCCAGTGCGTGGATACCGAGGGCAACGTGTTCGGCCTCATGCAGGAAGACCCGGGCGCCAAGTGACGGGACCTCGAGGAGCAGCGGAGAGCCACATGAACGGCGATCGACACGCCGGTCCGGCCCTGGTCATCGAACGGACGTTCGCGGTCCCCCGCGGGCTCGTTTGGAAGGCTTGGACGGACCCGGAGCTCGTCAAGCGCTGGCACGGGCCGGAGGGGTTCACCGCGCCTTATATCAGGAACGACCTGCGGGTGGGAGGAACCTATCTCTACTGTATGCGGGCGCCCGACGGGAAGGATTATTGGAGCACCGGCGTCTACCTGGAGGTCGTCCCCTACGAGCGTATCGTGGCGACCGACAGCTTCGCCGACGAGAAGGGCAACGTCGTCCCGGGCGAAACCTACGGCATGGGCCCGGACTTCCCGCGCGAGATGGTCCTGACGGCGACATTCGAGGAAAGCGCCGGCGGGACCAAGCTGACCCTGCGCCACGCGGGCATGCCGCCGGGAGAGCATTCGGAGATGGCCCGGGCCGGCTGGAACGGCTCCCTGGACAAGCTCGCCGCGCTCCTGGCCGAGCTCGCCGCCGCGCGGTAGGACCCGGTCCGACCGGCCTACCGAGGGAACGGCCTGCCCGCTCCGGCGTTATACGAGTATAATAGGCCCTCCCATGAAAGCCCGGCGCGCCCTCTTCCTCTTCCACCTCCGGGTCGGCGCCCGGCTGGCCCTGCGCGTCCTGGCCCCGGTACTGGCCGCGACGCTCTTTCTCTACTATATCCTCCGGCCCGAGTTCGCGCTCGAGCTGGCCCGCATTCTCTTCGTCGAAGGGAGCCTCGTCGAGGCCGGCCTGGCGGGAACGCTTCTCCTCCTCGGGCTGGCCCGCGTCGTTTCCCCCCGGATCGCGGCCGGGAGCGGGGGCTGGGCCCGTTCGCTCCCCGTCGGACCCGGCGCCCAGCGGCTGTCCGCCCTCCTCTCCTTGGTCGTCGCGGAATCGCCGCTCCTCGCGGTTCTGGCCGTATTCGCCTGGGCCGTCACGGATCCGGGACCGATGCCGGGTGCCGCCTTCACCGCGCGCGTCGCCGAACACGTCATGCGTTTCCTGCCGCACATCATAGGCCTCATCGCCGGTTCCGCCGCGGCCGGGCTGGTCAGTCTCCCTTCGGCGATCCCCCGCCGGATCAAGATCGTCCCGGCCGCCGCCTGCTTCCTGTCGTTCGCGGGCGATCCGGCGGTGCTCGCCATCTCCGTCCTCCTGCTCGTCGGCGCCATGGCCCTTCCCGGCGGAGGCCCGGTCCCGCGCGGGCGCCGCACACCGCGGCGCGAGCTGCCGGCCGCCGTATTCTTCCAGGCGCTCGCCCTGCGCGCCGGCCGGGGCCGGCTCGCCCTGGCCTGCCTGCCGTCCCTTCTCGTCCTCGGCGCCGCCCGGGTCTTCCTGGCCAACAACGAGCTTGCACCGCGCTCGGCCGAAGCTATCTCCGTCTTCGGCCTCGCCTTCGGCCTGACCGCGTTGATCGGACCGGCCGCCGACGTCCTGGCCGTACGCCGGCCCGCCTGGCCATGGCTGCGCTCGCTGCCGCGGTCGTCCGCGGCCCGGGTGCGGGACGATGCGCTCCTCCTCGCCCTTCTCGGCCTGCCCCTCGTCGCTTTCGGCCTGGCCTTTCTCCGGCGACCGGCCTGGCTGGCCGGCTATCTTTTGGGGCCGCTGGCCTGGCTGGCTGTCCGCGGCGCCGGGGCCGTTCGCGAGGCCGGCGACCGGCCGTTCGGGGCGCTCGGGCACATCGCGGTCGAAGGCGCCATCCTGTCCTTCGTCCTGGCCCTCGCCCCCTGGACCTCGTTCCTCATCGCGGCCGCGACCCCCGCCGCCTTCCTCCTCGCCCGGAGCGCGGAGCGGCGCCTCAAGCCCACCCGCTGGGCCGAACGGCACCACTCGAACGCCGGCGATCCCCTGTCCTGGAGCGCGTCATGATGGTCTTCGAAGACGTCACGTTCGCCTACGAGCCCGGCCGGCCCGTCGTCCGGAACGCGTCCTTCCCCCTCGGGCCAGGCCTGACGCTCCTTCTCGGCCCGAACGGCTGCGGCAAGAGCACCCTGCTCAAGCTCGCGGCCGGCGTCGAAAGGCCTGACCGGGGCCGGATCCTCGTCGACGGCCTCGACCTCTGGGTGCGGGAGGCCGAAGCGCGCCGCGGGTTGGCCTATCTCCCGGAATTCCCCGACATCACGCCCTACGCCACCCTCCGGGACGTCCTTCACCTGGTCTGCCGCCTCCGCGGCGAGCCGAAGGCCGCGGGGGCCAAAGCCCTGGAGATCTTCGGGCTGGCGGACGAATCCGGGCGGTCGGTCCGGGAGCTGTCCTCGGGGCAGCGCAAGCGGGCCCTCTTCGCGGCGGCCTTCGTCGGGCGCCCGGACCACATCCTGCTCGACGAGCCTCTCGACGCCCTCGACCGGCAGATCGCCGACGACGTCGTGCTCTGGATCGGCGAGCGCGCCGCCGCGGGGGCCTCGGTCGTCGCCGTCTCCCACGCCATCGAGCCCCTGGCCGGGCTCGTGACCCGGGTCGTGACGGTGCGCGACGGCTCGATCGCGGTCCGCGAGGATATCCCCGCTTCTCCCGAGACCCGGCTTCGATTCCTCGACGCGCTGGCCCGCGGCCGCGACCCCCGCGTTCCCGAGGGAGGGTCCTTGGATGCCGCGTGAGCGCCTCCTCCTCGTCGACGGCTACAACGTCATCCATCGGGTCCCGGAGCTCGAAGCGAGCCTCTCGGAGGGCCTGCAGAACGCCCGGAACCGCCTGGCCGTCCGGATCTCGGCCTGGGCCCGCGAGCACCCGGGCGTCGAATGCCTGATCGTCTTCGACGGCGACGTCCAGTACTCGGGCGGCCGCGACCAGCGGCTGGCCGGCATCCGCTGCCTCTTCTCGTTGAGCTCCCACGGCGGGGACGACGAGCTCATCCGTTTCGTCCGGGACTACAAGGGACGAAAATCGGACATCACGGTCGTGTCCGACGACAACAAGGTCGGGAACAATTGCCGGGCCCACGGCGCGTCGATCCGGCCATCGAGCTTCATCATGGCCCGCAAGGCGCGTCCCTCGACACCGGGGTTCAAGGAGCCCGCCCGCGCCAAAGGGCTCAATAGCCGGGCGGCGGCCGAGATCGACGCGGAGCTCAAGAAGAAATTCGGGCTCTAGGGGGAACAACATGCCCGCTAGGGAGCATTTTGAGCCCGTGACTTGACACCCCCCTCCAAGGGAACTATCATTAGGATCTGCTAGTAGGGGCTAATTACTATCGGAAGAGGAGGTTATGCCATGAGATCGTCCATTCCCAAAATCAAGGTCCTCGCGGCCTTGGCCGTCTTGGCCGCGGGCTTCGCCGCCTGCGGTATCGGCGGTAACACCGGCCGGCTCTCCCTGAGCCTGACCGACGCCGCGACCGACCAGTACAATGCGGTCTACGTCACCATCCGGGAGGTCGCCGTCCATGCCGAAGGCGACATGGAAGACACCTGGACGACCGTCTCCACCCCCAACAAGACGGTCAATCTCCTGGAGCTCGTCAACGGCGTGCGGGAACAGCTGGCCTTGGCCGACCTTTCCGCCGGCCAGTACACCCAGCTGCGGCTCATGATCGGCGAGACGGCCGACGGCGGCGTCAACATCCGCAGCCAAGCCCATCCCTTCGCGAACTACGTGATCGACGATTCCAATGACTATCACGAGCTGAAGATCCCGAGCGGCTTCCAGAGCGGCATCAAGATCGTCCAGGGGTTCGAGATCAACGAGAACCGCACGACCGAGCTGCTCCTCGACTTCGACGCTTCGAGGTCGGTCGTCGTCGCCGGCCGCAGCGGGAAGTATCTCCTGAAGCCGACGATCCAGGTGCTCGGGACCGAGCTCGCCGCGATCGTCAGCGGCCAGGTGTCCACCCCGGCCGCCGACCTGAGCCCCGTGGCCGTCCCCGGAGCTCTCGTCAGCGCCCAGCTCTACGACGCCCTGGCCGCCGACGCCAAGGACCGGGTCGTCGTCCGGACCGCCACCCTCAGCGACGATGCCGGAGCCTATAAGCTCTTCATCGGTGCGGGCGCCTACAATCTCGTCGCCAGCCGGCTGGGCGACGTGGAGCCCGTCTACGCGCCGCTCGCCGTCGAGCTCGCCGTCGAGGCCGATACGACGCCCACCCAGGATTTCTCGATCGAGGACGTCGCCCCGGCCGATCTCGGCACCGTGGAGGGTGCGGTCTCCATCGCCAATCCGGCCACCGACGCCTACGTGACCATCTCCGTCCGGACGACGGTCACGCTGACGAGCGGGGACGTCATGATCGAGGTCTGGTCGGCCAACGTCCAGGACGGCGGCACCTACGCCATCAAGCTGCCGGCCGGCACGTATACCGTCGTCGCCTCGACAAGCGGCAAGCCGACGTTCGAAGCGACCGGCGTCGCCGTGACCGCGAACGCGACCACGACGCTGCCCATCGCTTTTTAACAGGGCCTGACGGGTCCTTCCGGGGCCGCTCCCGGAAGGACCCTTTTTTCCCCGTTCTCTTGTTTGAACCGTCCGACGGGGAGCGATTTGACACGTTCTGGTCTAACCCCTATCATGGACGCGGTCCTGTAAGGTCAAACACCAATGATCGCCTGCCCATGAGTCTGTTTGCGGCCCTCGAGGCCAAGATCGCCAAGCTCAAAGAATCCTGCGTAGCGGAATACCCGGTGCCCCGGCTCCGGATCGGTGACAAGACGGCGGACCTGGCCATCGTCCAGGGCGGCATGGGCGTCGGCATCTCTCTCTCCAATCTGGCCGCGGCCGTGGCCCGGGAGGGCGGGATAGGCGTCATCGCCGCCAACGCCATCGGCATGATCGAGGACGATTACTACGCCGATCCCGTGGCCGCGAACGTCAGGGCCCTGCGACGCGAGATCCGCGAGGCCCGCCGCAAGTCGGCCGGGATGATCGGGGTCAACATCATGGTGGCCGTCGACTGCTTCCACGAGCTACTCGAGGCCGCGGTCGAAGAGAAGGTCGACGTGCTCTTCCTGGGGGCGGGCCTGCCGATCAAAGGCATCCCGGTCCAGGCCATCAGGCGGGCCGGCGTCCAAGTCGTGCCGATCGTCAGCTCGGCGCGGGCGGCCCGGCTCATTTTCAAGTCCTGGGAAAAAGCATACCACGATATCCCCGACGGCGTCGTCGTCGAAGGCCCCCGCGCGGGCGGCCATCTCGGCTTCAAGCCGGAGCAGATCGACGATCCCGATTTCGCGCTCGAGCGTCTCGTCCCCGAAGTGGTCGAAGCGCTCGCGGAATTCGAGACGCGCTGGAGCCGCGCCCTGCCCGTCATCGCCGCGGGCGGGATATTCACGGGAGAAGATATCTCCAGGTTCCTGAAGCTCGGGGCGAAGGGCGTCCAGCTCGGGACGCGTTTCGTGGCGACGCACGAGTGCGACGCCGACATCCGCTTCAAGAAAGCCTACCTCGCTTGCAAGGAGGAGGATATCCTCATCATCCGCTCACCCGTAGGCCTGCCTGGACGGGCTATCAGGGGCGAGTTCCTCGAAGCCATCGCCCGCGGGGACAAGAAGGTCTTCCGCTGTCCTTCGCGCTGCCTCGAAAGCTGCGGGGCCCGCGAGGCCCGCTACTGCATATCCGAAGCCCTCGACGCCGCCCGCAAGGGCGACCTCGAGAATGGTTTCGTCTTCTGCGGCGCCAACGCCCATCGGGTCGAGGCCGTCGTGTCCGTGAAACAGCTCATCGCCGGGCTCCGGCAGGGTTTCGCCCTGGCCGGCCTCGTCGCCGCGCTCAGGGCGGAGGTCGAAAGGCATCGGGAAGGCCTCAAGGCGCTCAAGGACGAGTACGAGGCGACCATGGCCGGCGTGCGCGGCAGGGTCCGGGACGAGAAGATCCGGATCCGCGAGAGGCTCATCGGGATCAAACAGGAATACGATCTCGCCAAGGCCCGGCTCGGGGAGCTTCGGGCCGAGCTCGATCTCCTTCTGAGCGCGGCGCCGTCCTTCTGTGCCGCGTGAGCGCCGACAGGCCCGCCGGACTCCCTACTTCTTCGGCCGATAGATGATGTTGAATTGTTTCAGGTATTCTTCCAGGGGCGGCAATCCGAGCTCCCTCCTCCATTCGTCGACCTTGGATTCGTCCTCGAGAGGATAGAGCTCCGTCGTCTTCGTCTGTTCGTTATAGCTCGTGTGCGTGCCGAACCTCTGCGGCTTGCCGTCGTTGAACAAGCTCCGGTCGTAGATCGCGGCATACCTCTCCCAGGGGAGCTCCTTGGCTTCGCAGGCCTTTTTGATATCGGCCAGATATTTCTTTTGTGCTCCGTCGCTCGAATGCATCGTGACGAGAAAGGCGGCCATGGCCGCCTCTGGCCCCACCTGGCCGACACGCGGCCAGCCCTTCCTGGCGATCAGCCCCTCGAGCTCGGCTTGATTCCTGGCCTGGATCATGAACTTGAACGCCCACAGCGCCTCGACGACGGAGGATTTCATGCCCACCTTCCGCCCGGCGATGCCGACTTCGATAAAGAAAGCCTGGTCCCAGGCCCTCATTTTCCAAAGCGCCTTGGCGTATTCGACGTCCTTGTAAGGGTTGTTGAGCTTGGCGTTGAGCGTGGCGACGAGCTTGTCCTCGAAGGCGGTCCAGCGCTTATCCCCTCTGGCCGTCAGAAGGTCCGGATCCGTCAATGGCGCAAGGGAAGGCTCCATATCGACGGCCAAGGCCAGGAACTGGAAGCACTTATCGAGCTTTCGGTTGATGGAGAAGGCCAGGGCCAGGTTGTAGACGTTCTTTTGGTCGTTGGGATCCTGGGCATAGGCCTTCTCGAACTCGGCGATCGCCCCGGGGATGTCCCCTTCGGCCCGGAGGCGCTCCCCGGGAGCCCCGCCGCCGGGCGGAGGCGGTGGAGCTTGAGAAAAGCCGATTTCACAGGCGGCCAGAAGGCAAAAGATCACAGCGAAGGTTCGTTTGTTCATTGGGGGCGATCTCCGCGTAATTTGTAATTATTTCCTGAATCGCGCGAAAAGACCCACGCCTGCGACCAAGAAGACCAAACCCAGCCATAGGGTATGGACCTGGATCGACAGCATCGCCCTGATGTCAATCCGGAGGGAAAGGGGAAAGATGGTCTGGACGATGATAACGAACAGCCCGAGGCAAGCCAGGAATCCCCCATAGGCGCCGAGCCAACGGCGGGACGGCCGGAGGAGCTGCCAGCCCGCTAGGATAAGGATCGCAATGGCGATAACCGTCGCGAATAGCAGTGGGACATTCGTATTGGCCACGCTCAATAGGCCGCGCCCGTACGTGATATTGTTCTGCATTACCGTCACGATCCCGCCGACGAGCCATAGAGTAGCGAGGGCAGCCATAGCGAGACAAAAATAGGCCAATGCCTTTTTACTCATGTTCCACCTTCTTTCGAATGTTAAATGGTGAAAGGAGTGTAACAAAGTCGAAAGAAGGCATCAAGCGTGCAAAAACCGTCACGGAGCGACTGAGGCACCGCTCTCCCGTAAAACGGAACTGAGCCAGTTTTTGCAATTGATTGCACAATTCTTACACATTTTAATCGGGGATTGTGTGTGACACAACGAAACGGTCTGCCCCGCCCTCCACCGCCCTTGCACTCCCCCCACGCTCTGTGCTACCTTGCCGCTGACTAAAGCGAACTGGACCGATGGGCACAGCCGGTCATCCTGGTAAGCATATTGTCGGGCTCGGGATCCCACTTGCGGTCCTCGTCCTAAGCCTTGGCGTCGTTTCTAGATTAGAAGCCCAATTCAATATGCGCCCGAATCAAAGCGCCTGTCCCGTAATCGCAGACCTGTTTCCCACGCAAGTGAGATCCGACGATATCTTGAAATATATATTCCCAGAGAATTCGGAAATCCCCATCGACAAGGCTGGTGACCTCTCGAGAGTGGCTCAGCGGATATCAATCGCTTTGCTGGCTCCTGGCGGCGAGGATATCGAGATTACGTACTATTGGAGATCGTCTGTCTTTACAAACCCTAGGATTGGATGGGGAGAGAGTTCTGGTTCCTTTTTGGTCAAAGGAGACGGGAATCCGAACTGCTTTTTCCTTGGTTACTCGGCCGGGCTTCCGGTGAATATCCCGTGCGCCGAATTCCTTTTTAGAATTCCCCCTGGAGTTGAGATTAAAGAAGTGTTGTTTTCGAGCCTCGCCTGCGAGGAACGTATTTCCGAGGATTGCCCGATGCCCGAGCTGGAGAGGCAAATAGGGGAAGCCTTTCTTGATAGTCTTCGAAGACCTCAAGACGAAATGAAGACAAATAAATTCATCTCTCTGATGGAAAAGGCCATACCTGAATACGGGTGCTTCTCGAGGTATAGTGGGCATCCCGTTCCGGCATTTTTCTTGGCAGATTTGCCGAGCGCCTGGAATTGGCTCGATTACTTATACCATAAAATGGATGAAATGAATGATTATGCTCTGAGAGTATTTGCCGGGATTTATGATAAGCACGAAAGTGGCGTTTTATCCGAGGTGATGGCCGATCACATAGAAAAAATAATGCACGACCGGCCCCTGTATATTTTGAACAATTGGCCGGAAATCAGGACCTACAAAAGGAACATTCTGGAGGGTCGAAGTCTTTGGGGGCTTACAGGGACCACCAAATTGATCGCCATTTACACCGATATAGCTATAAAGGAGCCCAAGTACAAGGCGGCTTGTAATGAGATCATCCGTATTCTCGACGAAAAGAGCTGTAATAATTATGCTGTAAGCCGGTCCACCAGATAAACCCATTTCTAGTGCGTCCCGACATCTCAGGACCGTCTTGACACCTTGTCGCTGAGGGGCTACCATCGTTCAGCCCTCGGGAGGGTGAGGCATCCGGTGATGCCTCTGGACTCGAAAAGCGCCTTGTGGGAAAATCAACCTCTCGTAGTTTCCGCCTGTTGGACTGTAATTGATTTATTTTTCTTGCGCTTACCGATCTTGATGGTTTTATCACGCTTGATCTAGGCTGAGCCGGATTGTGCATAAGTTTGCACATTTTCTGCACGATTAATTAGTAACAGCTTAACAATAAGACGGGGTTGGCATAACCATTTTTTCGTGCAGGCACGAATCGTTGGAACCCGCGAATCAGCATATCAGCGACGACCTCTTCAACGGTCGCGCATTCCTCCATGATCTTTCAGAAAAGGCCCCCTTCTCAATAAAGCCTCCGGGGCGATGATCATTTCGGCACCGCTGAGCCCTTCACGGTCCTGATAAGGAGTTCCCATATGCCGGTGACTTTATTTTGGACGAGCTCGTAGAGCGTTTCTTGGGCCACGGTAAATAGGTCATATCGTAAAACGCCCCTCTCCGGCTTGATGGAGGGGAGGGGCAGGGCAAGTCTGCTGAGGATGCGGCCTTCGAGGTCAAGAACGAGCATCTCCGTTAGGCCGTCCTTTTTCACATAGGTCGTGGCATAGATCTTGTCGTCCGAAACGCAGTACTGATGCAGAAGTGCGCGGTCTTGGACTTTGGCAACCTCCCGGCTCTTGTCTATCGTCCGCAGGAGCGTTCCCTGGTCATCAAAGATCGTGATGCGGAATCCTTCGGTATCAGCGATAAAAACCAGCCCTTCGGAGCTGACCGTATCCGTCCTGCAATCAGTCGCGGAGCCCTGCATCCAGATAAAGACGCCTTCGTAGAGTCGTTTGACGGTCTTAAAATTGGGATCGAGCAGGTCAACGCGACGTTTGTAGTTCGCGTGGTCGGCTGTGATCCGTAAAAAATGATCCTTGACGGGAACGAGGAGCATTTCAGAGTTGATATCGAAATCCTTCAAGGCCGAGAACTCCATGGCCTTTAAAACCTCGCCCTTTTTGGAATACCAGATGATCTTGGTGAAATCCGTGCAGGTCAGGTTTTCCGGCTGGACCGAGACTAGCGGAAGGTACTTGAAATCCCGGGGACCGTCCCCCTTTTGGCCGAATTTCAGTTTCGGGGCGAAGGGAGAGATCGTATAGACGTGCAAAGAATAATCGGCCTCGTCAAAAATGTAGAGGTCGTTGCCATCGACGACGATTTGGTGGGGCTTCTGCACGTCAGGCAGGATGATCGTCGTTTGAGCGGATAAGTCCAGCGCGGCCAAGAGAGCCAGGATCATGAGTACGGGCTTTTTCATGATCGTTCCTCCTAGATTAAGCTTATGGACTCGAGGATCTCGGGCTCGCTCGGAGACCATGCGGACACCCCTATGTCCAGTGAGTATACGCCCGAATCCCCTTGATCATTTAGGAAGCAAAGGATGGCCGGAAAGCGCCGATGGAGGACGTCAAGAGGGGCTTTCGGACTCGAACAGGAGATTCAATGGACTTGACGCTCCGCCTCCAGGGGATTAGGATATTCGAGCCCACGGGAGGGTGAGGCATCCGGTGATGCCTCCGGACTTCAAATCCGGTATGGGGCTATAGACGTCCCGGGTGGGTTCGACTCCCACACCTTCCCGCCACTCCCCTATTTAGTATTATTTTCAATATATTATGAAAATAATAACTTTTATGTTTTTATGCTAACCGTTTAGCACCCATTAGTACAATTTGGCATGATATTGGACATTTTTAGCCACAATTTGGTCATAAGAAATATAGTGACTCAGCGGGTATCTAAGAATCGAAACATTTACTGGTTATAATCCCTTTAAACCTTTAAAACTTTAGTATTTTAAAAATTAAGGACTTATAAAGCTCTAGGAATATTCTTAACACCGTAATGGCTTTATAGCTGCAATATTTTTTTAACTTTACGTTCCCTATTTATTTTAAGTACATTATGAGAGAGTCCATATAACATTTGAATCTCTGAACGCGAGATTATTATTTTGTGCCCTACTATTCAATCGGCATGGGGTCTGACATTATGATCAATAAAATCAAGGAAATTAAGAACATTGACGCCTTTGATTCATTTAGCTGGCAGGCTGATGATTTCAAAAGATATAACCTCATTTACGGATGGAACGGATCTGGTAAGACCACGGTTTCGAGGCTCTTCAGTTTCTTGGAAAAGAGAAGAATCGAATTGCCCGAGTACAAGTCGATAGAATTTAGTATTCAATCGGATGCTCGAATCTATAAAGGAAACGACCTGGAAACGCATGATCTCGATATACGGGTATTCAACGAAATATTCATAAATGAGAATATCAGCTTTAACGATTCCAAGGCCAAGCAGATCATTATGATAGGCAGGGAAAACATCGAATTACAGAAAGAAATTAAGCTCCTTGAGGACGAAAAGCGAAAAGCAATAGATGAACATGGCAAGCTACGGGGTAAACAGCCCAAGGTTCCTAAGCACGAGCAAATCCTTACTGAGGCTGCTGGCGAAGTACCTAAACAATTCGGGAACACTCCCCTTGCCAATGATGCTTATTATGGACGGAACTATAGGAAGAACAAGGTAGAAGATCTGTTAAGCAAAGGGCTTATTAGAGAGCAAGATCTCGATCATCTTATTATTGCTGACCCAGACATCCTAGCTGATCATCGAGAAGTAATTAAACAAGAGAAGGAAGCGGTTTCCTTTACTCTAGCTGAACTCCAAGATATGGAAACCCTATTTGTTGATGCCAACAACATTCTAAAGTCAGACCTATACTTAGAAGAAATTACGGAGCTCATTGAAGATAAAGAATTAAGAGATTGGACAGAGGTTGGCTTCCGCATCCATAGCGCTCGTAAACTAGATATCTGTCAATTCTGCCATAACCGTATACCGCCGGAATTATTCCATAGATTGAGCAAGTATTTTACTGCCGAGTTAGAGGAAACAAAAGGCAGAATAGATAAGAACATCATTATCTTAAATAAGCAGGAAATACCGGGACCGCCAATAGATCTTGATTCAAGTATGTTATTTCCGGATATTGCCAAGGATTATCTGAAAGCAAAGAAATCACTGGAAATCGAGGGAAATAGCATAAAGGAAACCATCATTAATTTAATCCATCGATTAGAATCAAAAAAAGAAGCCCTACAAACAAAGGCCGGATCAGTCGAGGGCCTTCAATTCCCCGCTGACCACGTCAGCGCTTATAACGAAGCCGTCTTCAAAATAAACGGTCTTATCATTAAGCATAACGGACGTGTAAAAGAAAGTCGAAAGGAGATAAGCGAGGCAGCAAGGCGTATTGAGTTGCACACAATTGCCAGCATCTTCATAGACAAAGAATATTTCCGTCATAAAAAGGAATCCGAAGAGCTCGATTCCCAGCTTAGGGATTTAGAACAAAACCGTGACAGACTATCTAAGGATATTTCTACTAAGCTAGGCGCGTTGAAAAACACTGGACTTGCAGTCGATAAGATAAACCAGATGGCAAAAGAATATTTTGGGGAGGGCCAAATATATCTCGATATCCCAGAATCAGCGACTGGTAATGAAGGATATGTTCTTAAGACGAGGGGAAAGATTGCGAAGCATCTCAGCGAAGGCGAAAAGAGCATACTCGCTCTCATATACTTCTTCGTAAAGCTCGAGGAAGAGGGCTGTAATAAGTCTTCGTGCATCGTGGTTATAGATGACCCCGTGGATAGCCAAGATGCTATATTTCTATTTAGAACCTTTGGCCTATTAAAGAGACAACTCAATTCTGCTAAACAACTACTGCTATTTACTCATAATTATGATTTTTTTAATTTAGTACGCGACTGGTTCATTAGCGATCCTAATAAGGACAGATCTCATCTATACCGTATTAGCATAATTACTAAAGAAGGAAAACGTGAGCTATTGATAGAAGATCTCCCCAAACTGCTCAAAGAATATAAGAGCGAGTATCAGTACTTATTTGGGCAATTATACCTATATGCAAATGGTAAGGGAACCTTGGATGCTCCACTTGTACCAAATGTAGCACGCAAGTTGCTAGAATATTTTGCGGCCTTCAAATGGGCATGCAGAACATCTGAGCAATTTTCCAGCATCGTCCTAAATAGATTTGTTAAAAATCAGGAACATCTTAGAAAAGGCGTCGGCGATTTCATACTCAAGTTTGTCAACGAGAATTCGCACGGTCAAGATTTTTCGAGACCTATAACAGCGACCATGTTTGAAGCAAAGGATATAGCTAAAGGAACTTTAGAATTCATCAGATTTGCAGATAAAGAACATTATAATGACCTAAAGTGCCTTTGCGACCCTACATGATATGAATTGCCCTCCATTTTCTATTAAAGCTAAAGTGCATTGCCCTTTGATAAATGACTCTCCGCGAGATATTCTTGGTTAATATCCCAGGTAAGCGAAGCCCCAAGGAAGTCGATAATATTTTATCGGACAAATGGGGAATTCGTCTTTTTAAATTCGCCCAGGTATTTGCGATTGCCCCAATAGATTTTCTTGTGCAAAAAAGAAATGAGCCCTTTACTTTTGAAGAAATCAAAGAGATCAGATCAACTATAAATAAGATGAAGGAGGATATCTTCAAAGGGGTACGCAAAATAGACAAACTTATGAATAAGGCAGGTGGCTTGCCCATCAGTAATAGATCTGACAGCGAATTATTAAAAGAAAAAGCTATCAGGAATTTTTGGCTTGATTATGTTTTGCCGCGCGAACTGATTCTCTTTTTCTTTGAAAGAACCTGTCAATTGGGAAAAAGAGGGATGGGGCTGAATAAAAAGAGCATCATCTCAGTGGGTTGGGGAATTTTGATCGCAGGAAGCGGCCATAGAATTGATTGGAAATTGTTAGGCGATCTATATTTTTGGTTCTGGGAGCGAATATGTCAATTTAGCTTTTATGAAGAATGGTCACCTACTGATGGCATCGAGGATTATCTTAAAACCCAATATCATAGGTATCGATTTAGAGGCAGCCTTGAGAATTTTATATTAGAAAAGTTGCCATTAGCTGGAGAGGGGCACGAAAAGGATGATTTTGATTTATGGATGAGGCTGATTATATACAAATGGGCAAATGGCAAGATAACGGAAAAGGAGATGCCTCGTCTCATTCTTAATCTTGCACTTGACTGGATTACTGCGGGAAATGAAGGCTTGACTATTCTTTCCCCCATTGGCTCGTTTGCAGACTCTTCTTTTCAGTATTTGCATCTATGGCTTAAACGCAAGGTCAATAAAGACCTTATTTTTACCCAGCCTGAAATTCCTGAGTTCGCGAAGGAGCTCTTCATGGATACAGAACCGCCATTCCAGGGAACTGATCTCGGTGATTATTTCCTTTTTGCAGCCAATCTATATTTAGCACACACTAAGAACCTCAATGAACTTGACCCGATGATCATCTTCCCTGACCGTACTTATTATTGCCCTAGCTTCTAGGGCGAACTTCGTTACACTTTCCTCTCAAACACTCTCCTTTTGCGTTACTGACATTCCTTCCCTAGGGTCCTATCTTGTGGCTGATTGCTGAAATGAATAGCAGAATTGAGGAGACTTGAGGATGTCGATTGAAAGACGTTGGCTTAAGGCTTCGGAAGCCGGGGAATACCTCGGTTTGCATGTTAAGAGCATCTATCGAGCTTGTCATCACAGGAAAATCCCCTTCTCCAAAATCCCAGGGATCGGTATGAGAATAGACAAACATAAATTGGATGATTTGCTCGAAGCACAGGGGATTAGTCCTAGGGATTTCGGCAATGTCCTCAGGGATGGGAAAGAGTGATTTGAATGGAAAAGCGACTTCTATCTGTAGCCGAAGCAGCTCATCTTTTGGGCATGTCTCAATCCTTCCTCTACAAACTCGCGGAAGCTAAGGCTGTTCCCCACATTCGCCTTGGTCGCGCCCTTCGATTCGATTTGAACCAAATTGAATCCTGGCTACGCCGCCAGGCCGTTGAAGAAGCGGACTACATCATCGGGCACAGAAGAAAAGGACGCTAGAAATGAGTTATGCCTTTGATTCTGAGAAACTAATATTAACAGCCCTGATCAGGGAGCCTTCCCTTCTCGAGAAGGCACCGGATCTTTGCGTTAACGCATTTTCAAGGCCCGATCATAAGAGGATCTTCGCAATAATCGCGGATATTTGGGAAGACAGGAAGCCTGATTCCATAGATGAATTTGAATTAGCGGAAAAAGCAGGAATCTCCTTGGAAGAACTTCAGAACCTCACGAATGGATGTTACAGGGTTACACCGGAGCGCTTCTTCGATCTATCTTCTGACCTTTTGCGGACCCGCTGCATGGAGAAGATCATCCCGCTGGTTGACAGAGAAGCAAACCAGCTTCTTAAGACGGGCGAATATGATCCAACTTCATTCGATAAGATCCGATTACTATTCGTCGAATACGAAAAGTTGGAGAGTGGAATTAGCAGAGGTCCCAGATCCATTAAACTTGCAGAAGTAGAACCCGAACCCATCAATTGGCTATGGCCCAACTACTTTCCTATCTCAAAGATCAACCTTATCAGCGGAGATCCCGGGGCGGGAAAAACTTGGTTATGCCTGGACCTGGCGGCAAGGCTCTCCACGGGTAGGGATTGGCCAGATGGATCACCTTGCTCAGAAAGAGGAAATTCACTGATACTATCCTGCGAAGACGGCGCAGCGGATACCTTTCGTCCGAGACTAGACAAGCTAAAGGCGGATTTATCAGGAATCTCCATTCTTCAGATTCCTTTGGACCTATCCAATGGGGCCGGTCGCTCAGCTCTCATCTCCGAAATCAGACATAGGAATCCAAAACTAATCATTATTGACCCCATTCTGGATTTTTCTGGAAGAGTGAATCCCAACGCCGTTGATCAGGTAAGAGCGATGCTCACCCCCTTATCAGAGATTGCGGAAAGGGCAAGTGCAGCGCTCATCCTTACCTCTCATCTGAATAAGAGCTCCGTAATGCAGGCCATCTACAGAACGGCAGGCTCAGCTTCTGGCTGGGTTGGGAAAGCGCGGGCTGTCTTTATGGTCATCAAAGATAAGATGAACCAAGAAGCAAATCAGCCATTTCGTCGCTTGTTTGCGCCAATTAAGACTAACCTGAGCCCCATAGAACCCCAGGCATATTTCTTTCATATTAGCGACAATCCCGGGCTCACCTATGAACGAGTTCCTGAAGATTTCAACCTGGAAAACTTTCTGGCTTCGGACCATAGGGAGCTTGGGCCTCAGCTAGAAGAAGCGAGGTCCTTCCTTACGGTTCTATTAAAGACCGGCCCAGCAGCCGCTATGGAGGTTATTAGGCAAGCCCAGGAAGCAGGAATCAAAGAAAAGACTCTGCTAAGGGCAAAAAAGCTGCTCGATATACGAGTGTTCCGTGAGGGAGGATCTCATGGAAGATGGATATGGGGCCTAGAGAAATGACTAGAGGCACTGCACTTTTACCATAAAAACATGACATCATGAAATCATTAAACAAGAGAAAAGTGTCAGCTGACAGTGTTAGGGTTTTCTCCTGCTTGGCCAACTTTGAAATCTTGGCCACCTTTAAAGATGGCCATCATTCCAAAGAAGGCCAACTAGAAAATGGCCGCCCCAAAACGCGGCTTTATATCTCTCTGCTGGACTATACATGCATCACTCTTGGTCAGTTTATATGGGAGGAAATCCGCAGCTATATCTTCAATATGGCCATAATGTGTCCAAAAGGGAGTCTCCCAAAAACAGCTGTTTTAACGTATCATGCTGATTATATATTAATTACTAAAAATATTAGCCATTAGAAAAAAGAGCAGCACCTAAAACCGGAAATCGCCGTCTTGAATGGAGGATAGAAAGTTGGACATGAAGGAACTGCCAAGCCCAAAAGAAGCCCAGAATCCCCTCGTTAACGCGCGGAGAGCCACAATTACAGCCCCAGCCATATCAAGACCTGGGTCAAAACGGGTAAAGCCTGCTTGCGCATTCTGCAGGAGCACGTTTCCTATCACAAGGATTAAACAAAAGTTCTGCTCTAATAGATGCCGATTACTCTTTTGGGCTGCTGGTGAGATATTAAAAGAATTCCAGGCTGGCAAAGCCGAGGGTATAAGGGAAGCAGTAATAAAGCTTGTAGGGCATGAACCAATCTAAATTCCTTCACCCTAATTGGACCTTGACATATCCTCCTTTACAGCCCCTAATATTAGACAAATCAGGGCGATGGCCAAACTAATAAGGGTGAGATCTAGGTTGATCGGCTTTCGTAAGCGAAGGCCACGACGGGATCCCCTTATTCCCCTTCCTTTTATAGGCGACGAATCTACTCTAATTAGAGCCTTTGTCGATATCGCTAAGAAATATAGGGACAATGAAGGGGCGGCAATTCAGCGATGTACATTCCTTCCAGATTCTATTAAAGATGCGTGGGTATGGTACGACAAGATCACTGATATGTGGCGGTATAACTTTGGGCCACCTTATGACAGGTTACCCGGGGATATGCTTGTCGCTGGCACTAGCTCTAATTTCCCAGTTGAAGAACTATATATTGCGATAAAGATCGCTGACGAAAGAATGAGCCCTTTACAGCTTATCGCGTATCGCGAGCGTTTAGCACAGTTCGATAAGCATACTGCTGCGATTTTTGAGATGAGACCTCTTAAAAATGTAAAACGATATTTACGAGCCAGGTATGAGGTTTCTGGACTTGGTGAGGGTGAAACTCTAGTCGATTGGCAGATTAAAACAGGATTTCTTAATATCATATTTGACGTTAAGTACCGCATAAAGTCCTTATTGGATCATATCAAAGAGACCCTTCCCGCGATCAACGCTGGGGCAGATACGGCTATGGCAACAGCCCCGAATCCCGAAGATTTATTCAAGAGTTCTGATAGGAAGTTTAGAAGGGCGCATTACCTTCAGCGACAACAGGGTCTTTGGGTATCAACTGAAATACAGGAGGATAAGGAGAAGCTCAACACCTATTTTAAAAAAGAACTAAGTAAAAGAAAGATTCATTTTGTAATTATCTCAGATTGGAAAGATGATGCTTACATCTTAGCCCGCAACCGCTTCTTAGTAACTGCACTAAAACGTACTTTCTGCCTGACGGAATCCGAACGTTTTGTAACCCGAGATTATGACAAGGTCGCTGTTGAGCGTGCTAATTAGGGGGGAGAATGGGAACCTATCAAGTCGGGAAAAAGTGGTACGTAGACCTATATGTTGATGGCCGGCGAAAACGGAAGGCCGTCGGCAGCCGCAAAGAGGCTGAAAACACTCTGACCGCGATAAAAGCAGATGTCCTACGCGGCGAATTCAAGTTCAAGAGGGAAAACAAGGTCCACTTTGAGGCTTTCACCGAGGATTACCTAGAGCATTGTAGGACGAACAAGAAGCGATCCGTTTCCCGCGATGAAAACAGCATCAAGTTCCTTGAAGCGAACTTCAGCGGAATGCTGCTCTCCAAGATCACGCCCTTGCACATAGAAGAGTACAAGAAGAAGCGGCTTGAAGGCGAAATTAAGCTGCCTCCTGCGCCAGGTTCCAAGAAGAGGAAGGATTGGAAGGTCAAGCCCGCGACTATCAATCGAGAACTCGCCTGTCTTAAACATATGTACTCCCTGGCCATCAAATGGAAGATGGCCGACGAGAACCCGGTCAAGGAAGTCCAATTGTTCCAAGAGCAACAGATCGAGATGCGGATACTCACCCGGGAGGAGATAGACCGATTGGTTGCCAACGCGAGTCCCAGATTGCAGCCAATATTGCTGGTTGCGCTGAACACCGGCATGAAGAAGGGCGAAATCATTCGTTTACGTTGGCATGATATCGATCTCGACAACAAGTTCTTTTTCCTCAAGCAGACCAAGAGCAATAAGCCTAGAAAGATCCCCATCAGCAGTTTTTTGGCTGATGTTCTGGGCTCAATCAAGAAGACCGGTGAATTCGTTTTCGCCAATGCTAAGACAGGCAAACCTGTAAGCGACCTTCAAACAGGCTTTAAGGCCGCTTGTAGAAAGGCGGCAATCAGCGACCTTCGGTTCCATGATCTGCGGCATACTGCAGCGACCTATATGGTTACAGGCGGGATCGACCTTGTAACGGTCAAAGAGATCCTGGGACATGCGACGATTCAGATGACCATGCGCTATGCTCATCCAACACCCGAGAATAAACGGAACGCGGTTGAGGTTCTTGCCAGGCTATTTAGTGAGACCCAGGATACCGGAGTTCCTCAACCAAAGAGATCCTCTCAGCCTGTTCAGGAAAGAAGCCCATGAAGGTCTTGTTGCTTCTAGTTGTCATCTTGCTGGTGGCAATTGCGCCGTTCTCAACTGCAATCAGTGATAGACAATCCGATGAACGAGCTCTGGAACAGGAAACTAGATCCCTTTCAGACGTCGACCTAGCTTCAATTGTCCTGCAACCTGGCGACCTACCATCAAGCTATTCGGCCGGAAAAGTAGAGCACAGCGAGCCGGGTGCCTTCAAGAAACTACCTAAAACCAAGTACGTCGTAAACCAGTTAATTGAGAAGAAAAAAGAAATTGTTGGTTGTACAACAATTTTCGTTTATACGGAAGACTGGGAAACTGACCATGCTTATTGGGCCATGTCGGAGGGGCTGGGAGAAGCAGGAAGACCAAGTAGCGACATGCAGTACATCGTAGGGACTGGAGAGAGGGCAGTCCTCGCGATATCCAAAATGGCTTTCTCAGTGAATAGTGTCACCATGAGGCGTCTCGACTTTCACGAATTGATATTTGTCAGGTGTCATGCCGTTATCGATATCCGTTTAGACGACCCCAATATGATCCTTTCTTATGCCCAGAAGCTTGACCAGAGAATTCTAGACTCGTTATGTCGTATTCGGACCTCTCGGTCTATCGATAGGCAGCAAGCTAAAGAAGAAATCGGGATAATTAGGTCTAGGATACAAGATCGGGGCCTGGCTGACAGATACAAGATCGATGATGAGAAGGCTCTTGAAGACGTAATCTTGTTTATCCATGATCCCGTGACTTGCTTAGACTCCATCAAGTATCTAGACAGCTACCATCTTTGGACCTATATCGGCATGTATGACGCGGTCCTAAAGGGTGGCGATTATTTCCTAGATCAACTTCGTGACATCGCGAGCAATATCGATGATAAGACAATTAAGCTTGTGACCTACCTATTACATGAGCGTATGCCTGATGGTGTCACTGGGGAAATGTTAGCCTACATGTACACAGAGCTCTTTGAAGCGTATCCAGGCCAATTTGTCATCGACTTGAAAGCAAGACCGGACTGGAAGAGCGTGATTGACCGTCTGGCTATTGGAGGTTATAAGCAACTGAGGGCGGGTCTGGCAAAGCTCGGCGATACCAAATTTGAAAAAGAACTCAAGGCATACTGGGCGGAATGCGAAGCGAGATGGGAGCATATAAGATAGACTTGATTGGTCATATTTTGGCCATAAGAACTGCTTACGATTTCCCTTATCTCTGTCATATCAATTGTTTAGATAACCTATAGACAGGCCTTCAAATCCGGTATGGGGCTATAAACGTCCCGGGTGGGTTCGACTCCCACACCTTCCCGCCAATCCCCTCTTTTGCCTCTAATTCAATATTAAAACCTAGCTTGGGATCGACTTATCGACGCTACCTGTAAATGGCGAAATCGTTAAAGATTATTTAGCGGGGAACGCGCATGGCCTACGAGCCATGCTTTTGAGTACAGACTGCGAATTGGATTCAAATCGAGAACCCAGGCAGGTGGACTTTGATAATCGGTTTATTTTAAGATTATCGGCGGGAACGCGTTTCAAGAGGGAGCCAAATGAGGATCAAACTTGGTTTAGTAATTTTCTGGTCTTCATTACTAGCACTTCATCCGGCCTGCCAGAGTGGCCCCGACACGCCGCCTCCGGGCCCCACTCCGATATCAGCCGGCACGTGGACTTGGGTATCCGGAGGCAATACCGTGCGACAGCCGGGGGTTTATGGCATAAAGGGTGTTTCAGATCCCTCGAACGTCCCCAGAGCAAGAGATTCCGCGGTTTCCTGGATCGACGCCAATGGTAAATTCTGGATCTTCGGCGGATCTTGGAATTGGGTTCTATCCTACACTTACTACAACGACCTGTGGAATTATGATCCCACCACTGGCGAATGGACCTGGGTTTCTGGCAGCGACGTCGATGGTCAATTCGGCATTTACGGCACACGGGGCACGGCCGATCCGTCGAATGTCCCAGGGGCCAGGCGATCAGCCGCATCCTGGCGAGATCCCCAGGGTAACCTCTGGTTATTCGGGGGTTATGGAAGAGACGGGGCCAACTACAATGGTGAACTCAACGACCTATGGAAGTTCGATCCGGTGGCCCTAGAGTGGGCCTGGATGTCCGGAAGCGAAAACGTCAATCAGCCGCCCGTCTACGGCACAAAGGGCGTCGCAGATCCCTCGAACGTTCCAGGGGCGAGAGCTAAGTCCGCATCCTGGGTCGACCTAAGCGGCAGATTCTGGCTCTTCGGCGGTATTGAAAATGCCGTTTATACCAGTAACGACCTTTGGATGTATGATTTGGCGACCCTCGAGTGGACTTGGGTCGCCGGCGGCAACACCGGGTTCCAGAAGGGCGTCTACGGCACAAAAGGACTGGCCGACCCACTGAACACTCCCGGATCCAGGGTCGATGCAGTAACCTGGGTCGATGCCGGTGGCAGACTCTGGCTTTTCGGGGGCGAAGGCATCGATGGATCCGACAATCCAGGACTCCTCAACGATCTCTGGAGATTCGACCCGGCCACGGGCCTCTGGACCTGGGTCTCCGGAGGAGATGCCATCAACCATAAGGGAACCTATGGCACCCGGGGCCTGGCGGGATCAACTAATATCCCCGGAGGGAGGCAATCGGGCGCAACCTGGATCGACTCGACCGGCAACGTCTGGCTCTTCGGAGGCTTTGGCTATGATTCGGTCAACAACACGGGTTGGCTCAATGATCTCTGGAAATTCGATCCATCGGCCCTCCAATGGACCTGGGTGTCGGGCAGCGCTATCTATGGGCAGAATGGAAATTACGGCGCCCTGGGGACTCCCTCATCGACGAACATCCCCGGGGCCCGGGCCTGGGCTGTATCACAGATCGATCCAAGCGGAAGGATCTGGCTTTTCGGGGGATTGAGTTACGATTCTGCGGGCTCAGGAGATTGTATCAACGACCTTTGGCGATATGCGCGGTAATCAAGGCTAATGCCCTGGTCTTCATCTCTATTAAATGAATCCGTCTATCCCGCGACCGTTATCACGACCTTGCCGCGGGCCCGCCCCTCTTCGAAATACCGGAGGGCCGCTGCCGTCTCGCTCAAGGGGAAACGCGAATCGATGATCGATCTGACCTTGCCCGCGGCCATCATCTCCGCGATGAGGAGCAGGTCTTCTTGGACGACGCGGGCGATAGTGACCTTCATGCTCTTGGCCTTGAATAGGGACAGGAACATGACCTGGAAGATCCGGCCGATGGAGCCTCCCGCGACGACATAGCGCCCGCCGGGATTCAAGATGCGCTTGTATTCCGACACCGGACGGAAAGCCGCGATATCGAAGATCAGGTCATAATCGTTGCTCTTGCCTGGTGACATCCTCCCGGGTGTAATCGATGACCTGGTCCGCCCCGATCGAGCGCACCAGGTCCATCTTGGTCGTGCGGCAAACGCCGGTGACCTCCGCTTCGAAAGCTTTGGCGATCTGTACGGCGAAAGTCCCCACTCCGCCCGAGGCCCCGTTGATCAAGACCTTCTGCCCCGCCCGGATGTGGCCATCATCGCGAAGGCCCTGCAAGGCCGTTAGGGCCGCCATGGGTGCGGCCGCCGCCTCTTCAAAAGTAAGGGCAGCCGGTTTCGCTACGGCTCTCTTCTCATCGATGCAGACATACTCGGCGTACCCTCCATAGCCGCCCTCCCCGAAAACCGCGTCCCCGGGCTTGAACTGCGTGACCTGGCGGCCGACCGCTTCAACGTCCCCCGCGACATCGGCCCCGAGTATCCGGTGTTTCGGCTTGATCAGGCCGCTGCCCATGAGCCTGATCAAGAACGGATCGGCCCTCACGTGACGCAATTCGTAGGCGTTGACGGAGGAGGCCCGGACCTTGAGCAACAGCTGATCCTCCCTGGGCACCGGCTTTTCCACCTCTTCGAGTCGCAGCACATCCGGCGAGCCGTATTTCGAATACACGATCGCTTTCATTCGATCCCGTCCTTTCCGCCGTAAATCTCCAGTAACAACCGGCCTGAGAGATTATGCACTCCCCTCAAGACGTGTCAAGCGACTGTCGAAGGGACGCTTGACAACGCGTCCGGTTGGATTATCCTCTTCCATAGAAGGATCGGCATCGGGGTACCTGTGATCCGAACGAAATCGGCGCTCTTGGTCCTGGCGATCGCGGTCCTCGTTACCGCCTGCGGAGTGGATTCCCCCGCCATTTCCGTGACGATCATGCCCGAGCGGGCCACGATCTACCCGTTCTATTCGATCCAGCTGCGCGCCTGGGTCCGCAACGCCGCGAACAATACTGTGACCTGGAGCCTTTCCGGCTCCGGTCGCTGCGGCTCATTGAGCGAGACCGGCCTCTACACCGCCCCTCCAAGCGTTCCTGTTCCGGCCCGAGTGACGGTCACGGCCACATCCGTCGAGGATCCGTCCAAATCGGCCTCGTCTGAGATCGATATCGTGGACGGCCCCGACGACCCCTATCAATGGACTTGGGTATCCGGGAGCGACCAGGTCGACTCGAGCGGCTCCTACGGTACTAAGGGTGTCTCCGATCCCGCCAATGTGCCCGGGGCCAGGCAAGCCGCTCTTTCATGGAACGGTCCCGCGGGGGAGCTCTGGCTCTTCGGCGGCTTCGGCTATTCCCACGACGTCGGTATCCTCAATGACCTGTGGAAGTACGACCCGGCTATCGACGAATGGACCTGGGTCTCGGGCGGAGACTACCCGGACCAGCTCGGCGTCTACGGGACGAAGGGAACGCCGGATCCCGCGAACGTGCCCGGAAGCCGGGAGTGGTCCGCTTCCTGGACCGACGCAAGCGGCAACCTCTGGCTCTTCGGCGGCGCGGCCTACGACGCCGACGGGGATCTCGGAGAGATCGACGATCTATGGAAGTACGATCCGGTCGCCGGCGCGTGGACTTGGATCGCGGGAGGCGACCAGTGCTGGGAGCCCGGGAGCTACGGGACCAAAGGCGTGCCCGATGCCTCCAACCGGCCGGCCGCCCGATCGGGACATGCCTGTTGGATCGATCCGGAAGGAGATATCTGGCTTTTCGGGGGCCGGGGCCGCAACGACCTCTGGCGGTTCGATCCCGCCTCTCTGCTTTGGACTTGGATGGCCGGAACCGACCTCATCGATCAGCCGGGGACCTACGGCGTCAAGGGCATCCCCGATCCGGCCAACGTTCCGGGAGGCAGAGAGCTGGCTGCGCGCTGGACCGATGACAGACGGCGATATCTGGCTCTTCGGCGGCTACGGGCGCGACTCGACGGGGAACGGCGAGCTCCTCAATGACCTATGGAAGTACGACCGTGCCCTGGGGCAATGGACCTGGGTTTCCGGCAGCGACCTGGCGGAAGCCTACGGGACCTACGGGACTCTGCGCACGCCCTCTCCCTCGAACGTGCCCGGCGCCCGCCTGGCCCCTCTGACCTGGACGGACCGCCAAGGCAAGCTCTGGCTCTTCGGAGGGGCCGGCAATGCCTCGACGGGATTCCGCCGAGTTCTCAATGACCTCTGGCAGTTCGATCCGGTGACGCTCGAGTGGACTTGGTTCTCGGGCAGCGACCAGCCCGAACCGCGCGGCGTTTACGTCGAGAAACACATCGTCGAATGGCCTGACCATCCCGGCTCCAGGTACCATGCCGTCTCCTGGCTCGGCCCGCACGGGGACCTTTGGCTTTTCGGAGGATGGGGTTACGACGCCCAACAATCCGGCCATCTCAACGACCTCTGGCGTTACCGCCGATAGCCGATTCCCACGGATCCGGTGAAAAGACGGCGTAAATGAGGCCGTGGCTCCGCTTCGCCATCCCACCGCGCCTCTCCCGTTTCAGACTTGACAACGCATATTCCCGGAATATGCTAAGGCAAGGGGTTTGGATAGGGGTACGAATGGGTCGCATCAGGTGGCTTCTCCTTCCTCTGGCCGCGATGGCCCTTTCGGCCGCCGATTCGGGACAAACGCCGAACAGGAACGACGCGGACCGACTGGCCACGATCCTGGAACGGGCGGCGAACTACTGCCGCAAGCTCGACCGGGCCGCGCTCGACTTCGTCTGTCTCGAGGAAGTGACGGAGCTGGCCAACCGGCACACCCGGCAGACCGACGTCTTCCTCTACGACTATCAATTCATCCGGAAGAAGGACGAGGTCAAGGAGCAACGGAACCTCGTCGCCGTCGACGGCCGCAAGGCCCATCGCCCGCTGCCCCCGGTCCAGCCGGCGGCTTTTCGCTACAAGAACGTCCTCTTCGGTCCGATCGGGCTCCTGAGCGAGTCCTGGCAGGCCTTCCACTCCTACCGGATCGTCGGAGAGGAGAGGCTCTTCGACGAGAAAGCCGTCGTCGTCGAGGCGACTCCCCTGCCCATTCCGCACGAACCGCATCCCTACGGAAAGATCTGGATCAGGGAAGCCGACGGCAGCGTCCTGAAGATCGCCTGGGACCAGACGTCCCTCGGCAACTTCGGGGAGATCGCGGCCTGGGCCGCCGAGAACGAGTCCCAGCCCCTCATCACGGCCTATTCGGAATACCGGTTCGGGAAGAACGGGCTGCGATTCCCCAGCCGCAACTACACCCAGCAGGCCTACATCCGAAAGGACCGGTCCAAGTTCGTCAACGCCGAGATCTCCGTCGTCTACAAGGACTATAAATTCTTCACCGTCGAGACCGAGGTCGTCTATTGAAAAACCGTTCCTTGTCCCTGATCCGCCTCATGGCCGTCGTCCTCCTCCTGCCGACGGTCGCCGTTCAGGCCGGGGCCTCCTCTGCCGCCGCGGCGGTCAAGGTCCCGCCGTGGCTCACCGACGAGGCCGCCCGCGCCCTGCCCTCCCTCCCGCCCGACACCGAAGCCGTCGTCCTCCTCGACGAGCGGACGACGTCGGTCGATGCCGGCGGCGCCCTTACGACGGCTTGCCGGCGGGCCATCCGGGTCCTCCGTCCCTCCGGCGCCGAAGCGGCCGGCCGACTGGTCCTGGCCGAGGCCTACGACACCAAGGTCAAGGCGATGGCCGGCTGGGTGGTCAATCCGTCCGGCTCGCCGCGCCAGGCCACCATGAAAGAGGTCATCTCCTCCTCGCTCGCTCCCGACACCCTCTACATGGACGTCAAGCTCATGATGCTCATCGTCCCCGAGGTCGACGCCGGGAGCGTCGTCGGCTTCGAATGGCGCGAGGTCCGCACGCCTCCCGCGCTCGAGGACGCCGTCGAGTTCCAGGATGAGTTCCCGGTCCTGCGGTCGCGTTATACCCTGGCCCTTCCGCCCGGCTGTGAGGCCAGTTTCAGCTGGATCGCCTGGCCGGCCGTTCCGGCGATCAAGGCCCCCGGCAGTCCCCACACGACCTGGACCTTCGAGATCACCGGCATCCCCGCCGTCGGGGACGAGCCCCGCATGCCCGACGAGCGGGCCGTCGCCGGCCGCCTGATCGTCCGCGTCAAGGCGCCCGTGGCCGGTCCCCTCTTCTTCGACGGTTGGGCCGACATGGGCGCTTGGTACGGCAAGCTCAGCGGCCCGCGCCGCGTCCCCGGCGACACGGTCGCCGCGAAGGCCCGCGAGCTGACCGCCGGAGCCGCGGACCCTCTATCGAAGATCGCGGCCCTGGCCCGCTTCGTCCAAAAGGACATCCGCTACGTCTCCGTCCAGATCGGCATCGGCGGCTTTCAGCCCCACTTCGCCGCCGACATCCTGAAGAACCGCTACGGCGACTGTAAGGACAAGGCCACCCTGCTCGCGGCGCTGCTCGAGGCCGCCGGCATCGACTCCCATTACCTCATCGTCAATACCTCTCGCGGGGTGGTCACCCCCGACTCGCCGGTCTCCCTCTACGGCTTCAATCACGCCATCCTGGCCGTGCGCCTTCCCGACGACGTCCCGGACGCCGGCCTCGACAGCCTCGTCCGCCATCCCCGCCTCGGCCGGCTCCTCGTCTTCGATCCGACCATGCCGACGACGCCCCTCGGGCGCCTGCCCTACTATCTCCAGGCCAACACGGCGCTGCTCGTGGACGGCTCGGGCGGCGAGCTCGTGCTCCTGCCCAGTCCGCGACCCGAAGGCAACGCCATCGAGCGGACCGGCCGGCTGGTCTTGACCGGGGACGGCACTTTGAGCGGAGAGTTCCGGGAGAAACGGCGGGGCGCCGCCGCCGACTCCCTGCGCTACCAGATGCAGGCCGCGTCCGAGGCCGACCGGCGCAAGTACCTCGAGACCTTCCTGTCGCAATCGCTGGGGGCCTTCACGCTCCAGGGCTTCGAGTTCGGAGACCTCGACAACGCCGGGAGCGACCTTGTCGTCAGCTACCGCGTCGTCGCCCCGGCTTACGCCAAGCGCGCCGGCGACTACCTCGTCCTCCGGCCAAGGGTCGTGGGAACGAAGACCATCGATCTCGTCTCCCGCGACAAGAAACCCCGGCGCCATCCCATCGACCTCGAGACCACGCTCTTCGCCTGCGACGAGTTCACGGTGGAGCTGCCGCACGGCTACGCCGTCGAGGGTATCCCCTCGCCCCTCGAGCTCGACGCCGGTTTCGCCACCTACCGAAGCCGGTCGGAGGCGGGCGACGGATCGCTCGTCTACAGGCGAGAATACAGGCTCATCGAACCGCTGCTCCCCGCCTCGCGGTTCGACCAGGCCCTCGGGTTCTTCCTGGCCGTGGGCGCCGAGGAGCAGCAGAGTCTGCTCCTCAAGATCGGCGGGGACAGGAGGCCTCCATGTCCTTGAGTCGTCCGTTCCGGATCGCAGCCATCTCCGCTTTCGCCCTGTCCGCGGCGGCCCTCATCGCCGCCTCCGCGCTCCCCGCCCGGGCCCAAGGCACCTGGCCCGTCATCCCCGACGAGGAGCGGACCATGACCGACTGCCCGCAGCAGCCCGGCGCCGACGCCCTGTGGCTCTTCCGGGAGGTCGTAGAGGACGACGAGGACTTCGAGATCCGGGTCTACAAGCGGCTGAAGATCCTCAAAGAGTCGGGGCTCGACCGGGCCAACATCGAGATCCCCTATTATCCCGGCCGCCAGAAGGTCCAGGACCTCGAGGCCCGGGTCGTCCCGCCTCAAGGGCCTCCCCGGCCTTTCCAGGGCCAGATCTTCGACAAGACGGCCATCCGCTATCGAAGGTTCCGCATCGCCTACAAGACCTTCGCCGTGCCCGACGTCAAACCCGGCTCGATCGTCGAGTTCCGCTATAAGATCGTCCCCGACTCCGAAGGCTCGGGCGGGGACGACGAGGACCTGGCGGACAGGCTCCAGGGCTCGGGCAAGCCCGAAGAGGGCGGCCTGCCGAAGGACAAGGAGTTCCTGTCGCTCCCGGCCGCCCGCTGGGAGCTTCAGGACGACATCTTCACCCGGCGGATCCGCTACGAATACATCTCCTTCCCCTACATCGACATCGTTTTCGACGGGCCCTGCCGGCTGGCTTGGGTCGGCCACAAGATCGGGAACATCCAGCCGGCCATCAAGGGCCGCCGGATCGAGTTCGAGATGGAGAACATCCCGGCCTTCGAGGAGGAGGAATACATGACCTCGCCGGAGGCCGAGCAGATGTCGGTCGACGTCTTCTATCTCTCCATGGGCATCGACGATCGCGACGAGTTCTGGAAGCGCGAGAGCGAGGTCTGGCAAAAGACCGCGGAGCGGTTCATCGGCGATCCCAAGAAGCTCGTCGCCAAGGCCCGGGAGATGGCCGGCGACGAGGAGGACCCGAACACCCGCCTGCGCAAGATCTACGACGGCGTCCAGGCCCTCCGCAACCTGAGCTACGAGAAGGGCCTGACGCGCAAGCAGAGGAAGGAGCAGAAGATCAAGCTCAACCGCGACGTCGCCGAGGTCCTCGCGCGCGGCTACGGCGTGCGCAGCGATCTCACCCGGACCTTCGTGGCCCTGGCCCGGGCGGCCGGTTTCGAGGCCGAGGTCGTGCGCGTCTCCAACCGGGACGACAAGGTCTTCCGGATCAATCTCCTGTCCTTCTACGATCAAATGGACGCGGAAGCCGCCCTGGTCAAGCTCGGCGACCGGAGCATCCTCTTCGATCCGGCCACCCCGTTCTGCCCATACGGCCTCGTCCACTGGAGCCGTTCGAACGCCTCGGCCTTGCGCCGCTCCGACAAGCCCCCGGCCTTCTTCATCACCTCCGTCTACGATCCCGACCTGGCCTTGACCCAGCGGGAGATCGCCCTCAAGCTCGACGCGGCGGGCGCCCTCACGGGCACCGTTCAAACGACCTACACGGGCCACGAGGCCCTGGTCCGCCGCCTCGATCACATCCGGGACGACGCGGAGGCCCGCAAGAAGGACTTCGAGCAGGAGCTGGCCGACATCCTGCCCGTCGGCGCGGCCGTCACGCTGACGGGCGTCGAGCATGCCGACGACAGCGCGCCCGCCCTCGTCCTCCGATACGACGTCTCGCTCCCGGGCCTGGCCACCGTCGCCGGCGACAAGGTCCTGCTCCCCGTCTTCCCGCTCGGCGGGACAGGGCAATACCCGTTCCGCCACGCCGAACGCCGCTTCCCGGTCTATTTCCCCTACCCGTTCCGGGAGTTCGACGACATCCGGATCGAGCTGCCCGCCGGCCTCGTGCCCGAGGTCCGGCCGGCGGCCCACAAGACCCAGAACGAGTTCTCCGGCTACTCTCTGGCCTGCGTCGACGAGGGGGACGGCAAGCTCCATGTCCAGCGCGACCTGATCATCAAGAAGAGCTATTTCGCCGTCGACAAGTACGCGGCTGTCAAGTCGTTCTACGAAGCGGCCCGGGCGGCGGACGGCGAGCAGATCGTCCTCACGCGGGTCAAAAAATAGACGGGGACGTTTGACTTCACGCCGCCTTTCTGGGCATCATAGGAAGGGAAGCGGGAGACCAATGGAGAACCATGACATGACTTGCGAACACAGATCCGTTCGCGCCGCGCTCGCCGCGGCGTTCGTCCTGACCGTCCTCATCGCGCCACTCGGCGCGGCCGAGGTCTTCAAGGCCCGGATGCTGACCGGCATGGCCCCGGTCGAGCCGCCCATGATCAACGTCCAGATGGAGATCAAGAGCTGGACGAGCCTCGACGAGATCCGCCAATTCCAGGACATTTTGGGCACGGCCGGGATCGACGCCTTCCTGGCCGCCTTCAAACAGGCCGACAAGGGCGTCGTCCGGTTCATGTCCACCCGCGGCTACAATCTGCCCATCCACGCCGCCGTGGTCGTGCCCACCGAGAAGGGCAAGGTCATTCGGCTGTTCTTGAACCGCCAGAATTGGAACCCGGGCGCCTACAAGCCGGTCGGCCGGCATTACTTCATGGCCATCGAGCTCAAGATCAACGAGAAGGGCAAAGGCGAGGGACGGTTCTACGAGGACGCCCAGCTCAAGCTGAACTCCCTCGCGGCGACGATCGAGATCGAGACCTACGAGTCGGCCCCGAAGCTCTTCCCCCAGGTCCAGGAAGTCGTCAAGAAGACCGCGGAGAAGAAGTCGAGCTAGACCGTTTTCAGGGTCTTCAGGAACGCGGGATCGATATCCACGCCGAGGCCCGGCTTCTCGGGGAGGACGATCATCCCCTCCTTGATGGTGAAGCCGTCGACGACGGGGTCCGACGTATGCTCCTCGTTCCCGTCCAGGTCGGCGAAGATGATGTTCCGCTGGGAGGCCACGCAGTGGGCGGCGGCCGTGAGGGCGATCCGGCTTTCGTTCATGCAGCCGACCATGCACGGGATGTTCGCGCACTCGGCCACGTGCGAGATCCTGACGGAGTTGAAGATGCCGCCCGCCTTCATGAGCTTGATGTTCATATAGTGGCAGGCCTCGGCCTTGACCAGCTTCAGGGCGTCCTCCGGACGGAAGACCGCCTCGTCGGCCATGACCGGGATCGGGCTTTCCTCCTTGACGGTCTTGAGCCCGGCCAGGTCCCAGGCCACCACGGGCTGTTCCGCGAACTGGATCCCATATTTCTCCATCTGCTTCAGGGCGTAGACGGCTTGGGGCACCTTCCAGCCCTGGTTGGCGTCGATCCGGATCGTGGCCTCGGGGCCCACGGCTTCACGGACGGCGGCGATCCTGGCCACGTCCGTCGCGGGCTCCTGGCCGACCTTGACCTTGATCGTCCGGAAGCCCCTGGACAGGAACGCCTTGGCCTTGGCGGCCATGGCCTCCGGGGTCGCGAGGCTGACGGTCCGGTCCGTCTCGAAGGTCGCCTTGTCGCCGCCGAGCAGCCGGAAGACCGGCAGCCCGGCCAGCTTCCCGACGATGTCATAGAGGGCCATGTCGTAGGCGGCGACGACGCTGGGGGCGGTATGGAAGAAAGGCCCGCACGATCCCAGGATGCTCTCGATCGAGGTCGGGTCGCGCCCGACCACGAGCTTCCTGATGTCCTTGGCCACGGCCAAGCAGGCCTCCTGGGTTTCGCCCGTGATGGGCAGGGCCGGACAGGCCTCCCCGATCCCGACGATCCCGGCGTCCGTATGGATCCGGACGAGGATGTCGTTGGCGGCGGAGATGGTCCCGATGGCGATCGTGAAAGGCTCTTTGAGCGCCAGGTCCATCGGGTGGATGTCCACACGGGTGATCTTGAGCCCGCGGTAGGGTTGGGCTTTTTCGCGCGTCCCCTGCGGGGCGGAAGCCGCCGTCAGGCCCCTGGCGCCGAAGGCCTGCGCGCCCGCCAGCCCCAGTCCCAAAGCTTTGAGAAAGTCTTTTCTGGATATCATGGCATCACTCCACTCTCAGGGCTTTCGTCTCGCGCTTGCCCTGGACCAGGACGAAATGCGTCGCCCGGCCCGCGGCGTCCTTGTGGAAGGTCAATTCGAAGCTGACGCTGGTCATGAAGAACCTGGTCTCGGATTCGGCGAGCAGGACGGCTTTCGGCTGCTGCGGCACTTGGACGAAAAGGCGACCGCCCTCCCGGGTGATGGTGAAGACGACCGGCAGGCCTTCGGGCTGGTACCGGCCCACATAGGCGTCCAGGACCTCGTCCGGGAGCGTCACGACCGCCTTCTTCTTCGGCGTCTCCACGGCCTGGCCGAAGAGATAGCCGGCCAGGGCGTCGCTGATCTCCGGCACGAAGCCCGTGCTGAAGTTGTTGAGGACGACGATGCACGCGTCGTCGTCGGGGAAGCGGGAGATGTCCGTGGTGAAGCCGTTGATCCCGCCGCCGTGACGGATGTTCCGGTGGCCGGCGAAGGACCCGACGGACCAACCGTACGCGTACTTCTCCTTGAACGGCTCGAACAGCCGGGCCAGGGCGGACCGCGGAACGAGCGTGTCCGTGTAGAGGGCCCGGTCCCATTTGTAGAGATCGTCGACCGTCGAGTAGAGCCCCCCCGCGGCGTGCGGGATGGTCATGTCGATATACCGGGCGTTGGCCAGACGGCCGTCCGCGAACTCGTAGCCCGAGGCCCGGTTCTTCAGGATCGCGTCGGGGTGGTCATACCCCGTGTCGTCCATGCCCAGGGGCCGGAAGATGTTCTCGCGGACGAATTCCTCGTAGGAGCGGCCGGCGACCTTCTCGATGATGGCCCCCAGGAGGACATAGCCGGAGTTGCTGTAGGAGAACCTCTCGCCCGGCTCGAAATCGAGAGGCAGGTCCTTGAAGCGTCCGACCGTCTCCAGGGCCGTCGAGGGCAGGGCCATGGTCTTCGCGTAATCGGGGAATTCGGTCATATTGGGCAGGCCGGAGGTGTGCGTCAGGAGATGGCGGATCGTGATCCGGTCGCCGTTCGGGAAGCCGGGGAAGACCGTCTCGACCGGGTCGGAGACGGCGAGCTTGCCTTGGGTCTCGAGCTGCAGGACGGCCATGGCCGTGAACTGTTTCGTGATCGAGCCCAGACGGAACTTCGTCTCGGGGCCGTTGGGGACGGAGAGCTCGTAGTTGGCCATGCCGTAGCCCTTGCGGAGGACGATCCGCCCGCCGCGGACGACCAGGACGCTTCCGCTGAAGCGGTCGAGCTCGTGGGACGCGCTGAGATAGGCGTCCATCCGGGCGGCGAGGTCGCCGGCGTCCTTCCCGCCGCCGGTCGCGCACGAGGCGGCCAGGGCGACGGCCGCCAGGATCAGGGTGGCGGCGAACGTCTTGGGTCTTGGCATGTCAGGCCGCCTCGACGCGTCAGAACTCGAACTTGAACCCGAGGCGGACGGCCCTCGGATCCATGATCCGGGTCATCTGCTGGAACACCAGGGCGGGGCTGCTGCTGCGGACCTGGACCTCGGTCGCCTCGTTGGCGTTGAACAGGTTGAAGACGTCCGCGAAGAGCTTGAACGAGGTCGCGCCGATCTCGACGGCCTTTTCCAATCTCAGGTCGAGGAGGGCCTGGGCGGGCAGCCCGTACGAGCCCTTCGTCTCGGCGAAGATGATCGCCTGCCCCTGGTTGAGCGGGACCTCGAGGTCGGTATTGGCCACCGTCCGGGAATAGCGCTGACCGGAATAATAGCGGAAGAAGGCGGCGAAGTTGAGGCCCCACGGCCCGTTGACCAGGCCCTGGACCTTGACCTGATGGCGCCGCTCCAGGGGGAGCCGGCCATAGGCGTCGATGTGGGCGTTCGGATCGTTGTAGAGCGTGGATCCCGTGATGCTGTTCTGCCAGTCGGTCCCTATGAGCCCCCGCGAATTCTGCCAGACGTAGCTGGCCATCGCGGACCAGCCCCGGGTGTGGCGCTTGGCCACCGAGAGCTCGAGGCCGTCGTAGTCCCTCTTGGCCCCCGGCGCGTTGACCAGGTAGAGGTCCGAGCCCACGATGGCGTCCTGGTTGAAGAAGTATTTCTCGACGCCGTCGTAGGGATCGGTGAAGGCGACCGGGCTCCAGTTCGTCCAGACGAGCTCGCCGTCGGTCATCAGGCTGTCGATATCGAGCTGATTGGCGTCGACGTCCTCGACCAGGTTGCGGTCCCACTTCTTGGTGTAGCGGGCCGAGACGGACCAGTCGTGGAAGAGCTCGCGCTCGACGGCGAAGGTCATCTCGTCGGTCCGCGGGGCCTTGAGGCCCTCCCCGCCGTAGCCCACCGTGGCGGCCGTCGGATAGGAGGCGAACATGTACGCGCCCGGGATCGGGGTCCAGTCGGGCAGCAGCGGCTGGGCATAGACGAAGAAGCCGTTGGGGTTGGCCTTGTAGAAGTAATCGGTGACGTTGGCCTGGATGTAGCGGGAGAAGCTGGCTTTGAAGAGGGTCTTGCTGTCGCCCGTCAGGTCGTAGATCAGGCCCAATCTCGGGGAGAGGGAGGTCCGGCGGAGGGCCGTGAAGGCCTCGGTGACGCTCCGGTCGAAGGTCACGCCGAGGAAGGTCTGCGGACCCTCGTCCACATTCTGGGCGGGCACCCGTCCCGCCTGATGGGTCAGGCGCAGGCCGAGGTTCAGGGTCAGGCGCCGGCTCGGCGTCCAGGAGTCCTGGAGGTAGCCGTGGAGGTTGGTCGTCGCCAGCTTGGAATGGACATCGGCGAAGACCAGGCCGTAGAGCGGGCTGCCCATCATGGTCATGATCTGGGTCATGCCGTTGCGGGGATCGCGGTTGGGGAGGAAATCCCGGCTCGAGCCGGTCAGCTGGAGCTCGGCGCCGGCCTTGAGCTCGTGGGAGCCGGCCCAGCCGTCCACGAAATGGGTCAGGTTGGCGTTGGCCTGGAAGCGGGAGGCCGTGTAGAGGTCCGAGATGCCGTAGCCCCCGCTGACGAGATTGGTCATGACGTCGACCGAGGCGGCCGCGTCGCTCTTGGCCCGGAGGTTGATGTCGCTCTTGAAGTAGCCGAGCTTGAGGTCGCCGTAGACCTTCGAGGAGAACATCCGCGTCCACTGGAAGTTGAAGATGTGGGCCGGCTGGGACCAGCGGATCGTGCTCTCCTCGGTCATGAACGGCGAGGCCCCGTTGTTGTCCTGGCGGTTGTCGGAGAAGTTGTAGGACAGCATGAACCGGTCGGCCTGGCTGGGCTGGAAGGTCAGCTTGAAGAAGGGGAACGGACGGGTCTGCTTGGCCGGGACCTGGGTCTCCTGGTCGTACGGGAACCCGGCCACGTTGGCCGACCGCGTGTTATAGCTCAGGCTGCCGAAGAACCAGAGCTTGTCCTTGACGATCGGGCCGCCCAGGGTGACCGACGGCTCGAAGATGTAGCGGTAGCCGCTGGTCGCGCCCTCGAGGGGCGTCCCGGCGGTGTTGTTGGACTGCAGGTGCTCGCTGTTGTAGTACACGCTGGCGGCGCCGGACAGCCTGTTCCCGCCGGACCGGGTGACGACGTTGACGGAGGCGCCGGAGGCGTCGCCGTATTCGGCCGGCAGGCCGCCCGACTGGATCGAGATCTCCTCGATGATGTCGACGCCGAACTCGACCTGTTGGGTGCCGACGTCCGGGGCGGTCATGTTCACCCCGTCGAGGTTGAAGGTGTTGTCCCGGACGGCGCTGCCATTGGCCGAGGACATCAAGCCGTTGGTGTTGTTCTGCTCGGCGACGACGCCCGGCGCCATATTGAAGAAGCTGTCGAGGTTCCGGGTCGCGGGGACGGACGCCAGGAAGATCTGGTCCAGGTTGGTCGAGCCCGTGGTCGACTTTTGGTCGATGGTCGGCGCCTGGCCGATCACGACGATGCTCTCGGACAGGGTTTTCTGCTCGAGCACCGCGTCGATCGTCGTCGTCTGGCCGACGCCGATCCTGACGTCCTTGCGGACGAGGGTGTTCATGCCGTCCAGGGAAATGGTGATCTCGTAGACGCCGGGCGGCAGGGACAGGAACCGGTAAAGGCCCTGTTCGTTGGTGACCGCGGCCATCTGGGGAAGGATGATGGCCGGGGATTTGATCGTGACAGAGACGCCCGGCAGGGGCAGCCCCTGGGCGTCGAGGACCGTCCCGGCGAGAGTGCCGGTCTGATTGAGCTGGGCCGCGGCCGGCAAGGGCAGGATGACGGCCAGCGCGAGCAGGAGCAAGAGGCAGCCGAACAACCGATTCTTCATGACAATTCTCCTTTATCGATGCGGCCCGTCTCTCATCAGAGGGGGAGCATCGGACCGATTTTATGGACCAACTGGAGGACGGCCGGAGCGAAACGCTTCTCGGCCTCCCCGATCGTGAACTGCGCTGTCGCCGCGTCGAAGGACACGGCCCCCAGGACGTTCCCGTCGGCATTGACCAGCGGCGCGCCGATCGACACCAGTCCGAGGACGTACTCCTCGTTGCTGATCGCGTATCCCCTCTCGCGCGTCCTGCGGAGATCGGCGAGCAGGGCGGTCTTGTTGGCCAGCGAGTTCGGGGTCCGGCTCGTCAGGGTCAAGCCGTCGAGCGCCCGGGCGCGGGCCGCCTCGGGAAGGGCCGACAGGTAGGCTTTGCCCAGGGCGCTGCAATGGAGCTGCGTCGATACGAGCGGCAGCGTCAGCGTCAGCGTATCCTTGGCTTCCCGGCGATAGAGCAGGACGAGCCGGTTCTCCTCGACGAGGGCCGAGTCGATCGTGACCTTGGACCGGGCGAAGGCCTCGTCGATGTGGGGTTTGACGATCTGGAGGAGATCGAAGCTCTTGATGATGTTGTGGCTCAGGGCCAGGGCCATCGGGCCGAGCTTGACGAGCTTCGTCTCCCGGTCCTTCACGAGGTAGCCGAGCTGGATGAGGGTCTCGACGAAGCGGAAGGTCGACGTCGGATTGATCCGCGTCCGGAGGACGATGTCCTTCAAGCTCAGCTTCGGGGTCTCGGGAGTGAACAGGACGAGGATCCGCAGCCCTTTCTCGATGACCTTCGAGAAATAGGGGTTCCGGGGTCCGGCGGCGACGATCTTTGTGATCTTCGTATTAGCCTCGCGATTTCTATAATAGAAATGACACTTCATATATAGAATATACGCGAACGGCTTGTCAAGCGGAAAAAACGCGGAGAAAAGGAGAACGCAGCGGACGGGAAGCGGTCCTCGGCCCCCCCCTCAGCGGGAGGGAGCGTAGAGGTCGCCGCCCTTCCCGTCGTAGATGACGAAGGCGGGCAGGCCGCGGACGACGATCCGCCGGACGGCCTCCATCCCCAGGTCGGCGAAGTCGATCGTCTCGCTCGAGACGATGTGCTCCTTGGCGATGAGCGCCGCCGCCCCGCCGATCGTGCCCAGGAACACCCCTCCCCCGGCCTTCAGGGCCTCGACCGCCTTGGCGGTGCGGTTGCCCTTGCCGAGCGACACGAGGGAGGCCCCCGCCTTCAGGAATTCGCCCAGGTAGCCGTCCATGCGCTGGGCCGTGGTCGGGCCGAAGCTGCCGGAGGCCATCCCCTTCGGGGTCTTGGCCGGGCCGGCGTAGTAGACGGGATGGCGCTTGAGGTAGTCCGGCAGGTCGCCCGTCTCCCGGAGCATCTTGGCCAGCCGGGCGTGGGCGATGTCGCGGGCGACGACGAGCGGTCCCGAAAGCTCGACCATGGTGCCGACGGCAAGCCCCCTGAGCTTGGACAGGATGTCGTCCATCGGTCTATTGAGATCGACGGCAACGGCCTTGGCCGATCCCGCGGGCGTCGCGCCTTCGAGGAACCGGGCCGGATGCCGCTCGACCTCCTCGAGGAAGACGCCCTCGGCCGTGATCTTGCCGCGCAGGCCGCGGTCGGCGTTGCAGGACACGCCGAGGCCGATGGGGCACGACCCGGCGTGGCGCGGCAGGCGGACGAAACGGGCTTCGTGGGCGAGATAGCGGCCGCCGAACTGGGCCCCGAGCCCGGTCTCCCGGGCCAGGCGCATCACGCGCTCCTCCCAGCCGGCATCCCGGAAGGCCTCGCCCTGTTCTTCCGCCTCTCCCGGGCAGGCCGTCGAGGAAGCCGGCCGAGGCCAGCTTGACCGTCTTGAGCGTCGACTCCGGCGAGAGCCCGCCGACGACGACCGCGATGCGGTAGGGCGGGCAGGCGGCGACGCCGAGGGCCCGGATCTTCTCGCCCAGGAATTTCTCGAGCGCGGCGTCCTCGAGCAAGGCCTTGGACTCCTGGAAGAGGGCGATCTTGTTGGACGAGCCGCCGCCCTTGGCGACGAAGAAGAACCGGTACTCCCCTCCCTCGACGGCCTGGAGGTCGACCTGGGCCGGCAGGTTCGTTCCCGTGTTGATCTCCTCCATGACCGTGAGCGGGGCCATGATGGAATAGCGGAGGTTCCGAGTCCGGTACACGCGCGCCGCCGCCGCGGCCAGGACCTCCTCGTCGCGGCCGTCCGTGACCACGCGGTGGCCCCGGCCGCCGAAGATCTGGATGGAGCCCGTGTCCTGGCAGAGCGGCAGGACGCCCTCGGCCGCGATGACCGCGTTGCGCAGGACCGCCTCGGCCACGAACCGGTCGTTCGCGGAGGCGTCGGGGGCGTCGAGGATGCGCCGCATGGCCGCCAGGAAGTCCGGCCGCAGGTAGAAGGCGAGATCGGCGAAGGCCTCGCCGGCCAGGGCCGCCAGGGCCCCGTCGGCGACGCGCAGGGCCGGCCGGCCGCCGCAGACGGCCTTCCCGACGCCACGGACCGCGATCTTCCGGTACTTGGCCCTGTCCCGACCCGCCGCGAAGGCGTTCATTCGTAGATCCCCTCGACGTCGATGAGGTCCTCGAAGGTGTCCTCCCCTCTCTTCCCGACGAGGCCGATGACGTAGTACTCCTTGCTCATGTGGTCGTAGCGATATTCCTTGATGAGCCGGAAGTTCTCGATCTTGCCGCTCGAGGAGACATGGGTGCGGGTCCCGGTGCAGGGCATCGTGACCTCGCCGATGCCCAGCGTGTTGTCGCCGCAGACCGACAGGGGGACGTCCTTGGCGATGATGGCCAGGACCTTCTTCTCGAGCTCGTGGAGGTCGACGTCGGGCCGCTCCGTGAAGTTGAGGACGAAGCCCTGGCGGACGTCGGAGTGCAGGGGCGGGAACGGGATGCGGTAGTCCTGCTCGAGGACCATGCAGGTGATGTCCTCGGCCGAGTGGGCCATCAGGCGGTACTTGATGGTCTTGTCGACGATCGTCTTGATGGCCTGGGGGAAGGGCCCGAAGACCGTCGGCCGGGCCACGATGATCTCCTCGCCGATGCCGATGAGGACCTGGGCGTTGTGGCCGAGGGCCTCGTAGAGCAGGTCGAAGTGCTCGACGACGACCCGGCGGCCGTGCGAGATGGCCTTGAGGATGGCTTCGGCCAACTCGTACTTCTGGCGGAAGGCCAGCTCGTAGCGGGCGTCGACGTGGAAGGTGTGGCCGGAGAAGGGATCGGCCGGGTCGAAGTCGTAGAGCGGCGTCGGCCGGACGTTGATGCCCTCGTCGTCGTTGGTCAGCTCGAGGCCGGGGAAGAGCCCCTTGATCAGGGTCGACTTGCCCGAGCCCTCGGCGCCCAGGATGCCGATGAGCAGGTCGGTCGGCGTGAGGTACTTCTGGGCCAGCTCGGCCGCGACCATATACAGCCGGTTGCTGCCGCGGGGGGCGTAGTAGGTCGCGTAGAGGAGCGTCTCCCGGTGGACGGTGCCTTGGCCGAGCTTCATCATGGGGCGGCCTCCTCAGTAGGTCAGGCTCAGGAGCGGCGCGTGCTGCTGGGCGCCGTAGATGTCGGTCTCGCCGGCGTCGCCCGAGGGAATGGGCCGGCGCATGGTGATCTTGAGGGCGTTGCTGGGCTCGAAGTAGACGATCTTCAGGATGTCCCCGACCGGCCGCTTGTAGAGCGCGGCGATCTTCCTCTTGGTGACGAGGTTCCGGCGGCGAAAGAGCTCGAAGTGCGCCCGGTCCTTGAACAGGATGTCGAGCGTCAGCTCGTAAGGCCCGGAGTTCTTGGACCGGACGACCTTGGCGGCGCTGAGGATGCTGCGCTTCATTTCGACTCCTTTCCGCCCCGGAACACGACGGTCCGGGCCGGGAAATCGTCCGGCCGGGCGACCGGCATCAGGTGATAGACCGAGAACTCGAAGACCTCGCCCATTTTGGCATCGGAGGGGGAGAAAGGCAAGGCCAGGTTGCCGGCCGTGGAGATGCGGCCGGGGTAGCCGTAGTGGAGCAGGGTCGAGCGGGTCAAGCCGCAGACCGAGTCGGCCGCGGCCTGGGTCGGCCCGACGGCCTCGATGACGATGCCGAGCTCGTGGCCGCGGACCTTCTTCTCCGGCTCCAGGGCGCCCATGACGCCGTCCTTGCCGTAGACGTGGAAGAAGACGCGGCCCTCGACCTTCTCGGCCTTGAGGATGTCCTTGACCTGGGACTCGACCCCGGCCAGGATGCCGTCGATCTCGCGGATCATGATGGGGTCGCGCGTCCCGGCCACGGCGATGGTGCGGTAACCGACCCGGCGGACCCCCTCGAGCTTGACCCAGTAGCGCTCGGTCTCGACGTGGCGGCTGCCGCGGACCTCGACCTTGCCGCCCGGGAGCTCGGTGAAGGAGCAGGCGGTGAGGTCGAGCTCTCCGCCGGGGCCCGGCAGATGGTAAGGATCGGTCTTCTCGTAGAGGGTGTGGGCGGCCGTCGAGACCTTGGTGAAGCGCCGGGCCGGATTGAGCGACTCGAGGACGAACGAATCCGCGCGCAGGGTGCCGAAGGCGCAGTCGGCCCCGGAGCCGGGCGTCGCGGCGATGGCCGCGCACTCGAGGATCTTGCCCATGTGGATGGCCAGGCCGGGGTCGAAGCCGAGGGCGATCGGCAGCGAGGCGAACACGGCCGGGTCGTAGCATCGGCCGGCCAGGACGACCTGGCAGCCCTCGGCCAGGGCCTTTTGGATGGGCTCGACGCCCATCTGGCAGACGACGTTGACCGACTCGTCGAGGACGGCCTCGGTGAGCGGCGGGACGTAGGTCAGCGGAACGATCTCGCCCTTGCGAAGGTGCTTCCGGACGCGGGCCTTGGGGACGTCGGCGTAGATGACGCCCATCTTGAAGCTCAGCTTCTCCTCGCGGGCGATCTCGCGGATGATCTCCTCGCACCAGTCGACGTGGGGCCGCGCGCCGCTGCCGCCGGCCGTGCCGACGACGACGGGGATGCCGCGCTTGACGCCGGCCGTCAGCATGAAGCGCAGGTCGCGCTTGACCGCCGAGCGGTCGGTGAAGGACTTCCCCGCTCCCAGGTAGTAGGGCCCGGGGTCGGTCGAGCCGGCGTCGGCGCCGATGAGGTGGGGCTTCTTCGCGAGGCCCGCGCGGAACGACGCCTCCGGGAAGCCGTACCCCAGGATGGCCGTCGTCGACAGGACACGGAACTCTTTCATGCGGGGCGCCATATCAGGCCTCCTTCCCGTTCCTGGCCCGGAGCACGGCCAGGACGCGCTCCATCTCGTTGCGGACGATCATGAATCCCTCGTCGAAGCCCATGCCCGGCTTGGCCAGCAGGCGCTCGGCCCGGGCGGCCACGGCGACGTGGACGCAGGCCTTGGCCGAGATCTCGGTCTCGTTGCAGGTGCCGCCCTGGTAGGCCTCCATGCCGTGTTGGCGGCAGTGGAGAACGGCTTCGATCGTGTTCTGGATGCCGCCGAGGTCGGGCGTCTTGATCTGGACCATGTCGCACGACTGGGCGGCGGTGAAGTCGACGACGTCCTCGTAGGTGTTGCACCACTCGTCGGCGACGATCTTGACCTTGGAGCCCTTGGCCCGGAGCTCGCGGCGGATGGCGGCCAGGAGCTCGATCTGGCGGGGCTTCTCGCCGACGTCGACGGGCCCCTCGATGTAGAGCGGGAACTCGGCGGCCACGGGCTCGAGCGAGGCCAGGTAGTCGGCGACGCGGGCCGGCTTGAGGGCGCAGATGACGCCGATCGTGCCGTAGACGTCGATGTGCAGGGCCGGCACGTAGGACGGATCGGTCCGGACCTTGCGGATGCGGTCGACCAACCAGCCCAGATATTCGCGGAGCAGCTCGCCCTCGTGGCCGAGCTTGGTCTTGACGTTGTTGATGAGGGCGTGGGGCAGGACGTCGACCCGCTTCATGATCATCTTGTCGACGTTGATGTAGCGGTCGTCGCCGCTTTGGCCGAAGATGGGCACGCGCGCGGCGACGACGGGCAGGCCGTATTCCTCGCAGACGACCTCGGCCATGATCCGGCCGGTGGCCAGGGCCCGGGCGTGGAGCAGGGCCTGGGACAGGCCGTAGCGGATGGCCGTGTGGAGCCGCCGGCCGTCGAGCTCGAGGGCCTCGAACCGGGCGGCCAGGTCTCGGAAGCGGCCGACCTCGGCGCCCTCGAGCCGCGGGCGGATCTCGCGCTCGAGAAGGGGCAGATAGTCGGCCGCAAGGAACAGGGGGTCGCGGCCGCCGGCCCCGGAGTACTGGACCGCGGCGCAGTCGCCGAGGGCCCAACCGCCGTTCTCGAGGAGGAGCAGGACCGAGAGGGCTTCGCCGGCGATGCGAACGGCCTTGAAACCCGGCGTCTCGGGCCGGCCGCCGTAGACGACGCCGTCGTGGGGCGCGCCGGACTTGATGGCCTGCTGGTCGTCGAAGTAGAAGGCCGACGACCCCGGCACGAACAGGGCTTTGACGATCTTCATCTCGGCCTCCCGATGAGCTTGCCCTTGCTGATGGCGTAGATGTCGTCGGTCACCATCTGGAAGGAGACCGGGCGCCCCTCGGTCCGGGACCGCTCCCGCAGGCGCTCTGGTGGAAGGCCATGATGTCCTCGCCGAGGGGCAGGCTGCCCTTGGCGAAGAGGCGGATGTAGCCTTCGTTGTCGCGGATGGGCAGGACCTTGCCCTGGTTGAAGATGGACGGGGCGAAGGGCACGTCGAGGATGCCGGAGGCGAACGAGCGGACGACGCCCTGGACCAGGTCGTCGCCGGCGGCGGCCTGGACGGCCGACATCAGCGAACGGACCTCGCGGCGGATGAGGTCCTTCTCGCGCTCCACGACCGCGTTGTCGGTGCAGATCCGTCTGGTCCTGCGATCATGCTCAGCACCTGGCGCGTGGCCTTGAGCCCGGCCGCGTTGGCCTCCTTGGTCGGGATGCCCATGGCCTCGTGCGGGGATCTTGACGATGATCTTTTCGACCTTGCCCGCGGCGGCCACGAAGGCGCCCGTGCTGATGACGGAGAAGGCCTTGGCCTCGTCCTCGGGGAAACCGCCCATCCACTGGTGGAAGACGATGGTCAGGTCGTAGTCGGCGAAGCCGGCCTCCCTGAAGTACTCGTCGGCCAGCTCCCGGAGCGAGGCGAGCGCGGCCAGGTCCTGAAGGACGTTGCCGCCCTGGCCGTAGCCGAGGGTCAGCGACTTGACGCCCTGCTCGAGCGCCAGCAGGCCCTCGAGGATGGCCACGGTGTGGGAGATGAAGGGCGGCACCAGGGTCCCGGTCAGCGGGCCGAAGGGCTCGCGGTTGACGGTGAGGCCGTTCTCCTCGTAATAGCCGGTCAGGCGGTCGACGTACTGCCAGTGGCGCAGGCACTCGCCGACCGCGACCTTCTTGGCGTAGGGGATGTTGTAGGAGATGCCGCCGCCCTCGAAGACGTGAAGCCGCCGGCCAGCGAGATCTCGGCGAGCAGCCGCGCGTCGGGCGTGCCGTGCCGGACCTGGATGGGCTTGCTGACGGCCTCGGTGACCTTGCGGCAGCCGTCGCGGCCGTGGTTGACGGCCGGGAAGCCGTTGAGCAGCGACGTGCCGGCGGTCCGGGATTTCTCGATGCCGCGCGCGGCCTCCTCGTAGCGGTTCTGCCGGGTGTAGGCGTCGATCGTCGTCGGCAGGAGGTCGGCCGTGCCCTCGGTCTCGAGGTACCGGAGCAGGCGGATGTGGTCGTCGATCAGGGCCACGCCGGCCCGGGGCTGGATGAGGGTCCGGCCATCGGCTTTGGCCTTGGCCATGGCCTTGGCGAAATTTTTGTCCGCGGGGAGCGAGCGCTGGTAGCGCAGCCCGTCCTCGATGTCGGCGACGTCCCGGCCGGTCGGCCAGGCGTCGAGGACGGCCTGGCGCTGGGCCAGGAAATCCTTCCAGGGCATGCGGTGATGTGTCATGGTTATCCTCGTGATTCCGTATCAGTTCTTTCGGGCCGGCAGGGGCCTCAGGCCGGCGACGGCGGCGCGGGCGGCCGCGTCGGGGAATTCCGCCGCCAGGTTCCCCAGCAGGGGGATGAGGTATCGGGCATCGGCGTAGCAGGCCGGGGCTTCCGGGACCAGGTGGCGCGTGTCGGGTTCGGCGGCGCCGGGCGCGCAGACCTCGAGGAGGATGGACGGATCGGCCAGGCCGGCCAGGAACCCGCCCGAACCGATGAGCCGCGAAACCCGGCGCAGGTCCTTGCCGCGCTGAACATCGAACCCGCCCTGGGGCGTATAGACGCGTTGGACGACCCCGGCGTGGCGCAGGGCCGAGGCCCGGACGCAGGCCCCGGCCAGCAGGTCGTCGAAACGGCGGCCCCGGTCGTCGGCGGGCAGATGGTCGGTCGCCCGGCTGACCTCCTCGACGTAGGCGCGGAGGGCGGCCAGGTCCTTCCCGTCCGGGTCCAGGCGCGATTCGAAGAAGGCGGTCTCGGACCGGAAGAGGGCCTCGGCCGAAACCCGCAGGCCCAGATCGCCCTCGACCGTGCGCTTGAGCTTGGGCTCGCGGAGGCCGCGGAGCAGGATCGAGTCGCCGCCGTGGAACGACTCCGTGTAGGAGTAGAAGTCGGTCGTGGCCCCGCCCATGTCGATCAGGGCGAAGTCCTCCCAGCCGGCGACGCGCTCGCCGATCGTCCGGACAAGCTCGAAAACGGCCAGGGGGGTCGGCAGGGGCTCGCGGCCGGCGGCGGCGACCACGCCGGCCAGTCCCTTGCCGTCGACGAGGCGCTCGAGGAAAGCCCGGCGGATGACCTCGCGGGCGGGCTCGATGTCGATGACGCCCACCTCGGGCATGACGTTGGCGGCGGTCACGAGCTCGCGGCCGGCGAGGACGCGGGCCACCTCGTCGCGGACCTTGCGGTTGCCCGCGTAGAGGATGACGGCCGGGAGGCGCGTCTCCGCCAGCCGGGCGGCGTTGTGGAGGACGACGCGGGCATTGCCGCCGTCCGTGCCGCCGGTGAGGAGGACGATGTCGGGGGCGACCGCCTCGAGCTCGGCCAGGTCGTCGGAAGCCAGCTCGTAGGAGAAGGCCCGGACGACCTTGCCGCCGGCGGAGGTCGCGGCCATGCGGGCGACCGAGAGGGTCAGGTCGGGGGTCAGCCCGACGGCGGCGATCTTGAGCCCGCCGCGGGCCGAAGAGGACCAATAGACCGGGACGCCTGCGGGCCGACCGGCCAGGACCGCGGCCCGGACCTCGGCGAAACCGCGGCCGAGGTCGTCGACCGTTGTCGGCCGGGCGGCCCGGCCGACAAGACGCAGCTCCTCCCCTTCCAAGGAGAACAGCCCTCCCTTGGTGTACGTCGACCCGATATCGACGGAGAGAAGGAGCTTTCCGTCCATCAGTTCCGCCTGGCCTCGATGTCGTCCCGGAGCAACCGGGCCGCCTCGGCCAGCTCGACCTGGGGTGGGAAGACGCGATCGAAGCCCATGGCCTTGAACTTCCGCTCGACCTCGTCGAACGGGGTCTTGCCGACGACCAGGTTACCGCCGGCGTAGAGCAGGATCGATTCGAGGCCCCGCTCGACGGCCTTCTGGCGCAAGCCCTCGCAGTCGATCAGGCCGTGGCCGTAGAGGGAAGAGACCAGGATGGCCTTGGCGTCCGACTCGACGGCCGCGTCCAGGAACTCCTCCTGGCTGACCATGACGCCCAGGTTGACGACGTGGAAGCCGGCCTCGGTGAAGTAAGCGTCGAGGATCTTGTTGCCGACCGAATGGCAATCGGCCCCGATGACGCCCAAGACGATGCGCGGGGCGTCCATCAGAGGCCCCGGGACCCTTCGTCGAGGAGCGTCCTCAAGCGCTCCTCCACGTTGAGAAGGGAGCCCCGCTCGATCTGATAGTCGAACGGGATGATGACCCCGCCGCGCTCGGTGAACTCCTGGAGGGCGGCCAGGTGCTCGCGGTTCCGCTGCAGGGAGTAGCCGGCCGGGACGATGACCGCGTCGAGGCCGGCGATGAATTTGTCGAGCCGGTCGAGCTCGGACCAGAAGAGCGGGGCCACGGCCGAGCCCGGGATGTCGAAGGCTTTGAGGTGGTCGAGGACGATCTCCAGGAAGCGCCGCGACTCGCAGACGACGCCGATCTTCTGCGAGGGCGTCAGGCGGGCCAGGGCGATGATGGAGTTGCGGGTCGGGGCCATGGCCACCTGGATGAACTTGGCCTTGAGCTCGGGGAAGCGCTCCAGGACCTCCCCGAAGTGGGTGGTCGTCGTCAGGATGAGATCGAAGCTCTGCAGGCGCCCGGTCCCGGACGGGTCCTCGAGCAGGTCGTCGACCAGGAACTTGGCCATGTTGACGCGGGGGATGATCTGGAACTGGCGCTCGATGATGGACAGGGTCTCGGGATTGCAGTCGACGGCGGCCACGTTGAGGTTCTGGAGCTCGTCCTCGCGCCCGAGCAGGCGGAGGTCGAAGAAGATGCGGATGTCGTGGGCGCTGAACTTCAGGCGGACCAGCTCGTCGATGAGCTCGTCGATCAGGCGGATGGCCTTGTCCTTGCGGCTCTCGGCGGGAGAAGAACGCTCCGGGGCGACGAAGCTGCCGCGGCCGGGGGCGGCTTCGATGAGCCGGCGCCGGACGAGCTCCTCGTAGGCTTTCTTGACCGTGCCCCTCGCGGTGTGGAGGACCTCGGCCAGGTCGCGCTCAGCGGGCAGCTTCTGGCCCGGCTTCATCCGCCCGGACTGGATCTGCTTCTCGAAGAAGGACGTGATCTGTTGATAGGCCGGCTTGGCCCCGGGGAATTTCTCGAGCTTAAGATCGTCCATGCTTACTCCTTATGGTATGTACCACGAATAATTGGACTATACCTTTTGTATACCATTACATTATATTTGTCAAGTACTATTTATATAAAGGTATGGACCATTTAAAAAACCACTTGCCATTGCGGTCCAGTCTATTTATAATGATCTGGGAAGGCCATGAAAAAGAAGGCTTCGCGGTATACCTTGGACCTCGAGAGGCTGCTCGAAGCCTGGCCGGGACCGAAGGGAAAGCGCCGGACGCCCGCCGGCCCCCCCGCCCTGGCCCTCCTCGACCTGGCCGAGCAGGGTCTTTCCGGGTCCCGGAGCCCTTCGCTGGAAACCGGCCGCGAGTTCCTCCGCGCGACGTCCGATCCCCGCTTCCTCCGCGAGCTTGGCCGGCCCGATCTCCAGTGCCGCTGGGCCGAGGCGGCCTTCGGACTGATCCAGGCGACGGGATACGGGCTCGGCGACATGTTCGAAGACCGGGTCCGGGAGGCGCCGGGCCGGGTCTTTCTCCAGGACATGTCGGTCTCCCCGCCCCGAGTCTGGACCTACGACGCGGCGGACCGCCACATCCGCGAAACGGCCGGAGCGCTTTACGCCCTGGCCGACGCCGACGGCCTCGAGCCGCGCCTGGCTATCTACGCCGAGAATCACGCCGAGGGCGCGGCCACCGACCTGGCTTGCCTTCTCTACGATATCCTCGACACTCCCATAAATCCGCACTTCAACCTGGAAAACGTCGTCGGCATCTGTGACGCCCTGGCCATCAATATGGTCCTAGCCAACGACCGGGAGAGGATCGAGCTGCTCAAGGAGGCCCGGCGCCGGACGGCCCGGCCCTTCCGCATCCTGGTCACCGATCCCGCCCTGCGGGACGGCGACGAGGCGACCGTCTTTCTGACCGAGTTCTGCAAGCAGCTCGGGACGCGGGACGTCGAGGCCCGGCTGGCCCGCCGGAGGCGCCTCCGGCTGGACGAGGTGGCCACGGTCATGTTCACCTCGGGCTCGACCGGCCGGCCGAAGGGCGTGTCGTTCTCGATCTACAACCTGGTCAGCAAGCGCTTCGCCCGGGCCGCCGCCCTGCCCATGGTCGGGCCGGAAGAGGTCTTCCTGAGCTTCCTGCCGCTCTACCACACCTTCGGCCGCTACCTCGAGCTCTTGGGTTCGATCTACTGGCGCGGCACTTATGTCTTCGCCGGCAATCCGTCGGCCGAGACGTTGTTCGGGCTCTTGCCCAAGGTCCGCCCTACCGGGTTCATCAGCGTCCCGGTCCGCTGGGCCCAGCTCCACGAGCGGTGCCTGGAGCGGATCGATGCCGCGCCGGCCGGGACCGACCCGGCCGCCGTCGTCCGGGAAGTCCTCGGGCCGCGCCTGGCGTGGGGGCTGTCGGCGGCAGGCTATCTCGACCCGCGCGTCTTCCGCTTCTTCCAGGCGCACGGTGTCGATCTCATGAGCGGCTTCGGCATGACGGAAGGCACGGGGGGCATCACCATGACCCCTCCGGGCGGCTACGTGGACAACTCCCACGGCCTGCCCCTGCCCGGCCTCTCGGCGCGGCTCGGCGCCGGCGGGGAGCTCCAGGTCTCGGGCCATTACGTCGCCCGCTATCTCGATGATAAGGGCCCCGGCGACACCATCCCCTTCCCTTCCGGCGATCCCGAGCGCGACCACTGGCTCGCGACCGGCGACGTCTTCGAACGGCAGGCCAACGGCTACTATCAGATCGTCGACCGGATCAAGGACATCTACAAGAACAACCGCGGCCAGACCGTCGCCCCGCGCAAGGTCGAGGACAAGTTCGTCGGCGTGCCGGGGATCAAGAGGACCTTCCTCGTCGGCGACGGCCGGCCCTACAACGTCCTGTTCATCGTGCCGGACGGGACCGACCAGGTGCTGGCCCGGGGCCTGGCCCGCGAGAACGCCCGCGAGAACCCCCGCGAGTATTTCCGGCGCATCGTCACGGCCGCCAACGACGGCCTGGCCCCCTACGAGAGGGTCGTCAACTTCGAGGTCCTGGACCGCGATTTCAGCCTCGACGGCGGCGAGGTCACGGCCAAAGGATCCTTCAACCGCAAGCGCATCGAGGCCGCCTTCTCCCCGGCCATCGACGATCTCTACCGGCGGCGCTGCGTGGACCTCCCGGGGCCCGGCTTGCTCGTTCGCATCCCCCTGTGGTTCTTCCGCGACCTGGGCATCCTCGAGGACGAGATCGTCCGCGACCGCGAGGGGCTCCGCGACGTCAACCGCGGCCTGCGCCTGCCGCTGCGGCGCGGCGCGGACGAGCGGACCTGGCTCGTCGGCGACCTCGAGTACGAGATCGAGGGGGACCTCCTCGACCTCGGCGTCTTTGCCCGCCAGCCGGTCCTCTGGGCCGGCAATCCGTCGCTGGCCGCTTTCTCGCCGTGCAAGGAGGGCTGGGACCTGCCCCTCGAGCCGGCAACCGGAAGGCTGTCCCTGCCGCGGCGGCGGGCCCGGACTTACGCGGCCACGGAGACCGTCGCGCCGCCCAAGCTCGGCGACGCCCGGGTGGCCCGCCTCCACGTTCTGCTGGCGGGACTGCTGTTCTCGCCCGATCCGGTCCCGGATCAGGTCCTGGCCGAGGTCGAGCGCGTCTTCTACGAATCTCCCCTGCGGACCGAGGAGCTCGTCCGGGCCCGCCTGCGGGCCCTGGCCCGCCATCCGAGCGAGAGGCTCCGCTGCTGGGCCTACCGCATCCTCCTCATCCACGATCCGGACATCGACTACGGACAGGTCATGCCGGCCTTCGTTCGCTCGGGGCTGCCCTTCCTCGACCGGGAGAGCATCGACGAGATCGCCTCGACCCGCTTCGGGCGGGGCCGCCTCGACGCCTTCCGGATCCGCCTGCGGGCCTACCGCGAAACCCTGTCCTGGCCGGTCGCGGAGCCCTACCGGCGGCAGTTCGACCGCATCTTCCGCCTCCTCGTCGACCTGGCCGGACGCGAGCCTTCGTTCTTCAGCCCCGTACGGGCCGAGCTCGCGAGCTGGGTGCTCCACCGGGCCGATCCCGAGCTGGCCAGAGTCGCCGAGCGCCACCTCGACCGGATGGTCGCGCGCTTCGAAAGGCCGACCCCGGGCCGCGGTCCGGGACGGCGCGGGACGGCGGGCCGCCAGCCCTCGGCTCCCAGGCCGGTCTGCGACGACAGCCTGACGGCCGCCGAGGCCCGTCGGGTCCGGGCCGTGCTGGCCCGGCCCTCGTTCCTGCGCGACTCCGTCCGCCTGGCCTGCGGCGCCGAGGACTTCGAGGCCGGCGAGATCGCCACCGACGGCCTGTGGGTCTCGCGGATCTACAGCGCGCCGCGCCGGACGACCTACCGGATCAGCGTCAACACGACGGCCGGCCGCCACTACGACCTCAAGCTCGTCCTGCCCGAGGGGCCGCGCGACGGGGCCGAGCACGAGACCAGGCTCTGGTCCGCGGTGCTCTCGGACCAGCCCGGCGGGCCGCGGGTCTTGCCGCCGCTCGGCGCGACCGACGAGCGGACGGGCGCGGTGACCTGGAGGCACCTGGGCGACCTGACGGTCTGGGAGAAGATCCGGGAGTTCGCCGGCCGCCGGGCCGTGGACGGCCCGCTGCCCGCGCCTACGGTCTGGCGCAAGCTCTACGTCGAGGCCATGTCGGCCCTCTTCGGGGCCTGGCAGACGAGCGGGCGCCGCATCCTGCCGGGCCGCGTCTCCCCGGTCAACGTCGTCGTGCCCGACCTCGAGTTCCGCGACGACACCTTCCTGGCCTCGATCGACGGCTGGAAGCCTTCGTCCGGTCCGCTGGCCATCGTCCGGCCCATGGTCGACGGCTTCTATCGCCGGCCGACGGCGAACTACCCGTGGCTCAAGGGCCACCTCGACCTCGACTGGCTCTTCGACGCCGTCTACGACGCCATGGGCCGGGACAAGGCGGCCGCGTTCTTCGCGGCGCTCCAGCCCGAGCTCGACCGCAAGCCCCTCCCCTCGCTCCCCGGCGAGGACCTGGCCGCGCGCCTGCGCCGGTACCGGGCCGAATTCGCGCGCACCTACATCTTTCCGCTGCCGGCCCAGACCGCGGTCGAGGCCTACCGCGAGTGGCGCCAGGCCGACCCGCTGGCCCCGTCACGGGACCGCGAGCGCAAGGTCCTCGACCTCTATCGCCGCTATTCCCTGGAGCGGTTCCCCGAGATCGTCCGCTACTACCTCTACCGCCACACCTATTTCGCGGGGCGGAGCGAGAGGATCGAGGCGCTCTTCGACCGGCTGCTCGCCCGGCTGGGCGCGGCCCTCGACGAGCCGGCCGTCCAGCAGATCGAGCTGTCGGACCTCCAGGCGGCCCTGCGCGACGAGCGCGACCGCCTGGTCTTCAGCCGCATGGTCTTCCCACGGCTCGATCCGGACCGCCGGCTGGACGTCAAGACCCGGGGCGACGAGGGTGAGCGGCGGGTCGTCGTCCGGTCCTTCCTCCTCGACCGGTCCGGCCGGACCTACACCTTCAACGAGACCCTCGACCCGGCCGAGATCGGCCAGGCCTACCGGCTGTTCTTCAAGGAGAACTACCCCAAGGTCGTCTCCCAGCAGGACCGCCACTTCGTCCTCAAGGACACCCAGGAAAGGATCGTCGGCGGCCTGTGCTACCGGATGCTCTCGAACCGCGTGGCCTGGATCGACGTCATCGCCGTGACCTCGAACCTCAAGTCCTCGGGCCTGGGCGGGGCGGCCCTGGACGACTTCTGCGCCCGCATGGCCAGCCAGGGCGTCCCCTTGGTCATGACGCACCTCTATTTGCCGGGGTTCTTCCTGAGGCACGGGTTCAAGCTGGACAAGCGCTGGGGCGCGCTGGTCAAGACGCTGTAGCCCCTTTTGGGCGATGGGCTAATTCGCCCCGCCGGCGATCCGGGCTTTACTCTAATCGCTTGGTTTGCTAGCATGAACCATAGCAAGGGGAATTATGGCCAAGCCCGGGCTTGTCGTCGTTGGCTGTTCCGTGATCGTTTCCGCGCTATTTTTCGGATGCCACAAGCACCGGGAAAATAAGCTTCCTCCGATCGAAAGCCTGAAAGAGCTGGCGCTTCTTCAAGTCGCGGATTTCACGACAACGCCCGAAATAGCCTCAGCCGCCTTCCCGATCGTCTCGTCCGGGGACGTAACCTTCTTTTTTGATCACCAGTCAAAGCAGCTCTATAGATCCTCCCTTGATCGACAGGTTATTTTTCCGGTGGGGAGATCCGGAGAGGGCCCGGGCGAATACACGCAAATCCTCGGGCTTCTTCTGGAAAATGAAAGTCTCTATGTCTTGGACTCGCGCCGCAAGGTCGTGTGCATGGATACGTCCGGCCAGTTGATCTGGGAGGAAAAATTCACCCCTGATTTCACCGGGCTGATCGGCAAAAGGGGCGACGCCTTCTATTTCGCCGAGATGAGGATGAACGGAAGCGGCCAGTTCCTGTTGGGATTGACGGAATGGACCAGAGCCGAAGGGGCCCGGGTTATTTGCGAAAAACCGATAGTGACCGCTCGGGGCTATGCCATCTATGACGGAAAGCTCATAGAAGGAGGCGGGGTCTTTTTTCTGGCCAATCCGGCCTATGCGCTGATCCGGAACGCCCTGGTCATCTCGGCTTCATCAAAATATGAATTCGATTTCCTGGATTTCGAAGGAAATATCGCTCAGACGCACGCGTTCGAAGCCCCTGATCCGGAACTGACAGAAGCAATGAAGGCCTTCGATTCCTCGGGAAGCCTCAAGAATTATGCGGTCGCCAAGATCATGCCTTTGGATGGAGACATCTTGATCGTCTCCCATTATTATCGCAAAGGCAAGCCCCGTATCGACCGGTTTTCGGCCTCGGGAGCCCTTATCTCGTCAAATGTGCTTCCCTTCGAGTTCGCTCCTCCTTCGAAGGATATCGTTATTCAAGGCGAATATCTTTTCTATATCGACAGGGATCTTCCCGGATTCCGGGCGTTTCGATTTGGCGATTGAATTGTATCAGGTCATCCACGCGCTAGTTTGTTCGCGGGAAATCAGCAGCCCGTCCACACGTGGAAAACCTGAATGATCGGGGGTACCATCTTATGAACAAGCGCTATTCCGTCCTGGCGGGTCTTGTCACCAGTTGTTTGATGGGAGCAATAGTCCTGGGGGCGGTCTGGGCCGCTCGTCCTTCGCCGTCAGCAGTTGGGCAGGCCCCGCCAGTCACGCTGAAGCCCGATCTGATCCTCGGCGTCGAGGATGGGGACGAGAACCTGATGTTCGGCCGGATCGTCCGCGTCGATGTCGACGGCCGCGGGAATATCTATGTCCTCGACTTCAAGTTCCGCAGGATCAGCGTATTCGATAGCCAAGGACGCCTCATCAGGCAGATCGCCGTTCCCGAAGGGCAAGGGCCCAAGGAGGCGACGAACCTCGGCGGCATCGCCGTGACACCCGGAGGGACGCTCTTCGTCAACGATCTGCAAAAAGTGATCGTCTATGGACCGGACGGCGAATATCGCGGCACTTTTCTGGTCGGCTTCATGATCTCCTCGATCGGATGCCCCGGTACGGAGGAGCTGGTCGCCATCGGGCCGCACGAAGGGAAGATCCTGCATGTCTTCGACGCTCAAGGGAAGCTCATCGGATCGTTCGGCGACACGTTCATGCCGCCCGGCGAATTGGAGCCGATGAAAGAAATGCCGATGTTCGGCGCCCCGATCCTTTTCAATTGCGCCAAGGACGGGCGGATCTTCGTGCTGAACCCCCACAAATACGAGGTGTCGGTGTTTAGGGACCGCAAGCTCGAACGGACCATCGAAGGGCGGAATGACGAGTTCAAACCCATTCAGAAGATGGGCCGGGGCTTTTTCTCTACGGCCGCGCACATTGTATCAAGCGGTGATCTTGTCTTTGTCGCGTTCCAGAAGATGGATCCGAAGGCCAAGAAGACGGCCGATGTGTTCCGGGACGGGCGGCAGATCGGATCGGTCGAGCTCCTGGGGACGCCCCACGTCGCCGACACTCAGGGCATGATCTTTGTCGCCGAGGAGGAGGGTTTCCCCAAGGTCGTCCGTTACAGGATTATTTTCCATTGATCACTGGCGGATCGATCCCGCCGCCGGCTCTGACTCTGGCCATCGCCTTCGAGAACTTCAGGCCGGCTTTTTGACGCGCAAGTCCGGGGAGACTTCCTTCTTCCCCAGGAACTCGTAACTGATCGCGCCGAACTTGCACGACGAGACGCACTTCAGACAGCGGACGCAGTCGGGCGAGTTGGCTTTCTCGTAGATCTTGATCTCGACGGGACAATCCTTATGGCATTTGTCGCAGAGGGTGCATTTCTGGTCGTCGACGGCCATGCGGAAGAGGCTGACCTTGTTGAAGAGGCCCCAGAACGCGCCGAGCGGGCAGACCGTCCGGCAGAAGGGCCGGCGGCTGAGGGCGAACCAGCCGAGGAAGAGGACGAGGAGCCCGAGCTTCCAGTAGTACATGAAGCCGATGAGGGGCCGCAGGTCGGCCTTGATGAGCATGAGCGGGATGCCGGCTTCGAGCGTCCCGGCCGGGCAGATCCATTTGCAGAACCAGGTCTGGCCGTAGCCGAACTGGTCGACGATGAGGAGCGGCAGGGCGACGACCGTGGTCGCCAGGACGACGTAGCGGAAGTAGGTCAGGAAATGCGGCAGCTTGATCTTCGGCGAAGGGATCTTGTGGACGAGCTCCTGGAAGAAGCCGAACGGGCAGATCCAGCCGCAGGGCATGCGGCCGACGGCGCTGCCGACGGCCGCGAGGAAGCCGGCGACGTAGAGCCCGAACTTCTTTTCGGCCACCGACAGGTTGAAGCGCAGCCCGCCGAAGAAGGTCTGCATGGCGCCGACCGGACAGGCGCCCATGGCCGAGGGGCAGGAGTAGCAGTTGAGGCCGGGGGCGCAGAGGCCCTTGACGCCGCCCTGGAAGATGCCGCCTTTGAACCACGAGGGGATCCAGGCGTTCAAGCCGAGGGCGAAGAAGGCCTGGTACCAGGGCCGGCGGTCCCGGGGCTTGCGGGGGAGCTTGGTCTTTGTCGCGGCGCCCATGGTCCCCGCTCAGCCGATCCCGATACAGTCGAGACACACGGTGATCGCCTTTTCGAGGACGGTCCGGTACTCGCCGAGCAGGAGGCCGGCCGTCATGACGCCGAGGGAGAGGACGAGCAGGACCCAGGGCAGCTTGCGTTTCACCGGGCTCCCCCGCCGACCAGGGCGACGATGGCCTTGTCGAGCGCGGCCGCCAGCTCGTCGGTGGCCCCGACGTGGGCGTGGGTGATCGTGCCGGTCGAGTCGATCAGGTAGACGACCGGGATCTCCTGCACGCCGTAGGCCTTTTTCATTTCCTTGGCTGTCGCGGCGACGCCCGCGGCGGCCGCGGCGGCCGGCGCGTCGGCCAGCATGGGGTAAGTGATCTTCAGCTTCTGATAGAAGGGTTTGACGACCTTCCCGCCGGCGTCGTCGATAGCGATGCCCAGGACGATGAGACCGCCCTCGCCCCCGCCGCCGGCCGGCCGGTATGTCTCGCTGAGATGCTGCATATGCGGCATGGCCTTGCGGCAGGGCACGCACCAGGTGGCCCAGAAATCGACCAGGACGGCCGCGGGATGGGACTTGAGGACCTTCGTCTCCCCAGCTACGGTCTCGGCGACGACGACGGTCAGCCGGCCGCTTTCCATCGTGACGGTATAATCCTTGCCGTCGACGTTCTTGAGCGAGAAGGGCACGAACTTGGCCCCCGGCTTGAGGACGGCGAAAGCGGGGGCCCCGAGGAGCAGGACGAGGGTGAGAGCGGCGGCGGTCTTGGATAGGGCCTTCATGCCTGCTAGTTTAGCGGTCCCCCCCGGCTAATTCAAGTTCGCTTCAGAAGCGGATGACCAGACCGAGGCCGGCCGAGAGACCTCCCAGGCTGGCTGTGATGGGGTCTTCCTCATCGCCGGCCGTCAGGGTGCAGGCGCGGTAGCCGCCGTGGACGTCCAGGCCGAACGACCTCCCCAATCCGATGAGGAGACCGGCCTGCCCCAGGACGCCGAGCCCGCCCTCGCTCGCCGTCCCGAGCGGATTCTCCTCCTTGAAGAGGAAATACGCGGCGGCGGCCCCGAGGTAGGGCCGGACGCTCTTGCCGCCGAACTGGAGCCGCAGGCCGGCGAAGAGAGGGACGACGCTCATCTTGGTCGTCTCCTCGGATTCGGTCGTCAGGCCGCGCTTGGAGAAGATCTCGGCCCCCGCCCAGGCCCTGAGGACGCCGGCGATCGGCACGGCCAGCTCGACGCCGAACGCCGGCCCGCCGCCGTAGACGTCCCGGAAGACGGCGTCGGACGGGGCGAAGTACCCCCCCTTCAAGGTGATCGAGGTCTCGGCGGCCCGGGCGGCCGTCGCGACCAGGGCCAGGACGAGGATGAGGACGGCGGCCATCGCCTTCGGCGTTCTTATCATCGCGTGCTCCTCGCGTCCGTCAATTGACGACGAGCGAGATCGTGTCCCGGACCTCAAGGCTGCCGTGGGTCCCCTGGACCGTTATTTCGTAGGTTCCCGCGGGGGTGCCCTCGTCCGTGCCGCCACCGCCGCCCGCGCTGCAGCCGGCGGCGACGAGCATCAGGGCGACGAGCAAGACGGCCGCGGCCAGGCGCGGAGCCAGGCGCCGTCGCGGCGCTTTCGGGACGGCGCGGACGAACGCGAAAAGCGCCGCGAGGGCCAGGAGCAGGGTCGCGCCCGGCGGCAGGAGGCCGCCCCGTCCGGCCAGCGTTCCGGCCCCCGAGCTTTTGCGGGCCGTCGTCGCCAGGGTCAGCGTCGAGGTCGCGGTGCCGCTCCCCGGGGTGACGCTCGACGGCGAGAACGAAGCCGTACAGCCTCGGGGCAGGCCGGTCGCGCGCAGCGAGACCGCCGCGTCGAACGAGCCATAGCGGGGCGCGAGATCGACCGTGAAGGTGCCGCTCGAGCCCGCGCTGATCGACCGGGTCTCGGGCGTGGTCTCCACCGTGAAATCGGTCACGGTGAACGCCGCCGGATCCGAGACGCCGCCGGCCGGGGTCGGATTCCCGACCGTGATCTCGAACTCGCCGCCGGCCGCGATGTCGGCGGCCGGGATGGAGGCCTGGAGCTCCGTGGCGCTGACGAAGGTCGTGGTCCTGGCCAGCCCGTTCCAGCGGACCCCGGAGTTCGAGACGAAGCTCGAGCCGTGGACGGTCAGGGTGAAGGCGGCCCCGCCGCCGTTGGCCCGGACCGGCGAGACCGAGGTCAGCGCGGGCGCGGGGTTCTCGACCTGGAAATCGAGGCTGTTGGACACGCCCGCGCCCGTCATTTGCGCGACGATGGGGACGGCCTTGCCCAACAAGAGGTCGGAAGCGGGGATCGCGGCATCGAGGCGGGTGGCGTCGACGAAGGTCGTCGTCCGGTCGTTCCCGTCCCAGGTCACGACGGCGCCCGAGACGAATCCCGTGCCGAGAACGGACAGGGTGAAGGCCCCGCCGCCCACCGGCGCGCTCGAGGGCGAGAGGGACGAAGCCATGAAGGCGTACACCATGGGGCCGCTCAGCGCTCCCGCAAGCGGGGCCCGGGCCGAGCCGCCCTGGCCGTCCTCGAACTGGAAATAGTAGCTGTGCTCGCCCGCGGAGAGCCCGGAGGTCGTCCACCGGTAACGGCCGTCGGAGGCCGAATAGGTGGTCGCGTGGGGCGTTCCGTCGACATAGACGTCGCGGACCGACGGGGAGTCGCCGTCTTCGTCGCTGAACTGGACGGAGAACGTGTAGGTCGTGGCCGCCGTGCCGCTCCCCGGCGAGACCCTGGCGTAGAGCAGCTCCGGCGCGTGATTGTAGGCCGGCCCGGCATAGGTGTAGTCGACCCAGGAATAGACCTGCTCGCCGCCGTCCGCGGTCTTGGGGACCTGGGTGGAGACGGCCTCGGTCGCCGGATCGGTCGTCAGGTCGACGATCTTGAAGGCCTTCAGGGTGGCGGGGTCTCCGGCCGTGCCGTCGCGCATCCCCAGGTGGTAGCGTTGGGCGCCGCCGCCCGCGACCAGGATGTCGGTGTAGTCGAGGACAAACGTGCCGTCGACCGCCGTCGCCGTGCCGTCGAAGGCCAAGGCCCCGCCCTGGTTCGAGAGGGCCGTCGCCGACCACGTGGTCGAGGGGGTCGTGGCCGAAGTCGCCGAAAGCCCGAGGGACATCCGCATCTGGTCGCGCTTGGCGTGGTTGACCGTGAACTCCCCGATCATCAGGGGCGAGTAGCTGTCGCGGATGGTCAGCAGGAAGACCTGGTCGTTGAAGAAGGCCGGCTCCCTTGGCGTGGTCGGGGCGCCGGGGACGGCCGGGACCGCGCGCAGGGCGTCGTAAGCCAGCCAGATGAAGCCGCCGTCGTTCCAGCCGCTGCCCCAGGAGTTGGCGATGCGCAGGGCGCCCTTCTCGCCCGTGTCGATGGCGCCGTTGCCGTTGATGTCGGTCCAGACGGCGTCGTTGTAGCCGACGACGGTCATGCCGTGGGAGCCCTCGGCGCCGCTGACCCAGTAGCCGACGGTATCGCCCACCGCCGCGTCGTCGGCGGCGGTCGAGGGATCGTTCACGATCTGCTGGAGCTGCCAGGAGGAAATGTAGGTCCCGAAGACCATGACGTAACCGTTGGTCAGGAGCTGTTTGAGCAGGTCGAGGCCGGCGTCCTCGCTGACATCGCGCAGGTACTGGACCGGGTCGGTCCGGACGGCGAGCGCGTGACGCCAAGCCGCGGTGTCCAGGCACCAGGCCTTGAAGTTGGTGTCGTAGGGGAACTCGGCCCAGGTCGCGGCCCCGTGGCGTTCGAGAAGATCGTAGTTCTCGGCGAAGTAGGTCCCCTCGTCCTTGCCGTCGTTGAGCATGTTGTAGGACCACTTCGGGGAGTACTTGTTCGTGTTGACGGCGGGGTCACGGATGTCGAGGTCCCGCTGGAAGGCGGCCATGTAGGAGAGCTGGTAGTAGGTGGTCGAGAACGAGGCGCACGAGCCGAGCGGGTTCTGGCTGCGGATGGGCGGAAAGTACTTGAGCGCGCTGTTGTCGACGGAGACGGGCAGGTCGCCGGCGCTGAGGAGGGCCGGGGCGGCGGCCTGGACGGAAGCGGCGCCGGGAAGGGCGCTGACGAGCTCGCGGCCGACGCGGTCGACCGAAGGGACCCCGAGCGGCGCCAGGCCCCGGGCGGCCCGGGCCGCGTCGACCCTTTCGAGGCCCAGCCAATTGAGCCTGACGCCGGTGACGCGCGGATGGCTTTCCACGAGGGCCCGGACCCGGGCCTCGTCGTCGCGGAGGAGGCCGGTCCGGTGGCCGGCGGACGAGGGCAGCTCCTGGGCCGGGGAGACCGCGAGAAGGAGGACGCCGAGCATCCCCGCGGACAGGAATTTCAGGGGCGTCTGGGGCATGAGGGCGCTTCCTTTCTCTGGTTTAGTCTATTAAGACGGACGCCCATTGAAAAGTCAAGGAAGCCGCCCGGCGCCCTCCGATTGACAGGCGGGGCGGCCTCCCTTAGAATCCGGGGCGAGCGAGGACGAACATGCCCACCTACGCCGTCGGCATCGATTCCGGCACCCAAGGGACAAAGGCGCTCGTCGTCGACGCGGCCACCGGCCGCGTCCTCGGCCGGGGCCGGGCCCCCCACGCCATGGTCGCGGGCCTCGGCCCAGGGGCGAGCGAGCAGGACCCCGCGGCCTGGCTCGGAGCGGCCCGCAAGGCCCTGGCCGCCGCTTTGAAGGATTCGCGGATCGATCCCAAGAAGGTCGCCTCGATCGGCGTCTCGGGGCAGCAGCACGGCTTCGTCCCGCTCGACGCCGCCGGCAAGGTCATCCGGCCGGCCAAGCTCTGGAACGACACCTCGACCATCCGTGAGAACGAGGACCTCGTCGCCGCCCTCGGCGGCGTCAAGGCGGCCATCGCCCGGCTGGGCATCGCCCCGGCCGTAGGTTTCACGGCTTCGAAGATCCTCTGGTTCAAGCGACACGAGCCGAAGAAGTACGCCCGGTTGGCCACCGTCCTCCTCCCCCACAACTATCTCAACCGCTGGCTCGCGGGCCGGGCGCACATGGAATACGGGGACGCCTCGGGCACGGGCCTGATGGACGTGCGCCGGCGACGTTGGGCCGAGGCCGCCGTGGCCGCCGTCGATCCGGAGCTCGCCGGGAAGCTGCCGCCCCTCTCCCCTCCCCGTGACCCTGTCGGCTTCGTGAGGAAGACGGTGGCGGACGAGTTCGGCTTCGGCCGCGTGCTCGTCGCGGCGGGCGGCGGCGACAACATGATGGGCGCGATCGGCAGCGGCAACGTCCGGCCCGGCGTCTGCACGCTCAGCCTGGGGACGTCGGGGACGGTCTACGCCTATTCGGCGAGACCGTTCGTCGATCCGGAGGGCGAGATCGCGGCCTTCTGCGACAGCACGGGCGGCTGGCTGCCGCTCCTCTGCACCATGAATGTCACCAACACGACCGAGGTCGTCAAGTCGCTCTTCGGTCTCGACAACGCCGTGCTCGAGCGGCTGGCCCGCAAGGCCGGCCCGGGCGCGGGCGGCCTGCTCTTCCTGCCGTTCATCGACGGCGAGCGCGTGCCCGTCCTGCCCTCCTCGAGCGCCGTCTTCTTCGGGCTCGACCGCCGGACCTTCGACGCCGCGCACATCGTCCGGTCGGTCATGGAGGGCACGGTCCTCAATCTGGGCTACGGCTTCGGCCGAATGAGGGAGCTGGGACTGGAGCCGTCCGAGATCCGGGCCACGGGCGGCGGGGCCCGGAGCCGCCTGTGGCTCCAGGTCGTCGCCGACGTCTTCGGGACGCCGGTCGTGACGCTCAAGGAGCCGGAGGCCGCGGCCTACGGGGCGGCCCTCCAGTCGGTCTGGAACCTGCGCTTGGCCGCGGGCGAAAAGGTCGCGATCGCCGACATCGCCGACCGCTGGGTGGCCAAAGACAAGCTCGCCGCCGAACCCGCCCCGCGCAACGCCGGCCTCTACACAGACCTCCAGTCCCGCTTCAACGATCTCTGGAGGCGGCTGGCCCCGGCCTTCAAGGCCCGCCGTTCGGACCCTTCGATATAATCTTCTTGCCGAGATTTCCTTGTGCCCCGAATGAAGCGGGGCAAGGCGGGTAAGAGCCGATCCTAAGAACGGCCGAGCTCGCGGGCCGAATCGTACATCGCCAGGACGTTCTCGACCGGGGTCAAGGCCTGGATGTTATGGCAGGGCGCCAGGATATAGCCGCCGCCCTCGCCCAGGATCCGGAGATTATCCTCGACCTCGCGCCGGACCTCATCGACCGTCCCGAAGGGCAGCGTGTACTGGTTGTCCATGCCGCCATGGAGGACGAGGTGCGGTCCAAACTCCGTCTTGAGGCGTTCTCTCTCCATGCCGGGACAACGCCACTGGAGGGGATTGAGAAGGTCGATGCCGAGCCCGATCATGTCCGGGATGATGCGCCAGCAGCTGCCGTCGTTGTGGTGGAAGGCGTGGGCGCCGGCCTGGTGGGCCAGATCGATCATGCGCTTCATCCCCGGCAGCAGGAACTCTCGGATGTGGCGGACCGAGATCATCAGGTCGGTCTGGCCGCCCATGTCCTCGGCGATGTAGGAGATGTCGACCCGGCCGGGCACGGCCTCGTAGATGCGGACCGCGCAGTCGTAGGCCAGGCCGAAGAGCTTGCCCAGGCAGTAATGGACGATCTCGGGGTTCTCGACGAGGTCGACGAAGGCCTGCTCCATGCCGCGGAGCTCCTTGTAGATGAGGAAGGGCTCGGAGCCCCCGCCGCGGACGGGATGTCCGGCCGCGCGGCGGACCTGGGCGGCGATGCCGCTGAAGTCCCACCAGTCGGCCGTCGGCCAGACGTAGTTCCGCTCGATCTCGTCGACCGACCCGAAATCGGCCAGGGGAAAGTGGACGCACTCCCGGTAGGCGCCGCTGCCGTAGCCGACGCTCCGGAAGCGGCGGCCGAACTCGTCCCGCATCCGGGCGAGGGGCGGTCCGGCGTAGCGGGGCTGGAGCCGGACCTCGTAGTCGACGCCGAGCCGGTCGAGCATCTGGCGGCGGGTGCGGCAGCCGAGGTGCCGCATGATCTTGCGGTCGAACTCGGGCGTCGCCCAGTAGTCGGTCGGGACGCGGTCGGGCTTCTCGCCGGCGAAGAGGGCCAGCCACCGTTCCCGGGAGGTCATCGCGCCGCGGCTCAATTCTTGTGCAGGTCCTTGTGCATGATCTTGCGGATCTCGTGCAGGCGGTCGTGGGCCGGCAAGTCGGTGAGCTTCTTGTTCATGAACTCGTCGTTCTCGGCCTGGAGCATCGAGGCGACGTAGTCGATGACGCTCGGCGGGAAGACCCCTTCGCGCTCGTAGTGGGCCCGCTTCTGCAGGAGGACGCGGCTGGACTCGACGCAGCTCGCCGGCAGGACGGGCAGGCGCTTGAGGAGCTCCTTGTCGGCGAAGATGTTGCCCTTGACGTAGAGGTCGTCGGCGAGCTCGAGCGGGCCGTAGTCCTTGAAGAGCGAGAGGTCGCCCTTGAAGGCCCAGTTGGCGGCCATGGCGATGCCGGCCAGGGTCAGGTGGACCATGGCGCTGCCGTCGGGGCTGCGGATCTCGACCGTCTGGCGGCCGCCCCGCTCGTCGGTGAAATCCTCGGTGTCGGCGGGATTGACCTTCCGTCCCAGGTGGGTGGCGTCGGTCCAGCCGAGCGGGACGCGGATGAGGGCGCTCCGGTTGAGGTCGCTCCAGCAGATCCGGGTCGGCGCCTCCTGGTTCGGCACCAGGCGGAGGTAGGCCGAGGAGACCGTGTTGCCGAAGGCGGTCAGGGAATCGGCGTACTCGCACAGGCCGCCGATGAGCTTGCGGGCCTCGACCGTGAGCTTCCCGTCGGCGCCGCGCATGGCGTTGCGGCCGTCCTTCTCGAGCTCCAGGTGGAAGTGGAGGCCGCTGCCGGCCACCCCCTCCTCGAGCTTGGGCGTGAACGTGGCCACGGCGCCGTGGCGGAAGGCGGTGTTGCGGATGATCCAGCGGCCGAGGACGAGGTCGTCGGCGGCCTCCTCGATCGGCCGGGGAAGGAACTCGATCTCGAGCTGCTCGGCCAGGCGGCCGGCGATCTCGGGGATGTCGCTGCGGACGCCGTCGATGACGCCGTTCTCGTTGTGGGCGTACTTGATCGCCCCCGTCACGCGGGCGATGTGGGCGACCATCTCGTGGAGGATCGGACCGCTCTTGGTGAACGGGGCCGAGCCGTGATAGCCGCGGTGGGCCTCGACGGGATAGGACCGGTCGGCGGGGTTGGTCAGCAGGAAGAACTCGAGCTCGCCCAGGGCGTTGATCTGGAGGCCGGTCGTCTTGCGGAACATCGCGGCGGCCCGGGCCAGGATGCTGTCGGGGGTGAAGGGGGCCGGCGAGCCGTTCGCGGTGAGGTAGCGGCAGACGAAATCGAGGCTGCCCTCGTCGAAGGGATTGAGGAAGGCCGAGCGGTACTGGGGGACGACGTAGAGGTCCGAGAGGGACATGTCGACCATGCCCTTGAAGAGCGACGAGCCGTCGACGCGCTCGCCTTCGGCCAGGACGGATTCGAGGTGGTAGCGGTCGGCCGCGGGGACGGTCAATTCCTTGAGCTTGCCGTCGATGGCCAGGTAGTGGAAGGTGATCCGCTCGATGCCCTTCGTCTCGATGATCTTGAGCAGGTCGGCCCGGGTAAAATCGGCAGCCGGCTTGTCGAGCAGGAGCGACAACGGATTGGACAGGGCGTAGCGGGGGCTCTTCGTCGCCATCTCGTCACTCTCCTCTACGGATGATGGTCCCGCGAAGGGGAAAGGCGTTCATTTTAGCAAAGAACCGGGATAAAAAAAAGAAAAGAAGGGACCAGGTCCCTTCCGGTCAATACAGCAAGTACGGCTTGCGGAGCTCCGCGAAAGCGGCCAGACCGGGCTCGATGTTGGCCAGGATGGTCGCGATCGGGGTCCCGGCCTCGAGGGCGATGCGCACCGAGGCCGTGCCCATGACCTTGTCGAAGTAATCCGTGTGGAACGCGAACTCGGCCGGATGCGCGTCCCGGACCGCCTTGACGATGTGCAGGCCCGTGGCGAAGGACCGAAAGGCCTCCCGGTCCGTCACGTGGACCTGGCAGCCGCCGCAGAGCGCCCCCTGGTACTTCGAGAAATAGGGCGTGAACCAGGCCTCCCGGAAGGCCACCCCGGGCAGGTCCAAGGCGCTGAGCCTGCGGGCCAGCGCGTAGGCGTCTATCCAGGGCGCGCCGAACTGCTCGAACGGCCGGGTCGTGCCCCGGCCTTCGGACATGTTGGTCCCCTCGATCATCACCAGCCCCGGGTAGACGGTCGCCGTATCGAGCGTCGGCATGTTGGGCGAGGGAATGACCCAGGGCAGCCCCGTCCGGTCGAACCACATCTCCCGCGTCCACCCCTCCATGGGCACGACCGTCAGCTTGGCCTTGCGGGCCAGGAACTTGTCGTTGAACAGCCGGGCCAGCTCGCCCGCCGTCATGCCGTGGCGCTCGGGGATGGGGAATAAGCCCACGAATGAGCTGAAGTCCGGGTACTCGAGGATGGGCCCCTCCATGACGACGCCGCCGACCGGGTTCGGCCGGTCGAGCACGATGAACTCGAGGCCCGCCTCGGCCGCCGCCTGCATGGCGTAGGCCATCGTCGCGACATAGGTGTAGACCCGGGTCCCGACGTCCTGGATGTCGAAGACGAGGACGTCGATCCCCTTGACCATGGCCGATTCGGGCGTCTTGCCCGTTTCCTTGGTATCGAAGGAGCGCATGAACTCGTCGATGTCCGTCAGCATGCCGGGATCCGGCTTCATCGACTGGCCGTAGAGGCTGAAGACCGGCAGGCCCGAGGTGCCGTCGAAATAATAGGGCACGTACTCGCCGGCCTGGGCGTTGCCGCGGATCCCGTGCTCGGGACCGTAGAGGGCGACCAGGTCGATGGCCGGGTGCGCCCGGAACAGGTCGACCGTCGACATGAGGCGCGAGTCGGTCCCCGTGGGATTGGTGATGAGGCCGACCTTCTTGCCCTTGACGAGGTCGAGGTGTTTCGCCAGGAAGACCTCGACGCCGGGCTTGACCTTGACCGGGGCGGCCATCGCCGCCGTCGAGGCCTCGCGCCCGGGACCGCGGCAGCCCGCGAGCAGGATGCCGAACGTCAGCAGGATGATGGCTCCGGACCGTTGTGTCATGATCGCGAGTCCTTTCTCCCCGGATAGTCGTCGCGCCCAGGATAACAGCGCGGGCGCCGGGGAGTCAACCGGACCTCGCGCCCGCTTGATTCTCCCCCGGAAAACGGCTATAAATGGACTGAAGCGTAAAGCGATGCCGCGCCGCAGACCAGGCCGCCCCGGGGATCTCCTCCCGCTCCTGCCGCTCCTCCTCGTCCTCTTCCTGTCCATCCTCCCGACTCCCGCCGCTCCGGAAGTTCCCGCCGTCGCCGACGAGGTCCCCTACCAGTGGACGGGGATCGAGCGCGTCGTCGCCATCGCCGACCTCCACGGCGACTACGACCGCTTTGTCTTCATCCTCTCCCATCCGGAAGTCGGTCTCATCGACGCCGACCTCCACTGGGCCGGCGGGAAGACCCACCTCGTCCAGCTGGGCGACATCCTGGACCGGGGGCCGGATGCCCGGCGGATCCTGGATCTCGTCCGGAGCCTCGAGGGCCAGGCCGCGGCCGCCGGCGGGAAGGTCCACGTGCTCCTCGGCAACCACGAGGAGATGAACATCACCGGCATCGCCCTGGATTACCCCGGCTACGTCGGCGTCGAGCAGTTCCTCTCCTTCATCCCGCAGGACTTCCGCCTGGCCCGCGAGGACGAGTTCATCAAGACCCTGCCCCCGGAAGAGCGCAAGAGGCTCCAAGCCGCCGGGGAGGAGACGGCCTACGAGGACGCCCTCTACGGCTTCTGGCAGCGGACGATCGCCCGCCGGAATCCCGAAGCCCGGCAGGCCTACGTCGAAGGCTTCAACCGCGAGTACGGGGAATGGCTGATCCACCGCAACATCGTCATCAAGATCAACGACGTCGTCTACTCCCACGCCGGCGTCAGCGAGGCCTTCTCCCGGTGGTCGCTCCGCGAGATCAACACCGTCATGCGCTCGGAGCTGGCCTTCTTCCAGGGCCGGATGCGCAATCCCCAGCGCTTCAGCGAGCCCTTCAGGCCGAAGATCGTCTACGATCCGGACAGCCCGCTCTGGTTCCGCGGCCTGGCCACCAAGGGCGACTCGGCCCAGGCCGAGGTCGACCGGACCCTGGCCAACCTCGGGGCCAAGGCCATGGTCGTCGGGCACAGCTATTTCTACACCCGCTTGAAGGGCGGCTCGAGCCCCGTCATCGAGAGGAGCGCCGTGGCCCGCTTCCAGGACAAGGTCTGGATCATGGACACGGGGATCTCCGGCAGCTATGGGGGCATCCCCTCGGCCCTGGTCTATGCCGGCGGCGAGTTCAAGCTCTGGGGCGAGACCGAGGAGGTGGCCGCCCGCAGCGGCATCAAGCTCCCCGTGCCGAAGCCCATGGCGCCTCGGGAGCTCGAGGAGTTCCTCAAGACCGCCGCCGTGACCGGCCGGAGCCCGGGCCCCGGCGGGCGGACCGACGCCTGGAAGCTGACCTTGGAGGCCAAGGGCAGGGTCCTCTCGGCCCTGTTCAAGTACGTCGACCGCCGCCGGCCCGATCCCCTGCCCGACAGCTACCAGTACGACCTGGCCGCCTATGCCCTGGACAAATACCTCGGCCTGGGCTTCATCCCGCCCATCGTCGAGCGGGCGGTCGCCGAGAACCCGGGCGCCCTTCAGGCCTTCGTCGGGAACGCCGTGTCGGAAGAGGAACGCAAGGACCGGCGGATCCCCCCCGAAGACCCGGACTACCACGCCAAGGCCATGGCCGACCTGCGGATCTTCCAGAACCTGGTCTACGACGACTGCCAGAACGACAAGGACACCCTGATCAGCGGCGACGACGGCAAGATCTACCGGGTCGATTTCTCCGAGGCCTTCGCTCCCAAGAAGAGCGCCCTCTCCCGCTGCCCCATCCGCAAGTGTTCGCGGCTCCTTTACCGGAAGCTGCTGGCCTGGGACGACGCGGCCGTGGCCGCCACCCTGGGCCCCTATCTCGAGGACGCCGAGATCGGGGCGCTCAATACCCGTCGCCGGCTCGTCCTGACGCTCATCCAGGGCCAGATCAAGGTCAACGGGGAAGCCAACGTCCTGTTCTGACGACGCGCAAAGGGAGATCCGATGTCCGACCGCCTGCCCGCCGGCTACCGGTTCCTCAGGATCTTCGCCGATATCCGCCCGGGCGAGGCGGCCAAGGCCCTCCTGCTGGCTTTGAACATCTTCCTTCTCCTTCTGGCCTACTACATCTTGAAGCCCCTGCGCGAGTCGCTCCTGCTCATCGACAAGGACTCTCCGGTCATCAAGAGCTGCCTCAGCGGGGCCCAGGCCGTCCTGTTCGTTTTCGTCATCAAGGCGTTCAGCCGCCTGGCCTCGAAGGTGCCGCGCCACGTCCTCATCACCTGGACGACCTCGTTCTTCATCTCCAACCTGGTCGTCTTCTACGCCCTCCACGCCGGCGGCCTGGCCGAGAAGCCCATGGGCATCCTGTTCTTCATCTGGATCGGCATCTTCAACTACTTCGTCATCGCCCAGTTCTGGGGTTTCGCCAACGATCTCTACGCCGAGGAGGCCGGAAAGCGGACCTTCCCGCTCGTCGCCCTGGGCGCCTCGCTCGGCGGCCTCATCGCCACCCTGCCTTTCATGAAGAAGCTGCGGGACCACCTCGGCGGGAACTGGCAGTTCAAGCTCATGCTCATCGCCGGGATCGTCCTCGGGCTCTGCATCGTCCTGGCCAGGGTCATCCACCGGCGGGACGTCCGCAAGGCCCGCGAGGACAGCGAGAAGGGCCTGGCCGGAGCGGCCGAAAGGGCCGCCGTCCAGGAGCGGCCCCTGAGGACGGGCGGCGGTTTCCGCCTGGTCTTCAAGAGCCGCTACCTCCTCCTCATCGCCTTGATGATCGGACTCTACAATTTCGTCAACGCCACCGGCGAGTTCATCATGAGCGACGTCACCGTCAAGAGGTCCATCGCGGCCATAGAGGCCCGGGGACCGGAAACCGGGGCGGCCGGCCCGGCCGTGACCGCCGCGACGGCCTCGCCGGCCCAGGCCGCGAAGACGGAGAGCAAGAAGATCCACAACGCCTTCATGGACTACCAGTTCTGGACGAACCTCGTGGCCCTGGTCATCCAGCTCTTCCTGGTCTCCCGGATCTTTCGTTGGGTCGGAGTCGGCGGGGCCCTGCTCTTCCTGCCGCTCATCGCCCTGGGAGGCTACGCCCTGATCTCGTTCGGAGCCGTCTTCCTCCTCGTGCGCTGGGTCAAGGTGCTCGAGAACGGGACGGACTATTCGCTCCAGAACACGACCAAGGCCGCTCTGTTCCTGGTCACCCAGAGGGAGGAGAAGTACAAGGCCAAAGCGGCCATCGACACTTTCTTCGTCCGGGGCGGCGACACCCTCTCCGCGCTGGCCGTTGTCCTGGGCACCCAGGTCCTGGGCTTCAACATCGAGCGCTACGCGTTGATCAACGTGGCCGCCGTCCTCGTGCTGATCGCCGTCTGCGTCAAGCTCATCCCGGCCTACCGGCGGCGGAGGGCCACGGCCGACAGCGTCCCGGCGGAGGCGGCTTGAAAGGCCGGGGCCTAAGGCGTATCATTTTTACGAAGTCCGTCTTCTCGGGAAGGAGCAGCCCATGAAGCGCCTGGCCGTCTGCGCGACCTTGGTGCTGGCCGTCGCGGCCGGGGCCGGCCGCCTGAGCGCCCAGTTCCGGCCCGACCAGCTCGCCGCGCGTCCGGCCCAGGAAGAGTTCCTCCTGACGGCCGAGATCGTCGCGTCGGAGCCCATCGGCGAGGGCGTGACCAAGCCCTACAAGCTCACCCTGCGCAAGGACGGCGTCGAGCTCAAGGCGGCTTGGAAGAACCCGAGCGGCGAGCAGCTGGGCTTCCTCGAGGGCTGGCAGTACGAGATCGCCGCCTATCGCCTGGACAAGCTTATCGGCCTCGATATGGTCCCGCCGGCCGTCGAGCGCGAGTTCAACGGCCGGCGCGGCGCCCTCGTCCTCTGGGCGGAGAACAAGTACAGCCTGCTCAAGATCGTCGAGCAGGGCATCCGCATCCCCGAGGAGGCCGTGGAGCGCACCGAGAAGATGAAATGGCTGACCCGGGCCTGGGACTGCCTCATCGCCAACGAGGACCGGACCCAACAGAACATCCTCTACACCGAGGACTGGCGCACGATCGTCTTCGACCATTCGCGGGCCTTCCGCTCGACCCGGGAGTTCACCGAACGGCTGATGTTCGGCCGGAACGGCCTGAAGATGTCCTCCCAGGGCACGCCCTGGCTCTTCCGGCGCCTCCCCCGTTGGTTCGTGGACAAGGTCCGGGCCCTGACCTTCGAGGACATCAAGGCGGCTGTCGGCCCGGCCCTCGAGGACAAGGAGATCCGATCCATCATCGCCCGCCGCAAGCTCCTGCTCGACGAGATCGAGCTGATGATCAGGGAGCAAGGCGAGGACAAGGTGCTCTATTGAAAAAGACGCTCGTTTGGACCGGTTTCGTATTCGTCATGACGGCGGCCGGCGGGCTCCTGGCGTCCCTCGCCGGGCCGCCCGCGAGCTCCTCGTCGGCACCCGTGCAGTTCATGGCCGACGAGATGGCCCAGCGTGAGAAATGCGAGGATTTCCTCAGGACAGCGGAGGTCGTCTCGTCCCGTCAGCTGAGCGGCGCCGAGGCCGTCACGTCGCCCTGGGTCCTGACGCTCCGGAAAGGCGACGTCACCCACCGGGCCCTGTGGAAGAATCCCCAGGGCCGCATGGGCGGGTATTGGGAGGGCTGGAGCTACGAAGTCGCGGCCTATCTCCTCGACAAGCACCTGGGGCTGGGCATGGTCCCGCCTACGGTCGAGCGGGTCTTCCGCGAGGAGAGGGGATCCTGCCAGTACTGGGTCGACGACTGCATGTCGCTCCGGGACCGGGAGGAGAAGCGGATCAAGATGCCCCTCATCAAGGTCTTCGGGTGGAACCGGGCGACCTATCTCCAGAGGCTGTGGGACAACCTCATCGCCAACGAGGACCGGCACTCGAACCAGATCCTGATCACGCCCGACTGGCGGATGATCCTCATCGACCATTCCCGGTCCTTCCGGACGTCGGGGCGGTTCACCAAGACCCTCCTCTACTCGGCCCGCCACCCCGACGGGCCGAAGCTCATGAGCGAGCTGCCCCGGGTCCTGGTCGACCGGATCAAGGCCCTCGACTTCGACACCGTCCGGGCGGCCGTCGGAACGTACCTCACGGACGGCGAGATCCGGGCGGTCCTCGTCCGGCGCGACCTCGTCCTGCAGGAGATCGACCGGATCATCCAGGCCAACGGGGAGGCCAAGGTCCTCTACTGATCAGAGGGACTTGCGCACGGTCAGGACGTTCTGGCCGCGGGCGCGCCGGTAGGACAGTCCGTCCATCAGGGTCTTGAAGAAGTAGACCCCCAGCCCTCCGGGCGTGCCGCGACGCAGCTTGAGCCGGAGGTCGGGGTTCTTCTTCCTGACGGGATTGAAGGGCGCGCCCTGGTCCCGGACCTCGATGAAGAGATCGGACCCGTCGCGCCAAACCCGCACGGTCATGTCCCCGCGCCGGGCTTCGGGGTAAGCGTGCAGGGCGACGTTGACGCAGATCTCATGAAGCGAGAGCTCGATCTTGAGCCGGTCCTCCTCGCCGAGGCCCAGGCCGGCGACGTAGTCGTGGATGAAGGCGCGGATGCGGGGGATCTCGCTGAGCTCGGCCGGGACGGTGATCTCCCGGGGGTCCAGCCCGTCCTCGATCCCCTCCCCCTTTCTTCCGCTCATGGGTTCCGCTTGACGACGACCAGGGTCATATCGTCGCCGGCCTCCGAGCAGCCGCTGAAACCGAAGACGTCCTCGAAGACGCGCTCCATGATCTCCCGGGCCGGGCTCGCGGCGAGCTCCCGGACCATGCGCTCCAGGCGGGCTTCGCCGTACTCCTCCTTCTCCTCCTTGCGGCTCTCGACGATACCGTCCGTGTAGAGGCAAAGGACGTCGCCCGGGGCGAGGGCGGCTTTGCTCTCCGCGTAAGTCTGGGCCGGGAACATCCCGAGAGGGAGGCCCGTGCCGTCGAGCGTCAGGGCCGGCCCTTCGCGGCCCACGAGGAGAGGCGGGTTGTGGCCGGCGTTGACGAAGGCGATCTCATGCGTCCGGCGGTCGAGGATGCCCAGGAAGAAGGTGATGAAGCAGTGGCTGTCGGAACTGGTGTAGATGAAGTCGTTCAGCCCCGCCGTGAGCTCGCCCAGGTCGAAGCGGTCGGGGAACTTCTCGTGGAGGGCGCCGCGCAGGTTGGCCATGATCAGGGAGGCGCTGGCCCCGACCCCCGAGACGTCGGCGATGATGACGGCCAGGCGGTCGGCGTCGATCGGGATGTAGTCGTAGTAGTCCCCGCCGACGTGGCGGCAGGCCCGGGCGCTGCCGGTGATGTCATAGGGCTCGAAGGCGGGGTCCTTGCGGGGCAGGAAGCTCTTCTGGATCTGCGCGGCCAGGGCCATCTCCCGGCGGATCCGGTCGGCCTCGCGCTCGACCTCGATGAGCCGGGCGTTCTCGATCTTGTTGGCGGCCAGGTTGGCCAGGAGCGTCAACAGGCGCAGGTCGTTCTCCGTGAACTGCTCGAGGAGCGAGGCCCGGTCGCAGTAGATGAGGCCGATGATGTCGTCGGTGTAGAAGAGGGGGACGCACATGGCCGAGTGGATCTGGGCCTGGACGACGCTGGCTTGGGCCCGGAGGTTATCGTCGGCCTGGATGTCCGAGATGAGGATGGACGAGCGCCTCTCCTGGGCGGTGCGGACGATGGTCTGGCTGACGAAGATGCTCTGGGTCCGCAGGGCCCCGCTCTGGACCCGGACGACCTTGGGCTCGAAAGTCCCGGTCTCCGGGTTCTTGAGCATGAGGACGGCCCGGTCCATCGGCAGGTGCTGGATGAGGACATCCATGATGTGGTCGAACAGCTTGTCGAGGGGCATGTGGAAGATGAGGGCTTGGCTGACCTCGCTGATGACGGCAATGATCCTTTGGTCCTGTTGGAAGCGCTCCAAGTCGAGGCCTCCGCCGGGGGTCTTCATGGCCGCGGCGACGGCGGCCGGCTTCTTGAGCAGGTCCTTGACCTCGATGATGGTGTTGGAGCTGTGGGAGAAGGTCGTCCCCTCGACCCAGGTGACACGGGATTCCAGGTCGCGGTCGAAAAAGAAGCTGGTCGAGCCGATGAGGATCTCGTCGCCCCGGGCCAGGTCGATCTCGCCGGTGACCCGGCGGCCGTTGACGAATGTCCCGTTCTTGCTGCCCTGGTCGATGAGGACGTAGCCCCTGTCGGTCGGGGCGATGACGGCGTGGAGGCCCGAGCTGTACTGGTCGGACAGGACGATGTCGTTGGTGGCGGCCCGCCCGATCGTCACCCGCCGCGAGGACAACGGGTAGGTCGAGGGCTCCCCGCCTTTGGGGTAGATGTACAAGTTGGCCATGGGCAATCCCTCTCTCTTCATTCTAGACGACGGGATGGGTCATTTCAACCTCAGGGTCCGGCGGAGGCGGGCGGCCCGCTCCCCGGGCGGCAGGTCCTCGATGAGCGGGAGGAGCAGCGCCTTGAGCTCGCGATCGAGCATGGTGTCGAGGTGCTCGAGGGCGTAGTCGACCGCCTTGGGCGTGCCGCGCTGGAGGTTCTGGTAGGCCCGGACCACGTCCTCGGCGGGATGGAGGAGCGTCATCAGGTCGAAAGCGCGCTTGAGGCGGAGGCTCAAGGCCGCCTCGGCCGATTCTCCTGCGCCGGACGGCTCGAGCACAAGATCGCAGCACCTGCGGAGGAGGTGGAGGACCTCCGGCCGGACGTCCTTCTTGCGGAAGCGGACCTCGGGGCGCTCGGCCCGGACCTTGGAGAGCGCGTCGACGAGAGCTTGCTCCATGACGTCCCGGCGTCGGGCCAGCTCCCCCATGAGGATGTCGGCGGCGCGCTGGGTGCCGACCCGGGCCAGGACCTCGGGGACGGCCCGGCGGACCTCAGGGGACAGCGTCGCGTCCCGGAGGGCGGGCGCGACGAGGTCCACGATGCCAGGGCCGTAGGCCGTGAGGGCCGTCCGGGCTTCGGCGCGCGTCATGGGGCTTCCGAGCAGGGCCAGGATGAGCGGGACATGTTCGGGGCGGCGGTGGACGGCGGCGCTCTCGAGGGCGTAGAGGACGACTTCCGAATACGGGTCGCCAAGGAGACGGCCCAGGGCCTCGAGCGTGGGCGGGTTCGGGACCATCCGGCCGATGATCTTCGCGGCCTCGATCCGGTCCACGACCGACGCCGAGGCGACGATCTCGCCGAGGCGCTTGGCCATGATCTCCTGGTAAGCCGGCAGGAGGAAGATGAGGTCGATCTCGCGGCGGATCTCCGGATCGTCGATGACCTCCTCGATGCCCGGGAAGAAGCCCGTGCCGCCGACGTCGAGGAGGGCGTCCATCCCCCGGGCCCGGATCTCGTCGCGTTTGATGCCCAGGAGTTCCTTGAGGTCGGGGGTCAGCTCGCTGCGGCTGACCAGGTCGAACAGGTTCATCAGGTAGATGGTCGTGCTGCGCTCCCGGCTCTGGATGGTGTTGAAGACCTTCATGGTCAGGTCGACGTCGACGTGCTCGGCAATGGCCGAATCGCCCCCCACCCAGCGCCGGCGGATCTCCGGCTTGAGGACGTCGGGGTAGCGCCGGTAGACGAGCCGGGTCAGGACGATCCAGAACGCGAGGAAGATCAGGACGAGGAGGCCGATCTCCCGGACCTGGGCCAGGGGGCCGTCGGTCCGGTAGTCGAAATGGCGGAGATGGAAGAGCAGCAGGAACAGCCCGGCGCCGAGGCCCGTGGCGAACTTGTTGACGAACATGTCGATGAAGATCTTGGCCTTGTATTTGACCTCCCCCCGCACGGGGACGTAGAGGAGCTCCCGGACGGACTGGCTGAGGGTGTTGTCGAAGACCTTGTCGCCGCCGCGGGAGGCCAGGACCCAGGCGAGCATGAGGCCGGCGGGGATGACGAAGACCGAAGCGGAGCTCAGGAGAAGGAAGGCCGGCGCGAACGAGATGGCCCAGCGGATGCCGTACTTCTTGAGAACGCCGCCCGTCGTGACGACGTGGAAGACCGTCGAGACCGCCAGGACGGCCAGGAAGAAGACGGCGATGAAGGCCGTTCGTTCGTCGGCGTCCCCGAACACGCTCATGACGACGGTCTTGAATTGGTAGTTGATGAGCGTCCCGGCGGCGATGGCCGAAGCCAGCATGCCCGCCAGTAGGAGGAGGTAGCCGTCCTTGCGGACGGCCCGGAAGCTCTCCAGATAGCCGACCCGGGAGGCCGGGGCGATGCGCGTGTCGCCGGCCTTCGCGTCGACCTTCATCTGGCCGGAATAGACGAGGTTGACGGTCACCAAGGCCAGGACGAGCAGGACGGGCCCGGCGAGGAGAAGGTTCTCCGGCCGGATGATATGGGCGAAGGTCGTCAGGGCGGCCACGCCCGAGCCGGCGATGCCGCCGAGGAGACCGCCCATGACGAAAAGCCCGACCAGCCTCTTGGCCTGGTGGGGGTGGAAGACGTCGTTGACCGCGATCCAGAACTGGGTGACGGCCATAGCGATGAAGACGTCCGCCCAAAAGCAGAAGGCGATGACGAAGACCGGGAATTCGTAGGTGATGGCCGACCGCAACCAGAGCAGGAAAAGGATGGCCGTCGAGTCGGCCACCGGGGACTGGACCTGGCCCGTCCGGTGGATGTCGAAGACGTACCAGAAGACCAGGACGCTGGCGATGAAGAAAAAGATCGAGGCCGTGAGGTAGGTCCGCCGCGGCAGGCGGTCGAGGAGCCGGGCGTTGAGGGCCACGACGAAGCCGATGAGGAGGGCCGAAACCAAGTCGGCGTAGGGCCACCAGGACGGACGGGAGCCGATGAGCAGGCTCTCCTTGACCGGCTTGAGGATGTAGAAAACGGAGGTGATGAGGAAAAAGTAGCCGGACAGGGCCAACGCCGACCGGTACTCGCGGCCGCGAACGTCGCCGTGGCGCTTGAGGAATCGTTCGAGCCGGCCGTCGGACACCAGGCCCCCCTGTCAGCCGCCCGCGGGATCAGCCCTTTTCGAAGCTCGCGAGAGCCCGGTCGCAGCTCTCGTGGATGTCGAGGACCTTGTCGAGCAGGGTGATCTTGAAGATCAGCAGGAGCTTGTCGGAGATCTTACAAAGCTTGAAGCTGCCGCCCAGGTCCTGGATCGACTTGTAGCTGGCCAGGATCTCCCCCACTCCGAAGCTGTCGATGAAGCCGACGCCGGCGAGGTTGAGGAGCACGTTGCGGCGGCCGCGCTCGAGCTGGGACTGGACCAGGCCGTGGAGGCTGATCTGGGGCGCGTCCGAGCGGCGGATCTCGCCGTCGACGTCGAAGACGACGACGCCGTCGACCTCGCGGGTCTTGATGGTCAAAGGTGTCGTCATCTCTATGGTGTTTATCAAAAGCGCCGCTCAAAGTCAACCCGCTCAGGACCTGGTCCGTTCTTTTCTGGTAGAATGAGCGGCGAAAGGAGCCGGACATGCCACTCGTCGAGATCCATCTCCTCGAAGGACGGACGGACGAACAGAAGAAGGCCCTGCTCACGGCGGTCACGGCGGCCGTCCACGACTCGATCGGGGCCCCGCTCGAATCGATCCGGGTGTGGGTGCAGGAGTTCTCCCCGAAGGAATACATGATCGCCGGGACGCTGGCCGCGGAGCGGAAGAAGACCTAGCTCTTGGCCAGCTTCCTGCGGACGAAGTAGACCGGGATCCCCAGGAGGACGATGAGCAGGCCGGGGACGGTGTTCTTCGTCTTGAAGATCAGCAGGTCGACGGCGATGGCCGCGGCGACGAGGATGTAGAGAGCCGGCACCACCGGATAGCCCCAGGCCTTGTAGGGCCGCTCCCAATCCGGCCGCTTTTTCCTGAGGATGAAGATGGCCGAGACGACCAGCACGAAGAAGATGAGGACGGCGAAGACGACGTAGTCCAGGAGGTCGCTGTAGGTCCCGCTCAGACAGAGGAGCGAGGCCCACACGCCTTGGACGACGAGGGCCGTGCCCGGCACCGCCTTCCGATTGAGCCGGCCCGTCGCCTTGAAGAACAGCCCGTCCTTGGCCATGGCGTAATAGACCCGGGCCCCGGACAGGATCAGGCCGTTGTTGCAGCCGAATGTGGAGATCATGATCAGGACGGCCATGATGACGGCCGCGGCGGGGCCGAAGATCATCCCGGCGGCGGCGGTCCCGACCCGGTCGAACTGGGCGAACTGGATGCCCCGGCCGATGGCGTCGGCCGCCTCGGGACTGCCGTGGACCGGCAGGATGAGGATGTAGGCGAGGTTGGCCAGGAAGTAGAGGAAGACGACCGCGCCCGCGCCGAGGACCAGGCTCAGGGGGATGTTCCGCTTGGGGTTCTTGACCTCGCCGGCGATGTAGGTCACGGTATACCACTCGTCCGAGGCGAATAGCGACCCGACCATGGCCGCCCCGATGGCGGCCAGGAGCATGAGGCCGGCCAGCGGCTCGACCGAGACGATCTGGCCGGCGGCCATGTGGGTCCAGCTGGCCTTCCAGAACACCGCCCAATTGGCCTTGATGGCCGCGGCGTTGGCCCCCACGAAAAAGCCGAGCAGGATGAGCCCGGACAGGGCGACGGTCTTGGTCACGGTGAACAGGCCTTGGATCGTCTTGCCCGTCCGCAGGCCGCGCATGTTCAGCCAGGTCAGGACGACGATGCTGACGATGGCCAGGACCTGGGCGGCCGAGATCTTCAATCCCAGGACCGTAGCCAGGACATGCTTCTCGCTGAACCAGGGGACGAGGAGCCCCGTGAACTTGGCGAAGGCCACGCCCACCGCGGCGATCGTCCCCGTCTGGATGACCAGGAAGGTCGTCCAGCCGTAGAGGAAGCCGATGAGCGGGTGGTAGGCTTCGCGCAGGTAGACATAGAGGCCGCCGGCGTGGGGCATCATGCCGGCCAATTCGCCGTAGCTCAGGGCGCCGATGACGGTCAGGACGCCGGTGATGAGCCAGACGAGGAGCAGCAGGCCGGGGGAGCCGACCGTGCGGGCGATGTCGGCGCTGACGATGAAGATACCCGAGCCGATCATGGCCCCCATGACGATCATCATGGCGTCGAACAGGGACATCTCCCGCTTGAAGCCGGTGGCCTCCGGGGCGGAGGACGGAGCGGCGGGGACGGATGGGACGGCGGCGCGGTCGCTCATGGCCTACTCCTCAGCTTGCTCTTGCGGATGCCGTAGGTGAAGTAGATGACGAGCCCGATGGCCATCCAGGCGATCAGCCGGAACCAGGTGTCCTTGGGCAGCTGCGTCATCAGGTAGACGCACGAGAGGATGCCCAGCGCGGGGACGAACGGGACGAGCGGGGTCTTGAACGGCCGGGGGATGTCCGGGCGCGTATAGCGCAGGACCAGGACCCCGCCGCAGACGATGGCGAAGGCGAACAGCGTCCCGATGCTGACCAGCTCGCCGACGATGCCCATGGGCAGGAGCGAGGCGGCGACGCCGACGACGAGCCCCGTGGCGATCGTCGTGACGTGGGGCGTGCCGTGCTTCGGATGGACCTTGGCCGCGGCGGCCGGCAGGAGCCCGTCTTTGGCCATGGTGAAGAAGATACGCGGCTGGCCGATCAGCTGGACCATCATGACCGACATCAAGCCGATGATGGCGGCGATCTTGACCAGCGGCGAAAGCCAGAAGAGCCGCATGGCGTCGATGGCCACGGCCACGGGCGCCGGAACGTTGAGCTCGGTGTAGGGCACGACGCCCGTCAGGACGAGCGAAAAGACGATATAGATGGCCGTGCAGGCAAAGAGCGAGCCGAGGATGCCGATGGGCATGTCCCGCTTGGGATTCTTGGCCTCCTGGGCGGCCGTCGAGACGGCGTCGAAGCCGAGGTAGGCGAAGAACATGATGCCGGCGCCGCGGACGATGCCGCTGAAGCCGAAGAAGCCGGGTTGGCCCGAGCTGGGGGGGATGAACGGCGTCCAGAGGGAGGGTTTGATGAAAAAGATCCCGGCCCCGATGAACACCAGGATAATCGCGATCTTGAGGAAGACGACGACGGAGTTGACGGTAGCCGATTCCTTGATGCCCCGGACGAGGACATAAGTGATCAAGGCGATGATCAGCGCAGCCGGCAGATTGATGACCGCGCCGGTCCGAGACCAGATGCCGGTCTTGGGATCGAAGGCGAACGGGGCGCCGGCCAGGCTGGCCGGGATTTTGAGGCCGATGTCGCGCAGGAAGCTGACGACGTAGCCGGACCAGCCGATGGCTACGGTCGTGGCCCCGACCGAATACTCGAGGATGAGGTCCCAGCCGATGATCCAGGCGAAGATCTCGCCCAGGGTCGAATAGGCATAGGTATAGGCGCTGCCGGCGATGGGGATGAGCGAGGCGAACTCGGCGTAGCACAGGCCGGCGAAGGCGCAGGTGACGCCGGCGAGGACGATGGAGAGCGAAACGGCCGGTCCGGCATAGAGGGCGGCGACCTGGCCGGTCATGATGAAAATGCCGGCGCCGACGATAGCCCCGACGCCGAGGAAGATGAGGTGCCAGGGGCCGAGGACGCGCTTGAGACCCGACTCGTCAGAGGCGGCTTCCTGGGTCAGCTGCTCGAGGCTTTTGGTGGCGAACAGGCGGCTCTTCATAAGGCCGAACTTATAACATAGCCCCCGGAGGGTGTCAAAGTGGGACTGTGGCCATTACCGGCCGCGTCGGCGGCCTAATCTCCGTAGTTCGGGTCCCTTTTGGCCTCTCTTATATGTGCGGGACGCTTTTGGCTTTGGCCTCTCCGAAACGGCTGTAGAGAACCGGGAGTACCAACAGAGTCAGGAGGGTCGACGAGATGAGCCCGCCGACCACGACGACGGCCAGCGGCCGCTGGATCTCGGAGCCGGGGCCCTGGGCGAAGAGCAACGGCACGAGGCTGAGCACGGTGATGGTCGCGGTCATGAGCACGGGCCGGAGGCGGTTGAGACAGCCCTCGACGATGGCTTCGCCGGCCGGCCTCCCCTGCTCCCGGAGCTGGGCGATGTAGGAGAGCAGGACGATGCCGTTGAGGACGGCGATGCCGAACAAGGCGATGAAGCCGACCGAGGCCGGCACGGACAGGTACAGACCGGAGAGATAGAGGGCCAGCACGCCGCCGATGAGGGCGAAGGGCAGGTCGAGCAGGACGAGGAGCGACAGCCGCAGCGAGCCGAAGGTCAGATAGAGCAGGAAGACGACCAGGCCGATCGTGGCCGGCAGGATGATCGCCAGCCTCCGCATGGCCCGCTGTTGGTTCTCGAATTGGCCGCCGTAATCGAGAAAATAGCCGGGCGGCAGGGGCACCTCGCGGCCGATCGCCCGCCGGGCCTCGGCCACGAAGCCGCCCAAGTCGCGGCCGCTGATGTTGCACTCGACCCCGATCCGGCGCTGGCCGGCCTCGCGGCTGATCTGGCTGGGCCCTTCGGCCATGGTGATCTCGGCGACGTCGGAGAGGGGGACCCGGGCCCCGCCCGGCGTCCGGACCAGGATGGCCCCGATCGTCTCGGGCGAGTTCCGCCGTTCCTCGGGGTAACGGAGCTGCAAGTCGAAATAACGGTCGCCCTCGTAGAGCTCGGTGACGGTCTTGCCGCCGACCGCGGCCTCGACGACGGATTGGACGTCCTCGACGTTGAGGCCCAGGCGGGCGATCCGGGCCCGGTCGGGCCGGACGGTGATGTAGGGCTGTCCGGCTACGCTTTCGACCGTGACGTCGGTCGCGCCCCGGACCCGGCCCAGGACTTGGGCGATGGCCGCGGCCCGGTCCTTGAGGACCTCGAGGTCCTCGCCGAACAGCTTGACGATGAGCTGGGCCCGGGTCCCGGCCACGAGCTCGTCGATGCGGCAGGCGATGGGCTGGCTGAACGAAAAGGCCATGCCCGGGAACGTTTCCATGGCTTCGCGCATGCGGCCGGTCAGCTCCTCCCGGGTCCGGGCCGACGTCCATTCGCCCCGCGGCTTGAGCACGCCGACGTAGCCGGTCTTCTCGACGCCCCGGGCCTCGAGCGCGATCCCGGTCTGGCCGGTCTTGCCGACGATGGTCACCAGCTCGGGGAACTCCATCAGCCGGGCCTCGACCTTGCGGCTGAGGGCCAGCGACTCGTCGAGGGAGATGCCGGGCAGGAATTGGATGTCCGTGTCGAGCGCCCCTTCGTCCATGACCGGCATGAACTCGGTGCCCAGGCGCGGCACGAGGAGGACCGCGCCCACCAGCAGGGCGGCCGCGACCGCGATGACCGGCGCCGAGTGGCGGAGGCTCCAACGCAGGACCGGCAGGTAGGCCTTTTGGGCCCCCTCGACGAGGAAACTCCGCTTGTCCGGGTGGGGCTTGAGGACAAAGTGGCAGAAGGCCGGGATGGCCGCGAGCGAGAGCAGCAACGAAGCGAATAAGGCGATGACGTGCGTGAAGGCCAGCGGCAGGAACATCTTGCCCTCGATCCCTTGGAGGGCGATGATCGGGATGAAGGTCAGGGCGATAATGAGCTCGCCGAAGATCGACGGCTTGCGGACCTCGAGCACGGACTTGAGAACGACCGGGAGCTTGCGGGCCGCCGCGCCCGCCTCGGACAGGTGCCGCTGGACGTTCTCGACCTGGATGATGGTCGCGTCGATGATCATGCCGATGGAGATGGCCAAGCCGCCGAGCGACATGAGGTTGGCCGAGAGGCCCACGATCCGCATCGTAACGAAGGTGAAGAGCATCGAGAGCGGCAGGGCCAGCAGGACGATGAGCGCGCCGCGGAAGCTGCGCAGGAAGAGGTAGAGGACGAGGACGACGAGGACCGAGCCGATGAGCAGGGCCTCGGTCACGGTGTGGATGGCCCGGTCGATGATGTCCGAGCGCTTGTAGTAGGGCTCGAGGCGCAGGCCGAGGGGCAGGACGCCCGAGCCGTTGATCTCCGCGACCCGGCGCTCGACGGCCCGGACGACGTCCCGGCCGTTGGCGCCGCGAAGCATCATGACGACGCCGCCGACGACCTCGCCCTCTCCGTCCTTGACCGCCCCGCCCTGCCGGACGGCTTGCCCCGTCCGGACCCGGGCCACGTCGCGGACGAGGACCGGCGTCCCCGCGTCGGCCTTCAGGACCACGGCGCCGATGTCCTCGACGGTCTGCAGCAGGCCGACGCCCCGGACGAGATACTGCTGCTCGCCGTGTTCCAGGACGTTGCCGCCGACGTTGAGGTTGTTGCGGCGCAGGGCCGCGCCGACGTCGGCCAGGGTCAGGTCGTAGGCGTGGAGCCGGTCCGGGTCGACGACGACCTGGTATTGCTTGATGGCGCCGCCAAAGGAATTGATCTCGCTGACGCCCGGGATGGACTTGAGCAGAGGCGCGAGGACCCAGTCCTGGACGGTCCGGACCTCGGTCAGCCAGGTCATCTCGTCCATCCCCGCGGGACGCTCCCCCGCCAGGGTATACTGATAGACCTCCCCCATCGCCGTCGAGATCGGGCCCATGACGATCTCCGTGCCTTCGGGGACGCGTTCCCGGGCCTCGATCAGCCGCTCGAGGACGAGCTGGCGCGCGAAATAGACGTCGACCCCGTCCTCGAAGACGACGGTGACGACCGAGAGCCCCGCTTTGGACACCGAGCGGACCTGGTCGAGCCGGGGCAGGCCGCGCATGGCCGTCTCGACCGGATAGGTGACGAACCGCTCGACCTCGGGCGGAGACATGCCCGGCACCGTGGACAGCACCTCGACCTGGATGTTGGTGACGTCCGGAAAGGCGTCGATGGGGATGCGGAGCAGGGACCAGACGCCGAGGCCGACGAGAAGGACGACGCCGGCGAGGACCAGGGCGCGCCGGCGCAGGGCGGCTTCGATGACGCGGTCAATCATGCCCATGGTCGTCCTCCATGCTGCCCTTGCGGAGCTCGGACTTGAGCAGGAAGCCGCCGGACACGACCACGGCCTCGCCCTCCGCGAGACCTTCGAGGATCTCGACCGCGCCGCCCGCCCGCTCCCCCGTCTTGACCTCGCGGCGGGAGAAGGTCCTTTCCCCCGTCCGGACGAAAACGATCGAATGGCCGCCGTCGTCCTGGAGCGCCGATCCGGGGACGACAAGGGCCCGGCGCTCGCCTGCCGAGGCGAACGTGGCCTCGACGAACATACCCGCCTTCAAACGGCCCCTACCGTTGGCGACCTCGACCCGCCCCTCGACCGTGCGCGTCGCGGCCTCGACCACGTCACCGACGAGGACCAGCCGGCCGCGGAACTCCTCGCCCGGATAGGCCTGGGCGCGGAGCGTTACTTCGGCCCCGGCCTTGACGGCGGCGATGTCCCTTTCCTGGACGTGGAGGCAAGCCCAAAGCATCGAGGGGTCGGCCAGCCGGAAGAGGCTCGTGCCGAGCTCGGCCGCGTCGCCGGCGACGACGCCGCCTTCGAGTACGGTCCCGGCCTGGGGGGCCCGGACCGGGAGGAGCGGACGCGGGGTGGAGGAGGCGCCCAAAGCCTCGATCTCGGCATCGGGCACGCCCAAGAGCCGGAGCCGGTCGCGGGACCCGGCGAGGAGCGCGCGGGCCGGCCCTTCCTCGGCCGGATCGCCGGCGTGCCGCTTGAGACGAGAGGCGGCTTGCAGATATTCGGCTTGGAGGGCCAAGTAGTCCGGGCTGTAGAGCTCGGCCAGGAGCTGGCCCTCGCGGACCCGGTCGCCGCGGACGGCCAGGACCCGCTCGAGGCGGCCGGAGGTCCGGGCGGTGAGGTGGACGACACGGCGGGCATTCCATTCGAGCTCGCCGGGGGCGACGACCCGGAGGGCGAGAGGGCGCGTCGCGGCCGGCTCGGTCCGGATGTCGGCCGCGGCAATGGCCTCGGGCGAGAGCGTGACCGCCGCCGGAACGGCGGCCTCGTGTTCGTCGTGGACTTCGCCGCCGGGCCCGTTGTCGACGGCCCGGTCGCCGCGGCAGCCGAAGGTGAGGAGAAGGGCCGCCAGGGCGGCTCCGGTGATCCAGGATGCGGTGGTCTTCATGGGATGCTCCGTTATTCGGTCTCCTCGCCGGCGACCTCGAGGTCGGCCAGGGCGAGGTTGTAGAGGAGGAGGGCACGCAGGCGCTCGACCTGGGCCAGGACAAAGGTCCGGTGCAGATCGATGACGCCGAAAGCGGCGGTCTTGCCGTAGCGGAAATATTCGAGCTCGATGGTCAGCTCGTCCTCGAGGTCGGCGAGTAGGCTCTTGTCGTAAACGAGGACCTGGCCCTCGGCCGACTTGGCCGCGGCGTAGGCGCTTTCCACGGCCGTCCGGGCCCGCCTTTCGAGGGACGCGGCGGCCAGCCGTCCGGCCTCGGCTTCGGCGGACGCCTCGAGCGACTGGCCGCGGGCCCGCCCTCGGGCGAGGAATGGCAGGGTCAGGCCGAACTCGACGCCCCAGGCGTTGGGACGGACGCTCGGCAGGAGGAACCCGGCCGTGAAATCGGGCCGGCGGGCGAGCCCGGCCAGCTTCACGGCCGAAACCGCCTGTTCCTCCCGGAGAGCCGCCGCCCGGAAGGCTGGCAGGGTCGCCCGGGCCCGCTCCCAAAGGACGTCGGGGTCGGACTCGAGCGGCGCGAACGGCAGGGGCGTTGTCAGCGCGAGGGGTTCGCCGGCCGGTCGGCCCAGGAGGCCGAGGAGTTCGGCCTCGGCCGTTCGTTTCTCGCGGGCCTGCTCGAGGGCTTGGTTCCTGAGCCGGGCCTTCTCCGCCCGGGCCCGGAGGACGTCGCCGTAAGCGGCCGCCCCGGTCCGGTACTTCGACTCGAGGTCCTCGAGGAGGGAGTCGAGCCGGGAGCCGGAGCGTTCGATGGCCGCGACGGCCTCGGCCGCGAAGACCGCCCTCCAATAGGCCCTTTTGACGCGGGCGGCGAGGAGGAGACGGACCCGATCGAGCCCGGCCCCGGCCAAGGCCTCCCCTTTCCGGCCGATCGAGGCCCGGAGCGAGCGCTTGCCCGGGTATTCGAAGACCTGTTCGACGCCGAGCCGGACCTCGAGCTCGTCGCCTGCCTCCTTGAGGCCGGGCAGGGGGATGCCTTCGAGAGCGGCGGTCACGGACGGTTCGGGGCGGGCCGCGAGCTGGAGGGTCCGGCCGCGGGCCGCTTCGACGCGGGCCCGGGCCTCGAGGACCTCGGGGTTCCCGGCCAGGGCGGTCTCTACCGCCTTGTCCAGGGTCAGTCCGCCTTCCTGGGCGGGAAGCGCGGTTACGATGACGAACGCCGCCAGGGCGGCGAGAAACGGCGATCTTTGGAACGCCATGATGATCCTCCTCGTCTGGAACGTCGGGGCGAAGCCGGGGACGGGATCAGACGAGGAGGGACTTGGGAGGGTGGGCGATGTCCGCGGCCGGGCTGGTCAGCGGCCGGCCCTCGGCCGGCGGCGCCATGACCGCGACGATCCCCACGGCCGGGCCGAGATCGACCGGCTCCGGGCCGAACATCGAAGCCCAGAAGCAGAGACAGGTGTCCCCGGACGGGTGATGGGGATGGACATGGCCGACGCGCCCGCCATGCGAGGGGCAATGGACGGGGCAATGGTCCTCGGCGAAGAAATAATGGCACATACAGAGTATGAACACGACGGCGAACGCCAGGACCGCGGCCTTTCTCATGACCCTGAGATTATCCCACGGATGCCGGGAGCGGTCAATTAGAAGGGGGCGGCCCGCAGGCCGCCCCCTGTCCGATCATCGCGAGGACTAGAAGTTGAGGTAGAACGAGAGCGCGAACTTGCGCGGCGGGGCGTAAGACGTCTCCTGCTCGAACAGCGGCTGGTCCTGCCGCATGTCGACGCTCAGGATGCTCTGGGTGTCGAAGATGTTCATCAAGCGGGCCTCGACCGTGCCGCTGAACCTCCCGCCGAACGGGATGACGTAGGCCAACTGGAGGTCCATGTTGATCCACGTGGGCAGCGTCCGCGATCCGGCCTTCTCGGCGTAGGCGTAGTAGTTGCCGTAGTAGTCCTGGATCCGGGCCTCCCACGGCCGGCCGGACTGCAGGCGGCCGAACCAGCCCAGGGTCGCGTTCTTGACGAACTGCCAGGTGCCGAAGAGCTTCATGACGTGCTCGCGGCTGCCGCTCATGATGCCGTTGCGCAGGTTGGTCGGGTCGTCGGGGTCGCCGATGTACAGGCCGGGCGCGTCCTCGATGTAGGACGAGGAATAGAACAGGGCCGTCCCGGCCGCGTAGTCGAGGTCCCAGTTCCCGGAGAGCCGGCTCCAGGTGTACATGAAGGTCAGGGACCAATTGTCGGAGTATTGCTTCTTGATCTCGACGCTGGCCGCCTTGTAGACCCGGCGGGCCTTGCCGACCGTGAACTCGGGATAGCCGAGGTAGGACATGGTCTGTCCGTCGAGGTTGCCGTAGACGTAGGTCGAGGGCGAGGTCGCCTGGTTTCGGGTCGGGAAGTCCTCGATGACGTGCTTGACCGTCCGGTACTGGCCCCAGACCTCGACGCTCCAGACCCGGGCGAAGGGCCGGCTGTAGCCGACGACGAATTCGTCCGAATAGGTCGGCTTCAGGCCGGGGAAGATGATACTTGCCGGTCTCGCCGGCCTGAATGACCTCGGCGAGCAGAGAGCCGTCGGCCTGGCTGAAGTAGGCGTCCGTCCGGTAGATCCGGATGGGCGCGGCGGCCCGGGCCAGGCTGCGGTTATCCATGTTGTTGTAGCGCCCCCAGTTGGCGTAGATCTTGTCCCCGATCCTGGGGAAGAGCGTGTAGGTGACGCCGATACGGGGCTGAACCTCCTTGTCGAAGCTGAACCGCAGGAAGGTGTTCTTGGTGCCCCCGGTCTTGGCGCTGTACTCGTCCCGGTTCATGAGCAATCCCAGCGTCACGGTCAGGCGCTCGGCGATGGTGATGTTGTCCTGGACGAAGAGCGAGTAGGTCCGGCCGCGAGAGTCCTGGGCCGGCTGGTCGGTGTAGTGCCGGGCCCGGAAGGCGGCGGTGCCGCTGTAGGTCGTGGTCGTGATCGAGCCCCAGCCGTTGGCCTTGCGCCAGAGCCACTCGCCGCCGTCGTCGTAGGAGAAGCCGAACTTGAGGATGTGGGACTGGCCCTTGAAATCGATGTAATTGCTGAGGACGAGCTTGACCTCGTCGCGGAAGAAGTTCTGGGTGTTGAACTCGGAGGCGCCGCCGACATACTGGCCGCTGAGGGTCGCCGGGGCATAGATGATAGCCGGTCGCGGTCCGGAAGTAGCCCATCGCCGCGAGGTTGTCGAGGTCGAACGCCGGCCGGTAGCCGAGGTCGGTGATGGGCACGCTGCTGTAGTTCTCCTTGACGTGGTCGTAGCGGGCCTCGAGGAGGGTCGACTGGCTGATCGTCCAGACCCAGGACCCGAAGAGGATCCAGTCGGACCCTTCGCCGTTGACGGCCACGGACGGGGCGTCGTTGACGCCGACCCCGCCGTTGGAGGAGGTATAGTCGTTGTTGCGGACGCTCAACGAGAACAGGTGGGCCTTGAAGGGGTTGGCCGTGATCTTGCCGAAGAACTCGCGGGAGGTCGTCCTGGCGTTCGGGACGGCGCCGAGGTTGTTGATCCGGCCGGACGTCCTGGAGTACGGCAGGTTGCCCGAGACGTACCAGAACAGCCGGTCCTTGATGAGCGGCCCGCCGACGCCGATCGCCGGGGCGCTCTGGTCGTAGGGCGTGACGATGGTCGAGGCGTGCCAATCCTTGGGCGCGGCCTGGAAGGACGACGGCTCGAAGACGAAGCGGACCGAGCCGGTGATCGTGTTCGAGCCCGACTTGGTGATGGCGTTGGTCACCATGCCGGCGGCCCGGCCGAACTCGGCGCTGATGCCGCCGCGCTTGATGTTGACCTCCTGGATGTCCATCTCGGAGAAGTTGGCGCCCAGGTAGCCGAACAGCGGGTTGGTGATGTTGGATCCGTCATAGAGGTAGACGTTGTCCTGCTTGTTGCCGCCGGCGTTGGGGGCGAAGTCGCGGTTGTCCGCGACGCCCGGCGCCAGCTGGAAAAGGGAGGCGTAGGACCGTCCCATCGGCAGCTTCTCGACCAGGTCCTTTTGCCAGCTGGCCGAGACCTCGGTCGATTTGAGATCGATGACGGGCGAAACGGCCTGGACCGTGACCTCCTCGGAGACGCGACCGACCTCGGACATCTCGACGTTGACGGCCGTCTGGCGGTCGACATTGACCAGGACCTCGATCGCGAAATCCGCCATCGAGGGATGCGTGACGAGGACGGTGTACGCTCCGGGCGGCACGGCCTGGAACAGGAACACGCCGTCCTTCTTGGTCACATAATCCCGTCCCTGAGGTATCGTGGAGCCGACGATGGACGCCTTGGCTCCCTCGAGGGTGTTGCCCTGCGTATCCTTGACGACGCCGCGCACGGAGCCCCTTTCCTGGGCCGCGAGCGCGGAGACGCCGGCGAGGAGGCAGAAGGCGACAAAAAAGACCCATCCCTTGTGTTTGAATGGCATTCCCTTGCTCCTTTCTGACTGACAAAGACTGAGATTTTATTAGCACTTTTCCGGAGGCGATGTCAACTCCGCCCGGCCGCTATCTTCCGCCCTCCCGTTCTGCTAGAATCCGGGTATGCGAAGCCTGGTCACGGGGGCGAGCGGGTTCATCGGCCGCCGCCTGGCGGCCGAGCTCGCCCGTCGCGGCGACGAGGTCGCATGTCTCGTCCGCCGGACCAGCCGCACGGCCCCGCTCCGCGGTCTCCCGGTCGAGCTCGTCATCGGCGACGTCGGCGATCCGGCCTCCCTCATCCCCGCCGTCTCGGGCCGCGACCGCGTCTTCCACCTGGCCGGCGTCATCCAGGCGGCGGGCGACGCGTCCTTCGAGACGGCCAACATCCGGGGTACCCGGAACCTCGTCGAAGCCTGCCTGCGGTCCGCGCCGGACCTCCGCCGTTTCGTCTTCGTCTCGAGCATCGCCGCGGCCGGCCCCAGCGGACCGGACCGGCCGCTCATCGAGTCCGACGCGCCGAATCCCGTCTCCGCCTACGGCCGCAGCAAGCTGGCCGCGGAGAGGATCGTGCGTGAGGCGGGAAGCCGCCTGCCGGCCGCGATCATCCGGCCGCCGAACGTGCTCGGGCCCGGCTCGAGGGAGCTCGACGCGGCCATCGGGCTCTTACGCCGCCGGCTCTCGCCGTCGATCGGCGACGGCCGGCCCCGGACAAGCCTCGTCGACGTCGACGACCTCGTCGCGGCCCTGATCCTCGCCGCCGAGGACCCGCGGAGCCAGGGCGAGACCTATTTCGTCACGGACGGCGGGGCCTACGCCTGGTCCGAGATCGTGGCCGCCTTGGCCGGGGAGCTCGGCCTCGGCCGGTTCCGGATCGCCATCCCCTTCGGGGTCCAGCTCGCGGCCGCCGGCCTGGCCGAGACCGTCTCCCGCGCGACCGGGCGGCCTCCGCTGCTGACCCGGGAGATCGTCCGGGCCGGGCACGACCGGTTCTGGCTGTACGACGGCTCGAAGATCGGCCGGGACCTCGGCTTCCGGCCGCGGTACGGCATGCGCGATTCGGTCCGCCGGGCGGTCGAAGCGTCCCCCTCGACCCCGCGCCGGAGCGCGCCGCGGAGGGCCGGGGCATGACCGGGGGCCGCCGGCTCGTCATCGCCGGGCTCGAGATCCGGTTGGCGGATTTCGTGACGCTCGGCGCCCTCATCGTCCTGACCGCCGTGGCCGTCGCCTTCCGCGGGCGCCTCGACCGGCCGGCCTTCGTCATCGGCACGAGCCTCGCCATCATCTTCCTTTACATCCTCTCCCAGGCCGTGCTCCGCGTCCTGCGACCGCCCTGGCTCCGCTTCGCCGTGCGGACCGCGGCGGTCCAGCTGACCTGCCTCCAGATCTACCAGACGGCCGTCTCCCTCCAGCTGCTCCTCTTCCCTTGGCAGGACGCCCGCGTCCTGGCCTGGGAGGCGGGCGTCTTCCCGGTCAATCCGGTCGTCGCCATCCAGAAGGGATACACGCCCGCGCTGTCGGAATGGATGTTCTTCGTCTACGTCTTCTATGTCGTCATCTACCCTCTCCTCGCCTTTGTCATCTTCTTCAAGCACGGCGAGGAGGCCAACGAGGACTACCTCTTCCACCTCGGCCTGGTCAACCTCGTCTGCGGCCTGGGATTCATCCTGTTCCCGGTGGCCAGCCCCATGTACTGGCCGGAGATCCGCGACCAGCTGACCGCCCCGCAGACGGCCAGGTTCTTCGGCTCGGTGGCCGAGTGGATCCGGGCGAACGTCCACACGGCCGGCGGCTCCATTCCCAGCCCTCACTGCGCCGTGGCCACGGTCATGTGGTTCATGGCCCGCAAGTACACCAGGCGCGGTTTCGCCGGACTCGCCCCGATCATCCTCTCGCTCTACGTCTCGACCGTCTACGGCCGCTTCCACTACCTGTCCGACATGGTCATCGGGATCGCCGCGGCGGGGCTGGTCATCGTTGCCGCGCCGGCCATCGAGAAAGCCTGGGACCGCAACACGGCCCGGCTCCCGGGAGAGTCCCTGTGAGCCGCGTGTTCGTCACCGGCGCCAACGGCTTCGTCGGCTCCAACCTCTGCCGCTGGTTCCGGGAGCGCGGCTGGGAGGTCGACGCCCTGGTCCGGGAGACCTCCGATCTCCATTTCCTCGAAGGCCTCGACGTCCGGCTGATCAAGGGCGACCTCAGGTTCTCCGAGCGGATCGACATCCCGGCCGGGACGACGGACGTCGTCCACTCCGCCGCCCTCGTCTCCGACACGGCCGGCGACGAGGACTGCGCCCGGAACATCGTCGACGCGACGCGGAGCTTCGTCCGCAGGCTCCTGGAGGCGGGAACGCCCCTGCGGCGCTTCGTCTACATCTCGACGGCCCTGACCCTCGGCTACGGGCGCGCGGCGATCTCCGAAGAGCGGCCCGGGCGCTCGGCTTTCTTCCTGCCCTACGTGCGCCACAAGGTCCGGGCGGAGAGCGAGTTGCGCGACCTCTATGCCTTGACGGGATTCCCCGTCGTCATCCTCAGGCCCGGCGACGTCTTCGGCCCGAACGACCGCGTGTCCTGCGCCCGGATCCTGGACGGCTGCGAGCAAGGATTGCCGCTGATCGTCGGGAACGGCCGCTGGCGGTTCGGCTATTGCCACGTCGCGAACCTGTGCCAGGCCGTCGAGCGGGCCCTGGTCACGCCCGGGATCGAAGGCCGGGCGTACACGGTGACGAACGCGGCCCTGCCGACATGGAGGGACTTCTTCGGGGCTTTCCAGCGCGGCCTGGGCAAGAAGCAGAGGGTCCGCGTGCCCGTGTTCGCCGCCCGCGCCCTGGCCGCGGCCTCGGACGCCGCGAAGGCCGTCTTCCCCCGCTTCGAGGGGAAGCTCAACTACTACCGGATCAGGCGCGTCACGACCGAGACGACCTACGACATCTCGAGGACCCTGGCCGACCTGGGCTACCGTCCGGACGACGACTACGCGCGCCAGTTCGCGGAGATCGTCGAATGGTATAAGAAGGAGAAAGCGCGTGGCGGATTGGCTTGAGCGCGCCGCCGGACCCGGCGGCATCACCCTGTCCCTCGTCTATCTGGAGCTCGTCCTGGCCCTGACCCTGCTCACCACGGTGCTCCATTACCGCCGGCTGGAAAGGACCCGCGGCGAGCTGCGGGCCGTGCGCCTCTACTTCCTGGCGGTGTTCGTCCTGTTCCTGGCCTTGCCCTGCGCGCTGACAGCCCTGTCGTCGCCCCGGCCCGCGGCGGCGCTGGCCGGCTTCGGCTGGACCTTCGGACGGGCCGGACTGGGGCTGAAGCTCCTGTTGGGGGGGCTCCCTCTCGCCGTTCTCGCCGCGATCTCCGGCTCCCGCGATCCCGGGATGGGAAAGATGTACCCGTTCGCCAAGGCCGCCTGTTCCGGGAAAGGGCGGTTCGCCGGATACGAGCTGTCGTACGTCGTCCTTTATTATCTGCCCTGGGAATCCGTGTTCCGGGGCGTCCTGTTCTTCCCGCTTATTCCCGCGGTCGGGCTGGTCCCCGCCCTGGCCGTCCAGACCGCGGCGGTCACCCTTCTCCACATCGGCCACCCCGACAAGGAGATCGTCGCGGCCGCGCTCTCCGGGCCGATCCTCGGTCTGATCGCCTATTTCACCGGCTCGTTCGTCTATCCGCTCGTCCTCCACGCGACCGCCGGCGTCATCGCCGACACCCTCCTCTGCCGCCGCCTCCGACGGGGAGAACGGTGAGGATCCTCGTCACCGGGGCGACCGGCTTCGTCGGCTCCGTCCTCATGCCCGGGCTCGTCGCGCGCTACGGCGCGGCCTCCGTCGACGCCTTTGTTCTGCCCGGCGACGTCGTCCCCGCGACCTGGCGGGACGCGGGCGTCCGCGTCGTCCCCGGCGATATCGCCGATCCCGGGGCCGTGCGCGCGGCCGCGGCCGGCCACGACCGCATCGTCCATCTGGCCGGGCTCATCTCCTACTGGAAGGGCGACGAGGACGGCCTGCGGCGGGTCAACGAAGACGGCACCCGGGCGGTCGTGGAGGCCGCGCTCGCGGCCGGCGTCGGGCGGCTCGTCCACGTCTCCTCCGTCGGGGCCGTCGGATTCCGCCCTGACGGGACGCCGGCCGACGAGACGACGCCCTTCAACTGGCCCGCGGACGTCCTCTACATGGGCTCCAAAAGGCGGGGCCAGGACATCGTCGAACAGGCCATCCGGGAACGGGGCCTGAAGGCCGTCATCTTCAACCCGGCCTCGATCATGGGCCCGGGCGACCACAATCCGGCGACGCCGCTGAACGAGCTCTATAAGAGGATATGCGGGCGGACGCAGATCGGCTCGTTCGCCGGCGGCCTGGCCATCGTCGACGTCCGGGACCTCGCCGCCCTCATCATGAAGGCGCTCGAGGGGGCGGGTCGGGACGGGCAGAGCTACCTCGCCGTCGGCGCCAACCTCGCTTATAGCGAGGTCGTCCGCCGCATCGCCCGGGCTTGCGGCCGCCGGGCCTATCCTTTCGCCGTGCCGGCTCCCCTGCTCCGGGCCGCGGGGGCCGTATTCGAACGGATCGCCAGGTCGACCGGGCGCCGGCCCCTCCTCACCGCGGCCTACGGCCGGCTGAGCGGCTGGACGGCCTATTACGACAACGCCAAGAGCCGGCGGGAGTTCGGCCACGAGTACATCGACCCGGATCGGACGATCGAGGACGGCTGGCGCTATTTCCGGGATGTGCACGGCGGCGGGGGCTGAGCCCGACAGGGCAAGAAGGGACCAGGTCTTCGCAGGCGGCCGCGCGTTGGCGGGGATGCGAAGACCAGGTCCCCGTTCGGTCCCTTCCTGATCAGCGGACGCGGACCGGCACGACGATGTGCGACGGGAACTCTCTGGACCTGTAGACGCGCTGGGTCGCCGGACGGTAATCCGACTCCTTGGCCAGAAAGATGTTCTCGACGAAGGTCTGCGGATTCCGGTCGATGAGCGGGAACCAGGTGCTCTGGACTTGGACCATGATCCGATGGCCCTTGAGGAACCGGTGGTCGGCCGCATGGAGGTCGATCGTGAACTCCGCGACCTCACCGGCGACGAGCGGCTCCGGCTTCTCGAAGCTCTTGCGGAAGCGGCCGCGGAAGACCTCGTTGGCGATCATGAGCTGGTAGCCGCCCATGGCCGGTTCGGCCGGACAGTCCTCGGGATAGACGTCGATGAGCTTGACCACCCAATCGCTGTCCGACCCCGTCGTCGAGGCGAAAAGCCTGGCCGTGATCTTCCCGGTGACGGTCACGTCCTCGGCGAGCGGCTCGCTCTCCCAGCTGAGGACGTCGGGGCGAAGGTGGGCGAAGCGCTGGTCGCCGACGAGCCACGTTCTCCAGCCCGAGCCGCGCGGGTCGTAGGTCGCCTCGATCGGCCGCGGCCGGTAGGGCACGGGATGGGCGGGGTCGGAGACGTAGCCGTCGAAGGCCGCGGCGCCCGTCGCCGCGGGGGCCTCGAATGAGAGGCGGCCGCCCTCGCGGAAGTAAAGGCCGCGGTCTTCGGTGAGCTTCCGCGGCGGCCACTCGTCGTAGACGCGCCACTCGTTGGCCCCGGTCTCGAAGGTGATGGCCTCGGGAACCTCCCATCCGGCCTTATCCTTCAGGTAATAGGCGAAGAACGGCGCTTGGATCCTTTCCCGGAAGTACTTCGACGTGTCGGTGCCGAACTTGATGCGGCCGAGGGCGTCCCCCCCGTCCGCATCCAGCCGCCGTGGTTCCAAGGCCCGGCGACGAAGAAGCTGACCTCCCGCCCGTCGAGGGGTTCGAGGGTCTCGTAGATCTTCTGGGGGCCGTAGAAGTCCTCCTGGTCCCACCAGCCCGCGACGTGGAGCGCCGGCACCTTCACGCCGGTCAGGTAAGGCGCCATGGCCTGTCTCCGCCAGAACGCGTCGTAGTTCGGGTGGGCGACGTAGTCGTCCCAGGTCGGAATGCGGCCGAGGAGGACCTTCTCGTTGACCGTCGAGAGCGGCCCCAGCCGGAGGTACCACTCGAAGGTGTCGTACTCGTCGAAACGGAAGTTCGTGCTCTCCTTGGTCGTCTCCATCATCGCGGCGTACTCGAAGCCATAGCTCAGGCGGAACGCGCCGTTGTGGTGGAAATCGTCGCCCAGGTACATGTCGGCCGGCGAGGCCTGAGGCGAAACGGCCCTGACGGCCGGGTGGGGATCGAGCATGGCCATGGCCGCGGTCCAGCCGTCGTAAGAGACTCCCCGCAATCCGACCCGGCCGTTGTGGCCGGGCACGTGGGCCAGGAGCCAGGCCACGGTGTCGTAGGCGTCCGTGCTCTCGTCGATCGCCTTCGGATCGCGCCGGTCGCGGGGCGGCCTCTGCATGACGAAGGCGCCCTCGGACTTGAAGCGGCCGCGGATGTCCTGGAAAACGAAGATATAGCCGTCTTCGACGAGCTCCTCGTAGGCTTCCCCCGCGAGGAGGCCCGCCGACTCCGGGACGCCGTAAGGCGTGCGCAGCATCAGGAACGGCAGCGGCCCGGCGGCCTTTTCCGGCGTAAAGACCACGGTGTTGAGCTGCACGCCGTCCCGCATCGGGATCATGATCCGCGTCTCTTTGAACGAAGGCGACGGGCCGCCGGCCTGGCCGCTCAACCGGACCCCGGCGGCGACGGCCAAGGCCCCCCCGAGCCCGAGGACGATCAGGAAGGGCGTATTCTTCGGTGCGAAGCGGCGCATGGCGGACTCCTTTCCGGCGATCGACGCCCGATGATAGCCCCGCCGCGGCCCCGCGTCAATCGCCGTCCTCCTGAGCCGTCCGTTGACAGGGGTTCGGACGTACGCATACAATGCCCATCGCCGGGAACGGCGCGTCATGAAGATCGTCCTGTCCGAAACCCTGAGTTATTGTTTCGGCGTCCGCAAGACGCTCGAGACGACCGACCGCCTCCTGGCCGATCGCCCCGACCGGACCTACTACATGCTCGGCGAGATCGTCCACAACGAGCACGTCGTCGAGGCCCTCAAGGCCAAGGGCCTGCGCATCGTCCAAAGCCTGGCCGACGTCCCGGCCGGCGGCGTCGTCATCCTCCAGAGCCACGGATCGAGCCGCAGGCGCCACCGCGAGCTCGAAGAGCGGGGCCTCGAGCACGTCGACGCCACCTGCCCGATGGTCCGGATCATCCACGACCGCATCCGCGAGGTCGAGGCCCAGGGCCGCACTCCCGTCGTCATCGGCCAGTTCGGGCACGAAGAGGTCCGGGGCATCGTCGGGCAGGTCGCCCGGGCCCTGGTGGTCAAGTCGCCCGACGAGGTCACGCCCGAGCTCTTCGCCGGCGTCGGCCGGGCCGGCGTCGTGGCCCAGTCGACCTTCATCGAGGCCGAGGCCCGGGGCATCGTCGAGCGCATCCGGGCCCTCGTCCCCGACGTCGTCTACCACGACACCATCTGCCAGCCGACGAAAACCCGCCAGCGCGAGGTGGAGACCCACACCCGGACGGCCGATGTCGTCATCGTCATCGGCTCCCGCCACAGCGCCAACACCATGCACCTGTTCAACATCGCCCGGGGCATCAATCCGCGGACCTGGCTCATCGACCGGCCGGAGAGCGTCGAGGGGATCGCCATCCCCGCCGGCGCGACCGTCTTCGTCGCGTCCGGGGCCTCGACGCCGATGGAGCTCATCGTCGAGGTCGTCAAGCGCCTCGAGACCCGATCCGCTGGCGCCGCCGCGGAGCGGAAGGGCGGCGCATCGTGACCTTCGAGCGCTACGTCGCCGGCGCCAAGGCCCGCCTCGCGGCCGACCTCGCGGCGTTCCTCGCCTCGAAGCGCGCCGGCGTGGCCCGGATCGAGCCGTGGGGCCCCGACGTCCTCAAGCGCCTCGAGGCCTTCACCGGCAAGGGCAAGATGATCCGGGGCGGGCTCGTCCTGCTCGCCCACGGGATGGCCGGGGGCCGGGTCGGCCCGGCCGCGGTCCGGGCGGGCACCGCCTTCGAGCTCATCCAATCGGGCCTGCTCATCCACGACGACATCATGGATCGGGACCCCCGGCGCCGCGGCGCGCCCTCCGTCCATGAGCAATACGCCCGCCTCGCGCCCTTCCCCGGCGGCGCGGAAGCGGCCCACTTCGGGACGAGCCTGGCCATCTGCGCCGGCGAGATCGCGATCTTCCTGGCTTTCGAGGCCCTGGCCGGCCTGCCCGGCCCGCCGCGGCGCTCGGCCCGGGTCCAGAGGCTCTTCGCGGCCGAGTTCGGTCTCGTCGGCCTCGGCCAGATGCTCGACATCGAGGCCGGCGCGGGCCGCCCCGCGCTCGCGGAGAGCGATATCCTGAACATCTACCGTTTCAAGACCGCGCGCTACTCCTTCTCCCTGCCGCTCGCCGCGGGCTGGATCCTGGGCGGCGGCCCCGCCCGGACCCTGCCGGCGCTCGTCCGTCTCGGCGAGGACCTCGGGTTGGTGTTCCAGATCAAGGACGACGAGCTCGGGCTCTTCGGCAGCGCCTCGGCCACGGGCAAGCCCGTGGGATCCGACGTCCGCCAGGGGAAAAAGACCCTTTTCGCGCTGGGCCTCGCGGCCCGGGCCTCCGGCGCCGAGCGGCGGCGGCTCGAGTCCGTCTTCGGCCGCGGCGACGCCTCCGGCGACGACATCCGCTTCGTCCGGGACCTGGCCGTGCGACTCGGCGTCCGCGCCGGCGTCCTCGAGCTCGCGGCCGGGCTGGCCGGCCGGGCCGCCGGGCGCATCCGCCGCCTGCCCGTCGCCGGACGTCACCGGGACCTCCTGCTGGGCCTTCTCGGCTACAGCCTCTCGCGCCGGTCCTGAGCCCACCCCCCTCCGGTCGCGAGGGGGTGAGATATCACCTCGCGAATCACCCTTAGGGGTGATTGACCCTTTCCGCCCCAGGGACGAGAATCGTCCCGTATTGAGACGCTAACCTCGCTCGGAGGACGGGACAGATGGACAATCGCAAAGACAAGCGCTTCATGGAACGGAACACGGTCTTCATCAAGTCGACGTCGGAGAGCGCCGAGGCGCTCTACGGCCACGGCATCAACGCCCACACCCACGACCTGTCCCTGTCCGGGGCGAGGATCTGCACTCCCCATTACTTCCCGGTCGGCAGCGTCGTCCGGATCGTCATCGACCTCGAGCGGACCCACCAGTCCATCAAGGTCGACGGCGAGGTCAAGTGGACCAAGAAGAGCGAGGAGGACGACGACCTCTTCGAGAGCGGCGTCGAATTCCTCCACAGCATCTCGCAGACGCTCCTCTCGCTGATCAAGCACCTCTACGCGGAGAAGAACGGCGGCGGCATCCCCACGGCCGTCACCCACTGATCAGGCCCAGGCTTTCTCCAAAGCCTCCCGGTTCTCGAGAAGCAGGCCGATGTAGACCGCCTCGAGGTCGATCATCTCCCGGTCGTCCCGCCTCAGCCAGTCGGACAGCCAGGCGAAGCGCAGGGCCAGCACGAGGTCCGCGAACGACTCCCAGGCCGCCCCGGAATAGCCGGCCCGCTCGCGGAGGCGGCGGGTCAAGCTCCCGACCAGGTCCCGGGTCAGGCACCGCGGGTCCTCCATCCCCAGACAGCCGACCAGGACCGCCGCGTCGTAGGTTTCCGGCCGGTAGCCGCAGAACTCGAAGTCGATGAGGGCGTCGATGCCGTCCGGCGACCAGATGATGTTCAGCGGATGGAAGTCCCCGTGGCTGAAGGCGACGGGGACTCCTCCAAGCTTGGAGAAGAGGTGGGACTCGAGCCGCAGCACGGCCGGATAGACCCGCTCGAAGAGAGGCCGATCCCGGTCGCCGATCTTGCCGAGGAGGTCGCGCACGAAGGCGGCCAGGGAAAAGGCGGCGTCCGCTTCGCCCCGCGGCGCTCCGGCGGCCGCGGCCCGGAAGCGGACGAGGAGGTCCGCCAGGGCCTCGCCCCGCCAGCCTTCGAAGGCGTAAGCGGGGCGGTCAAGCGGCGTCCCCGGAACGAACGCCGAGACCTGCCAGGCTCCGCCCTCGCGCTCCGCGACGTACCGGCCGGGCGCGAAGGCCAGCCAGGGCCTGACCTCGGGAAGGCGCGCGGCGACGTGAGCCACCGCGACGGCGATCTCCTGCTTGCGCGCCGCCGCCGGCGCGTCATGCCTTTCGACGACCCACACCCGTCCTTGGGCGTCCTCGGCGGCCGACCGCTCGAGACACCTCTCGGGGCTCCCGGCGAGCGGCAGGTCGGGACGCAGGCGGACGAGCTCGATCCCCAGCGTCCCCAACACAGCGGCGGCGGCGGCATGAGTCATGGCCTTCCTCCGGAGATCCCTTCGCGCGGCATGATAGAGGCCGGTCGCCACGGTGTCAACGGAATTCGTTCCCGGCCGGCCGGTTTTGCCTTATAATCGGGGGAACGCGAACTCCATGAGCGACATCACCCCGTTCCTATCGGCACGCGTCGGCCCCCTCGGCGGCCGGGTCGACGAGCTCGTCCGCCTTCACCAAGCGCTCTGGCGGGAGGCCCCGGCCGAGCCCCGCCCGCCGAAGAAGCTCTACTCCCGCGCCGAGAAGCGGGCCGTCGAGCGCGAGCTCTCGGCCCTCGTCGGACGGCTCTCCTCCGAGGAGCTCCGGACCGCCTTCCTCGACGGTTCGCTCGATGCCGCCCGCCTCGAAGCCGCGGCCGCCGGACTCAAACCGGGATTCCGGCGGCTCCTCGGGCTCATCGCCCTGCCCCTCGATTCCGTCTACGACGCGCGGTTCATCGACGCGACGCGCCGGTTCCTCGGCGCCGCCCGCGACTTCGACCCCGGCCTCGGATTGGACTCGGCCTATCAGGCCTTGCGCAACGTCTGGATCATGAATTCGCTCCAGTTCGACCTCGGCCTGCCGGTCGGGCACGACGACGCCGTCTTCGCCTACAGCATGGTCTATCCCTACCTCGACAACGTTCTCGACGACGCGGGGACTTCGGAGTCGGGCAAGCGGACCTTGCTCGCCAAGCTGCGGGATTGGCTGGAGGGGGCCGGCCCCGAGGCCGCCACGCCGAGCGAAGCCCGGCTGCTCTCGCTCGTCCGGCTCATCGAGCGCCGTTTCCCGCGTCCCGCGTTCACCGGGGTCTACGACTCGCTCTTGGCCATCTACAACGCCCAGGTCAAAAGCCTGCTCCAGCAGAAGCCGGACGCGGCCGTCTCTCCGGACGAGGTCCTGGCCATCAGCCTGGAGAAGGGCGGCACGTCGGTCCTCGCCGACGGCTACCTCGTGGCCGGCGGCCTCCGGCCAGCCGACCAGGAATTCTGTTTCGGCTTCGGCACGTTCCTCCAGCTGGCCGACGACCTCCAGGACATCGCCGAGGACTCGCGCGTCGGGCATCGGACGCTGTTCACCGAGGCGGACGGCCGGGCCGGCCGGGAGGCCGTCGCCGCGCGCCTCGAGAACTACCTGGCCGCCGTCGTCGGGCGGGCCCGGCGCGACGCGACGCCCGCGAGGCTGGCGCTCTGCGACGCCATCGAGGGCGGCCTGGCGCTCATGTTCCGGGGATCGGTGGGCAAGCACCGGGAGTATTTCCGCGGCCGGTTCGTCCGGCGGGCGAAGCGGGGATCCCCGGTCCGCTTCTCGTACCTGGAGAAGCTCCGCCGACGGCTCGAAAAGGGAATGCCCGCGGCGGGCGCCCGCCTGGCCGATCTCGACCCCGGCCTGGTCGCCTTGATGGCCCTGTCCTCGCGGGCCTTCACCCTCGATTGAGGACGAGAGGCGCGATCGTCCCCCCGTTCTACTTGGCGATGACCGTGACCGTCCTCGGATCGCGGACGGCCTTCCAGACGACGGCGGCCGCCCTGGCATCGCCGGCCGGCCTGACCGTCCCCTCGATCGCGTCGCCCAGGACCTTGCCCTCGTAGAGGAGGGAGACGTCCTTGCCGCCGGCCGCGGTGTCGACCCGAAAGGAGATCCGGTCGCCCGAGACCACGACGCCGCCCACCGCGAGCGGCTGCCCGTCCTCCGTCCCCGTGGCCTCCACGACCTGGAACGCCTGGGTCGCCCGGAGAGTGACATGCTTTTTCTGTCGGCCGGCGGGAAGGTCCCAATCCCACCGTCCCGTGACATTGGCCGGAATGACCCAGAAGTGGACGTCCCGGCGGTCGTCGAACGACGTGGAGACCTCGACCGTCTTATCGGGCCGCCACTCCCCCATTTCGAAGCTGTGCGAAACGAGGCGGGTGCCCGGCTTGAGCTCGGCCAGCAGCTTGGGCCGGAGGCGCACGTTGACCGAGTTCAGCAGGTACATGGTGACGACGGTGGCGTCCCGGAAGTCGGCCTCGAAGATGTCCTTCTGGTCGAACCGGACCTTGCCGGCGAGGCCGGCCGCGGCCGCGTTCTCGTTGCTCTCGGCGACGCGGACGGGATCGATGTCAATACCCACGGCCTTGACCCCGTACCGTTTGGCGGCCGCGATGACGATCCGGCCGTCGCCGCAGCCGAGGTCGTAGAGGATATCGCCGGACCTGACGCCGGCCAGGCGCAGCATCTCGTCGACGACCTCGGGCGGGGTGGGCACGTAAGGCACGTCGTAGCCGCGGAACTGCGGCCAGGTCAGCTCCTGGGCGGCGGCCGGGAGCGCGACGGCCGCCGCGAGCGCCGCGAGCGCGGCGACGGCGAAGACCGGCAGTTTTTTCATCGCGTCCCTCCTCGAACGAGGCGAAGCTCCGGGATGAAGCCCGGGACGGGAGGAATCATAGACCCCGGTTCCCGGCGGTGTCAATCCGTCCCCGACCGGCCGGCCCGCGCTAGGACACGACCTGGCCGTCGAAAAGCCGGATGGTCCGCTCGGAGCGGGCGGCGATGTGGTCGTTGTGAGTGACCATGACGATCGTGCGGCCGCCACGCCAGAGATCGACCAGGATGGCCATGATCTCCTCGCCGCTCTTGGAGTCGAGGTTGCCGGTCGGCTCGTCCGCGAGCAGGATGGGGGGATCGTTGGCCAGGGCCCGGGCCAGGGCGATGCGTTGCTGCTGGCCGCCCGAGAGCTCCGTGGGCCGGTGCTCGCGCCAGTCGTAGAGCCCCACGGCGTTGAGGAGCTCGGTCACCCGCTCGCGCCGTTTCCGTCCGTTCTTGCCGTCGAAGAGCATCGGCAGCTCGACGTTCTCCCAGGCCGTGGCGTAGGGCAGGAGGTTGAAGTTCTGGAAGACGAACCCGATCTTGCGGTTGCGCACGGCCGCCAGCTCGTCGAAAGTCAATCCGGCGACCTCCTCGCCGTCGAGAACGTAGGCGCCCCCGGTCGGAGTGTCCAGGCAGCCCACGATGTTCATCAGCGTCGATTTGCCCGAGCCGGACGGACCCATGATCGAGACGAATTCGCCCTTGCCGATCGCCAGCGAGATGCCCCGGAGCGCTTCCAGCGACTGGCTTCCGGTCCGGTAGACCTTGGTGATGCTTTCGAGCTTGATCATGATAGTCCTCTATCCAGGTTATTCATAAAAACGCCCTTTCTTTCATCGCACTTTTTATAGGGCGTTTTTACCCGCCGGGCGAACCGATCCGGCCCCATCTGCTTCGTTCTCGGGGCTCGCAGTACCAAAGGGTACAGCTTCACCCCTCGGGCCTCGCATCTGAGGGCCGCCTCGATTTGTGAATAATTCAGGCTATTCATAGCGCAGCGATTCGATCGGATTGGCCCGCGAGGCCCGGAGCGCCGGGAAGATCCCCGACAGGAAGCAGAGGAGGCCCAGGACGGCGATGTAGGCCACGAAGATCTTCAGCGAGAACTCCGGACGCAGAAGATAGGCCTCGATCCCGAACGAATCGTAGTTGATCGGGGCCAGGCGGATGAGGTGGACGATGTTGAAGGCGGTGATGAACCCCCAGAACGTCCCCTTGGCGAAGACGAAAACCGTCTCCAGGAAGAACTGCCCCACGATCGTCCGGCGCCGGGCCCCGATGGCCAGCTTGACCCCGATCTCCTTCGTCCGCTCCTTGGCCGCCGCGTACATCAGGTTGGTCACGCCGACGGCGCCGATGAGCAGGGTCAGGGCGCCGATGATGCCGAGGAAGATCTCTATGCCGCGGAAGATGGCCTGGCCCTCCTGGGCGTTCTCGATGGTGTTCCAGAAGCTCGTGGCGTAGCGGTCGTCGGGATCGAAGCGGTACTTGCGTCCGAGGAGCGTCCGCACCCGGGCCTCGATGAGCTTCGACTGGGCGGCTTCGCGGGGCTGGATGTGGATCTGGTTGATGCGCCGCCGGTTGTCGAGCTGCCGGTAGGCGTGGAACGGCAGGTAGACCTGTTCGGCGTCCGGGCCGTTGTACATGGAATCCTGGATCTTCTTCTGGAGGACGCCGATGACCGTGAAGGGAATACGGTTGATGACGACGGACCGCCCGATGGGATCGTCCGTCCCGAACAGGTCCGCGGCGATCTTCCAGCCGATGAACGCGACCTTCCGGCCTTGCGCGACGTCGTCGGCGTTGAGGAAGCGGCCGCCGGCCCGCGGCACCTGGGAGCGCATGACGCCGAATTCGGCGGTCGTGCCGTGGACGTTGCGGTTGATCTCCTTGCCGCCGGCCGAGACCGGGAGGTAACTGTACGATTCCGGGGCGATGCGCAGGATCTCCGGGATCCGCTCCTTGAGGTAGTCGACGTCCTCGGGATAGAGGGAGATCTGCCGGCCCTTGGGCAGGCCTTCGAACGGGAGCGAGGTCTGGCCGCCGTAGGCCATGATCAGCGTCTCGCCGAGGCCGCTGAAGGCGACCTTGAACTGGGTCGTCATGCCCTGGCCGAAGGCCATGAGCAGGAGGATCGACAAGGTCCCCCAGAAGAGGGCGAAGGTGATGAGCGAAGCCCGCTGGCGGCGCTTCCGGTACTCGCTCCAGAAGAACCGGGGCAGGGTCAGGTTCATCGCGGCGCTCCCCTATTTCCTCAGGGCCTCGATGGGATCCGTCGAGGCGGCCGTCCGGGCCGGGATCATCCCCGAGACCACCCCGATCCCGAGAAGGATGAGGACGGTGGAGACGATGACCAGCGGATTGAGGACGGGCACGCCGACGAAGTCGGTGAATCCGCCCTTCGGGAAGGCCTTGGCGGCCTGGAGGACGCCGGCCGAGAGGCCGAAGCCGGCCAGGCCGCCGAGGAGCATGATGGCGATCGACTCGCCGAAGAACTGCCAGAGGATGGTCCGGCGCCGGGCCCCGACGGCCAGCTTGACGCCGATCTCGCGCGTCCGCTCGTCGACGACGACCCTCATGATCGAGGCGACGCCGACGCCTCCGACGAGCAGGGTGAACGAGCCGATGACGCCGAGGAAGACCGTGAAGGCCAGGAAGAAGGTCGTGAACTGCTTTTCGAACTCCAGCGTGTCCCAGACGCCGAGGGCGTCGGGATCGGCCGGGGAGAACCCGACGAGCTTGGCCAAGTGGGCCTTGACGTCCTCCATGACCGCTTTGCTCCGGCCGAGGTCGAGCGGGCGGAAGATGACATTGGAGACGTACTTCGTCCCATAGAGCGAGGCGTACGTCGTCCACGGGATGAAGGCGCAGCGTTCGTCGCGCTGGCCGTTGTAGTTGGAGTTCTGGAGCTTGGTCCGCATCACGCCGACGACGGTGAACGGCACGCTGTCGAGGAAAACGGACTTGCCGACGGGTTCCTCGGTCCCGAAGAGATCGGTCGCCAGGACGTCCCCGATGAAGCAAACCCTCTTCCGCCCGGCCATGTCCTCGGGATCGATGAAGCGTCCGCGCTCGGCGATGGTGTTGCGCATGAGCTCGAACTGGGGGTTGACACCGCGGACGGTGTTGCGGAACTCCATGCGGCCGTAGCGGATGAGCCGGCTGCCGACGAACTCCGGGCAGATCAGCTCGATGCCGGCGACCTTCTCCGGGATGGCCTCGACCGTCTCCGGGGTGACCCGCACGGCCTTGCCCTTGAGGAAGCCCTGCCAGGCCAGTGTCGTCCGCGAAGGGAAGACGAGGACGATGCCCTGGCCCATGCCGTGGAAACGCTTGATCTGGGCTTTCGATACGGAATCGCCGAAGGCCAGGAGCAGGACGACCGAGAACGTTCCCCAGACGACCCCCGACAGGGTCAGGGCGGTCCGCAGGGGCTGGCGGACGAGGTCCCGGACGAGATTGCGGAAGAAGATACCGATCACTTGATCTCCCGGGGGGGCCTCTCCACGACCTGGTCCCCTTCCTTGACGCCGTCGAGGATCTCGATGTTCAGACCGTCGGACAGACCGGTCCGGACCTCGATCTTCTTCGTCTTTTCGCCGTCGGGGACCTCGACGAACTTCTTTCCGTCCTCGAAGAGGACGAGTCGCTCGGGGAGCAGGGCGACCTGCTTACGCTCGCGGATCTGGATGCTGGCCGTGGCCGAGAATCCGGCCCGGAGCGTCGCCCCGGTCACTTCGTCGATGAAGATCCAGATATCGAAGAGGGTCGCGTTGCCCTCCTTCTTGGCCTTGGGGAAGATGCGGTCGACGCGTCCGGGGATCTTGGCGTCGGGCAGGGCGCCGATCTGGATCTCGGCGGCCATGCCGTCGGTGAGCTTGCCGACGTCGATCTCGTCGACCGTGCCCTTGAACAGCAGGCTGGCCATGTCGGCCAGCGAGCAGAGCTCCGTCCCCGGCTGGAAGTTCGTCAGGGGGACGACGGGATCGCCCTGGAAGACGCTCTGGGCCAGGATGATGCCGGAGATGGGCGATTTGATGAGCGAGTCGATGTCCCGGTTGGCCATGCGGATGCGGCCCTTCTCGAGCAGCTCCAGGCGCTCCGAGGACGTCCGGAACCTCAGCTCGGCTTCCTTGTACAGGCCCTCGGTGGCGTCCATCTCGGACCGGGAGATGAGGTTCCCTTTAAAGAGCTCGAGCTGGCGCGTCCAGTCGCTCTTGAGCTTCTGCATGGTCACCTCGGCCAGCTCCATCGCGCGTCGGGTTTCGACGTATTCGATCGGGGTGGGGTTGGGCGCGATCTTGAACAGCGGCGCCCCCACCTTGACCGCGTCGCCGACCTTGAACAGGACCTCGGCGACGATGCCCGGAATGGTCGACTTGACCTTGATCTCCTTTTCCGGCTCGATCGTGCCCACGGCCAGGGCCTTCTCCCGAATGTCCCCCCGGGAGACGGCGACCAGCTTGGTCTCCGACCTTCGGCTTGCCGCAGGCGAACAGGAAATAGAAGAACGTCAGGAGCAGGGCCAGGGCGAAAGCACGGAAGATCCACTTTTTCATGATGCACCTCGGACTTCGACTCTCGTCACAAGAGACGAATGAACGGGGAGAAAAGTTCCCGCGGCGAACGCCCCGTCGCCGGGCCGGGCCAAGTTATCCGAGGAACGGAGGTCCGGAGGGGCGTCCTCAGGGAATCCGCGGCGCCTGGGTCAGGACGACCTCGACCCGCCGGTTCTTGGCCCGGTTGGCTTCCGTGTCGTTCGGCGCGACCGGGTTCTCGGGACCGAAGCCCTGGTACTTCATGCGGCCGTTGGAGATGCCCTGGGTCATCAGGAACTCGTAGACCGAGCGGGCCCGGTCCATGGACAGCCTCATGTTGAGGTCGGCCGAACCGGTCGAATCCGTGTAGCCTTCGATGCTGAGGTTCATCTGGGGGAATACCATCAGGATGCCGGCCAGCTTGGCCACCGAGAGCTGGGAGGCCGGCTTGAGGGTGGCCTTTCCGACGTCGAAGAGGATCCCGGACAGGCTGACGATGACGCCGCGGGCGGTCTCGGTCGTCTCCGCGACCGAGGACAGGGCGCCCTTGAGCATGCCGGCCAACTCGTCGCGCTCCTTCTTGATGGCGTCGCGCTCGGCGGCCAGGGCGTTCTTCTCGGCGGCGACCAGGTCGCGGTCGGCGGCGATGGCGTTCTTTTCGCTCTCCAGCTTCTCCGTCAGCTGGGCCAGGCTCCGCGTCTCGGCGGCCAGGGCCTCACGCTGGATCTGGACCTCCTTGAGCTCCTGGGCGATCCGGGCCGACTCGCCCTCGGCCGTGGTCGCCCTCGCTTCGAGGGCCGTCTTCTCGGCCAGGCGCTTGGCCTCGGCCTCGGCGGCCGCCTTGTCCTCGCTGGCCTTGATCGTGTCCTTGATGGCTTGGGAAGCCAACTGGGCGGCGACCCGGGCCTGATCGGCCATGGTCTTCTTGTCGTTCGCGGCGGCCATCGCCTTGCCGAAGGCGATCCGGGCGCCGTCCATGGCCTTCGGATTGACCTCGGCGGCGTTCAGCTTGCCGGCGATCTCCATGGCCTTGGCGGCCTGCTTGACGGCGGCCGGCTGCGGGTCGTTGTACTGGACGCCGGAGATCGAATCCAGGGCGCCCTTGTACGCCGTCGTGAAGTCCTTGAAGGTGAAGGAGGTGTTGGCGATGTTCAGGCCCTGGACCTCGCCGGAGAGGAAAACGACCAGCTCCGCCGGCCGGGTGACCGTGGCGAACGGCTCCGCCGTCACCATGAGGGCGAAGACCTTCTTTCCGGTGTACCCCTGGAGGGTGCCGGAGGAGCTCTTCTTGTCGGCAATGACCTCGCCGAGGTTCTCCGTGGTGCCGTCGGGGGTCACGGCCCAGAGGACGTAGGCCGAGATATCGCCGGCGAATAGGACGGCCGGCTCCATCTTCTCGTACTTCAGCTTGACCGACGCCTGGCCGCTATCAAAAAGGAGAGTCGCCTGCATGGCCGCGCGGGAGGGGGCGCGGGACGTCTTGGCGAAGTTGATCTCGACGGTCTTGCCGCTTTGGAGGGTCAGGGCCGTCAGCTTGACCTCGGCGCCGGCGAGGGCGGACGAGACGAGCAGGACGGACGCGAGGACGACGGCGAGATGACGGTGGGACATGGGGCCTCCTTCGTTCGCGGGCTTTGTCTTCCCGATCGCTGGGTCTGTACGAAGGATAGCACCGCGCCGGAAAAGCGTCAACGGGCCGGGGCGTCAAGATTGAAATCGGGGGACAGAGGGCCTATATTGGTATCAGATCGGCGCAGGGAGGTCGGACATGACCATCGAACTCGGCCCGGCCGAACGGGACATCGTTACGGAACTGCTCGAAAAGGAGCTCGAGGACATGCGCTCGGAGCTCCATCATACCCAGGCCCACGGGTACCGGGAAGCCCTCAAGGACCGGGAAAAGCTCGTGCGCGACCTGCTAGAGAAGATGAAAAGGAGCCCGTCATGACCCGAAACGTCCGGTTCGTTGCTCTGGCCGCGCTCATGGCCCTCGTCCTCGCGGCCGGCCCTTCCCTATCGCAAACCTCCCAGGACCCGCCGGCGGACGCCCGGCTGGCCCGCATCCTCGAACGGACCAAGGAGTATTGCGCCAAGCTCGAGCGGGCGGCTCTCGACTTCACCTGCCTGGAGAAGATCGAAGAGCGGACCTACTCGATGACGGAGGAAGCGCCCGACGTCTCGATCCCCCAGCCCGGCGGCATGTCCTATGCCTACAAGTCGGTCAAGACGCCCTACTACGCCAACACCTACGTCTACGACTACCAGTTCGTCCGCCGGGGCTCCCACAAGACGGAGAACCGTATCCTCGTCGAGGAGAACGGCCGGAAGAAGAAGGTGCGGGAGGCGGTCCTGACGACGATGACGGTCCGGGTGGAGAACGCCCTCTTCGGCCCCATCGGCCTGCTCGGCGCGGCCGTCCAGGACCTGCACGACTACAAGATCGTCGGCGAGGAGACCGAGAAGGGCAAGAAGGTCCTGGTCGTCGACGCGGTCTCGAAGGTCCCGCTCGATCGCATCCACTGCACGGGCCGGATCTGGATCCGCGAGGACGATGCGTCCATCCTCAAGATCGCCTGGGACCAGACCTCCGTCGGCAATTTCGAGATCGTCCGGGAGACGGCGAAGCGAATAAGCGCCGAGCCCCGCCTGACCTCGGTGACCGAGTACGGGCAGGAGAAGGGCGGCCTGCGCTTCCCGAGCAAGGACACGACCGAGGAGGCTTACATCAAGCACGGCCTGGTCCAGGTCCGGTCGCTGACGATCATCCTTTATAAGGATTATAAGTTCTTCACGGTGGAGACCGCGGTCGAGTACTGAACGGCGGCCGGCCCATAATCCCCTCGCAGGAGAAATCGACCATGCCTTCGAAAGCCCTTCGCTCCATCGGCATAATAGGGATCGCCGTCCTGGCCTTCTCGGTCGCCGGTGGCCCAGGCACAAAAGCACCGATGCGCTCCTGGGGACCTGGGACGTCAAGATGGAAGACGGCTCCCGCGAATTCGTCTTCGAATTCTCGATGAAGGACGGCCAGCTGGCCGGCAAGTATACGGGTGCTTCCGGCAGCACGGAGATGGCCGACCTCACGTTCGAGGACGGCACGGTGAAGTTCGCCGTGACCGTCGGCGGCAACATGGTCATCCACTACTCGGCCGTCGTGGCCGAGGACAAGCTGATCGGAACGCTGATCCTGGAATTCGGCGAAGCGGCGATCACGGGCGTGAAGAGAAAATAGCGGGTTCGTTGGTGCCGGTGGAGGGGGTCGAACCCACACTCCCATTGCTGGGAACGGGATTTTGAGTCCCGCGCGTCTGCCAATTCCGCCACACCGGCGCGGCTCGCCCAATATAGGGGAAATGCCGGTGTCTTTTCAAGGCAGCCGGAGATACCCGAGAATTCATCTCGGGATACCCAAAGGGGATCTAGGAAAAACGGGGACACGTACCAATTTCGGAAAAATTGTTACATGTCGCCCTTTTTCCATGTCCCGATTTCCTATCCCCGATTTCCCTGTGATATAGTTCCGGCATGCCGACACCGGAGCGCATCGAGAAGGTCGAGCGGGTCCTCGCCCATCGCCAGTCCGACCTGCGGGTCGTCCTCGAGGGCGTGACCCTGGCCCACAACGCCAGCGCCGTCATGAGGACGTGCGACGCGGCCGGCGTCCTCCACCTCGATCTCATCGGCCCGAACGCCGAAGCCCTGCGGCCCAACAAGGCCATCTCGACCAGGGCCGACAAATGGCTGGAGATCTCGGTCCACCCGACCCCGGCGGCTTGCCTCAAGCCGCTCAAGGACGCTGGCTACGAGATCCTGGCGACCCACCTCCGCAAGGACTCCGTCCCCTACACGGAGATCGATCTCGCCCGGCCGGTCGCCCTCGTCTTCGGCAGCGAGGCCGAAGGCATCACGGACGAATGCCTGGCCCTGGCCGACCGGGTCGTCCGCATCCCCATGTTCGGCATGGTCCAGAGCCTCAACCTGTCCGTGTCGGTGGCGATCATGCTGTTCGAGGCGCTGCGGCAAAGGGAGGCCCGGGGCTACCGGGACCGGGCGCGGCTTCCGGCCGGGGAGATCGAGAGTCTCAGGAAGAGCTGGCTGAACATCGGCGAGGAATAGGAAAAAAAACGGGGACACGTACCAAGGGCACATGTCCCCTCGAGAAAATAGACCGGAGCAGGTCTCTCAGATCCTTCGCTGTCCGCCCCGCACCGAGAGCTTCTTCAGGCTCTGCCGGAGCTCGGGCATCCCCTCGGACTGCCACTTGCCGAGCTCTTTGCGGAAGGCGTCCGTGTATCCTTGCCAGGACTCCAGGAAGCTCTGCATTTCGCGAGATTCGAAGTCGTCTCCGCTCTTGTCCTCCTGGACCTCGACGTCCAGATTCGTCGTCTTGCGGTCCCGCACGATCTCCAGCTTGATCTTGGCCCCCTTCTCTTTGGCTTGCACGATATCGAGGAGTCCGTTGAGGGTCTCGACGCGCGTCCCGTCCACCTTGACGATGACGTCGCCGACCTTGACCTTGGCCTTCTCCGCGGGACCGCCCTCGGTCAGCCGGGAGACGAGCAGGCCCGTCCCCTCCTTGACCCCGAAGTGCTCGGCCAATTCGCGGTTGAGCTCCTCGCAGTAGACGCCGATGTACTTGCGGGTCTCCACGGTCCATTCGAACGAGCGCGGCGCGCCGGGCGGCTTCGGCTTGACCGCCACGTTCGGCGGGACGTCCCCGAAGAGGCCCGGGAAGCGGACGTCCATCTCCTTGAAGGCGTCGGCCTCGGCCAACTCGCCGAGTTTGACCTTGACGTCCAGGGGTTTTCCGTCGCGCTCGATCTTCAAGGTGACGTCCTGCCCCGGCTTCATCTTGCGGATCGCCGCGGCCAGCACGTCGGGGCCGGACACGTCCTTGTCGCCGATCTTGAGGACGACGTCGCCGGGCCTGAGCTTGGCCAGCTCGGCCGGACTGTCGTTGTCGACCGTGCCGATCACGGTCCGGCCTTCCGGATCCTCGCCGATGCCGACGCCCATCCAACCCCGCTCGACCTTGCCCTTGTCCTTGATCTGGCCGACGACGTCCATGACGATGTCGACGGGGACGGCCAGGGCCATGCCCGACGAGGGCGCCTGGGCGCGGTTGCTGAGGACGACTCCGGAGCCGGCCTGGGCCTTGTCGCGGAACTGGAAGACGACGGGGCGCTCGTCCATGTAGATGCCCCGCAGCAGGCCGACCAGGCGGCCGTTCGCGTCGACCACCGGGCCGCCGCTCGAACCGGGCGTCACCCAGACGTTGAGGCGGATCTTGTCCGCGGCGACGGAGCTGACGATGCCCTGGGTCACGGCCGCGGTCTCCTCGGGGGAGATGCCGACGACGCAGATCCAGGAGCCGGGCGCGAGGTCGGCCGGCTTGCCCAGGGCGAGCGCCGGCAGTCCGGCGTCCTTGGCCTTGAGCAGGGCCAGCTGGGTCTCGGTGTCGAAGCCCAGGAACTCGGCTTCGATCTTCTTCCCTTCCGAGGTGGTGACGGTGATCTTCTCCTCGCGCGGGGACATCAGGGCCGTGGTGACGATGTAGCCGCCCTTGTCGACGACGATCCCCGTCGCCACGCGGCGGGTCCCATTCCGGGCCTCGACGCGGACGACCGAGGGATAGACCTTCTTGGCGACGCCCGCGATGTCGGGCTCGCCGCCGATACCGTTCGTCCCGGGCGTCTCGGTCCCGAAGGACGGGGCCAGGACGGCCAGGGTGGCCATGACCACGAGGGCCGGTTTAAGCATCCTGTTCATGGCTTTCGATCCTCCTAATAAATGATTTCCGAAGATACGGTCTCGGAAACCTGCTCCAGTATGTAAACCGTCTGGGGTTGGGGGCGGGCGTTGCGGTACTCGGACGCGTAGTCCATCGGCTCGTAGACGGGGACGAGCCGGGAGCCCCCCGCGGCCTGGCCTCCCCTTCCGGGAGTGGCGGTGAGGGCCTCGCGTTCGGCGTAGGTCAGGAGGCCGCTCTCGTCCGGACGGGATGGCCCGAGGACGAGGACGGCGACGAGGATGAGGGCGGCCGAGCCGGCGAACGCGGCGCCGGCGAACGCCCGGCGCCTGGAGCGGGACCGCTCCACGCGGGCGGCGGGCAGCCTGGCCAGCACGCCCTCCTCGAAGGCCGCGGGGGCCTTGACCTTGGTCATTTTGACGAGAAGCTCATGCCCTTCCATGTTCGCTCACCTCTTTCTCGGCCGCGAAGGACTGGCCGTCGCGGGCCTTTTCGAGCTTCCGCCGGAGCTGTTCCCGGCCGCGGCTGATCCGGGCCTTGACGGTCCCGACCGGCCGCTTGATGATCCGGGCGATCTCCTCCTGCGAGAAGCCCTCCATGTCCTTGAGGACGACGGGGACCCGGTAGCGGGGGTGGAGCTCGTCCAAGGCCTCGCGGAGGTTGCGGACGAGCCCGGGATCGGCCGGGTCCTCGTAATAGGTGCCGCTTGAAAAATTGTTGGGGATGTCCTCGAGGGACACGGTGGACATCTTGCGCGACCGGCGGCACTCGGTCTTGGCCAGGTTCGAGGCGATCGTGTAGATCCAGGCCGAGAGCGGGGCGATCGGCTTGTACCGGTCGGCCTTGAAGTAGACCCGGATGAAAGTCTCCTGGGCCAGCTCGACGGCCTTCTGGTAATCGCCCGAGAACTGGTACAGATAGTTCACGATCTTGTCCTTATATATGGCCATGATCTGGCCGAACGCCCACTCATCCCCGTTCTGGACGCGGCGGATCAGCTCTTGTTCGTCCATACTCGCTACCTAAAACCCGGTTCTCCCCGAGAAAGTTACATTTCCGGCCCTTTTATTATAGCAATTTGCGCCCCCATCTGCCTGCCATCGGCCGCTGAGAGGCAGCGAGGAGGGAGAGGGCGGCCTCTGAGCCGCCTGGCGGCCGGCAGTTGCCGGGGGGGAGGATTTGTAAGAAAATGGGCCGGGAACGGAACTTTGTTCCATCCGCATCCGTCAACCGAGGTGAATTGAGTGGACTTGGAAGCGACCATCAGGGGCTGCCTGGAAGGCAGTCCGAGCGACTGGAAAGCCCTGATGGACGCCTACGCCAGGAGGATTTTTAACATGGCCTATCAGTTCTGCGGGAGCCGCGAGGAGGCCGAGGACCGGACCCAGGAGGTCTTCCTCAAGCTTCACGGCGCCCTGCCGAAATACGACTTCGGCAAGAACTTCACGGCCTGGCTCCTGACCCTGGCCAAGAACCACCTCATCGACGAGTATCGCCGGACCAAGTGGGAGAAGACGCAGCGGGACGAGTTCGACGAGCGCGTCCTGTCGCAGCCGGCCCACTCCGGACCGGAGGACGACCTCGTCGCCGGGGAGACCAAAGCCCTCGTCTGGGAAGGTCTGAACCGGCTGTCGGCGGACATGCGGATGGTCCTCATCCTGAGGGACCTCCAGGGCCAGAGCTACGAAGAGGTCGCCGATGTCCTCGGCCTGCCCCTGGGAACGGTCAAGTCGCGCGTCAACCGGGCGCGGCTCCAGTTGGCCCAGGTCCTCAGGGAAAAACGCGGAGGCATCCAATGACCTGCAAGCGGATCGAACAGCTCCTGTCGGCCTACCTCGAGGGCGGCCTCTCCGCCGCGGAGAAGGCCCGAGTGGACGGCCACCTCGCCGGCTGCCCGGAGTGCGCCTCGCTCCTCGCCCTGATGAAGGAGACGATGGCCGCGACGGCGGGCTTCCCCGAGGCCGAGCCTTCCGACGGATTGATGGCCCGGCTCTACGCCATTCCGGAGGAAGCCGCGACCCGGGCGGAGAAGAAGCGGTTCTTCCGCACGGCGTTCGATTGGCTGGGGCGGCCCTCGCTCCAGCCGGTCTACGCCGCCTTCTCCGTCGTCCTGATGGTCCTGTCCTTCGTCCTGTTCCACCCGGAGGCCCGGGGCATCCGCAAGGCGGTCAACGTCCAATTCCACCGGAGCATCGGCGCGGTCGAGAAGCTCTACGCCGAGGCCGGCGGGATCAAGGGCGAGATCCGGGCGCTGTCGGCCAACGTGGTCAAGTCGTTCAACACCCTGGGCCTCGCCGGGGGAAACGAAAATAAGCAATGACATCTCTTACGGAGGTATGAGAATGGAAGACAACAAAGTCGTTCCGCAGAGGCCGATGAAGTCGCCGGGCTTCGCCGGTGTCCTGGGCATGTTCCCCTTCGGCGTCGGCGCCCTCTACAACGGCCAGTACACCAAGGCCCTGCTCCACCTGGTCATCTTCTCCGGGCTCGTCCACATGCAGGGCCGGGGCGGCGGGCAGCCGTTCATCGGGCTGGTCCTGGCCGGTTTCATCGTCTACCAGTTCTTCGACAACATCCAGTCGGCCAAGGCCATCAACGCGGCCGCCGCCGGCCAGGCCGTGGCCGCCAACCAGGTCCTGCCCGAGATCCCCTCCCAGGGTTCGATCTTCTGGGGCGTCGTCCTCATCGCCCTGGGCGGACTGCTCATCCTGGCCAACTTCGAGATCATCAACTACGACACGCTCTTCGACTTCTGGCCCGTCGCGGTCATCGTCCTCGGGCTCAAGCTCGTCTTCGACGCCGTGGCCAAGTCCAGGAACGGCAAGTAACGGAGGTATCACATGTCCAACGCGAAAAGAAGCGGTTCCCTCGTTTGGGGCATCATCCTGATCGTCGTCGGGGCGATCTTCCTGCTCGAGCAGTTCGACATCGACGTCTTCGACCAGGTCTGGCGCTTCTGGCCCGTCATTCTGATCGTCTGGGGCGCCAACAAGCTCTGGCTCGGCCTCAAGGAGCGCAACGAGCGCGGCGGGACGCCCGGTTCGGACAAGACCCATGAAGTTTAAAGAGGTTTTCCTCGTCGTCGTCCTGATCCTGGCGGGGCTCGTCCTCTTCCAGTTCAAGACGGGGAAGTGGAACCTCGACGACGTGGGCTGGAATTGGGGAGACGACTTCTTCGACACCGGGTTCGTCGTCGGCCGCGAATACGCCGTGGAGGAGACCCGAACGATCGAGGCTCCCCTGCCGCCGGCGATCGAGATCGAGAACGGCCACGGCTGGGTCGAGGTCCGCGGCGCCGATCGCGACGACATCCAGCTGACCTTCAAGAAGGTCGTCTGGCGCCGGAAGGAAGACGAGGCCAGGGACATCGCCGGCCGGCTCAAGTACGAGCTGACGACGACGGCCGACAAGCTGGCCGTGAAGACCAACCGGGACGAATTCCGCAGGAAGAACTTCGAGACCGGCTTCGTCCTGACCGTCCCCCGGGCGATGGCCGTCCGCGTCGCCAACGCCTACGGCGTCGTCCGCGTCGACGGGGTCAAAGAGGCGACGGTCCTCAACCGCCACGGCGAGCTCTACGCCACCAACGTGGACGGCCCGTGCGTTCTCGAGACGAGCTACGAGGACCTCGACGTCCAGAGCATCAAGGGGGAGTGCCGGCTCGTCAACAGCCACGCCGACGTCCGGGCCGTTTCGGTCACGGGCGACCTGCGGATCGAGACGAGCTACGCCCGCATCCGGGTCGAGGACGCCGGGGGGACGGCCGACCTGCGCGGCAACAACGTCGACGTCGACGCCCGGCGCGTCGCCGGGGCGGTCACGGTCGAGACCTCCTATGAGAAGGTCGCCCTCGCCGACGTCGGGCCCGCGGTCGTCACCGGGAACAACATGTCCGTCTTCGCCGAGAACGTCCGCGGCGACCTGGAGGTCCGGACGAGCTACGAGCCGGTCCGGGTCCGGGGCGTCCAGGGCAACTTCACGGTCGAGGCCCACAACGCTTCCGTCGAGGCCGCCGGCGTGGGCGGCTCCGAGATCTCGGTCACGACCTCCTACGAGCCCGTCGTGCTGACGGATTTCTCGGCCGAGCTCAAGGTCTCCTGCCGCAACGGCGGCGTGACGCTCCAGCCCCTCGACCTCAAGCACGGCATGGACGTCCAGAACGAATATGGGACGATCGATCTCTCCTGGCCGTCGGGGGAAGTCGCCCGGCTCGAAGCCCGCTCCAAGGGCGGGTCCGTGTCCTGGGGCCTCCCGGATAAGCCGGACGTCGACCGGACCAACGGCGAATCCCTGATCAAGGCCTTCTCGGCCAGCGCCGGGGCCCCGCTGATCACGCTCTCCACGACGTACGACAGCATCAGGATCAAGGAAGGCACCCGGAAGTTTTAGATTTTTTTCAGCGATCCACGCGGCCGGTCCCCTCCGGACCGGCCGTTCTTTTTATGCCTGGCTGTTTTCGGGATGACGTCCGATGCGAAGCGGCGAGGGATATCTCCTCGCAGATCCCCGTTGCTGGAGGGGGGCGGCAGGGAGCGGAGTCTGCGGAGCGACCATCAGCGCCGCCCAGAAGTGACCCGGAGGGACGGCGCTGAAAAATATCGGGAAAGGCGCTATTTATAGAGATCTCGCAGGATCGGGACTCCGGGTGCTACGTCCCATTCTGCCTGGTCGCTCACCGGGGTTCGCTCCCCGCTGCCAGGGGGCCCGGGGAGCTAGAGGCATATCCCGAGCAATAATCCCGAGAGACGGACGTCTCGGAATACGGGAGAAGAACTTTTTTGCCCGCGGGGTTGATCAGCTGTGCTTGGACCGGCAGGCGTGGATGCGCTGGGCGATGACCCCGGTGACCTTGATGTTGAAGTACGAGATCAGGTTGGTCACGTCCTTCTTGAACTTCGTGACGTAACGCACGAAGTCCGAGCGCTCTTTGAAACGCAGGAGGTTCTCGAACTCGGCGACGGTCTCGTGGAGCTCGATGACGTAGTGGTTGATCGTCCGGTACTGGGCGTTGATCTCGATGAGGTCCTTGCCCGAGAGCTTGGCGTAGTCCGGGTGCGGCGGCAGGCTCTGCAGGATGAGCAGGCCCTCGTTGTGGAGCTCGCCCACCGAATCCCCGATCTCCTGGAAATAGGAGCCGAAGTCCTGGGCCTTCTTGAGCTTGGACCCGGCCCGCTCGGACAGCCGTTCGAACTGGGCCTTGAGCGAGACCACGGTGTCCTTGAGGCCGAAGTACTTGCGGCTGGGCGTGAACAAGTCGACGAAGTCCCGCCCGATGTAGATCTTGTCTTCGTAGCGGGACAGGAGCTCCTGGGGCGAATGCGTGTAGAACTTGATCTCGAAGCGCCGCCCGTCGGAGTCGCGCTCCCGGAGCCGGGCCAGGACGAGGCCGTTGTTCTGCTCGATGAAGTAGCTGCTGACGTCGACGAGCACGGAATACTCGGCCAGGTTCTGGACGATGGCCTCCTTGAGGTAATCGAGGAGGGTCTCGTTGCGGGTGATGAACTCGGTGATGCCCTCGTCCGAGGTCGGATTGAGGACGGAATAGCTCGGCGAGAGCAGGTAGAGGACGGGGCCGCGGCCGAGCTCGAGGTGGAGGTTCTTGAGGACGCTCTGGTAGAGATCGTCGAGCAGGAGGGGCTTGAGCGGCGGAAGCCCCGCCGGGTCCAGCTTGGAAAGCTCTTCCACTTCGTTCATGGCGTCGACCTCTCTCTGCGCCGAGTGTAGACCGGGACGCGGGCGAAAGTCAACGGGCCGGGGCGCCCCGCCGGTAGGTCCAGTCGTCCGAGGCGTACTTGGAGGCCTGGAGGGCGCGGACGGCCTCGAGGTCGTCGGACGACAGGGCGAAGCGCTCGAACGAGGCCCCGAAGAGGTCGGCGAAGCCCTGGACGAGGGGGCCGACGGCGGCGTCGAAGTCGACGGGCCGGCCCAGGGCCTCGGAGAGCGAGGTCATGCCCAAGCTCTCGGCCGTCTCTCCGGGGGCGGAGACGGCGGCCAGCAGGGCCTCGTCCTTCTCGAGCGGGATGGAGCCGTGCTGAAGGAAGACGTCGCCGGTCCGCTTCTGGGCGCTGCCGACGATCTTGCGGCCGCCGATCTCGATCTCGTCGCGGGCGGGGAAGGCGAAGCAGGGCATGGTCCCCTTGATGTAGTTGCTGGGCGAGGTTTCCGCCAGGCGCGCGGCGACGCCGAGGATGGCCAGGCCGCCGAGGAGGGCCCGGGAGATGAGCCGGTAGGACTCGCGCAGCGTCTCGGTGAAGACGGCGGCGTCGGAGGAGGCCACGGAATAGGTGACTTCCCGGTGGTGGAGGACGAGCTTCCCCCCGGTCATGCGCCGGACGACATCGATGCCATGGGCGGCGCAGAACGCCGTGTCGACGACCTTATCGGCTTCCTGGGAGTAACCCAGGGAGGCGGTCGGGCGCTCCCACTGGTAGAAGCGCAGGAAGGTCCTGGGGGAGCGTTCCGCGAGGCGATAGAGATGCTCGTCGACGGCCATGTTCCAGGACCCCGGAAGCGGGGCGGGCTCGACGATCAGGTGCCAGGTGCTCATGGGCGAAACGAAACAAAAAAAATGGAGCGGGCAATGGGACTCGAACCCACAACACCCGGCTTGGGAAGCCGGTACTCTACCATTGAGCTATGCCCGCTCACAGGGCCCTTGAATTCTAACACATTCCCGCCTCAGGTCAAGAAGGGACCGGGGGCGCGTTGACAGGGTGGGCGCCCGGCCCCTATAATCCCGTAGAGAACGCTTGTCCAGGGAGGGACGCCATGACCGACGAATCCACGAACCACGGCTCCGACCGATCGACGGCCTCCGGCGTCACCCGCATCGGGTCGACGACGATCCTCAACGGGGACATCGAGGCCCACGAGGACATGCTGGTCGAGGGGAAGCTCCAGGGGAAGATCACCCTGCCCTCGGGGACCCTGACCGTGGCCAAGGGCGCCCGGGTCGAAGCCGAGGTCCGGGTCCGTGCCCTTATCCTCCACGGCGAGCTCAAGGGCAATGTCCGGGCCGCCGAGAAGACCGTGATCTCGGAAACGGCGGTCATGAGCGGCGACGTGATCACGCCCAAGATCACCATCGCCAACGGCGCCCGCTTCTCCGGCGGCATCCGCATGAAGGAATAGTGACGAAATCCTTTAAGCTGGTTTCCGAATTCGCGCCGAAGGGAGACCAGGTCCAGGCCATCGACCGCCTGACCGAGGGCCTGGCTGCCGAGGCCCGCCACCAGGTCCTCAAGGGCGTCACCGGCTCGGGCAAGACCTTCACGATGGCCAACATCATCGAGAAGGCCGGCCGGCCCGTCCTGGTCGTCTCCCACAACAAGACCCTGGCCGCCCAGCTCTACCAGGAGTTCCGGCGCTTCTTCCCCGCGAACGCCGTCGAGTACTTCGTCAGCTACTACGACTACTACCAGCCCGAGGCCTTCATCCCCGCCTCGAACACCTACATAGCCAAAGAGGCGACGATCAACGACGAGATCGACCGCCTCCGCCTTTGCGCGACGAACTCGCTCTTCTCGCGCCGCGACGTCATCATCGTCGCCTCCGTCTCCTGCATCTACGGCATCGGCGCGCCCGAGACCTACTATTCCATGAGCTTCCCGCTCACGGTCGGCGACGCCCTCGGCCGCAAGGCCCTGCTCGACAAGCTCGTCGCCGTCCAGTACGAGCGCGGGGAGGGCGATTTCAAGCGCGGCTCCTTCCGCGTCCGCGGCGACGTCGTCGAGGTCTTCCCGAGCTACGAGGACTCGGCCTACCGCATCGAGCTCGAGGACGGCCGGATCAAGGCCATCTCGGCCGTCGATCCCCTCCTCGGCCGCGTCCGCGAGCCGCTGGCCACGGTCATGGTCCACCCCCGCACCTTCTTCTCGACCCCCGCCGAGACCGTCCGGGCGGCCGTCGCCGGGATCGAGGCGGAATTGGCCGGTCAGGTCGACCACTTCCGGCGCCGCGGCATGGCCGTCGAGGCCGAGCGCATCGAGGAGCGGACCCTCTACGACCTCGAGATGCTCCGGGAATTCGGCTACTGCCCCGGCATCGAGAACTACTCGCGCCACCTGACCGGCCGGGCCGCCGGCGATCCGCCCTATACCCTCCTCGACTACTTCCCCGCCGACTTCCTGACCATCATCGACGAGTCCCACGTGACCGTCCCCCAGATCGGGGGCATGTACGCCGGCGACCGCTCCCGCAAGCTGACCCTGGTCGAGCACGGCTTCCGCCTGCCCTCGGCCCTCGACAACCGGCCGCTCAACTTCGAGGAGTTCGAGGGCCGCGTCGGGCAGACCCTCTACGTCTCGGCCACGCCCGGCCTTTACGAGATCAAGAAGTCGCCGGGCCGGGTCGTCGAGCAGGTCATCCGGCCGACCGGCCTGACCGATCCCGAGCTCGAGATCCGGCCCATCCGCGGCCAGGTCGACGACCTCATGGCCGAGATCCGGGCCCGGGCCGCCCGCAACGAGCGCGTGCTGGTCACCACGCTGACCAAGAAGATGGCCGAGGACCTGGCCCGCCACTACCACGAGCTCGGCCTGCGCGTCCGCTACCTCCACTCCGAGGTCGAAACGCTCGACCGGGTCAAGGTCCTCCGCGACCTGCGCAAGGGGCAGTTCGACGCCCTCATCGGCATCAACCTCCTGCGCGAGGGCCTCGACCTGCCCGAGGTCTCGCTCGTGGCCATCCTGGACGCCGACAAAGAGGGCTTTCTTCGCTCCGCGACGGCCCTCGTCCAGACCTTCGGCCGGGCCGCACGCCACGTCGCCGGCCGGGCCATCCTCTACGCCGACGCCGTGACCGACTCCATGAAAGCGGCCATGGACGAGACGGCCCGCCGCCGCCGCATCCAGGAGGATTACAACGCCGCTCACGGCATCACCCCGCAGTCGATCGTCAAGGGCATCGACGAGGTCCTGACCTCGATCTACGAGCGCGACTACCTCGACTACACCCGCCTCTCCGAGGACAAGGACATCTACCTCTCGCCGCACAGGCGCAAGAAGCGCATGGACGAGCTGGCCAAGCTCATGAAGGAGGCGTCGGCCGCCCTCGAGTTCGAGAAGGCCGCCGCCTACCGCGACGAGCTGACCAAGCTCAAGAAGCGCGAGCTGGAGATGGGGTTTTAGGGGCCGAAGCGCTATGGCCGGTTTCGACGAGCTCAAGGCCCGGGCGGGCGCACTCCCGGCCAAGCCCGGAATCTATTTCTTCAAGAGCGCCTCGGGCGAGGTCGTCTACATCGGCAAAGCCCGCTCCCTTCGCGACCGGGTCCGTTCCTACTTCCTGCCCGAGCCCGACTTCAAGGTCCGCAACATCCTCCGCGAGACGGCCGACATCGACTACATCCTGACGGGCTCCGAGAAGGAAGCGGCCTTCCTCGAGAACAACTACGTCCAGCAGCACCAGCCTCGCTTCAACCTCCGGCTCAAGGACGACAAGAGCTTTCCCTACCTCAAGGTGACGACCGGAGAGACCTGGCCCGGCGTCTACTTCAGCCGCAAGGTCGAGCCGGATGGCTCGCGCTATTTCGGGCCGTTCAGCCCGGCCGGCCGGGCCCGCTCCTCCATCCACCTGGTCAACAAGCACTTCGGCGTCCGGGGCTGCGAGGAGGCCGTCTTCCGCAACCGCAAGCGCCCCTGCCTCGAGTACGAGCTCGGGCTCTGCTCGGCGCCGTGCGTCGGATACGTCACCGGGGCCGGCTACCGCGAGCGCGTCGAGGACGCCTGCCTCTTTCTCGAGGGCCGGATGCCCGAGCTGGCCAGGGCCGTCAAGGACAAGATGTCGCGCGCGGCATCCGAGGAGAAGTTCGAGGAGGCGGCCCGCTGGCGCGACCTGCTGCGGACGATCGAGGACTACCGCGACCGGCCGGGCGCGATCTCCACGGCCCTCGAGGACCAGGACGTCGTCGGCCTCGTCCGCGAGGGCGACCGGGCGGCGGCCTATGTCTTTTTCATGCGCAAGGGCAAGATTCGCAATTCCGACGCGAGGCTCGTCGACGCCCCGGCCGCCGCGCCCGGCGGCGAGGTCCTGGGACGGTTCCTGGCCGATTTCTACCGCGATCACGAGGCGCCGCCCCGCCTCCTTCTCCCCGTCGCGCCGGCGCGAACGACCGGCCTCCAATCCCTTCTCGGCTGGGCCCACGTGCGCGTCCTCGTCCCCCGCGGCGGGAAGAACCGCAAGCTCGTCGACCTGGCCGGCCGCAATGCCGAGGCCTTCCTGCGGAAGCAGGCCCGCGACGCCGGACCCCTCGAAGCGCTGCAGGCCGTCCTCGGTCTCGCCGGCCCCCCCCGTCACATCGAGGGCTTCGACATCTCCAACACCGGCGGCGAGGAATCGGTCGGGTCGCTCGTCGTTTTCCGGAACGGCCGGCCCGACAAAGACGCTTACCGGAAGTTCCTCATCCGGACCGTCGAGGGCTCGAACGACGTCGCCAGCCTCGCGGAAGTCGTCACCCGCCGGTACCGCAAGCGGATCGAGGACGGCGCGCCCCTCCCCGACCTGGTCATGGTCGACGGCGGCAAGCCCCAGCTCGGCGCGGCGGCGAAGGCCCTGGCCTCGCTCGGCCTCGCCCAAATCCCCCTCGTCTCCATCGCCAAGAAAGAGGAGATCCTGCTACAGCGCCCGCGCATCGGGACGGCCTCCGCCTCGAACGGACCTCCCCCGCCCTCAAGCTGGTCCAGGCCGTCCGGGACGAGACCCACCGCTTCGCCATCTCCTTCCACCGCGGCCGCCGCGAGAAGAAGAGCTTCGCCTCGATCCTCGACGGCATCCCGGGGCTCGGGCCGAAGCGAAAAGCCGCTCTGCTCGTCCGCTACCCCGGCATCGAGGCCATCGGCGGCGCGGCCAAAGAGGAACTGGAGGCCCTGGTCGGCGCCGCCGCGGCGGCCCGGGTCCTCGAACGGCTCGGGGCGGGATCCAAGGACCGAGTCCGGGCCGAGGGCGCTTGACAGAGCCGCAAGAGCTCACATATCCTCTGGTTCAAGGAACCTGAGATGGGCCGCCGCCGACCGCGCATTCGTGACCTAGCGATACTGGGGCTCGCCTGTCTCATCGTGAATGATGGCCGGTCGACGGCTGTCGAGGCCGAAGACCGGATCGTCCTGACCCTGCCGGGCATATCCTGGGCCCTGAAGATCGAAGCGCCGGGCTTTGTCGTCGTCGCCAAAGAGCTCGATGCGGACGGGAACGGCATCAAGCTCAAGGCCGAGGACACGCGGAATCAGATCACGATCTCGGCGTTCATCGAAGAAGCCGTGGCCAAGGGCGGAGCCGAGGCGTGCCGCGAATACCACTGGTCGCTGACCAGGAAAGGGCCTCTCGATCTCGAGGATCCCCGGCTTTTCGAGACCGGACCGTTGGCGGTCGTCGAGTTCAATATCCCGAAGGTCGCGGCGACGAAGCTCAACCAAAAGCACGTCAATGCCTATCTGGCCCAGGACGGCTATTGGATGGGCGTGGAGATCACCAGGAATTTCCATGACGCCAAATGGGACCCGCTATTGCTCTCGATCCTGGAGCACATCACGATCGATACCGCCTACGTCCCCACGATCCAAGAACAATTCGGACATGCCCGCTTTTATTATCTCAAGAGGGATTATCGAAGCGCCGCCGGACAATATGAGAAGATCCTCGAGCGGACCGGTCCCGGATCTTCGCTCAACCGTGATTCGTGGCGAGCCCTGGTCAATCAGCTCGGCATGTCCTACGGTCTGAGCGGGGAATCCGCGAAGACAAGGGATCTGCTTTTATGGGCCATCCCGAACGATCCCGAGTATCCGCTGTTCCATTACATCCTCGCCTGCGCGTATGCCGAGATGGGCGATCCGGACAGCGCCTTGGAGCGTCTGCGACTCGCCTATCGGTACAAAGCCAACCTACGGCCCGGCGAAACGTTCCCCGACCCCCGGAAGGATCCCTCATTCAAAAAGCTCCGCAAGGACAAACGGTTCAGCGCCGAACTGGACAAGCTGAAGTAGATTTCAGAGGACCAGCCGGACCGCCCCTCGAAGCTCGGGACTGTACGCAACGTCACAGAACGAGGCGTACGGCCCAGCTCAGGGCCAGGGCGACGCCGACGCTCAGGGCCACCGAGAGGAAGGCCCACTTCTTCCCGATCTCCTTCCACATGATGACGAACGTGGACAGGCAGGGAATGAAGAAGCTGATGAAGACGGTGAAAACGACGATCTGTTCGCGGCTGATGACCGACACGAGGTTCTGGTAGTCGACGCCGAGCGCCTGGAGCATCATGATGAGCGACAGCTCCTTGCGCAGGAAGCCGAAGACGAGCGTCACGCCCAGCTCATGCGGCAGCCCGAGGCCCTTGACGACGAGCGGGGCCAGGATGTCGTTGATCACCCGGTCGGCCTTGATGTAGGTCAACAGGCTCAGGACGAGGCTGCCGCCGATGAGCAGGGGCCAGGCGAACTTGACGAAGGAGTGGACCTGGAACCAGGTCTTGCGCAGGATGGAACCCACCCGCGGCGCCTTGAGCGAAGGGATCTCCAGAATGAGCCCCGGCGACGGCTCCTTCATGAACCGGCTGACCGCCCAGCCGACGACGGCGACGACGAGGATGTTGGCCGCATAGAAGCCGATGGCCCAAAGGGGGCCCAGGTAGAAGGCGACCAGGGCCAAAACGATGGTCGTCCGGGCCGAACACGGGATGAAGGGGATGAGGAGCGAGGTCAGGACCCGGTCCCGCTGCGATTCGAGGATGCGGGTCGAGACGATGGCCGGGACGTTGCAGCCGAAGCCGAGGATGAACGGCGAGATGGACTTGCCGTGGAGGCCGATCCGGTGCATGAAGGCGTCGAGCAGGAATCCGGCCCGGGCCAGGTAACCCGTGTCCTCGAGGGCCGACATGAGGAGCAGGAGCGGCAGGAAATATGGCAGGACGATGGCCACTCCCCCGCCGACGCCCTGGATGAGCCCTTCGGCGAGATGGAAGAGAAGCCCCTCGCCCAGGCTGGCCGCCAGGGCCTCCCGCAGCTTGCTGAACGGTCCCAGGAGGAGCGTTTCGAGCGGGCTGCCGACCTCGAAGATGATGGTGAAAAAAGCCAGGAGGACGGCGGCCAGGATGAAATACCCCAGCACCGGGTGCATGAGGACCGCGTCGATCTTCTTGTCCCACGTCATCCGCTTGCCGTGGAGGACGCGGCTGGTCTCCTCGGCCAGCTTCATGGCCAGGTGGTGCCGCTCCGCCGAAATGACCTCGTAGGCGGGCGCGCCGCGATCCTGCTCGATGGCCTTCAGGGCGCGGTCGACGTTCTCCCTCAACCCGGGCTCCACGTCGCCAAGGAAATCACCGCAGGCGTGTCCGGCCGTCTCGATGAGCTTGACGGCCGTGAACCGGGGGTTGGAGACGACGGGGAATCCGGGCGGCAGGCAGCGCTCGACGGCGGCGACCTCGGTCTCCACATCGTCCGAGAACCGGAGGACCTTGAGCGCCTGGCCTTTGTCGATGACTTCGAAGGCCCTGTCCAGGAGTTCGCGGACGCCGCGGCCGTGAGCGGCGATGGTCGGGACGACGGGGACGCCGAGCCGGCGCTCGACCCCGGCGGCGTCGAGCTCGATGCCCTTGCGCTCCGCCACGTCGACCATGTTGAGGGCGACGATCATCGGATAGCCGAGCTCGACCAGCTCGAGAGTGAGCTCGAGGCCGCGGCTCAACGTCGAGGCGTCGATGACGTTGACGACGAGGTCGGGCTTCTCCGCGAACAGGTGGGTCAGCACGACCCGCTCGGCCGGGTCGGCCGAGCAGAGCGAGTAGGTCCCCGGCAGGTCGACGACGTCGAGCAGGCGCCCTTCGATGGCGACCCGGCTGTGGGTGTGCTTGATGGACGTGCCGGGGAAGTTCGACGTCTCGGCTTTGTTGCCGGCGATGGAATTGAAGAGGGTGCTCTTGCCGCTGTTGGGCTGGCCGATGAAGATGACGGCCGGGACCTCAGGCCGGCCCATGGACCGCCTCGACGAGGACTTTCTGGGCGACCCCGCGGCCCAGGGCGACAGTGGTGTCCGAAGTGCAGTTGCGGACGAGAAGAGGACCCCTGAGAATGGCCTGGCCGTCGAGCTCGACGACATCGCCCTTGTGGAAGCCCAGGGCCATCAGGCGGCGGCGGACGCTCTCGCCGCCGGCGAGGTCGACGATCCGCAGGGGCGTTCCGTGCGGGGCATCGAGCAGGTTCATGGATCTACCGGTAGACCAGTTTAGCCTATTATCTATCCGAGGCAAGAAAAATTCTCCGTCTCTCGCGAAATAATTCTTAGTGAAATTATAGGGTATCAGGCGGTGGAAGTAAAGCCGCCCAGGGAGGACGGCAGGACGGTCCCCTGAGAAAGCCGGCGATGCCGCCCGCCCCGGAGATCGGGGGCCGGCGCCGGTCAGTAGAGGACTTTCGCCTCGCCGAGCTCCGCGATGCGCTTGTCGAGCCAGGCGGTCATCAGATCGCGCCGGGCCATGGTGGCCGCGATCTCCGCGTCGGTGAGGTACTCCCCGACGACCGACCGGACGGTCTCGGGCGTCAGGGCCCGCAGGGCGTCGACGAGGGCCCGCGGCAGGGTGGCCATGACGAAGCTCGGGCCTTCCTTGTACTTCTCGTCGTAGATCAGCCGGGTCGTGAACCTCTTCGACGTCCGGAACGTCCGGGAATGGTCGATGAGGATGATCCGCCAGTCGTCCATGACGAGATAGTTCCGCTGGTGGCGGTCCTCGTTGGAGATGAGGTTGTCGAAGGCCCGCTGGAGGCACATCGCGCGGGTGAAATACATGGCCTTGATGCCCGGCGGATTGAGCTTCTTCTTGAGGACGGACTCCATGTCGTTCCAGGGCTCGATCCAGAGCTGGGCCGATCCCCGGCTGCCCTGGTACTCCCTCTCGACGGTCGGCGGGACCATGTCCAGCCCCAGGTGCCGGCTGAGCCGGTAGGCGGCGATCTCTCCCTTCCACGTCTCTTTATAGCCGCCGACCCGCTCGCCCAGGACATCCTTCCAGAGGGTTCTGTGCCGGACACCGTCCTTCTCGAGGGTCAGGATCCAGGGCTCGGTCACGGCCCGGGAGCCCGACAGCTTCTCCTGGCCGACGACCATGGCCGTCTTGAGGAAATCCTCCCACCTGTCGTATTCGGCCCGCTCGGCCTCGGTGAGCTGGGCGAAGAGCCCGCTCCAGGCCCCGAGGCAGACGAGGATAAAGAACACCCACAAAGATTTTTTCATGTGCACGCCCTCCCCCGTTCGGGAAGCCCTTCCGGGAGGAGTTTAGGACGCATCAAGGGCGATTGTCAACAGTCCCGCGGGAAGATCGCGGAGATGCCCCCGATTCTCCGGATAAGGCGCCGAGACGCGCGGCTTTTCCAGGGGTACGGGGCGTATCCGCGGCCCACGCGCGAAATTGACTTCGGGGTCCCTTTCTGATAAATAATGGTAAATGTACAAGTGGATTTCCCGCAAGCTCTTCGGCACCGATAACGACCGCACCCTCAAGCGCATCACTCCCCTGGTTTCCGCCATCAACGCCCTCGAGCCCCGCCTCCAGCCCCTGACCGACGACCAGCTCCGGGCCAAGACCGCCGAATTCAAGGAAAAGCTCGCCCAGGGCGCCTCCCTCGAGGACGTCCTGCCCGAGGCCTTCGCCGTCGTCCGCGAGGCCTCCCGGCGGACGACCCGGATGCGCCACTTCGACGTCCAGCTCGTCGGCGGCATGGTCCTCCACCAGGGCAAGATCGCCGAGATGAAGACGGGCGAGGGAAAAACGCTCGTGGCCACCCTGCCCGCCTACCTCAACGCCCTGTCGGGCCAGGGCGTGCACATCGTCACGGTCAACGACTACCTGGCCAAGCGCGACACGGAGTGGATGGGCGCCATCTACCGCTTTCTGGGCCTGTCGGTCGGGACCATCCAGCACGACCTCGGCGACGCCGAGCGCCATACGGCCTACCGGGCCGACATCACCTACGGTACGAACAACGAGTTCGGCTTCGACTACCTCCGCGACAACATGAAGTTCCGCCTCTCGGACCTGGCCCAGCGGGAGTTCAACTACGCCATCGTCGACGAGGTCGACAGCATCCTCATCGACGAGGCCCGGACCCCGCTCATCATCTCCGGGCCGACCAACGAGTCGACCCAGCTTTTCACCCGGGTCGACGGCCTCGTCCGCCGCTTCCAGAAGGACAAGCATTTCTCCATCGACGAGAAGAGCCGGACCGTCTCCATCCAGGAGGCGGGCGTCGCCGAGGCCGAGCGGGTCCTCGGCGTGACGAACCTCTACGACATGGCCAACATGGACCTCGTCCACGCCATCAACACCTCGCTCAAGGCCCACCACCTCTTCCGGCTCGACGTCGATTACATGGTCCAGGACGGCAAGATCGTCATCGTCGACGAGTTCACCGGGCGGCTCATGCCGGGCCGCCGCTACAGCGACGGGCTGCACCAGGCCCTCGAGGCCAAGGAGCGGGTCAAGGTCGAGGAGGAGTACCAGACCCTGGCCTCGGTCACTTTCCAGAATTACTTCCGCATGTACAAGAAGCTGGCCGGCATGACCGGCACGGCGGCCACGGAGGCGACCGAGTTCAGGCAGATTTACGGGCTGGACGTCGTCGAGATCCCGACCAACAAACCGCTCATCCGCCTGGAGAACCCCGACGTCATCTACCGGACGGGCGAGGAGAAGTGGAACGCCGTCGTCGAGGAGATCGTCGAGCTCTCGAAGAAGGGCCGGCCCGTCCTCGTCGGCACCATCTCCATCGAGAAATCCGAGCACCTGAGCACCCTGCTCCGCCGCAAGAACATCCGGCACGTCGTCCTCAACGCCAAGTACCACGAGCAAGAGGCCCAGATCATCGCCCAGGCCGGGCGCATCGGGGCCGTGACCATCGCCACCAACATGGCCGGCCGCGGCGTCGACATCCTGCTCGGCGGCAATCCCGAGTTCCTGGCCCGCGAGCAGCTGAAGAAGACCGGCGTCGACCCGGCCCAGGCCGCGCCCGAGCAGTTCCAGAAGGCCCTGACCGAGGTCGTGGACGTGACGCAAAAGGAGCACGAGGCCGTCATCGCCCTCGAAGGCCTCCACGTCCTCGGCACCGAGCGCCACGAGGCCCGGCGCATCGACAACCAGCTCCGCGGCCGCGCCGGCCGCCAGGGCGATCCCGGCTCGTCGCGCTTCTACCTGTCCCTCGAGGACGACCTCATGCGCATCTTCGGCAGCGAGCGCATCTCGGGGCTCATGGCCCGCATCGGCATGGGCGACGGCGTGCCCATCGAGCACAACATGATCACCCGGGCCATCGAGCGGGCCCAGAAGCAGGTCGAGGGCCAGAACTTCACCGTCCGCAAGCACCTGCTCGAGTACGACGACGTCATGAACAAGCAGAGGGAGACGATCTACGGCCAGCGCCGCAAGATCCTCCACGGCGAGGACCAGCGCCAGTACTTCCTCGGCCTGATCGACAACCTGGTCGACTGGATGCTCGACACCCACGCCAACAAGGAGTCCTCGGCCGAGGACTGGGACCGCGAGGGGCTGCGCCAGGCCGTCCTGGCCCAGTTCGGGCTGGACATCGAGACGCTGAACGTCCCCTGGGACACCGTCGTGTTCGAAGAGCTCCGGGAGACCCTGGTCAAGGGGCTCGTCGCCGTCTTCGAAGGCAAGGAGCGGCAGCTCGGGCCGTTCATGCGCGACTTCGAGCGGATGATCCTCCTGCAGGTCATCGACTCCCAATGGAAGGACCACCTGCTCGAGATGGACCATCTCAAGGAGGGCATCGGCCTGCGCGGCTACGGCCAGAAGGATCCCCTCATCGAGTACAAGAAAGAGGGCTTCGAGATGTTCCAGTCCATGCTCGACCGGATCGAGGAGGACGCCGTGCGCTACCTCTTCCTCATCCAGCCGGTCGCCGATCAGCCCGCGCCGGTTCGGCGCCAAACGCCGGTCTACTATCAGAAGCCGCAGGGGCCGTCGGGCCAGCGCTCGAAGCAGGCCCGAGCCATGATCCCCGGCAAGCGCCACAAACACTGATCCGCTGAGGCAAGGAGGAGCCATGCTCGACGACAAGATCCGGGAAGCCCTCACCTTCGACGACGTCCTCATCCTCCCGGCCAAGTCCGACGTCGTCCCCCAGGACGCCTCGGTCGCGACCCGGCTGAGCCGGAACATCACGCTCAACATCCCCATCGTCAGCGCGGCCATGGACACGGTGACCATGTCCCGGATGGCCATCGCCCTGGCCCAGCAGGGCGGCATCGGCATCATCCACCGCAACCTGTCCATCGAGGGCCAGGCCGAGGAGGTCGACAAGGTCAAGCGCCACGAGAGCGGCATGGTCGTCGAGCCCATCACCCTGCGGCCCCAGGACCGGATCTCCCGGGCCCTCGAGGTCATGCGCGAGCACCACATCTCGGGCCTGCCCATCACCGACGAATCGAACAAGCTCGTCGGCATCCTGACCAACCGCGACATCCGCTTCGAGAAGCGCCTGAGCCTGGCCATCGAGAAGATCATGACCCGCGAGCTCGTCACCGTCCCGGTCGGGACCTCGCTCGAGGACGCGGAGAAGGTCTTCCACGACCATAAGATCGAGAAGCTGCTCGTCGTCGACGAGCATCGCCACCTCAAGGGCCTCATCACCTACAAGGACATCCTCAAGAGGATCCAGTACCCCGACGCGGCCAAGGACGGCTTCGGCCGGCTGCGGGTCGGCGCCGCGGTCGGCGTCGGCGCGGACTTCATGGACCGGGCCCGGGCCCTGGTCGCGGCCAAGTGCGACGTCATCGTCGTCGACAACGCCCACGGCCATTCCCAACGGGTCCTGGACACGGTCCGGACCCTCAAGAAGGAGTTCCCGGGCCAGGAGCTCGTCGCCGGCAACATCGGCACGGGCCGGGCGGCCGAGGAGCTCATCGATCTCGGCGTGGACGCGGTCAAGGTCGGGGTCGGCCCCGGCTCCATCTGCACGACCCGTATCATCACCGGGGCCGGCATCCCCCAGATCACGGCCGTCGCCGACGTCTACGAAGTCTGCCGGAAGGCCGGAGTCCCGCTCATCGCCGACGGCGGCATCAAGTATTCCGGCGACGTGGCCAAGGCCATCGCCGCCGGGGCCGACTCGATCATGCTCGGGAACCTCCTGGCCGGGACCGACGAGGCGCCCGGCGACGTGGTCATGTACCAGGGCCGGGCTTACAAGCGGTACCGGGGCATGGGCTCGATCGCCGTCATGAAGGAAGGCAAGAGCAGCGACCGGTACCAGCAGGACGGCCAGACGAACGTGACCAAGCTCGTCCCCGAAGGCATCGAAGGCCAGGTCCCCTATAAGGGCAGCACGACGGTCATCGTCCAGATGCTCGTCGGCGGGCTCAAGGCAGGGATGGGCTACGCCGGCTGCCGGACGATCGAGGAGCTCAAGACCAAGGCCCGGTTCATCAAGATCACCCAGGCCTCGCTCAAGGAAAGCCACGTCCACGACGTGGTCATCACCCAGGAAGCCCCGAACTATCACCTCGACTGAGGGGCGAAGGAGTCGCGGCCGTGTCGGACATGATCCTCAAGACCATCGTCGCTTCGGCGTTCCTCCTGGCCGGCACGGGCGCGTTCCTGACCATGATGAGGATCATGGGCCGGCCGGGCGCGACCGGTGACGTGGGCAAGGGCCGGAGGGTCCACCGGGTCTTCGGCTGGCTCTACGTCGTCCTGCTCGTCCCTCTCGTTTACCTGGGCATCGACTTCATCGGAGAGATGGGCGACGGGATGTCGACCCGGGCCGTGTTCCACATGGTCCTGGCCGAGACGCTCATCGCCGTGCTGCTACTGAAGGTCCTGATCGTCCGTTCCTTCAAGGGCTTCTTGAAGAGCGCGCCGGCCTTGGGCATGGCCCTCTTCGTGCTGACCCTGGTCGTTTACCTGATCACCGCCGGCTTTTTCCTCGTACAGCTCGCCGCCGCGAAGTAAGCGGGGGTCCGCCCCGGCTCACTTGATCCGCTTGAGATAGCCCTTCGGGCACATGGTCAGCATGAATCTTTCCCGGCTGACATCGGAGACGAACCGGTCGTCCCCCTTCAGGAATTCCTCGACCGCTTCCATCGGGCCGGGCCCATACTCGGGCCGGACCGGATGCCCGTTGAGGTCGGTGTCGAAAACGATCATGTAGCCGCCGATGGGAACGAACTGCGCGTAGAGCTCCAGCTCTTTGAGGACGTGGTCCTTGCGATGATAGGAGTCGAGCAGGACGAGGGCCGGCCTGCCCTGGACGATGTCCGAGATCCGCCGGATCGTGTCCGGGCCGACGGAGTCCCCGATAAGGGGGATGACGCGGTCCCGGAAGACGGGATACTCCAGGGCTTTGTCGAGCTGGCCTTCGATGTCGACGGTGACGATCTTGGTCGGGGCGTTCAGGCCCTGGACGACCGACGCATAGTAGAGAGACGAACCGCCTTTGAAGGTCCCCGTTTCGATGAGGAAGTCCGGCTTGAGCTCGGCGATGATCTGCTGGATCATCCACATGTCGGTCGGGGTCTGCTGGATCGGGACGCCGCACCAATAGGTCGTGCGATGGATGCGCCGGCCGTAGTACTGCCGGAAGAACGCGGCCGCGACGCCCTGTTCCCGTTCCGCCGGGGTGCGGGCGAACCTATCCCTGACGAGGATCATCCCGAGCACGGCGAGGACCGCCGCGAGGACGAGCAAACGCCGGTTTTTCATCTGTCCCTCTCCGCTCCCGTTCTCATGGCTTGTTCCCGGCTCCCGCCGGGGCGGAGGAGCGCCGGGGCCGCGAGCCAGCCCAGGAGCTCCCGATGGTTGACCAGGCGGACCTCGGGCTTCGACAAGGCGTAAACCAGAAAGGCCTCGAGGGCGGCGCGCCTGGCGAGAATGACGGACGGGGCCGGCTTCCCTTCCGCCTTGGCCGTATAGAGCTCGCTGTGGAGGCCGACCGTCAGGGGAGCGCGGTTGCCGTCGAGGCGGAGGTCCAGCGTGTACTTCAGCGTGGCCAGGAACTCCTCGGGTGTCATCGCGAATTCATTCCAGAGGTTCCAGTCCATGCCCGTGATCTCCCCGTTCTCGGGTTGGAAATACGCCTGGCGCGTCTTCAGCGAGCCCCTCAGCCCCGGAGGAACACCGTAGCGCGCGCACGCGGCGTCGGGAGGCGCGACATAGTTGCCGATCGGCACCTCCCAAAGCCCCGGGTGAGGCCCGATCGGCGGGTCATTGGCCGGGATCCCCGCGTCGAGCCGGTACGGCCAGGCGGGGTCGCCGCGGTGCGGCCCGAGCCCCGGTCCCTCTTCGATGCTCGAATCGTAGATCAGGCCCGCCTTGGCGACCGCGGCCATGCCGTTGTCGCTCGACTCGATGAAAGGCGCGCGGAAGCCGATCAGAAGGGACCGGGAAGCGCCGATGCCCGAAGCGGGATTGGGTGTCCCGGGGACTTCCGCGGGATCCCACGGCCGGATCAGGATGTCGATCGTCCGCTCGATCTCGGAGGCCCATTGGTCCAGCGTGAGCGGCCGGCCGTGCGGATGGCTGTGGGTGTGGACGCCGATCTCGTGGCCGCGGTCGAGCGCCTCGCGCCAGGCCCGCTTGACGAGGACCGGATCGTCGCCCGCGCCGTAGCCGCCCGAGTGGGGATTGGGCACGTCCGGCAGGACATAGCGGGTGTTGACGAAGAACGTATAGTGAGGGGCGGCCCCGTCGCAGGTCCGGCCCTCCCCCGCTCCGGACGGGTTCCGCAGCGACGCGAAGAGCTCCGTGAGATAGTGGAGCCCTCCGTCGTGAGGCGATCCCGGCAGGCCCGAATAGCCGTTGTCGTCCGAGGCGACGCAGACGAACTGGGGGGTCCGCTCCGGCTTCCCCCATTCGCGGCCGGGTCGCTCGACGCGAAAAGAGATCAGCCGCGTATGTTCGACCTCGGTCACGAAGACCGTCCGGCCGTCCGGTCCGCCGAAGCACAGGTTGGAGGGTTTCAACCCCAGGACGCCGATCTCCCGCAGGAGCCGGCCGTCCGGGGACAGCATGACGACCGTCCCCTTGCCATAGCGGGTCACGTAGAGATTCCCGTCCGCGTCGCAGCGCATGCCGTCGAGGCCGAAATCCGGGAACGAGACCAGCAGGCGCTTCCCGGCGAGCCTTCCGTCGGACGCGAGGGCGAACGCCCAGACCTTCCTCTGATCACTCTCGCCGACATAGAGCGTCGTCCCGTCCGGGCCGACCTCGATGCCGTTCGTCGTGCCCAATCCGGAGGCCAGGAGAGTCACCCGGCCGTCTCCGTCGATCCGCCAGATCCGCCCCGTCCCGGCCGCCCAGTCGGGATCGCTGGCGTAGAGCGTTCCGTCAGGGGCCAGGGCGAGGTCGTTCGGCTGGCTCATCGCCGCTTCGCGGGCCAAGACGCGGACGGACCGGGTGACGGGATCGACGGCCAGGATATTGTGCCCCGTGTAGTCGGCCACGAAAAGGGTCCCCGTCGGGCCGACGCGGAGGCCGTTCCCGACGCTCCCCTCCGGGAGCTCCGCGAAGATCTCGCCCCGGCCTTCGGGTGATACGCGGCCGATCGTCCCCCGACGCTCGAAATTGACGGCATAGATGCGGCCGGCGGCGTCGCAGGCGGGGCCTTCGATGCCGGGGGTGAACGTCCCCTCGGCGGTCAGAGGGGAGGCGACGAACAGGGCCCCAAAGGGCTCCCGGCCGGCCCGACAGGCCCCGAGCAGAAGCGCGACGGCCACACCGGCCAGCGCGAGCGCCCGGAGCCGCGAAGAACGGCGCGCCACGGGGCTCACTTGATCCCGGCGATGCGGTTGCCCTCGTCCATCAGCACGACCCGGGGCGCGAAACGCTCCATCTCGGCCCCGTCCATGTAGCCGTAGGCGGCGATGATGATGATGTTGCCGACCGCGACCTTGTGGCCGGCGGCGCCGAAGACGCCGACCGCCCGGGAACCCTTCTCGCCCTGGATGAGGTAGGTCGTAAAGCGCTTGCCGTTCGTGACGTTCCAGACCTCGATCCTCTCGTAGGGCCGGAGGCCGGCGGCTTCCAGGAGGTCCGCGTCGAGGGATAGGCTGCCCTCGTAGCCGATGTCGACATGGGTCACCGTGGCCCGGTGGATCTTGGCGCGCAGGAAAGCTCGGAGCATGGGGCACTCTCCTCAGGCGGTCACGCGGACGTTATCGATGAGCCGGGTCGGGCCGATGAAGACGGCCAGAGCGACGAGAACGTCGCCGCGCATTTCCGTCACGGGCTCGAGCGTTTCCGGATCGACGGCCGCGACGTAATCGACCCGGGCCAGCGGCTCGGCTTCGAGGACGGCGCGGATGCCGGCGACGATCTTGGCGGCGTCCCTCTCCCCCGCCGTGACGGCCCGCTCGGCTCCGCGCAGGCCGATCGAGAGGGCCAGGGCGGCCTGCCGCTCCTCGGCCGATAGGTAGGCGTTGCGCGAGCTCAAGGCCAGGCCGTCGGGCTCGCGGACGAGCGGACAGGTCACCACCTCGACATCGAGGTCCAGGTCCCGGGCCAGCCGCCGGATGATCAGAACCTGCTGGGCGTCCTTGGCCCCGAAGAAGGCCAGGTCGGGACTGACCATCTCGAAGAGCTTCAGGACGACGGTCGCCACGCCCTTGAAGTGCCCCGGCCGGGACCGGCCGCAGAGCTTGTCCTGGAGCCCCTCGACCTCGACGAAGGTCCGGTAGCCGGGAGGATAGACCTCCGCCGCGGCCGGATGGAAGAGGACGTCGACACCCGCCTTCTCCAGGTAGGCCGCGTCCTTCTCCAGGTCCCGCGGATACTTCGCAAGATCCTCGTTCGGGCCGAACTGGGTGGGATTGACGAAGATGCTGACGACCGTGGCGCCGGCCCGCCTCTTCGACTCCCTTACCAGGCTGAGATGGCCCTCATGGAGGTAGCCCATGGTGGGGACGAGGCCGATCGTCCGGCCCGCGCTCCGCCACTCGCGGGAGAGGGCCTTCATCCCGGCGACGCTTTCGACGATCCTCATCGCCGGGCCCCGCCCTTGGCCGCCCGCCGCGTCTTCTTAGGCGCCAGTTCGGCGGCGACCTCGGGCCGGAGGTGGTAGGAGGTCGCGTCGTCCGGGAAACGGCCAGCCCGGACGTCGGCGGCGTAGGCCCCGACGGCCACGCCCATGACGCCGTTGAGGTCGGCGTACCGGCGGACGAACTTGGGCATGTACCCGGTCGAGTAGCCCATGACATCGTGGAAGACAAGGATCTGGCCGTCGCAGGCCGGCCCGGCGCCGATGCCGACGGTCGGGATGCCGACGGCCCGGGTGACCAGGGCGGCCACCTCGACGGGGACCGACTCGAGCACGACGGCGAAGGCGCCGGCCTGTTCCAGTCCCTGGGCCTCCTCGACGATGCGCCGGGCCTCGGCGGCCAGCTTGCCTCGGACCTTGTAGCGGCCCAGGCTGAGGATGGACTGCGGGGTCAGCCCGACGTGCCCCATGACCGGGATCTCGGCCTCGACCATGGCCTTGACGAGCTTGAGGCGCTTGGCGGAAGCCCCCTCGATCTTGACCGCGGAGGCCCCGCCTTCCTTGAGGAATCGGGAGGCGTTGCGGATCGTCTCGTCGGCGCCGAGGTGGAACGAGAAATAGGGCATGTCGCCGACGACCAGGGCCCGGCGGACCGCCCGGGTCACGGCCCGGGTGTGGTGGAGCATCTCGTCCATCGTCACCGGCACGGTGTTCTCGTAGCCCAGGACGACCATGCCCAGCGAGTCCCCGACCAGGATGAGGTCGACGCCGCGCTCGTCGAGGATGCGGGCGGTCGGGAAGTCGTAGGCCGTCAGACAGACGATCTTGGGCCCCACGGCCTTGCGGGCCTGGAGCGAGGGGATGGTGGTCTTTTCGACCGGCGAATCGGCCATTGTCCGTCCTTTCTCCCCACCCCGGCTTGTCCCCGGGGTTGAGGTAAAGCCGCGTTCCGTATCGGAGCGTCCGGTCCCTGCCCCGCGCTTCGCGGGGTCCGGGCCGTATCGGTGCCCCTAACCCTTCTTCAAGCCTTTGCCCCCGTAGCTCTGGGGGACGTAGTAAAGCGAGCTCTTCTTCATGTCGCGGAGCTGGTCGATGAGATCGAGGACGTCCTCCTCGCGGCCGAAGTCGATGTCGTCCGCCTTGACCACCAGGAGGGGCGCTCCCTGATAATTGAAGAAGAAGTAATCGAAGGCCTCGACGATGTCCTCGAGGTACTTCTCGGAGATGTTCTTCTCTATGGAGTCGCCTTCCTTGGCGATGCGCCGCGTGAGCGACCCCAGCGAGATCTGCAGGTAGATCACCAGGTCGGGCTTGGGGACGCGCTCGGACAGGATGCCGTAGATCTTCTCGTAGACGAGCAGCTCGTCGTCGGAGAGCGTCTGGTAGGCGTAGATCTTGTCCTTCTCGAAGAGATAATCGCATATGATCCGGTCGACGAACAGGTCTCTCTGGAGGAGGCGCGTCTGCTGGTTGTAACGGTTGGCCAGGAAGACGAGCTGGGTCAGGAAGGCCGAACCCTCCCGCTCGTTATAGAAGTCCTTTACGTAAGGGTTGCCGACGTTGTCCAAGACGACCTTGCCGCCGATCCGCTGGGCCAGGACGTTGGCCAACTGGGTCTTCTTCGAGCGGAACACGCCCTCGACGGCGATGTGCTTGAACGGGATCTCGAGGGCGCTCTTCATGGCCATGGGTGAGCCGACTAGGTTATAGCCGAACTCTGACTGTAAGTCAACGGCCGCGGGACGCCCCGGGCCGCCCCTCCTCTAAGCCCGGGGGGCGGGCTGCCCCTGGGGCACCACGATCCAGGCGACGATATAGAAGAAGGTCAAGGGCAGGATCGCGGTGACGAAGGCCAGCCCGACCAGGAGCAAGCGGACGATCGAGACGTCGACGTCGAAATATTCGGCCAGGCCGCCGCAAACGCCGCCGAGCATCTTCTGGCTCGCCGAACGGTAGAGCTTTTTAGCCATGTCGGATCTCCTCTCTGAGGGGGCCCGCCGGCCCCGTCACCTCATTATACGGAAATCGCGGCACGTTCGCCCGTTTTTCCCCTATAAATCCTTGACTAAAAAAGCCCCTCCGTTTAGGATTGAGGGGGTATTTTTATCATTCCGGAGGGCGCACATATGAACGGTTGGACCGGCCACATCCTCAGAGTCAACCTGACCGCGAAAACCTTTAAGAAAGAGCCGTTCAGCGACGATTTCGCCCGCAAGTGGATCGGCGGCCGCGGTTTCGCCGTCAAGATCCTCTACGACGAGCTGGCCCCGGGGATCGACCCGCTCGGCCCCGACAACAAGTTCATCGTGGCCCTCGGGCCCATCGCCGGCATACCGGCCCCCAACACGGGGAAAGCGGTCGTCGCCGGCAAATCCCCCAGCACGGGCGGCTACGGCGACGGCAACCTGGGGACGCGGGTGGCCGAGCAGCTCCGCAAGGCGGGCTATGACGCCCTCATCGTCGAGGGCAAGGCCGCCGGGCCGACCATGCTCGTCATCGACGACGACAAGGTCGAGTTCCTGCCGGCCGACGCCGTCTGGGGCAAGGGCACCTACGAGACCAACGACTGGATCTACGCCCAGTACGGCAAGGGCGTCGGCGTCCTCAACATCGGCCAGGCCGGCGAGAACCTCGTCCGCTACGCCGTCGTCCGCAGCCTCGAGGGCCGGGCCGGCGGCCGGACCGGCATGGGCGCGGTCATGGGCTCCAAGCTCCTCAAAGCCATCGTGGTCAAGGGCACGAAGCCCATCCCCCAGGCCGATCCGGCCGGGATGAAGAAGGTCGGCTACGACGACCTGCGCGAGGTCAACCGGATCGACAAGAAGAGCGGCTGGTCCATCCAGAGCACCAACGGCGTCCTGGCCTGGTGCAACGAGGTCGCGGCCCTGCCGGTCAGGAACTTCCGCAAGACCCACCACGCCGAGGCCTGGAAGTGCGACGGCGAGCGGCTGAACAACGCCCGCATCGCCACCTACGGCTGCCCCAATTGCACCATGCGCTGCGGCATCACCATTCACGACCAGGAGGGCCGGGAGTCCGAGCTCGACTACGAGAACGTCGGCCTGCTCGGCCCCAACCTGGAGATCTTCGACCTGCCGGCCATCGGCTCGCTCAACTACCTCTGCGACGACTACGGCATCGACACCATGTCGGGAGGCTGCGTCCTGAGCTTCTACGCCGACGCCATCGACCACGGCGCGGCGACGGGCAGCTATCAATTCGGGGATGTGGCCGCGTCCAAGCTCCTGCTCGGAGCGATCGCCCGCCGCGAGGGCGAGATCGGGAACATCCTGGCGGAGGGCTCGATGCGTGCCGCGCACAAGTTCGGTCACGGCTCCATCGACTACGCCATGCAGGTCAAGGGCCTCGAAGTGGCCGCCTACAACTGCAAGTTCATCCCGGGCATGGCCCTGGCCTTCGGGGTCAGCCCCATCGGCGCCCACCACAAGGAATCCTGGGTCATCACCTTCGAGCTCAAGCAGTCGGTGCGCGAATCCTACGGCCCCGAGAAGGCCCAGAAGGTCGTCGACCTCCAGCGGATCCGGGGCGGGCTCTTCGAGTTCATCGTCGCCTGCCGCTTTCCCTGGATCGAGAACGGCTGGAGCCTCGAGAACTACCCCAAGTACTTCAAGCTCGTCAGCGGGCTCGACTGGACGCTCGACGACTTCTGGACGATCTCCGACCGGATCTACTCGATGATCAAGCTCTTCTGGCTGCGCGAATACCCGCAGACCGACCGCAAGCTCGACTATCCCCCGGCCGTCTGGTTCGACCCGGCCAATGTCGACACCGAAGGCCCGATCGCCGGCAAGCACCTCGAATACGACAAGTACGACGGGCTGCTCCAACACTACTACGACCTGCGCGGCTACGACAAGCGCGGCATCCCGACCAAGGCCACCCTGGAACGGCTGGGCGTCGCCGAAGAGGGCCGGGCGGCGGAAAAGTTCGGCAAGCTCTCATGAAGATCACCGTCAAGCTGATCGGACCGTTCGTCCAGCTCTTCGGCTTCAGCGAGAAGGAGCTCGAGGTCGCGAGCGGCACGACCGCCGACGACCTGATCGGCCTGGTCAGCATCGACAAGTCCCGGCCCAAGATCGTCACCCGCAACGGCCGGGCCGTCGTGCCTGACGAGGCGTTGGCCGACGGCGACCGCGTCGTCGTCTCGCCGATCTACTCGGGAGGATGAGGACTTCGAGGATCCTCGTCGCCGGCGGCTGGCGCGAGGCGTGCGAACCCGCGGGCGTCTTCAGCGCCGTCGATCCGGCGACCGGGGACAGGATCCCGGGCGAGTATCCCGTCTCCTCCTGGTCCGACCTCGAGGACGCGCTCGCCGCCGGGGCCGAGGCGGCCTCCCTTCTCTCCCATGCCGGTCCGGACCGGATCGCCGCCTTCCTCGACGGGATGGCCGAAGGTCTCGAGAAGCGCGCGGACGCGCTCGTCGAAACGGCCCAGCGCGAGACCGGGCTCCCGGCCGAGCCCCGGCTCCGGTCGGTGGAACTGCCGCGAACGACCGCCCAGCTCCGCCAGGCCGCCGCGGCCTGTCGCGACCGGTCCTGGTGCCGCGCCACGATCGACACCAGGCTCGGCATCCGCTCCCGGCTTGCCCCGCTCGGGGGCCCCGTCGCGGTCTTCGGCCCCAACAACTTCCCCTTCGCCTTCAACGCCGTCGGCGGCGGCGATTTCGCGGCCGCCCTGGCGGCCGGCAATCCGGTCATCGCCAAGGCCAATCCCGGCTCGCCGGGGACGACCCGTCTCCTGGCCGAGGCGGCGGTCGAGGCCATGGGCCGGATCGGCCTGCCCTCCACGGCCGTCCAGGTCCTGTACCATTTTCGGCCGAGGACGGCAGGCGTCTCGTCTCCCATCCCCTTCTCGGCGCCACCGGATTCACCGGCAGCCGGACCGCGGGGCTGGGGCTCAAGGAAGCCGCCGACCGGGCCGGCAAGCCGATCTACCTCGAGATGTCCAGCATCAACCCCGTCTTCGTCCTGCCCGGGGCGCTCCGCGAACGCGGAGCGGAGGTCGCGGCCGAGCTCTTCGCCTCCTGCACGGCGGGCGCCGGGCAATTCTGCACCAAGCCCGGCCTCATCGTGTATGCCGAGGGCCCGGAGAGCGCCGGATTCAGGGGTCGGCTCGCGGCCGCCTTCGACGGCGCGCCGGCCGGCGTCCTGCTCGGCCGGGGGGTCCTGAAGGGATTGGAGGCGGGCGTGTCACGGTTAAAGAAGCTGGGCGCGCGGCTGGAGGCCGGCCGGGGCGAGCCCGAGGGCCCGGGGTTCCGGTTCCGGCCGGCGCTCTTCTTCGTCACGGGCTCGCGATTCCTCGAGGACGCGGCGGAGTTCCAGATCGAGTCGTTCGGTTCGCTCTCGCTCCTTGTCGCGGCCCGCGACGTGGCCGAGGTGGAGGAGATCGCCGCGCGGCTCGAAGGCCAGCTGACGGCCACCGTCTACAGCGCCCGCGACAACTCGGACGAGGCCGCCTACGCCGCCCTCGAACCCGTCCTCCGGCGCAAGGCCGGCCGGCTCCTCAACGACAAGGTGCCGACGGGGGTCGCCGTCTCTCCGGCCATGAACCACGGCGGTCCCTACCCGGCTTCCGGTCATCCGGGTTTCACCTCGGTCGGCATCCCGGCGGCCATGACCAGGTTCGCCGCCCTCCAGTGCTACGACGGCGTCCGGCCGGACAGGCTGCCGCCCGAGCTGAGGGACGAGAATCCCACCGGCGCGATGGGACGCCTGATCGACGGCGAGTGGACGCGTCGTTCGCTCTGACCTCCGGACGACTCCGCCCGGACCGATGCGCCCGTTATAGGCCCGGGCGGGCCGCCTCTCACCGATAGAGGCAGAGGTAGGCCGCGTCGGCCGCAACACGGAGCTGGAATTTCTGGCCCGCCGCGACCGTGAAGCTCTGGCCCGCCCGGTAGTCCTTCCAGGCGTCGCTCCCCGGCAGCTTGACCGTGAGGGCGCCGCTGACGACGCTCATGATCTCGACCGTGGACGTGCCGAACTCGTAGTCGCCCGGGGCCATGACCCCGACCGTCGCCGGTCCCTCGGCCGTTTGGAAGGCCAGCGATTTCACCTTCCCGTCGAAATACTCATTGACCTTGAACATGCCTTCCTCTTCCCCCGCAAGGAACCTTCCCCGCGGATAATCCATGACGTGTCGAGACACCCCCCGGCCGGACCTTCCTATCGGTGCTCATTTGACGCAGACGATAGCCCTCTCTTCGATGATCGGCTGCGGAGATTCGTCATGCGTCAGGGTCAAGGTGCGCTTGGCCGGGCCCTCCTTGACCGCGCGACAGACCAGTCGATAGATCAGCTTCTCCCCCGGAGCGAGAATGGGGCTCGCCTCGAACCTGACCTCGCCGCCCTCGGACTTTGCCGTTTCCCCCCACGGTCCGACCGCGCTCGATATCTCCAGCTCCGGCGTGACAACGATCCGAGCGACAATGTTGGTGCACATCGCGGTCCCCTCGTTCCGAACCTCGATCATCTGAGTCGTCGTCTGGCCGACCGTGAGGGTCTCCGGGATCTCGCCGGACGAAACCGCGAGGCCGGCGGAGCCGAGGATATTCAGAGAGAACAGGGACGCCACAAAGCACAACGAGGCTTTCGGGAGATGGGAGCCGGGCTTCACCGCGCGGGCCGTGATCGTCATCTCCTCGAATTTTCCAGGCGCGATCTCGGGCAGGGTCCACGAGATGGTCGCCAGGTGCTGGCCGCAGGCAGGGATCAGCGTTCCCTGCGGCTCCGCCTTGACGAACTCCAATCCGCCGGGCAACGAGACCGTCGCCAGGTGGCCTTTGGCCGCTGTCTCGGTCAACATGTTATTGCCCGCGCGGACCCTCAGGATCACCGTGTCTCCGAGCTTCGTCAACGTGGGGCCTGAGATGTCGATCCACATCGAGTGCGCGACGGCCACCGGTGCCCCGTCGGGGGACTTTGTACTCCGCGACGGGACCTGGGGCCGACCGGCGCCGGTCCCCGCCGCCAAGCCGGCGAGAGCCAAAGCCGCCGCTACGAGTCCGCGGAAGCGTGTCTTGACGGCCATGATCGTCCTCCTCGAACGCCCTAGGACATGATCGACATTCCCGGCCTTAACGGGCCCATGATATTTCCCGGCTAAATCCTCGGCCCTCTCATATTGATCAGCAGCTCGATGACCAGGTTGGCTTGCAGGGCCGCGACCAGGGCCACGCGCGGCGCCATCGGGCTGACGCCCTTCGGGCTCTGGCTCTCCTCGTCGCCGCAGATGTAGAGATTGCCCATCCGGCGGGTATGGACCTTGGCATTCCGGCCGAAGCCGGCCAGGCCGGAGGCCGCGACGATGGGCCGGCCCGGGAACTTCGACAGGCTGGCTTCGATGAGCATCTCCTTGGCCTCGGCCCGGTCGAAGGCCTCGACCAGGACGTCGACCCGGCCGAAGATCCTGGTCGCGTTCCGCCTGTTGACCCGGACGGCGTGGACCTCGTAAAGGGAGTAGGGATTGATGGCCAGCAAGTTCTCGCGGAGGGCTTCGACCTTGCGGTCGCCGACCTGGTCGACGAAGTACTGCTGGCGGTTGAGGTTGGAGGGCTCGATCCGGTCGAAGTCGGCGATGACCAGCCGGCCGATCCCGGCCCGGGCCAGGGCGACGGCCACGTTGGAGCCGAGGCCGCCGGCGCCGGCGATGCCGACCGAGCTCTGCCGGAGGGCGGCCAGCACGGCCGGGTCGCGGTGGGCGAAGTACTCCCGGGCGAAGGCGATCGAACCCGGCTTGGGCACGGCTTTCATGGCTTCGCCGGCCCCTGGGCCGCGTCGCCCTTGCGGTCGATGACGAGCGAGATCCTCTTCGGCTCCGGATCGATGCCGCTGAGCGAGGTGACCATTCCCAGAACGGTCCTCTCGATGAAGGTCCGGACGAACGGGTTCAGGTTGACCTCCCGCCCGTCGACTTCGAGGGTGATATCCGCCATGTCCTCCTCCTGGGAGAGAATGAGATCGCAGACCGGGCCGACCTCGTCGGGCCCGAGGACCGGGACGGACAGGCCTCCGGGCGGGGGCCCGTCCGAGACGACGGCCAAGAGCCGGTCCAGCGGCTCGACTTGGACGTCGAGGAGGCCGGCCCGTCGGACCTCGATCTTAGGCACGCCCCGGATATCCTTGCCGCCCTCGATGAGGACGACGTCCGCATCGGGGAAGAGCCGGCGCGCGAGCCGGGAGGCGTCGGCGGCGGGGCTATGGCCAAGGGCCGCCCAGCCGTCCGGCGAGACCATGGCCACGCCGTCGGCCCCGGCCGCGGCGAAGTCGGCCGTGTCCTTGCCTTCCGTGTCCAGGCAAAAGCCGTGGGAACAGCGCTTGACGGCCGCGACCCGCAGGCCGCGGCGTTTGAGCTCCCCGATGAGCCGGACGACGAGTCGCGTCTTGCCGCTCTCGGAGAAGCCCACGACCGCCGCGATCTTCATCGCGTTCTTCATAGCATAGGGCCCCCGGCAAGTCAAAGCGCCGCGGCCGGGCCGCCCGGGCCTCACTGCCAGACGACCTTCATGTTCTCCGGGCCGCGCTTCGTGACCTCGGGCCTCAGGTCGAGCTTCAGGAGGGCGGGCCTGTTGCCGATGTCCATGGCCACACGATAGACGAGCTCCGAGACCCTCTCCATCTTGACGTAGTCGGCCTTGGCCTCGACGTCCCCCTCGGTATGGTAGTCCTCGGTCGTGCCGCAGAAGAACCACACGCCCGGGATGCCGTAGCGGATGTAGGGGTACTGGTCGCTGCGGAAGAAGAAGCGGTCGGGATGGCCGGGGGCCTCGTAGGTGTAGTCGAGGCGGAGGCCGGGGCCCGGCGATCCGTTCATGGCCTTGATACTGGCGTCGAGCTCGGAGCTCAGCTTGTTCGAGCCGATGAGATAGATCTGGTCGGTGGCGTTGCGCGAGATCATGTCCAGGTTGAGGTTGGCGCTGATCGTCTCGGCCGGCACGGGGCAGTGTTGGACGAAATAGTAGGAGCCGAGGAGCATCAGCTCTTCGGCCGTGTTCCAGACAAAGATGATGGACCGCTTGGGCGGCGCGAGGAGCAGGGCCTCGGCGATCTCGAACATGCCGACGACCCCGGAGATGTTATCGTCCGAACCCGGATAGACCCGGCCCTCGCGGACGGCCAGATGGTCGTGGTGGGAGCAGATGGTGAGGTATTCCTGCCGCAAGACCGGATCGGCGCCCGCCACGCAGGCGACGACGTTGAAGGCTCTGTCCCGCCGTGTGGCGGCGGCGATATCGATCTCCAGGCGCCGGCCGGCGAGCCGTCTCGCGGCGACGGGCTTCCCCCGGCGCAGGTCCCCGGACATCCGGGCCAACTCCTCCGGGGCGCATCCCAGGAGGGCGGCGCCCGCCCCGTGCCTGACCTCGACCTGGAGGAAGGGGGCCGAACCCGGCCGCGGCGGCGCGGCCCCCGGCGCGGTGTTGTCGATATCCAGGACCCGGGACCGCTCGGGGAGATCGAACGACAGTCCCATCCCGGCCAATCGGGATTCGCGCGCTTCGTCGATGATCGTGACGACCGCGGCCGCGCCCCGCTCCCTCAAGGCGCCGGCCCGGCCGCCGAGCCGACGGCGGTTCGCGGCCGGGTCCAGCGGATGGTCCGCGGGCAGGGTCGCGTCGAGGAGGACGGCGATCTTGCCCGTGAGATCGATCCCGGCTCCATCCTCCCAGCCGAGGTCGGGGGCGACGAGCCCGTAGCCCAGGAACACGATCTCGCCCGCGGCCTGGCCCGTCTCGAACCAGCGCCCGGCCGTCGCCTCGGCCGGGAAGGAGAAGACTCGCTCCCCGGAGGGCGCGACCAGGCGCAGGCGGGAAGCGGCCGGCACGACGGAGGTGACCTCGACCGGGACCTCCTGATAGTACGAGCCGCCGGGCATGAGCGGCTCGAGGCCGATCTGCTCGGCCGTGAGAGCGATGTACTTGGAGGCGACGTCCTGCTCGACGGACGGGGTCTTCCGGCCCCGGAATTCCGGCGCCCCGAGGAACTTCAGGTGGAAGGACATGTCTTCGGCGCGGATCGCGTCGAGGGCCCGGGCGGCGGGGTCCTTCGCGCAACCGGCGAGGACGAGGGCCAGTCCGGCCGCCAGGAACGGGAGGGAATATCGGCGAGCTGTCATCGGGGCCTCCTGCGTCGCGGAAGTCGAGATATCTAGGTATATCAACGGGCGGCGGGCTGTCAAACCGGATGATCGCGGGGATTGCTTTCCATTCCGGGTGAGATATAATCCCCATCTTGACCGCCGCGAACGGAAGTGAGGTCCTCATGAACATCTGGAAGACCAAGTCGCCGGCCCAGATCGCCGAGGCCGCCGAAAACACCCAGCTCAAGAAGAACCTGACGGCTTTCGATCTGGCCGCCCTCGGCGTCGGCTCCGTCGTCGGGACCGGCATCTTCGTGGCCACGGGCCAGGGCGCCCAGCTGGCCGGGCCGGGAGTCCTGCTGTCCTTCATCATCGCCGCGGTCACCTGCGGCTTCTGCGCCCTGACCTACTCGGAGCTGGCCTGCATGTTCCCGGTCGCGGGCAGCACTTACTCCTATTCCTACGTCGCCTTCGGCGAGGTCATCGCCTGGATCATCGGCTGGGACCTGATGCTCGAATACCTGGTCGCCGCGAGCGCCGTGGCCTCGGGCTGGTCGACGACCTTCATCGGTCTCATCCAAAGCGCCGGGGTCAAGCTGCCGAAGGCCTTCCTGACGCCGCCGATCACCACGGTCGATCACAAGGTCGTTCTGTCCGGCGGGATCATCGATCTCCCGGCGGTCATCATCACCCTGCTCATCACCTGGGTCCTCTACATCGGCATCCGGGAGAGCGCCAAGATCAACAACGTCATCGTCCTGGTCAAGGTCGCCGTCATCCTGCTCTTCATCGTCCTCGGCGTCCGGCACGTCAGCCTGGCCAACCTCCAGCCGATGATGCCGTTCGGCTGGAAGGGGGTCATGGCCGGCGCGGCCATCATCTTCTTCGCCTACATCGGCTTCGACGCGGTCTCCACGGCCGCCGAGGAGACCAAGAACCCCAAGCGGGACGTCCCGCTCGGGCTGATGATCTGCCTGGGCGTCGTCATCGTCCTCTACGTCGCGGTGGCCTTCGTCCTGACCGGCATCGTCCCCTACAAGCAGATCGACGTCGGCAACGCGCTGCCGGCCGCGCTGGCCAGCATCGGCATCCGGTGGGGCGGAGCGCTCGTGGCCACCGGGGCCATCATCGGCATGATCTCGACGCTGCTCGTCACCCTGTACGGCCAGATCCGCATCTTCATGGTCATGTCCCGCGACGGCCTGCTGCCCCCGGTCTTCGCCAAGGTCCACCCCAAGCACCGCACGCCGCATCTGTGCACCTGGATCACGGGCGTCGCCACGGCCCTCATCGCCGGGCTGTTCCCGCTGCCCATGATCATCGACCTCTGCAACATCGGCACCCTGTTCGCCTTCGTCCTGGTCTCGATCGGCGTCATCCTGCTGCGCAAGACGCGGCCCGAGGTCGAGAGGAAGTTCAAGACGCCGGGCGTGCCGTTCACCCCGCTGGTGACGGTCGCCTTCTGCTTCTACCTGATGGCCAGCCTGCCCAAGGTCACCTGGATCCGCTTCGGCATCTGGCTGCTGGCCGGTTTGGCCATCTACTTCATGTACGGCTTCCGCCACAGCAAGCTGCAGAAAGAGGCCTGATCATGACTTTCCGCGGCGCTTGACGGTCCGGGCCGGCTGTGTTAATCTGCGACTTCTCTCCGAGCCGGAGGAGCTAACGCCCTATCGGGCCACGCCCTCCGGCCGTTAGGGAAAAGCGGGAAACGGCTTTTCCTTCCATTGCGAAAAGGAGAACCTCATGACGACATCCCTGCGCTCCAGATCCTTCGTCGCCTTCTGCGGAACGCTCCTGTTCGGGATCGCGCTCGTTCTGTCCCCGGCCCTGGCCCAGGGAACGGCCGAGGATCAGAAGGCCAAAAAAGAACAGGAAAAGCCCGTTCGGATCACCGAGGAGATCCAGGTCATCGGCAAGGCCCCCAAGGACGTCCCCCTGGCCACCGTCTCGACGATCGTGGCCACGGACATCGGCAAGCTCAAGCCCCGCGACCTCTCCGACGTGGTCAAGTACATCCCCGGTGCCATGGTCACCTTCGGGGACAAGGACACCTACAACCTGAAGCTCCGCGGCATCGGCGCCAACCGCATCGCCCTGCTCGTCGACGGCGTGCCCGTCTACGAGCCCTACTTCTCCACCTTCGACCTGAAGACGGTCTCGGCCGGCGGCATCGATACGCTGCAGGTGACCAAGGGCCCGTCCTCCGTCCTCTACGGCCCCAACACGCTCGGCGGCCTGGTCAACGTCATCACCCGGCGGCCCTCCTCCCGGCCCTATCTCTCGCTCACCGGCAGCGCCGGCGACAAGGCCACGACCGGAGTGGGCGCCGACGGATCGTACTCCTGGAAGAGCTTCTCGCTCGCGGCCAGCGCGCTGTACCAGGCCTCGGACGGGTTCTATTATCCCGATCCCGAGGCCGGCAAGACCCTGCGGGCCAACGGCGACTTCGAGCGCCTCAACCTCAGCGGCAAGCTCTACTTCACGCCTTCGGACAAGACCGAGATCATGGTCAGCGGCGGGACCTACCAGTCCGAGTACGGCATGCCCCCCGCCCTCTTCACCCAGCGCGCCCGGTATTGGCGCTTCCCGAAATGGGACCGTTCGACCCTGAGCGCGGGAGGCTTCACCTCGCTCGGCGGCGACGCCGTCCTGCGCTTCCGCAGCTTCTATGTCAATTACTACAATACGCTGGACTGGTTCGCCGACCCGGCGATGACCGAGCTCGATTCGTCGAGCACCTACGACAACTCGTCCTACGGCGGGTTCGCCCTGGCCGAGATGCCCACCGGCGAGCGGAACACGGTCAAGGCCAGCCTCCTCTACCAGAAGGACATCGCCCGCATCCAGGACGACGCGGGGCTGCCCTGGGACCGTTACGACCAGGGCACGCTCTCGGCCGGCGTCGAGGACGAGTTCCGCCTGACCGACCAGTGGAAGGTCATCGGCGGCCTGAGCCTCGATCACATCTCCAAGTTCCAGGGAGGCGAGAACAACACCAAGCTCAATCCCCTGATCGGCGTCAAGTTCACGCCCAGCGAAGAGCTCGATTTCCACGTCTCCTTCGCCCGCAAATCGCGCTTCCCCTCGATGCGTTCCCTCTATTCGACGAGCTCGGGCAATCCCGACCTCCTGGCCGAGTCGGGGACGAGCTTCGAGTTCGCCGCGACCTGGAGCGGCCCGGTCTATCTGACGGGGACCGTCTTCTTCAACCGGTTCAAGGACTTCATCGACACCATCACCCTGGAGGGCGGAACGCGGCTGTACGTCAACGTCGGCGAGGCCCACATCTACGGTTTCGAGATCCAGGCCCAGAAGAAGCTCGGCTGGTTGGAAGCGACCGTCAATTACACCTTCCTCGACCCGCGGAACGACACCGACGACAGGCCGCTCGACGCCCAGCCCAAGAACAACCTCAATTTCGACCTCTCGGTCCTGCCGGCCAAGGGCGTCCGGGCCGGGGTCTACGGGCTGCTGGGCTCGAAGTCCTGGTGGTGGAACACGCGGACGAATCCCGCCACGCTGCTGGAGATCCCGTCGTTCTTCAACCTGGACGCCATCGTCAGCTACGAATTCCGGGAGCGCTACCAGGTCTTCATGAAGCTCGGCAACATCTTCGACCACTACTTCTACACCGAGCCCGGCTTCCCCTGGCGGGGGCGGTACTTCGAGGTGGGACTGCGCCTGGACGTCCTGAAGTAGGGACTAGAGCCCGAGCTCCTGGTCGATCCCCTGCATCGCCGTGATGGCGATGGTCAGGAACTCGTCGAGCTCGAGGCCGAGGTTCCGGCACTGCTCGATCTCCTCGCGGCGGGCGCCCCGGGCGAAGCTCTTCTCCTTGTAGCGCCTTTTCAGGAACTCGAGGTCGATGGCCTTGAGCTTCTTCGCCGGGTGCATCAGCGTCGCGGAGATGACCAGGCCGGTCAGGGGATCGACGGCGAAGATGGCCCAGTCCATGGGCGATTCGCACGGCACCTTGCCGGCGTGGGCCTCCACGGCGTGGATGACCGGCTCGGCGATGCCCTTCTCCCGCAGGACCTTGACCGTCTCGGTCGTGTGCAGCTCGGGGCTCTTGTCCGTGACCTCGTAGTCGAGGTCGTGGAGGATGCCGGCCAGGCCCCAGGGCTCGGGGTCGTGCCCGAGCCGCGCGGCCAGGGCCCGCATGCAGGCTTCGACGGACAGGCAGTGCTTGATGAGGTTCTTGTTGGCCAGGTGGCTGTGGAGCAGCTCGAGGGCTTCAGCGCGGGTCATCGTCGGTCTCCTTCAGTTGTAGGCTTCCATGACCGCCCGGTCTTCCTTCATCAGGTCGCCGGCGATCTCCTCCATCTTCATGTCCTTCCAATAAGGCAGCTTCTGATGGGCTTCGTAGTACTTGAGCGGGATGGGATGCGTGCCGACCACGACGGGGAGGCCGTACTTGGACTCGATGAACTGCTTGAACTGGGCGATGTAAGGGCAGGGCGGGTAGCCGACGACGAATCCGGTGGCCAGGTGAATGACCTCGGCCCCGTTCTTCTTCATCTCCTCGGGGACGTACTCGATGTTGCCGCCGGGGCAGCCGCCGCAGTTCGAGAATCCCACGACCTCGACGGGCTCGTCCTTGGCGTAGCGGGCGAAGCCGCCCTGCCGCTCCCGGACGGACCGGAAGCACTTGCCGCCCCCGCAGGACTGGTAGCGGCTGCAGATGATGATGCCGACTTTCTTCATGGCGCGCTCCTGTTCAGGGAACGCAAGGATAACTCATTTCGGTGGGCGCCGTCCAGCGGCCCGGGGGCCTTCACCGGGACCTGAGGAAGACGAGGCGCTGGCGGCCGGAATCTTCGTCCTCTTCGACGAGGACGACGAAGGGAGGCGACCAGACGGCGCCGGCGGCCAGGGTCCCGGACGTCAGGTGCTGGCCGATGCGCTCGCCGGTCCGGAGGTCGAAGACGAGGAGCCGGCCGGCGGCCGGAGAGACCAGGAGCGAGGTGCCGGCGCGAGCCGGCTCGTAGACGACCCTCGAGGGGATGGCTTCCCACGAGAGGATCGACCCTCCCCTGCCCGAGAGGAAATACAGGGTGCTGTTCGAGGCGACGACGGCGACCCGGCGGCCGAAAACGATCGCCGGATGCAGCGGCGAGCCCTGGAGCTTGCGCTTCCATTTCAGCTTGCCCGTCGTCGCGGCCAGGCAATAGAACGTCCGTTCCGAATCGCCGAAATAAACGCGGCCGCCTGCCACGGTGGGCTCCGCCCGGATGCCCCCCGCGGCCTTGAACTCCCAGAGGAGATGGCCTTTGATATCACCGGCCCCGAGGAGACCGCCGGAGTCGCCGGAGAGCGTTCCTTTCAGCCGGCCGTCGCCGTCACGCACGAGAACGGGCCCGGCCGTGATCTGGTCGTCGGACGGCGAGGATCCGGGCCCGATATCAACGGCTTTGTATCGCCGCAGAAGGGTCCGCGACGAGACGACGACTTCCGTGAGATAGCCCTCTTGATCGAGATAGCGGATGATCCCGTCCCGCGCCCGCGGCTGGCCGACGACGCGCCCTTGGATCTCGAGCGACCCGGCCTCGGCGAGAGGCAAGCGCAGCGGGAAGGGATCGATGAGGGTTACCCCGGTCCTGGCGACACATCCCGCGAGGGCCAGTGCGAGTGCGCCTGCGAACACGAACAAGCGATTGGGGATCTGCATGCTCAACTGGATTATATAACAAATGCCTGTTCATGCTTCGTTCTGCGAATACGATGGGAGGCTGCGGAAGAAGGGGCTGAGGGGAATCGCGGAGTGAGCATGTAGCAGGGTTCAGGCCGAGGGCTCTTTGCGCCGGGCGGCGTAAACTGGTATCATCTCCGGCTGGGAGCCGGGCATGGTCAATTACATCCTGCTGTACAAGATCCGCCGCATCGTCAAGAAGATCCTCAAGGACAAGATCGCCGACGACGAGATCGCCACGACCCCCAAGTCGTGCATCGGCTGCCTGGCCGACGACATCAGCTGGGAGGTCTACTACCTGCTCAAGGACAAAGAGGACAAGGACGCGCCGCCGCCCGCCGAGGGCTGAGAATCAAGGCTTCTCCTCGCGCTTCCCTTCCCGGAGCTTGGCCTTGAGATTTTCCCACCACTCGATCCGCTTGCGGATCTCCTTCTCGAAGCCGAGGCTGCCGGGCTCGTAGTACTTACGGCCGCGCAGCCTCTCGGGCATGGTCTCCATGTCGGTCGTCGCCAGGGCGCTGTCGTGGGCGTACCGGTAATCCCTGCCGTAGCCGATCTCCTTCATCAGGGAGGTCACGGCGTTGCGGATCGGCATCGGCACGGGCTCATGCGGGCTGTGTTCGACCTCTTTCTGGACCGCGCCGTACGCGGTATAGATGCGGTTGCTCTTGGGCGCGGCCGCCAGGTAGACGACGGCCTCGGCCAGGGCCAGCTCCCCTTCCGGCGTGCCCAGGAAGTCGTAGGCCTCCTTGGCGTGGAGCGTGATAGCCAGGGCTTGCGGGTCGGCCAGGCCGATGTCCTCGGAGGCGAAACGGACCATGCGGCGGGCGACGTAGAGCGGGTCCTCGCCCGAGGCCAGCATCCGGACGAGCCAGTAGAGCGCGGCGTCGACGTCGCTGTTGCGCAGGCTCTTGTGGAGGGCGGAGATGAGGTTGAAGTGCTCCTCTCCGGACTTGTCGTAGAGCAGCGTCCGCTTCTGGAGGGCCTCCTGGACGTTCTCCATGGTGATGGTCTTGGTCCGGGCCAAGCCGGCCGCGATCTCGAGCGTGTTCAGGGCCCGGCGGGCGTCGCCGTTGGCGAAGTCGATGAGCATGTCCCGGGCCGCCGGATCGATGGCCAGGCCGGCCGCGCCGAGCCCGCGCTCCGCGTCTTCGAGGGCGTCGCCGATGATGCGGACCAGGGCCTCGCGGTCGAGCTCCTTGAGGACGAGGACGCGGGTCCGGGAGAGGAGCGGGGCGATGACCTCGAAGGAGGGGTTTTCCGTCGTCGAGCCGAAGAGGATGATGTCCCCCTTCTCGACGTAGGGCAGGAAGGCCGCCTGCTGGGCCTTGTTGAAGCGGTGGATCTCGTCGATGAACAGGACCATGGGCTTGCCGAAGAGCTTCTTCTGCTGCTCGGCCCGGGCCATGAACTCCTTGACCTCCTTGATGCCGGACAGGACGGCGCTGAAGAGCTCGCAGGGCAGGTCGAAGTGGCCGGCCAGCATGGTCCCCAGGGTCGTCTTGCCGGAGCCGGGCGGGCCCCAGAAGATGATGGAGACGAGCCGGTTCGACTCGATGAGCTCGGCCAGGAGCTTGCCCTTGCCCAGGATGTGGTCCTGGCCGTAGACGCGGTCGAAGGTCCGCGGGCGCATGCGCTCGGCGAGCGGCGTGTGCGCCCCCTTGTCCCGGTCCTTCCTCTTCGCGTCCGTGGGCGCCATGGTGCCCGGATTATATCACATCCGGCCGGGCCCGGTTCCCGCCCGCCGGGGACCGGGATCCCCTCGCGCCTTGACCAAGATTCCGGAAAATGCTACCGTTGGCCTCCTCATGGCCGAGAAGAAGGACCCGTCCAAGACCAAGCTCGTCTACAAGCTCGACGAGGTCAGCCGGTTGACCGGCGTCGACGCCGCCACCCTGTCGGCCTGGGAGGAGGAGTTCCCTTTCCTCAGCGCCGGGTTGACCGGGAGCGGCGAGAAATTCTTTCGCCAGCAGGACGTGGCCATCGTCTCCCGGATCAAGGAGCTGATGGCGACCAAGACCTTGACCATGGCCGGGATCAAGAGGAAGATCGAGGATGAGTTCGGCCTGGCCCGTTCGAATCCGGTCCACCCGGAGAGGCTCCGCAAGGCCTTGAACAGCGTCCGCGACGAGCTCCAGGACATCGTGGCCTCCCTCGACGGCGGCCGCAAAAAAAAGTCATAAATCCCCCCGTTTCTGCTATAATGGGGAACCCCGGTTCGGGACGTGGCGCAGCCTGGTAGCGCACATGCTTGGGGTGCATGGGGTCGGCGGTTCGAATCCGCCCGTCCCGACCATTTTTTTCATCCGAATGGGGCGCTCATGAAGATCGGTGTCTGCGGCATCGCCTGTGAGGCGTGCCCGAGCATGGTCCGGGGCACGTGCCCGAACGGAGAGGCCGGCTGCCGTCCCAAGGAAAACCCCTTCTGCGCGATCTCCACGTGCGCGCTCCACAAGGGCGTGACGCTGTGTTTCGAATGCGCCGATTTCCCCTGTGAGACCACCAAGCAGGGCCCCATCTCCTTCGGCTACTGCCAGTACATCGCCGGGAAAAGCTGAGGACGGGAGGATCGAGATGACAACCATGAAAAAAGAAAAGGGCGCCGAGGACCTGAAGGGCCGGGCCCTGGACCTGGCCGGCCTGATCGGCTATCAGGACGGGGCCATCGTCAGCCGCGAGGTCGTCAGCCAGGCGACCGGGACGGTGACGGTGTTCGCGTTCGACGAAGGCGAACAGCTCAGCGAGCACACGGCCCCCTTCGATGCCCTGGTCGTCGACCTCGACGGCCAGGCCGATATCGCCATCGGCGGCCAGTCCCACCGGGTCAAGCCCGGCCAGATGATCATCATGCCGGCCGGCATCCCCCACGGGCTGAAGGCCGTGACCCGATTCAAGATGCTCCTGGTCATGATCAAGAAACCGGCGTGAGCGGACCTTCCCAACGCGGGGCCCGGGACGGGCGGCCCGTCATCCTCCTGACCAACGACGACGGGTTCTACTGCGAGACGATCCAGGTCCTCTTCCGCCGGCTCGGGAAGCTGGGCCGGACCTACATCGTCGCTCCCGACCGGGAGCGGAGCGCCTGTTCCCTGGCCGTCACGCTGAGACGGCCGCTGCGCGCCCAGCGCGTCAAGCCGCGCGTCTGGGCGGTCGAGGGCACGCCGGTCGACTGCGTCTACTTCGCCCTGCAGAAGTTCCTCCCCCGCCGGCCGGACCTCATCGTTTCGGGCATGAACCCGGGGCCGAACCTCGGCCAGCAGGATATCAACTACTCGGGCACGGTCGCCGGGGCCATCCAGGGGACCTTTCACGGCATCCCCTCGATCGCGGTCTCGCTCCTCGCCGACGGGAAGGGCCGCTTCGACCTGAAGCACGCGGCCGGGATCGTCGAGACGATCGCCGCCGACGTCCTGGCCTCGGGACTGCCCGCGGGGACCGCCCTCAACGTCAACATCCCGCCGCCGCCGGTCCGGGGCGTCAAGATCACGCGCTTGGGCTGGAAGTTCTACGATCCTGAGATCATCGAGAAGACCGACCCCCGCAATGCGTCCTATTACTGGATCGGGACGGGAACGCCGAGGCGCGTGGGCGACGCCGGCACCGACGTCATGGCCGCTCACGCCGGCTACATCTCGCTGACCCCCCTCCACACCGACATGACCGCTCATCAAATCCTTCGCTCGCCCGAGCTTCGACGGATCTCGAGGATCTTGAAGCCCGCGAAGGCCTAGGACCTGGGCTTTCGATGCCTCAGATATTCGACCACGACGGGCACCGTCGATAAGAGGATGATGGCCAGCAGGGCCAGGGAGAAGTTCTTCTTGATGAACGGGATGTTGCCGAAGAAGTAGCCCGCGCCGACGAGCAGGACGACCCAGCCCACCCCGCCGACCACGTTGAAGGCGATGAACCGCCCGTAGGACATCCGGCCGATGCCGGCGACGAAGGGCGCGAAGGTCCGGATGATGGGCACGAAGCGGGCGATGATGATGGTCTTGCCGCCGTGTTTCTCGTAGAACGCGTGGGTCCGGTCGAGGTACTCCCTCTTGAAGAAGCGCGAGCTCTCCCGGGTGAAGACCTTGGGCCCGACATAGTGGCCGATCCAGTAGTTGACCGTGTCGCCGATGACCGCCGCGGCGGCCAGGACGAGAACGAGCCAGCCCAGCTTGAAGGCCCCGAGGGCGGCGAACGTCCCCGCGGCGAAGAGCAGGGAGTCGCCCGGAAGGAACGGCATGATGACCAGGCCCGTCTCGATGAAGATGACCACGAACAGGATGGCGTAGGTCCAGGCGCCGAATTGCTGGATGAGGGCGCTCAGGTGCTTGTCGAGATGCAGCGCGAAATCGAGGACGGATCTGAGGAATTCCATGGTCCCCTAATATACCCGGCCGCGCCGGACGAAGCAAACGAGGTCAATGATCTTCGCGCCCGGCCCGCCTGAAAGGGAAGGCGGAAGAAGGCCTAAACAGCTCATATTATTTGACTTGCTGTGGTCCGACCCCGTACAATGAGCGCGTGAACAGGAAGCTGCCGCTCGTCGCCAAGGCCCTCGAGCGCCTTACCCCGCTCGAGTCGTCCTGCACCCTCTGCCCCCGCGTTTGCCGGGTCGACCGGACCAAGGGCGCGGAGGGCGTTTGCCGGACCGGACACCAGGCCTCCGTCTCCCACGCCCTGCTCCACTTCGGCGAGGAGCCCGTCGTCAGCGGCACGGCCGGGTCGGGCACGGTCTTCTTCAGCGGCTGCAACCTCAAGTGCCTGTTCTGCCAGAACTACCAGCTCAGCTGGCTCGGCGAGGGCACGCCGACGACCGACCAGGAGCTGGCCGCCCTGATGCTCGGCCTCCAAGGCCAGGGCGCCCGCAACATCAATCTCGTCTCCCCGAGCCACGTGGTGCTGCCCGTCCTGCGGGCCCTGCGGATCGCCCTCGAGGTCGGTCTCTCGATCCCCCTGGTCTGGAACTCCAACGGCTACGACAGCCTCGAGGTCGTCCAGGCCCTGGAGGGCATCGTCGATGTCTACCTGCCCGATCTGAAGTACGTTTCCGCCGCGCTCTCCAAGGAATACTCCTCCGCGCCGGACTACTTCGCCCGGGCCTCCGAAGCCGTCAAGGAGATGTCGCTGCAGCAGCCCGCCCTGGACCTCGGGCCGGACGGCACGGCCCGCCGGGGCCTCGTCGTCCGCCATCTGGTCCTCCCGGGCGCGGTCGAGGACACCCTGGCCGTGCTCGACTGGATCGGCCGGAACCTCTCCCCGTACATCGGCCTCAGCCTGATGAGCCAGTACCATCCCTGTTTCCGGGCGCCCGAGGAGATCCGGCGCGGCGTCTCCGCGGAGGAATACGGGCGGGCGGCGGAAGCGGCGATGGGGCTGGGTCTCGATCACCTCTTCCTCCAGCCGGAGCCGTTCGAGGCGGACGAGCACCTTCTCCCCGATTTCAGGAAAGAGAAGCCGTTCCGCTGGAAATAGGGGCCCGGCCCTATTTCACGGCCGTCGCGTACGTCCGCGGCTTGGGCAGGCGCGATCCGGCGATCCCCAGCGCGGCCGCGAACTCCCCGATCTTGGCATGGACCGCCACGACGCCCTTCGGGCCGAGGCGCAGGAGCTGTTTCTGCGCCGCGCTCAGGCTCTCGAGGGTCTCGTCCGTCATGGCGTAGCTCAGAACCCTCGGCTCGAGGCGGACCGGGCCATCGACGACGGGGGTTTCGAGGAGCTCGCCCATGGCCCGGACGAGCGTGTCGTCGAAATCGACGCCGGGATAGCCCAGCTCGGCGTACGCTTCCTGGAGGAGCGGCTTCGCCGCCCGGTAGAGCCGGGCCGCGGCCGCCGCGTCGAGCGACAGGGCCACGCCGACGACGGCGTCGTAGCGGGCGTAGGAGGCCGGGTCGACGAGGGTCCCCTGCTTCGTCCGGGCGACGCGGAAGTCCCCCTTCGGGGCGTAGAAATCGATGTGCGACTTCGGGCTCAGCCCGTTGGCGACGTTGTCGACGGAGACGACGAACTTCCGGACCAGGTCCTTGGAAAGCAGCCAGCGGACGAACTCCGGATCGGCCGAGAGGGCCGCGGCGAACTCCCGGACGGCCGGATCGCTCTCCCCGAGCGCGACGGCGGGGAAGGCCAGCGGCTCGCCTGCCGGGGTCGCGGGGGCGCCCGCCTCGCCGGGCGGCAGGACGGTCTCGGCGGCCGGAGCGGGTCCGGGGGCCGGTCTCTCCGGCTTCTTCATGAAGACGAAATAGTACAAAGCCGCGAGGGCGGCCAGGATCCCGAGGATCGCGGCGACGAGCCCTCCGATCCCCTTCTTCTCCTCCTCGGGACCGTCGTCCCGATCGCCCTCGAACCGCAGCTCGTCCATGTCCCCTCCTCAGTTCCCGCGAGCCGGGGCTACGTCCCCGCCGGGGTCCTTGATCTTGACGATATCGACGCGGCCGTTCGGCGCCCTCAGAAGGATGTCCGGACCGCCCTGCCCGATCCAGCCCTTGACCGCGGGCGCCGGCAGCGCGACGCCGAGAGGGAAGTCGCTGCGGACCCGGCCGCGCGGGGCGTCGGCCTCGACGATGGCCCCGACGCCGGGCTCCAGGCGGAGGACGATGTCCCCGCGGCGGCAGGTGACGGCGATCGCATCCTCCTCGCGGAGGTCGAGGACTTCGACGTCCGCGGCGCCCGTCCCGACGGTCGCGTCGACCGCCCCGGAGAAGTTCTCCACCTTGAGGTCGCCCTGGTCGACCGAGGCTTCGAGCCGGCCGAAGACGCCGGCCACCGTAAGGTTTCCCTGGCTGATGCGGATGCCGGTCAGGACGACGGATTCGGGGACGCGGACCCGGAAATCGATTCCGGGCGGAGCGCCGGGGCCCTCGAATGTGCGGGTCCGGACCAGGAAGCCCCTTTCGGTCTCCCGGACCTCGATGTCGGGCAGGTCGCGGCGCGGGGCGGCCCCGTCCTCCCCGGCGGCGGCCCGGGCGACGATGTCGACCGTCTCCCGGTCCCAGCCGATGATCTCGACGTCACCGTAATCGTTCTCCAGCGACAGGCTGCCGCCCGATCGGAACGAGAGCGTCTGGCGGAATTCGGTCCCGGACCAGGTCCCCGTCCCCTCCTCGGCCGGCTCGTCGCGGCCGGGGATGGTCCGCCAGCCGCCGGACCCGCCGGCGTCCGGCAGGATGAGGCAGGCCGCGCCCAGGGCGGCGGCCGCGAGGGCCAAGGTCAAGCGCGGAACGGTCCTTCTCACGGTCGGTGCCTCCCTGCTACCCGAAGCGCCCGGTGATGTAGTCCTCGGTCCTGGAGTCGCCGGGGTTGGTGAAGATCTGGCGGGTCTCCCCGATCTCGATGAGCTCGCCGAGCAGAAAATAGCCCGTGACGTCCGAGACCCGGGCGGCCTGCTGCATGTTGTGGGTGACGATGAGGATGGTGTAGCGCTTCTTGAGCTCGGCCATGAGGTCCTCGATGTTGGCCGTCGCGGCCAGGTCGAGGGCCGAGCAGGGCTCGTCCATGAGCAGGATCTCCGGCTCGACGGCGACCAGGCGGGCGATGCACAGCCGCTGCTGCTGCTCGCCCGAGAGGCGGAGGGCGTTCTCGCCGAGGCGGTCCTTGAGCTCGTCCCAGAGGTGAACGGCCTCCAGGCTGCGCGTCAGCTTCTCGTCGAGCGCCCGGGAGTCGCGGACGCCGTGGACGCGCAGGCCGTAGAGGACGTTGTCGGAGACGCTCAGGGGGAAGGGGTTCGGCCGCTGGAAGACCATGCCGACCTTCTTCCGGAGGTCGAGCAGGTCGACGCCGGGGGCGTAGATGTCCGCCCCGTCGATGAGCACCTTCCCGGTGACGCGCACGTCCTCGATGAGGTCGGTCATCCGGTTGAGGGAGCGGAGGAAGGTCGTCTTGCCGCAGCCCGAGGGGCCGATGAGGGCGGTGATCCGGTTCTTCGCGATGTCCAGGCTGATCCCGTTGAGCGCCTGGAACTTCCCGTAGTAGAAGTCGAGATCGCGGACTTCGATGATGGCCATGGTCGTCACCCGAACCGGCCCCGGAGGTAGTCGTCCGTCCTCTGGTCGTCGGGCGCCGTGAAGATCTTGGCCGTCGGGCCGATCTCGACCAGCCGGCCGTTGAGGAAGAAGGCCGTGCGGTCGGCCACCCGGGCCGCCTGCTTGGTGTTGTTGGTGACCAGGATGATGGTGTAATCCTTCTTGAGCTTGCGCAGGGAGCCCTCGATCTTCATCGTCGAGATGGGATCGAGGCCCGAGGTCGGCTCGTCGAGCAGGATGAATTCCGGCTTGACGGCCAGGATGCGGGCCAGGCAGAGGCGCTGCTGCTGCCCGCCGGAGAGCTTCAGGCCGCTGGTCCCGAGCCGGTCCTGGACCTCCTCCCACAGTCCGCCCTTCTCCAGGCTGTCCCGGACGAGGGCCTCGAGCTCGTCCCGGCCCCGGATGCCGGCCATCCGGGCCCCGAAGGCCACGTTCTCGAAGATGGTGCGGGGCAGGGGCACGGGCGTCGCGAAGACCATGCCCAGCTTCCGGCGCAGCTCGACCACGTCGACCTCGGGGCCGTAGATGTCGCGGCCGTCGAGGCGGATCGTTCCCTCGTGTCGCGAGGCGCGGACGAGATCGTTGAGGCGGTTGAGGGCGCAGAGGAAGGTGGATTTGCCGCTGCGGGCCGGGCCGATGATGCCCAGGATCTCGTTGCGCATGACGTCGAGGTCGAGGTCGAAGATCTTGCGGACGTCGCCGAAGGATTGGCTGAAGCCCCGGACCTCGATGGCGACGGCGCTCACGAATATCTCCGGATGAACCGGTTCATCAGATAGTAGGTCAGGACATTGATGCCCAGGATGGCGATGATGAGGATGGCCGCCGTGCCGTAGGCGTTGGGCGCCGAGATGCCTTCGCGGGCCAGGATGTAGAAATGGACGGACATCGTCCGGGTCGACGAGAAGAGCGAGGTCGGCATCCGCAGGGCGCTGCCGGCGGTGAAAATGGTGGCCGCCGTCTCGCCCAGGCTGCGGCCGATGCTGAGGACGATGCCCGTGGCGATGCCCGGCAGGGCCGACGGCAGGACGATGCGGGTGACGGTCTGCCACTTCGTGCTGCCCAGGGAGAAGCCGACCTGACGGTAGGCCGGCGGCACGCTCTTGATGGCCTCCTCCGACGTCCGGATGATGGTCGGCAGGAGCATGAAGGCCAGGGTCAGCCCGCCGCTGAGGATGGACCAGCCGAACTTGAGCTTGGTGACAAAGAGGATGAAGCCGAAGAGGCCGAAGATGATCGAGGGGATGCCGGCCAAGCATTCCGCGCCGAAGCGGATGACCCGGGTCACCGGTCCGCCCCAGGTGTACTCCGTGAGGTAGATGGCCGTCCCGATGCCGAGGGGGGCGGCGATGAGGATGGCCAGGGCGGTCAGGGCGACCGTCCCGACGACGGTCGAGAAGATGCCGCCCGCCTTGCCCATGTCCACCGGATTGGCCGTCAGGAACTCGAGGCTCAGCGCCGGCAACCCGCGGCGGAGGATGAAGAAGATGATGAACAGAAGGACCGCCACCGTGACGAGGGTCAGGGCCCAGAGGACGGTCCGGGCCGCCCGCTCCTCGATCCGGGGGCCGAGGCGCCTCACGGCTGCTTCCTCCGCTTGGCCGAGGTGGCGTTGGCGATCGTGTTGAGGATCATGATGATGACGAACAGGACGACGCCGGTGGCGAACAGGGCCTCCCGGTGCTCGCCCGTGGCATAGCTCATCTCCAGGGCGACGTTCGAGGTCAGCGTGCGGACCGGGGCCAGCAGCGACCGGGGGATCTCCGCGGCGTTGCCGGCGATCATGATGGTGGCCATGGTCTCGCCGATGGCCCGGCCCATGCCCAGGATGATGCTGGCGATGATGCCCGAGCGGGCCGCCGGGAAGAGGACCATCTTGACCGTCTGCCAGCGGGTCGCCCCCAGGGCGATCGAGCCCTCCCGGTAGGACGGCGGCACGGCCTGGAGCGAATCGACCGAGATGGAGATGATGGTCGGCAGGATCATGATGCCCAGGACGATCGACGCCGCCAGGACCGATAGCCCCGGTCCGCCGAAGGTCTGGCGGATGAAGGGCACCAGGATGATGACGCCCATGAAGCCGTAGACGACCGAGGGGATGCCGGCCAGGAGCTCGATCACCGGCTTGATGAAGCGCCGGACCCGTTTCGAGGAGAACTCCGTCAGGACGATGGCGCAGGCCAGGCCGAAGGGGACGCCGATGACCAGGGCCCCTCCCGTGACGAACAGGGACCCGACGATCATCGGCCAGAGCCCGAAGAGCTTCTCCGAGGGGTACCAGTTGGAGCCGGCCAGGAAGCTCTTCAGCCCGTACTTGAACATGATCGGGGTCCCCTGGCCGACGATGAACACGGTGATAACGAGAAGGACGGAGACGGCCGAGAAGGCGACGACCAGGAGGGCCAGGCGGACGAGCCGGTCGTTCCGTTCGAGCCTGTTCCCGGCGCGCTTGCCCATGGTTCTCTTCTTCGGCCCCCGCCGGTCACCGGATCGGGAGGAGCCCTTCCTTCTTGACCAGCTCCTGCCCTTCCGGGGACAGGACGAAATCGATGAAATCCTTGGCGTGGCCGACCGGCTCGCCTTGGCTGACGAACAGGAACGGCCGCACGAGCTTGTAGCGCCCGCTCTCGATGTTCTCGTCGGTCGCCGCGGCGCCGTCGAGATCGAGGGCCCGGACCTGGTCGTTGACCAGGCCCAGGGAGATGAAGCCGATGGCGTAGGGATCGTGGGCGACGATCTCCCGGACCGTTCCGTTGGAGTCCTCGGTGATGGCCCCCCGGAAGATGCGGGTCTTGCCCATGACCAGCTCCTGGAAGGCGCCGCGCGTCCCGGACCCCTCCTCGCGCGTGACGACGGTGATCGCCCGGTCGGGACCGCCGAGGTATCCCCAGTTCCTCAGGTCGCCGGCGAAGATCTGCTTGATCTCGGCCAGTTTGGCCCCCCGGACGGGATTGGAGGGGTGGACGACGAGGGCCAGCCCGTCCCGGGCCACGACGATCTCGACGAGGTCTTTCTCGTCGCCCTTGAGATCGCGCGAGGACATGCCGATCTGGCAGGCCCCGCTCTTGCAGGCCTGGATGCCGGCGCTCGAGCCCCCGCCCTGGACGTTGACCCCGTAGTCGGGGTGGGTCTCCATGAAGACCTCGGCCCACTTGTCGGCGAAAGGCTGGATGCTGGTCGAGCCGGCCAGGGTCAGGTCGGCCCGCTCCCCGCTCCGGCGGCAGGCCGGGAAAAGGGCGACGATGAGGGCGGGGAGGAGGAGAAGGGCGAGCCTGTGGCGCGTCATGTCGTTACGGGATGCACATCAAGGGCGAATTATATCTCAAAGGAAGAAGGGGTCAACCCTTTACTTTTTCACACTGTTCGTCCGCCTCGTCGAGCTCCCGCATCCGGGCGTCGAAGCCGGCCTTCTTGGCCTCATGGTCCGCGGTCAGCTTCTCCAGCTCCTCGAGCAGGCCATCGATCGTCTTCTTCGTCCGGTGCATCTCCTTGGAGATCTCGACGACCTTGGCGCCCTGGCGGCCCTCGGAGGCCTTGACCAACTCGCCGTTGAGGCGGCGCAGACAGGCGTCGTGCGTCTCGACGTCCTTCTCGATCGCCGTCATCCGCGTCTCGAGGGGCCGCAGGACCCGCGAGCGCCCGGCCACGATCTCGGAGCGCAGGCGCCGCAGCTCCTTGGGCGTCCCCTTGGGGCGTTCCCCGGCGGCCTCCAGACGGGGCGGCGGCCCGGCGGCGAGGGAGCCCTGTATGAGCTCGTCCCGCCAGCCGACTTTGTCCAGGAACCGCTGGTAGCCGCCCTCGTAGACGACGACGTCGTCGTGGTCGAAGACGACCAGCCGGTCGGCCAGGGCATGGAGGAACATCTCGTTGTGCGTGACCATGACGACCGCCCCGTCGAAGGCGTCGATGGCCTCGAGCAGGGCGTCGTTCGACTCGATATCGAGGTGGTTGGTCGGCTCGTCGAGCAGGAGCAGGTTGAGCGGCGTGGCGATGAGCTTGCCCAGAAGGACGCGGCTCTTCTCCCCGCCCGAAAGGACCTTGATCTTCTTGAGGGCGTCGTCGCCTTCGAACATCATCCCGCCGGCGATGAACCGGGACCGCTTGGGGTCCCCGTCCGGATCGGCCGAGCCGATCTCCTCGAGGACGGTGTTGGACTCCGACAGGGTCGAGATGTGGGTCTGCTCGAAGTAGCCGACCGCGACCGACTGCGGCGCGTCGACGGTGCCCGACCCGGGGGCGAGGTCGCCGGCGATGAGCCGGAGCAGGGTCGTCTTCCCCCGGCCGTTGCGGCCGATGACGAAGACCCGGTCCTTGGCCCCGATGCTGATCGAGAGCCGGCGGATGAGCGGCCGGTCGGGGGTGTAGCCGAACGACAGGTCGCGGACGTCGAGGGCGTACTTGTGGTAGCCCGGCTTCTCGGCGAAGGCGAACTCGAGGGTCTTGATGGCCTCGAGCTTGTCGCGCTTCTCCATCTTCTCGAGCGATTTGACGCGCGACTGGACGAGGCCGCCGAGGCGGGCCTTGGCCCGGAAGCGGGTGATGAACAGGTCCATCTCCTTCATCTTCCGCTCGTCGTTGATCCGGGTCTTCTCGTAGATCTCCTCCTCGGCCGCGATCTGCTCGTAGTACTTCCCCGTGTCGCCCTCGACCTTGCGGACCTTGCGCCGGTGGATGCCGAGGACGTGGGTGACGACGTTGTCCATGAAGCTGCGGTCGTGGGTGATGAGCAGGAGCTCCCCCGGCCAGGCGGCCAGGAAGCGCTCCAGCCAGCGGATGGAGGTGATGTCGAGGTAGTTGCTCGGCTCGTCGAGCAGGAGCATCTGGTAGTCGCCGACCAGGACCTTGGCCAGGTTGAGCCGGACCTGGTAGCCGCCCGAGAGCTCCGAGGGGCGCTTCTCGAGGTCGGCCGCCTCGAAGCCCAGGCCGGCCAGGACCTTTTCGACCCGCCAGATCTCGTTCGTGGCGTCGTGGGGCAGGGCCTTGGCCGCCTCCGCCAGGACGTTCGGCTCGCTGAAGCGGATCCTCTGCTCGACGTAGCCGATGCGGTATTTGCGGGGCTTGGCGATGGTCCCGTCGTCGGGCTCCTCCTCCCCGGTGATCATCCGGAAGAGGGTCGTCTTGCCGTGCCCGTTGCGGCCGACGACGCCGACCCGCTCCTTGCGGTTGACCTTGAAGCTGACGGAGTCGAAGAGGCCCTGTTTTCCGTAGCTCTTCGAAAGATTGTCGACGACGATCATGGAGTTGTCCCTGTCCGTATCGGACCGGATATTATAGCAGACCGGGCGATTATTTCTTGACCGGCTCCCCCGCCACGGTCTTGGTCTTATGGGCCCCCTTGGTCACGTGGACCCGGAAGCCGTCCTCGCCGGGGAGCCAGACCTCGGAGAGGACGTAGACCGTGATGTACTCCGTGTAGGACGGCGCGAAGTCCCCGACCTCGTCGAAGACGAGTTGGGGCGCCGCGGGCGGCGGCGTCGGCGCGGCGATCCGCTCGACGACCGCGACCGGCGTCTCCTTGCCCGTCGCTTCCTGCCGGAGGACGAGGCCGCCGGCGGCCGTCTTGGATACGGTGTACTCCCCCGCGGCCAGGTTCTTGCCGGCCGCCTTGATCGCGAACGTCACCTTGAAAGACGCCTGGGCTGACGCCGAGGCGACGCCGACGACCAGGCCGAAGGCCAGGGCCGTCAGGGCCGCAAAGCTTCGCTTTTTCATCTCTCGCCTCCTTCCCTAGACCGTGACCTCGGCCGGATAGGCCGGGACCGGGTCGGGCGCGTCGGGGACGCCGCTCTTGACCGCCTCTTCCATGGCCTCGACGAAGGTGTCGATCTCCTCGAGCGTCGTATAGACGTTCGGCGAGATGCGCAGGGCCTGATAGTCGAAGACCGAGTTCGGGGGCGCCCCGCCGACGAGCGGGACGCAGATGATCCGGTAGTTGTTCCGCAGGAAGGTGGCCAGCTGGCGGACGTCGATGCCCTCGATGTTGACGGCCATGACGCCCCAGGCCTGGGCCGGCTCGCTCGTCTCCGTCAGGACCTTGATCCGGGGGTGGACCTTGAGGGCGTTGACCCAGCGCATGTTGAGGAAGCGCAGCCGGGCCGCCTTCCGCTCGGCCCCGATGGCCTGGTGGAAGGCCAGGGACTCGCCGAGGGCCGCCCGGATGGCCCACGGGTGCGTCCCGATCGACTCGAACTTGCGGATGTCGTTGTCCTGCTGTTCGGGAGCGGCCTGGAGGGGCCAGAACCGCGGGATCATCTCCTTGCGGACGTACAGACAGCCGTTGCCGAGCGGGGCCAGCAGCCACTTGTGCAGGCTGACGCCGTAGGCGTCGCACTCGAGGTCCCGCAGCTTGAACGGGAACTGTCCCAGGGCGTGGGCGCCGTCGACGATGGTGACGATGCCCTTGGAGCGGGCCAGCCGCGAGAGGCGCTTGACCGGGAAGAGCTGGGCCGTCAGGTTCGTGATGTGGGTGAAATGGAAGACCTTCGTCCGCGGCGTGATGGCCTTCTCGAACATGTTATAGAGGAAGTCCTGGGTCGCGGGGACCGGGAACTGCAGGCGCGTCACTTTGATGCCCTCGCGCCGCATCCGCTGGTCCCACGTCGTCAGCATCCGGGGGTAGTCCTGTTCCGTCGTGACGACCTCGTCGCCGGGCTCGAGGTCGATGCCGTTCTGGACGATCTGCAGGGCCTCGCTCGCGCCGCGGGTCAGGGCCATCTCCTCGCGGTCGCAGCCGAACTCGTTGGCCATCCGCCGCCGCAGGGTCTCGCTGTTCCCGGCCACCATGCCCTGGTAATGGACGGGCAGCATATTGATCATTTCCATATATCGGAAGACGGAATCCAGGGAGACCCGCGGCATAGGGCAGGTGAAGCCGTTGTTGAGGTTGATGAGCTCGCGGTCGAGCTTGAAGGCCAGCTGGATCTCGCGCCAGTAGAACTCGTCCTTGGCGACGTCCTCGGGCGTTCGCCCGGCGACCGACTGGGAGGCCTCGTCGATGCGGGCCAGCCGCTTCGGGTCGAAGGCCACGGAGGCCGCCCCGAAGGCGCCGACCGACCTCATGAACTCTCTCCGGCTCCAGGATCCGCTTCTCTTCATGTCCGCTCCTTCCGTTCGAACGACGTGTCGGCGACCGACGCCGCGGGGATTGTAGAACAGCGGGGGAAGGAAGGTCAAGGACCGGCGCGAGGCCGGGAGATCCCTGAACGAGGCATCAAGAAAAGCCTGGCCCGCCGGGAAGCCGGGCGCCGGGGCTCCCGGGGTCGCGCCTTGCCGCTCATAGGGGCATCCGTTATAATCGGATCAGGATGCAAACCGGGGAGAAGAGGGGCAGCCGCGGTCTCCTCGTCATCGGGGCTCTGGCGATCTTCGGAGCGGCCTGCGCCGCGGGACCGGGGCGGCCGAGGACGCGGCCGGCGCCGGCCGCCGCTTCTGAGCGTGTCGGGCCATGGAACATCACCGTCGCCGTCTATGATCCGGCCCTCTACGGACCCGAACGCGCTCTTTCGGAGCTGATCGGGGAATACCGCTTGGCCCTGGAGGATGGGAAGCTCAAGGGGGCACGGCTCTTGGCCATCAAGGCCCAACGTCGCCTCGAGCTCTGGGTCGGCCGGCGGATGGTCAAGGCCTACAGGGTCCAGCTGGGCATCGTGCCGCGAGGCGCCAAGAGGCGGCAGGGAGACCGGATGACCCCGGAGGGGGATTACCTCATCTGCGCCCATTCGGGAAGCGCCTACTATCTCGCCCTCTGGATCTCCTATCCGAACCTGGCGGACGCCCGGCGGGGTCTCGAGGAAGGACTGATAACTCCCCGTGAATTCGGCGAGGTGGCGGAAGCCTTCGAGGAGCGCCGCTGCCCGCCCCAACGCACGAGGCTCGGGGGCGACCTTCTGGTCCACGGCCAGCCGCCGGAGCACGCGGCGGAGCTCGCCGCGGCCCAGAGGGAGGATCCCGGCCCGCTGCGGAGCGGGCTCCGGGCCGGAGACACGGATCCCGCGATCATCGGGGAGTTCCAGGACTGGACGGAGGGATGCATCGCCCTTTTCAATCCGGATATTCGCGAGCTCTACGAGCTCGTCCCCGACGGAACGCCGATCAAGATCGTCGCGAACGGTCCGATCACTCCCCCGCGCCCGGCCGCGCGCCGGAAAGGCCGAAGAACTTCAGGCTAGCTCGCGCAGCGAACGCTGACATCGGAAAGTCCGCGGGAACAGAGAGTCCGTCAATAGGCCGGCGCCGCCGGCGTATCGCTGTAAACGATCAGATCGTCGATCCGGATGAACTCCCCCGGCCGGGGATTGAGGAGCTCGAGCATGACCGTGTGCCGGCCTTTCTCGAGCTTGTAGCCCCAGGCGACCTCGAGCCGGCGGACGAGGTCGTCGACCGGCATGGGGATGACGACCGGCTCGCGGTCGTCGAGCCGGAGCTCGACCTGGTAGACATGCGGGTCCTCCCCCGGCCCGGACATCTGCGAAGGTCCCCCGGTCAGGACGTAGCCCGTGCCCTCGAAAGCGATCTCGGCGGTCGTCTCGAGCCGCAGGCCCAGCCGCCGCCGCTCGACGGGATGGAGGCCCGCGAAGCTCACCTCGAGCGGGACCGCTTCGATCGGCCGGACGGGCAGGCGGACGATCTCGCCGTCGACGGTCCCGCCGTTGCGGCGGACCATCTCGAGGGCCTGCTCCAGGCTCGTTGCGTAGACTCTTTCGAGCGACATCGCGGTGTACGGGAAGGGCTTATCCTCGATGGCCTTGACCGGGTCGCGCCAGACCGCGGGGATCCCCCCGTATCCGAGCATGGTCCCCAGGATGCCGCCGGCGCTGGCCGGATTGCAGTCGGAGTCCTGGCCGCAGCGCGTCGCGATCTCGAGCGTCCGGCCGAACTCCCCATTCCCGTAGAGCAGCCCGATGACGATGTAAGCCCCGTTGACCCGGGCGTCGATGTTCCCCGGGTCGAAGACGAAGTCGGGGCAGCCGATGTCCTCGGCCCACTTCCGCTCCACTTCGAACCAGGCTTTCTTCCAGTCGGAAGGGTCGGCCCCGTGGCAGGCAATGACGTCGCGGACGCACTTGGCGAAATTCGACTCCGGCGGCAGGACCTTCAGGGCCTCCTCGACGACGTATCGGACGTCGGCGCTGACGAAGGCCAGGCTGTACATGGCCGCCACGTACACGCCGCCGTACCAGCCGTCGCCGTAGTTCATGATGTGGCCGACCCGGTCGCAGACCTCCGCCCCGGCGTTGACCATCCCCGGGCTCATCAGCCCGGCGAAGTCGGCCTCGATCTGGAAATCGATGTCGTCGGCGTGCGGCGAGTTCGTCCAATGGCCCGAGTCGGGAGGCAGGAGGCCGTTGAGAACGTTATAGCGGGCGGCCTGGTTGGCGTGCCAGAGCGGGTAGCCGGCGTGGGCGAAGGCCCGCGCGTGGCTGGCCGCCGGCGCGTCGATCCCCTCCCGGGCCATGACCTCGACAAAGGTCAGGTCCATGTACACGTCGTCGTAGAGGCCGGGCGAGCGCTCGAACCTCTGGGCGACGAGCGCGTCGTTCCAGGCGATGGGCTGGTAGTCGGGGATCATCGCGCCGGGGAAACGGAATTCGGTCGGTCCGCCGAAAGTGCAGCCGATGACTTGGCCGGCCCAGCCGCCTTTGATCTTGTCCAGGAGCTCGGAACGGGCGAGCTCGGTCTTCGGGCCGGCGGCCTTTTCCGGCGTCCGGCAGGCGGCCGCCGCGACCGCAAAGGCCAGGATCAGAAGCGCCGCGAGTCGCTTGTTCATTTGGCCGCCAGGCCCATCTCTTCGATGATGTGCTTCGCGCCGGAGAATTTCTCGGTCACCCAGAGGACGTAGCGGATGTCGACGCTGATCGAGCGCTGCAGCTCGGGGATGACGTAGTAATCGCCGATGACGCTCTCGTAGGTCATGTCGAAGATGATGCCGACCTGCTCGCCCTTGGCGTTGAGGGTCGGCGAGCCCGAGTTGCCGCCGGTGACGTTGGTCGTGTTCAGGAAGCAGGCCGGCACGTCGCCGAGGCGGGCGTCGGCGTAGGGCCCGAAGTCCCTGGCCTGCCACAAGTCCTTGATCTTGGCCGGCACCCGGAACGGGGATTCCCCCGTCTCCTTCTCGAGGACGCCCTGGACCGTCGTCTGGGGCAGGTAGGAGACGGCGTCGCGGGGCCGATAGCCCATGACCGGGCCGTACGTGAAGCGGATGGTGCCGTTGGCGTCGGGGGCGTAGGCTCCGTTCTTCATCTCCAGGATGGCGGCCTCATAGGCCATCTTCAGGTCGGCGCCTTCCCGGCTCAGGCCCTTGCTCTCCTCGCGGACGACCTTGAGCTCCTGCTCCATGGCCGCGGCGAGCTTGAGGAAAGGGTCGTCGACCGCGAGGAGCGCCGCCGGCTTGAGCCCGACGAGCTCGAGCCGCCGGGCCGGATCGCCCAAGACGGTCTTGGCGTACAGGGCGTCGACCCGGGCGGCCACGTCCGCCTCGCTCCCGGAGGCCAGTCCCTTGAGGGACGACGGCCACGCGGCTTCGTCCGGATGGGAGGCTTTGAGGCGCTTGAGCGTCCACTTGAGGAGCTCCCGGTCGGTGGATAAGACATAGCCCCGCTCGGCCAGCTGGATGCCCTGCTTGAGCCGGGGCAGATTGCGCTCCTGGTAGGCCTGCTCGCGGTCCTTGTCCGGTTTCTGGATCTCGGGCACGGCGCGGACGATGGTGTAGGCCTGGGACAGGATCGTCGAGCCGCCGAGGACGCCGTTGAGGAGCTCGGTCCTCGCCCCGAAGGCTTTCTGACGGGCCAGGAACGCCTCGAGGGCGGCGGGCGCCGCGCCGAACTTCTTGTTACGGGCGGGGTCGGCGGCGATCCAGTCGAGGAGCTCCTTCTCCTGGGCGGCCTTCTTGGCGACCAGGCCGTACTTGACGAAGCCCTCGAGCTTGCCCTGCCGGTTCTTCAGCCCGTTGTAGAGGCCCTTGACCAGGCTGGCGTAGCGGATCTCGACCTCTTTATCGCTCTTTGCCGGCGGCCTCGTAGAACGCGATGAGGTCCTGCGTGTCCTTGATCCGTTGGGCCATGTTCTCCTGGTCGGCTTTGAGCTCGGCCAGGGCGTAATTGCGGTAGGTCCGGCCGGGGTAGCCCATGACGAAGGTGAAGTCGCCCTCGGCGAAGCCGTCGAGCGAGACCTTGAGCCAGACCTTGGGCTTGTAGGGGACGTTCGACGGGCTGAAATCGGCGGCCGTGCCGTCGGGCGCGACGTAGGCCCGAAGGAAGGAGAAGTCGCAGGTGTGGCGCGGCCACATCCAGTTGTCGGTCTCTCCGCCGAAGTTGCCCAGGTCCTGGGGCGGGGCGTAGACGAGCCGGACGTCGCGGATCTGCTTGAAGGTGATAGAGGTAGTAGGCGTTGCCGCTGTACATCGCGGCCAGCGTGCAGCGCAGGTCCGACCCGGCCTTCTCGCCGGCGGCGACCAGGTCCTTCGAAGCCTTGTCGAAGGCGTCGTAGCGTTGGCGCGGCGTCATCTTCGGCTTGAAGCAGGCGTTGACCTTGGCCGTGACATCCTCGTAGCCGAGCAGGACGCCGACCGTGTATCCCTGGGCCGGGATCTCCTCGCCCCGCGTCCGGGCCAGGAAGCCGTCGCTGATGTAGTCCCGGTCCTTGCTCGAGGCCCGCTGGATAGCGCCGTAGGCGACGTGGTGGTTGGTCAGGACGAGCCCTTCGGAGCTGACGAACTCGCCCGTCCCGCCGCCGAGGTTGACCACGGCGCTCATCAGGCCGGTGCCGTCCGTCTTGTAGAGACCGCCGGGGTCCATCTTGAGGCCCAGCGCCTTGAGGTCGAGGGTCTTCATCTGGTGCGGCATCCACATCCCGTCGTCGGCGCCGGCCGCGAGGGCCAGGACGGCGGCCAGGGCCGCGATCGCGAATAGGCGGGTCGTTCTTTTCATGAGGCCTCCTCGGTCTGGGGTGTTATCAATACAGCTCGTAGAACCGGAATCTCCTGTTGAGCGCCTTGACCAGCTCCATGATCCAGAGCGGCAGGGTCGAGAAGACCATGATGGCCCCGAGGTCGACGAGGCTCAGGGTCACCGTCTTGAAAATGGGCTGGAAGAAGGGCACGTAGATGATCGCCATCTGGAGCAGGAAGGAGAGGACCACCGCCCCGACGAGCTGGGGATTGGTGGAGAACTTCAGCTTGAAGATGGACTCCCGCATGCTCCGGCAGTTGAAGGCGTGGAAGAGCTGGCTGCAGGCCAGGGTGGCCAGGGCCACCGTCCGGGCCATGTCGAGGCTCTCCTTCTCGTAGAGGAGGACGAACAGGAAGCCGCCCAGGGCGCAGGCCGCGACCATGACGCCCTGGAAGCCGATGATCCAGGCCCGGGCCCCGGTGACGACCGGCTCGTCGGTCTTGCGCGGCGGGCGCTCCATGATGTTCGGATCGACGGGATCGACGCCCAGGGCCAGGGCCGGCAGGCCGTCGGTCACCAGGTTGACCCAGAGGATCTGGATGGGCAGGAGCGGCACGGGGAAGCCCGCCAGGGCCGCGACGAACATGACCAGGATCTCGCCCAGGTTGCAGGACAGCAGGAAATGGATGAACTTGCGGATGTTGTCGTAGATGCCGCGGCCCTCCTCGACGGCGGCCACGATCGAGGCGAAATTGTCGTCGGTGATGACCATGTCCGAGACTTCCTTGGTCACGTCCGTCCCGGTGATGCCCATGGCCACGCCGATGTCGGCCTCCTTGACGGCCGGGGCGTCGTTGACGCCGTCGCCGGTCATGGCCGCGATCTCGCCGCGGCGGCGCCAGGCGCGCACCGCCCGGAGCTTGTGCTCGGGCGAGACCCGGGCGTAGACGGCCACGTCCTCCACGACCGCGTCGAGCGCCCCGTCGGTCAGGCGATCGACGTCCTCGCCGGTCAGGGCCCGGGACGCGGCGCCGTAGAAGCCGAGCTCCCGGGCGATGGCCACGGCCGTGTTCCTGTGGTCGCCCGTGATCATCACGGTCCGGATGCCCGACGTCCGGCACTTGGCCATGGCCTCGCGGACCTCGGGCCGGGGCGGATCGATCATGGCCACCAGGCCGGCGAAGGTCAGGTCCCTCTCGATGGCCTCGGCCGCGTAGGAATGGGGCTCTTGGTCGAGGTTCCGGTAGGCGACGGCCAGGACCCGGAGGGCCTGGTCCGAGTAGCCGTCGTTGGCCTTCATGATCCGGGCGCGGTCGGCGTCCGTGAGCGGGCGCTCCTCGCCGTCCTCGAGGATGAAGGTGCAGTCGTTGAGCAGGAGGTCGGGGGCGCCCTTCGTGAACACGGTCAGGTCCTGTTCGGCCCGGCGGACGATGCTCATCTTCTTCCGCTCGGAGTCGAAGGGGATCTCCTCGACCATCTCGTAGGTCTCCTCCTCGGCCGCCCTCCAGATGCCGGCCTTGGCGGCCGCGCTGAGGATGGCGATCTCGGTCGGATCGCCGAAGACGGAGGTCTTCCCGCCCTCGACCTTGAGCTGGGCGTTGTTGCAGAGGACCCCCAAGGTCAGCGCCTTGACGAGATCGGGGTGGGCGCACGGATCGGCCGGCCCGGCGTCCGTCCGGAACTCGCCGGCCGGCTCGTAGCCCGTGCCGGTCACCTCGAAGGCGGCGCGCGAGGTCCAGACCGCCCGGACCGTCATCTCGTTCTTGGTCAGGGTGCCGGTCTTGTCGGAGCAGATGACCGTGGCGCAGCCGAGCGTCTCGACCGAGGGCAGCTTGCGGATGAGGACGTGGCGCCGGACCATGCGCTGGACGCCCAGGGCCAGGGCGATGGTCACGACGGCGGGCAGGCCCTCGGGAATGGCGGCCACGGCCAGGCTGACCGAGGTCAGGAACATGTCGAGGACCTTGCCGCCCCTCAGGATCTCCAGGCCGAAGACGACGGCGACGAGGAAGAAGCAGAGGTAGACGAGGATCTTGCTGAACTCCTCGAGCTTGCGCTGCAGGGGCGTCGTCTCCTTCTTGATGCCCTGGATGAGCCCGGCGATGCGGCCGAGCTCGGTCTGCATGCCGGTCTCGACGACCAGGGCCCGGGCCTTGCCCGAGACGACGGAGGTGCCCATGTACAGGATGTTGGCCCGCTCGGCCAGGGGGATGTCCTTCTCCTCGAGGGCGATGTCGGTTTTGTTGACCGGCGTCGACTCCCCGGTCAGGCTGGCCTCCTGGACGGCGAAGTTCGAGGTGTGCCAGACGACCCGGCTGTCGGCCGGGACGTGGTCGCCGGCCTCGACCTCGACGAGGTCGCCGGGGACGAGCTCGCGGGCCGGGACGATCCTGGACTCCCCGTCGCGGACGACCTTGGCGTTCGGCGCGGAGAGCTGCCGCAGGGCGGCCAGGCTCTTCTCGGCCCGGTATTCCTGGACGAGGCCCAGGATGGCGTTGAGGATGACGATGGCCAGGATGGCCACGGCGTCGACCCACTCCTTGAGGAAGCCGGAGATGAGGGCGGCGGCGATGAGGACGCCGATCATCAGGCTCTTGAACTGGTCGAGGAAGATGGCCAGGGGGCCGCGGCCCTTCTTTTCCTGGAGCTCGTTCGGGCCGAGCGTCAGGAGCGTCTCGGCCGCGGCGGCCGAAGCGAGGCCGGCCTTGAGGTCGGTCCGGAGCTTGCCGGCGACCTCGTCGGTCGCGAGATGCCACCAGGTCGTCATGACGAATACCCTCCGGGGAGATTGGGAAAGCGAGGCGGTATTATACCCTTTCCCGGCGGGCCGGGACAGGGGGGCGCGGGGGACGGTCCCTACTGCTTCTTCTTAGCCGTCCACGGGAAAGCGCCGAAGTCGCCGGCCTGGACCTCGCCGGCCATCGTCTCGCCCTCGACCTTGCCCTTATAGGTCAGCGTCATGTCGCCCTGAGGAGTGCTGAGGACCACGGTCCATTCGATGTCCTGGCCCTTGACCGTCCCCTCGCCCGCCATCTCCATGCCCATCACGGAGGAGGTGAATTTGATCTTGTCCCCGTCCTGGACAAAGGTCGCGTCGGCGGTCATGTCGCCCTGGGGGGACTGCGTCGTCATCTCCCAATCGCCGGCGACCTTGGCGGGCTTGGCCGGTGCGGCGTCCTGGGCCGCGAGCGCCCCGATCGCGCCCAGCGCGAGGAGCGTGGTCAACAGGATACGAAAGCGCATGTCGATCTCCTTTCCGGAATCCGTCAGCCCCCTTTCTTTACATCAGGACCGGCCCGCCGTCAATATCGGGCGCGCCGCGCCGCCCCTTTTCTTTCGCCGGGGAACCGTGTATAATAAGCCGCTCACGTCGGGGAGTAGCGCAGCCTGGCTAGCGCACAGCGTTCGGGACGCTGGGGTCGTGGGTTCAAATCCCACCTCCCCGATTTTTTTATCTCTCGATCCATGATCGTCAAATCGCTCGGAACAATCGCCGGCTTCAAAGCGGGCGACGCCTCTGTTCTCCGGGAGCTGCTGCACCCGGCCAAGGAGCCGCTCGCGATCGGCTACAGTCTGGCCCACGCCGTGGTCAAGGCCGGCGGGAAGACCCTCCCCCATCGCCTGAAGGACGCCGAGGTCTATTACGTGCTCGAAGGGCGCGGCTTGATGCGCGTCGGGGACGAGACCGCGGAGATCGCCGCCGGTCAGGCCGTCTACATCCCGCCGCTCGCCCTCCAATCCATCGAGAACCTGGGTCCGGGCGATCTCTCCTTCCTCTGCATCGTCGACCCCGCCTGGACCCCCGACAGCGAAGAGATCCTTTGAAAGACCTTCTCCGCCGCATCCTCGGCGTGCGCAAGGCCATGAGCTGGAAGCAGGCCGTGACGGCGCTCAAGTACCCGAACTACCGTCTCTGGTTCTGGAGCCAGATCATCTCCCTCTTCGGCACGTGGATGGAGTCGACGGCCCTCGGCTTCCTGATCTTCGACCTGACCAAGTCCCCGGCCTACCTCGGTCTGGTCGGGTTCGCCACCGGGGTCCCGACCTGGCTGTTCATGCTCTACGCCGGCGTCATCGCCGACCGGATGTCGCGACGGACCCTGCTCATGATCACCCAGACGGCCATGATGGTCCTGGCCTTCGTCCTGGCCGCGTTGACCTTCCTCCACTGGGTCCAGCCGTGGCACGTCCTGGTCCTGGCGTTCCTTCTGGGAACGGCCAACGCCTTCGAGGCGCCGGCCCGCCAGTCCTTCGTCCTGGAGATGGTGGCCGTCGAGGACATGACCAACGCCATCGCCCTGAACTCGGCCATGTTCAACACGGCCATGGCCGTCGGCCCGATGGCGGGAGGCCTCGTCTACGCCTTCTTCGGCCCGGCCTGGTGTTTCGTCGTCAACGGCCTGTCCTTCGTCGCCGTCCTCGTCGCTTTGAAGAGGATGAAGCTCGAGCCGCCCGCGCCCGCGACGGGCCGGAATTCCGCCTGGGCCGACCTCAAGGAAGGACTGGCCTACGTCGTCCGGCCACCCGCTGATCAGGACGATCATCGGCCTCATCGGCCTCGTCGCCCTCTTCGGCACCTCCTTCGTCACCCTCTTCCCGGCCTGGGCGGTCGACATCCTGCACGGGGACGCCAAGACCAACGGCTACCTCCAGTCGGCCCGCGGCCTCGGGGCGCTGGCCGCGGCGCTCCTCATCGCCTCGCTCGGCCGCTTCCGTTTCAAGGGCAAGCTCCTGACCGTCGGGACCTTCGCCCTGCCCGTCACGGCCGCCCTCTTCGCCCTGTCCCGCGGAACGCCCCTCGCGCTCCTGCTCATCTTCGCGAACGGCCTGTGCCCTCATCCTCATCTTCAACCTGGCCAACGCCCTGGTCCAGACCCACGCCCCCAACGCCCTCCGCGGGCGGATCATGAGCGTCTATACGCTGGTCTTTTTCGGGCTTGTCCCTCTCGGAGCGCTCGGCGTGGGCGTCACGGCCGAGCGTTTCGGCCAGACGTTCGCTGTGCTGATAGGGGCGGGTGTGATGCTCGGCGGGGCGACGGCCCTGGCCGTCCTCATGCCGTACCTGCGCCGGCAGGCCTGACGGCCTCCGGGCCGCCGGCCGGTCAGACGATCTCGACCAGGCTGTAGTCCCGCTTCCCCAGTCCGATCCTCTCGCCGTGGGCCAATTGCCCCGACCAGTCGATGTCGTAACCGGCGCGCAGCGGGTCCTGGCCGCCGCCCCGGGCGATGAGGAGGTCGGCCGTGGCCTGATCGACGGCGACGGGATCGAGAGAGGCCGCGATGCCGATGTCCGCAGCGATGGGCTTCGGGTTCTTGGCCATGCAGTCGCAATCCTTGGTCACCCGGGTGAGGAAGTTGACGAAGACCGCTTTGCCCTTGAAGTGCTCGAGGACGCGCAGGGCGTATTCGGCCATCTTCTCCTGGAGGCGCAGGGAATCCTCGTCCCACTTCATCTTGATGGCGCCGTACTTGCAGGCGACCAGGCATTCGCCGCAGCCGATGCACTTGGCCGGATCGATGACCACGTGGCCCTCGGCCTGGACGATGGCCGCCTCGGGGCAGAAGGCCATGCAGACGCTGCAGTTGCGGCACTGCTTGGCGTTGACCCGGGGGTGGGTGACCGAGTGCTGTTCGAGCTTGCCGGCCCGGGATGCGCAGCCCATGCCGACGTTCTTGAGGGCCGCCCCCAGGCCGGTCTGGACGTGCCCGGTGACATGGGTCAGGGCGACGAGGGCGTCGGAGTCGAGGATGGCGCTGGCGATCTTCGAGGACCCCGTCCGGGCCTGGGCGCTCCGCGGCTCGTGCTTGTCGCGGCCGATGAGCCCGTCGGCGATGATGACCGGCAGGCCCGTGATCTCGGGCGTGAAGCCGTGGGACCAGGCCAGCCGGAGGTGGTCGATCGAGTTCGAGCGGTGGCCGACATAGAGGGTGTTGGAGTCGGTGAGAAAGGCGTGCGGGGTCCGCTGCCGGACCTCCCAGATCAGCTTGACGAGCCACTGGGGCCTGATGTGGCCGGTGTTGCCGGCCTCGCCGAAATGGATCTTGAGGGCGGTGAAGTCCTGCTCGGCGATCCGCTCGTTGAAGCCCGTGGCCAGGTAGACCCGCTTGGCCTTCTCGGCCAGGACCTCGGCGGGCTTCACCGGAATCGGCGGCGATGAAATGGACCTTGCTCTTCATGCGGGAACTGTCATTCTAGGGGCCTTGAGGACGCCGTCGACCGTACGGCGTCCGGTCCCCGGGGCGATCGTCCGGCCCAGGCCGGCCAGGGTCTTTTCCACGGCGTCGATCGCGAACCGGACCTGGGCCGAGGTCAGGTTGCCCATGTGGCCCATGCGGAAGACCCGGCCCGCCGTGGGACCGAGGCCGCCGGCGACGACGACGCCGTTGGCGTTGAGGCCGGCGCGAAAGGCCTGATCGTCGAGTCCGTCGGGGTAGCGGACGACGGAGAGGGTCGAAGCGAAGAAATTGGGATCGGTGAAGAAGCCGAAGCCGAGGGCCGCCAGGCCGGCCCGGATGGCCTCGGCATAGAGCTCGTGGCGCTCGAAGCGATCGTCGAGGCCCTCCTCGACGATGATGCGCGTGCCCTCGGCGAAGGCCCGGATCTCGTTGACGCAGGGCGTCGAGAAGTATTTCGTCGGGTCGCGCATGACCGGCAGCCAGCGCAAGAGGTCGGAGTAGTAGGCCGGGACCGCGGCCAGGCCGCGTCGCTTCTCCATAGCCAGAAGCGACAGGACGAGGATCGACAGGCCGGGCGGCGCGCCCAGGCACTTCTGGGCCGCGGTCAGGACGACGTCGATGCCCCAGGCGTCCATGCGCTCCGGAACGCCCCCGGTGGCGCAGACGCCGTCGACGACGAACAGGGCGCCCGTTTTCTCCAGGACCCGGCCGTACTCCTCGACCGGGGCGCAGGCCCCCGTGGCCGTGTCGACATGCGTGCAGACGACGACGTTGTAGTTCTTGGCCTTCAGCCGCCCTTCGAGCTCGCGCGGCGTCACGGCCCGGCCCCACTCGCACTCGAGGACGTCGTGATCGACGCCGAAGGCCCGGCAGATCTGGGCCATCCGGTCGCCGAAGTAGCCCTGGGAGAGGACGAGGACGCGGTCGCCCGGGCCGGCGATGTTGAGGACGGCCATCTCCATGGCCAGGGTCCCGGCGCCCGAGACGATGAACGGCTCGCCGTTGTCGCAAAAGACGATCTTTTTCAGGTTCTCGCAGGCCTCCTTGAGGTCGCGGGCCATGTCCGGCCCGACGTGGGAGACCGTGGGCTTGGCCAAGGCGTCGAGGATGCGCGGCACGACCGGGCTCGGGCCGGGGATCAGGAGCAGTTTCTCGTCGGGCATCGGGTCCTCCGGGGCGAAATCGCGTCCATTGTGACCAATCGCCCGCGATAAATCAAGATGGATAGCCGGCCATGATCGATAGGCAGCCGCTTATCGGCGCAGAAAGCCGTTTCGCCCTCATGGGAAAAGTTTGAAGACGCCGGGAAGTGCGCCGGACTTCGGCCGGCAGGGAGCGGACTCTTGGCAGCGACCATCGAGAAGTGCGGCGGAGCGACTTGGAGCCGTACTTCTGGGAAATATCCGGAAAGAGCTCTTTTAGGATATTTCGCAGAATCGCGGCTTCGAGCACTCAGCCTCGATTCTGCAGGTCCGCTTCGAAGACTCCGCTCTCCGCCGGAGGGCGATGCGGCCTTCCGAGCCGATGCGCGGCCGCCTCGTCCAGGGATTCACTCCACGATCCGGTACGCGATGCCCTCGTGGACCACGACGACCTTCTTGCCGGCGGAGAGATACTTGGCCAGGCCGGGCTTGGCGGCCAGGAGCCGGTAGAACTCGTCGGAGTCGAAGGCGATCTCCTTGACCGGAGCGCCTTCCTTGTATTCGCTGTCGGTCCAGACCCCGTCCTTGAGGTAGAAGGTCTTGTCTTCCTTGTAAAGGATGCGCTCGGAGACGACCTGCGCCGCCCGCTCCCCGTCCTTGAAGCCCAGGGTGGCCTTGGCCGCGCGGACCGCGCCCACGCCTGTGACCCGCCCGGAGTCGATGGCCTCCCGGGCCGCCGGCGAAGCCGCGTCGAAGGTCATCGCTTCCCGCTCCGTCACCAGGAAAGACGTGAAGGGGGTGACGATGCCGTACTTGAGCCCCAGCCGCTTGATCTCGTCGACGAGCTCCGCGTTCGAGCCGCGCAGACGGATCTCCTCGAGGAGATAGCCGATGCGCCGCGTCGCCCAGAGCCGCGGCAGGAAGCTGTACCGCCCGCCCGCGTCCGTCCGGACGGCGTCGAGGACGAAGCGCTTCTCCTCCCGGCCGCTCTTGCCGGTCAGGACGGCCCTCACCGGTCCCCTCCCGCGGTACTTGCCCACGAGAACGAGCTGGGAGCCTTTGAAAAGATCGGGCAGGTTCCGGGGATAGACCTGGCTCGTCTCGATGCCCTGGAACTCCACCGTCAGGTCGGAGAGGAGCGGAGAGGAGATCTTCTCGTAGAAGCCCGAGAGGGCGGCCTCGAGGTCCTCGCCCTCGCCGATGTAGACGGACGTGCCCCGGTGGTCCGAGGAGATCCGGTCGAGGAGCTCGGTGTTGACGTCGTCGCCGACGCCGAAGACGAAGATCCGCGACCGCGGGGCATCGGCCTTTTCCAGGTTCCGGAGGATATCCGCCGTGTCCGTCGTCCCGGCGGTCGGCAGGCCGTCCGTGAGGAAGAGGACGTAGTTGGGCCGGTCGCCACCCCGCAGCCGCGACAGGGCCGCGAGCAGGGCGTCGTTGATGTTCGTGCCGCCCGTGTCCTCGATGGCCTCGACGAACTTCAGGGCTCGGCCGACGTTCTCCGCCGTGGCCGGGACGAGGCCGTCCGTGAAGGCGGTGACGCCGTCGTCGAAATCGACCAGCGTGAACTCGTCGCGGCGGTCGAGGTGCTCGAGGACGAACCGGGCCGCTTCCTTGGCTTGGCGGATCTTGGTCCCGCTCATGCTGCCCGAGCTGTCGAGGACGAGGACGACGTTCTTGGCCACGATCCTCTCGCCCGGGGCGGCGAACCGGGGCGAGGCCAGGAACATGAACGTGCCGCCGTCGGGACCGTCCCAACCCATGAAGGACAGGCCGACGTCGTCCTTCGAGAGCGAATAGTAGAGGAGGAAGTCCTTGTCCGGGCGGACGTCCTCGGCCTCGTAGCCGACGAGCGCCCGGCCGGCGGCCTCCTTGCGCACCGAGATGCGGTGCGAGGGGGAATAGACGTTGACGATGGGGACCGGGCTGTCGATGCGGACGGAGACGCCGACGTCCTCGAGCGGGTCGCGCGAGAACTTCTCGGTGTTGAGGGGATAGAGGTAACGGACCAGGCCGTTCTCGGCCTTGAGGACCTCGGTGTAGGAGATCTGGACGCGTTTCTCGCCGCGGGCCGGGATGGGATAGACGCGGGCCCGGAAGAGGTTGCGGCCGAGATATTCGAGGAGCCCCGGGTCCTTCATGCGGCGGACGATGTCCTCGTAGATCCGCCGGGCCTCGGCGCTCTCGAGGATCTCGCCCTTGACCCTCTCGTTCCCGATGTACATGGCGAACTCGGAGACCGACGCGCCTTCGGGGACGGGAAAGACATAGGTGCCCTCGATGTCCCGTCCCGTGGGATTGAGGAAGACCTGGTCGACCGAGGTCCGGGCCACCTGCCCGTCGATCTCGACCTTGACCCGGTGGTACTTGACGCTGAGGGGCGGCACGGGCTCGCCGGGCCGCCGGTCGGGGATGATGAACCCGTCCGCCCGTAGCTGCGGCGCGGCGCCCAAGGCAACGGCCAAAGCCAGTCCGGCGAGCGTCGCCAGGCTTTGAAGGGACCTTCGTCTGATCATTTTCGGCCTCCTCGAGGACCCCGTCGACGGATCCTACATCCCTATTACAACGGAGGGCCGCGGTTTGTTCCATTCCCCCGGGCGGGGGCTCAGGCGGCCAGCAGGGATTCGAGGCGGTCCATGAGGAAGGCCACGTCCGGGAAGACCTCGACAGGGAAGCCGGCGAACCGCTCGGGCTCGTCGGAGAGGAGGAAAATGGCGTCGATCCCGGCGTCGAGGGCGGCCAGGACGTCGAAGTGGGTGTCCCCGACGACGCCGCAGGCGTCCGGCGCGAGCCCGAGCGTCCTCATCACCTCGAGGAACGGGGCGCCGGAGGGTTTCCACAGGCCGCTCTCCCGGGTGACGACACAGTCGAACGCGAGGTCGAACTTCTCGAGCAGGAACTCGGTGTTCCGCCGGGAATTGTTGGTGACCAGGGCGGCGGAGAGGCCGCGGGCCCGGAGGAGGGCCAGGAGCTCGCGGACGCCCTCCCGCAGCACCGAGGCCTCGGTCTGGGCCGCCTCGTGGGACTCGAGGATGGCCCACTTGGCCGACCGCTCGGGGCCTTCGAGGGAATCGAGGTAGGCCAGGATGGAGGTCCCGCCCGTCCCGAGCTCCTCGCGGATCAGGGACCAGTCGTAATCGTTCTCGACGACGGTGCCGTCGAGGTCGAAGATGACGCCCCGGAGCTTCATCGGCCCGTCACTTCTCTTTGACCCGGCCGACCTCGAACAGGGGCTCGCCTTCGTTGCAGGGCGGCGTGCCGATGACGTAGAGGAGGATGCCGGTGAACGGGGCCCGGACGTCCTCCTTCCAGTTCCCGAGATAGTCCGTGATGGTGCCTACGATCTGGCCTTGCCTGACGTAATAGCCCATCTCGACGCGCGGGGCGAAGAGGCCGTTCCATCGGGAATTGACGACCTCGTACTTGTCGATCCAGACGGGGTCGGTCGCCGGGGCGGATTCGCCCTCGATCATCCCGAGGTGCCTCATGACGCTCAGGGCGCCGCGGACGTTGCGGGCGACGGACTCCTCGTCCGTCCGGCCGAGGCAACCCGCCTCGGTGGTGATGGCCGGCTTGCCCCGCAGGATGGCCGTGTTGCCGAGGTATTTCGAATCCTCGAGGTCGCGGCCGCGGGTCTCGTCGATGATGATGTGGGGCAGGCCGAAGGCCAGGGCCAGCTCCCGGGTCTTGGCGTCGAAGGATCTGTGGCCGCTGATCATCCAGTAGGTGTACGGGATAAGGGCCTCGTTGCCGTCCCCGCAGTGCATGTCGACGAGGACGTCGGCCCGCTGGACCACCTCCGCGTCGAGCGTAGCGGCGATCCGCTGGCTGGTCGTGCCGGCCGGGTCGCCGGGGAAGACCCGGTTGAGGTTCTTCCAGTCGTCCGGCCCGTAGTAGATCGTCCGTCTCTTGAAGCTCGGCAGGTTGGCGATGGGGACCATGATCAGGGTCCCCCGCAGGGACTTGGCGTCTACGAGGCCCTTGAGCCGGTAGAGCGAGAGGATGGGCGGGTATTCGTAGGCGTGGACGCCGGCGACGAGGGCCAGGACCGGGCCCTTCTTCGTCCCGTGGACGACGATGTACGGGATCTCGGTCGCGGCGCCGTCCCGGCCGGCCGGGACGGCCAGGGATCCCGCGAGGATCGTGCCGCTCTTCACCCGCGCGCCGGCGAAAACGAAGTCGTCGGCGGCCCGGGCCGTGGCGCCCGCGGCCAGAAGCAGGGCCAGGCCGATCTCCCAGGCGCGAACTCTCCGTCCTCTCGACATGGGCCACCTCCTCGTCGGGGTCTCGACGGGTATTCTAACGGAACCGCCCTCCTGTTTACCAGCGCGTTGACCGGGGCGATCGCCCTTTGTTATAATCCCCGCAGGAACACGATCGCAGGGAGGTCCACTCATGGGTAAATTCATCGCCGTCGTCGGGGGCATCGTGGCCATGGCCGGCGGTCTGGCCCTGGTCATCTTCTCCCCCCTGTTCAGATCCGCCCTCTACCACCTGATCCTGGGCTTCATCCCGCCCATCCTGTTCTTCGGCGGCTTCATCGGCCTCATCGCCGGCATCAGCAGCATCAAGGATGCCAAGAGGACCAAGAAGCTCGAACAGGAAGCCGAGCCCAAGAAGGCCGAGTAGGACCGTCCCCGGCGGGCCCCGCGCGGCGTCGCTCCTTGCCTGTCCGGAAACGGCCGTGCTAAGATGGTGACGTCCACGTGATCAGCTTTCATGTTTTCTCGCTGAGCCTTCTCCTGTCCCTCCCCCTGCCCCTGGCTTCCCGGATCGAGACGGCGTTCCTCCAGAACTCGCCGGTCCTCCTGCGCCAGCTCCTGACCGCCGAGGGGACCATCCCCGTCTCCCTGCCCGAGCCCCTGGATCTCGCCGACCAGCTCTCCCCGGACCAGGCCTACCTCGTCTTCGACCGGATCTTCTCGGTCTTCCGCACGACCGAGTTTACGGCCGATTCGCGGCTCTCGGCCCGGCCCGGTGTCGCGGGCGGCATCCTCAAGGCCCGCTGGTCCTTCCGCAACGACAGGACGGGGAACCAGTATCCCCTCCGCGTCTACTTCTTCGTCGTCCCGGCCCGGCATCTGGCCGGTCCCGGCGGCCGCGGTCCCGGGATGGACCTGCGGATCGTCGAGATCCGGGCGGAGAAATTGTGAGGGCCGGGGCCCTCTCCCGGCCGCGCCGGGCCCTGCTCGCCGCGTGCGGAGCGGCGGCCGTCCTGGCCCTCGCCGTGGGCGCCCTGTCCGTCACGCTCCCGGGATTCCTCTCCCGCGACTACGACGCGAAGAGCCTGGCTTCGCTCCGTGTCCGGGCGGCCCGGACCCGTCAGAACCTGGCCGCGCTTTCGGCCCGGCTCGAGGCCCGGGCGGCCCGCTTCGCCGGCGCGGCCCTGCCCGCGGAACCGGCCGCCTTCTTCCCTCTCTTCCGCGAGGCCGGGCTCGACGTCCTGAACGAGGGCGTCGCCCTGGCCGACGGCGACGGCTTCGTCGAAGTCTGGTTCGGGAACGTCCTCAGCCTATCCGACCAGATCGCGCGGGAGGACTTCGGGCGGCTCAAGGCGGCGGGCGGCTCGTTCCTCATCCGGAGCAAGGCCTCGGTCTACCTGGCCCTGCTCCAACCCCTCGACGGAGGGAAGCGCCTGCTGGCCCACTTCACCCGCCTGGCCTTCATCCCCCAGGTCCGCTCGACCTACATCCGCGAGTACCACGCCTTGGAGCCGGCCGGCCGCTCCGAATTCGATATCGACTACTGGGACTTCCGCGAGGACGTCGACGGCTTCGAGCGTTTCTTCGCCCGGCACGAAGATGAGTTCGCCGGCCAGCCGCGGCAGAAGAACGAGATCCGGCCGCTCTTCTTCCCTCTCCGGAACGAAAAAGGCCGGATCGTCGCCACTGTCACCCTGGCCTCCCCGTCGCTGACCTCGCGCTTGACCGCGGGCCGTGAGGACCTCCGCCTGGCCCTCTACCTCCTCCTCTTTGTCGCGTGCGGCGCGGGCCTGGTCTTCTTTTGGTCCTCGCCCGGCTTTCACGACGGCCGGGACGCCCTGCCCGGGCTGGCGGGGGCGGCGCTGCTCGTCGGCATGCGGCTCGCCGTGCTGCCCTTGGGCCGGCTGGCCCGGGTCCAGACCTTGCGCCTCTTCGATCCGGCCGTGGCCGGCTTCGATTCCTGGGCCGGGCTGACCCGGTCGCCGGCGGACATCCTCCTGACCTCGCTCGCCGTCCTCGGCCTGGCCTTCGGCCTGGCGATCTACGCGAAGGGCGCGGGACGCCGCGAGCCCAGGCCCCGCTCCCCTCTCCTCGCCGGCCTGGCCCTCCTTTCGGCCGCGGCCCTCGCGGCCGGAGGGGTCTTCGTCCTGCGGGAAGCCGTCCGCCGGATCGTGTTCAACTCCAACCTGTCTCTCCTGCGCTGGGACCTGGACGCCGCCCGGATCGCCCTCCAGCTGGGCCTGTTCGTCTTCCTCGTCGCCGTCCTCACGGTCCTGGCCGTCGTCTTCCGGCTGTTCTTCCGGCGCGCCCGGGCCGGGCTCCTCTCCGGCCTGGCCGTCGCTCTGGCCGCCGCCGCCGGGGCCCTGGCCGGGCCCGAACCCTCCGCGGTCGTGGCCTTCCTCGGCGCGGTTCTCGTGGGCGGCGTCTTTGCCGCCGCCGTCCGGCCCGCCCTCGCGGCCCGGCGCGAAGCCGCCTTCGCCGGCCTCGTCCTGGCCTCCCTCTGGCTGGCCCGGTCGATCGACGGCCTGGCGGTCTTGCGGACCCGCGGCCTCCTCGAAACGACCATCGCCCACGCCGTCCTGACCCAGGAGACCTGGGGCAGCTTCCTCATCGAGGAATCCCTGCCGGGCCTCGACCGCAGCGAGAGGGAGATCGTCGCCTTCTTCAAGGACCCGCCGCCCTCGCAAAACACCGATTTCGCCCACGGTCTCTGGGCCAAGACCTCCGTGGCCAAGTCCAACTGGCATTCGAGCCTCGAGGTCCGCGACGCCGAGGGCAACACCCTCAGCCGCTTCTCGCTCAACGTCCCCAAGATCCTCGGCGACCCCCCCGACCTCGAGCCGTCCGAGGACTGGGCCATCGTGCCGCACGTCCTGACGTTCATCGGCCGGGAGAAGGACTTCCTGCTCGGCTACAAGGACTACGTCGACGACGGCGTCCGGATCGGCCGGGTCGTGCTCTACGTCTCCCTCGACCCGGAGATGCTGCCCTTCCTTTATTCCGCCAATCCCTACTTCGAAGTCCTGCGGACCGACTCCCTGCCCTCGCTCGGCGAGCTCGATTTCGGCTGCGAGATCTTCGATCTCGAGGGCGTGTCGCTCTTCAATCCCCGCAAGCTGACCGCGGGCCTGGCCTGGGCCGACCTCGAGCGGCTGCGCGCGTCCGTTCCGCCCTTCTGGTCGAGCTTCCGGGAGCGGGGCACGGACTACGACGCCTACCTCTTCCGGTCCGGGGAGCGTTGCTTCAGCCTCTTCGCCCCCCGCAAGGACCTCAAGACCGGGGTGGTCGACTTCCTGAGGTTCTTCTTCCTCGGCCTGGCCGCGGTCGCCGCCACCGCCCTTCTCGCCGCTCTCGTCTCCGGCCGGGCCTCGGTCCGCAAGCCCCTGTGGTCGTTCTCCAACCGGGTCTACGCCGGGTTCCTCGTCCTGACCCTGGTCCCCCTTCTCCTTTACACGGTCTTCACCCGGAATCTCTTCGACAGCCTGTTCACGGAGCGGTTCGTCGAGGAATCGGCCGTTCACGCGAGCTACGCCCAGGGCCTGATGGAAGCCTTCCTCTTCGTCCAGGGAGTGGAGCTCTCCCCCTACCTCGCCCCCCGCGAGGACCTGGCCCTGTGGATCAGCGAGACCCTGTCGAGCGACGTCATCCTGTACCAGGACGCCATCCTCGGCGCTTCGAGCCGGCGGGAGTTCTTCGAGACCGGGCTCCTGCCGGACATACTCGACGGCGAGGCCTACCAGGCCCTCGTCTACGACCGGAAGCCTTTCTTCGTCCAGCGGACACGCCTCGGCGACTATTCCTTCCAGACGCTGACCGTCCCCTACGAGTTCCGTAACTCGACCCTGTTCATCTCCCTGCCCTTCCCCTTCGAAAAGGAGCAGCTGATCGAGGCCACGCGGGAGATCGTCGAGTTCCTCGTCCTCCTCTCGGCTTTCTTCGTCGCCCTGGTCATCCTGTTCTCGCGGGGCATCAAGAGCATGATCATCGTCCCCGTCCGCAAGCTTCTGGCCGGGACCCGGGAGGTCGGGCTGGGCAACCTCGAGGTGACCATCGAGCACAAGTCCCGGGACGAGATGATGACCCTCATCGACGGGTTCAACACGATGATCCGGAACCTCAAGGCCCACGAGCAGGAGCTGGCCGAGATGAGCAAGAAGGTGGCCTGGACCGAGATGGCCCGCAAGGTCGCCCACGAGATCAAGAATCCCCTGACGCCCATCCAGCTCTCGGCCGAGCACGTGCTCAAGGTCTACGAAGACAAACGCGGCGATTTCGACACGGCCCTCAAGGAGTCGATGTCCTACATCATCGGCGAGGTCGATAACCTCCGGCGCATCGCCCAGGAGTTCATGGAGATCGCCCGGGACACCACGGTTCGCAAGGAGCCCGTCGACCTCCGGGAGATCATCGAGGAGACGCTCCTGCCTTACCGGCGCCTGCTCACCGAGCGCATCCGCTTCAAGGTCGTGGCCGAGGGGGCCGGCTTCCGGGTCCGCGGCGACGCCGCCAAGCTCCGCTCGGCCTTCCGCAACGTCATCGCCAACGCCGTCGAGGCCATCGGTTCCCGCGGCGAGGTGGCCGTGACCATCGGCCGGGCGGACGGCGTCACCCGGGTCGTCGTCCGCGACGACGGGCCGGGCATGGGCCGGGAGACGCTCGAGCGGATCTTCGACCTCTACTTCTCGACCAAGGACTCCGGCACCGGGCTGGGCCTGCCCATCACCCGCAAGATCATCGAGGAGCACGGCGGAACGATCCGGGTCTCGAGCGAGCCGGGACGCGGGACGGACGTGACGATCGAGCTGCCGGCCGCCGAATGACGGTTGGCAATTCCGCACGATTTCTGGCAGAATAATCGGAGCGCGCCGTTTTCGAAAGGATGTCCGCGATGGCCAAGACGCTCGTCACCTACTTCTCCCGCACGGGGAACACCAAGCTCGTGGCCGAGGCCATCTTCGGCGCCCTCGCCGGCGACAAGACGCTCACGCCCATGGCTGACGCCGGCGACCTCTCCCCCTATGCGCTGGTGTTCGCCGGATTCCCCGTCCAGACCCACAGCGTCCCCTATCCCGCGGAGGTGTTCCTCAAGACCGTCCCCGAGGCCGGGAAGATCGCGCTCTTCTCCACCCACGGCTCGGTGACGGGCAGCCGGCTGTCGCGCGAGGCCCTCGAGTACGCCTCGGTGCTCGTGGCCAAGGCCCGGCTCGTGGGGACGTTCGCCTGCCGCGGCAAGGTGTCGATGAAGGCCCTCGAGGTCCTGATGCAGTCGCCCGAGCACGAGGCCTGGGCCGACATGGCGGCCTCCGCCGCCACGCATCCCGACGAGAGCGACCTCGAGGACGCCCGGTCGTTCGCCCGCTGGATCCAGACCCTCGGCGCCCAAGGCCACTACCGCGGCCTGTGAAGCCGGGGCCTAGCGCTCCGCGGCCCGCGTCCTGACGAATCCCGAGATCCCGACGAACTCCAGCCGCTCCTCCCGTTCGACCTCGTCGAGGAGCAGATTCAGGCCGAGCGTGTCGCTCGAGATGTGGCCGGCCAGGACGACGTTGAGGTGGGCCTTCTTGGCGTTCTCGAGGGCCTCCTCGCTGATGTGCATGCTGACGATGGTGCTGACGCCGGACGCGGCGTACGATTCGTAAATGTTCCGGGCGCCTTCGGTCCCGCCCGTCATCTCGACCGAGATCCGGCCGCAGTGGCCGCTCTCCGAGCCGCTGACGATCCGGGGCCCGGCCATCCGGCGGACGGCGGCCCGGTATTCCGGGACGGTCTTCAGCAGGGCTATGAGGTCCTTGAGACGGGCCGGCTTCTCCCTGGCGAACAGCGCCTCGAGGAAGGTGTTGACGCAGTTGTCGGCGGGCGTGTGGACGCACATCATCGGCAGGCCGAGCAGGCAGGCCGCGTCCACGGCCCGGCCGTGGTTTCCGGGCAGGATCCGCCGTCCGACCTCGTCCATGCGCTTGTCGAGGAGCTGTTCGGCGACCGAGATGGTGACGCCCATGGCGGCCAGCATGTCGGATTGGAGGCGCATGACGTCGGCGAGCTGGGCCAGGGCGACGCCCTGGGGGTGATGGGACATCACGAGGTCGATGCCCGCGGCTCTGTCCCGGTTGAGGGTGTGGGCCAGGAGGACCTCGCCCGCGTCCATATCGATCCCGACGATGATCTTGCGGATCTCCGCCTGCGGATCGCCGGTGAGGACCCGGGTGTCGGCGTAGGGATTGAACAGGCGGTCCTCTTCCCAGCCTTCGCGCTCGTCGTCCTTGAGCTTCTTAGCGTTCGCCGAATCGTCGTCGAGGACCTTGCGGACCGCCTCCGGCCCTCGGGGGTCGTTGGCGATACCGGCGGCGACGGCTTTCCGGTAGAGGGTGTCGAGCTTCATGGTCGTTTCCTTTCTTCGATCGGTGACGGTCCGGGCCCGGCGAGACGGCTTTCGACCCAGGCCCGGCCGAGGAGCGAGAGCGCAACGGTCCGGGTCGCGCCATCGAGGGCCGAGGCCCGGTCGGCAAGAAGGATCGATGCCGATGCGGCCCGGTCGCGGTCGCCCCGCTCGAGGAGGCGCAGGACCCGGCAGGTCCCGAGCCGCAATAGTTCGGCGTGCGAGGCCAGCCCGGCCAGGCCCTCCTGGACCTCGCGACAGCCCATGAGGCTGCTGGCGAAGAAAGCCCCGCTCGCGGGCGGCGCGGGCTCCGGCCTCGAGAACATGGGCCGCGGTCCCGGCCAGGCTGGCGTAGCCGAGGAGCCGGACGCCGAGCGGATCGGCGATCCCCGGCGGTCCGTTCCCTTCGAGCAGGCGGCGCGCCAGGTCCGGATCGTGACGGGCGGCCTCCTCGACGAGGACCACGCGTTCGCCGAGGGGGACGGCGCGGCCGGTCTCGTCCCCTGCCGGACACCCGCCGCCGAGGGCCCGGGCCAGAGATCCCCAAGACGCGTCGTCAGTCGTCCGGGAAGCAGCGTCGGAACCGAGGAAGTATTCGCGGGCCCTGAGGCGGAAGGCGTTCTCCGCGGCGGTGAGGAAGGCGTCCACGCGCGCCCGCCTCAGCGGCCCCGGCGGATGACGCCGGAGGCCTCGAGCTCGGCGAGCTCGCGTTCGGGGACGCCGATCTCCCGCAGCACCTCGTCGGTGTGCTCGCCGTGCCCGGGGCAAGGCCGACGGCCCTTCTCGCGCCGGTCCCGCAGCGGATGGCCGAGGCGGGTGACGGCCGGGTCGCCCGGCCCGGGCGGGACGACCAGGTCCCGGGCCGCGATCTGGGGGTCCGCGAAGACCTCGTCGAGCGTCGGCACGACCTCGCAGCAGAAATCGGTCCCCGCCAGGAACTCCCGCCACTCCGCGGCCGTGCGGCCGGCGAAGAGCGTCTCGAAGAGGGCGAAGTCCTCGGCCCTTTCGGAGAACTGGAGCGGGATGAGGTCCTCGCGTCCGACCTTCCGGCAGAAGGCCTCCCAGAACTTCCGCTCGAGGGCCGCGAGCGCGACGTCGCGGCCGTCGCGCGTCCGATACACGTTGTAGCAGGGGTGTTTGCCCGACAGGGGCATGCGGCCCCGGCCTCCCCGCTCCCCGGCGACGTACTCGGCCACGGGCATGATCATGAGGGCCAGCGCGCTGTCGAGCATGCCGATGTCCAGATAGCGGCCCTCGCCGGTCCGGTCGCTGTCCCGAAGGTAGGCCAGGATGCCGGTCGCGGCGAACATGGCCGAGCTCAGGTCGGCGATCTGGACGGGCGGAATGGCCGGCAGCCCGCCGGGACGGCCGCAGAGCCCCAGGATCCCGGCCCGGGCGGAGAAATCGAGGTCGTGGCCGGCCAGGTCTCGGTCCGGCCCGTCCTGCCCGTACCCGGAGATGGAGCAATAGACGATGCCCGGATTGACGGACCTGACGGCCGCGTAGCCGATGCCCAGGCGTTCGACGGCGCCCGGGCGGAAACTTTCGACGACGACCCGGGCTTTCGCGGCCAGCTTGAGGAAGAGGGTCCGGCCGGCCGGGGCCTTGAGGTTGAGGGAGACGCTCTTCTTGCCCGGATTGAGGGCCAGGAAATAGGAGCTCTCGCCGCCGACGAAGGGGCCCATGGCCCGGATGTAATCGCCCCCCTCGATGTCCTCGATCTTGACGACCTCGGCGCCGAGGTCGGCCAGGACGAGCGTACAGTAGGGGCCTGGGAGCAGACGCGAGAGGTCGAGGACACGGACGCCGGCGAGGGGCTTGTCGCTCATGGTCATCCCCTATTTAGCAGAAAGGCCGGGCCCGGTCAATCGGGGCTTCCCCGCCGGCGGAGGGCTGTTGACATCCGGCGGATATCCTATAATAATAGTAGGGCTCGGGTGACGAGACCCTTCCTGAATCAGCAACCATTGACCGAAAGGAAATCGAGCGTGGCTATGCGAGTGAAGATCGCCGGTACCGGGAAATGCCTGCCCGCCACGGACGTCCCCGGGCGGATCGTCACCAACGACGAGATCGTCCGCATCCTTCTCGCCCACAAGGCCATCAAGCCCGGCACGGACCGGCCCTGGCTCCCCGAAGAGCTGACGCCGCAGAAGATCGTCGACCTCGTCGGCATCAAGGAACGGCGCTGGGTCGACCGGGGCGTCAACACCTCCGACCTGGCCCTCTTCGCGGCCGAGAAGGCCCTGGCCGACGCCGGCATCGGCTGGCAGGACATCGGCATCCTGGTCGTCGGGAGTTCCACTCCCGAGGCCCTCTTCCCCTCGACCGCCTGCATGACGCTCGGCAAGGCCATCGCCAAGAAGGTCGCCGCGGGCGAGCTCGACGAGCGGACCGCCCGGACGACCCTCCGCATCCCGGCGTTCGACGTCCTGGCCGCGTGCACGAGCGGCCTCTATGCCATCGACATCGTCCGCAAGCACCTCCTGGATCCGGACAACGACGCCGAGTACGGCCTGGCCCTGGGGGCGGAGGTCCTCAGCCGGCTCCTCGATTTCTCGGACACGAACGCCGACCTCTGGGGCGACGGCGCGGCGGCCGTGGTGCTCAAGCGGACCGTCGGTTCGTCCGGCATCGTCTGCGCGGTCACCGGGACGGACACGACGAGCGTCGAGGCCGCCTACAGCGTCGGCCACGACACCCGCTATCATGACGCTCCCGAGAAGCCGAACATCGCCATCAAGGGGCACGACATCCAGAAGTTCGTCCTCCGCGTCATCCCGGAGCTCATCCTCAAGACGCTCGAGAAAGCCAACCGGATCCCGGGACGGACGCGGGATTACAGGCTCGAGGACGTCAATCTGTTCGTCTGCCATCAGGCCAACGCCCGGATCTTCGAGCTCCCCTCCAAGAAGCTGGGTATCCCGCTCGAAAAGTTCTACGTCAACGTCGACCGGCGCGGCAACTGCTCGTCGACCTCGGTGCTCCTGGCCCTGCGCGAGGCGGTCGAGGAAGGCCGGCTCGCGAAGGGCGGACTGGCCCTGCTCCTGAGCTTCGGCGGCGGACTGACCTGGGGCTCCCTGCTCGTCGAGTGGTGATCCCCTCGGGGACGCTCAGTCGGGATGGTAGACGACCCGGAAATCGGAGAACTCCCCCGTCGCCTGTTCCCTGCGGACGTCGAAGCTCTCCACCCTGGCCAGGCTCGGGCCTTCCCGGAGACGGTCGAGCAGGGTTCCCACGTGCTCGGCCGACCCCTCGGCCAGGACCTCGACCCGTCCGTCGGACAGGTTGCGGACCCAGCCGGTGACGGCGAGGCGGATGGCGCACTTCTCCGCGTAGAAGCGGTAGGCCACGCCCTGGACGCGGCCTCCCGCGAAGACGCGCACCCGGACGAGATCCTTGCCCATGTCCTCTGCTAATACCGCATCGGCCGCGGTCCTGTCAAACTCCGCTCGCCTGACGAATCGTGGTAGAATCGCCCCGTCGCCATGAAGAGGAACCTGGTCTCCGTCGCCGGCTACGACCCCTCGGGGGGCGCGGGCGTCCTTTTGGACATCGCTGTCTTCGAGAGCCTGGGGCACCGGGGTTTCGGGGTGTTGACGGCCGTCACCGCCCAGACCCCGGCCCGGGTGGACCGCGTTCACCCCGTGGCGCCGGGGGCCGTCGCCGGGCAGTTCGAGCGGCTGGCCGCGGCCTACGACATCGCGGGCGTCAAGGTCGGCATGCTGGCCACGGCCGCGAACCTCTCGGCGGTCGCCGGCCTCCTGGCCGGCCGGCGGGACGTGCCCCGGGTCGTCGACCCGGTCCTGCGCTCGACCTCGGGCGCGCTCCTCCTCGAACGGCGGGCCTGGCCGCGCTTCCTCGAGGCCCTCCGGGGCAAGGCCGAGCTCGTCACGCCGAACATCGACGAGGCCTCGGTCCTTGCGGGACGCCGGGTGGAGGACGTGGCCGGGATGAGGGACGCGGCGAAGGCGATCGCCCGGGCGGGACGCATGGCTTGCTTGGTCAAGGGCGGGCATCTCGAGGGCCGGGCCGTCGACGTCCTCTGCGACGGCGGGAAGATCACGGTCTTCGAGCACGCGCGCCACGACGTCGGCAGCGTCCACGGGACCGGCTGCTACTTGTCCTCGGTCCTGGCCGCCTTGCTGGCCGAAGGCCGGCCGCTCGAGGAAGCCTGCGGGCTGGCCATCGAGAGGACCGGCGCGGCCATCCGGACCGCGGTCCCGGCGGAGGGCGGGCGCCGCGTCTTCGATCTCAGTCGGGAACGTCGCCGGCCGAGGTCGCGGGCCGGGTCACGGGATCGACGGCCCGCTTCGCCCGTTCGATGACCGCCTTCGGGAAGACGACGCCCTGGCGGGCCGCGGCCGCGGGATCGAGGTAGAGCTCGACCGCGTCCATCGACTGGATGGGGATGCGGGCCGGGCTCTCGCCGTCCATCACCCGGATCGCCAGCCGGCCCGTCTTCAATCCCAGCTCGTAGAAATCGTAGCCCAGGGCGGCGCAGGCCCCGAACTCGACGGCGCGCAGGAAGCTGGCGACGAGCGGGACGCCGTTCTCGTCGGCCGCGCGGCCGATGACGTCGAAGGAGCTGTTGAGGGTGTTGTCGGACATCGGGTAGAGGACGTCGATCCTCTCGTTGAGCAGGCGCTGGAGGGTGGCCGGGATCTCGTGGGGCCCCGTCACGGGGAAGGCGACCAGCTCGAAGCCGAGCTCCGCCGCGGCCTCCCGGGCCAGGTCCAGGTAATATTCCGAGTTGATCTCCGACGAGGTCCAGAGCGATCCGATGCGCCGGGCTTTCGGAAGCAGCTCCCGGATGAGCGCGACCGTCTGCCGGACGGGCCCCGTGGAGACGACCCCCGTGACACGGCCGAGGTGGTTCTCCGCCGATTGGCCCGCGCCGACGAGATAGGGAACGGCGACGGCCCCGAAGACGACGGGGGTCGACGGCGCGGCGAGGAGGGTCGCCTGGAGCGCTTGGGTCGACAAGGGTATGACCAGGTCCGTCCGTTCGGCGGCGAGGTCGCGGGCGATGCGCTGGACCTCGGCGATGTCGTTGTTGGCGATCCGGATGGAGACGACGATGTCCCGGCCGTCGCGGAGCCCGGCGTCGGTGAAGGACTGGAGAATGCCCCGCCTGGCCTCGCTCCCGGTCGGCGAATCCACCGACTGGAAGATGGCGACGGCGTAAGGACGGGGGGCGTCGGCCGGGGCGGGCGGGGCGGCCTCCCGGCCGCGGCAGGCCGCCAGGACGAGGGCCAGGCCCGCCGCCAAGCCGAGCGAACGCGCCTTAGGCCGCACGGCCGGTCACCTCCCGGAACCTCTCGGGCGAGATGTTGCCGCCGCTCACGACGGCCACGACGGTGCGGCCGGCCCACTTCGCCGGCGCGTGGAGCAGCGCGGCGAAGGGCAGGGCGCCGGCCCCCTCGATCATCCGGCCGTGGCGCTCATGGACGAGGGCCAGGGCCCGGGCGACGAAGGCCTCGGGGACGACCTCGATCGCGTCGACCAGGTCGCGGCAGAGGGGGAAGGTGATGGACCCGGGCTCGATGCCGCCGGCGACGGCGTCGGCGACGCTCGGCTTCTCGTCGATCTCGACGAGCCGGCCCGCGGCGATCGAGGCGGCCATGAAGGCCGAGGTGTCGGGCTCGACGCCGACGATCCGGACGCCGGGCCGGATGGCTTTAAGATAACCGGCGATGCCGGCGATGAGCCCTCCCCCGCCGACCGGCACGAGGACGTCGTCGAAGCGGTCCAGCCCGTCGGCGATCTCGAGACCGGTCGTGCCGGCGCCGCGGACGATGTCCGGGTCGTTATAAGGCGAGACGAAGACGCGCCCTTCCCGGCCGGCGAATTCGCGGGCCAGGGCTTCGGCCTTGTCGCAGCTCGCGCCCCGGATCTCGACGTCGACGCCCAGGGCCTCGATCCTCTTCCTCTTGACCGCGGCGACGGTCTCCGGCAGGAAGAGCTTGAGGCCGACGCCCTCGAGCTTCGAGGCGTGGCTGATGGCCAGCCCGTGATTGCCCGTCGAGGCCGAGACGACGCCCCGGGCCCGGTCCCCGGGCGAGAGCGCGCGGAGCTTGTTGAGCGCGCCCCTCAGCTTGAACGAACCGGTGATCTGGTCGCACTCCCACTTGACGCGGACGTCGGCCCCGAACTCCCGGCTCAGGGGCTCGGAGCGCTCGAGCGGCGTCCGCCGGATGTCGGCCTCGATCCGCCGGTAAGCCTCGGGGACTTCCGTCGCAAAATCGAACGACACTTCGGTCATCATCAGCCTCGTTCATCAAGATAACACAGTCGCCGTCCGCTAGAAAATGGGCAATAGGAAATTCATCACGTACTTTGTCTCCCAAGCGGAGGCCGAAAAGGCGGCGAGGAGGGCGGCTGAACCCGACATTGGGAAAGTTTAGCCGGGCCGCGTGGCGGACGAGGGTAGTTTCCCTGGAAACCGACAAAACGTGTTTGAGCGAGGCGTAGCGCACGCCGAGCGAGTTGTTTTGGCGCCGAGTCCGGTGCACGGACCGGCGTCTTTAAACTTTCCCAGGAGGGAGAAGCCGGCCTCCGAGCCGCGAGGCCGACCGCGGGACGGGCTTCGCGGATTGTGAATTGGCGGCGGCGGGCGTAGAATATCCGCCGTATGGCCAAGTATCACGTCGGCACCGCGGGCTGGAGCTATGAGGACTGGGAGGGGATCGTCTACCCTGTCACGAAGGGCCGCGGCTTCCATGCCCTGCCGTATCTCGCGGGCTACATCGACATCGTGGAGGTCAACAGCACCTTCTACCGCCCCGCCGATCCCGCCTTGGTCCGGTCGTGGCTGAGGAAGATCGAGCCTTTCCCGGATTTCCTCCTGGCGCTCAAGCTCCACCAAGCCTTCACCCACGCCCGGTCCGGGTACTCGCGGCAAGAGGTCGACGCCTTCAGGGCCGCGGCCGACATCCTCCACCTCCGGAGCCGCCTGGCCGCCCTGCTGGTCCAGTTCCCCTGGTCGTTCCGCAATACGCCGGAGAACTCCGAATACCTGGCCCGGCTCCTGGCCGTCTTCTCCGGCTACCCCCTCGCGGTCGAGGTCCGGCACGCGAGCTGGGACACGCCGGCCTTCTACGGCGCGCTTCGCGGCGCCAAGGCCGCTTTTTGCAACATCGACCAGCCTCTCTTCGCCGATTCGATCGCGCCGGCGGCCGTCGCCACGGACCCCGGCTTCGCCTACGTCCGCCTCCACGGCCGGAACCGCGAGAACTGGTTCCGCGAGGGGGCCGGACGGGACGCCCGCTACGATTACCTCTACGCCGCCGACGAGCTCGAGGACTGGGTCGCCCGCATCAAGGAGCTCGGGACGAAGAGCGGCAAGGTCTACGTGGTCACCAACAACCATTACCAGGGGCAGGCCATGGCCAACGCCCTCCAGATCCGGAACATGATCAGCGGCGAGAAGGTCGACGTACCCGAGCCTCTGCTCGAGAAATATCCGGTCCTGCGGGAGATCGTTCGGGCCATCAAGGCCGGCCAGCGGGACCTCTTCGACAAGGGAGACTAGACATGAACTGGTGGGAAACGGAATTCGTCGCCGTCAAGGACAACAAGCTCCGGATCGCCGGACATGACGTGGCCGAGCTCGCCGAGCGCTACGGCACCCCTCTCTATATCTACGGCAAGGATCGCATCCTCGAGCGCTACGCCCGGCTCGACGACGCCTTCGCCGGCCAGACCGATCTCGAGACCCGCATCTGCTACGCCATGAAGGCCAATCCCCACAAGGGCATCCTGCGCCTGCTCCGGGCCCGGGGGGCCTGGATCGACGCCGTCTCCCCATGCGAGGTCGAGACGGCCCTCAAGGCCGGCTTCCCGGCCGAGCGGATTCTCTACACGGGGACGAGCGTCAGCCGGACGGATCTCCGGTCGGTCTTCGCCGTCGACGGGCTGACGGTCAACATCGACGCCGCCGAACAGCTCGACCTCATGGACGAGGTCCGGCGCGAATTCCCCGGCCAGGCCATCCGCGTCTCCGTGCGCTGGAACCCCGGCATCGGCCGCGGCTTCCACCCCAAGGCCATCACGGCCGGCAAGCGCTCCTCGGACGGCACGCCCATCAAGTTCGGCGTCGAGGGGGCCAAGGTCCTCCAGGTCTTCGCCACGGCCCGGAAGATGGGCTTCCGGCCCGTCGGCCTCCACCAGCACCTCGGCTCGGGCTGGGTCCGGGAGGACTTCGGCATGGTCCGGACGGCGGTCGACCGCATGGTCCGCAAGGCCCGGGAGATCGAGAAGGCCGGGTTCCCCCTCGAGTTCCTCGACTTCGGCGGCGGCTTTGGGCCCCGCTATCTCAAGTCCCGCGACGTATTCCCCGTCGAGGAGTACATCGCCTATTTGACCAAGGCCGTCGCCCGGTCCGGGCTCGCGGTCAAGGCCCTGGCCATCGAGCCGGGCAAATACATGGTCGGCGACGCCGGCGTCCTGCTTCTCGGCGTGGAATACGTCAAGGAGAGCTACGGCAACATCTTCGCCTGCGTCGACGGAGGCACCTTCAACACGGTGCCCCGGCCGGCCATTTACCTCTCCGCCCACCACGAGATCGTCAACGCCGGCCAGGTCGACGGCCCGCACAAGGCCCGGATCACGGTGGCCGGGAACCTGTGCGAGACGGGCGACGTCTTCGGCCGGGAGCGCTCCATGCCCCTGCCCGGGAGCGGCGACGTCCTGGCCGTCCTCTGCGCCGGGGCCTATTGCCGGAGCATGGCCTCGAACTTCAACCTGCGGGAGATCCCCCGCGAGATCCTCCTCTGACCAGGGCGGCGACGGCCGAGGCCGCGTCGGGGTGAAGGAACGCGAAGCCGGCTTCGAGCAGCCGGCGAGGCAGGACCAGCTGCCCGGTGACGAGCGTTTCCCTGGCTTTCTCGCCGAAAACGATCTTTAGCAGAAGGGCGGGGACGGGCAGCCAACAGGGCCGTCCGAGCGCCTTCCCGATGATCCGGCAGAATTCCCTTTGGCGGAGCGGCCCCGGCGCCGTCAGGTTGAAGACGCCGGCAGATCCCTCGGACTCGATGAGATGACGCACGGCCCGGACCTCGTCTTCGAGGGAGATCCAGGAGAATCCCTGGCGGCCGCTGCCGAGCGGCCCGCCGGCGAAGAAACGGAACGGCAGGACCAGGCGGGGCCAGACACCCCCGCCCCTTCCCAGCACCAATCCCGACCGCGCGATGACGCGCCGAACGCCCAGCGACTCGACGGCCTTCGTGGAATCCTCCCAGGCGCGCACGACGCCGGCGAGGAACCCGGCCCCGTAGGGCGAATCCTCGTCGAGGGCCTCGTCGCCGGCCGGGCCGTAGGCCCCGATCGCCGAGGCTTGGACGAGGACCCGCGGCTTCGTCCGGGCCGCCCGGACGGCCTCGACGACGGCCGCTCCCGCGTCGGTCCGGCTGAGGAGGATGCGCTCCTTCTTGGCCTTGGTCCAGCGGCCTTCGGCCAAGCTGTCCCCGGCCAGGTTGACGACGGCCAGGGCCCCGTCCGCGAGGGCTGCCCAGCCGGCCGCCGTCCGCCCGTCCCAGCTGGCCCAAGCCACGGTCCCGGGGCGGAGGCCGGCGGGATCCGCGCCGGCCCGCCGGGTCAGGCCGACGACCTCGTAACCGCGGTCGGCGAGCTCCCGGACGAGAGCCCGGCCGATGAAGCCCGAGGCCCCCGTGATCAGGATCCGGTTGCCCGCCAAGCGGGTCTCACTTCTTCAGGAACGCGACGATCTCGTCGCAATCGGGCAGCTGCGGGATGTCGTAAACCTTGATGAGGACGAGCCGGCCGCTCTCGTCGATGACGATGTTGGCCCGCTCGGAGAATCCGTCCTCCTCGCGGAACAGCCCCAGGACGTGGGCCACCGCGCCGTGCGGCCAGAAATCGCAGAGGAGCCGCGTCTCTTTGATGCCCAGCTCCTTGGCCCAGGCGTGCTTGGTCGGGAAGGAATCGACGCTGACGCCGACGGCGACCGTGTTCAGGCTGTCGAACACGGACTTGCGGCTCTCGAGCGCCTTCATCTGTTCCGCGCAGACCGGCGTCCAGGCCAGCGGGTGAAAGGATAGCAGGACCCGCCGGCCCGCAAAATCGGATAGCTTGAACTCCCGGTTGTGGTGGTCCTTGAGCGTGAAATCCGGCGCGATGTCCCCTTCCCAGACGGTTCTGGTGTTGCCCATCATGTGCCTCCCTCAGAGCGGACGTTCCGCGCCCGCTCTCCCGGCACATTATCGCATAGGCCCGAGGCCCGCACAAGGCCGGGAGAAGCCTCTCCCGCGCCCTCGCGCGGCCCGGACGGGTCCTGTATAATGCCCCTGACCAAAGGAGACGACCATGCGCATGAAACTCCCTCTCGCCGCGGTCCTCGCCCTCCTGGCCGCCGGAGCGCTGGCCGCGCCCCAGGACCCGGCGGCGCAGGACGCGCCCCCGGCGCCGGAACCTCTCTTCGTCCGTCTGACCTTCTACCCGACGGCGAGTCTTTCGCGCTACGACTACAACAACGACATCGACCTCTACGAGGTCCGCGTCTACGCCGAGGTCCGACGCGGCTCCCAGGAGGGCCCCCCGGCCGCCGACGCCCGCATCACCGCCTTCGCCCAGAAGCTGGATTTCCTCGAGGACCACTTCGAGAAGAGGGTCCTCTTCGACAAGGACAAGCTCCCCGCCGAGCTCGACCTCGAGATCTCCTCCCCGGGCCGGCCCGTCATCAGGGAGCGCCATCCCCTGCCGGCCTGGCTCGTCATCAGCGATCCGAGGCCTTCGGTGATCGGGGCCGGCGCCGACCTCCTGATCCGCTGGCGGTTCGACCGCTTTCCGTCCCCCGTCGACGTCCGGGCGTACGACTTCAAGTCCGGCCGGGAGATACTCAGCCGGGACCATCTCGAGGGTGACGAAGCCGTCGTCCCGGCGGCGGCCGTCCCGTCCGGGACCATCATCCGCATTTACGCCATTCAATCCTGGCTCTACAAGCGATACCTGGGAGGCCCGGCCTACGCCCGCGGCTCCGAGATCAACGTCATTCCCTGGTCCCAGGTGTTCGTGAGGACGAAATGAAGCGCCCCGCGATCGTCGGCCTGTTCCTCGCGGGACTCCTCCTGCCCCTCGTCGCGGCCGCCCAGGTCGCCCCCCCGGACGAGCTGCGGAGCGTCGCCCCGAACGTCTACCTCGACTGCGAGCGGCGGACCTGCGACTTCGAATACATCAAGACCGAGATCACTTTCGTCAACTACGTCCTCGACCGCCAGAGCGCGGACGTCCAGATCATCGTCACGCGCCAGCAGACGGGCAGCGGCGGCAACGAATACACGCTGGCCTTCATGGGCCTGAGGCGGCACCAGGGCCGGGACGCGACGCTGAAGTACTACTCGAAGCCGACCGACACCGAGGACCAGTTCCGCAAGGGCCTGGTCAACGTCCTCAAGCAGGGGCTCATCCCCTACGTCTACGACACGCCCCTGGCCGAGTTCATTTCCATCAGCTACGCCCAGAAGAAGGACTTCCGGCCGACCCCGACCTCCGACCCCTGGCATTACTGGGTCTTCGGGCTCGGCGTCCGGGGCAACGGCGAGTTCGAGGACCAGTCGGAGAAGTTCAGCTACCAGGTCAACGTCTCGGCCAACCGGACGACGGAGGCCATGAAGTTCCGCCTGTACACCGGCGTCAATTTCAATCACAGCCGCTACGAGATCCCCGACGAGGAGCCGATCGTCAGCGAAAGCAACCGCAAGAGCGCCTCGGCCTCGGTCTTCAAGTCGATCGACGGACATTGGTCCTGGGGCGGCGGCGCGAGCCTCTATTCCTCGACCTACGACAACGCCCGGCTCTACGCCTCGGTCGGCCCGAGCGTCGAGTACAACATCTTCCCCTATGCCGAGGCGACCCGGCGCGAGCTCCGGCTCCAATACCGCCTGAGCTACACGATGCGGAATTATTACGAGCTCACCATCTACGACAAGATGGAGGAGAAGCTCTTCAGCCAGACCCTCCAGGCCGTCCTCGAGCTCAAGGAGCCCTGGGGCTCCATCGGCGCTTCGGTCCAGGGTTCGACCTTTCTCCATGACCTCGCCACCAACAACCTGCGGGCCGACCTCGGCGTCTACATCAACCTCTTTCGGGGCTTCTCGTTCAACGTCGGCGGCCAATACAGCCGCATCCGGGACCAGATCTCGCTCCCCGGGCGGGATTACACGCCGGAGGAGATCCTCCTCGAGCTCAAGCGGCTGGCCACGGGCTATTACCTGCGCTTCGAGATCGGGCTCAACTACCGCTTCGGCTCGATCTACAGCAACGTCGTCAATCCGCGGTTCGGCAACGTGTGAGCTCAGCCGAAGACGGCATAGAGCCCGGCCATCACCAGGAATAGGACCAGGGACACGAGCCGGTAATCCAGGACCCCGGGCCCCCAAGGACCTCTGAGCGCATCGACGGGGCGCGACCAGACCAGCTTCTCGCTCTCGGCCGTATGAACGTGGGGGCGGAGGAGCGAGACGACGACCAGGACCGCCGAACAGACCAGGAAGAGATAGAACGTGGCCATCATCGACGGCACGGCCCAACCGGTCGTCTCCTTGAACCAGTCCAGGAAAAAGACGGCCAGGCCAAGCGCCGAGCCGACCATGAGGGTCACCCGGGCGGCCGTGGCCGAGGCCTTCCTCCACAGCACGCCCCAGAGGAAGACCGCCGTGATCGGCGGCGCGATGTAGCAGATGACCGCCGTGATGCCCTGGAACAGGCTTTGGAAATGGCCGACCAGGGGCGACCAGAGGATGGCCACGACCATGCCGGCGAAAGTGACGAGGCGGCCGACCAGGGTCAGGCGCTTGTCCGAGGCCAGCGGGCGCCAGCGCTTGTAGATGTCGAGCGTGAACAGGGTGGCGATGGAATTGAGCGCTCCCGAGACCGTGCTCATCAGCGCGGCCAGCAGGGCCGCCGCGACGATCCCCTTCAGCCCGGCGGGAAGGATGTTGTTGACGAGGAGGGAGTAGACGTCGGCCGAGCTCTCCGGGGCCGGCAGGGCGCCCTGACGGACGAGACCGTAGGCGATGAGCCCGGGCAGGACGAACAGGAAGACGGGGAGGATCTTGATGAACCCGGCGAACAGCGGGCCCAGCCGGGCGTTCCGCTCGTCCCTGGCCCCGAGGACGCGTTGGACGATGGTCTGGTCGGCGCACCAGTACCACAGGCCGATGACCGGGTAGCCCAGGAGGACCGCGTACCAGGGCAGGCTCGGCGTCTCGGCCGCGGTCCGCAGGACGGTCAGCTTGACGGGCTCGACCGCGGCGGCGAGGCCTTCCCAGCCTCCGATCCGGGCCAGTCCGAAGCCGAGGACGCAGGCCGAGCCGAGGATGAGGACGACGGTCTGGACGGATTCCGTGACGACCACGGCGAGCAGCCCGCCGACGACCGTGTAGAGCCCCGTGAGAAGGGCCGTGACGATGATGCTCGTCGTGATGTCGATCCCGAACAGGCCGCGGAGGACTACCGCGCCCGTATAGAGGGAAAAGCCGATGTGAATGAATACGGCCGAGACGATGGACAGGCCGGCCAGCCAGTCGCGGCTGGCCCGGGAATAGCGCTTCTCCAGGAAATCCGGCAGCGTGGCCACCCGGGCCCGGACGTAGAACGGCGCGAAGAAGAGGGCCAGCACGATGAGCAGGAAGGCGGCCATCCACTCGAAATTCCCGTAGGCCAGGCCGTTGACATAGCCCTCCTGGGCCAGGCTGACGAGGTGGATGGTCGAGATGTTGGTCGAGAACAGGGCCAGGCCGATGACCGGCCAGCGGAGCGTGCCGCCGGCCAGGAAGTACTGGGCGCTCGAGGCCTGCTTCGTCCGGCGCCTTCGCCACGCCCAGAGCCCGAGGCCGACGATGCCCGCGAGGTAGGCGACGACGATGGCCGTGTCCAGGCCGGACATGGTCAGCTGCGCGGTGCCGTTCATACGCGACCGGCTTCAGTCCGCGTGGAAGACTTCGTCCATGCGGCTCCAGAACTCCTTCGGGCCGCGGGTCGGGATGGGCGACTGGCAGGGATCGGTCTCCTTCCACCAGCGCCGCGTCTCGGGATCGGCGGCCATCCGGGCCATATCGGCGGCGAAGTCGTCCCCCGTGTATTCGAAATAGGAAAAGAGGAGGAACTGGCCCTTCTCGACCTCCCGGAAATAGATCGAGTAGTTCCGGATATGGCACTCCTTGATCTTGGCCAGGACGCCGGGCCAGGCCGCGGCGTGAAGCGCTTTGTAATACTCGATCTTGTCCGGCTTGACGCCGATGACCATGCCGTAGCGCTCGACGCGGCCGCCGGCGTCGGCGCCGACGGCGTGGATGAGCGCCAAAGCGGCCGCGACGAGCACGACGACGGCGGCGGAGCGGAGGACCGTTCGCGCGCTCATGGCCCGGTCATTTCCCGGCGTCGGCCGGGGCCTGGACCAGGGTGATCTTGACGGCCACGGGCGCCTCGAGTCCCCAGGTCAGCCGCTGGATATCGCTCGTCTCGGCCCGGTCCGGGGCCGGCTTGGCCTTGACCAGGCGGATGGTCTGCTTCCGGATCACGGAGATCCTCAGGCCGGCGGGGGTCTGCTCCCAGGGCAGGTCCCCTTCCTGGCCGAGGAGGGTCACCTTGGTCCCGGGCGTGGCGGAGACGGATCTGAGGAGCAGGGTCCGGGAGTTCCGCTCGTCCAGGACGGCCAGGGCGTAGACGGTGCCCTCGGCCCGCTTATGGGTGAACCAGACGTCGCCCTCGTTCGTGACGCTCCAGGGCCGGACCGCGCGGACCGCTTCGCCGTAGAGCATCATCCACAGCCCGAGGTCGCGGAGGACGTCCTCGTCGGCCGGGGCGATCCGTCCGTCCGGGCGGGGCCCGATGTTGAGGAGCATGTTGCCGCCGCGAGCCCGGATGTGGACGAGGTTCTCGATGATCTCGGACGACGGCCGGACCACCGCGCCCGGGAGATAGGACCATTGATAGCTCGTGGTCAGGCAGCTCTCCCAGGCCACGTCGGAGGCTTTCCCGGGGATCTCCTGTTCCGGGGTCGGGATCTCGCCGCGGCCGATGAAGACGTCCTGACGGACGCGCCAGCTGTGCTTCTTCAGGGGCTCGCACTTGCCGTCGAACCAGAGCATGAAGATGTCGCCGTAGCGGGTCAGCAGCTCCTCGATGTGGCCGCGCTCGTAGTCGAGGAAGCTCTTCTGCTTCGGCCCGAACGGGGCCGGGCTGTCGAATCCCGGCTCGTAGATGTGGCCGGTGCGTTGGCCCGTCACCCACTGGTAGCGGAAATCGCCCGGCGAGTAGTAGAAGCCGACCAATAGCCCCTCCTTGCGGAAGGCCTCGGCGACCATGGCCGCGATGTCCCTGCCGTAGGGCGTCCGGGTGATCTTGAAATCGCTGTAGTCCGTGTCGAACATGCAGAAGCCGTCGTGATGCTTGGCCGTGAAGACGACGTATTCCATGCCGGCCAGCTTGGCCAGGCGGGCCCATTGGCCGGGATCGAACCCGGTCGGATCGAACGTCGAGGCCAGGGCGTAATACTTCTTGACGAAGTCGTCCGAGGCGTTGAAGAGCGGCCACGAGATCTCGGTCCCGACCTGGGAGTTCGGGCCCCAGTGGATGAAGAGGCCGAGCCCGGCGTCCCGGAAGATCTCGGTTTTCGCCGGGTCGTTGGACAGGCGCACGGCGTCTTCGGCGAGGAGCGTGACCGGGGGCTTATCCGCCGCAATAGGCGCCGGGGCCCGGCCGGAGCAGGCGAGCGAACCGGCGACGGCGAGCGGCCGTCAGGGCGGCGAGAACGGATCCGCGGACGCGGGGGGACAATGAGGGCGTCATGGGGGCCTCCTTCGTCCCTCCCTTTTAATGGAACGGGGATGAAAAATCAAATACTATGCCGGGCAGAAAAGAACGGCTCCCCGTAGTATAATCCGGCCGTGACCCCGAAAGAACGCATGCTCCGCGCCTTGGCCCGCGAGAAGCCGGACCGCCTGCCGGCCACCGTCCACCAGTGGCAGACGTACCACCTGGACACGTTCCTCGGAGGCCTGAGCGACCTCGAGGCCTTCCGCCTGTTCGGGCTGGACGCGTCCATCCAGTACTTCCAGGATATGGGCCAGTTCTGGCTCACGGACGCCGACTTCACCAAGTTCTCGACCCCCGAGTGGCGGGACGAGGCGGAGATCCTCAGCGCCGACCCCGACCACCGGGTGGCCCGGCACACCATCACCACGCCGGGGGGGACCCTGACCTACGCGGCCGAGGGCAACCGGATGACGACCTGGGTCTCCGAGTACCTGATCAAGCGCGACGACGACATCCGGCTCATCGAGAAGTACATGCCCGTGCCGCGGCTCGACCCGGCGCCGGTCGGCCGGGCCTACGACGCCGTCGGCGACGACGGCATCCTGCGCGGCTTCGTCTGGGGCGACCAGGCCGGGTGCTGGCAGCACGCGGCCTGCCTCATCGACGTCCAGGCGCTCATCCTGCGGACCTTCGACGATCCCGCCTGGGTCCACGAGCTGATGGGCATCCTCCTCGCGAAGAAGCTGCGCTTCATCGAATCCATGAAGGGGGCCCGCTTCGACCTCATCGAGACGGGCGGCGGGGCGGCCTCGTCGACGCTCATCTCCCCCGCCCTCCACGCGGAATACTGCCTGCCCTACGACCGGAAGATGCACGACGCCCTCCACGCGCTCGACTTCAGGGTCGTCTATCACACCTGCGGCGGGACCAAGGGCATCGAAGAGCACATCGTCGCGAACGGCTGCGACGTCTCGGAGACCCTGGCCCCGCCGTCGATCGGCGGCAACCAGGAGCCGTGGGAGCTCAAGGCCAAGATCGGCGGGCGGCTGGCCCTCATCGGCGGGCTCGACCAGTTCAACGTGCTGACCGAGGGGTCGCCGGGGACCATCCGGGCCAAGGTCCGCGAGCTTTTCGAGAAGGTCGGAGGCGACGGGGGTTACATCCTGTCCTGCTGCGACCATTTCTTCGAAACGCCGCCGGAGAACCTCCGGATCTACGCCGAGGCGGCCCGCGCCTGCGTCTACTAGGCCGTCAGTACCCCCCGAATTCCCGGACCGTCTCGTAAAGGGCAAAGACGTTCTCGACCTTCGTCTCCGGCAGCAGGTAGTCGTGGCTCGGGGAGGCGATATAGCCGCCGCCCGGCTTCATGACCTCGAGGACCTCCCTCGTCCGGGCCCGGACGAGGTCCGGCGTCCCCCGGATGAGCCAATGGTGCGTATCGATGCAGCCGTTGAACACGACGCGGCCGCCGAACGCGGCTTTGAGCCGGGCCGGGGCCATGTCCCGGGCGTCGGGCTGGAGCGCCTGAAGGGCGTCGACGCCGGCCTCGATCATGGCCGGGATGAGCGGGAAGAACCCGCCGCAGCAGTGCATCATGACCTTGAGGCCGAAGTCGTGGCCGAGGCCGGCCAGACGGGCGAGGTGGGGCTGGAAGAAGCGGCGGAAGAGGGCGTCGCCGACGACGGGCCCGTTCTGGGTGCCGAAATCGTTCCCGACGAAGAAGACGTCGAGGACGCCGGCCGCCGCTTCGAAGATGGCCAGGCTCACATGGAAATAATAGTCCACCAGGCGCCGGAGCAGGACGTCGGCGACGGCCGGGCTCTCGACCAGCGCGACCATGAAGCCTTCCATGCCCATGAGGTCGATCGCGTCGTGGTAGAAGGGCGACCAGTCGCCGCCCAGGATGGCGAACCGCCCGCCCCAGCCGAGGGCCTCGTCGCGGATGCGGGAGACGTCCATCCAGGCCGGATCGGGCCAGGGGTAGCGCTCGATGTCGGCGACCGTCCGGGCCTCCGCCAGGGGGTGGCTCACGGGCTGGCCGTAGCCGTACCCGGTCCGCTCGACGCCGAAAGGCGTGCGGGCCGTGGCCTCGGGGTGGGAGAACGCCGAGTCCGGGCTGAATTCCGGAGGCCCCGCGTACTTGGCGAAGACCCGGCGGAAGTCGTCGCCGACGAAGAGCGAAAGCTCTTCATCGGTCGCGAGGCCCGCTCGGGCCTTGGCCAGGGCCTTCCATTCGGGCGAGGCTCCGAGCCAGGCGGGGACGCGATCGGGGATCTGGCCGGCGAAGACCGCCAGGACGCGCTCGCGGGACGTCATGCCCCGGATTCTACCATACTTCCTCCGAGGTCAGGCGACCGGCTGGCCCGGGCCTCTTTCGGCCTCATCGTCGAACAGAAAGACCGCCTCGATGGCCAGGCCGAAGAATTTTGCGATGTCGTGGGCCAGCCGCAAGGAGGGATTGTACTTCCCCTTTTCTAAAAAAACGATGGTCTCTCGCCTCACCCCGACCTTCTGGGCCAGCTCCTGCTGAGAGATGTCGGCCTTGGCCCTCAGTTCCTTGATGCGGTTAAACATCTTTCATCCCGAAAAACTTCACGCCCAGCCAGCAGAGGAAAAAGACGACGGCCATGCCCGCGATGCCGGTGCCGACTATGCTGTGGGCTGGGAAGGTCGTTTTGTCGCTGATGTACATGATGAAGAGCCAAAGGTAGATCGAGACGTAGTAGGCCAGCGAGGACGCCCTGGTCATGATCCTCTTGGACAGCTCGTCCTCGGCCGGTTCTCCGCGGCGCCGGCTCCGGAGCCTAGACGCGCCGAGGGCGGCGGCGAAGCCGACCAGGATGAATACGACGCCGGCCATCACGATCTCCCTGGTATTTCCTTCGATGTTTCCTTTGAGCGCCCAAGCGGCCATGCCCGCCAGCACGAGTGTGCTGACCACGAAAATGACGATCATCTTTTTCATCGTTCCTCCTCTCTGCCCTAAAGGTAAGCTGCCAGACCGACCACGGTCAGCGCCAGGCCGGCCACCACGATCTCGCGGGCATCCCACGAGATGGAACCCGCGAGCGCCCAAAGTCCCAAGCCTGCCAGTAAGATCATACCGAGCAAAAACCCATAATAAGGCTTTTTCATTGCTCCTCCGATTGGCAAAAATAGTTATCTGTTTCTAACATTGTGATATTATTCTAACTATTTGTTAGAAAAAGTCAACATCTTTTACTAAATATTTATCCTTATTATTTACAACAAATTAGGTTAGAATATTGCGCTTTTACGGGAGAACAGACTTTCCTGCCATTTTCTCAAACCCGCTTTAAAAATTCCCCGTCGATTATGAGCAAGGTCGCGCCATGCTCGGTCCGGGAGCGGTGCGAGCTGGCCCCGTCGGAAACAACGTAAGTCATCCCTTTGGTCATGACCGTCCTCTCCCCGTTCTCCTGCTCGTTGACGAATTCGCCCTCGAGGCAATGGACGATGTGGCCCTTCTGGCACCAGTGATCGGCAACGTAGCCCGGGGAGTACTCGACGATGCGGAGCCTGCAGCCCCGGGAGCTGGACGGTCCGCCAATAGGACATCCCCGGTTCCCCCTTGTGCTCCGTTCTCGGGACCGCGCTCCAGTCGATCGCCCGATAGGCATGGGCCAGGTGTTCGTCCGTCATTTGTCTTCCTTCCAGGTCCAGTCGTCGTCCTTGTCCATGACCAGTCGGGTGATCATGTAGGTCGACCGGCCGCCGTCGTCCTTCTGGTTCGATCCGAGGCTGTAGACGATGAAGCCCTCGCCTTCGCGCCGGTAGACCAGCGGCTTGCCCGTGAACGGATCGATGGGGATCTCGGTCAGGAGATCAGGCACCAGCGCCTCCAGGCCATCAGGGTACCTCCCCGTCCGGCTCTTGTAAAGCCGGCAGGCCAGGCCGGTCCGGTTGGCCGAGCATGATCGCTTCGATCTGGGCGACTTTCAAGAACGCCGCTTCGGAATTGTTGATCATCATCTTGGATAGGAACGAATACCAGGGACGTCTTCTGGAGCTCTGGTCGCGGGCTCTTCAGAGTCGGCCCGGCTCTGATAATAGGGTACTCTGGCCTGGACCTCGAGGAGTTCAAAGCTGGCGAGGGTTTGGCGCAGATCCCTTTTGAGGAGGGGCCGGAGTAGCCAAAGACCGAGCTTCTGCCAACAGTGCTGCCCTTCCCATATGGAGCCGAGTTCGCCGAGGCTCCCCTTGAGGATGTATCGGCCGACTCTCGACGAACATGACCCTCTCGCCGCGGAACGCGTCCGCCAGCCGTCTCCGCCAGGGGCTCGGGTCCTGAGACGCTCATCAGACGGCCGAGGTCCTCGTCCTCCAGGGCCCTTCCCCGGCAGACCTCTCCAATAGGCAGGGAAAGGAAGCGAGTCTCGGCCACCGATACGAGGAATGCGATGAGGGTTCCTTCCTGGGCCGCGAGGGATGCAAATTTCAGGCCGGTGACGAGTCTGTCGACCGCGCCGCGTAGCGTCACCGTCCTCGGCACCGAAGAGGGCCGAGAAGAACATGAGTTTTGTCGTCTGAATCATTTGGATCGCGTCGGCGGACGGCTTTCAATGAGCGTCTGCGCGGGATCCCGATAGAGAAAGCACGGTCTGTTCCCCATCTCGGCCAGGAGCTCGAACGCTTTCGCGTTGTCGCGGATCACGTTCGTGAGCTCGGCTCTATCGGCCGGGTCCAAGCGGCTTGCCCGCGGTATAATCGTTCCAGGACCTGCTGATGAGCCCGCGACCCGGATACCCCGGCGATCTCGCGGAACGCGGACCCGGGTCCGCCTGCCCGGGATCGCCGACGATGTTCTCAAAGGCTTTCCAAAGGCGCGCGGCATTGTCCTGGTCGGGACACGGCGTGGCTAGGTCCTTGGCCGTCAGGGGCATCCCCTTGGGCCTTGAGCTCGGCCAAGGTCCGGGCCAGCGCCCGCCCTTCCGTAAAATTCAGGACGGAGCGGATAACAAGGACAAGCGCCGCGATGATCAGGAGAACGACTCCGATTTTAGATAAGATCTTCAAGAGCTTCATTGGCCAACCATCCCTTCAGACGTTTCCGGGCTTCTGTGACTTGACGTCCCTGTTCCTTGCGAGCCGCGGCCTCGGCGATGATCTCCCACCGGGCGAACTGGGCCGCTCCCGCCGTAACTCCTGTTCCTCCCACGACTTCGGCCAGAACGGACGACATCTCTTCGGCCGGGACGGGCTGTCCCCGTCCGTCGACGAGCGCCGCCAGGCGGGCACTCTCATGCCTGTTCAGGGAGGGATCGACCGCTAGGAGCGCGATGATCAGGATCGGGCTGGCGACGGCCGCGATCCTCATCGCCGGCGAAAGCAGGGGCTTACCCCGGGATTCGCGGGCCCGATCTAGGATCCGCCGACGCAGCTCCGGCGGGACGGGGGCCGGGGTGAGCCTCCCCAGGTCCCGTTCGATGTCCGACGATCCTCGCGCGATTTCATTCATTCTGTTGTCCTTCACGGTCTCTCTCCCAACGCGTCCCTGAGCTTCTCGATCCCGTACCGGTAGCGGCTGGCGGCCGTGTTGGCCGAGACGCCGCAGACCGACGCGATCTCCTTGAAGGTCAGGCCGTCGAAGACCTTCAAGTAGACGGCCTCCTGCTGTTCCGCGGGAAGCCCCTCGACCCGGGCCAGGAGGAGGACCAGGGCCGGCTCGTCGGGAGGGACAAAAGCGGCGGCGATCCCGTTCCGCGCGCCCCTCATGATCTCCGCCTCCCTTTCTTTCCGCCCGACCTTCCGCCGGAGGAAGCGGTTGGCCTCGTTCCGGGCGACCCGGAAGACGAACGCCCGCGGATCACGGACGAGCCGCCAACGCAGGTCGTAACGGGCGAACCGGCAGAAGCACTCCTGGAGGACGTCCTCGGCGTCCTCGGCCGAGCCCAGCCGGAAAACGAGATAGCGATAGAGGTCCTCTCCATGGCGTCCATACAGCTCTTCCAGGTTCAACGAGCGCCTTTTCCGCTTACACTGGATAAGACCCGGCCGGGTCCCCGATTTGTCTTGAGGTGCGTCCTTTTTATTGGTCTTCCATTCCGGGCTTCCCTCTGAGGCGGTGAGGGATGTTGCCTCAAAGATCCCCGTTGCTGGAGGAGGGGACCCGCGAGCGGGGGGAACCGTGCAAACTGGTTCCCCGGGGGGCCGGGAGCTAAGGCATATCCCGAGCCGGAGAAGGACTTCCCGGAATCGGCGAAGATCCTTTTTCCCATCCGACCCGACCCTATCATACGACTTTCCGTATCCTGCCGGCATTCAAATTCGTTCCCCCGCGTATCAATTTTGGAATAGAATACCGCCATGCGGATTTCCCCCCGAAGGAGCAAGCCATGAAAAGAGCCATCGCCCTCGCTTCCGTTCTGCTGTGCCTTGCAATCGTCGTCCAAGCTGCCTCCGCGCACCGGGGGCCGCGGGCCGGACCGGCTACTACCGGTTCCCGGCCATCCACGGCGACACCATCGTCTTCACCTCCGAGGGCGACCTGTGGACCGTCGACGTCCGCGGCGGCACGGCTCGCCGCCTGACCTCCCACTCGGGCATCGAAGCCTATCCGGCCATTTCGCCCGACGGCCAGACCCTGGCCTTCTCCGCCCAGTACGAGGGCCCGACCGAGGTCTACACGATGCCCCTCGCCGGCGGACTGCCCGCGCGCCGCACCTTCGCGGGGCAGGGCGGAACGGTCGCCGGCTGGACGCCGGACGGCAAGATCCTCTACGCCACGCAGAAGTATGCGACGCTGCCCAACGCCCAGCTCGTCGTCCTCGACCCCGTCACGAATACCGAGTCGCTCCTGCCCCTCAACCAGGCTGCCGACGGCTCCTTCGACGCCACAGGACGGACGCTCTATTTCACGCGCCTCCCCTTCCAGGGGAGCTATACGAAGCGGTACAAAGGCGGCACGGCCCAGAACCTGTGGTCCTTCACCCTCGGCGCCGCCGAGGCCGCGCCCCTGACCGCCGACTACGCCGGCACGAGCAAGAACCCGATGGTCTGGAAGGACCGCGTCTACTTCCTGAGCGACCGCGACGGCTCCATGAACATCTGGTCCATGGACTCCAAGGGCGGCGGGCTCAGCCAGCACACCTTCCATAAAGGCTTCGACGCCAGCTCCCCGAGCCTCGACGCGGGCCGGATCGCCTACCAGCTCGTAGCCGACATCCATGTCTACGACATCGCCGCGAACAAGGACGCCGCCCTGGCCGTCAGCCTGCCCTCCGACTTCGACCAGATGCGCGAGCGCTGGGTGACCAAGCCTCTCGATTACCTGACCTCGGGCCACGTCTCCCCGAACGGCGACCGCGTCGCCCTCGTCTCCCGCGGCCACGTCTTCGTCGCGCCGGTCGGCGACGGCCGCTGGGTCCGGGTCAGCCGCAAGGACGGGGTCCGGGCTCGGGCCGCCCGTTTTCTCGGCGACGGCAAGAGCCTGATGGTCCTCAACGACGCGACCGGCGAATGGGAGTTCCACCGCTTCGCGGCCGACGGCCTGGGCCCGGCCGAACAGCTGACGACCGGGGCCAAGGTCATCCGCTTCGACGGCGTCCCTTCTCCCGACGGCAAGCGGCTCGCCTTCGCCGACAAGGACAATCAGCTCTGGCTCTTCGACCTGGGCAAGAAGGCCCTGAGCCGGATCGGCGTCTCCGATATCGGCATGTTCGGCGACCTGGCCTGGTCCCCGGACAGCCGCTGGCTCGCCTACGTCCAGGGCGCCTCGAACGGCTTCAGCCAGATCGTGCTCCTCGAGGCCGAGACCGGGCGGACGGCGGAGATGACCAACGACCGCGTCGATTCCTACAATCCCGCGTGGAGCCCCGACGGGAAGTGGCTCTACTTCCTGTCCGACCGCTGGTTCCGGAGCGCCGTCGGCAGCCCCTGGGGGCCCCGCCAGCCCGAGCCCTACTTCGACAAGACGGCCAAGATCTACGCCGCCGGATTGAGCGGCAAGGACCCCTTCCCGTTCGCCCCGGCCACGGAGCTCGAAGCGACCACGAAGGAGAGCGGAGAGGAGAAGCCGGCCGAGGCCAAGCCCAAGCCGAGCGCCGGGAAGGCGACCAAGGAGCCGGAGAAACCGGCCCCCGCGGTCAAAGTCGCCGTCGAGCTCGCCGGGATCCAGGACCGCGTCTTCGAGGTCCCGCTCCCGGCCGGCGTCTACTCCGGCCTGGCCGCCGGCGACAAGACCCTGTTCGTCGTCGACGAGGGCTCGAACGCCGCGGGCCAGCCCAAGCTCCAGGCCGTCGAGATCAAGAACCGCAACATCCAGGCCAAGACGCTGGTCGAGGACGTCCGAGGCTTCGAGCTCTCGGCCGACGGCAAGAAGCTCCTGGTGCGCAAGGGCGGCGACATCTACGTCATCGACGCCGGGACGGCCCAGCCGACCGCCCAAACGCTCGCCGAGCGCCGCGTCGACCTCTCCAAGTGGACCTTCTCCGTCGACCCGCGCGAGGAATGGCGTCAGATGTTCGTCGACGCCTGGCGCATGGAGCGCGATTACTTCTACGACCGCAACCTCCACAACGTCGACTACGAAGGCCTGCTCGAGCGGCACCGGCCGTTCGTCGACCGCGTCAGCGACCGGGCCGAGCTCAACGACCTCCTGGCCCACCTGGTCGGCGAGCTCTCCGCCCTGCATACCTTCGTCCGCGGCGGCGACCTGAGGCAGCCGTCCGACAGCGTGTCGCCCGGCTCGCTCGGGGCGCGCCTGGTCCGCGACGAAACCAAGGGCGGCTACCGCATCGAGCACATCTTCCGGTCGGACCCGGAGTACCAGGACAACCTGTCGCCGCTCGGCAAGCCGATGTCGGCCATCCGCGAAGGCGAGACCGTCACGGGCATCAACGGCGTCCCGACCCTGAGCGTCCCCGACCCGTCGCTCCTCCTGCGGAACACGGCCGGCCAGCAGGTCCTTCTCGAGATCAAGCCGATCGCCGGCGGCGCGGTCCGCAAGGAGATCGTCGTGCCGATCACGCCGGGGGCCGAGGCCGATCTCCGGTACTCCGAGTGGGAGTATACGCGGCGCCTCCAGGTCGAGCAGGCCTCCAAGAACGAGATCGGCTACGTCCACCTGCGGGCCATGGGCGGCGACAACTATACGGAATGGGTCAAGAACTTCTACCCGGTCTTCGACCGCAAAGGGCTCATCATCGACGTCCGCCACAACCGCGGCGGCAACATCGACTCCTGGATCCTGGAGAAGCTCCTGCGCAAGGCCTGGTTCTACTGGCAGGACCGGGTGGGCAAGCCGACCTGGAACATGCAGCACGCCTTCCGCGGTCACCTGGTCGTCCTGTGCAACGAGCGCACCGCATCGGACGGCGAAGCCTTCGCCGAGGGCTTCCGGCGCCTGGGCCTGGGCAAGGTTATCGGGACCCGGACTTGGGGAGGCGAGATCTGGCTGAGCTCGTCCAACGTCCTCGTCGACCGGGGCCTGGCCTCGGCGGCCGAGACGGGCGTTTACGGGCCCGAGGGCGTCTGGCTCATCGAGGGCCACGGCGTCGATCCGGATTTCGTCGTCGACAACCTGCCTCACGCGACCTTCAACGGGAAGGACGCCCAACTGGAGGCGGCCGTCAAGCACCTCCAGGAGCTCATCGCCAAGGACCCGGTCGAGGTGCCCAAGCACCCACCCTATCCCGACAAGAGAAAATAAATGGGGGACATGATACCTGTTTCCCATTTTCCGACAGCATTTGATCTGATCGTAGAACCCCGGCGTCGGGCCGGGCTTGAGCGAGGGGATATGTACCCAAGGTGCGTGTCCCCGTCTTGAAAGGCGGCGGGATGACGGACAAGCTCAAAGCCTTCCGTGACGACGCCCGGCGCCTCGACCGGGCGGATCCGCTCAAGAGGTTCCGGCGGCGTTTCGCCACGCCGCCCGGCACGATCTACCTCGACGGCAACTCGCTGGGTTTGCTCTCCCGCGATTCCGAAGCTTCGCTCTTAAAGGCCGTCAAGTCCTGGAAGAAACTCGCCGTCCGGGGCTGGCTCGAGGCCGATCCGCCCTGGTTCCATCTCGCCGAGCGTCTCGGCGCCCGTTGCGCTCCCCTCGTCGGCGCCGCTCCCGACGAGGTCGTGATGTCCGGGACGACCACGGTCAACATCCACGCCCTGGTCAACACCTTCTACAAGCCCGAGGGCCGGCGGACGAAGATCGTCGCCGACGCCCTCGATTTCCCCACGGACATCTATGCCTTGAAGAGCGTCCTCAAGCTGAGGGGGCTCGACCCGGCCGGGCACCTCGTCCTCGTGGACAGCCGGGATGGGCTGACCCTCGACGAGCGCGAGATCGCCGCCCGCATCGACGACACGACGGCCCTCGTCCTCCTGCCTTCCGTCCTCTACCGGAGCGGCCAGCTTCTCGACATGGAGTTCCTCACCGCCCGGGCCCGCAAGATGGGCGTCCCCATCGGCTTCGATTGCTCCCACTCCGCCGGCGCCGTCCCGCACGAGCTCGACCGCTGGGGCGTCGATTTCGCGATGTGGTGCGGCTACAAGTATCTCAACGGCGGCCCCGGCACCGCCGCGTTCCTCTACGTCAACCGGCGTCACTTCGGCGCAGAACCGGCCCTGGCCGGCTGGTTCGGCTCGGCCAAGGACAGGCAGTTCGACATGTCCCTCGATTTCGAGCCCGCCCCCGGCGCGGGCCGCTGGCAGATCTCCTCCCCAGCCATCCTCAACGCCTCCCCACTCATCGGCTCGCTGGGGATCTTCGAGGAAGCCGGGCTGGCCGCCGTCCGCGGGAAGTCGCTCCGGATGACGCGCTTCCTGATGGAGATGGCCGACGCGCTTCTCGCGGATGCGCCTTACGGCTTCTCGATCGGCACGCCGCGCGAAGACGACCGCCGCGGCGGCCACGTCGCCCTCGTCCACCCGGAGGCCATGCGCATCGCCGAGGCGCTGCGCGTCCGCGGCGTCGTCCCCGATTTTCGTCCCCCCGACATCGTACGCATCGCGCCGGTCGCGCTTTACAACACTTTCGGCGAGCTCGTCTCCCTCGTCGGACATCTCCGCGAGATCGTCGATCGGCGCGAATACGAGCGCTTCCCGGCCGAGCGCAGGGCCGTCTCCTGACCAGGGCGAGGCCACCCTCGCGCCGCGAGGCTTTGACTTGTCCTCGCGGCCGGAGCTAGAATCCTCTCAACGATCCCGAATAAGGAGTGTCGCGGATGCGAGTCATTCCCCTGTCAGCCGAACATGAGCCGATCTTTTGCGCTTGCCTCGAGGACTGGTCGGACGAGATCAAGGAAGGCGGCGACCACAAGGCCCGCTGGCTCGCCAAGATGCGGGACAAGGGCCTCCGGGTGAAGCTGGCCCTCGACGACCGGGGCGAGGTCGGGGGGATGATCCAGTACGTCCCTATCGAGGAGGCCTTCGTCGAAGGCCGCGGCCTCTATTTCATCCACTGCATCTGGGTCCACGGCCACAAACAAGGGCGCGGGAATTTCCAGAAAAGAGGGATGGGGACGGCTTTGCTCGCGGCGGCCGAGGAGGACGCGAGAGAGCTCGGGGCCAAGGGCATGGCCGCTTGGGGCATGGCCCTGCCATTTTTCATGCGGGCCGCGTGGTTCAAGAAGCACGGCTACAAGAAGGCCGACTCGGTCGGCATGCAGGTCCTCCTCTGGAAGCCGTTCGCGGCGGACGCGGAGCCGCCCCGGTGGATCCGGAAGAAGAAGATGCCCGAGCCGGTCCCCGGCCGCGTGACGGTCACCGCCCTCGTCAACGGCTGGTGCCCGGGCATGAACATGGCCTACGAGCGGGCCAAGCGCGCCGCGGCGGAATTCGGGGACAAGGTTACGTTCTTGACCGTCGATACGTTCGATCGCGAGACCTTCCGGGAATGGGGCGAGCCGGACGCCATTTTCGTCGACGGAAAGGGGATCCGGATGGGACCCCCGCCGACCTTCAAGAAGATACGGAAGAGCATCGCCAAGCGGGCGAAGAAGCTCCGCTGAAAGGATCGCCATGAGCGGAAGGACCGGACGGCTCATTCTCCTGATACTGGCTTGCGCGGCGGCGCTCCCCGCCGCGGCGGCCGCGGCCGCGACGGCGGGATACGGTTACCTCGTCCTTAGCGACGGGCCCTGCGCCGTCTGGTGGGCCGAAGGCGCCTACAAGGTCATGCGGGACGATCCGATCCCGGCGGCGGAGCGAGGCGTCGTCAGGATCGCCGCGGCGCGGAACGAGTACGAGCCGTTCCTCCTCGTCCTCCGGCCCTCGGTCCGGATGGACGGCGTGGCCGTCGAAGCCGGCCCCCTCGCCGGCGGCCAGGGCGCGACGATCGCCGCCGCGGACATCTCCGTCTGCCATGTCGAATACGTCAAGGTGACGGCGCCGACGGACGCTCTCGGAAAGGCCGGCTGGTGGCCCGATCCCTTGCCGCCTTATGACGGCCCCTTCACGGCCACGGCCGGCGAGAACCATCCCCTGTGGATCACGGTCCGCGTCCCGACCGACGCCGCTCCCGGGCTCTACAAGGGCATGATCTCGCTCTCGGCCGAAGGCTGGTCCTGCCGCGTCCCGGTCGAGCTCACGGTCCGGAGCTTCACGCTCCCCGAGACCGCGTCCGTCCGGTCCTCCTTCGGCCTGCCCACGGGCGACATCAAGGCCTATCACAACCTGGAGACGCAGGAAGACCTCGAGCGGGTCGTCGACCTCTATTACCAGGACATGCGCGCGCACCGCATCGCGCCGACGTCCCCGTTCGAACTCTATCCGATGAAGGTCGGCACGTCCGGCGTGTTCTGGAAGGGCGGCGAGTTCGTCTCCGAGGGCGTCCACGGCGGCCGTCGGGCCTACAAGGTCGTGGACGACTCGGTCGAACGCAACGTCGCGGCGGAATACGATGCCGCCGTTCCGATCGCCGCCCATTCCCCTCTCGAGCTGACCTTCTGGGCCCGGACCGCGGAACCAGGCCAGCGCTTCACCGTCCTCTGCGAGCTCTACACCGCCGAAGGGACCTGGATCGCGGGAGCGAACCTGCTCAAGGTCTTCGAGGGGACGACGGGGTGGTCGCCGGGGAAGGTCGAATTCCCCCGCCTCTCCGAAGACGCCGCAAGCCTCCGGATCAGCCTCTTCCCCGCCTTCCGCGACAACGGCGGATCGACTCAAGGGACCGCGTGGTTCGACGACCTCGTCCTCCGGGCTGCGCCCAAGGGACCCGAAGCGCGGATCGACAGCCTCCTCGCGGGCGGCGATTTCGAGATGCCGCTCGAGGGCATGAAGGTCGCCGTCGATTTCTCCGAGTTCGACCGGGGCGCCCGCCGCGTCCTCGACGAGCTCGGCTTCAACGCCTACAACCTGCCCCTCGAAGGCCTCGGGACGGGGTCGTTCTACAGCCGGCAGGAAGGGACCTTATGCGGCTTCCGCCAGGGCACGCCCGAGTACGACGCCCTGCTCAGCCAGTACCTGAAGCAGGTCGAAGGGCACTTGGCCGCGAACGGCTGGCTCGGCCGCGAGTACATCTACTGGTTCGACGAGCCCGACCCCAAGGACTACCCCTTCGTCCGCGAGGGCATGCTCAACATCCGCAGGAACGCGCCGCGCCTGACCCGGTTCATCACGGAGCACCGCCCCGGTCCCGAGATCATGGACGTTTCCGAGATCGGCTGCACCATCTTCGACCGGGTCGACCCGAGAGCCGTGGCCGAGCTCGTCCCGAAGGGCCGCGAGTTCTGGTCCTACCTCTGCACCGGCCCCAAGAGCCCGTGGGTGACTCTCTTCATCGATCACCCCGCCGTCAACCTGAGGATGTGGCTGTGGATGACCTACAAGTGGGGGCTCGAAGGTATCCTCGTCTGGCGGGCCGACTACTGGAACAGCCCGACGCTCTTCCCGCCGGGCGTCCTGCAGAATCCCTGGCAAGACCCCATGTCCTACACCGTCGGCTATGGCGTCCCCTACGGTCAGGTCAATCACTGGGGCAACGGCGACGGCCGCTTCCTCTATCCTCCCAACCGCGAGCCGGGGCAGGATCGAACGAAATACCTGCGCGGCCCCGTCGATTCCGTGCGCTGGGAGATCCTGCGCGAAGGGATCGAGGACTACGAGTATTTCGTGCTGCTCCGGAAGGCCGTCGAGACCGCGAAGGGAAAACCCGCTCTCAAGTCGGCGGCCGCCGGGGCCGCCAGGCTCCTCGACTTCCCGGCCGCGCTCTTCACGAGCGGCAAGGACTACAGCAAGGATCCGCTCGACCTGCTGCAGCACCGGGAGAAGGTCGCCGCGGCCATCGAGAGACTTACGGCGCGCTGATCCGGGGCGGCAACGGACTCCCCGTCTGGGGATGATAATGGACGTGCACGCGTTGCAGCAGGTCGATATCCCGGTGAAGAGCGCGTTCCAGGCAAGCGGAGATGGCGTCCCCTTCGGCCACGGTCATGGACCCGTCCACGGCGATGGTCAGATTGATGACGAAATACGGGCCGAAGCGGTGCGCCTGCATTTCCTCGACGGCCAGCACTCCGGGTGTTCCGGCCACGCAAGCCTCGACCTTTTTCCTGAGCTCCGCAGAGGGGACGGTGTCCATCAGGTCCCCTGAAGATTCGCGCAGGATCTCGAGTCCCGTCCGGAGGATCACCAGGGCGACCAGCGCTCCGGCCAGGGGGTCGAACCACGGATAGCCGTGGCGGGCCAGGAAGATGCCGATGCCGGCGGCCGCGGCGGCGAAGATATCGTTACGGTGGTCGGAGGCAATGGCGAGCACCACGGGGTTGCCCGTCTGACGGCCGATGCGCTTCGTTCTCCAGCTCAAGAGGATCTTCACGCCTATGGTGAACACGGCCGCGAGCTGGGCTCCCGCGCTGGCTCCTGCGACGGCGGCTCCCGTGGAGAGAAGGTCATAGACCCGGTTGATGGCGTCCCAAAAGATCGCCACGGCCGTCGTCAGGACGAAGGCTCCGATGACGACGGCCGCGATGCTCTCGAGCTGTCGATGCCCATAAGGGTGCTCGTCGTCGGCAGGCTGGCGGGCCTTTCTGATGAAGACTTTAACGATGATCCCATAGGCCACGTCGGATGTGGAGTTGATCCCGTCCGCGAGCAAGGCGGGGCTGTGGCCCAAGATCCCGATCGCGGTCTTGAGCGCCGCCAGCCCGGCATTGGCGATCAGGGCCAGATTGACCGCCAGCAGATTCCGCTTATCGTGGTGATCCGATGTGCTATCCATTGATCCCAGACGGCGCTCGTTCAAGTTCAGCTCGGCCGAGAGTCTTCCCCTACTTCGCGGGCTTCAGGTACTTTTCATACCAGGCCAGATTCCGCTCGAAGCGATCCTTGATGTAGCTCGGCGTCGTGATGCCGTGGAACTGTCCCGGGTAGACGACGAGCTCGGTCGGGACGCCCAGGCTCCGGAGCGCCTGGTACATCTGCTCGCCGCCGATGATGGGGACGTTGAAGTCCTTCTCCCCGCCCATGTACAGCGTCGGCGTCTTGATCCGGTCGGCCTGGAAGAACGGATAGGAGATGCGGATCCAGCGGTCGAGGGCCTTCCAGGGCACGCCGATCTCGAGCTCGTACTGGCGGATGTACTGGTCGCTGCCGTACATCGAGAGCTGCAGGGCGCTGCCCGCGCCGCTGACGGCCGCTTTGAAGCGGGTGTCGGTGGCGATCGTGTAGTCGGTCAGGATGCCGCCGTAGCTCCAGCCGCCGATGCCCAGCCGGGCCGGATCGGCGATCTTCAGGGCTACGGCCTGGTCGACCGCGCCGAGCAGGTCGAGGACTTCCTTGCGGCCCCAATCCCCGAAGATGGCCTTCTGAAAAGCGGCCCCCCGCCCCGAGCTGCCACGGTAGTTGACAGCGAGGACGACATAGCCCTGGGCCGCGAAGAACTCGCGCTCGAAGCTGAAGCCCCAGCCGTCCTGGCCGTTCGGTCCGCCGTGGATGCGGAGGAGCAGAGGGTAGAGCTTGCCGGGAACATAAGAAGCCGGCTTGACGAGGATGCTGTTGACCACGGCTCCGTCCTTGCTCTTCGAGGTCAACGGCTCCGTGAGGCCGAGCTCGAGGCCGGCGAAAAGGGCGTCGTTCTGGCGCGTCAGGCGCCTCAAACTCCCGTTCTCGAGAGCTTGGACCTCGGCCACCTCGGTGGCCGTCCCGGCAAGCAGCGTGACCGCGCCGTCCGGTCCGAGGGAGATGTTCGAGACCGTGCGCCGGCCCGTCGTCAGCTTCTCGACTGGGCCTCCGGCGGCCGGAACGCGCCCGACGTAGGATTCGCGGTCGTCCTCGGCCAGGAAAAGAAGGCTCGCTCCGTCGGCCGACCAAAGCAGGGGCCCGGATACGGGCCTGTCCAGGGCCGCCGTCAGGACCTTGGCGGCGCCGCCGGCCGAGGGTACGACGGCCAGCTTGCTCAGGCTGTAGGCCGAGAACCGGGGCTCGTCGCCAAAGAGGAAGGCGATCCACTGGCCGTCGGGGCTCCAGGCGGGACGACCGCCGTCCGGGGTTTCGTTCGAGGTCAGCCGCTTGACCTCGGCGCCGGGCTTGGCCTCGACTACGAACACGTTGGATTCGGGATTGCGGTCCGGATCGGGTCCTCGGTCGCTGGCGAAAGCGATGCGGGCGCCGTCCGGCGACCAGACGGGCGAGCCGTCGCTGTACGCGCCGGAGGTCAGCTGCTCGGCCTTGCGGCTCGTCACGTCGAAGAGCCAGAGGTGCGTGCCGAGCGTCTTGAGATAGCCCGCGCGATCCCGCTTGAAATGATAGCGGTCGATGACGACGGGCGGCCTGGTCTTCCGCTTCCAGCCCTCCATCTTCTCGGGCTCGTCGGCCGGGTCCTGCTCGCTGACTACGAGGACCAGGCGCTGGCCGTCCGGCGACCAGGCATAGGCGCCGACGCCGCCCTTGACATCGGTCAGCCGCTGGGCCTCGCCGCCCCGGCGGTCGAGGAGCCACACTTGGGCGCCGAGCTTCTTCTCCTCCTCGGTGCCGCGCGAGGCCAGGAAGGCCAGGTAACGGCCGTCCGGGCTCCAGCGGGGCGTCGATTCGCCGTCGGGGCTCGAGGTCAGGCGGATCTCCTCGCCGCCGTCCCAGCCGACCATCCACAGGTCGGTGTCGCGCTTGTCCTTCTCGAGATCGGTCGTGCCGACGGTGTAGGCGACCCATTTGCCGTCGGGCGAGCGCTGGGGATCGCCGACGCCCTTGATCTTGAACAGATCGTCGAGGGCGATCGGGCGCTTGGCCGTCTGGCCGGCAGCCGGAAGCACGACGGCCGCGACCGCCAGGGCGCAGGCCGCGAGTACGAGACCGTATCGGATCTGGGGCTTGATCTTGAGGGGTGACATGAGACGACTTATAGCCTCCGGCGGCCGGACTGTCAAGGCGCGACGGAAGGATTGGGTCGCCGGGACGATTGGGATAAGATACACCCATGAAGTACGAACACAAGACGGAACCGCTCCTGCCCGCGCGCCGGTTCGTCGCCCGCCTTCTGGTCCACGTCGCCATCGGGCTGACGGTGATCGCGGCGTCGCTCGGCCTGGGCATCCTGGGCTATCATCATTTCGAGGGCCTGCCCTGGCTCGACGCCACGCTCAACGCCTCGATGATCCTGGGCGGCATGGGTCCAGTGGACGCGATCCGGACGACCGGAGGCAAGGTGTTCGCGTCCGGCTACGCGCTTTTCTCGGGTGTGGTCTTCCTGGTCGTGGTGGGGATCATGATCGCCCCGGCGGCCCACCGGGTGCTCCACCGCCTCCACCTCGAAGGCCGGCGGACGGGATAACAGGTCCGCTCTCCGCCGGTCAGACGCTCAGGGTCGTGAACGTCAGCCCGTGGTGCTGGGGCGGCGCCTCGTCGTCGCCGAGCCCGTCCTCGACGCAGATGCGGATGACGTCCCGGAGGTTGTCCAGGGCCTCCTCGTAGGTCACGCCGCGCGCCCGGCAATCGGGAAACTCCGGGCAATGGGCCGCCCAACCCTCGCGATCACGGATGACGTAAGCCGAGAACCGGTAGCCGTTCATATCGACCTCCGTAACATTATTTGCTGCTAAAAGCGTGCCAATATCTTCACAACACGATTTTCTTGAATAAATATGAAGACCCGATAAAGAATCGCAAAAAAAACGGGAAATCGGGCCAGTCGCCGCGGCGCAGGCTTTCATCAGAAGGACCTCAGAAAGGCGCACTTGGTGATCTTGGGAACGCCCTCCCCGTCCCGGCGGACCTCGCCCCGCAGGAAGCAGACCGGCGGCGTCCCGTAGGTGGCGCACCGCGTCTCGCCGACGCCCTCGAGGAGCCCCGTCTCGTCCTCGAACATGTAAAAATACTTTGCGCCCCCCGTCCCGACGCCGTATCCCCCGCGCTCCCCGTCCGTCACCTCCGGATCGGCGTCATCGTCCCCGCCCCCGTCCCCGTTCCCTGCGCCGTATCCGCCGAATCCCCCGTGGCCGTTCCCGCCGCCGTGCAGGGCGCCGTAGGTCACCCGCTGGCGGGCGTCGACGACGCGGACGACGAGCTCGACCAGGGTCCCGGCGCAGTCCTTGAGGTCCTTCACCCGGAGCGGCGGCCGCTTGCCCTCGTAGAGGTCGAGGTCGTCGCCCTCCGTCAGGAAGCCGAGCGACTCGAAGAGCATGCGCCGCTTCTCGTTCGGGGCGATGTCGGCGACCTCTTCCATGTGCTCGAGGCCCCGGAAGTAGCGCAGGACCTGGCGCGTCCGCCGCGGCTCGAGGGAATCGAAGACGCCGGCCCGGATGAGGGCCAGGAGCTCGGCCTGGCCCGGCTTGACGCGGGCCAGGAAGTCCTCGACCGAGAGGAAGTCGCCGCCGGCCCGCCGCTCCTCGAGAACGCGCTCGACCGGCTTGAGGCCCAGCCCCTTGATCGAGGTCAGGCCGACCCGGATGGCCCCGCCTTCGACCTCGAAGCCGGCCCCGCTGCGGTTGGCGTCCGGGCCCAGGATGCGGACGCCGGCGCGCTTGGCCTCGGCCACGTACTCCGGGAGATCGTAGTAGCCGCCGCCGGCGTTGAGCACCGCCGCGAAGTACGTCACGGGGTGGTGGACCTTGAGGTAGACGGCCTGGTAGGCCATGGCGGCGTAGGAGGCGCTGTGGGCCTTGTTGAAGGAGTAGGAGGAGAACTTCTCCATGGTCTTCCACAACCGCTCGATCTCGGCCGGCGCGTAGCCGCGCTCGCCGGCCTCGCGGGCGAACTTCGTCCGCAGGGCCGGATCGCCGCCCCTCCCCTTGCGCAGGCTCCGGCGCAGGAGGTCGCCTTCCTCCGGAGGCATCCCGGCCACCCGCTCGGCGACCTGCATGACCTGCTCCTCGTAGAGCAGGATGCCGCCGGTCTCGGGCAGGATGCGGGCCAGGAAGGGGTCGTCGGGGACGGCCGCCGATCCCGCCGGCCCGCGCCCGCTCCTCCGCCGCAGGAGGGCCTCCTTCATGCCGCTCTCGGTCGGCCCGGGCCGGACCAGGGCCAGCGCCTGCGTGATCTCGTGCACGTCCGCGGGCTTCATCCGCCGCAGGAGGTTCATCATGGCCGGGCTCTCGACCTGGAAGCAACCGACCGTCCGGGCCGCCCGCAGGGCGGCGTAGGTGGCGGCGTCGCCCTCCGGGAGCGTCCGGAGCCGGAGCTTGTCCTTCGTTTCCGAGACGGCCGCCAGCCCCCGCACCGAGAGCAGGTCGAGCTTGATCAGCCGCAGGTCCTCGACGGCGTCCTTGTCGAAGTGGGTCATGCGCAGGCCCTTGGCCGAGGTCTCGAGGGGCAGGTAGCGCTCGACCGGGCCCGGGGTCAGGATGACCCCGCCGACGTGGAGCGAGATCTCGCGGTAGACGTCCTGGAGCTCGGCGGCCAGCTTCCAGGCGTCGAGGCGGCCCGGGGCCGGCGCGGCCCGCCGCAGCCAGGACGGCTCGGCGAAGTACGGCACGCGCTTGGACTGGCCGCGGGCCTCGTCGGGCGGCACGCCGAAGGCCCGGAGCGTCTCGTAGAGGGCCGACCGGCCGCCGAAGTCCTTGAGCGAGCAGACGTAGGCCGCGCCCGTCCGGCCCGCGCCGTAGCGCTCGAGGACGTAGCGCAGGACCTCGTCGCGGCGGCGGGAGTCGAAGTCGATGTCGATGTCGGGCGGGTCGGGCCGGCCGCGGTTGAGGAAGCGCTCGAAGTAGAGGTCGAACGCGATGGGATTGACGTGGGACAGGCCGAGGAGCCAGGCCAGGAAGGACGAGGACGCCGAGCCGCGCAGGTTGTGGAGGATGCCGCGGCGGCGGGCGAACTCGACGATGTCGTGGACGACCAGGAAGTAGGGCCCGAAGCCCGACTGCTCGACGGCGGCGAGCTCGCGGCGGGCCCGCTGGCGCTCCTTCCAGGTCAGGTCCTTGGCGGCCGCGAGGCGCTCCGCGACGACCTCGCGGAGGCCCCGCGGGAAGAGGTCGGCCGGGAGACCGGGGATGATGCCGTCGAAGGCGAACTCGCACTTTTCGGCGACCTCGGCCGTCCGGGCCAGGGCGCTCTTCGCGGCGTCGCCGAAGCGGCGCAGGGCCAGGGCCTCCTGGTCGGGGCCGAAGATCCGCACTTTCGCGAGCAGCCGGTCGCGCTCGGGCGGGTACGGGACCTTCTTGTCGATGGCGTGGAGGAGGACGAGACGCTCGGGGCTGGTCAGGTACTTGAGCGGATTGGCCCAGACGACGGGCAGATCGGATTCCTGAAGCCGACTGAAGTTCCCGAACTCCGCCCCGATATACAGGTCCCCCGGCGCGACCTTCTCGCGCAGGTCGTCGGGCAGGGCCGCTTCTCCCCCGCCCGGCACGTAGATGACGACGAGCCCGGCCGTCTCGCGGATCTCCCTCCGGTTGAAGATCTCCATGAGGTTCGAATAGCCCTCGCGCGTCTTGACCAGGAAGACGAACCGCCGGCCGCCGCACTCGAGCTCGCAGCCGAAGAGCGGCCGGTAGCCGCCGGCCGGCGCGACGCGCTTCCACTTGCCCCAGCCGTAGATGTTGCCGATGTCCGCGAGCCCCGCGGCCGGTAGCCGCCGCGCCGCCGCCCAGCCCGAGGCCTCCTCGAGCGTGACGCCGCCCCGACCCCGGCTGTACGTCGAATGGATGCGGAGCGGGACGAACATGGCGCTCTGGTCTCCCCTCACTTCGTCAGGGACGCCGTCTTGAGGACGTAGCCCCGCCGCGGGTCGGAGGCGTAGACGGCGTCGAGCATCCTCTCCCGGGCCGTCAAGAGCGAACCGAAGCCGTACTTGTCGCGGACCTGGTCGAGGGCCCGGCCCAGCCGCTCGGGCCGCTCCGAGTAGGGCTCGAAGAGGGCCAGGGGCCGGACCCGCACCAGCTCGGCGGCCTTGACCCCGACCAGGCGCAGGGCCAGCCGCGTGCCGGCGAAGAGCTCGAGGAAGAGCTCCTCGGCGATCTTGTAGATCCGGGCCGTGTCCTGCAGGGGCGACAGGACGAGGCGGCGCTTGATCTCGGTCTTGAAGTCGGCGGTGCGGGCCTTGACCTCGATGACGTGGGCGTAGAGCCGGTCCTCGCGCAGGGCCAGGGTCAGCCGGTCGCAGAGGTAGGCCAGGTGGGCCAGGAGCAGGCGCTTGTCCCAGAGGTCCTCGAGGAAGGTCGTCTCGCGCGACACGGACTTGGGCAGGGTCCGCGAGACGAGCGGCCGGCTGTCGAGGCCGCGCGACTGGAGGTAGATGTCGTCGCCGCCCGAGCCGAAGAGCGTGTGCAGGGTGGCCCGCGGCAGGCCCCACAGCTGGCCGATCTTGTGGATGTTCATCAGGCGCAGGACGACCTGGGCCTTGGGCCCGATGCCGGGCAGGGCCTCGATGCCGAGGTCGCGGAGGTAGGCGGCCTCCTCGCCCACGCGGATCTCGAAGAAGCCGGCCGGCTTGGCCCGGCCCGTGGCCAGCTTGGCCAGGACCTTGTTCGGCGCAGCGCCGACCGAGACGGTGACCCCGATCTCGCGCTCGACCCGCCGCTTGAGGTCGCGGGCCGCCTCCGGGAACGACGGATAGAGGTGGCCGCAGCGGGTCAGCTCCAGGTAGGCCTCGTCGAGCGAGGCCTCCTCGACGTCCGGGGTCGCGGCGTGGAGGACGCGGAAGAAGCGCTCGGAGAAGGACTGGTAGACGTGGTAGTTGCCGCGGACGAAGACGCCCTGGGGGCAGAGCTGATAGCACTGGCGCAGGGGCATGCCGGAGTGGACGCCGAACTTGCGGGCCTCGTAGGAGCAGGTCGAGGCCACGCCGCGCTCGTGCGGCAGGCCGCCGACGATGACCGGCTTGCCCGCGAGCGAGGGGTCGAGCAGGACCTCGACGGCGGCGAAGAAGGCGTCGATGTCGACGTGGACGATGTAACGCCGCCCGTTCTGCGACAGGGACACCTCTCCTCCTTTCTGTCCGGCGATCCGATTTCCTTGTTCTCCCCTTCCGCGAAGGGGACGCGATATCGGGGCTCCGCCCCGTTCAGTACTTGCGCATGATGCCGATGACCCGCCCCAGGATCTTGGCCGAGGGCGCCGCGATCGGCTGGAAGGCCGGGTTCTCCGGGACCAGGAAGACCTGGCCGTTGTCGCGGCGCAGGCGCTTGAGCGTGACCGAGCCGTCGTCGAGCATGGCCACGACCATCTCGCCGGAGTTGGCCAGGTTGGTCCGCTCGAGCAGGACGTGGTCGCCGTCGTCGATGTAGGCGTCGATCATGCTCTTGCCGTCGACCCGGATGCAGAAGACGTTGCCCCGGCGGCGGCCGACCATCCAGCCCGGGACGTCCATGGCCTCGCCCGTCGTGTCGAACGACTCGCGCGGCCCGCCGGCCGGGACGAGCCCGGCCACCGGCACCCGGACCTGGCTCTCGACCAGGGCCGGGAAGCCGGCGACGCGGATGTCGCCGTCGGCGCGGCTGATGTAGCCCTTGCGCTCCAGGCTCTGGAGGTGCTTGAGGACGGCCGAGGGGCTGGGGATCCCGAGCGCCGCGCCCAGCTGGCGGATGGTCGGGCCGTAGCCGTGGCCGAGGATGAAGTCCTCGACGGCCTGGAGGACCTTGGCCTGCCGCAGGGTCAGCTCGCGTCTCAATGTGTTTACCATTTTGTTCACCATTTATAAGATAAGACCGGCGGAGGCGTTTGTCAAGGGGAAATCGAACGAAAGGAAAAGAAACGATGGGGATCAGTCGACCGTCCCTTGGAGCGCCCCGAGGAGACCTGGCCCGGGAAGGAACCGCGGTCAGGTACACACCTTCCCGTCCGGCGGCCTATGCGTCCCGGGGTGAAGCATCATGATCGTGAGGGCGAGGGCCCCGAGAATGATGGCGCGGGGCCGGACAATATAGATCATGGGTGTTTTCATAGAACTCATCCTCCCGTTTGCTTGAAGGAATGATAGGCCGCAACCTACCCGAGTGTCAAGCCGGGATCAGACCCCCGCGCTTCTTTCACAGTTCAGAGCGCCTCTGCGGCCTTGGCGATGGCCGCCAGCATCGGAGCGAGCCCGGCGAAATCGCCGGCGCCGCGCCCCTGGTCCGGCACGTTGAACAGACCGACCAGGATGGCGCTGCCGCCGATGGAACGGCCGACCACCCGCTCCAGTTGCCCGTTGACGACCAGGGTCGGGCCGACGGTCCAGCCCTCGGGAACATTGGCCGGAGGAGCGTCGTAACGCTTTTCGGCCGTGATACTGTCGAAAACTTCCTGGCAGGTCGCATTGGGTACCCGCACCACTTCGATGGTCACTTCGTTCATGCCGGGGGCCATGATATCGAGCCAGTCCACGGCATCGTCCTCACTGGGTGCGCGCACCAACCAGATGCAGCCGTCATCGGGCAGGGCGAGCATCAGGCCGCTTTTCGCCAGCTTGACCGTGCGCACGGGCTCGACGTCTCCCCGGTTGCGGACCTCGGGTCGTTGTCGCGGTTTGACGGCCGCCCATGCGTCCTGCTGCCAGGCGAGAGCGACGCGCTCGATCACGGTTGTTTTCGCCAGCGCGGTGATGATGGTCTCGCGCGCGGATCCCTGTGGCAGGTCGAGGAAGAACCGGTGGATGAGGAGGTCCTTCCTCCCCTCGCGGTGGGCGCACATGGCGACCGCCGGGACCTTGCCGAGTTCCGCACCGAGGTCGAACGTCCCGCCGCGCAGGCACCAGTGGAGGCCGTAGAGATCGCGCTCTTCGTTCCAGTCGTCGGTCAGACTGGTCGCGCCCACGGTGGCCTTGCAGTTCCCCGCGTCAAAATAGCCGACCTGCACCCAGCATCCGGCGACAAGCTTATCCGTGATCTTTTCGTCAATGACATCGCGGCCGTCGAAGGACGCCCCGTTGGCGGAGAGTGCGTAGCTGGAGGACAAGCTCCAGGTGAAGTCGGCGCGGCCATCGACCGGGAGATCTAAAGCCAGGCCGGATATGGGCAGGACGACGGCTCCGGACTTGACGGCGATCGGCTCACCGCTCATGGTCACACCGGTGAGCACGACAGTGGCCAGGGCCAAAACGAACGCGACACGATGCTGCACTGGCGACATGGCGACCTCCTATTATCAGAAGAGGCATTCTGAGGATTATCTTTCCGAATGTCAATGACCGGGCTCTCGGGCCGGACACGTCCCCTCCCCCCCGTTCCCTTGACTCCGTCCGGGGCCCTGAATATCATCCCCCCAGGATCGAGCCTAAGGACCCTTACGGAGGGAGCCGACGCATATGAACACGGCGTCCATGACCACGCCCCGCCGGGCCTACCTGGACAACCTCAAGACCGTGCTCGTGGCCGGCGTCATCACGGGTCACGTCTTCATCACCTACGCCGAGGTCGGGTCCTGGGCCTACCGCGAGCCGTCGACGAACAAGGCGTTCATCATTCCCGCCGCGTTCTACGTGGCCGTCGGATCCATGTTCGCGATGGGGCTGTTCTTCCTCATCGCGGGGCTGTTCGTGCCGCGGGCCTTGGCCCGCAAGGGCCCCGCGGGCTTCCTGGGCGACCGCCTCGTCCGGCTCGGCCCGCCCTTCCTGGCCTTCCTGCTCGTCGTCTTCCCCGTCGTGAGATGGATGGGCGACCAGCGCGGCAGGTCCCTCGCCTGGTTCTTCCGGGACCAGCTGAAGGAGCTCGATCCGGGCCCGTTGTGGTTCGTCCTCGCCCTGCTTATCTTTTCCGTGGGGTATGTCGCTTGGCGCGTCATCCGGCCGGCCCGTCCCTCTCCACGTCCGTGGCGCGCATCCTTTCTCGCCGGCCTGGCCGCGGGCATCGCGGCGGCCACGTTCGTCGTCCGGCTGCGATACCCTATCGACTCCCACCAGATCTTCGTGCTGCACGTCTGGCAGTGGCCTCAGTGCGTCGGCCTGTTCGCGCTCGGCATCGCCTGCGCCGAGAACGGCTGGCTCGACCCGGTCCCGGACCGGCTGCGCCGGCAGGCGGGATGGGCGGCTTTCGGCGGGGCCGGATTGATCATCACGACGCTCCTGCTCAACATGACATCCCTGGATCCGCTCGGCGGCGGGATGACTTGGCAGGCGGCCGTCATAGCCGCCGGCGAGGGGATCACGGCGACCGGCATGTCCGTCTGGCTCCTCGGGACCTTCCAGCGCCGCCTCGACCACGCCGGGCCTCTGGCCCGCGGAATGGGGCGAGCCGCCTTCGGCGCCTATGTGGTGCAAGCCCCGGTGGCCGTCGCGATCGCGCGCCTGGCCCAGCCGCTGCCGATCGCCCCGGAGCTCAAGTTCCTGATCGTGGCGCCGGCCGCGGTGGCCGGTTCGTTCGGGCTGGCCTGGCTCCTCACCCGCGTCCCCGGCCTGAAACGGTTCCTCTGACCCGGGTCATATACCCTTCCCGCGCTGATCGATCGCCGCGTCTGAAGGGGTTCGGAGACAGGTAGACGGGCTCTATTTTTTCTTGCGCTTGGCGGCCGCCCGGGTCTGGTTCTCCTTGACCCGGAATTTGACGATCCGGGCGATCAGTCCGTAAGGCACCGGTGTCCCGAGCGGGAATTTCACGGTGCCCTTCGACGTCTCGTAGACCGCGAGCTCTTCGCGGAACCTCTCGAGGCCGCTCGGGCCCGGGAACAAGGAGACGTGGTTCTTGAAAGCCGCGAAAAAGGTCAGCATCCCGTCCAGGGCGTACGCGGGCATGCCCCAGCTGATCCTCTCCTCGGCGTCCGGGGCCGCCTGGCGAATGGTCGCCCTCAACTTCCGAAGGACCGCCCGGACTTCGGGCGGGAACCCGGCGATATAGGCATCGACGCTCTCCGGAGCGCCTTTGTCCCTTTTCATGGCCCGTTATTTGATCCGGACGCTGCGGTCGGACATGTTCAGGAATTCCTTGCCGTCCGGCAGCTTCATGTAGGTCTCGGACTCGTAGACGTCCGGAGAGACGATCCTGATGACCATCCGGACCGGCGTGTCCCCGCCCAGGGGATCGGTCCAGCGGCCCGTGAACGTGTAGGTCTTCTTGGCCGCGTCGTAGGTCCCCTTCAATAGGTAGAAGCTGGTCGAGCTATTGTCGATCCAGAAGGTCGTGTAGGCTTTGGCGATATTGTCGTAGCCCGAGATCTGGAGCCCCTCGAACGGCTGGCCCATCATCTCGCCCTTGTAAGTCAGCCGGACGTAACGGCCGCCCAGGATCATCTCGCCCTCATTGCTGTTGACCGACTCGGTCGGCGGGGCGCCGGGAGCGGCCCACATCTTGCTTTCGACCTTCCAGCGGCCGGCGAAGTACTTGAGGGCCTCATGGTCGGCCGTGACGGCCCCGGCTTTCATATAGGCCTCCATGGCCTTGGCCTGGTCCTGTTCGGACATCTGGGCCAGGCCCGAAACGGCGATCAGCGTGAAAAGCGCCAGCGCGAGAACGGCTTTATTCATGGGGGATCTCCTTTGCCTCCAATATAGGCCCGATTCCCTATTGAATCAATAGGGATTGCTCCCATACAAAAAACGGCCCCGCCGCTCCGGCTCATGACCGGGGCGACGGGGCCGCGAGGTGTCCTTGCGGGACCGGCCCGCCACGCGCTACAGCGCGTCGATGACCGAGTTGAGCGTCGCGCAGGGCCGCATGGCCGCCGCGAGCTTCTTCTTGTCAGGGTGGTAGTAGCCGCCCATGTCGACGGGCTTGCCCTGGAACGTGATCAGGCAGGCGTCGATCTCCGCGGCCTTCTCGCCGAGGGCCTTGGCCACGGGCGCGAACTTGGCCTTGAGCTCCCCGTCCTTGTCCTGGGCGGCCAGGGCCTCGGCCCAATAGAGGGCCAGGTAGAAGTGGCTGCCCCGGTTGTCGATCTGGCCGACCTTGCGGGCGGGCGACTTGCCGTTGTCGAGGAACTTGCCGATGGCCGCGTCGAGGGTCTCGGCCAGGACCTGGGCCTTGGCGTTCTTGAAGGCGCCGGCCAAGTGCTCGAGCGAAGCGGTGAAAGCCGAGAACTCGCCGAGCGAGTCCCAGCGCAGGTAGCTCTCCTTCTCGAACTGCTGGACGTGCTTGGGGGCCGAGCCGCCCGCGCCCGTCTCGAACAGGCCGCCGCCCGCGAGCAGCGGCACGATGGACAGCATATAGGCGCTCGTGCCGATCTCGAGGATCGGGAAGAGGTCCGTCAGGTAATCACGCAGGACGTTACCCGTCACCGAGATGGTGTCCAGGCCCTTGCGAATGCGCTCGAGCGAGAACTTCATGGCTTCGACGGGGGCCATGAAGGCGATGGTCAGCCCGGCCGTGTCGTGGTCCTTGAGGTATCTCTCGGCCTTGGCGATGACCTGGACGTCGTGGGCCCTGTTCCGGTCGAGCCAGAACACGGCGGGAGCGCCCGTGGCCTTGGCCCGCTTGACGGCCAGCTTGACCCAGTCGCGGATGGGGATGTCCTTGACCCTGGACAGCCGCCAGACGTCGCCCGCCTCGACGGCGTGCTCCATGAGGACGCGGCCGTCGGCCGCGACCACGCGGACCGTCCCGTCGCGGGGGATCTCGAAGGTCGTCGGGTGGGAGCCGTACTCTTCGGCCTGCTGGGCCATCAGCCCGACGTTGGGGACGCTGCCCATGGTGGCCCGGTCGAACGCGCCGTGCTTTTGGCAGTCCTCGATGATCGTCCTGTAGATCGTCGAGTAGCAGCGGTCGGGGATCATGGCCTTGGTCTCGTGGAGCTTGCCGTCCGGCCCCCACATCTGTCCCGATTCTCGGACGACGACCGGCATGGAGGCGTCGACGATGATGTCGCTCGGGACATGGAGGTTGGTGATGCCCTTGTCCGAGTCGACCATGGCCAGCGGGGGCCTTGTGGCGTAGACGGCCTGGATGTCGGCTTCGATCTCTTTCTGTTTGGCCTCGGGCAGGGTCTTGATCTTGGCGTAGAGGTCGCCGAGGCCGTTGTTGGGATTGAAGCCGCACTCCTTGAGCGCCGCGGCGTGCTTGGTCAGGGCCGCTTCGAAGAAGACGGAGACGGCGTGCCCGAAGAGGATGGGGTCGGAGACCTTCATCATCGTGGCCTTGAGGTGGAGCGACAGGAGCAGGCCCTTGGCTTTCGCGTCCTCGATCTGGGCGGCGTAGAAGGCCCGCAGGGCCTTCTTGCTCATGAAGGTCGCGCTGAGGATCTCGCCGTCGAGCGAGGCCAGCTTGTCCTTGAGGACCTTGACCGCTCCGTCCGCGCCCTGGAGCTCGATCCGGAAGTCGCCGCCCTTGGCCACGGTCACGGACTTCTCGTTGCCGTAGAAGTCGCCGCCCGTCATGTGAGTCACGTGGGCCTTGTTGTCGGGCTTCCAGGCGCCGAGGGGCAGCATCTTGTTGGGGTTCTTCTGGGCGTATCTCTTCACGGAAAGGGGCGCCCGCCGGTCGGAGTTCCCTTGGCGCAGGACCGGGTTGACGGCGCTGCCGAGGACTTTGGCGTAGCGGGCCTGGATCTCCTTCTCGGCGTCGGTCTTGGGATTCTCGGGATAGTCGGGGACCTTGTAGCCCTGCGACTGGAGCTCCTCGATGGTCTCCAGGAGTTGGGGCAGCGAGGCGCTGATGTTCGGCAGCTTGATGATGTTGGCCTCGGGCTTCAGGGCCAGCTCGCCCAGGAAGGCCAGGTTGTCCGGGACCCGCTGGGCCTCGGTCAGGTCATCGGGGAAGTTGGCCAGCAGGCGGCCGGCGAGCGAGATGTCGCAGAGCTCGACGTCGACCCCGGTCCCCCGGGTGAAGCCCTGGATGATCGGGAAGTAGAGAGAAGGTCGCCAGGTAAGGCGCCTCGTCGGTTTCGGTCCAGTAGATCTTGCGAGCGGTCATTCGTCCTCCTCGGAAAAGTAAAAACGTAGGGCTAGTAAAGTAACCGAAATATCGGGATGCGTCAATACTGCCGGACGAGGCTCCCGTTCCCGGGGAAGCTCGTCCCCATCAGGAACGCCGTCGCGGCGTCCCTGATGTAGATCGTCACCGTCCAGGTCGCGCTCGGGGTGGTGATCATCGCCGTGCCCCGGCCCGAGGCGCTCATCGTATAAGACCCCGTGACCGGGACGTCCGGTTGGATCACACCGGCCGCGTTGATATCGATGGCCCCGGCCAGGGCGCCCAGGCCGTTGAACAGGATCTGCCCGGAGACGTCGTTGCCCGGCGAGGTCAGGGTGCCTCTGAGCGTGAACGCGTAATGGCCGTCGAGGGAGGCCACGCCGAACGGCCCTGCCCCGCGGGGCGAGAAGTCCGACAAACCCGTCCCCCAGGTATCCAGGCCGACCGAAATAGCCGAGTTCGCGGATGACAGGTAAAGCGCCACATAATTCGTGAGACCGCCCGCCGTGATCGTCGCGGTCCCCCGCCCATTCGGCGCCGCGGCATAAGTCCCCGTAACCGCCAATCCCGTACCCAATGTCCCACCGACGTAGGTGTCGGTCGTCCCTCCCGTGAAGTGACCGGCCCCGTCGGCCGTCATGGTCCCCGCCGAGAAGGCGGGATCGGCCGGGATGAACGGGTCGGGTGTCGGATCGGGTACCGCCCCGTAGCCGTGGGAGAGATCGGAGATGGCCCCCGATAACGAAGACGCCGAGAACGGGCCGGCCGCCTGGCTGGTCATCCGGCCGATGACCCCGAGCGTCTCGCCCAGGTACAGAGACCCATACCAGCCAATGAGCAGAGCTTCGTCCGAAGAGAGCATGAAGTAAGCGAACTGATCGGCGCCCAGAGTATGGCTGAGGCCGATATAGCCCCAGCCGTTGCCCAGATGGGTGATCCAGCCGAAGAACGTGGACCCCGAGTCGCCGCTCTGGACCCACTGGCCGTTCCGGTTGATGTCGGAGACGCCGTCGTGGATCGGATCGAGGGTATCGGAGCTGATGACGAACCGGCCGGCCGCCGCGATGGGCTGGCCGCGCTTCGGATCCTCGGCCGCGTAATAATCCGTCCCGTCGTAGCCGAACACGAACGTCCCCAGAGGCATGCCGCCGGCTAGGGCCGAGGCCGCCTGCCGTTCAAGCTCGCCGAAGCCCGCGGCGCCCGGGCCGAATCCGATCAGCCGGGCCGAGTCGTCCGAGGCCAGGACGCAGCGCAGCGTCTGAGTCGCTTCGCCGTCCGAAAGCGTGAGGGCGGCCCGCCCGTCGGCCTGGACCTGGTAGGATCCCGTGAACGGCGCGGCATCCAGCTTGACGGCGGCCTGGTAGATGTGGAGGTGCGCCTCGGTAATCGCGCCGGCTCCGTCGGCGGTCAGACGGCCCCCGATAAAGGCCGGGCCGCCGGCGTCGGCGCCGCGATAGACGAAGGCATAGGGGCCGTGGAGGCTGGCGTTGGAGAACGTGACCGCGGCGACGGCCGTGGCCTGCAGCGACGGATTCGTCTTCGAGGTGGCCACGATCGTCACTTCGCCGCCTAGGGGCGGCGCGAGCGGGGCCGTGAAGACGCCGTCCGCGCCGATGGAGCCGAGGGGCGCCGTGTTGCCGGCGGCGCCCTCCAGGGACCAATCGACCTCCGCCGTGGTCGTGAACGGCTGCGTTCCCCCCGCCGGCACGGTCGCCGTCGCCGGCGAGATCGTGAACGGCGGCGGAGGCAGGACCGTTACTGTGGCTGTATCGGATTTGGCGGCATCGGCCGCCGCGACGGCCTTGACGGTCACCTGCGCCGGGTTGGGCACGGCCGCCGGCGCCGTGTAGAGCCCGCCGGCGTCGATCGTCCCGACCGTGGCGTTGCCGCCCGCGACGTTATCGACGCTCCAGGCGCAGGAGGTATTGGCCGTGTTGGAGACGCTGTAGTGGAACTGAAAGGTATGGCCGACCTCGACGCTGGCCGCGCTCTCGATGATGTTGATCGCCACTGGCTCGGGCGGCGGGTCGTCGTCGTCGGGAGCTCCGCCGGGCGCACAGCCCCATAAAGCGAGGATCAGGAAAATGAGCGCCAGCGACGCGGCTTTCTTCATGGATGCTTCCCTCCCGGGGGATAGGGATCCCTGTCCCCTGAGCCCCGCAATGGCGGGATGATAGCCCCGGCCGCGGCCGGGAGTCAAGCGGCCGTCCGCTCAGATCGTGATCTCTTGGACCGGCGCCGGGACTTCGCCCCGGCCGTAGTAGAGCTCGTGGACCCACAGCCGGATCCGGTAGGCGCCCGGCTTGGGCAGCCGGAGCGTGGCGTCGAGCTCGCGCTTGAACAGCGCTTTGCAGGGCTGGCCGTCGAGCGTGTAGAGCAGATGGATCGTGGTCACGTTGTCGGCGCCCATCTCGACCGACCGGACGGCCAGCGTCTCCTTGGTGATGCAGCCGCCGTCGACGATGCCGAAGACGAGCCTGATCCGGCCCTCGCCGATCGGGCTGACGGCGTACGGCCTCATCTCGTCGACCCGGCCGGTCTTGAACTCCACCTGGAAGAGCTCGTTCAGGTCCTTGGGCGGGGGCCACGGGAGCTTCGCCACGCCCGGCGCCACCGCGGCCTCCGGCCGGCTTTCCTCCGGCGGCGTCCCCCCGTTGCAGCCGATCATGAGGAGTATCGCAAGAACGGCGACCGGGACGCCCGTCCAACCCATGCATTTGCTCATCGGACAGCCTCCCTGGGATCTCGATATGGGCGCGGGAACCCTTTCCCTTATATGTGATTTTCCCGCCCCGGACAAGCAAAATTAGGTGAATTGTGGTATACTGGTCCCGTTCATACGCAAAGGGAAACCTCAGCTATCAACACCTGAATGACTAAAGGAAGGGGCCAGAGGCCCTGACCGGTCGCGCACTCCTCTCCTTTATGACGTTCAAACATCTTTAAAACCGGGAAGGCTCGGAAGGGTCTTTCCATCGTCGAAAGGAGACGAGAATGAACATCTACGTTGGCAATCTGTCCAACACCGTGAGCGAGAACGACCTGAGGGAAGCTTTTCAGGCGTTCGGCGAAGTGTCCCGGGCGTCCGTCATCAAGGACAAGTTCAGCGGCGAATCCCGCGGCTTCGGCTTCATCGAGATGCCGAAGCGGGAAGAGGCCGACAAGGCCATTTCCATGCTGAACGGCAGGGACCTCAAGGGCCGCTCGGCCAAGGTCAACGAGGCCAAGCCCCGCACGGACTCGCCGCGCACCGGCGGTTTCGGCGGCAACCGGTCCTACTAAGACCGCAAACCCCGGAGAGCCCGGGGTCCTCGACAAGGCTCAACCAAGGGGGCGGCTGAACAAGCCGCTCCCTTTTTTTTCAGTTGTCGCGGCGGACATCGAGCCGGTCGAGGCCGTTGTCGTTGAATTCCTTCTCGTATTTCTCGATGAGCGGGCGCTCCCGCTCCATGCCCTTTTCCGTATAAAGCTCCCCCAGGGCCTCCTCGCCGAACTTGCGGACATAGTCGCGGTCGGCCATGCGGTAGATGAGCTGGTCCCAGAAGGAGTTGTCGTTGTAGAAGTCGACGGTCTCGGTCATCTTCTCCTCGAGCTCGCCGGAGGGGATGGCCTTCTTGGTCTCCTCGTCGAATTCGACGTAGTCGCCCAAGCCGTGTTTTTGGGCCGCGTCGAGGACGAGGCTCTCGATCTCGTCGTACTCCTCGATGACGTCGTCGGTCCGCCAGTCGTTGGCCATGCGGTTGCCCAGGTAGACGAGCTTGACCAAGGCGGCGAGCTGTTCCTTCGTCAGTTGGACGTTCATGATCACCTTCTCCTCGAGAAAATATACCATTTTTGGGGGGTTTCTCCAAACCTCGACGGGGACGGGACCGTCCCCCGTTGGCGACCGCTCCGCCGGAGGCTCGGACGTGTTGACAGGGGCCCGGCCGGGGGCTATATTTCGGGCGCGCTCATCGCCCCGAGGAGGTCCCGATCATGAATCACCGCCGCATCGCCTGGGCCGTCATGGCTATCGTCCTGACCGCGGTTTCCGTGGCCCCGTCGGCCGGTCAGAAGGCCGCTCCGTCGGCCGGGAGTCCGCTCCCCGTCCGCTACGAGGAGCTGACCTCGCCGGACTTCGTCCGGGCCGTGGCCGCGTCGGGGGGAACGTGCCTCGTGCCCCTCGGCATCCTGGAGAAGCACGGCCCGCACCTGCCGCTCGGGACGGACCTCATCGACTGCCGCGAGGTCGCCCTGCGCGCGGCCGCGGCCGAGTACGCCGTCGTCTTTCCGCCCTACTTCGTCGGCCAGATCTTCGAAGCCAAGAACCAGCCGGGCACGATCGCCTACGGCAGCCGGATGATGCTCGACGTCCTCCAGCAGACCTGCGACGAGCTGGCCCGCAACGGCTTCAAGAAGATCGTCCTGGTCAACGGGCACGGCGGCAACGACGCTTTCCTCCACTATTTCTGCCAGTCCCAGCTCGAGAGCCGGCGGGACTACGTCGTCTACCTCTTCGCCCCGGAGTACGACGCGGCGACCCAGGCGCGCCTGGACAAGCTCCGCAAGACGGCGCTGGACGGGCACGCGGGCGAGGAGGAGACGTCGGTCATGCTGGCCCACCGCCCGGACCTGGTCCAACTGGCCAGGGCGGGTGACGAAAGCGGCGCCGACCAGAAGCGGCAGGCCGGGCTCAAGAACGCCTACACGGGCATCTGGTGGTACGCCGGCCAGCCCAACCATTACCGCGGCGACGGGGGCGCCGGGAACGCCGCGTTCGGCCAGGCCCTGCTCGAGGCCGAGGTCGGGGCCCTCGTCGAGACGGTCCGCTCGGTCAAGGCGGACGCGGTCACGGCCGCTCTCCAGAAGAAGTTCTACGACGACGCCGGCCGGCCTCTCGAGACCAAGCCGTTCGTAAAGAAGTGATGAAGAAGCTCTACGATCTCGCCAACCTGACCCTTCTCCTGCTGACGGGAGTCTTCGTCTATGGGGCGTATCCGCGGTTGCCGGCGCGCATCCCGATGCACTTCGGGATCGACGGTCGGCCGGACCGCTGGGGCGGCCGCGGCGAGCTCGTCGTGCTGGCCGTCCTGCCGCTCGTCATGACGGCGGTCTTCTACATCCTCAGCCGCTACGTGCCGAGGATGGGGGCCAATCCCCGCGCCATGAACATCCCCCACAAGGAGGAGTTCTTCCGGCTTCCCGCCGAGCGGCGGGCGGTCTACTGGGCCCTCCTCGCGGAATTCTTCGCCGGACTCGCCGCGGCACTCAACCTCCTCTTCTACACCCTCATCCGGACCACCGTCCGGATCGCGGAGGGCGGGGCGAGCCTGATGCCGTTCAAGCTCATGGTCCCCGCCCTGGCGCTCATGGCCCTGATGATGATCGTTTACCTCAGGCGCATGTTCACCCTGCCCGGGAAGCTCATCCGGGGCGAGGAGTGAGTGTTATAATGGGAGGACAGGAGTCACGCCCATGACATTGACCGCGCACAAGACCGTCCCTCTGGCCGTCATCGCGCTCAGCCTCGCCCTCTTCGCTTGCGCCGACACGGGATCCCGTGAATCCCAAAGTCAAGCGGCGCCGGCCCCGCAAGCGAGCGGCGGCCCGGCCGCGGTCGCCGCGCCGGGGCCGTCTAGCCCGGGGTCCGGCCCGGAGGCCGCGGGAACGCAGGCGGCCATTACCGCCCAGGCCGGGCAGGCGCCCGCCGCCGCGACCGCCAACGGACGGCTGACCGAGGACGAGCGGAACACCATCGAGGTCGTCCGCAAGACCCGGAACTCCGTCGTGTTCATCACCAACCTGCAGTACGTCCGGGACTTCTTCTACTCGTCGGACGAGCCGGTGCCGGCGGGGCAGCGGGTCCGGGTTCGTCTGGGACGACCAGGGCCACATCGTCACCAACTTCCACGTCATCGACGAGGGCGACAAGTTCATGGTCAGCCTGCCCGACCAGAGGCAGGTCGAGGCCACGCTGGTCGGCCGCGACGCGACCAAGGACATCGCCGTCCTCAAGCTCAACGAGCGCGTCGGCGGCCTGGCGCCCGTCGTCATCGGCGCGTCGCGCGACCTCCAGGTCGGGCAGAAGGTCATCGCCATCGGCAATCCCTTCGGCTTCGACCACACGGTCACCAAGGGCATCGTCAGCGCCCTGGGCCGGTCCATGCCCGGCGCGGGCAACGTCACCATCCGGGACATGATCCAGACCGACGCCTCGATCAATCCGGGGAATTCCGGCGGGCCGCTGCTCGACTCGAACGGCGAGCTCATCGGCATGAACACGATGATCTACAGCCCGTCGGGGGCCTCGAGCGGGGTCGGCTTCGCCGTGCCCGTCGACACGGTCAAGAAGATCGTCCCCCAGATCGTCCAGTTCGGGAAGGTCATCCGGCCCGACATCGGCGGCGTCCAGTTCGTCCGGGACGAAGTGGCCCGGCGGGCCAGGGTCGAGGGAGCTATCATCCTGGAAGTGACCCAGGGCAGCCGGGCCTACAGCCTGGGGCTCCGCGGCCTGACCCGGGACAACTTCGGGCGGCTGCTCATCCGCGACGTCATCACCGCGATCGACGCGATGAAGATCACGTCCTGGGACGACCTGTTCACCGCGCTCGACGGCTACAAGATCGGCGATAAGGTGACGCTGACGGTCGAACGCGAGGGCAAGTCGCGCAAGGTCGAGATCCAGCTCGTCGGCACCGACTGAACCAGAAGGGACCAGGTCTTCGCAAACGCCAGATCCCCTCTGGCGCTGCGAAGACCTGGTCCCTGTTTTCTTCTCTTCTCTTCTCGGACGTCCGGGCGCCCCGCACTTACTTCTTGAGCGGGGCGACGCCGGCCATATCGCCGATGACGTTGACCAGGTCCTTGTCCGAAGGAACGATGATCTTGGCGTTGCTCTGGAGGGAGGTCTCGAGGGCCTGGAGCCGGCGCAGGACCTGGGCGTTGCCGACGAAGTACTTCTCGGCGGCCTCGTTGACCAGGCGGATGGCCTCGGCCTCGCCCTGGGCCTCGAGGATCTTGGCCTGCCGGACGCCCTCGGCCTTCTTGATCTCCGCCCGCCGCTCGCCGTCGGCGACCGTCTCCCGGGCCGTGGCGTAGTCGATGGCCGCGATCTTCTCGTTCTCGGCCTTGACGACCTTGTTCATCGTCTCCTGGACGTCCTTGGGCGGATCGATCTCCTTGAGCTCGGTCCGGACGATGTCGATGCCCCATCGCGCCGTTTCCGTGGACAGCGTCTTGAGCAGCTCCTCGTTGATCTTGCCCCGCTCGCTGTTGGCCGACTTGAGGGTCAGCGTGCCGATGATGTTGCGCAGGGTCGTCCGGGCCAGGTTGACGATCTGCCACTGGAAGTTATTGACGTTGTACTGGGAGGCCTTGACGTTCGTCTCGTCCTCCTTGACCCGGAAATAGACCTGGGCGTCGACCCGGGCGTTGAGGTTGTCGTTGGTGATGATCTCCTGGGGCGCGGCGTCGACCATCATCTCGGTGATGTTGATCTGGCGCAGCTGCTCGATGCCCGGGATGATCCAGTTGAAGCCGGGCATGCCGAATCGGTTGTACTTGCCCAGTCTCTCGACGAGCCCCCGGTGGGTCGGGCGGATGATGCGGATGCCCAACAGGAAGACGAAGACGACGGCGGCGGCGATCCAAAGATAGAATGGCATGGAATTCCTCCCCTCATAAGCAAAGGACGATACGGATAAAATGTATCGCCGCCCTTCCAGGAAGTCAACCCGGAAGGGTTCTCGTGTATCTACGCACGGATGGCCGGAAGGTTCAGGCCCGGCCCGGTCCTACATCTTCCAGGTGCCGGCCACGACCAGGTTCGCCCCGGTGACCGCGGCCGCCCGATCTGAAGCGCAGTAGGCCACGGCCTCGGCGACATCCTCGTAGGTCCCGAGCTGCGCCTCCAAAACGTTCTTCATGGGCGGAAGCGCGCCGCCGCGGATGAGCCCCGGCGAGACCATGTTGACCGTGATGCCGTTCCCGACTTCGGAGACGGCCGCCGTCCGCGTCAGGGTCAGCAGTCCCGTCTTGGCCACGGCGTAGGGGACGATCGTCGGGAACGAGCCGAGCTGATCGGCCCGGCTGTAGCCGATATTGATCACCCTCCCCCACTTCCGCTTGCGCATGCCCGGCAGGGCCGCCTTCAGGCAGAAATAGGACCCGAGGAGGTTGCCGCGCAGGACCTTCTCCCAGTCGGCGACCTCGAGCTGGTCCCACGGCTTGACCAGGAACGTCCCGACGTTGTTGACCAGGACGTCGATCCGGCCGAACCGCTCCTCGACCTTCTTGACGAGGCCGGCGGCCTGGGCCTTTTTGGTCAGGTCGGCCCGGAAGACCGCCGAGAGCTTGCCCCGCTCGCGGAGCAGGGCGGCCAGCTCTTGGGCCTCGTCCCGCCGCGTCAGGTAGTGGACGGCGACGCCGGAGACGTCCTCGGCCAGCCGCAGGGCGATGGCCCGGCCCATGCCCCGGGCGGCGCCGGTGACCAGGGCGATGCGCAGGCTCATGGCGTCACGCCAGGGTCCCGACGGCCTTCTCGACGGCCTCGAGGATCTCGCCGGAGGCGACGACCTCCTTGAGCCGGTTGATGTCGTCGTAGAGGGGCCGGTCCTCCTCGAGCCGGGCGACGTGCTTGCGGACGACGTCGTAGGCGGCCTGGATGCCCGGGCCCGGCTTGACCGGCCTGCGGAAGTCGACGGCCTGGGCCCCGGCCATGAGCTCGATGGCCAGCACAGCCTGGGCGTTGTCGATGATCTGGCGCGTCTTGAGGGCCGTGGTCATGCCCATGCTGACGAAGTCCTCCTGGTCGGCCGCGGCCGGGATGGAGCCGGTGGCCGCCGGGTGGCATAGGATGCGGTTCTCGCAGATCAGGGCCCCGGCCGTGTACTGGGTCAGCATCAGGCCGGAGAACATGCCGGCGCCCTTGGTCAGGAAGGCCGGCAGGCCGGCGTTGAGGTGCGGGTTCATCAGGCGGTTGTGCCGCCGCTCGGACAGGACGGCGATCGTGGTCACCGAGGTGCCCAGGAGCTCGAGCGGCAGGGCCATGGGCACGCCCTGGAAGTTGGCCCCGGTCAGGACGAGCTGTTCGTCCGGGAAGAAGACGGGGTTGTCGGCCGCGCCGTTGAGCTCGATCTCGATCATGTAGCGGGCCCATTTGAGGGCGTCGCGCGCCGCGCCGACGACCTGGGGCGTGCTGCGGAGGCTGTAGGCGTCCTGGACCTTCTTCCCCGGCTGGGCCAGAAGCTCGCTGCCTTCGGTGAGGCGCCGGACGTTAGCGGCCGACTCGAGGGCGCCGGGGTAGCCGCGGGTCTTGTGCAGGCGCTCGTCGTAGGCCTTCATGTTGGCGTTGAGGACCTCGAGGGTCATGGCCGCGGCGATCTCGGACATCTTCAGCCAGTTGTGGACGTCCTGGACGGTCAGGGCCGACATGCCGGCGATGACGTTCGAGCCGTTGATCATGGCCAGCCCGTCGCGGGCGTGGAGGACGAGGGGCGTGATGCCGGCCCGCTTGAGGGCCTCGGCCCCGGGCAGGCGCTCGCCCTTGTAGAAGGCCTCGCCCTCGCCCATGGGCACCAGGGCCATCTGGGCCATCGGCGACAGGTCGCCGCAGGCGCCGACCGAGCCCTTCTCGCACATGACGGGCGTGACGCCCTTGTTGAGGAGCTCGATGAGCGTCTCGGTGACGACCGGGCGCAGGCCGGAGTGGCCGTGACAGTGGCAGTTGATCCGGCTGAGGATGGCCGCCCGGACGATCTCCTCGGGCATGGGCTTGCCGTAGCCGGCGGCGTGGCTGTAGACGAGGTAGCGCTGGTACTGCTCGACCTGGTCCTGGGTCAGGACGACGTTGGCCAGCTCGCCGATGCCGGTGTTGACGCCGTACATGATCTCTTTCTTCTGGATCTTGTCCTCGAGCAGGGCCCGGCACTTCACGATGCGCTTGCGGGCTTCGGGATCCAGGGCGACCGCGGCGTTCCGGCGGGCCACTTGGACGACCTTCTCGACGGTCAGACCGGTGCCGGTCAGGGTAATGGACATGGGGAGGCCTCCTCGGATGGGCGGTGATGGTGGTCGGTATCGCGACTCATGACGAGCCCTGATACTTTACCCGAAGTCCAAGAAGGGGTCAAACCCGGAAAAGAAGGGACCTGGTCCCAACTTGCTCCCGCCCGCGGGGGCCCGTCCCCTTTTAAAACCGCCGCCGCTGTGTTATAAATATCGACTGTTTTTCCTTCGATCCCCGGACTGAGAGGACGGCCATGGCGAAAGAGACGAAGCGAGTCCTGATGACGGGCGCGGCCGGACAGATCGGCTCCGAGCTGGCCCAGGCCCTGCGCAAGAAATACGGCCGCGACAACGTCCTGGTCACCGACGTCGTCCGCCCCCCGGCCGCGCTGGCCGAGGCCGGGCCCTTCGAGCTCGTCGACGTCACCGACCGGGCCGCCCTCGACGCCCTGGTCGGGAAGTTCGGCGCCGACACCGTCTACCACCTGGCCGCTCTCCTCTCCGCGACCGGCGAGAAGAACCCCCAGAAGGCCTGGGCCGTCAACATGGGCGGGCTCTACAACATCCTCGAGATCGGCCGGGCCCGGGGCCTCTTCCGCATTTTCTCTCCGAGCTCCATCGCCGTCTTCGGGCCGACCACTCCCCGCGAGATGACGCCCCAGGACACCGTCCTCGGCCCGACGACGATCTACGGCGTCACCAAGGTCGCCGGCGAGCTCCTCTGCGACTACTACGTCCTCAAGTACGGACTCGACGTCCGCGGCTGCCGCTATCCCGGCATCATCAGCCACCTGACCCTGCCCGGCGGCGGGACGACCGACTACGCCGTGGCCATCTTCTACGAGGCCGTCAAGAACGGCCGCTACACCTGTTTCCTGCGCGAGGACACCCGCCTGCCCATGATGTATATGCCCGATTGCCTCAAGTGCACGCTCGACCTCATGGACGCGGACTTCGCCCGCCTCAAGCACCACTCGAGCTTCAACGTCACGGCCATGAGCTTCACGGCCGGAGAGCTCGCGGCCGAGATCCGCAAGCACATGCCCGTCCTTCGAGGTCCGCTACGAGCCCGACTTCCGCCAGGCCATCGCCGACAGCTGGCCGGCTTCGATCGACGACTCCGCGGCCCGCGCGGAATGGGATTGGAAGCCGGACTACGACCTGGCCGCGATGACCAAGGACATGCTGGCCGCCCTCCGGGCCCGCCACGCGGCAGGCACCCTGGGCGTCTGAGGCGCTTACTTCCCTTTCTTCAGCCGCTCGGCCAGGAAGTTCGGCAGGGCGAAGGCCGCCCGGTAGACGTCGGGATTGAAGTACTTCAGGCCGTCGGGGACGTAGAGCGTCCGGATCGCGGACGGATCGACCGTGTCCGACAGGAAATTGTAGCACCACGTGCCGACCGGGTAGGTCGGCACGGGGCCGAGATAGAGCGGCGAGTGCTTGAAGATCTTCTTCAGGAAGACGCTCTTGCGGGCGTGGGAATCGAGGTGCAGCATCAGCGACCCGGCCTGCGCGGCGATGATGCCTCCGGGATTGAGCTTGGACTTGAGCTTCCGGTAGAAGCTCTCCTGGTGGAGGACCGTCGACGGCCCGACGGGGTCGGACGAATCGACCAGGATGACGTCGAAGGTCTCCCGGACCTTGTCGATGAAGACGTTGCCGTCGGCGACGACGAGCTCGGCCCGCGGATCCCGGAAGGTCGACCGCAGCCAGGGGAAGTGCTCGCGGCAGGCCTCGATGACCTGGCCGTCGATCTCGACGAGCCAAGCCTTCTTGACCGGGTGCTTGAGGACCTCGCGCAGGGCCCCCCCGTCCCCGCCGCCGATGATCAGCACGTTCTTCGGCTTCGGGTGCGAGGCCATGGCCGGGTGGACGAGCATCTCGTGGTAGTAGAACTCGTCCCGCTCGGTCGTCTGGACCAGGCCGTCGAGGAGCAGGACGCGGCCGTAATCCTTGTTGCGGATGATCTCGATGCGCTGGAACTTGGAGCGCCCCTCGTAGAGGACGTCCTCGACGGTGAAAAATATGCCGGAGGCTCCGGTCTGGTATTCCCGGGCTTCGGTCTTCTTAGCATTCAGCCCTTTGGTCGTCTTCATGTCGTCCTCCTGCCTCCCGGTTGGCCGTCCATCGACTGCCGCGGCCTCCGGCCGGCCCGCCCATCATAGCACATCTCTCCGAGGGAAATTTGTTGACGGTCGCATTAACGAACAGGAAGTCTCCGCGAGGCGGCGAGGGATGTCGATCCAAAGCCCCCGTGAGGGAGGGGGGCCGCGTCAGTAGATCTTGTCGATCTTGACGCCGCTGTAGTACTTCTTGAGGATGTCCTGGTACTTGCCGCCGGCCACGGCCATGCCGTACGCCCCGACCTGGCAGAGGCCGACGCCGTGCCCCCAGCCCCGGCCGGAGAACGTGAACTGCTCGACGTTCCCGTGATCGTCATAGGACCGGTCGACGACGAACAGCGTGTCCCGCAGCCCCAGCGCCGCGCGGATCTGGAAGCCGTGGACCTTGGCCGTGGCCTCGGCGCCGGTGAGCACGAGCTCCGTGGCCCGGCCCGAGTCGCCGCGCGACTTGACCTCGATGTCGACCAGGTCCCCGATCGGATAGGACTGGTTGACCAGGGCCCCGAGCTCCTTGGCCGACTTGCGGACCTGCCAGCGGTTGAACCGCGAGGACCGGTCGAGGACGTTGGAGTTCGGCGGATAGAAGACCTCGAGGTAGGCGACCTGGCCGTCCCGCTCGAGCCAGCGGACATTCTCGCCGCCGAGGAGGGTCAGCTTGGTCGCGAAGTCCGTCTCGCTCTCGATCGTCCGCAGCAGGCGGACGTGGTTGGAGAGGCGGAGCGTCTTGCGCTCGAAATCCTCGCCGACCTCGATCGTTCCCTTGCCGGCCGAGCGGAAGGTCCCGATCTTGAAGAAGTCCCTGTGGTCCTTGACGACGCGGGCCAGGGCCATGGCCAGCTCGGCCCGGGAAACCGGCTTCTGGGGATCGCCGGTCCTCACCGAGGACGGGAACAGCCCCGATTGGAAGCAATAGGCCACCGCCTGCCGGTCCTTGGCCTGGACCTGGGGGAGGTCCTTGAGGAGGAAATCGACCTCGCCGGGAAGGAGCAGCTCCTCGGTCCGGGCTTTCCAGCCGAAGCCATCGACGAGGAGCCGGGCCAGGCCGATGAAGTCGAGGGCCGCGGTGTCGGGATCGAAGGCCTGGTCCTTGGTCCCGACGAGCCGGCGCGTGTCCCGGATCCATTCGACCGCCTCGTCGAACGACGCTCTCTCGCGGAAGTCCGGCGGCTCGGCGCCCATCGGCACGATGCCGAGCCCGACGAGGAGCGCGATGTCGAGGCTGGCGTTGCGGCCGTCGACCAGGATGGGCGCGACCGGGGACTTGGCCTCGATCCGCCATTCCCGCTGCTTCTCGGAGGCGCAGTCGACGCTCTTGAGATACGGGACCGGCCGGCCAGCGAAGACGTTCTCGGCGTCCTCGGTCCGGCCGCCGCAGGTGCTCGTGTAGAGGGCGTTGATGAGCTCGCCCTTGTACCGGACGACCTCGCCGCGGGTCGCCTCGACCGCCAGGTTGCTCTTCTCGTGCTCCGCCGACATGCCGACGTAGAGCTGGGACCGCGGCGTATTGATCAGGTCGTAGCCGTACTTGCCGAACTGCCCCATATTCCGGAGGGCGTAGGTCCGGGCGGCCACGGCCTGGGCCTTGAGGGCCTCGATGGCGTTGAACTGGCCGGGCGACAGCTCGCCCGGGACGACGCTCTTGAGGTAGTCCTCGAGGTTGACGTAATTGACGACGACGATGCCCTTGGGGCTGCCCCGCATCACCAGGAAGCCGCGGTAGCTCCGCCCGTTGAGGGTCAGGAAGCTCTGGGGATTGGCCGGGATGAAGTAGATCTCCGGATTGTTCTCGAGCGACTTGAGCTCATCGTCGACGAGCATCCAGACCGGCCGTGAGGGCGCCTCGACGACGTCCTCGCGCTCGATCCAGACGTCCTTCAGCCCGGCGGCGGCGAGCTCGGCGATCTTGGCCAGGGCGTCGCCGCGGGTCAGGAAGTCGCCCATTTTGATCTCGAAGACGCCGGCGGCCTCTTCCTCGAGGTCCTCGGCTACGGTGATCTTCCCGCCGAACTTGGTCCGAAAGTCGGCGGCCAGCTGTTCGGCCTCGTCCCTTTCCTTGGCGTGGGCCAAAAGGACGACGAACTTCTCGGTCAGCTTCTCTCCGCCGCCCTTGACCTGAGCCTCGGCGGCGTCCTCGGCGATGAGCCGGTAGTCCGAGGTGACCTCGTAGACCTTCATGCCGGCGGAGGCCTTGATGCGGATGTCCTTGAGGTTGGTGCCCAGCCCGACCCGGATGATGGGCTTGGGGAGCATGTAGCCGTGGAAGAAAACGCCCTCGGTCCCGAACTCGACAGGGATCCCCCCGAAAAAGAAGAAAGCGACGAATAGAATAAACAGGTACTTAAATTTATGGAACTTCATGAGGGTCCTGCTGACTTTAGGACGATTCCATGCTAGCGGAACGGATGGGGCTTGTCAAGCGGAAAATCTAGGGGTGCTACACCCCCGCGCAAAGCCTACAACCTATTGTATTTAGCGGGCTATTTTTTTCGGTACCGGGCCTGCCAGGCGACCGTCCCGCCCTCCCCGGAAATGAGGGTGACGGCGGCCAGCCCGGGGGTCCTTTGGAGGTCCCGGACGGCCGCGCCGGGACCCTCGAAATCCTCCAAAAAATACCCTTCCGGCTCGGTCAGGTAGAGGGTGTAGGGGTCCCCGACGACCAGGCGGCTCGTCCCGGAGAGCGTTCCGCCGGTCCAGCCGAGGTCCTCGAGGTCCACCCCCCCTCCCGTGAGGTGCCGGCCGGTGGCCAGGAGCTGAGGATGGGGCCTCCGCTCCCTGAGGATGAAGGCCTGGCAGCGGTAGAGGGGGTCGAGCGGGCCGGGGGGGAACGAGCCGGTGAAGCTCCCGAGGAGCCGCTTCGTCCAGAACTCGAAGACGAAGTACTCCTTCCCAGGATCCAGGCCGAGGTCGGCGAAGGCGATCTCCCGGACGGATTCGCCGGTCCGGCCGAGGACGGACCAGCTCTCGAACGGGCGAACGATCTCGAGGAGGAAGAGGTCGCAGGTCGGCCGGAGCGAGGCGTCGAAGACGCGCGGGCCGGAACCGCTGACCTCGGTATCGACGCGGGCCAGCTCGCCCGAGCGGGAAGGATCGACGTCGTAGATCTGCCCGGGCAAGGTCCACGGCACGGGCGCGGCCCGCCGGGCCGGCTCGACGGCGTCGGTCCGGTAGACGGCCGGCTTGTCGGTCACGAGCAGGATCGACCCGGTCAGGGAGGTCACGAGCGTCGACTTCCAGCGGTCCGCGTCGAGCTCGATGTGATCGGGATCGTTCCTCCAGACGACGTTGTTCCACGAGTTGAACTGGGCCAGGCCGGCGTAGGAGAAGCCGTCCGTGCCGATGCGGCAGCCGTCGATGAGCCCGACGAGCTCGGGCCGGATGCCCCAGCAGCCGAGGATGAAGAAGTCCCGGCCGACCTCCTGCCGGATGGCCTCGACGTAACGGCGGTAAGCCGCGACCAGGTCCTTCTTGCCTTTCTGGAAATAGGCCGCATGGGCATTGTAGCCCTCGTAGCGCAGGTGGCGGAGGGCGTCGACCTTGAAGTATTCCCAACCCATGTCGCGCAGGCCGCGGTAGACGGGCCTGACGACGGCGTCCACGGCCTCGGGGACGGAGGCGTCGAGGCTGAACTCCACCCAGTTGCCGCGGGCGGGTCGGCCGGCCCGGTCGGTCACGAACCAGTCCTTGTGGGCCTCGGCGTAGTCGGCCTGTTTGAAGGCGACGTTGGTCCAAATGCCCGGTTTGAGGCCCTTGCCCCGGATGTAATCCGGCAGAAAAGCGAGCCCCCGCGGGAACTTGTCGTTGGCCGTAAGCCAGAGGTCGGGGCGGCCCTCCCCTCTCTGATAGCCGTCGTCGATCTGGAGGAGGTCGTAGCCGAACGGCAGGAGGGTCTCCGCGAGCGTGTCGGCCGTGTCGACGATGTCCTTCTCCGTGACCTCGTCGTAGAACGCGAACCAGGAGATCCAGCCGGCCACGGGATCGGGCCAGATCCGGTAGGTCCAAGGCTCGAAGAAGCGGAGGCCGCGGTGGACCTGATAATAGCGGGGCCGGAAGCGCAGGACGATCTCGGAGCCTTCCACGGTAAAGGCGTATTTCCGTCCGTCAGTTCCCCCCGTCGTGGGAGCGACGACGGCCCGCGGCCCGGCGTCGACCGAGAAGGCCCAGTCGCGGCCCCGGTCGTAGACGGCCCGGTTGAGGAGACTGCGGCTCAGGCCGGAGACGTGGCGCACCAGGGCCGGGCCCCGGTCTGGGCGGTCGGCCTCGCAGGGGAAGGACTCCGGGCCGGCGGCCAGGTTGCCCGTGACCGAGACCCGTCCGCCCTTTTCGCGGGGCGTGAGGAGGACCGTCTGGGTGACGGCGTCGCCGTCGCGGACGACATTGACCTTGGCCTCGAAGCCGGCGTCCCCGGCGACGATCCCGCCCCGGAAGATCTCGCGGCCGTCGTACCGGACCGCGATGTCCTTGTCGCCGACCTTGACCTTCGCCGGCGCGTTCTCCGGCGCCCCGGACGACGGCCCGCCCCGCCCGCAGGCGGCGAGCAGGACGGCCGCCACGATCGCCGTCCCCTATCCATAGGCTCTTCCGTCCCCTTCGTGCGCTCACTCTCATCGTGGCCTCCTCCCGGGATCTGGCGGACTTCGGCCATTGTAACTTCGCCAACTCTCTTACGCAATGAGATGATCCCGTCGAAATCTACGCACAACGCGCAAGATGATGCCAGGAGTCGGGGAGCAGGTTGGCCCTGAGGGGTGTCATCGGAGCGAGCATTGCGGCGATTTAGCCGGTCCGGAGACGGACGAGGGACGGCGGGAAGCGGAGTCTTCGGAGCGACCTGCAGAATCGGGGCTGAGCACTCGAGGCCACGATTCTGCGAATTATCTTAAAAAAAGATCTTTCCCGATATTTCCCAGAAGTGCGGCTCCGAGTCACTCCGCCACGCTTCTGACGGTCGCGGCCTCGAGTCCGCTCCCTGCCGGCCGAGTCCGTAGAACGGAACGGCGTTGAAGATCGTCGCAGCGAGCGGAGATGATCCCCTAAGGGCCTGAGCGACCCGACAACTACGGTCGGGAATACCCTGAGCGTTTGAGAGTGGATTTCGACGACTTCATCAGTGTGATAGAATCCGGGGGAATCCTCGCGGAGTGAGTCGCATGAAAAAAACGCTCCTGGCCGCCCTCGCGGCGCTCGCCCTGGCCCTGCCCGCCCTGGCCGACGTCGACAGCCTGTCGCGGCTGTTCCTCGCCGGCAAGGCCGTCCTCGACCTCGACGGCGACGGCTTCCCCGAGAAGCCCGCCCTGACGATAGTCGTCCCCGACAAGCCGACCGCCGCCGAGCTGGCCCTGGCCGCCGATGTCGCCGCCCGGGTGAACTTCGAGAGCCTGGCCGTCGACCTCGGCCTGGTCCGGCGCGAATCCGACTTCGCCGCGACGCCGTCCCTGCCCTTCCCCATCCTCATCGGCGACCGTTTGGCTTGGGTCCGCGAGGCTCTGAAGGAGCTCGGTCCCGACGCGCGGCCGCTCCGCCCGAACGAGGGGCGCGTCTTCCTGTTCTCGAGAAAGGGCCGGACGGCCCTGGCCTGCGTCGCCGGCTCCGACGACGTTCTGCTCAAGACCGGGCGGGCCTTCTTCCTGCGCTGGCCGTATTTCTGGGAGATCTGGGGACGGGAGACCGGCGCGACCTATGAGCGGCTCGAAAAGGACCTCGCGGCCTTCCTGGCCGCGGCCGGCGTCAAGGCCCGCGACACGGTCGTCCGCGAAGCGCTCTACGAATTCCCCGCCGCCCCGCCCGTCGCCGACGGGCTCAAGGCCCTGTCGTTCGATCAGGGCCAGATCGCCGATCTCACCGTCGAGGTCGATCTCGCCTCGAGCCAGGACAAGGAGAAGGCCCGGGAAGCCTTGTCGCTCCTGGCGGCCGGGCAACGCCGGGGCGAGCGCACGGCGACCCTCTCCTATCCCGCCTGCGCCGCCCTGACCTTCGAGCTCCGCTCCGGCGGCGGGCCGGCCGCGTCCGTCGTCCTGGCGCGGACCGGCGCGACCAAGCGCCTGCTGACGCCGGGATTCAAGGAACGGCCCGGGGCGGAAGCCGCCGGAAAGGAGTTCGACCTCGCGAGCCTGTATTCGACGAAGGGCTTCTACTCCGACCAGGACCGCGACGGCATCCCCGACGGTCTCGACGCCGTCATCGTCGTCCCCGGCGATCTCTCGAGCCCGGTCCCGGCCGAGCTCGCCAGCCGGCTGGTCATGGGCACGGCCGGGGCGTCCTTCCCCATCCTCCAGCTCGATTCCGAGATCGAGAGCCGCAGGGCCCTGGCCGCGCCGGTCCTCGTCGGCGCCAACGCCCTGACCGCCGATCTCGTCAAGACCGGGAAGCTGACGTCCCCGCCCCTCGAAAAAGGATCCGGCCTGATCAAGGTCGTGCCCAAGGCCTTCGGCAAGTCCAACGCCCTCGTCGTCCAGGGCGCCGACCCGGCCGGCCTCGACGCGACGGTCTCCTATCTCTCCCGGACCTTCCCCTATTTCGCCGAATACGGCGAGGGTCACGCCCAGCTCGCCGACCTGGCCGCCGACGTCGACAAGTTCCTCCGCGGCGAGAAGGGCGCCGCCGAGGCGCTCTTCCTGAACGCCGTCGACAAGGCGGCCGCCGAGATCAAGGGCCGCGATCTCGAATCCGTCGAGGCCGACCTCGTGCTGCCCGGGCCGAACGCGCCGTTCGAGGACGCCGTCAAAGCCGCTCTGCGCGCCGTCGCGGGGAGCGCCGCGGTAAAGGTCGGGACGACCTCCCTCAAGACGGCCCGGACGGTCTTCGAAAAGGAGAAGGCGTTCACCTGGGAGGCCGACGACGCCGTGGCCCTGCTCAAGGGCCGGATCCGCGCCGTCGTCGACGCGGCCGGCAAGGGCGGGGGGGTCGAGGTCGGCGTCGCCGTGAGCGAGTCCCCGGCCGTCCGGGAGAAGGTCCGCGGCGAGATCAAAGCCTTGCTCGCGGCCTCCGGGTTCCCCTCGGCCCGGGTCGAGGTGACGTCCGCCTACAAGCCCGGCTACTTCTGGCTGGTCGAGAAGGTCCTGCCGGCCCTCGCGGGAAAGCCCGTCCATCGCCTCACGGTCCGCTTCGCGGAGGAGCGCGAGGACCTCACCCGGGCCAAGCGCGCCTACGCCGAGCCCACCCGCTGGCTCCAGGAGCTCTATCCCGTCGACGAGGTCCTGTCCCGCGCGCTCGGCCTGCCCCTCGACCGGTTCGTGTTCGAGAAGACCGCGCCGGGCGGCCCGGTCTACCGGGTCGAAGCCGTCGACGCCGGCGGCCGGGTCCTGTTCGCCGACGGCTTTTCGCCGCGGGTCCGCGAGATCCCGCTCTCGAACGTCCTGCCCGAATGGGGCACGGCCCGGGTGACCACGGGCGGCCTGCGGATCGTCGCCGGCGGCACGGTCGTCTGCGACGAGGCCCTCGCGACCGACCTCGAGAAGTTCTGGGGATTCTACCAGGAGGAGGTCCTCCCGGCCCTCGTCGCCCACATCCGGAAGAGGACCGGCGGCGAGCCGACCTTCTCCAAGCAGCCCTACTTCAAGCGCCTGCTCGTCGACCTGCGGGCCAGCGAGCCGGACTTCCGGACCGGGCTCGACGAGGAGATCGTCTCCTCGCTCGAGGCCGTCCACGACGAGATCTATTTCGATACGCTCGACCTCCTGCGGGGCATCACCCGCTTCGATCCCGAGGACAAGGACACGGCGGCGGACACCTCCCGGTCGTCGGCCCCCGGCAACGTCTTCCCCTCCCTCCACCCCTCGCTCGAGGGCGGTGCGGCCGCGGTCCGAGTCGTCCTGGAGGATTGGCCGGCCACCGGGCCCGAGCTCACGGTCCGCTGGAAGGAGAAGGGCCGCGAAGCCGTCGTCCAAAAGACCTCTTTCCCGGCGCTCAAGCCCAAGGACGCCCGCGTCTCCGAGCTCGTCTTCGACGGCCGCTCCGGCCGCGTCGCCGCCGTCGTCTTCGAATCCGACTGGGAGAAAGAGGCCGATTATCTGGCCGTCGTCGACATGCTCGGGAGCCGGCGGCGCCTCGCCGAGACCGGTCTCGTCGCCGATCCCTTCCGCTACCCCGGGCTCGACGCCGTCGTCCTCCGCCCCCGCTACCAGTCCCAGCAGAAGGACGAGCGGCTGGCCGTCGCCCCGGCCCCTCCGCCGGCCTCCGGCGGGGCCGCGACGCCCGTCCCGCCTCCGGCCGCCGGCGAGGCCATCGTCACGACCCGGGAGATCATCTCGCCCGACATGGCCTCGGATCTCGTCCGCCGGCTCTCCGCGCTCGGCGGCGTCAGGAGCTATGTCGGCGGCCGGTCCTACGAGGGCCGCGAAGTGCCGGTCCTCGAGCTCTTCCTGCCGTTCGAGAAGTACGTCTCCCTGCCGCGCCTCGTCACCCTCAAGCCGACGCTCCAGGCCGTCGCCCGCCAACACGCCAACGAGGTCTCCTCGACCAGCTACCTCCTCCGCTTCGCCGAGCTCCTGGCCCGCGACCCGGCCACCCGGGAAGCGCTCAAGAAGATGAGCTTCGTCTTCGAGCCCATGGAGAACCCGGACGGGGCCGAGCTCGCCTACGCGATGCAGAAGAACGAGCCCTTCCACAGCCTGCACGCCGGCCGCTACGGCGCGCTCGGCGTGGACATGGGCTATCAGACCGGGGCCAAGCCCCTGCTGCCGGAGGCCGCCGTACGGACGCGGCTCTACGACCGCTGGGTGCCCGACGTCTTCCTCAACCTCCACGGCTACCCGTCCCACGAATGGGTCCAGCCGTTCTCGAACTACACCCCCTATCTCTTCCGCGACTACTGGGTGCCCAAGGGCTGGTTCGCGTACTTCAAGGCCTTGAGCCTGCCGCTCTACCCGGAGCACCGCGAGGCCGGGCGCGCGCTGATGACGCTCATCGCCGCGGAGCTCAACGCGGATCCGGCGATCGCCGCCTCGAACCGCAAGTTCTACGACCGCTACGAGCGCTGGTCGGCCCGCTGGTCGCCGCACATGAACGAGCTCGAGATCGCCGACGGGGTCAACATCTTCGCCAAGCGCCGCGGCCCGGCCGAGAACCGGCTGACGCCCCGGGCCCAGGCGACCTTCAGCGAGCAGACGCCGGAGCTCATGGACGAGACGGCCACCGGCGACTGGCTCGAGTTCCTCTGCGGACAGGGCCTGGCTTACCTCCGGGCCCACGTCAAGTACCTCGGCGGGGCCGATTTCACGGTCGTCCGGATCGAGGAAGAGGTCCGCAACCGGGCCCGCCTGACCCTGGTCCGGGCCCGGCCCGGCAAATCCTGAAAGATTGTCTATTCCTATGCTTTTTTGTTAATATACCGACGCCGCCTTGGGAAAAGAACGGGGCCAGATGGACGCACAGACAAACCTGCTGATCATCTCGGACGACTTTTCTCTCTACGAGACCATCAAGAAGGCCCCCGTCGCCGCCGACTTCAACGTGTTCTTCTCGCAGACCGACGACGACTACCTGGCCATCGTCCGCGACAACGGCATCCGCGTCGTGCTCATCGACTCCGGCGACGCCCTGGCCGCGGGGCTGATCATCCTGAAGAAGATCAAGAAGGCCGACGACCTCGTCGACGTCCTCGTCGGCGGCGAGCCGGTCGGCCGCGAGGCCGCCCTCGACGTCGTCCACGCCGGGGCGACCGACTTCGTGCCCCGGCCCTACGAGCGCGACATCCTCGGCGACATTCTCCGGCGCATCGCCCGCAAGCGCGCCCTCCGCCGCGAGACCCTGCACCTCGAGAAGAAGCTCGAGCGCAAGTACGCCTTCGAGGGCCTTATCAGCCGCAACCCCACGATGCTCGAGATCTTCGGGCTGGTCGAGAACATCGCCAAATACTTCTCGAGCGTCCTCGTCACCGGAGAGACCGGGACCGGCAAAGAGGTGGTGGCCCGGGCCATCCACGGCCTGAGCCCCTTCAAGGACAAGCCGCTCGTCATCTGCGACTGCGCCTCCATCCCCGAGAACCTGTTCGAGTCCGAGCTCTTCGGCTACAAGAAGGGGGCTTTCACAGGCGCCGACCGGGACAAGCGCGGCCTGTTCGAGGAGGCCGACGGCGGGACGATCTTCCTCGACGAGATCGCCGAGATCCCCGTGGCCGTCCAGGCCAAGCTCCTCCGCGTCCTGGAGAACCGGGAGTTCCGGCCTCTCGGCGCGAGCGAGAGCACGGCGGTCGAGGTCCGGGTCCTGGCCGCCACGAACCGGGACCTGGCCGAGAGGGTCCGCACGGGGGCCTTCCGCGAGGACCTCCTGCACCGCCTGAACAAGGTCGTCATCGAGCTGCCGCCGCTGCGCGAGCGGCTCGAGGACATCCCCCTCCTCGTCCGCCACTTCCTGCAGGCCGCCAACCGGAGCTTCTCCAAGAGCGTCCGCGGCGTCTCTCGCGAGGTCCAGAAGCTCTTCCTGAAATACGGCTGGCCGGGCAACATCCGCGAGCTCTCCAACGTGCTGGAGAGCGCGGTCCTGCTCTGCAAGAAGGACTTCATCGACGTCGCCAACCTGCCCAAGTACCTCCGCGACTACATCCCGCCCGAGGGCGCGGCCGCCTTCGCCGGCCGGGGCCAGCTGTCCTCTCTCCAGGACCTGGAAAAGGACTACATCGCCTACCTGCTCAAGGTGACCAAGGGGAACCTGCGCCAGACGGCCAAGATCCTGGCCATCTCCCGGACGACGCTCTACAACAAGCTGGCCAAGTACGGGCTGAGGAACTGACGGACCCGGCCGGCGCTCAGGCGGCCGCCGAGACGGCCTTCTTCGAGGCCTTATCCTGGTACATCCGGACGTCCGCCCGGGCCAGGAGATCTTCCAGGGAGACCGGGTTGTCCGGCTCGTAGCGGGCGATACCCAGGCTGAAGGAGACCGGATAAGCGGCGTCCGGCCGGGCATTGCGGGCCGTGACCCGCTCGCGGAGCCGGCGGGCCAGGGCCGTCGCCCGGCCCTCGGCGACGTCGATGGCCAGGACCACGAACTCGTCCCCGCCCAGCCGGGCGATGATGTCGGAGTCGCGGAAGGCGTCCCGCAGGAGCCCGGCGGCCTCGAGCCAGGGCGGCGTCCCCTTCCTTGTGGCCGAAGGCGTCGTTGATCTTCTTGAGGTCGTCGAGATCGGCGTAGAAGAGGGACATCTCCTTGCGCGTCCGGTGGGCGACCTTGATCTGCTGCTCCGCCAGGGTCATGAAGCCGCGCCGGTTGTAGACCCGGGTCAGCTCGTCGACGAGCGACATCTCGCGCAAGGCGCTCTCGGTCCGGGTGCGCTGGACGGCGATGGCATAGAGGGTGGCCAGGCGCTCGACCGCCTTGAGGTCCCGCTCCACGTAAGGCTCCTCCGCGTTGGCGACGACGATCAAGCCGACGATCCCTCCCTCCATCAGGGCGGGCACGGCCAGGAACTGGCGGACCGGGATGTGCCAGTCCGGCATGCCGGTGAAGCGCGGATCGAGGCTGGTCATATTGGTCAGGATGGGCTTCTTCTTCTCGAGGATCCAGCGCCACAGGCCGGAGCTCTCGTGGAGGGCCCCGTCCGCGCCGGAGTGCTCGGTGAGGACGCCGCGGGCGTCCGGCGTCATGGCCGCCGGCACGAGCCGGCCGGTCTGTCCGTCGATGTGGCCGACGAAGGCCGTGGCGCTCGAGGTCAGCCGGCGGGCGTGCTCCATGACGACGGCCGACATTTCCTCGATGGGCGTCGGGGACAGCAGCCGTTCGGAGACGTCGCCGACCGAAGCCTGGAGCCGGACGTCCCAAGAGTGCTCTTCCTCCATCTGTTTCTTGCGGGTGATATCCTCGATGATCCCGTCGTAGAACAGGACGTTGCCCCGGGAGTCCTTGGCCGCCCGGGAGGAATCCTTGGCGGTGAACAGGGTGCCGTTGCTGCGCCGGAGCTGGGTCTCGAAGATCTCGACCATAGGGCTCGAGTCGAGCACGGCCTGCCAGCTGTCGCGGTCGCGGGGATCGTGGTGGATATCCCAGAAGTTGACCGACTTGAGGGCCTGGACGTCGGGATAGCCCAGCATCCGGGCCAGGGTCGGCGTGGCGTCGACGATCTGGCCTTGGGGCGTCGTCCGGTAGAGGCCGAGGGGGTAGTTGAAGATGCGGGTCATCTTCTCCTCGCCGGACGCCAGCGCGGTCTCGGCCCCGACGGCCCGGACACGCTCCTCGACGAGGGCCTGGAACGTCCGGGCGCTCATCAAGGCCAGGCCGGAGATACGGGCCAAGCCCAGGGCCAGATCGAGGTCATGGTCGCGCCGCTCCGGGCCGCCGACGCCGCTCATCTCGACGATCCCCAGGATCTCCCGGTCGTGGGCGACCTTGAGGAAGAGGGTCCGGCGGTCCTCGGTCCAGGCGTAGTCGGCGTTGAGGCCGACGATCCGGTCGACGGGAGAACCCTCGGGCGCGGGATGCTCGAGGAAAGACCCCGCAGGGTGGAAGACGACCTCGCGCGGCTCGAGCAGGACGCGGAAGAGCTCGAGGACGCCGGTCCGGACGTCGGCCTCGGACTTGACGCCGGTCACGGCCCCGAGGAGCTGTCCGATCCGGGCGTAGTCGGACATCTTCTGGCGGGCGCCGGCCAGGCGGTCCTCGACCTCCGCCCTCTCGCGCTCCAGACGCCAAGCCAGGGCGAGACGGACCAAGCTGAGCTGGAAGTACCCCAACCCGGCGGGATGGATCTCGTGCGGGAGACGGAGGAAGCGAGCGAACGCTTTGAGCTCGCGGTCGATCCCGGGGTGGACGCCCGTGTCGAGGAGCACGACTTTGCGGGCCAGCTCGCGAAAGAAGACTTGGGCGGTCTTGCGGTCGGAGGGCCAGCGCGCGTCGAGATGGGCCTCCCAGTCCCGGAGCCAGCCGGGCAGCACGATGAGCGCGCCGTCGCGGAGCAGGCCGTCGAGCACTTCCTTGGAGGCCAGCCACTCGAAGCACTGGCTCTTCTGGTGGAGGCGGCAGGGGCCGTCGAGGCCGAGCTCCTTGGACGGGCGGGTCAGGCAGTAGCCGCCGGCCAGGGCGACGGGACAGCCGTCCTTGCGGCAGGCCGCGACGGCTTCGCCGAGGCCGGACCAGGGCGACTCGACCTGATCGCAGTCGACGGGATGGATCCTGAACCGGATGTCCTGGAGGTCGGGAGAGGACTGGACGGCCAGGATCTCGCGGTCGAAATTGGAGCAGGTGATCAAACAGAGTTGAATGGCCATCCGCGACGCGCCTGGTGTCTCTTAATATGTCCTATTTTTGGACTTTGCGATTATATCACCGATATTTTGTATAAGTCAAGCGTTTTATTCTAATTGCATGTTTTTCTATGTTCTATTTCAATACATTATATTTTCACAATAATATGTAATTTATTTTTATTCTATAATTTAGCTCCATGCCGGAATATTGTCGCTAACATGGCTAGATGGGTGAACGGAGGATGACTAATCCCCTGCCTGCCGAAGGATCGAGACGCGGGGTTGGCAATGGCGCGGCTATGGCATAGAATGATGGACGGGAGGGACCCATGAAGAAAACGGCCGCCGCGCCATTTATCATCACGATCCTTCTGGCAGCGTTCGCTGCCCGGCCCCTGCCCGCACAGAAGTCCGCCGGCGCCGCCGGCACGCGGGAGGCCGTGGCCGTCCTTGACCGGATGATCGAGGCCATGGGCGGCCGCAAGGCGCTCGAGGCCGTCAAGGACATGACGGTCACCGGGACCGTCGAGGCGCCCGAGCTCGGCCTGAAAGCGCCCTTCATCCTCTACCAAAAAGAACCCGACAAGATGCGCATGGACATCACCGTCGTCGAAGCTTCCTTGACCATCACCCAGGCCTTCGACGGCCGGCAGGGCTGGGGCACGGACGACCTGACGATGGGTCCTGAGGCGATGCCGGAGCGCGAGTCCCGGGACATGGCCCACAAGGCCCTGGGCAACGCGGCCTTCCTGGCCCCGCGGTCGCTCGGGATCACTTACGCCCTGAAGCCCAAGGAGACGCTCGGGGACAGGGATTACATCGTCCTCGAGCAGACGCTGGCCGACGGCCACAAGGTCCTCTTCTTCCTCGACCCCGCGACCCACCTCCCCTACAAGCTCTCGACCCGGACCCTCGATCCGTCCGGCGCCGAGGCCGAAGCCGAGACCTTCCTCTCCGACTACCGGGAGTTCTGCGGCGTCCGCATCGCCGTCTCGTCCCGAACCCTGCTCGACGGGAAGGAAGTCCAACGCCTGGCCGTGACCGGCGTGACCTGCAATTCCCGGCTCGAGGACGCGCTCTTCGAGCTCAAGGCGAAATAGACAGGAGGTCCCCATGAACCGGAAGAACTTGGCCGCCCTGGTCCTTTGGCTGGGCGCGGCGCTCGCCTGCGCCGTCAACCCGGTCACCGGCAAGAAGGAGTTCATGCTCTATTCCGAAGGCCAGGAGATCGAGCTCGGCAAGCAGACCGACGAGTCGGTCGCGGCCCAATACGGCCTCTACGACGACGCCGCGCTGCAGGGCTATATCAGCAAGATGGGCCTGGCCATAGCCGCCAAGAGCCAGCGGCCCGGCCTGCCTTGGCGCTTCTCCGTCCTCGACAGCCCGGTCGTCAACGCCTTTGCCGTCCCGGGCGGATCGGTCTATGTCACGCGCGGCATCCTGGCCATGATGAGCTCCGAAGCGGAGCTGGCCGCGGTCCTGGGCCACGAGATCGGCCACGTCAACGCCCGCCATTCGATGAGCCAGATGAGCAAGCAGCAGGTGGCCCAGATCGGGCTCGTCGCCGGCAGCGTCATCAGCAAGAAGTTCGCCCAGTACGCCGGGCTGGCCTCGGCCGGGCTCCAGGTGCTTTTCCTGAAATACAGCCGCGACAACGAGAACCAGGCCGACGCCCTCGGCGTCGGCTATTCCCGGGCGACCGGCTACGATCCCGCGGACATGGCCGTGACCTTCCGGGCCCTCCAGAGGATGGGCGATATGTCCGGCGGCAGCTCCCTCCCCGGCTTCCTTTCGACCCATCCCCTGACCGCGGACCGGATCGCGAACGTCCAGGCCATGCTCCAGCCCCAGGACGCCTCCCTGGCCCGCAGACCGGAGGCCTACCTCCGGACGGTGGAGGACGTGGTCTACGGCGAGGACCCCCGCCAGGGCTACGTCGAGAACTCGGTCTTCTACCACCCCGGTCTCCGCTTCCAGTTCGCCGTCCCATCGGGCTGGACGGTCGAGAACACCCCGGGCAGCGTGACCCTGGTCGCGGCCGACCAAAGCGCCGGCGTCGTCATGCGGGGCGGGAAATCGACCGACAGCCCGCAGGAATACGCCCGGAAGGCGGCGGAGACGATCACCCAGTCCGGCGGCAAGCTGGTCGAGGAGAAGAGCGCCACCTTCAACGGCCTGGCCGGCTACGAGCAAGGCTACACGATCGCCCAGGAGGGCCAGTCCACGATCCGGATGCGGCTGTCCTGCGTCAAGAAGGGGGACACCATCTTCGCCTTCCAGGCCATGAGCCCGGCCGACGGCTTTGCCAAGTACGATCCGAGCTTCAAGTCCGTGGTGGGCTCTTTCCGGGACCTGACCGACGCGTCGAAGATCAACCGCGCGCCCAAGCGCCTGGCCCTGGTCAAGGCCAACGGCACGGATACGCTCCAGGCCATCCTCAAAAGGTCGGGGGTGACGGAGAAAGCCTGGCCCACGTTCGCGGTCATGAACGGTCTCGAGCTCACGGCGGTGCCCGCGGCGGGGACGCTGATCAAGGCGATCAAGTAGGGGGGCGGCGCGGCCTCAGAGCTGGGGCCGCTTGATGTCGTCGATGTCGAGGACCGTGGCGTAGATCTCCGCTTCGGCCGCCAGCTCGCCTTCGACAAAGGCCTTCCCCTTCATCTGGCAGATCCGGCCCTTTTCCCGGGTCCACTCGACGTCCAGACGGAGCTGGTCGCCGGGGACGACCATCCGCTTGAACTTGGCCTTGTCGACCTTGCTCAGGACGACGAATTTCGCCTCGGGATCGGGGATCGAGCCGAAGAGAAGAATGGCCCCGGCCTGGGCCATGGCCTCGACGATGAGGACGCCGGGCATGATCTTCCATTCCGGGAAGTGGCCCTGGAAGAACTGCTCGTTGCAGGTGACGTTCTTCAGGGCGACGATGGTCTTGTGGGGGACCATGTCGACGACGCGGTCGACCAGCAGGAAGGGGAACCGGTGCGGCAGGAACCGCATGATCTCTTCGACCGTGATCACGGCTCTCCCCCTTCCCGCGTTATTTCTTGGCCGGGGCCGCCGCCAGGGCGTCGTAGCGCTTGACGATCTCGGCCGTCACGTCGATGGCCGGATTGAAATAGACGACCCCGCCCTTGATCAGATCGAAAATGATGTCGAGGCCCTTGTCCTTGCGGACCTGTTCGATGATGGGGATGAGGTCACCCTGGATCTTCTCGAGCGTCCGCCCCTGGATCTCCTGCATGCCCCGGGAAGCGTCCTCGACGGCCCTCTGGCGCTCGGTCTGCTTCTTCTGGATGTCGGCCTGGAGGGCCACGGCCGCTTCGGCGGTCAAGGTCAGGCGCTGGGTGGTCAGGCGGTTCTGGAGCAGCTTGATCTGGTCGTCCATCCGGGTGATGTCGTCCGCGTACTTCTTGTCCGCGGCCTGGACCTGGGCCAGCGACTTCTTGCCTTCGATCGACTTGTCGAGGATCTCCTGGGAATTGACCATGCCGATCTTGCCGGCCTCCTGGGCCGAGGCCCACCCGGCCATGGCGGCCAGGGTCAGCGCGGCGAGCGCGAGGGAACGGATATTTCGTCTCATAGCGGGAACCTCCCTAGAATGTCGTGCCGACGGCGAAACGGAACACGAAGTCCGTGTCCGTCGAGTAGATCTTCTTGTTGTTGTAGGCGAAGATGAGGCGGAACGGCACCCGCAGGGCGGGGATGAACAGCCGGGCCTCGACCCCCGTCGACGAGTACAGGTCCCCGAACTTGATCTTCTCGCCGCGGCCCACGCAGTTGCCCGTGTCGTAGAAGAGGATGAAGTAGAGCGGGCCGCCGACGGGAACGATGTACTCCGCGTTGAAGACGAAGGACTTCTCGCCGCCCAGGTTGTAGTTGCTCGCGTCCCGGGGGCCGATCGAGTAGACCTCGTAGCCGCGGATGGACTGCTCGCCGCCGAGGAAGAATCTCTCCCAGTACGGGACCCGGGAGTCGCCCCCGACGTTCGTCATGAAGTCGTAATTGGCGTGGATGCCGAAGACGTGGGCCTTGGGCCCCCTGCCCCAGAGCGGCTGATAGTGGGTGAACTCGAGCCGGGGGCTGATGAGGTCGACCTCGCCGCCGAGGAAGCGGCCGGCGTATTTCACGCTCAGGGAGTAGAGCGTGCCGCGCGTCGGCGTCAGGGGGCTGTCGATCGTCGACCGGTAGAGGGTCGGCGTGATCGAGCTCTCGTAGTACTTGCCGGACTCCCCGTAGATGCCGGCGTAGTAGGAGCCCTCGGGGTAATCGATCTCGACCCGCTGGAGCGTGTAGACGGCGCTGGCCCGCCACATGCCGAAGAGCCTCGTCCCCAGGCTCAGGTTGATGCCCTGGGATTTCTGCTTGTAGAGGCTGTAGGTCGTGTAGTCGATGTCCTTCATGTAGATGGTGAAGCCGGCCGTGAACGGCTTGTCGAAGAGGTAGGGCTCGGAGAACCCGAACGAGTAGTTCTTGACGAGCTTGCCCTGTTGGACGTTGAACTCCAGGGTCTCGCCGGCGCCGAGGAAGTTGACCGTGGAATAGCCGAAGGCGATGAACGCCCCTTCGTAGCCGCTGTAGCCGGCCGAGAACTGGATGTTGTTCCTCTGGAGCTCCTTGACGTTGACCTGGACGTCCATCTTGGTCGGATCGTTGGGGTCAGGCTTGACGTCGGGGTCCTTCTCCAGGTCGACCAGGCCGAGCTGCTTGATCCGGAGGATGCTGTTCTTGAACATGGCCAGGCTGAAGCGGTCGCCCTCGCGGATGATCATCTCCCGGCGGATGACCTTGTCCTTGGTGTAGTTGTTGCCGCGGAACTCGAGCCGGTTGAGGTAGGCGACCTCGCCCTCGTTCACGTTGAAGGTGACGTTGACGATCTTCCGCTTGGGATCCAGGTTCTCGACGGGGATGACCTGGACGTAGACGTAACCGCCGTCGCGGAAGACCTCGGACATGTCCTCGGCCGACTTCTCCCGGGCCTTGGTGCTGTAGATCTCGCCGGTCTCGAGCTTGACCAGGCTCCGGAGGTACTTGACGTTCAGGGTCTTGCTGCCCTCGATCTTGACGTCGCCGGTGCGGTAGAGGTAGCCGGGCGTCACGGGGAAGACCAGCCGCATCATCTTCTGTTTCTTGAACAGGACGGTGCGCTTCTCGAACTCCTCGGTCCGCGGCTGGCCGACCGAGGCCTCCATGTAGCCGATCTCCTGGTAGCGCTTCTTGAGGAGGTCGACGCTCTCCTCGACCTTGTTGGCCTTGTAGACGTCCTTGCCGGCGATGTAGTTGAACAGGCTGTGCGGCCGGTTGTCCTTCATGGCCCAGGTCAGGTTGCCGGCCGGGATCTTGGTCGCGCCCTCGAAGACGACGTCGCCGACCCGGACCTTGGGGCCCTCGTCGACCCGGACCTGGACGTCGACCTCGTTCTTGCCCTGCTTGACGACCTCGGCCTCGATCTTCGAGGCCAGCAGGCCCTTCTCGAACAGGAGGTCGGTGATGGTGTCCTTGATGCGCTGGATCTTATGAGGGCTGTAATAGGAGTAGGGCAGGATGGCCTGGTCCTTCTCCTTGAGCTTGTCGACGATGTCCTTTTCCTTGACCTTCTTGCCGGTCTTGAAGGTGACGGCCCGGACGACGGCGTTCTCCTCGACCGTGATCCTGACGATCCTTCCCCGGGTGCCGGGCAGCTCCTCGATGCTGATGTTGGAGAAGAACCCGGTCGACCAGAGGACCCGGAAGTCGCGGCGGAAGCGTTCGGCCTCGTAGGGTTCCCCTTCCCGGGACGTCAGGTAGTATTTGACGGTCTCCAGCTCCACCCGGTCGTTACCGACGATCTCGATCTTCTCCAGGATCTCCTGGGCGGCCAGGACCCCTGGGAGGACGAGGAGGAGGAGGGCGACGGCGAGCTTCTTCTTCATGCTTATCCTTCTACCATATACCATATCGGTGAGGTCAGGTCAAAGAGCCGTCCGAGGGGACGGCGGCCCCTCCCACCCCCTTCAACTCTCCGGGGGGGCCGATGGTTCCATCCGGCCCGCCTCCATCACATAGACCCGGTGACAGTAGCGGGCGATCTTCTCGTTGTGCGTGACCAGGATCGAGGACAGGCCTTTCCGTTCGTGGAGATCGAGGATGAGGCGCAGGACGTTCTCCCCCGTCTTCCAGTCGAGATTGCCCGTCGGCTCGTCGGCCAGGAGCAGGCGGGGGCCGTTGACCAGGGCCCGGGCGATGGCCACCCGCTGCTGCTCGCCGCCCGAAAGCTGGCTCGGGCGCGAGGCCGTCTTGTCCCCGAGCCCGACCTCCCGCAGCATCGCCTCGGCCCCGGCGAAGGCCTCCCGGCGGGCCGCCCCGCCGATCATCAGGGGGAAGGCCACGTTCTCGAGGGCCGTGAACTCGGGCAGGAGATGGTAGACCTGGAAGACGAATCCGATCTTACGGTTGCGGACCGCGGCGACCGCCCGGTCCGCCCCGGCGAAGAGGTCCTCGCCATCGAGCAGGACCCGTCCCGCGGAGGGCCGGTCGAGCCCGCCGAGCAGGTTGAGCAGGGTCGTCTTGCCCACGCCGGAGGCGCCCATGACGGCCACGAGCTCGCCCCTCCCGAGGGCGAAGTCGAGGCCTTCGAAGACGCACAGGTCGCCCTTCGGAAGGGGGTAGGACTTCCCCAGGCCTTCGGCGACGAGGACGCGGTCACTCATATTTCAGGGCCACTACGGGATCGATGCGAGCCGCCCGGCGGGCCGGGAACAGGGTCGAGACGAAGCTGATGAGGAGCGTGACCCCCACGATGGCGGCCAGATCGAGCGGCCTCATCCGGAACGGGACGTAGGAGATCTGGTAGATATCGACGGGGATCTTGATGAGCTCGAAGGCGTTGGCCAGGGCGCACCAGCCGAGGCCGAGGGCCACGCCGAGAGCCGTGCCGATGACGCCGATGAGCGCCCCCTGGATGAAGAAGATCCGGTTGATCGTCCGGGGCGTCGCGCCGATGGCCATGAGGATGCCGATGTCCCGGGTCTTCTCCATGACCATCAGGATGAGCGTGGCGATGATGTTCAGCGCCGCCACGATGACGATCAGGGTGATGGTCAGGAACATGATGTTCTTCTCGAGCTTGAGGGCCGAGAAGAGGGACTTGTTGAGGTCCATCCAGGTCGTGATGTAGACGGCGGGCGGCAAGACGGCCTTGATCCGCTCCCCCGTCGCCGGGGCGGCGAAGATGTCGGCCAGCTTGACCTGGATGTAGCTGGCCCGCCCCTCGAGCCCGAAGAGCTTTTGGGCCACGCCGATCGCGACGAGGGCGGTCGAGTTGTCGAACTCGTAGAGCCCGGTGTTGAAGATCCCCGTGACCAGGAAGCGCTTGCGCTTGGGCATGAGCCCCAGCGGCGACAGGGTCGAGGAGGCCGTCACGACGTCGACGACGTCGCCCGGCTGGGCCCCGACACGCAGGGCCAGCTCGCGCCCGAGCAGGAGGCCGTCCCGGGACCCGCCGGCCTCGGGGATCCGTCCCGACTCGAGCGTCTGGAGCCAGGCCGAGCCCGGCTTCTCCCGCTCGAAGTCGATGCCCTTGACCAGGGCCCCCGAGCTCTCGCCGATCCCGGTGACGAGCACGGTGCCGTAGACGACCGGGCTCGCCGACTCGACGCCCGGCAGGGCCCGGATCTTCCCGGCCATGTCCTCGTAGCCGGCCAGTCCCTGGCCGCCGAGATCGGAGACCATGACGTGGGAGGTGGCGCCCAGGATCTTGTCCTGGACGTCGCCCTGGAAGCCGGTGATGAGGGCGATGGCGATGACCAGGGCCGCGACGCCGATGGCGATGCCGCCGACGGAGATCATCGTGATGACGGAGATGAAGGCCTGCTTCCGTCTCGCGGTGAGGTAGCGCCGGGCGACGAACAGCTCGAAGCTCATCGCCCTATCTCGGCCTCAGCAGGGGGAACAGCACGACCTCGCGGATCGACCGCCGGTTGGCCAGGAGCATCGTCAGCCGGTCGATGCCGATGCCCTCCCCGCCCGTCGGCGGCAGGCCGTACTCGAGGGCTTCGACATAGTCCAGGTCGACGGGATGGGACTCGTCGTCGCCCTTCGTCTTGGCCTCGGCCTGTTCCTCGAAGCGGGCCCGCTGTTCGGCCGGGTCGGTCAGCTCCGAGAAGGCGTTGGCCACCTCCATGCCGGCGACCATGAGCTCGAAGCGCTCGGACTCCTCGGGATCCTCGCGCGAGGTCTTGGCCAGGGGCGAGATCTCCCGGGGCGGGTTGGTGATGAAGGTCGGCTGGACGATGTGGTCCTTGACGAAGCGGTCGAAGATGACGTCGAGCGCCTTGCCGTAGGTCGCGGGCTTCTTGTCGGGGGCCAGCTCGCCGGCGAAGGCGATGAGGCCGGGCCGGTCCGCGAAACGGCTCGGGGCCAGGCCGCTGTATTCCCGGCAGGCATCGATGAACTTCAGGCGCTTGAACGGCCGCTTGAAGGAGAGGGTGTGCTCGCCGAAGGGGAACTCCTCCGATCCCAGGAGGTCGACGGCCAGGCCGTGGAGGAGCTCCTCGGTGAGCTCCATCATGTCGAAGTAGTCCTTGTAGGCCTCGTAGAACTCGAGCATCGTGAACTCGGGATTGTGCTGGGCGTCGATGCCCTCGTTGCGGAAGCTGCGGTTGATCTCGTAGACCTTGTCCAGGCCGCCGACGGTCAGCCGCTTGAGGAAGAGCTCGGGGGCGATGCGCAGGTAGAGGTCGAGGCCGAGGGCGTTGTGGAAGGTCTTGAACGGCTTGGCCAGGGCGCCGCCCGGCACGGCGTGCATCATCGGCGTCTCGACCTCGATGTAGCCCCGCGCGTCGAAGAACCGGCGGATATGGGCGACGATGGCGCTGCGGAGGCGGAAGACCCGGCCGACGTCGGGATTCATGATGAGGTCGAGGTAGCGCTGGCGGAAGCGGAGCTCGACGTCCTGGAGGCCGTGCCACTTCTCCGGCAGCGGGTGAAGGCACTTGGCCAGAAAGACCACGGCGTCGCAGAGGACGGTCAGCTCCCCCGTCCGCGTCTTGAAGAGCGTCCCGGAGACCGAGGCGACGTCGCCGAGATCGAGCAGGCCGAAGCGCCCGTAGGCCTCGGCCCCGACCTGGTCCTCGCGGATGTACGCTTGCAGGCGCTCGCGGCCGTCGGAGACGTGGAAGAAGGTCGCCCGGCCCATCTTGCGGATGGACAGAATGCGGCCGGGGACGACGACGGCGATCTTCCGCTCCTCGAGCTCGGCCGGCGCGAGTCCCGCGAACGCGCGGACGACGTCGGCGGCGTCGTGGGTCCGGGCGGCGGTGTAGGGGAAGAGCGGGACGCCCGCCTGGCCGAGCTTGCGGTACTTCTCCCGGCGGGCGACGTCCTGGTCGAGCTCGGCGGTATCCTCTTTCTGGGGCATGCTATCCTTCCTTGGCGGCCGGGCCCTGGTCCTCCGGCCCGCCGGGCTTGCCGGCCAGGTGCCGGCCGACGGCGTCGAGGACGCCGTTGACGAACACGGCCGACTCCTCGCCGCTGTAGCGCTTGGCGATCTCGATGGCCTCGTTCATGACGATGGCCGGCGCGAGCGTCGGCTCGTAGAGCAGCTCGGCGACGGCGATCCGCAGGATGTTCCGGTCGACCACGGCCATCCGGGCCAGCCGCCAGTTCTTCGAGGCCGACTGGATGGCCCCGTCGATCTCCGCGGCGTGGTCCAGGATCCTCTCCACGATCCAGGTCCCGTACTCGCGGACCGGTTTGGACGCGCGCTGGTGCTCCCAGTAGACCCGGACGAGGTCGCGCGGATCGCCCGAGTTGAACTCGAACTGGAACAGGATCTGGAGGGCGCACTCCCTCGCCTTGCGGCGTTCTCCCATAGCGTGGACCGGTCGTCCGCTCAGCGGAGGCCCGCCTCCTTGAGGACGTTCAGCGTCTCGACGAGCGAGAAGGCCGCGTCGTAGCCCTTGTTGCCGGCCTTGGTCCCCGCCCGCTCGATGCCCTGTTCGACCGTGTCGACGGTCAGGATGCCGAAGGAGACGGGGACGCCGTCGTCCATGGCGATCTGGGCCAGCCCCTTGGTCACCTCGGCGCTGAGGTAGTCGAAGTGCGGCGTATCGCCCCGGATGAGGGCGCCGACGCAGAGGATGCCGTCGGCCGTCTTGGATTTGGCGATCTTCTTGGCGACGATGGGGATCTCGAACGAGCCCGGGACCTTGTAGACGGTCAGGTCGGCCTCCTGGGCTCCCGTCTTCTGGAGGGCCTCCAGAGCCCCTTCGAGCAGGCGCTCGGAGATGAAGCTGTTGAAGCGGCTGACCACGATCGCGATCCGGAATCCTTTGGCCTGCAGCTTGCCTTGATGGATCTTCATGGCGTCACGCCCTCCGTCTCATGGCATTGTCCCGGCAATCCGGAGAGGCCCTATTCTATCAGATGTCGGGGCGCAATTCATCAAGAACCGGAGGGGACGGCGCCTTGAGCGGGGCCGGCAATTATGATAGGTTTTGCCCAGGAGGCCGCCTCATGAGAACACGATCGGGATTCGCCGAGCTCCCCCCGGACAAGCTGCGCTGGACCTGCTGCCCCGACTTCATCCCCGTCGCCTCGAGCGCCGAGGCCCGGCCCTGCGAGGAGATCATCGGCCAGGAGCGGGCCCTGCGGGCCATCCAGACGGGCCTCGACATCAAGAGCCTCGGCTACAACGTGTTCATCACCGGCATGGTCGGCACCGGCCGGACGACGACGGTGAAACAACTGCTCGAGAAGCTGGAGAAGGGCGACCGGACGCCCGACGACATCCTCTACGTCAACAACTTCAAGTACCCGGACGAGCCCGTCCTCATCGTGCTGCCGGCCGGCCAGGGCAAGGAGTTCAGCGAGGCGATGGCCCGGCTGATCGACCTGCTCCGGACGGAGATCCCGCACCTCCTCAAGAGCCCCTACTACACGGAGAAGCGGGACGCCGTCGTCGAAGGCCAGCAGAAGAGGCAGAGGGACCTCCTCCAACGCTTCGAGGAGGAGGTCGGGGAACAGGGCTTCTCGGTCATCCAGGTCCAAATGGGCATGTTCAGCCGGCCCGACCTCATCCCCGTCCTCGAGGGCCAGCCCGTCCCCTTCGCCAAGCTCGACGGCCTGGTCAAGGAGAAGAAGTTCCCCAAGGAGACGTTCGACGCCCTCCGGTCCAAGTACGAGGAGCTGACGGCCAAGCTCGAAGCCATCTTCGAGAGCCTCAAGGAGATCGACGAGCAGACCCGGAACCTCCTCCGGGACTGGGACGAGGAGGCCATCGCCCCGGTCATCCGGGACGGCATCGAGGCCCTCCGGACCCGCTTCGCGTTCCCCAAGATCGGCGCCTACCTCGACGAGGTCGAGAAGGCCCTGATCAAGACGATCGACGCCTTCAAGAGCCAGAAGAAGGAGAAGGAGAGGGAGGAAAAGGAGCAGGCCGAGGACTTCCTCGAATACCGGGTCAACCTGCTTGTGGACAACGCGGACCAGCACGGCGCGCCCGTGATCATGGAGACCAACCCGAACTACGTCAACCTGTTCGGCTCCATCGAGGCGACCTATACCCGCGTCGGCATGGGCCAGACCGACTTCACCATGATCAAAGCCGGGTCTTTCCTCAAAGCCAACGGCGGCTACCTGGTCGTCAACGCCCTCGACGCCCTGATCGAGCCGGGCGTTTGGGCGACCCTCAAGAGGACCCTGCGCAACCAGATCTTCGAGATCCAGAACTACCTCCAGATGTACCTCTTCTCGAGCGCCCGGCTCAAGCCCGAGCCGATCAAGAGCGACGTCAAGGTGGTCATGATCGGCGACGCCTCGATCTACAATTACCTCTACTTCGCCGACGAGGACTTCAAGAAGATCTTCAAGATCAAGGCCGAGTTCGACTCGGAGATGGACAAGGGCGAGAAGGCCGTCGGCGACTACGTCCGCTTCGTCCGGAAGATCTGCGACGAGGACGGGCTGCTGCCCTTGGACCGGGACGGCCTCGGGGCCCTCATCGAGTACGCGACCCGCATCGCCGGCCGGCAGAAGAAGCTGTCGACCCGCTTCCACGTCATCGCCGACGTCGTCCGGGAATCGAGCCACTGGGCCGGGCGGAAGAAGAAGCCGGCGGTCGGCCGGGAGGACATCGAGAAGGCCATCCGCGAGCGTTTCGAGCGGGTCAGCCTGATCGAGGACAAGATCCAGGAGATGATCGAGGAGGGCACCATCCTCATCGACACCGAGGGCGCCGTGGTCGGCCAGGTCAACGGCCTGTCCGTCTACGACATGGGCCAGTTCATGTTCGGCAAGCCGGCCCGGATCACGGCCCGGACGTCCATGGGCCGGGCCGGGGTCATCAACATCGAGCGCGAGGCCGACCTGAGCGGGCCGACGCACAACAAGGGCGTCCTCATCCTCGGCGGCTACCTGCGCGGGAAATACGCGACCAGGCGGCCGATGTCGGTGACCGCCTCGCTGGCCTTCGAACAGTCCTACGGCGGAGTCGACGGCGACAGCGCCTCCTCGACCGAGGTCTACGCCCTGCTCTCGAGCCTGTCGGGGCTCCCCCTTCGCCAGGACCTGGCCGTGACCGGATCGCTGAACCAGAAGGGCGAGATCCAGCCGATCGGCGGCGTCAACGAGAAGATCGAGGGCTTCTTCGAGGTCTGCAAGGCCCGGGGCCTGACCGGCACCCAGGGGGTCATCATCCCCCACCAGAACGTCCCGAACCTGATGCTCCGGGCCGACGTCGTCGACGCGGTCCGGGAGGGCCGGTTCCACGTCTACCCGGTCCGGACGATCGACGAGGGCATCGAGATCCTGACCGGCGTCGAGGCCGGCGTCGCCGACGCCGGCGGCGAATACCCGGAGGGCACGGTCCACGGCCTGGTCGACCGGGAGTTGCAGAGGCTGGCCAAAGGCCTGAAGCCCTACACCGAGGCCGGCGAGAAGGGCGAGGGGACGCCGGAGGGATCGAAGTAGCTAGCGGCCTTCGGGCGGAGCATCCAGCCCGACGAGCTTCTTCAGCCGCCGGATCTCGGCGGAGTGGAGATAGCGCCATTGGCCGGACCTGAGCCCTTCGAGGGTCAGGCCGGCGAAATCGATACGGACCAGGCCCGCGACCGGGAAGCCGACGGCCTCGAACATCTTGCGGATCTCGCGTTTCCGTCCTTCGTGGATCTCCACCTTCAGCGTCGCGTGGCGGTGGCCCCTGCGCAGCACCTGGAGCCGGGCCGGCGCGGTCTTGCGCCCTTCGAGGAAGATCCCCTTCCGGACCCTGTCGAGGTCGGCCTCGTCCGGCTCGCCCTCGACCCGGACCTCGTAGACCTTGGCGACGCCATAGCGGGGATGGGCCAAGCGCAAAGCCAGCTCGCCGTCGTTCGTCAGGAGCAGGGCGCCTTCGGTGTCGAGGTCGAGCCGCCCGACGGGGTAGACGCGGACCGGCACGTGGGACAGGAGCTCCATGACCGTCGGCCGCCCGAACGGGTCCTTGACGCTGACGACCCGGCCGGCCGGCTTGTGGAGCAGGACGTAGACCGGGCGCTCCGCCTCCGCGCGGACGGGCCGGCCGTTGATGAGGACCTTGGCTCGCTCCGGATCGACCTTCTCGCCGAGCTCCATGATCACCTGGCCGTTGACGCTGACCCGGCCCTCGGCGATGAAGCGGTCGGCCTCGCGCCGGGAGCACACGCCGGCATGCGCCAGAAATTTATTGAGCCTCATCGAGGTCGACATGTGGACCGATTATCGGGCTCGGTCATCTTTAAGTCAAGGCGAGTTCCTTGATTGCGTGGCGAGTCCCCGTGGAACGGGTCCTGTCGGGAGGGCCTACCCGGAGCGAAGCGTAGGACCAGATGCGTTGCGGAGCGGCTCGGAGCGGCGCATCTGGGAAATATCTTAAGAAAGCACTCTATAAAGATATTTATCAGAATCGAGTCCTCGAGCGCTCGGCCTCAATTCTGCAGGTCGCTCCGCAGACTCCTCTTCCCACCCCCTCCTGCAAGGGGCGCTTATCTCACCACCGAGGCGGACAGGGGGACTAGCCCCCCGCCACCCGCCCTTCGGGAGTCGCTTTGACCAGGGAAAGAGGGATTTCCCAAGAAGGTGCAGATGGAGCCGAAGCCGGACGGGAACGCCACCTGACAGACCCGTTCGGAGATAAGCGCCTCAGAAATTCGGATTAGGGGGAGGACGGTCTGGGGAAAGGGCCGCGACAGGACCCGTTCGGGGATGATCGTTTTGACCTCACCGACAATCTGAACCCGTTCTACGGGGATTCGTATATATAGGGTAGAATAGAAGGAAGACCCATGGCCAAGCTGCAGTTCAAAGAATCGTTCACGATGGCCGTGGTTTCTCTGCGCGCGAACAAGCTCCGCACCTTCCTGACGCTTCTCGGCATCATCATCGGCGTCCTGACCATCATCGCCGTCGTCTCGGTCATCCAGGGCCTCAACAACTACGTCTACACGAAGATGGCCTTCTACGGGGCCAACGACTTCTCGGTCCAGAAGTTCTCGATGATGGGCACGTCCCTCAAGGACTTCCGCGAGCAGCTCAAGCGCAAGGACCTGACCCTGGTCGAGCGCGACCTCATCCGGGCCAACTGCCCCTCGTGCGAGCTCGTCGGGGCCAGCACCTCGACCAACCAGACGGTCAAGTACGGCAGCCAGTCCCTCAAGGAAACCGAGGTCCGCGGCGTGACCTACATCGACCACGAGATCGGCTCGGTCGTCGAGCTCACGAGCGGCCGCCACCTGCAGAGCATGGACGAGACGAACTCGCGCCCCGTCTGCGTCATCGGCTCCGACGTCGCCGAGAAGGTCTTCGGCGGCCTCGACCCGGTCGGCCGCTGGCTCAAGGTCGGCAGCCGCAACTTCCAGGTCGTCGGCGTGGGCAAGGCCAAGGGCAAGATCCTGGGCTTCAGCCAGGACAACTACATCCGCCTGCCCATCACGACCTTTATGAAGGTCTACGGATCGCGCCGCTCCATCAACATCAATATCCACACCGCCTCCCAGGAGGCCATGGCCCAGGCCCAGGAAGAGGTCCGGACCGTCCTCCGGTCCTGGCGGAAGCGCATGTACGACGATCCCGACGACTTCTCCTTCGCCACGTCGGAGACGTTCATCCAGTTCTACAAGACGGCCACCTCGGGCATCTACTTCGCCATGATCGCCGTCTCCTCGATCGCCCTGATCGTCGGCGGCATCGTCATCATGAACATCATGTTCGTCTCCGTGTCCGAGCGGCGCAAGGAGATCGGCATCCGCATGGCCGTCGGGGCCCGCCGGCGCGACATTCTCTACCAGTTCCTCATCGAATCGGTGGTCATCTCCGGCCTGGGCGGGTTCATCGGCATCGTCCTCGGGTTCCTGGTGGCCCGGCTCATCTCCGCGGCGACCTCCATGCCCTCGAGCGTCGAGCCGGCCTCCATCGTCCTGGCCATGGTCATGTCCTGGTCCATCGGCCTGTTCTTCGGCATCTATCCGGCCAACCGGGCGGCCAAGCTCGACCCGGTCGAGGCCCTGCGGGCGGAACTATGAGGCTCCAGATCTTCCGCGAGATCTTCCGCATGGCGATCGACTCCCTGCGGTCGCACAAGCTCCGGTCCTTCCTGACCATCCTGGGCATCGTCATCGGGGTCATGACCGTCATCGGCATGGTCTCGATCATCCAGGGGCTCAACAAGAGCTTCCTCTCCGAGCTCCAATCGGTCGGCTCGGACATGATCCACATCCAGAAATACGACGCCGTCCAGATGGGCCGGCGGTCGGAGGAGGAGCGGGTCCGCAAGGACCTGACCCTGGAGGACGCCCAGGCCATCGAGGCCGGGGCGCCGCTCGTCCGGGCCGTGGCCGTCAGCAACTACGTCAGCGTGTTCGAACAGAACGAGATCAAGTACCAGAGCGCCAAGAGCGACAGCGCCATGATCATCGGCATGAACGAGAAGTGGCCCACCGTCATGTCGCTCTACCTGCCCCGGCTGGGCCGGTTCGTCACCGAGACCGAGGTGGAGCGCAGCGCCCGGGTCTGCGTCCTGGGCTCGGAGCTGGCCGACGTCCTCTTCCCGATGACCAATCCCATCGGCAAGGAGATCCGGGTCGGTCCCGAGGCTTTCCAGGTCGTCGGCGTCCTCGCCAAGCGGGGCCAGATGTTCGGGCAGAGCCGCGACAACTTCGTCGGCCTGCCCATCACCACCCTGATGAAGTACTTCCGCTACGAGAAGGACGGGCTGGAGGTCATCGCCGTCCCGCGCCGGTCCGAGGACCTGGCCGAGACGATCGAGCAGATCCGCAACGTCCTCCGCCAGCGGCGCAAGGTCCCCTACGGCAAGCCCGACGACTTCGCCGTCATGACCCAGGACTCCATGATCGACCTCTACAACCAGCTGACCGGGGCGGCCTACCTGGTCATGATCGTCATCTCCTCGATCGGCCTGCTCGTCGGCGGCATCGGGGTCATGAACATCATGCTGGTCTCGGTCAAGGAGAGGACCCGCGAGATCGGCATCCGCAAGGCCATCGGCGCCCGGTCGGGCGACATCCTGAAGCAGTTCCTCATCGAGGCCATGTTCCTGACCGGGGCGGGCGGACTTCTCGGCGTCCTGGTCGGTTTCGGCATCGCCCTGATCGTCAACGCCGCGACGCCTCTGCCGGCGACGGTCTCCGGCTGGTCGGTCGTCCTGGGTCTCTCGGTCTCGGCCGCGATCGGCCTCTTCTTCGGCATCTTCCCGGCCCAGAAAGCCGCCCACATGGACCCGATCGAGGCCCTCCGCTACGAGTAAGGCGTTTTTCCCCGAATGGTTCCTGTCGCAGGCACTTTCCCAGGACGGTCCTCCTCCTGACCAGCGGTTACAGGGCGCTTATCTCCGAACGGGTGGCAGGGGGATCGTCCCCGTCCGGTTCGAGGACTCGATTCTGCAGGTCGCTTCGCAGACTCCGCTTCCCGCTACCCCCTGCCACCCGTTCTAGGATAAGCGCCTTGCTCGTAGCGGACGGAACCCGGCCGGCGAGGCCTTTGACGCCGGGACCGCCATCGTTTACCATGGACGGCCATGGTCATCATCCTGAAAACCGCGCTCGGCCTCCTGACCTCGCTCTTCGGCTTCTACTACTTGACCGACGCCTGGAGGAACAGGAAGGGATTCTCTTCGGCCCCCTGGGCCGGGCTCCTGGGGACGGGCTTCGTCACCAACACGCTCGATGCCCTGGGCGTCGGCAGCTTCGCCCTGCAAACGGCCGTCTTCAAGTTCTTCAAGCTCGTGGACGACCGGATCATCCCGGGCACGATGAACGTCGGCAACACCATCCCCACGGTGACGCAAGCCTTCCTCTTCATGTCCATCGTCGCCGTCGATCCGATGACGCTGGCCGCCATGTCCCTGGCGGCCCCGGCCGGGGCGGTCCTCGGCGCCGGGGTGGTGTCCCGGATGTCCCGAAGGAAGATCCAGCTGGGCCTGGGCGCCGGGCTCCTGGCGGTCGCCTTGATCATCCTGGCCGGCCAGCTCGACTGGTTCCCCGTCGGAGGGGAAGCGATCGGCCTCGCGGGCTGGAAGCTCGCCGTGGCCGTGACCGTGAGCTTCGCCTTCGGCGCCCTTCAGACGATCGGCGTCGGCTTCTACGCCCCGTGCATGGCCACCATCTTCGCCCTCGGTATGCATCCGAAGACGGCCTTCCCGATCATGATGACGGCCACGGCCATGCTGATGGCCGCGGGGAGCGCCCGGTTCGTCAAGGAAAAGGCTTACGACCCAAAAGCCGCCGTCGCCCTGACCATGGCCGGGATCTTCGGCGTGTTCCTGGCCGCCTTCGTGGTCAAGTCCCTGCCCTTGACCGTGATGAAATGGATCGTGCTGGGCGTCGTCCTGTACACGTCGATGGTGATGTTCATCTCCGCGCGCCGATCGCGGAGAACGGCCTAGGCCGTCGGGCGCCGTCGGGGGTGTCCGTTATCGCGCGGCCGCCGGAGGGCGCGCGGCGAGGAACGACTCGATCTCCGCGCGGGTCGGCGCGGAGGGCTGAGCGCCGGGGCGGGTGACGGAAATGGCGGCGGCGGCTTGGGCGAAGCGGAGCGCGTCGGCGAGGGGGCGCTTCTCGGCGAGGGCCACGGCCAGCGCGCCGTTGAAGACGTCGCCGGCCGCCGTGGTATCGACGGGCTCGACCGCGAACCCGGGGAGGTGGCCTTCGAACCCCTCCGCGAGCGCGTAAACCCCCCGTTCGCCGAGGGTGACGACGACCGTCGCCGGACCGCGGTCCCGGAGGCGACGGGCCGCTTCGCGCGCGCCGCCCAGGTCCCGGACCGGGATCCCGGCCAGCATCTCCGCCTCGGATTCGTTCGGCGTCAGCACGCTCACGAGGCGGAGCAGCGCCTCGTCGAGCTCCCGCGCCGGGGCCGGATTGAGAATGACCGGGATGCCCCTCCCCTTCGCCGCGCGGGCCGCGGCTTCGACGGTTTCGAGCGGCGATTCGAGCTGAAGGAGGACGATGTCGGCCGCGTCGAATGCGCCGCCCGCGGCCTCGACGTCGGCGACGGAGAGCATGGCGTTGGCGCCCGAGGCGACGGAGATGCTGTTCTCGCCGCGCGGATCCACGGTGATGAGGGCGATGCCCGAGGGCGCGCCGGGCGTCGTCAGGACGAACCGCGCGTCGATCCCGTCCCGGCCGAAACCCTCGCGGGCCTGCCGGCCGAAGAGATCGTCCCCGGTCCGGGCGACGAACGTCACCCGGCCGCCGGCCCGGGCCGCGGCCACGGCCTGGTTCGCTCCTTTGCCTCCCGCCGCCATGGCGAAGGCGCCGCCGAGGATCGTCTCCCCGGGACGCGGGATGCGCGGCACCCGGACGATCATGTCCGTGTTGGAGCTGCCGACGACGAGGACGCGCTTCAAGCGTTCTCTTTCAGCCAAGCGACGGCCGCGGCGACGGCCTCGCTCAGCCGGCTTTTCTCGGACGTGACCAGCTCGACGAGGGTCGGCCCTCCCCCTCCCTTGACCGGCACCACGGCGCCGACGATCGCGGCGAGCTGCCGCAGGTCCGTCCGGAGCGACGCGGACCTGGCGGCGATGACGTGGCCCTGGCTTTCCGAGGCCGCGCCGTAGACCACCGTGAACTCGCCGCCTCTGACGACGTTGAGGGCCAGGAAGCGGGCCTCTTCCGGGGTTTTCTCGGCGAGCACGCCGGAAACGAGGGGGCCGGCCGCCGTCCGGACGACCTCCGCCGCCTCGAACGCGGCCAGCCGCTCTTCGAGATGCCGGGCCCGCTTCTTCAGGGCCTTGTGCTCGGCCGCGAGCCTCTCGACCTGACCGGCGACATCGCCGGGAGCGCAGGAGAACGCCCCCGCGAGCCGGCGGACCGTCCGGTCCTTGTCGCGGTGGTCGCGGAGGGCCCGGCCGCCGCAGAGGAATTCGAAGCGGAGGTTGCCGCGGATCTTCTCGGTCCCCAGGACCTTGATCGCCCCGATCTCGCCGGTCCGGCGGACGTGAGTGCCGCCGCAGGCCGAATAGTCGAAGCCGTCGACCTCGACGACCCGCAGGAGCCCCTGCTTCTTCGGCGGGCGCCGCAGCGGGACCTCGCCGATCCTCTCCTCGGGCACGAAATAGGTCTTGACCTCGCGGTCTTCCCGGACGATGGCGTTGGCCCGGTCCTCGACCCGGTCGAAGTCGGCGTCGGAGAGGGCCTTGAGACCGATCTCGAGCGTCGAGACATCGGCGCCCATGTGGAAGGACAGGGTTTCGCCCTCGAGGAGCTCCCAGAACGCTTGCGACAGGACGTGCTGGCCCGTGTGCTGCTCCATGTGGTCGAGCCGCGTCGCCTTGTCGACCGAGCCGTGGACGCGGCCTTCGGGAACGGCGCCCTCCACGACGTGGAGGATGGCCCCGTCGAGATCGATCACCGCGGCGACCCTGGCCCCGCCGAGCGTGCCCGTGTCCCAAGGCTGTCCGCCCGACTCGGGATAGAAGGCGGTCCGGTCGAGGAGGACGGCGGGACGCCCCTCGTGCTCGCGCCGCTCGACGACCTCGGCCTCGAACTCGAGGAGATACGCGTCGTCGTGGTAAAGCCGCTTGGTTTCAGACATTGAGCCGCTCCTGAGATCCGGTGTCGATCGAACGCGATCATTATAGCAGCGAAATAAAGGAATAAAATAAATAGAAACGTCCCCATTAGAGGATGCGGAAGATCAGCAATTCCAGCAGGGCCACGGCGAACACCGCGGCCACGGGTCCGATCAGGATCCGGTAGACCCTGCGCATGTCCGCCTTGAAGTACTCCGCCGTCAGGGCCAGGCAGAGGTGGGCCGGCGAGAGGAGGATGCCGGCGAAGCCGCTGACGAAGGCGAACGTCAGCAGGACCATGTCGGGCGCCCCGGTCCCGACGATGGGCACGAGCAGCGGAAAGGCGATGGCCACGTAGGCCTGGTTGACGCCGGTCAGCAGGCCGACGACGAACGGCGCCGCGAACAGGAGGATGTAGGCCGAGGCCCCGTGGGGCGGGACGGCCCGGACGACGGCCTCGAGCGCCCCGGAGTCCTCCAGGACCCGCTTGAAGACCATCACGGCCACGGTCAGCCACACCGTCCGCGGCGAGAAGCTGCGGGCGACGACGGCCCACCGGCCCCTGAGGTCGGAGCGGGACGTGACCTGGGTCAGCACGGCGGCCACGGCCAGGGCGATCAGCATGTCGAGCCGGAAGACGAAGATGAGGACGATGGTCAGGACGATGGGCCAGATGCTGCCGACGACGAGCGCCGCGTCCTTCCACGAGCCGTTCCCCTCCCGCTCCCGCGGCAGGCGGGGCAGCTTGCGGAAGAGGACGACGAGCCCGGCCCCGATGGCGATCGCGCTGTAGACGGCCTGGTACAAGCCGATCTTCCAGACCGGGACGCGGAAGATGGCCGAGGCCATGATGACGCTGAGGTAGAGCGGCCACCAGTACTCCCAGACGTGGCGGAACCAATAGTTGTAAAAGGTCTTCCAGTCCGGCGACACGTCCCAGCGCCGGGCCGCCTCGTCGACGATGGGCGCGCCCATCATGGCCCCGCCCATCATCGGCAGCAGGCCGATGAACGCCGAGGGGATGGCCAGGATGAGCCGGTCGTCCCGGACGAGGTTCTTCAGGGCCCCGACCATGGCCCGGAAAGCGCCGCTCGACTGGAGGAACTCTCCGAGATAGAGGACGAGGACGACGATCGCGGCGAGCTTCAGCGTTTCTCCCGAGACCGTGCCGTGGAAGACGGCGCGGCCGAACGCGAGCGGCCTCATCCCGAAGAGAACGGCCGCGAGACAGGCGTCGAGGAAGAGAACGAGCCCGAGGTCCCACTTGAGCCGGATGAGGACGAGCAGGAGCCCGAGGACGAGCCCGACCTTGACCAGGACGATCATCTCAGACGAGCCTGTCCACCCCGGCGGCGGCCAGGACCCTGACGGTCGTCTTGAAGTGGGTCTTGGCCACCCGGGCGAGGATGTCCGGGCCCTTCTCGCGCACGAGCTTCACGGCGGCGGCCTCGACTTGGGCCGAAGCGCCCTTCGGGAGCTCCATGCCGACATCCTTCGACAGGTATCGGAGCCGCGTCAGGAACTCGGCCCGGGCCAGGATGGACGCGGCCGCGACCGCCGGGTCCTCCTCGGCGCGGGGCATCTGGACGAGCTCGATCTCCCGGCCCTTTTGGAGCAGGGCGTTGCGCACGAACTTCTCGTCGCCGAACTGGTCCGTCACGGCCTTGCCGGCCGGGACGCGCTCGAGGATGTTCTCGATGGCCCGGGCGTGGCCCCAGGCCAGCAGGCGGTTGAGGTTGCGGAGCTTCTCCCAGAGCTCGTTGTATTTCTCCGGGCCGACGGTGACGATCGAGTGGTAGGGGTAGCCGCGCTTGAGCGTCGCGGCGATCTCGAGACAGCGCCCGTCCGAGGTCCGCTTCGAGTCCTTGACCCCGAGCGCGGTCAGCGCGCCTTCCTGGCCTTCCGGCATGAAGAAGGCGGCGATGACGAGCGGCCCGAAGAAATCGCCCTTGCCCGATTCGTCCGAGCCGATGCGCCCCGGTTCGGCCGGGAAAAGCCGCGCGGTCACCGGTCCGTCCCGAAGACGATACGGCCGTCGAAAACGGTCAGGCGGACCCGGGCCTCGCCGATCCCCTCGGGCGGGATGGCGAAGATGTCGCGGTCGAGCACGACGAGGTCGGCCAGCTTGCCGGTCTCGACCATGCCCTTCGAAGCCTCGGCGAACTCGACCCAGGCTCCGTTGACCGTATAGGCCCGGACGGCCTCCTCGACGGAGACCTTCTCCCCGGGCACCCAGCCGCCCGGATTCGCGCCGTCGAGGGTCCGCCGGGTCACGGCGGCGTAGATGCCGAGGATGGGGCTCATCGGTGCGACGGTCCAGTCCGAGCCGAAGGCCAGGACGGCGCCCGCCTTCCGCAGGGACTCGAACGCGTAGGTCGTCTTGATCCGTTCCGGTCCGATCTTGGTCTCGGCCCAACGGCCGTCGTCGATGGCGTGGTAGGGCTGGACCGCGGCCACCAGTCCCAGCTTCCCGAACCGGGCGATGTCGGCCGGCCGCAGGTGCTGGGCGTGCTCGACGCGCCAGCGCCGGTCGCGCGGCCCGTTCTCCCGGACCGCCTTCTCGTACATATCCAGGAGCAGGCTGTTGGCCCGGTCGCCGATGGCGTGGATGGCCAGCTGGAGGCCGGCCCGGTCGGCCTCGAGGATGCGCTTCTCCATGATCCCTTCCGGGAACATGTGGCCGTTCAGCAGGCCCGATGTCCCCGGCTCGTCCGTGTACGGCTCGAAGAAATAGGCCGTGGCCGAGCCGAGCGAGCCGTCCATGAAGCCCTTGAGCCCGGCCAGCTTGAGATACGGGCCGCCGAAGGGGGACTTGACCCTGAGCGCGGCGACCGTCCCGACCTCGGTGATGGGGACGTAGAGATGGACCCGGGTGGTCAGCCGCCCCCGTCGGGCAAGCTCCTGGAAGACCTCGAAGCTGGCCGCGTCGGCCATCTCGTGGACCGAGGTCACACCGCTTGCGGCCGCATGCCGGACCGCGGCCTCGGCCGCCGCCAGCTTCTCGTCGAAGGAGGGCTCAGGGACCTTGGCGTAGACGAGGTCCATGGCCGTGTCCTTGAGGATGCCGGTCGGCTCGCCCGTGGCCGGGTCCTTCTCGATCTCGCCGCCGAGCGGCACCGGCGTGTCCCTGGTGATGCCGGCCAAGGCCAGGGCCCGGCCGTTGGCCAGGGCCATGTGGCCGTCGAAACGGTTGACGAAAACGGGATTGTCGGGCGTCACGGCGTCGATCCAGTCCCGCCGCGGCAGCTCGACGGGATCGAACGCCTGATGGTCCCAGTCGCCGGTGAGGACCCAGCGGCCGGGACCGAGCTCTCGGGCCTTGGCCGCGATCCGGGCGACGAATTCCCCGCGGCTCGCGGCGTTGCGGAGATCGACGGTCTTCAGGGCGAAGCCGCCGGCCAGAAAGTGGGCGTGACTGTCGATGAACCCGGGGAGGACCAGCGACCCGCCGAGATCGACGAGCTTGGTCCCGGGCCCGGCCAGGAGGCGCATCTCGGCCGTCGTCCCGACCGCGGTGATCCTCTCGCCGCGTACGGCCACGGCTTCGGCCCAGGGCCGCGCGACGCTCCCCGTCCATATCCTCCCGTTGACCAATGCCAGGTCGACCATGTTCTCCTCCGGACGCTTGTGACAGCCGGCGAGCACCGTCACAGCAAGCATGAAAGCCATCGCTCGGCAAACGTTCTTCATTGGTTTTCCTTCGGAACCTTTATATAGAAGAATTGGGCCCGGAAAGCAATAAACCTCTTGTTTATCAAGTCTCTCGGGTTATCGACGCGCGCACGTAAGGGATACGAGAAGGAGGCCGCGAATGCGGGGACGAGGGGGTCGTCGGAGTGAGCATTGGGCTGATTTAGCGGTTCCGGAGACGGGTGAGGGAAGTTTCCCTGCGGCGGGGAGTGAAGTCCTCGGAACGGACCTGCAGAATCGGGGCCGAGCACTCGAGGCCCGATTCTGCGAAATATCTGAAAAGAGATCTTTCCGGACATTCCTCAGAAGTGGGCTCCGAGTCGCTTCGCCGCACTTCTGATGGTCGCTTCCAAGAGTCCGCTCCCTGCTGGCCGAATCCCGCGAACGGAACGGCATGAAAAATCAGCCCAGCGAACGGAGACGATCCCAGAGGCCCCGCGCGGCCGACGGCGCCGTTCGGTACGGAGCTTTGACGAGTGTGGTAAAATAGGCGGCTTGACGGGCTCCGTCCGGCGCCCGAATCCTCGGAGGACCCAATGATCGACGCGACGCAGATCCGCAAGGGCATGATCATCATCATGGACGGCGCCCTCTGGCGGGTGATGGAGATGCAGCTCATCACCCCCGGCCGGTGGAAGGCCATGGTCCAGACGAAGCTCCGCAACATCCAGAACGGCTCCCAGACCGAGCACCGCTTCCGCTCGGAGGAACGGCTCGAGCAGGCCCGGCTCGACGAGACCGAGATGGAGTTCCTCTACGAGCAGGGCGGCGAGTACGTCTTCATGAACCTCGAGAACTACGAGCAGGTGAGCCTGGCCGCCGAAGCCATCGGCGACGCCATCAAGTACCTCAAGCCGAACACGGTCATCGTGGTCGAGACGTTCGAGGCCCGTCCCGTCGGCGTCAGCCTCCCCAACACCATGGACTTCAAGGTCACCAGCACCGAGCCCCGGCTGCAGGGCGCGACCAAGACCGCGCTTTATAAACCCGCCGTGATCGAGACGGGCGCGGTCGTCCAGGTGCCGGAGTTCATCAAGGAAGGGGACACGATCCGCGTCGACACGCGGGACGACAAATACCTCGGCCGGTCCTAGGCCCGGCCGCCCGGCCTCAGTAGTTCTGCCGGAATACCCCGACGTTCCCGAAGCTGTCCCGGACCCTCACCGTGACCTGGTTCTCCGCCCCGGCGGGGAGCTTGAGCGAGAACTTGAACGACTCCGTCCGGGAATCGGCGATCCCGTCGGCCGGGAACACGACGCGCCACTCCCCCGGCCGGACCAGCACCTTGACCTCCTCGATGTACGAGTAGGCGTCCTCCGCCTGGAAGGCGACGTCGAGCGAGGCGCCGTTGCGGGCGGCCGTGAAGCCCTTGACGACGGGCAGGGAGTTGTCGATGACCAGGGCCGGGCTGGTCTTGTCCGATGCCAGCTCGAGCCCGGCCGGGTTCGAGGGCGCGTCGCTGGCCGTCAGCCTCAGGAAATAGGTCCCATCGGGGAACGACAAGGTGTCGAAGGCGTAGATCGTCTCGGTCCAGCCGGCCTCGAGGACCCGCCACTCCGTCTCGCCGTCCCTGCGCATGGCCAGCGCGTACCTCAGCGTATCGCCGTTCTCGTCCGCGGCGTCCCAGACGACGGTCCGGAAGCCCTTGCGCTCGGACTTGCGGAAGGCCAGGCTGACGCGCATCTCGTCCTTCTTCGCCGGCGGCTCGGGCGAGGTGCGCTCGACGCCGAGGATGACGTCCTCCTGGTCGGGGAGCTTCAGGTAGACCTCGTTCGCCGGCAGGAACTCGAGCCGCGAAACGGACGGCGCGATGTTCGACTGCAGGTAGAACACGGCCAGGCGGTCGAAGACGGGCGACGTCTTCCCGGTCTGGGTCCGCAGCAGGACCTTGACCTGCAGGTAGCGGGACTTGGGGCTGAGGACCGGCTCCTCGGCCTTGCTGTAAAGGGGGGACCAGTCGCTCCAGGTCGCGTTGGGCTCACCGGTGTTGCCGCTCCGGCTCTGGAGCTGGACCGACGCCCCGCCGGCCGCCTCGGCGTCCCAGACGACGCGCCCCCACGAGGCCAGCGTCCGGGCGTCCAGGACGGGGCTCACGTACTCCCCGGTGAACCGCTGCTCCGGGAGCAGCAGGCCGAGATAACAGGGATTGTTCGACAGGACATAGATCTTGGAATCGAGGGGCGTCAGCTGGTAGACCTGTTCGGAGCTCTGCTGGAGGAGCAGGGCGACCCTCTCCTCCCGGTCGACCGAGTAGATCCGCCCCGTTCCCCCGGTGCCGAAGAGGACCTTGCCGTCGGCCTCCCGCCAGAGCAGGGTGTAGATCATCTCGTCCTCGGAGCTCCACAAGCGCTTGGCCAGCCCTTCGGCGGTGATCCGATAGAGGGCGCCTCCGTCGCGGGCCGAAGCCGAGGCCGCGGGGCCCGCGGCGTTGGCCGGCCGGCCGGCGCCGCCCGAGGCGCTGACCGTGATCGAGACCTCGGCATCGAGCCGGACCGGCTCGTCGGCGCGCTCGTCCTTCCGGGTCCGCGTCGGGGTGCCCGAGGCCGCGGCGTAGATCAAGCCCTCGCGGTCGAGGGCCAGGCTCCGGACCTCCTCGTAGGGCGTCTCGAAGAGGACCGAGGCCCGGCCGTCCGCGCCGATCCGGTAAACGATCCCGTTGCCGCCGCTGCCGGCGACGACGTCGCCGCGGGCCGTCCGCTCGAGGCAGAGGATGTGGTTCTCCGCGGCCTTGAAGAACATCCGGCCCTCGCCGAGCGGCGAGATGCGGTAGACGCCGCCGTTCTCCCCGACCGCGGCCCAGAGCTCGCCCGAGTCCATGAACAGCAGGTCCCAGACGTACTTCTCGGCCGGATCGAAGAACGGCTCGCCCTTGCCCTTGTCCGTGATCTTGTAGATGCGGCCGTTCGGCGAGGTCGATGCGTAAAGAACGCCCTTGCGGTCCTGGACCAGGCTGGTGATGTCCATCTCGGCGGCCTGGAACCAGAGATCGGCCTTGCCGTCCTTGCCGATGCGGTAGACCTTGCCGCCGTGGCCCGTGCCGAGGAAGACGGTCCCGTCGGCCGCCGGCAGGACCGACAGGTAGAACTCCTCTTGGGGCGCGGCGATCTTCTCCTCCTTCGGGGCCAGGGCCAGCGTACCGTCGTAGGAGACGGAGACGCCGTCGAACTTGCCCCTCAGGAAATCCTCGCGGGTCCGAAGCTCCCACTTCTGGGGCACGACGGCCCCGAGCGTGGCGGCCAGGACGACGAAGCCGGCGGCGGCGAGCGGAAGGGTCTTGCGCATGGCGGGGACTCCTGCTATTTGCGGATTCGGAGGGGGATGGTCGCCCCGCCCTTGAAAGCGTAGGCGATCGGCATCTGGTATTCGGCCAGGGTCGAGCGGGTGATCTCGGTCGGGCCGGCGGCCGAGGACCGCGGCGACGCGAACATCGACTTCAGCGTCGGCGGCAGGTTGGGCAGCTCCTCGCCCTTCAGGAACAGGCCGGGCTTGGCGGCCATGAGCCGGAAATAGATGCGGTTGTTCTTGCGGAGGTTGCTCAGGAGCCGGACGAGCTGATCGAGGCTCCGCGGCACGAATCCCTGGACCCGGTACTGGGCCCGCTCGATCTGCTGCATCGACGCGGCGTCGCCGACGAAGAGGTGGAATTCGGACCCGGCCGGCAGGGCCGGGGCGAGGACCGTCACCTCCTGCATCAGGCTCTCCTCTTTCTGCGTCCGGAAGAAGGCCTGGAGCTTGATGGGCTCGCCCGGCGAGACTTCGTACTTGTCGAGCAGGACCTTCTCGAGCGTCGCCGTCCGGGCCTCCTCGACGGCCCGCACGTTGAGGTCGATGCGGAAGATGCCGACGTCCTTGAACTCGTTGTTCATCAGGTAGTGGACGACGGCGGCCACCAGGCCCGACAGACTGACCGGCGGATTGTCGTAGCTGCCGGAAAAGAGGTCCTCGAGGTGGACGCTGAGCCCGCTTTTGTCGAGGAAGATGTCGGCGTCGAACTCGAGGGAGATGTCGCCGAGGCTCCTCTCCTCGCCCGTGACCAGGCCGGACACGGCCAGATTGACCAGGGCCGGCGTCAGGAAGCGGTCGGCGACGAGCTTGAGCTTGAAGTCCTTGCGGACGCCGGGGCCGGTCTGGAGGCTGATGTTGAGGGGGATGGACTTGGGCAGGACGCCGACCTCGCCGAAGGCCCCCGCCGTCCGGTCCTGGGTGAACCGCCCGATGACCGGGCCGGCCGAGGCCAGCTTGAAGGAGCTCTCGAGGCTGGGCATGACGGCGATGATATCGGCCTGGGTCAGGCCGTATTCGATCGCGCCGAGGTTGTAGAGCGGATGGCCGAAGGCCAGGACCTTCCGGCCGTCGACGTAGGTCGCCGTGCCGACGGCGGAGATGTCGAGATCGCCGCCGACGAGTTGGATGCCGACGGCGTCGCCCTCGCGGATCGACGGCCCGGAGGGCGCGGTCCCGATCGGGAGCTGTCCTCCCGTTCCGGCCCGGACGGCCCGGAAGCCGAGGGGGGCGAAGAAGGCCCGGGCCGTTTCGAAGGCGCCGGCCGAGAAGCCGCTGACGACGAGGGGCATGGCCAGCGGCGAGAGTCCCGCGCCCGCGGCCTCGCCGAAGGGCCTGGCGGCGAGGGCGCTCCGGAAGGCGCCGGAGAGCTCCTCCTGGCCGAGACCGTCGCGAAGGGGCGGCGCGGTCACGGCGCCGGTCCGGGGCTCGAGGGGCGCCCGGTCGACGGCCAGCATCTCCTCGATCGGCGTGATCCCGGCGATGGGCTCCTTGGAGAAGCTGAAGCCGTAGGCCACGGCGCCGATGAGCTTGCCGTCGACGTAGACGGGGCTGCCGCTCATGCCCTGGATGATGCCGGTCGATTCGAGGCCGCGGCCCTTGAGCCGGGCCAGGATGATGCTCCGCTTGGGCGCGTTGTTCTCGAGGACGCCCAGGATCTCGGCCTCGAACTCCTCGATCGTCCGGCCCTGGAAGACGCTCTTGCCGCGGCCCTTCATCCCGGGCTTGACCTGGGCGAGGGGCATGGTGATCGTGACCGCCTCGGCCGCGGCGGCGGTCGCCAGGAGGGCCAGGGCGGCGAGTGCGATCCGGCGCGTGAATTGGGTCATTGTGGGCTCCCCGGGATCAGATGAGGCCGACGGCCTTGCCGCATTTCTCGAAGGCGGCCAGGACCGCGTCGAGCTCCTCGTCGGTGTGCCCGGCTCCGTAGCTGGTCCGGATGAGGGCTTGGCCGTGCGGGACGGCCGGGTAGACGACCGGCGTCGTGAAGATGCCCTCCTCCCGCAGCATGCGCCAGAGCATGAAGCAGGTCTCGTCGTCGCGGACGAAGATAGGGATGATCGGCGTCTGGGAGTGGCCTGTGTCGTAGCCCATGGCCTGGAAGCTCGTCCGCATCCGCTCGGTCACGACCCGCAGGCGCCGCCGCAGCTCCGGCTGGGTCTCGAGCATGTCCAGGATGGCCAGCACCGAAGCGACCGATGCGGGCGTCGCCGCGGCGCTGAAGATGAGCGACCGGGCGTGGTGCTTGATGTAGGAGACGATCGGCGCCGCCCCGACGACGACCCCGCCGATCGAGGCGAAGGTCTTGCTGAAGGTCCCCATGATCAGGTCGACCTCGTCCTCGAGGCCGAAGTGCTCCGCGGTGCCGCGGCCGTTCTCGCCGAGGACGCCGATGCCGTGGGCGTCGTCGACGACGACGCGGGCCCCGTACTTGCGGGCCAGGGGGACGATGCCGGGCAGATCGACGATATCGCCCTCCATGCTGAAGACGCCGTCGACGATGACCAGCTTCCCGCCCTCGGGGCCGAGGGAGGCCAGGATGCGCTCCAGGTCCTTCATGTTGTTGTGCTTGTACTTGTGCACGGTGGCGAACGACAGCCGGCAGGCGTCGATGATGCTGGCGTGGTTCATGCGGTCGATGACGATGTGGTCGCCCTTGCCGGCGATCGTCGAAACGATGCCGAGGTTGGTCTGGTAGCCCGTGCTGAAGGTCAGGGCGGCCTCGCGGCGCATGAACCGGGCCAGCCGCCCCTCGAGCTCCTCGTGGAGGTCGAGGGTGCCCGTCAGGAAGCGCGAGCCGCAGGTGCCGACGCCGTAGCGCTCGACGGCCGCGCGGGCCGCGGCCTTGGCCAGCGGGTGGTGGGCCAGGCCGAGATAGTTGTTGGAGCCGACCATGATCATCGGCCGGCCGCCGACCTTGATGCGGTTCCCGACCGCCTCCTGGATGGGAGTGAAGTAGGGATAGAGGTCGGCCGCTTTGAGCTCGTCGGCCCGGGTGAAAGCCCGGCACTTGTCGAAGATGTCCACGCTCGTCTCCTTTGGCTCCGGGAGATCATCGCCGGGGGCCTCATTGACCCTGGCGGCCGAATCTCATACAATCCCGGGCATGAAAATCCTCGTCACCGGAGGAACGGGCTTCCTCGGGAGCCACCTCGTCGAGCGGCTCGTCGAGGCGGGCGGGACCGAGGTCTTCGCCCTGGTCCGCGATCCTTCGCGGCTCCGCTGGCTCGAGGGACTGAAGGGCGTCCGGCCGATCGCCGGGGACCTCCGCAGCATCCCTGCCCTGCCCTCGGGCCTCTCCTGCGTCTACCATCTGGCCGGACTGACCAAAACGCACAAACCGGACGATTATTATACTGTAAACCGCGACGGCACGGCAAATCTGCTCCGGGCCCTGGAGGGTCAGACGGGGACGCTGCGGTTCGTCCACCTGAGCAGCTTGGCCGCCGTAGGCCCGTCGACCGGCCGCCGGGGAGTCTCGGAGGACGACCCGCCCCGGCCGATCTCCGAATACGGGGAGAGCAAGCTCCAAGCCGAGGCGGAGGTCCTCAGGTACCGGGACCGTTATTCCGTCGTCCTGCTCCGGGCGGGCGCCATCTATGGCCCCCGCGACGAGGATTTTCTCGAGTACTTCCGCTGGATCAAGCGGGGCGTCCAGCCCCTGCTCGGCAGCCGCAAGGCCCTGAGCCTCATTTACGTCCGGGACGCCGTCCGGGCGGCCATCCTGGCCGGCGACCCCCGCCGGCCGGGCGGGGAGATCTTCAACATCGCCGATCCCAAGCCCTGCGGCTGGGAGGACATCGGCCGGGTGACGGCCGCGCTCCTCGGCAAGAGGACGGTCAGCATCCGCCTGCCCCTCTGGACGGCCTACCTGGCCTCAGCCGCCTCGGAGGGCCTCGGTCGCGTCTTCGGGACCGGGAGCGCCCTCTATAACGTCAGCAAATACAAGCAGATGAAGCCTGCCGGCTGGGTGGCCGACGTCGGCAGAGCCCGGCGCGATCTCGGCTTCGAGACCCATTTCACCCTGGACCAGGGCCTGGGCGAGACGATCGCCTGGTACCTCTGGAAGGGCCTGCTGTGAAGCGGGCCGCGTCACTTCGCAGTATATTTTTCGGGAGGCATCCTCTATAATGAAAATGAACATGATACCCAGGACCATCGTCACCGGAACCGGCCATTACGTCCCCCCCCGTGTGGTCACCAACCAGGACCTCGAGAAGGTCATGGACACCTCCGACGAGTGGATCGTCGAGCGCAGCGGCATCCGCGAACGGCACCATGTCGACGGGGGGGTCGGCACTTCCGACCTGGCCGTCGAGGCCTCCAAGCGGGCCATCGCCGACGCCGGCGTCGACCCGGCCACCATCGACTTCCTGGTCGCCGCGACCCTTTCGCCCGACCACTACTTCCCCGGCATCGGCGTCCTCGTCCAGGCCAAGCTCGGCCTGGGGACGATCGGCGCCCTCGACGTCCGGAACCAGTGCAGCGGCTTCATCTACGCCCTGTCCGTGGCCGACCAGTTCATCCGGGCGGGCACCTACAAGCGCATCCTCCTGGTGGCCGCCGAGGTCCAGTCGACCAACCTCGACTTCTCCGACCGGGGCCGGGACATGTCCGTGCTCTTCGGCGACGGGGCCGGGGCCGTCATCCTTGAGCCCGATCCGGAGGACGATGGCCGGGGCGTCCTGTCGACGCACCTGTTCTCCGACGGCCGCTTCGCCTCCCACCTGTGGATGGAGAAGCCCAGCTCCAAGGACTCGCCGACCTTCCAACCCCCCTTCTTCGACGAGGGCCGGTTCTTCCCCAAAATGGAGGGCCGGAACGTCTTCGTCAACGCCTGCCAGCGCATGCCCGAATCCGTTCGGGCCGCCCTCGAGCGGAACGGCCTGACCATCGACGACGTCGACCACCTCATCCCCCACCAGGCCAACGACCGCATCTCGATGATGGTGGCCAAAGGCCTCAAGATCCCGGTGGAGAAGGTCATCCGCAACATCGACCGCTTCGGCAACACGACCGCCGCCTCCATCCCCATCGCGCTCGACGAGGCCGTCAAGGCCGGCCGGATCAAGCGCGGGGACCTCGTCGCCCTGACGGCCTTCGGTTCCGGCTATACCTGGGCCTCGGCCCTCGTCCGGTGGTGACCACGATCCCGCTTCACATACAGAGAGGGTTGAAAAAGGGTTTGTCAGGGACGGAAGATGTGTGCTAGGATTTCGAACATGTTCTTGAGGAGGAATGTATGAAAAAGACAGCCATCGCGTTGGCCGTGCTGACCGTACTGGCCTGCGGGACCGGCGCCCTCCTGGCCCAGGGGCCCGAGGACGTCAAGTTCAAGAAATTCCAGGACACGTTCTGGGACGCCTACTTCAAGTTCTACCCGACGACCGGGACCATCCAGGGCTTCACCAAGTACAACGACAGGCTCGAGGACCCCTCCGAGGGCGCCCTGGACAAGTTCAACGAGATGCTCGACGGCTTCAACCAGGAGCTCGTCTCCAAGCTCGACAAGAGCAAGCTCTCGTCCGACATGCAGCTCGAGCACGAGATGTTCCTCGACTTCATCGATCTCGAATTCCTCAAGCTCCAGTACGTCCTCCCTTGGGAAGACAACCCGCTCATGTACAACGATCTGTTCGTCCAGTCGCTGCGCAGCCTGCTCGTCAAGAACGGCGGCGCCGGCGTGGCCTCCGCCACGGCCCGGGCCAAGCTCATCCCGGGTCTGGTGAAGAGGGCCAAGGACAACCTGAAGACCCCGCCCCAGGAATACACTCAGGCGGCCATCGATCAGATGCCCGCCATTCTCGACTTCTACCGGATCGATATCCCCAAGCTCTCCGGCGGGGCCGCCGCCCTGCAGGCCGAGGTCGTCAAGGCCGTCGCCGCCCTCGAAGACTACCAGAGGTTCCTCAAGGGCGACCTGCTGGCCAAGTCGACGGGTAACTTCCGGATGCCCGAGGCCCACCTGCGGACGCTCCGGATGAAGACCCAGGGCAACCTGCCCATCCTCGAGGAGGTCGTCCAGCGCTCGCTGGCCGACTTCAACAACATCCGCCGCGAGATGTTCCTGGTCTGCATCCCCTTCTACAAGATCATGTACCCCCACATCGACATCGAGCAGCTGGGGCGGACCAAGGGCGAGGAGCAGACCCGCAACATCGTCATCCAGGGCGTGCTCGACAAGATCAAGGGCGACCACGTCGCCCGCGAGGGCTTCATCGACCGGATCAAGCTGGCCGCGGGCAACATCAAGGGCTTCATCCAGCAACAGGGCCTGATGAACCTGCCCGACGAGGACCTGGCCATCGAGCCCCTGCCGGCCTACTGCGCCGACGGGGCCTGGACGCGCCTGATGACCCCCGGCGCCTTCGAGGCGGGCGGCCCCTACACGCTGTTCGTCAAGCCCCTCCCGGACGCCTGGTCCGCCGAGGACACGACCTCCTTCCTCGAGGAGTACAACAACTACTATATGGACTTCATGACCGTCCAGAAGATCTACCCCGGCACGTTCGCGGCCGCCTATTTCGCGCGCAAGGACCCCTCCGTCATCAAGCGCATGGCCGCCAACCAGGGGCTCCTGACGGGCTGGCCCATCTTCCTCGAGGACACGCTCATGGAGAGCGGCTACGGCAACTACGACCTGCGCATGCGCCTCAACCAGCTCAAGCTCATGCTCAAGACGGTCATCGAGTTCCAGATGGACATCAACGTCCACGAGGGCACCTGGACCAAGGACAAGGTCATCGAGTACATGACCGTCCGGGGCTTCATGACCAAGGCCGAGGCCGAGTTCCGCTGGAACCAGATCGTCCTCAACCCCGGCAAGGGCGCCATGCCCTACATCGGCTACCAGGAGATCCTGGACATGGAGAAGGACTACCGCAAGATCAAGGGCGACTCCTTCAGCGTCAAGGATTTCCTGCAGAAGCTGGTCAGCCACGGCGCCCTCCCGCTCCGTTCGCTGAAGACCCGACTGGCTCAGTAAGCTCATCAGGGGGACATGTACCTCGGGTACGTGTCCCCCTTTTTTTTATTGATAGGGGCAGAACATTGAGCGAAGCGGCCGAAGGCGGGGACACGTCCCGGAGCGGCGCATGTCCCCCGCCGCCGTTCCGGCTGGTAGATTCCCATGCCCATCTCGACGCCCCCGAATTCGACGCCGACCGGTCCGCCGTCGTCCGCCGCGCCTTTGATGCGGGGATCGCGGCCATCCTCTGCCCGGCCGACCTGACCCGCGCCGCGAGCCTGCCCGCCGTCGCCGCGCTCCAGGCCGAGTTCCCGACGGTCCTGGCCGCGGCCGGCGTCCACGCCCACCAGGCCAAGGACTTCGCCGACGGGCACCTGCGGGAGCTTCGGGAGCTCACCGGTCGCGGCGCGATCCGGGCGGTGGGAGAGATCGGCCTCGACTACCACTACGACTTCTCGTCTCCCGAGGCCCAGAAAGAGGCCTTCCGCCGGCAGCTGGCCTTCGCCGGGGAGGCCGGCCTGCCGGTCATCGTCCACAGCCGCCTGGCCGGGGCCGACATCGTCGCCGCCGTCGACGCGGCGCGGTTCGGGCGCGGCGGCATCCTCCACTGCTTCACCGAGGACTGGGCGGTCGCCGAGGCCGTCCTCGAACGGGGCTTCCTCGTCTCGTTCTCCGGCATCCTGACCTTCCCCAAGGCCGGCGCCCTGCGCGAAGTGGCCGCCCGCGTCCCCCTCGACCGCCTGCTCGTCGAGACCGATTCCCCCTATCTCGCCCCGGTCCCCTACCGCGGCTCGGGCCGGCGCAACGAGCCGGCCTTCGTCGTCGAGACGGCCCGGGTCCTGGCCGGCCTCAAGGGGCTCGCCCTCGAGGCTCTGGCCGAGGCGACGACCCGCAACTTCGCCCGCCTCTTCCCGTTTGAAAAAACGGGGAACCGATGCTAAGATAGCCCCCGCCATGGGCTTGGACCATTCCTTCGACATCGTCTCGCGCCTCGACCTCCAGGAAGTGGCCAACGCCGTCAACGCCACGCTCAAGGAGATCCGCAACCGCTTCGACTTCAAGAACAGCCGGGCCGACATCGTCCTCGAGAAGGAGAAGCTGACCCTGGTCGCCGAGGACGACTTCAAGATCAAGGCCCTGCGGACGGCGCTCGAGGAGAAGCTGGTCAAGCGCAAGGTCCCCCTGCGGGCCCTGGAATACGGCCGCATCGCGGACGGGGCCAACCGGACGGTCAAACAGGAGGTGGTTTTCCAGGTCGGCATCCCGATCGAGAAGGCCCGCGAGATCGTCAAGCTGGTCAAGGGGGAGAAGTTCAAGGCCCAGGTCGCCATCCAGGGCGACGAGGTCCGCGTCTCCTCCGGCAAGATCGACGTCCTCCAGGAGGTCATGGCCTTCCTCAAGACGAAGGACCTCGGAATCCACATGACCTTCACCAACTACCGATGACGTCCCCGACGCCCCTCGTCGACCGCTGGTCGTCCGTCCCCAAGTGGAAGGACATGTCGTCCTTCTACAAAGAGATCCGCCCCGACCTCGACCGGGTCGAGGACCGGCTCGAGTCCTGGTGCCGCTCCGCCAACCCGCTGACCGCCGAGATCAGCCGCTACGTCCTGCGCAAGAAGGGCAAGAGGCTCCGGCCGGCCCTCGTCCTCCTGACCTCGCGGCTGTTCAGCCCGGGGAGCGAGGAATCGGTCTTCCTGGCCTCCCTCGTCGAGCTCCTGCACACGGCCAGCCTCATCCACGACGACATCGTCGACAACGCCGGCGTCCGCCGGGGCCGGGAGTCGGTCCACGCCAAGTGGGGCCCGAACATCACCGTCCTTCTCGGCGACTACCTCTACATCAAGTCCATCGGCCTGTCCCTGCAGTCGCGCCACGACCGCATCATCCGGCTCCTGGCCGACGTGTCGGCCCGGATGATCGAGGGCGAGCTCGACGAGTACGCCCTATCGGGAGACGCGCGCATCACCGAGGACCGGTACTTGGGCATCGTCGAGGCCAAGACGGCCGTCCTGTTCGGCGCCTGCTGCCGCATCGGGGCCATCCTGGGGCTGGCCTCTCCCGAGGAGGAGGAGGCCGTCGCCGCCTACGCCCTGAATCTGGGCCTGACCTTCCAGATCGTCGACGACCTTCTCGACTTCACGGGGGACCCCCGGGCGCTCGGCAAGCCCGTCCTGTCCGACCTCGGCGAAGGGCGGGTCACGCTGCCGCTCATCCACGCCTTGAAAAAGGCCGACCGGGCCGGCCGGGCCCGGCTCAGATCCTTTATCGGCCGCAAGGACCTCACGGCCGGGGAGCGGCGGGAGCTGCTGGACGCCCTCGCCGCGGCCGGGGCCATCGACTACGCGATGGGGCGGGCCAGGGAGTTCACCGAGCGGGCGCTCGAAAGGATCGATCCCTTCCCCGATTCGCCCCCCCGGGAGACGCTCATCCGGCTGGCGGTCTTCGGGCTGATCCGGAGCCGTTGAGAGGCGGGAGAACACAGCCATGACCGAGATCGAGATCAAGATCCGGATCGGGGACCCCAAGGCCATGCGGGAACGTCTCGTCGGCCTCGGGGCCGCGGTCTCGCGGGAACGGCATCTCGAACGGAACGTCCTCTACGACTTCGATTCGGGCGCTCTGGCCGCCTCGCGCCGGGCCCTCCGCCTGCGGACGACGGGCCGGCGGGCGACGCTGACGTTCAAGGGAGAGCCGCGGAAGTCCCGGTCCTTCAAGGTCCGGGAGGAGTTCGAGACCCAGGTCCGCGACCCCCGCGGGGCGCGCCTGATCCTCAAGGCCCTTGGGCTCAAGGAGGCCTTCGCCTACGCCAAGCACCGGACCGTCCTGCGCAAGAGCCGCCTGACGATCTGCATCGACGAGACGGCGGCCGGGAACTTCCTGGAGCTCGAGGGGGAACGCCACGAGATCGTCAAGTTCGCCCGGGCCCTGAAGGTCCGGCGGGCGGACTTCATCACCGATAGCTACGTCACGTTATTGGCCGGCCCGAAGCCGGAGGGCGGAGCGGACTGAGCGTCCGCGGCCCCGGGCTCACTCGTCCTTGTCGTCCTTGGCGCCGCCCTCTTCCTCGGCGTCCCCGTCTTCCGCCTCTTCCTCTTCGCTCTCGTCGTCGATGACGACGTCGGCCTCGTCGTCGGCCAGGGTCGCCCCGGAGAGGGCGTCGCCGTCCCCGGCTTCGTCGGCGATGGCGCCGATGCCGCCGACGACGAAGGTCCGGTCATCGCGCTCGGGGATGTCGTCCATGCGGGTCGGGATGATCTCGTATTCGATGAGCCCTTGCCGGACTTCCGCCTGGGCGATGCGGATGAGGCTCTTGGACCGGGTCTGGATCTTGGGCTTGGCGCCCTTCAAGAGCTGCTTGGCCCGCTTGGAGGCCAGGATAATGAAACGGTATTTGCTGTCGATATTGCCGAATTGGTCCACTGGGCGTCGACTCCTCGCAGAGATTTCCTCAGGTTGGCATCTCAAAATAGCAGAAAACGCGGCAAAACGCAAGGGCGCGGAATTGTTTTGACAGGGACGGGCACCTATGGTATCTAGTTTTTTCGCCATTCTCGAGGAGGTCCCATGACTCAAGGCTTGAACGGTTACGGCTGGTCCTTCCTGATATTGGGTTGGGGATTCATCCTGACCCTGACCATCTATTGCTTCTCCCGCGTCCTGTTCGGCAAGAAGCAGGCCGTCGTCGTCGAGGCCGGGGGACGCGAGCAGTGGGGCTCGCGCATCGGCCTGATCCTGGCCGTGGCCGGCAACGCCATCGGCTTGGGCAATTTCCTGCGCTTCCCGGTCAAGGCCGCGGCCAACGGCGGCGGCGCCTTCATGATCCCCTATTTCGTCGCCTTCCTCCTGCTGGGCATCCCGATGATGTGGGTCGAGTGGACGATCGGCCGCATGGGCGGCGCCCACGGCCACGGCACGACCCCGGGCATGCTCAACCTCCTGTGGAAGAAGGCCCCCTCGAAGTACCTCGGCGCGCTCGGCATCGTCATCCCCTTTATCATCGTCGTCTATTACAACTTCATCGAGTCCTGGTGCCTGGGCTACTCCTGGTTCTCGGTCACCGGCAAGTATTTCGGACACGCCAACCGCGAGGCCATGGGCCAGTTCCTGCGCGGCTTCCAGGGCCTCGAATCGAACGACTTCTTCAGCTCCATGGCCCCCATCCTCATCTTTTGGGCCATCACCATCGGCCTGAACTTCTACTTCCTCTACAAGGGCATCTCCAAGGGCATCGAGATCCTGGCCAAGTACGGCATGCCCCTGCTCTTCATCTTCGGCATCATCCTGGCCATCCGCGTCCTGACCCTGGGCACGCCCGACCCCTCCCAGCCGGACCTGAGCATCGCCAACGGCATGGGTTACATCTGGAACCCGGACTTCAGCCGCCTGGGGTCGGCCACGGTCTGGCTGGTGGCCGCCGGGCAGATCTTCTTCACCCTGAGCCTGGGCCAGGGCATCATCAACACCTACGCCTCCTACGTCCGGGAGAAGCAGGACATCACCCTGAACGGCATCACGACGGCCTCGACCAACGAGTTCGCCGAGGTCATCCTGGGCGGCACCATCGCCATCCCGGTGGCCGTGGCCTTCTTCGGCCTGGCCGAGACGCAGATCATCGCCCAGGGCGGCGCCTTCAACCTCGGCTTCCAAGCCCTGCCGGTCATCTTCCAGAAGATCCCGCTCGGCCAGATCTTCGGCGGCATGTGGTTCTTCCTGCTGTTCATCGCCGGCATCACCTCCTCGGTGGCCATGACCCAGCCGGCCATCGCCTTCCTCCAGGACGAGTTCAAGTGGAAGCGCGAGAAGGCCGTCATCGCCGTCTTCTCGGTCCTGGTCTGCCTGTCGGCCATGGTCATCGCCTTCTTCAAATTCGGCTTCCTCGACGAGCTCGACTTCTGGGCCGGTACCTTCGGCCTGGTCGTCTTCGCCGCGATCGAGATCATCCTCTTCTCCTGGGTCTTCGGCCTGAAGAAGGGCTGGGCCGAGATGCACAAGGGCGCCGACCTCAAGGTGCCCCGCATCTTCAAGTTCATCCTGACCTACGTCACGCCGATCTACCTGCTGGCCATGCTGGCCATCTGGACCTACCAGGACGCGGTCAAGGAGTTCCTGATGAAGGGCAAGGAGGAGGCGCACAAACCTTATCTCTGGGGCGCCCGGGTCATGATCGCCCTCGTGCTCCTGGTCATGTGCCTGCTCATCCGCAAGGCCTGGAATAAGAAGAAGGCCGAGGTCCCGGCGGCGCCGGCGGCGTAGCCCGCCGGCCCGCGGCCGGACCGCCGCGCAGGCGGCCCGGGAGCCTTTCGGCCGTTTGAATTCGCCCGGGGTCTATGGTAGATTGGCCCCTCGGCGCCAAGGAAAAATCGAATCGTGGAAAAGCGGATCTGGGCCATCGGCGGCGGCAAGGGCGGCACGGGCAAGAGCTTCGTCGCCGCGAGTCTCGGCCTGCACCTGGCCTCTCTCGACCGCGAGGTCGTCCTGGTCGACGCCGATCTCGGCGCCCCCAACCTCCACACCCTGCTCGGCGTCAAGGCCTCCCACCCCGACCTCGGGGATTTCCTGACCAACACCGTGGCCACCCTCGAGGAAGCGGCCGTCGAGACGCCCTTCCGCGGCTTGCGCATCGTCAAGGGGACGGAGAACATCCTGTTCGTCGCCAATCTCAACCATTACAAGAAGCTGCGCCTCCTCCGCCAGCTCCGCCAGCTCCCCGCCCCGAACGTCATCCTCGACCTGGGCACGGGCAGCTCCTTCAACACGCTCGACTTCTTTCTCAGCGCCAATCCCGGGATCGTCGTGACCACCCCCGAGCCGACCTCCATCGAGAACACCTACCTCTTCCTGAAGTCCTGCATCATGCGCGTCCTCAAGCTCTACATGGACCACTACAAGGTCCAGGACCTGCACCAGCGGATGCTCGACCAGATCGAGAAGAACTCCCAGTCCCTCTACGGCTTCTTCAAGTCCCTGATGGAGACCGACCGGGCCTACGGCACCCTGCTCTACCGGGCCCTGCGCGGCTTCCGCCCCTGCCTGGTGATGAACAAGACGCGCGACGAGCGCGACGTCCTGCTCGGCCGGTCCGTGGCCGACGTCGTCCGCAAGTACCTGCTGGTCGATATGAAGTACCTCGGCGCCGTGCCCTACGACGAGGACGTCCACACCGCGCTGCGCGGCCTTCGCCCCTACTACATAGACCACCGCGACGCGGCCGCGGCCAGGGCCATCCGGCAGATGTCGGAGGAGCTGGCCTACTCGATCGAGTTCACCCTGCGGACCCCGCCGGAGATCGGTCTCCCGGACGCCTGATGCTGAAGAGGATCGAGGACTGGAACTACTACGAGCTGCTGTCCGTCGAGCGGACGGCCTCGCAGGACGAGATCTGGGAAGCCTACCAAGCGGCCCTGGCGACCTACCGGGACGGCTCGCTCGCTCTCTACGGCCTGGTCCGGGAGGCCGAGCGGGAGCTCATCCTGGAGCGCGTCCAGGAAGCCTTCCAGACGCTCCGCGATCAGGGCAAACGCAGGGAATACGACCTGGCCCTCCTGCGCCACGCCCCTTACTTCCCGCCCAAGGCCTCCTTCCGAAGGACGGCCGGGCGCCTGGAGATCGAGGAAGCGCCGCCGAAGCTCTCGCTCTGGGCCCGGCTCAAAGCCCTTATTTTCCGCCGCCGCGGCGCCTGAGACGAAGCGTAGCGTTGGGATTATCAAACAAGCACTTCTCCCCCTTCCCGGGACACCCTCTCTAGGCGGCGGAGGGGATTATCCTCGCAGATCCCCGTTGCTGGAGGGGGGAACCCGCGCAGCGGGGGGAACCGTGCGAACCGGTTCCCGGGGGGCCGGGGAGCCAGAGGATATCCCCGAGCCAAAGCACGAGAGAGGGTCTTCCCGGAATCGGGAGAAGGGCCCTTAGTAATCCTTGGAGATGTCGTCGGCGGTCTCGAACTCCCCGTCCGGCCCGGCCGAGGTCAGCCGGAAGGAATCGTCCGAGAGCTTCTCGTAGCGGATGGCCCGGCCCCAGGCGTCGGGCAGGCTGCCGGCCGTCGGGTGGAAGCGGCGCAGGGCTTTGAGCGAATCCGGCAGGCCCTCCCCTTCCGCGGCGAACGACAGGACCTCGCGCGAGAGCGCCTCGAGATTGACCCCGGTCAGCTTGACCTTCGACTCCGCGTACTTGTCGACCATGATCTCGACACCGCCCTTGCGGCCGGAGACCGGGGTGAAGAAGATGAAATAGGCGGCGACCCCCGCCAGCAAGAGCCCGGCCAGCAGGCCTCTGATCTTCATGACCACCTCCTAGGATGTCTCGGCGAGCGCCGCGGCGCGGCCGGCGTGCGCGGCGATGCGATCGGCGATCCGGGCCACGATCGCGTCGGGCACTCCGTCCGGATGGGCCGACCGGAGCCTCATGTCGCAGATCTCGTTGACGTAGTCGACGACGGCCAGGCGGCCGCGGACGTCCCGGGCGACCTCCGTCGAGAAGAACCTCAGCCGCGAGACCCGGGCGATCGACCGGACGATCGTGTAGATCGGACCGAGGCCCCGGGCCGCGGCCTCGTCGTACGAGAGCTCCTCGTAGACGTGGGTGAGGTCGTCCCACCAGGCCAGATGGACCTCCCCCAGGACGTAGAATCCCCGGAACCAGGACCTCCGGCCGTCCGGCCCGACTTCGGGAACCACTTTCTCCTGGAGAAGGTACTTGTCGGCCGGGTAGGTCCGTCGCGCCGCCCGGATGTCGTCCGGACCGGCGGCGTCGGCGACGACGCCGATGCTCCCCCCGGTCGTGTTGGCCGGCTTGATGACGAAGGGAACGCCGAGCGGGGCCAGGTCCGCGGGCGCCGGCCGGAAATCCGGCTCGGCGGCGTAGGCGGGGAGGATCACGGTGTGCGGCGTGGGGATGCCCGCGCTATGGAACTCCAGGTGCATCGTGGCCTTGTCCGAGGCCCAGCGGACCTTGTCCAGCCCCTCGACGACGTCCCGGCCCCTTTCGACGGCCAGGGCCTGGAGCGCGACGAATTCCGGAGAGGAGCCCGAGGCCCGGTCGAGGAGGACGCGGAAGTCGAGCTCGCCGGCCCGGAAGGACTCGAGGACGCGCGCGGCCCCGGCCGGCGCCACGGTCAGGACGTCGAGGCCGCGGGCGCGGGCCGCTTCGCCGACGAGGCGGACGAAGTCCGCGTCGTATTCCCAGTCGTAGGTCAGGACCAGGTCGTAGCGCAGGGCCCTCAGATCTCCTTAAGGATATAGGCGGCCCCGATGTCGGTGCCGCTGCCGTCCTCGCCGGTCGCCCCGCCCAGGACGTAGGAGCCGAAGATATCGATGGCCACCCCGAACTGGTCGGCGTTGGCGGCGTCGCTGGCCCGCAGCCGCTGGACCTCGCCCCAGTTGCCCGTCCCGCCTTCGTTCTCGGCGAAGGCATAGATCTGCCCCCGCTGCGTTCCCCCGCCCCGGCAATAGGGGGAGGCGGCCACGACGTAGCTCCCGTAGAGGGCCACGTCGAAGCCGAAGAGGTCTTCGTCGCGGGTATCGGAAGCGACGAGGGACTTGACCTGGCCCCAGGCGTCCGTTCCGCCTTCGTTCTGTCCGAAGATGTAGACGGCGCCCTGGTTGGTGCCGCCGCCGTCGGCCCAGGGAGCCCCGACGACCGCGCGGGCCCCCCGGACGGCCACCGAGGTGCCGAACCAGGAGTCGTCGGATTGATCGGCGGCGACGATCTTCTTCACCAGGCCCCAGACGTCCGCCCCACCGAAGTCCCGGGCGTAGACGCGGGCCGCGCCGCGGTTCGACCCGGCGCCGTCCTCCCCGGGTGAGCCGACGACGGCGACGTCGTCGGAGATGTCGACCGCGAAGCCGTATTGGTCGGTATCGCCGGGATCGTCGGAGACGAGTATGGCCACCTGGCCCCAGACGTTCGCGCCGCCCTGGTCTTTGCGGTAGATATAGGCCGCGCCTTCCTGGTTGGTATCGCCGTCGTAGCCCTCGGCCCCGACGATCAGGGTGTCGCCGTCGATGGCGACCGATATGCCGAAATCGTCCTCGTCCGCGGCGCCGCTCGCCCTGACCCGGGCGACCTGGCCCCAGACGTCGGCGCCGCCCTGGTCGCGGTAGAAGATGTAGACCGCGCCGCGGTTGGTCCCGGCCCCGTCCTCGCCGGTCGCCCCGACGGCGGCGTAGTCGCCGGAGATGTCGACGGAGACGCCGAAGAGGTCGCCGGCGACCGCGTCGGAGGCGACGAGCTTGGCCACTTCGCCCCAGCCGTCGGCGCCGCCCTCGGTCTTGGCGAAGATGTAGGCCGCGCCGGCATTGGTCCCCTCGTCGTCGTCGCCGGGCGACCCGACGATCGCGAAATCGTTGCCCAGGGCGCCGGATATGCCGAAGTTGTCGTAGTCCGCCCCGTCGCTCGGCACGAGCTTCTTGAGGGACTGGAAGGTCGTCTCTTCGACCGGCTCCTCGTCCGCCGAGCAACCCGTGAGAAAGAGGCCGAACGAAAGAGCCAGAACAATGAGCCCGATCCTGGATGTTTTCATGGGGAGGCCTTTCAGGAATGCATGGACATCAGGATGATATAAACTACTCTTGCAGAATATCCGTTCCCTGTCAAACCGCCTATTCCCGCGGTTTTTTCAGCGCAGGAGAACGGTCCGGTCGGGCTCCCGGCCCGTCCCGTCGACGACCATCCGGTCCGCCGTCAGGGTCACGACCGCGGCCGCGGAGGTCGCCGCCGTCTCGACCATGCCGGCGAACGTCAGGTAGGCGATGCCGTTCTTGACGGCCAGTCCGCCGGCGTGGTTGTGCCCCGAGAAGTAGGCCTTGACGGAGGGATGCCGCTCGAGCAGGGCGACGACCTCCTCGTCGTTCCACAAGTTGTGCCCGGCCGGAGGCTGGACGGGAAAGTGGCAGAGGACGGCGGCCCGGAGGCCTTTCCGGTCGGCCGCCGCGAGCTCGCGCTCGAGGAAGGCGATCTGGGCCCGGCCGATCCCGCCGTTCCACTTCGTGGCGTTGGGCCGGCCCGCCGCCTCGAGAGCGGCGAACATCGCGGACGACTCCCGCGCGAGGGTCTCGTCTTTGGGAAAGTTGACGCCGAGCTCGTCCCCGTTCAGGACGACGAAGCGCCAATTCCCCTCGGTGAAGGCGTAATAGCCCGGCCCGATGCCCAACCGGTCGAGAAGGCCGGCTTTGCGGGCCGAGGAGACATCGTAATCGTGATTGCCGAGGACGAAACGCACGGGCGCCCGCGAGTGGGAGAACACGGGCAGGATGAGGTCGTAGCTCGCGGCGTCGCGGTCGATGAGGTCGCCCAGGTGGACGACGAAGCGGACGCCCCGGGCATTGAATCCGTCGATGGCCTCGCGGAGCTTGAGCCAGGAGCGGTCGTAGAAGCGGCTGCCCGAGGCCGGGACGGCGGCGAACTGGCAGTCGGCGACGACCCCGAAGGTGACCGCTTCGGGAGCGCGGCAGGCCCCGGCGGCCAGGGCCGCGAGGAGGATGAGGACGGCCGGGACCCTGAGGCTGCGCATGGGCCGGAGCTATTTCACCGCGCAGCGGCGGGCGAAGTCCTCGAGCTGGGCCTGGCTCAGGCCGCGATGGTAAATGCCGTCGAGGCGCCGGACAAGCTGCCCCTTCTCGAAGAAGAGGACCGTCGGGAAGACCTGAATATCGTATTTTTCGGTCAAGGGATGGTCGTCATCGACGACGATGCGGGCGTAGCAGGGATCCCCCGCGGCCGCATGCTCGCGGTAAGTCGATAGGAAGGCCTGGGAGAACGGGCACCAGGAGGCGTAGAACAGGACCATGAGCTTGTCCCGCGAGGCGATGGCCGCGGCGAGCTCGGCGTCGCTCCCGAGCAGGACACAGGCATCGCCCGCGGCGGAGCCCGCGCCGGACGCGGGATTGAAAAGGGATTTGAAGGGGTTCCTAAAGGCCATACAGTGCTCCTCGGCCGGGATGAGAGGATCCGCGCGTTTTCGGCGTCCATATTATCAGGAAAGGGCCGACCGGCCAAATCATGCCGACCCTGCTCAGAGAACAAGGCTACCGTTTCTTCTTCTTCAGCAATGAGGGAGACGAGCCAGCGCACGTTCACGTGGAATCGGGACGTGGGTATGCCAAGCTGTGGCTCAACCCGGTTGAAGTCGCCCGTTCAATCGGGTATAAAAGAAGTGAGCTGGCCCTCATACGGGATCTGGTGGTCGAGAATGTCGGGCCTTTCAAGGAAAAGTGGGATGCGTATTTCGGCGGCTAAAGAAGAAAACTCTGCGGCTCGGGATGTCAGATTCGACCTTGACATGATGCACGTCCATCTGGTGGATGGACGGATCATCGGCGTGCCCCTGCGATGGTTCCCTCGACTCCTGAAAGCCACCCTGGCGGAACGGGAGAACTGGCGGTTGATCGGAAGCGGGATCGGGATCCACTGGCCCGATCTCGATGAAGACATTTCTGTGTCCGCCCTGCTTAAATAGAGGGCCGGACCGGACTATCTCAGCCTACCCCTGAGTTCAAGGTCGTCGAAGGCGCCGGTGTCGTCGAACGAGCCGACGCCGACGAGGCCGTGGGCGTCCGTCGGGACGCGCGCGGTCAGAATGGGAGTGGCCATGTCGTCGAGGAAGGCCCGGACGTCGCCGGTCCCCGCGTCGAAGGTCAGCTTGAAGGCGTGCCAGGCGCGGTCGGTCAGGCGGAAGACGGACGCGCCCGCCGGCTCGACGTTGATCTTGACCCGGTCGGCGCCGTCGACGAGGCCGATGATGTTGTGGACGGCGTCGCTCGATCCGGCGAAATGGACGTAGCCGAAATGGGTCGCGTCCCGGTAGTGGAAGACGACGCACATGTCCCGGGCGGCCGTGGCCGGATCGGTGTCGCAGCGCAACCGGCCCGTGAGCTCGAAGGACGAGACGTCGCGGCCCGTCCAGACGGAGACGGACGTCGGCGCCCGGACGGGGCCCGGCTCGCCCGGCACGACGAGCTCGTAGACCAGGGAGCCGTCGGCGAGGGCGACGCGCCAGCGGGAGGGATCGTTCGGCGCCCAGCCGTCGGCCGTGCCGTTCTCGAAATCGGCCGAGGCCAGGAGAGGAAGACCGGGTTCGGAGGGGCGGCAACAGAGAAAGAGCAGGCCGAAAGCCGCGAAAAAGAGCGCGCGGGCAGGTCTCAACAGCCCTCCCCGTCCCTGTAGCCGGGTCGCATCCAGGGCAGGCCGAGGCCGGCGTTGAAAGGCTCGAGCTTGACCGCGAGCCTGGTCATCTCGTCTTTGGAAAGCGGCTTGAAATCCCTGAGCAGGGCGGCGTTCTTGCGCACGACCTCGAGCTTGTCCATGCCGACGACGGCGGCGTGGACGAGGGGCAGGGTCAGGGCGTAACGGATGAGCTCGGACGGATCGAGGCCCGGGATCGTCTCGCGGGGGCGCACGGCTTTGATGATCATGACGCCCATCTCGCGGGCCGCGGCGGCCGGGATGGCCCCGCCCTCGAAGTCTCCGCGCCGTTCCGCATAGTGGTTGAGGGCAATGAGCATGGTGTCGAAATCGTGCCGGCGGGCGGCCTCGGCCATGGCCGCGGCGTCGAGGTGCCCGGTGAAGCCGACGAACCGCGCGATCTTCTGCTCCTTGATCTCGCGCAGGGCTTCGAGTGCGCCGCCCGGGAGCCCGAGCGCGTCGAGGTCGGCCAGGGATTCGACGAGGTGGACCTGGTAGAGATCGAGGCGGTCGGTCCGCAGGCGCTTCAGGCTCCCCTCGAGCTGGCGCATGACCCCGTCCCGGTCCCGGGCCTCGAACTTGGTGGCCAGGAAGACCTCCTTGCGCCGGCTCTCGAGGACACGTCCCAGCCGCTCCTCGCTGACGATGGACTTGTTGGTGTAGTTGTAGGCCGTGTCCCAGTAGTAGAAGCCGTGGTCGAGCGCGGCGCGGAGGATCTTCTGGGCCTCGTCCTCGTCGGTAACGGCGCAAAAGCGGCTGCCGAGGCCGACGCCTATCCGGGGGACGGCGACGCCCGTCTTGCCGAGGACGGCCGTCGGCAGCCCCTTGGCGTCGTAGGCTGATGAGGCTGGGGATGCGCCCCGCACGGATGGGGTGCTTCCCCCATGGGCGGCGGCCCCGAGGGGCACGGCCGCAGCGGCGACCGCGGCCATCGTCTTGAGGAACTCCCGGCGTCGGAGGCGCGTTCGGCTCATGGCTCTATCCTCCCCTGTCTCTTTTTTGCTATATTATTCCCAAATCCCGGGAAAAAGAAAGGACCTGGTCTTCACGACCCGCCTCTCCCGCCGGGAAACGTGAAGACCTGGCACTGATTCCCGGGCATCGCCGGGTGAGAGGGATTGGAGTATGTTTCCTAAAACAAGCTATGTGCCCGCGGCGCTGGCGGCGCTAGCAGTCGCCGCCGCGGCAGCCGCCTGCGGAGGTGATCCCATGAGCGTCAAGATCGAGAGAAAGACGTGCCGCGCGGCCGACGGCGTCGAGCTCGTCTACTCAGCCATCGGCAAAGGCGAGCCGGCCCTGGTCTTCATCCACGGCGGGCTGGCCAACCGCGGCTTCTACGACGGCCAGCTCGAGACCTTCGCGCCGCGCCACCGGGTGATCGCGCTCGATCTCCCCGGCCACGGCGAATCCGGCTCCGACCGGACGAAATGGGGCATCCCCGAGTTCGGCGCGGACGTCAAGGCCGTCATCGACGCCGAGAAGGTCGACAAAGTCATCATCTTCGGCAATTCGCTCGGCGGTCCCGTGGCCATCGAGGCCGGGCTCCTCCTGCCCGGCCGGGCCCTGGGCGTCGTTGGCATCGACACCTTCCAGCAGCTCGGAGGCGTGATCACGGCCGAGGAGGTCGGTGAGCGGGCCGAGCTCTTCGAGAAGGACTACGCCGGTTCGCTCAAAGCGATGATCGGCCTGCTCTTCCACAAGGACACCGACCCGGTCCTCGTCGCCGACGCCGAGAAGCGCATGATGGGGACCCCGCCCGCCGCGGCCAAAGCGATGTTCCTCGGCATGGCGGGCTACGACATGGGCGCCGCGGCGGCCCGCCTGGCCGCTCCCATCCGGACCATCAACGGCGACCTCTATCCGACGGATGTCGAGGGGAACCGGAGGATCAAGCCGGATTTCGAGGCCGTTATCATGAAGCACATAGGCCACTATCCCATGCTCGAGCGGCCCGCGGAATTCAACCGGCTGGTCGCCGACACGGTCGCCGGCCTGATCAGGCGAGCGCCGAAGCGATAGCGGCCCTCACCCGCTCCATGAGCCCGGGCATCGTGTCCCGCGTCTCGGCCGCGACGGGGATCGGCTCGTGGAAGACGACCCGGACGGTTCCCTTGCGGATCGCCCGGCGGCCGCGCGGCATCAGCTCGTAGGTCCCTTGGATCGACACCGGGACGATGGGCGCCCCGGAGTCGAGGGCCAGGAAGAAACCGCCCCTCCGGAACGGCAGCAGCTTCCCCTCCCAGCTCCGCGTCCCCTCGGGATAGACGAGGAACGAGTAGCCCTTCTCCCGGATGAGCCGGCTGGCCCGCGCGATCCGCTTCCGCCCCTGGCCGACGCCTTCCTTATCCAGTGGGACGTAGCCCGCGAAACGCATCCCCAGGCCGAGGACGGGGATGCGGAAAACAAATCTCTTGACGATGAACCGGACCGGCCGGTCGACGACCGTCACCAACATCGGCGCATCGAGGAAGCTCAGGTGGTTGCACATGAAGACGTAAGGGGTCCGCCGGTCGAGGTGCTCGAGGCCGCTCGCCTCGACCCTGATGCCCAGAAGGATCCGGCCGGCCTTCATCATCCACCGGCCGTAGACGAGGAACCCGTCATGGAGCCCGAGCAAGGCGCAGACGAGAATAACGGGGATCGCGAGGATCGTCAGGACCGTCAGGACGAAGCTGGCGACGACGTTGCGCATGGGTCGGCCCGATTATAACACGGCCAACTAGGCAGCTGCCGGCCGTCCCGCGGTTCTTAGTCGATCCTGACCGACCGGATCGGCTTCCCCGTCTCATAGATGAAAAGCTCGATCCCGCTGAATGTGCTCTTGTCCGCTGGGTCCTTCTGAAGCCAACCGCCCGTATTATAGACGGGAACGTGCGGACCGCCCGAAAACGGAAGCAAGGATGGATGGCTCCCGCTCGTGATGCCGATCGGCCGATGGGAATGCCCGAAGATGAGCATCTGAGGCTTACACGGATAGTTCAGATCATTCTGATCGTTCAGCTCGCGAATCTCATCGCAGCTGGATAAGTAGTAGGCGGTCATCTTCTTCAAGGTCTCTTCTCGGGTCTCCCAACCCGTATCCTCTTTGGGCGCGAGATGGGGTTTCTTCTTGATCTCCTTGATAACCTTTTTCTTGAGGAACCAGAATGCCAATCGCGTCAACAGGTCGGTCTTCTTAAGATAGCCGGAGCGTACCTCCCTCAGGAGATTGTCCAGGTAAATCTCGATTTTCTCGGTTCTCTGGCTCTTGAAATCGTATTGGATCTCTCGGATGACGTTGGTCAAGGGACCCGCCTGCCCCACGCCCGAGCTCGAAAGCTGCGATAACGGGAAGTTCAGATGGGTCAATATCTTGATGAGCGGAGGGACGGAGATTCTAAGGTCCGATCCGAGCACTCTGGGAGCCCAATCGCTCAATATGGACCAGAAGACCTGGAAGTACTGCCCATGCGTGAGCAAAATCGTAGTCTCGTCACGAGTGATGAGATAAACGTTGGGAAAGGCGACAGAGATGTTCAGATCTTGATCCGTCAGGTAGTCCAGGAAGAGATGGTGACCGTAAGGCTCGTCGGGGTCCTGGCCCCGCGTCACGCCACCCAAGAACAGCTCGAAGGTCTTGGGGTCCCGATCATCGATGAATGCGGGAACGGACATCCGGAACAGGGAGGTCGGCCTCTGGGGGCGGCTGGAGATGCGGTTAATGATGTTGGCTTGATACTCGACGGCGTGCCAGACATCGAAATCGTGGTTGCCGGGAACGTAGATGATCTTCTTCGCCAGCTTGTCCTCGGCGACCCGGTTCAAGAAGTACTTGAAGATATCGAACGCTTCCTTATAGTTCTGGATGGCCACATCGACGATATCCCCCAGCAGGACGAGATAGTCGTTATCGGCCCCCGCTTCCCGCGCGAAATCCTCGTAGCGGCTCCCGAGCGCGGGCTGCCCGTTGGGACCGATCTTCGCCAGCTCGCTGGTCAGGTCACCGAAATGAGTGTCGGACGTAATGACGACTTTCATGTCCCCCCCTAGTATTTCTGCCCGCAAAGGCGTGCGGAATGGAATCCTTTACCCTATCGGCGGATTGATGATCTGCGACAACTGCTGGGTCAGCACATTGACATGGAACTCCGCCCATAGCGGGAGATGATCGCTGATCTCCGATTTGCCCCCTTGGGGATCCTTATCCTGAAAGAGGACTTGATAGAAGGGCACGACGTTGCATTTCCCCGAGTATTTGAAGGAATCCCGTTTGACCCAAGCGATCTTGTCGAACGTCTTGGACCGGTGGAAGTTCGTGGTCAAGCCTTCGATGCCGGGAGGCATGCTGAATCCGGCGTTTTCGAGGGCCTTGAAGAACTGGTCGCCTTGCTCCTCGATGTTAAAATCTCCCATCACGAAGAAGTCCTTGTCGAAGACCTTGGAATCATCCTGTTTGACGCGTTCGTTGATGAACGCGACGAGTTTCGTGATCTCCTTCTCCCTCTCCCTTTTTTCTAGGGCGGTACTCCCACAAAAGATATGAACGTTGATTATAACGAAATCGAAGCGACCTGCCCTGAAGGAGGCACAAAAGGGCATCCGATGAAGCTGGTAGCCGACATGGTCCTTGGCCAGAACGTTGAAGCCGATCTCGCATGCGAGTCCCGTGGGGATGACCGTTCGCTTATCATAGAGGAAGGCGAATCTTTCGTAGTTCCCGGTGGGATCCGTGACGAGTATGCGATAATCCCCCGGCAGGATCTGTTGAAGCTTCTGAAGCCCCCGGAGATCGGACTTCACCTCCTGAAGGGCGACGATGTCGAACCTCTCGCAGATATCGGCGATATAGTGCAGAGCGCGCGAGGTCTTGACGTTGCTCAAGTTCTGGATGTTCCAGGTCGCGATCATGATGTTCTCATCGATCCGCCTGTTCGGGACCTTATAGGATCCATTATCCATGAGGTCCATCAAGGCCAAGCGTTCCGAGGCGATAGTATTCTGTTCGTCAGGCATCCTATCCTCCCTTTTGCTAAAGTATATAGATAAGAGCGGGATCGCCTTTTGTCAAGTCGTCTCCCGATGTCGTTTCTCCCCCATATGGGCAGAACGACATAAGTCGAGATGATACGGAGCCGGGATTTGCAGGGGGGAACTAAGAAGCGGATCTCCGCGTGAGAAGCTAGCGCTTGAGGCCCGCATCCCAAGAAATCGTGAGGCCCTCGGGCAGGACGATTGCCTTAGCGCTCCCCGGATCGAGACTGACGCTGGTCAGGCGTTGAGACCGTCTCCATAAGACAGCCGCTCGGCCTTGGCGGTCGCGAAGCGGGGACTCGCTGTTGCGTTTCCCGGGATCTCGCCAAGGATCCAATCAGCTTCAATTCCGTGCGCGACCCGGTTGGGACCGATCCGACGGCCGCGGAGCTCTTCCCGAAGCCTCCTGCCGTCCGCCATCAGTCGAAGGAAACAGACGGTGACAAAAAGGGAACAGACATAGGCTACGATGATGGTGCCCACTTATCCGCCAGTCCTTGTCATGGGAGCCTCCCCTCATATTCGTCGGGACGTGAAAGTCTTGCCACGGCTCCTCGAGTTTCGCGCACGACCGGACCGAAAGAATCCCCTTTTATGAGGATTTCCGAGGGCATGCCCAGGACCTTGGGCAAGTCCTGGCGGGTGATCTCACTGCGCCGGAGTCGATCTCAACGCTTGAATCCGATCCGTAGCAACAGGGGGCCCACGACCAAGCAGACAACGATAAAAATAAAATCCAGCACCAAGGTTGTCGTATCTCCAAGCCCCCCATATAGCTTAGTCCCAATGATGATGGCAGGTGCCCCGACGAGGAATCCGCCCGCCCATGTGGCGATGGCGCGAGGCCAGCAAACAGCTCCTCGAAGGGAGCGAACGATTAGAGCGATGCCTGCCACGAACCAAGGTACCGAGATAAAAAGAAGACTGGGTAACATGGGCCGGACTTCGACATCCTCAACGGATCGGACAACCCCGCGGATAAGCCCGATCAATTCCCATAGAATCGTCGCTACGCCGATGGCGAGGGCGACTTTGGAGATATTCGGCTTTTTCAATGGGGGCGCAGCCCTGTCCGTCGATTCATCAACCATCACAACGCCTCCTTGATCGGAATGTCAGGCCCAGCTCCTAAAGTGCCTCTGCTTAAGCGGATCAGAAGAGGAATGGGATTCCGACGTTGTCGGTTCTACCCCCTCGGATAATGAATATTCCAGACTTCGTAGACTGTCAAGTGGTCCGGGAAAGAGACCAGCCTCCCGTATCCACTGTGTGGATACGGTGGAGATAAATCCGCCCAAAATGGATCAGCTCTGATAACTCAGGCTAAATGAGACAGTCCGGGTAAGCGATTGGAAAGGCTGAGAGATGGGAAATGACCCGCGTAGGACTCGAACCTACAACCCGCAGATTAAGAGTCTGCTGCTCTACCAATTGAGCTAGCGGGCCGAAAAAAAATCCTCTCTAGTCTAGACGAGTCGCCGCCTCTTGTCAAACGCCGTTTTCGCCCGCGCACCCCTGTTGGGGCCAGCGCTCCCGGCTCCTCCGCGCGGTCCCTCGCTCACTCCTTGATGCCGGCCAGATCCAGCATGAACGCGTACTCCATGGCCGTCTGTTTGAGTCCGCGAAACCGGCCGCTCACGCCGCCGTGCCCGGCTTCCATGTTCGTCCAGAGCAGGAGCGTGTTCTTGTCCGTCTTCATCGCCCGGAGCTTGGCCACCCACTTGGCCGGCTCGAAGTACTGGACCTGGGAGTCCTGCCAGCCGGTCGTCACGAGCATGGCCGGGTAAGCCTTGGCCTCGACCCGGTCGTAGGGCGAATACGTGAGCATGTAGTCGTAATACTCTTTGACCGCGGGATTCCCCCACTCGTCGAACTCGCCGGTCGTCAACGGGATCGACGTGTCGAGCATGGTCGTGATGACGTCGACGAAGGGCACGCCGACGAGGGCGCCCTTGAAAAGGTCCGGCCTCATGGTGACGACGGCGCCCATGAGCAGCCCCCCGGCGCTCAAGCCCTCGGCGAAGAGCCTGGCCGGCGCGGTGTAGCTCTGGGCGACGAGATACTCGGCGCAATCGATGAAGTCGGTGAAGGTGTTCTTCTTCTTGAGGAGCTTCCCGTCCTCGTACCAGGCCCGGCCCAGCTCCTGGCCGCCCCGGATGTGGGCGATGGCGTAGACGAAGCCCCGGTCGAGGAGGCTCAGCCGGTTCGAGTCGAAGTAGGCGTCCGTGCTGTATCCGTAGGAGCCATACCCGTACAGGAGACACGGCGCCCGCCCGTCCTTGACGAACCCTTTCCGGTAAACGAGCGAGACCGGGACCTCGACACCATCGCGGGCCGGGGCATAGAGCCGCTCCGCCTGATAGTTCCCCCGGTCGAAGCCGCCCAGGACCTCCTCCTGTTTCATGAGCTTCTTCTCCCGGGTGACCATGTTGTAGTCGAACGTGGACATCGGCGTCGTCAGGGACGTGTACGCGTAACGGACCCAGTCGGTGTCGAACTCGCGGTTGGTCGTGGTCCCGGCGGTATACGTCGCCTCCCCGAAATCGAGATAATGCTCGGCGCTTTTATCCCAGGGCATGATCCGGATCTGGAGCAGGCCTTTAATGCGCTCTTCGAGGACCAGGGCCCCCTTGAAGAGCTCGAAGCCTTCGAGGTAGACATCGTCGCGGTGCGGGACGAGCTCGACCCAATCCGCCTTCCCCGTCCTGTCCAGGGAGGCCGTCATCAGCCGGAAGTTCTTGGCCCCCAGGTTGGTGCGGACATAGAACTTGTCCCCATAATGGTCGACGCCGTATTCGAGGTCCCGCTCGCGCGGCTGGAAGATCTTGAACTCGGCCGTGGGCTTGTCCGCCGGAATGAAACGGTATTCGTTCGAGAGCGTGTGAGAGGACGCGATGAAGACGAACCTTTTGGACTTCGTCGTGTAGGCCTCGACGGTGAAGGTCTCGTCGGCTTCGTGGAAGATGAGGACGTCGGTCTCGGCGGGCGTCCCCAGGACGTGGCGGAAGATCTTCTGGGGCCGGAGTGTCGTGTCGTCGATCTGGGTGTAGAAGACCGTCTTGTTGTCGCCGGCCCAGGCCGCGGCGCCGGTCGTGTTGACGATCTCGTCGGGCAGCGTTTCGCCCGTCGCCAGGTTCTTGAACCGGAGGCTATACTTCCTCCGGCTGACGGTGTCGACGCCGTAGGAGAGCATCCTGTTGTCGGGGCTGACCTCGAGCCCGCCGACGGAATAATAGCCGTGCCCCTGGGCCATCTCGTTGACGTTGAGGAGGACCTCTTCGGCGCCCTCGAGGCTGCCCTTTTTCCGGCAGTAGACCGGGTAGTCCTTCCCCTCCTCGTAGCGGGCGTAATAGTAATAGCCGTCCTCGCGGTACGGCACGGAGAGGTCGGTCTGCTTGATCCGGCCGACGAGCTCCCCGTAGAGCTTCTGCTCGAGGGGCTCGAGGGGCTTCAGGACGGCCCGGGTGTAGGCGTTCTCGGCCTCGAGGTACTGCAGGACCTTGGGATTCTCGCGCTCGTTGAGCCAGTAGTAGTCGTCGACGCGGGTGTGGCCGTGGAGGGTGAGCGCTTTGGGGACGATCTCGGCTTTGGGCGGCTGGAGGCCGGCCGTCTGTACGGCGGACGGCTTGCAGGCTGCGGCCGAGAGCAGGAACGCGGCGGCCAGGCCGCAGGCGAGGGCGAAACCGGAAAGTGACCGGGAGCGTCTGGGGAAGATCGTCATGGCGGGTGATGCCTCCTTGGGGAAATGCCGACCTGAATAATGAAACCCTAACACCGGCCATTGCCGAAGTCAATCCTCCGACGGTATCCAGCGAGCCGGTTTTGGGTTAACATCGGGGCATGACGGACGAGCCCGGCGATCCCCCCGACCTCCCCGACGATCCCGTCGAGCTTCTCATCGACGGCGTCCTCGACCTCCACACGTTCAGCCCCAAGGACGTCCGGGACCTCGTCCCCGAATACATCGGGGAGTGCCTGAGCCGGGGCATCACCGACCTGCGGATCATCCACGGCAAGGGGACGGGAACGCTCAAGGCCATCGTCCATTCTCTCCTCGAGAAGGACCCGCGCGTCGCGTCGTTCAGGGACGCCGGGCTCGGCGCCGGCGGCTGGGGCGCGACGGAGGTCGAGCTGAAGCCTCAGAGCTCGAAGCGGTAGGACACCTTCAGCATGAAGATGTTCTCGCCCCTGGCCCGGAAGAGCTCCCCCATGTCCCGCCAGAGATCGAAATCGCCGGGGTGGGCGTAGTCCTCCCGCTTCTGCGTCCAGACGAGGTAGAGGATCGATCCCGGCCGGTATTCCCAGCGCAGGACGGCCGTCCCCCGCAGCGACTTCAAGTTGAAGTCCGGATCGGCGAAGGTGAACGGCTCGGCCGGGCCCGCCGGCCCGTCGGGGTCGGCCGTGTAGACGCCGTCGACGTAGGCGATGGTCGAGTCGCCCTCTCCGTAATAATCGAAGTCGAAGGTCCCGGCCGCGCTGAGCTCCTTGAACGCGCGGAAATCACCCACGGCCAGGTAGGGTTGGAGGTAGGCTTGAAAGCTCAGGCGCGGCGTGAACGTCCAGTTGATCCGGATCTCGGTGGGCAGGGTCTTCTGGATGATGTCCGACAGGACGTAGCGGACGCCGTAGGTCGAGGTCTTGAGGGGGTCGACGACTCGCCGGATCCACTGGCCCTCCGAATAACGCCAGGTGTAGCTCGGCCCGACCGACAAGCTGAAATTGGGGCTGGGCTTCCAGGTCACGCCGCCGCCGAGCGACCAGTTGTAGCCGCCGCTCGGGTGGTAGCGGTAGTAGGCGCTGAAGCGGACGACCAGGGTCCGGCGGTCGTCGGTCTCGAGCATGCCCCGGACCGTCTCCCCGGCCGGATAGAAAGCGACGGGCCCGCCCCGCGTCAGGTAATGGCTGGTCTTGGGCGGCTCGTAGTCGAGGTGCAGGGTCGCCGTCCAGTAATTGAGGAACTTGCCCTTGCCGTCGAGGTAGATGTACTCGCCGACGCGGTTGCCGCCGAAGTCGTAGTTCCGGTAATACGAGCCCGTGACCGTCCAGCTGCGGAAGACGGGGCCCGGCTGGAGCACCCGGTAGCCGGCTTCGACGTGACCGTTCACGAGGTCGCCGCGGGTGTGATAGCCGAGGTCGTTGGCCTCGAACCCCGGCGACATCGCCCCCAGGGCCGCGTTGAACACCAGGTTCCCCTTCTGCTTGTTGACATAGAGCCGGGCGGCCCAGCCGGAGAGCGAGGTGGCCGTCTCGTCGACCTCGACCCAGTCGGCGTCGGGCCTCTGGAAATAATGGAGCGAGGAGGTCTGCAGAGCGGTGATGGCCTCGGCCGTGCCGCGGACCTCGGAGAGGCCCGCCCAGCCGGCCACGGCCCAGCCCCGGTCCTTGCCGACGAGCGTCCAGCCGTCGACGCCGAAGGCCAGGGCGCTGCGGGCCAAGGCCCGCTCGAGATCGCCCTCGCCGAGGGACCGGACGACCGACGTAGCCATGAAGCCGAATCCGCTCCTCCCCTCCCCGAACTCCTTGAGGCCGCGGACGACGCCGTAATGGCTGAAGGGTTCGACCTCGACGTTCGACCGGGCGCCTTCGACGTCGACCGACGCGTACTCGCGCTCGGTCAGAGCGCTGATGACGCCCAAGTTGAAGTCGCGGCCGATCTTGCCGGTCACTTTGGCCGCCGACAGGATGGTCGTCCAGTCCGGCAGGTCGGCAAAACCCGCGCCGCCGGGCGAGCCCTGGGGCGTGCGGCCGATGCGGCGGCTGTAGAAGAACTCGGGGTTCTCCCAGCCGAACGAGCGATAGACGTTGGGCCCGCCCTTGCCGAAATCGAAGATGCTCGCGCCTTCGACGAAGAAGGGCCGCTTCTCCTCGTAGTAGGTCTCCTGGTCGGTGATATTGATGACGGCGGGATCGACCTCGACCTGGCCGAAGTCGGGATTGACCGAAAGATTGAGGGTCAGGTTGCTGCTCAGGCCGCCCTTGAGGTCGAACCCGGCGTTCGCGCCGAGGTCGCGCCCGGTCCGGAAGGGATTCCCCGGCTCCTCGGGATAGAGCCGGGCCTGGGCCAGGGCGAAGGGCGAGACCTCGAGCCGGCGGCCCGCGGCGATGCCCTCGAGCCCGGTGAGCTCGGCGAAGCGAGAGACGAGCCCGCTTTCCTCCTTGGGCACCCAGGCGAAGTGGCTCTCCTCGTTCTTGCGCTTGACGATCCTTTGGAAATTGATGCCCCAGACATAGGCGTCGCGCCGCTTGAAGCGGAGCTGGTCGAAGGGGATGCGGATCTCGACCGTCCAGCCGAGGCCGTCGATCCGGGCGGCGCTCTCCCAGATCCCGTCCCAGGTCGCGTCGGTCTCCTCGTCGTTGGCCAGCGTGCCGTCCTCGATGGAACCGGACGGGTTGACGCCGAAGTAATAGCCGCTCCGGCGGTCGTGATAGGGGTCGAGCCCGACATCGAACAGATCGGACTCGGTCGCCTCGTCGCGCCGGCCCAGACGGCCGATGATCTTCGCGGGCTCGGAGTCGGCGAGGCGGGCCGCTATGTAGATGTTGTCGCGGTCGAAGGCCACCCAGACGGTCGTCGGCTCGGACGCGGGCTGGCCGTCGGACGGATCGCGCTGGGTGAAGCCGCTCGTGCCAGGCGTCTGCCAGACGCTTTCGGAGAGGACCGCGTCGATCGCGATAGGCCCGGACGCACGGACCGCCGCGATCGTGCGGACGGTGCGCGGGTCGGCGGGGCGGGATTGGGGATGGGCGGAGGGGGTGACTGCGGCAGGCGCGCGGATCGCGGCGGGCGAAGAGGCGAGGGCGGGCAGATCAAGGAGAATAACTAGGAGGAGGAGAACGGCGGCGTGTCGCATATTAAAGAAGAATGCTGATATATCAGCCGCCACTCCCCCTGTCAAGATGGGACCAGGTACTCACAGACTCCTGTTGTCCCCTGGAAGTGTGAAGACCTGGTACTCACAGGGCTTTAGACAAGCCTGGTGGGCTGAGTGCCAGGTCTTCACATTTCCAGGGAGAAAAGCAGAATTGTGAGTACCTGGTACTTTCTTTCTCTTGTCAGCCGGGACGATTGGGACGATAATCTTTACATAGAAGTCGAGGCTCGTAAGGAGGCCGGGATGAGCAAAACCATGAAGAGACGCGATTTCGTGAAGTCCGGTGTCCTACTCGGGACCGCCGCGCTCGCCGGCGGCCTCAAGGGCCAGCGCCAGGCCCCGGCGGGGGCCCCGCGGCTCGCCAGCCCCGACCTGGCCGTCGTCACCGGCGCCGACCGTGTCCTGGCCGTGAACAAGGGCCTCGAAGCGCTCGGCGGCATGAAGCGGTTCGTCAAGCCCGGCTCGACCGTAGGCCTGCTCATCAACGCGCCGGCCTGGTGGACCAAGCCCGGCAGCCACACCCATCCCGACATCACCCTGGCCGTCGTCCTGGCCGCGTTCGCGGCCGGGGCCAAGGACATCCAGTACCTCATCGATCCGCTGGCCGGATACTGGAAACGCTCCCCACTCGCCGCTCAATACGCCAAGGAGACCGGCGCCGTCCGGCCCTGCTCGAAGAACTACGTCGAGACGACCGTCGCGAAGAACAAGACGCTCAAGAAGGCGAGCGTCGTCAAGGAGTTCCTCGACTGCGACGTCTTCGTCAACCTGCCCATCATCAAGCACCACGTCGGCGTGGGCATGTCCGGGAACCTCAAGAACCTGATGGGGGTCAACAGCGGCGCGTCGAACCAGTTCTTCCACGCCGGATCGGGCGCCAAGGGCGAATACGACGATATCCCCTTCCTGGCCCAGTGCGTCGCCGACCTCAACACCCTGCGCCGGCCCGACCTCTGCGTCGCCGACGCCACGGAGTTCCTGCTGACCAACGGACCGGCCGGTCCGGGTGAGATCCGCAAGCTCGACAAGGTCGTCCTGGGGCCCGATCCCGTGGCCGTCGACGCCTACGCCGCGCCCTTCGTCAACCTCAAGGCGGCCGACGTGCTGATGATCACCAAGTCGGTCGAATGGGGAATCGGGCGCATGGACGTCGACAAACTGGCCGTCGAACAGCTCGCCGTCTAATAAATAGAAAACGTCCCCATTATTTTCGGGCTTTGGAGACCATCTCCCGGACCTCGCGCATGAGGCGCGGCGTCTCGTAGACCAATCCGTCCTTGATCGTCCACTTGATGCCGCCGCGCGTGACCGGCTTCCCGTCCTTGATGTCCAGGACCCCCGTCGGGTAGAGGACCTTGAGATTGGCCAGAGGGTTCTCGTCGACGAGGATGAGGTCGGCCAGGTAGCCCTGGCGCACGCGCCCGAGCCGGTCCTCGAGCCCCATCAGCTTGGCGTTGTTGCCGGTGGCGCATTGGATGACGTCGATGGGATGGAAGCCCGCCTCCTGCAGGAGCTCGAGCTCGCTCAGATAGGTGAAGCCGTAGAGCGTGTAGATGAATCCCGCGTCGTCTCCCGCTCCCACGACGCCGCCCATGTCGGCGAAGTCGCGCACGGCCTTCATCCAGATGCGGTAGTTCTCTTTCCAGGCGATCTCGTCCTCGGTCGACCAGCCCCAGGAGAACGCGCCGTGGCGGGCCGGGCTGGGCTCGAAGTAGGTCTCCAGGGCCGGGTGCAGGTAGTCCCTGAACCAGGGCAGGTTGCGGGCCCGGGTCATGTCCCGGCAGGCCTCGTAGGTGCTGAAGGTCGGGATCCAGCCCACGCCCTTGTCCACCATCTCCTCGAGGACGTCCTCGAGCTTGTCCGGATCGGCCTCCCGCCACAACCGCCCCGCCCAGCGGAAGCGGTCGCTCTCGTTATTGAAGTTGTACGAGGGCGGGAAATTCTGCGAGCCCTTGAGCGCCGCGTCCGGGATGCCGTACCAGTGTTCGATCGTGTCCACGCCGAAGGCCGCCGCCTCGCGGGCGTCCGTCTCCTCGACGGCCATATGATGGGCGACCTTGAGCCCGAGCTTGGTCGCCTCGTCGACGACGGCCTCCATGATGTCGCGGTCCAGGCCGAAGATCTTGACCCCGTCGGCGCCCTGTTCCTTGATCGCCCGCACGCTCTTGCGGCCCTCCTCCGGAGTCCGGCCGCCCGCGACCATGTAGACGTAGATGCGGGGCGCGACGATCGAGCCCTCCTGGCTCTTGCGGCGCTCGGCCAGGGCCTTCTTCGGGTCGCTCCCGACGTCCCTGACGGTCGTGACGCCGCAGGCGAGGTAGATCTTGTATTCGTACTCGAACGGCTGGGCCATCCCGGCCCGCTCGTCATGGAGATGGATATGGCTGTTGATGAAGCCGGGCAGAAGATACATCCCCGTGCCGTCGAGGACGTGCGCCTCGTTCTTGTAGGCCCCGGGGCGCGTGTCGGCGCCCGTGACCGAGGCGATCTTGTCCCCCTCGACGATCACATCGAGCGGCCCGCGCATCGGCGTGCCCTTGCCGTCGATGACCAGGACGTTGCGGATGACCAGCCGGTCGTAGCGCTGGCCGTGCTCGATTCCACGGCTCTCCGCCCCGAAACCGGATAAAGAGACCAAGGAGATCGCCAGGAAGGACAAGAGAACGGGACTTGCCTTGGGATGTCTCATGGCCGGAGTATAGCACAGCCGCGCGGAGGGGACACGTCCCCTATCGTTCCCGGCGGACCCGGATCCACATGATGTTCCGCATTTCGTCGGCGTCGAGGATGATGGTCCGGACCCGGGGCTCCCCCGCGGCCTTGATGAGCGTCACGTGGAGCTCCCTCGGCCGGAGCACATGGCCAGTGCCCTGGGCGAAATCGATGAGCGTGAACAGCCCGCCGAAGCCGAACGCGTAGAGAAAGAAATGATCGCCGCGGTCGGAGATCGATTCCGCGATCGAAAGGGGCAGCGACAGGGCGGCCCCGAGAAGCGCGTTGCCCAGAAGGTAGGATCCCGAGAATTCCCGTTCCGTCCGGAGCTCGACCGGATCGTAGCCCGGGCATTCGATCCTGACGACGTGGCTCCGGCCCTTCCTGGGCAGCCAGACCATGACGGGGGTCGTCCCCCGGGGCTTCCCGTCGACGGCGATGGTAGCGCCGGCGGGAGCCGAAGTGACGGGGATCCTCTGCATGTGATTCCCCATGCTGCCGCAGCCGGGAACGAATGCGGCCGTCAGGGCCGCCAGGACGGTCAGCGCCGCTCGCCTTCGGTGACGGGCCACATCCAGCCTCCCTAAGGGCGTTCTTCGCGATCCCCGCGTTCGATCTTAGGATAAACCCGTCGGGGCCTTGGTTGTCAAGACACGATATTCCCAAACGGCCGGCGTTTGGTGTATGTAATAGCGGAACCGCCCGTCGAATGAAGGGCGGCCCTGACTGGCGGGGCGTTCCCGCCGAAGAGAGGTCCCATGGTCCGAACAAACGCCACGCGAGTCGCGAACGCCCTCGGGCTCGCCGGTCTTTCCCTTATCCTTCTCGTCGCGGGCGCGCCCCCGGCGCGGAAGGCGGTCACCGTCCTGCCCGGCCCCATCGATCCCCAACGCGTCCAGGACCAGGACACGATGACCTGGGCGGATTACCGTCCGATCCCCGGCCGCGATTGGGCCGATCCCGCCCTCACGCCCAAGCGCGGCTTCAAGCTGGCCGTCGTCGGCATCGATTTCCCGGGACAGCCGTTCGTCGTGAGCCTCCCGAAGGGCTCCGATCCCTTCGGCAACCCGCAGATCGACGCCGTCCCGCGCGAGAAGGTGCCGCAGTTCTACGCCGACTTCTGGATGACGCCCAACGCGACGAACCACGGCCGGACCATCAACGGCTATTGGATGGAGCAGTCGCGCGGCCGGTTCGGCATCACCTCGGTCGAGGTCTTCGGCCCCTACCTCATGCCCAAACCCATCTGGCATTACGGCCTCAACGAGCACCGTCAGAACGACCAGACGCCCGACGGCAGCCGGGCCGACGGCCGCATGGAGCGGGATTGCGACGCGCTCTGGGGCGCCGCCGTCGGCCGCGACATCGGCAAGGAATTCGACGCCGTCCTGCGCCTCTACGCCAGCTACGACGAGACCGGCGTCTGGCAGGAGTTCGGCGAGATGAAGTTCGCCTCCAAGGACGACATCCCCGCGGCCTGGGGCAATCCCGACCCGTCCAAGCCCCGCTGGGTCCCGACGCGCTACGTCGAGTGGACGAGCTGGCTGGCCGGCTCCCAGCAGTGGGGCCTGTCGTCGATGCGCCAGGGCGAGAACTCCGGCACCATCACCCACGAGCTCGGCCACTTCGCCTTCAGCCTGCCCGACCTCAACAACAATCCCTACGTCAAGCCCTATCGCCGCGCCGCCGCCGGCACCTGGGACATGATGGACCGCGGCTGTTTCAACGGCCCGGGCGGTCCCCACAAGCGCTGGGTCGTGCCGCCGACGCAGGGCGCCTTCCAGCCGGCCGGCTTGATGGTCCGCAATCGCCTCGAGAACGGATTCATCGAAGCCTCGGAGCTCCTGACCCTGGGGCGGGCGGCCCTGGCCCGGAACGGCCTCGCCCTGGCCGAGGTCACGGCCCGGGCCGTCGATCCCCTGCCCGGCACCTACGCCGGCGTCGTCGTCCGGTTCGACGGCGAAAAGCCCGGCGACCTCACGCCGCCCGCCGATCCGGCGGTCGATCCTCTTTCGCCGGGGACCCCGAACTACGGTTTCTACACGCTCGAGGTCGTCCAGCGCATCGGCTACGACTCCTTCACTCCGGACAACGGCGTCCTCATCGCCAAGAACAAGGACACGCTCCGCGGCCGCAACGGCGGCCCCAACGAGTTCAACAGCTACATCTGGGTCATCGACGCCCATCCCGAGGACATCGGCGTCGTCGACTACGTCAAGCCGGACGGCGAGAAGGTCATGCGGACGGTCGCCGACTACCGGCAGCTCAACGACGCCCTCTTCCACGCCGGCCTCGGCTCCGGCAGCGCCTGCGAATGGGTGGACGCGCCGAATCGGCTGCATTTCTACATCGTCGACCTCCGGAAGAACGAGGATGGCATCCTGGTCTATCGGCTGGCCGCGCGCTCCCTCGACGGGGCGGGCCCGCAGGCGCGGGGCGTATCGCTCGCCGCGCCGGCCCGGCCGTCGAGACCGAAGGCCGCGAATGACGGCTCGCCGCTGAAGTTCATCTTGACCAACACGGGCGCGCCCGCCGCGGCGGACGCCGGGCCGGTCTTCGACGCCGATCTCTATCGCCTGTCGGTCTCGATCGAAGGGCCAGGCTGGGAGGCGCGCCTGCCCAACGCGCTCGCGGCCGTGAAGGCCGGCGCGTCCGCGCCGGTCGACGTCTTCATCTCACGCGCGGCCGGAGCCGCGAAGTCGGCGAAGCTCGTCCTCCGCGCGACGTCCGAGAGCGATCCGACGAAGACCGCGACGGCGACGACGACGCTCGCGCGCTGAAAAATTTATTTAAAATATTTATTTTCTTGAATCCCCTCGCGCCGTTTGTGCTAATCTATGTTCGGATCATGGTTGAAAGCCGCCGGCGCGACCTGCCCGTTCTTCTTCTCCATAACGTAAGCCCCGAATGGACCGAAGCGGAGACGCGCGAAGCGCTGCAGGACGTCGCGGCGCTCGGCGGCGCGCTCTGCGGGCTCGGCCACCGCGTCGAGCCCGTCGCCGTCGAGGACGGCGGCCTGGCCGCGCGGCTCGCTCCCTATGATCCCCGCGGTCACATCGTCTTCAATTGGTGCGAGGAGCTGCCCGGCCGCTTGCACAGCGAACCCGAGGTCGCCGCGGTCATGGAGCGGTTGGGCTTCGTCTTCACCGGATCGCCGTCGTCCATCCTGGCGCTGTCGCACGACAAGCCGCGGGTCAAGCGCATCCTCGACGCCATGCGGCTGCCGACGCCGCCCTGGGCCGTCTTCGACGCGCCGAAGGCCGACGGCTGGGCCATCTTCCCGGCCATCGTCAAGACGGCCCACGAGCACTGCAGCATCGGCATCTCGCCCGAGTCGGTCGTCACCTCGACGGCCGAGCTCGAGCGCCGCATCGCCCACATCCTGAGGGTCCACCGGCAGCCGGCCCTCGTCGAGGAGTTCATCGACGGCCGGGAATTCCACGTCTCGGCCTGGGGCAACGGGACGGTGACCGCGTTGCCGGCGGCGGAGATGGATTACGGCTCGTTCACGGATATCCGCGACCGCCTCTTCACCTACGAGGGCAAATACGTTCCCGGGACCCGCATCTACGAAGGGGTCGAGATGCGCATGCCGGCGGCGCTCGACGACGCGGCCCGGGCCGAGCTCGAGCGGATCGTCCTGGCCACCTACCGGGCCACGGGTTGCCGCGACTATGGCCGCATCGACCTGCGCTACCGGGACGGGATCTTCTATGTCATCGACGTCAATCCGAACCCCGACATCAATCCCGAGACGTCGCTGACCTGCGCCGCGGCCGAGGTGGGATATTCCTACGGGGAGATGGGCAGCCGCATCGTCAACTTGGCGGCCGCCCGTCACCCGGTCTTCGGCGGGCCGGGCGCCGCGGCGGCGTGACTTACCGCGCCTAGCGGTCCGGACCCCGCTGGTAGCGAATGGCGATCCCGACGATGTGCCGCTCGTAAACGGCCCGGGCACCGCGCCAGTAATTGTAGACGACCCCCTCCCGGTAGAACCGGTCGCGAACGATCACCACGGCGTCGGCTCCCATGCGGGCGGCCTTTTCCTTGAGCAGGCTCTCGACGTAATAGCGGTCCATGTAATGACGGGGCCTGATCCAAACCTCGCCGAGGGCGAGATGCTCACGGCGAGGCTCGTTCCTCAGGAGGACCACCTGGGCCGGATGGGTCGGCGGGAAGTTCCGCATGTGCGGGTAATAGCGGGCGCCATAGGGCCGGAAACAGCCGACCGAGCCCGCGACGAGCACGGCCAGAAGGGCTATCGCCAGGCTTTTCGTTTTCATCTCATGCCTCCCTGACTTCCGTTCATTTGACCGTTCCACTTCCTTATTTGGCAAGAACCGTGCCAACGGCGGCCGGCAGCTCCGCCGCTATCTTTTAGTTGTTATTTATGAACGACTTATGATGACCGGCGCTGCGATCGATCCGGCTTTCCCGGCTTCCTAATATGCTCTGGAACGAGCGCGGGCTGTCCGTTTCAGAGGACAGGCGCATAGGTGCCAGGTCTTCACAAGATCAGGGGAAAAGCCGCCGATGTGAAGACCAGGTACTCACACTCTAGAAGATTTTACGGGAGATATGCACCGCGGCCGCCCCGAACAGGAGCCGCTTGACGGAGACCGACGCGAAGCCCGCCTCCTTCAAGATCGCGGCCAGCTCCTCGGCCCCGTAGAACCTGGGGATGGTCGTGGAGAGATAGGCGTAGCCGGCCGTCGAGCCCGAGATCCGGGAGCCGACCCGCCTGACGAGAGCCGCCACGTACGCATGGAACAGCTTCCGGACGATCCCCCATCGCGGCTGGCTCGTCTCCAGGTTGACGAACCGGCCGCCCGGCTTGAGGACGCGGCGGAACTCGCAGAACGTCGCGACCAGGACCGGCCGCGACAGATTGATGTTGCGCGTGGCGAAGGAGATCGTCACCAAATCGAAGGCCGCGTCCGGGAACGGCAGGCTCTTGACGTCGCCGAGGACGAACGCGACCGGCCGGGCCATCGTCTTCGCCCGGGCGTGCGAGAGCATCGGCAGGGAGAAGTCGAGGGCGACGATCTCCGTGCCCTCGGGGGCCCGCCGGGCCAGGTTCTCGGCCATCTCCCCCGTTCCGGAGCAGACGTCGAGCCAGCGGCTCCCGCCCTGCCGCGCCGCCCGCCGGGCCGCCGCGCGCCGCCAGCGCCGGTCGAATCCCAGCGTGAGCACGCGGTTGACCCGTTCGTAGGTTTCGGCGACCTCGCCGAAGATCTCGCGGAGGGGCCGGTTGGCGCGGGCCGGATCGTCCATCGGGCTCATCCTCTAATAGTAGAGCTTGGGATCCGTCTTCCAGTCCTTGCCCTTGTCGTGGGCATACTCAGAGACGCGCGGCCGCCTCTCGAGGAGCCTGACGGATCCGACGGCGCAGGTGTAGCCCGTGCTCCGAGCGCTCCGCCCGACGCAGGCGAGCTTCAGGACGTGCGGCCCCGGCTCCGGCCAAAAGTCGAGCAGCGGGAACACGGCCTCCGCGCGCGACTCGGCGTAGAAATCGAGCGGCTCCCCGATCTTCACGCCGTCGAGATAGGCTTGGTAGCGCCCGCCGTCCGGGACCGCGAACCCGCCGACCTCGAGCCTCAGCGGCTCCTTGGCCCCGACCTCGATCGGGAATTCCAGCCAAGCACCCGTCGCCCCAGCCGGCCGGTACGAGAGGATGTCCGCGCCACTGAGCTCGTCGACCGCCTTCTCCGGCGCGCCCGTCCCGTGCCGCCGCGGCCCGGCCGGGTCCCAGCCCCTCACCACGGTCCGGGCCAGGCTCGGCAGGCGCCTGTCGTCCGCCCCCGGGGCCCGCGCGGCGAAGGTCGACGTCCCGGTCTGGTACCAGAAGGCCACGCTGGCGTAGTCGTCCTCGCGCTCGTTCCAGCTCGTGGCCTTGTACTCGGGATTCTCGTCCTCCGACATCCAGCCCATGTGCTCCAGCGCGACCTTGATGCCGGTGTTGAAGACGACGGGGTCGTGGAGGTGCCAGCGGTAGGAGCTGACGTGGCCGCCGATCGTCCGGTAGTCGAAGAACGGCACGCCGAAGTAGGGCGTCCCCGATCGCTCGAGGCCCCAGGCGGCCAGGAAATAGTCCTCCGTTCCCGTGCCCCAGATCGAGGGCTTGGCCTCGCCGTCGATAAAGATCTTCTCGTCGCCCTCGCCGAACCAGGCCGGGCTGCGCATCCGGACGCCGAGGACCGCGCCGACGAAGTGGCCCTTGCCCTCGGTCTCGAGCACGACGTAGTCCTCGCCCTTGCGGACGGGGTATTCCTGGCGGTACTGGGCGTGGAAATAGGGCGTGTCGGCCGGCAGGCGGTCGAGCTTGATCCAGTCGATGTTGTAATAGAGCAGGCTCAGGGGCTTCGGGCTCTGGTTCTCGATCTCGACGCGGGCGGACTTGCGGAACGGCATCCGCCAGAAGGCGTTGTAGGAATCGCCGCCCTCGACGACGACCGGCGTGCTGACGACCTCGCTCCGCTCGCCGAAGCAATTGGCGAAGAAATCCCCGACCGGCGCTTCGACCGACGGCCGCGTCTCTCCGTCCCAATAGATCCGCAGCATGAGCTCCTGATGGTCGGCCGAGCCCTGGGACGCCCAGCCCTGGGGCTCGGGCCCGAGGAAGGTGACCCAGATGTGGGTGATGACCCCGGGCCCGGCGGCGTCCATCAGGACGTGGGTCGCGCCCGGCGGCACGTTGAAGTTGTCCCAGTTGCTCTTGACGTCGGCGTCCCCGCGCGGCTCGGCCGCCGGATCGTAGCGGCGCTCGCCGGCGTCGCGGTTCCCGTCGGGTCCGCGGCGCAGCTCGCCCACCCGCATGGTCGAGGTCGCCCGCATGGACCTCCCCTGCTGGGGCCGGGCCAGGCCGTCGAGGACGCCGGTCCCGGCGCTCTCCGCGTCGTCGTCGCGGCAGGCCGGAAGGAACACAAGCCCGGCCAGGACGAGTCCGGCCAGGGTGAGTGTCGCGGGATGTTTCATGGGGTCCTCGCTTTCATCGAGCGCGATTATAGCCCCGATGAAGGGCGCGGACAAGGAAGGACGGCTATTTCGAGAAGAAGGGATTGCCCGTCTTCTCTTCCGCGATCGTCGAGACCGGCCCGTGGCCGGGACAGACGCGGACGCGATCGTCGAGGACCATGATCTTCTCCCGGAGCATGCGCACGAACCGGCGTTGGGCCTCGGCGGCCTTGCCGGGGGCCTCGTCCCGGAGCTTGCAGATGTCGTTCTTGAACAGCGTGTCCCCGGAGAAGAGATAGTCCCCGACGAGGAAGCAGGTGCTGCCCGGCGTATGTCCGGGCGTATGCAGCGTCCCGACGGAGAAGCCTTCGAAGCGAAGCGTCTCCCCGTCACCGACGGTGCGCCCGGGCGGCGGGGTCAGGCTTTTCGCGTCCGGCCCGGGGGCCACGACGACGGCCTGGTAAAGCGCGGCGTACCGACCGTTGGCGGCCGTGTGGTCGGGATGGTCATGGGTATTCAGGACGGCCTTGACCGCGAGGCCCCGCTCGGCCACGAAGTCGGCGATCCGGGGGTCCTCGACGCCGGGGTCGATGATGACCGCCTGCTTGGATCCCCTGCTGAAGACGACATAACAGTTCTCGTAGAGAGGCGGAAGGAGGGGCTCGGCGAACTTGTAGGCCAGGGCGAAGCGCATGACGCCCAGGTCCGCGTCGGGACCGGCGGAGAGGTCCTCTTCGAGAATGCCTTCCGTCGGCCGGCCCAAGGCCTTGAAGACGAGGTGCTTGAGCTTCAGATTGAGGTTGTCGCCGAGGCCTTGGCGCTCGGCCCGCTCCAGGAGCTCCAGGGCCCCGGCCTGATCGCCGGCCAGGTAGCGGATCGCGGCCGCGTTGTTGTAGGCGTTGACGTGGCGCGGATCGAGAGCGATGGCCTCGGCGTAGAGCCGGGCCGCGTCGGCCAGGCGCTTCGCCTGGAAGTGGATATTCCCCAGGAAATAGCGGTAGTGGGCCTCCTGCCTCGCGCGCGAGGCTTTTTCCCTCTCGGCCGCGAGCTCCAGCTTGCCCTTCCGGGTGTCGATCTCGTCGCTCAGGGCCTCGATCTCGCGGGATTGCCGGCAGGAGGTGGTGTTCTCCCATTCGGTGTCCAACATCTGCTGATAGGACTCGAAGGACCGGCTCTTGCGCTCGACCGCGAAGGCGTTGAGCTCCTGCATGAACGGCAGGTCCCGCAGGGCCCGCTCCATGCGCGCGAGCGCGGCCTCGATATCGCCGCGGATGTAGGCGATGTTGGCCAGGTAATAGCTGGCGTAGGCGTGCCGCGGCATCTCGGCCGCGCACTTCTCGAACGCGGTCACCGCTTCGGGATACCGGCCCGCGGTGAACTCCTTCAGTCCGGTCCGGTAATATTTTTCGGCCGCGGGCAGGCGGTCGAAGGCTTCCTTCACGGCGGGATCCTCGGCCCGGGCCAGAAGGGCGCACGTGAGCGTGAGAACGATGAGGAAGAAGGCCGCTTTCATGGTCCTGGTCATGGGCTGTCCTCCCATTGTGCGTACGACCATCTTAATGCAAGCCCCGTGCCAAGGCCACTCCCCGCTTCCAGGGGGAGACCCGGACCGGGAACGGAGTCCCCGCGGCACGGATGTAAGGGTTCGTCGGGAACGTAAAGAATCCGGCGCCCCGCCCTCATTGCTCCAGGGGCGTGCCGCCCTCCCGGTACTCGCCGGTCCGGATGAGCCGTTCGATCGTGTAGGTCCCCAGCTTGCGGGCCTTGAGGAAGCCGTCCCAGGCCGCCTCGGCCAGCCGCCCGTTGTCCCTCAGGTCGAAGAGCCACTCCCCGCAGGCCTCGACGGGACCCGCCGGGCTGACGCCGGCGTGGATCTCGCGGAGCCAGCGCTTGTTGAGCTCCTCGTGGGCGCCGATGGGATCGGCCATGAGGATGGGCAGCCCGAGGCCGCAGTAGAAGGCCAGCTCGCTCGGCTTGGTCCAGAGGACGTCCGTCGTCCGGAGCCGGGCGTTGAAGCGGTCGAGGTAGGCGTAGACGTCGGGATCGTAGACGATCTCGACCGACCGCCCCAGCTCGCCGCGCAGCCCCGCTTCGCTCAGATCGCCCTGGACGCGCTCGAAGACGCTCTTCTGGATGCCGCAGGAGAGCGTCAGGCGCGCGTCGCCCGCGATGAGCCGTTCTTTGAGACCGCGGAGGATCTTACCGACGAGCTCGGCCTGGGCGCCCGCGCCGCCGATGGCGAACATGACCCGCAAAGTCCGGTCCGCGGCGGCGGGGACCTTGTCCCGGCCGAGCCAGCCGAGGACCGAACGTTCGTGGTAGGAGAAGAACTTGCGGGCCGGATCGAGCCGGAGCAGGCGCTCGAAGAGATCCGATTTGAGCACCTCGAGCCCCGTCTCCGTGCCGAGGTTCTCCTTGGGCAGCGGGAAGCCGGTCAGAAAGATGGCCTCGTCCGACACGCCGTAGGCTTGGAGCCGGCGGCGCACCTGGGTGCAGGGCGCGAGGTACCGGATGCGGCTCCGCTTCGGGTCCTCGGGCACCCAGACCCGGTTGAAGTCGGCGTCGCAAATGAGCAGGTACTGGTCCTGCCCCGGCCCCGCGTCGCGGGCCGCGAGCGTGTCCATCGCCACGGCCGTCGCGTAAAAGGTGTGGACCGCCGGATAGGGCGCGGTCGCCAGCTTGTCGCGGAGGCTCCGGCACAGCCCCCGCCGCACGACCAGCCTTTTGAGGAACCGCACGGCCGCGGTCGGCCGCGACTGGTCGGTTCTCGGGTAATACGGAGGGATGCGCTGCACGGCCAGCAGGGCGGAGACGAGAGCCTTGCCGATGACCGGGAAGGCCCCGGCCTTGGAAGACGCGTAATAGACGCGGCGCAGGCGCTTCCAAATGCCGTATTCGGGATCGGGGGTCGACCGGCGCGAACCGAAGATCACGACCCCTTCGTGCGTCAGATCGCGGAGGGGGTAGGCCGCCCGGAGATGGCCGAGGCCCATCAGGACGGTGACGACCCAGGCCTTGTCACGCGCCTTCATAGACCAGGCTGTCCATGTTCGCGGGGATGCGGATCAGGGTCTTCCGGCCGACGGAGATCCGGCCGCCCCGCCACTCGACCTCGCGGCTGAAGAAGGGGGTGAAGTAGACGGCGAAAAAGACGAGGTCCTTGCCCACGACGGCGGCCGGGAACAGGAGATGGTTCCTGAACCGGCGGCGGTCCTCGGGATTGACGAAGAGGAAGTCGACGTATTCGACGGCGATCTTGGCCGCTGCGGTGACGGCCAGGACCGTCCAACCCCACCGGCCGAATGCGGCCGCGCCGGCCGCCGCGAGGATGATCGGATTGAGGAGGACCTCGGCCAGGTAGACCGGCCGCCGCAGACGGTAGCGGAGCTTGGCCCAGCGCGACATCCGATTGAAGAAGCTCCCGGGCGTGGCCGTCCGGCTGACGTTGGTCACCCAGGTGCAGTTGGTCGACACCCGGAAGCCGCTCTTGCGGAAGGCCTCGCCGATCAGGAAATCCTCGGCCAAGTAGTCCTTGAAGTAGGCGAAGCCGCCGAAGGTCTCCAGGGCGGCCCGCTCGACGAGCATGGACTTGCCGACGACGATGGCCTGGCGCCCCAGGAACCAGGAGGCCAGGACGCTGCCCGAGGTGAAGAAGTTGAGGCTGGCGTTCTCCATCAGGCTGCCGAAGGTCCGGCTCGCGGAGCCCCGGACGGGCGAGAACACCACCTTGGCGTCGCGGTCGAGGTGCTCGTCGACGAGCCGGCGCAGGGCGTCGGGGGCGACGCGGACGTTCGCGTCCGTCGCCCAGAGCAGGCCGCCGCGGCTCTTGGACTCGAGCCGGGCCAGCTTGTGGACCTTGGGATTCTCGAACGGCGGGCGCCCGGCGGCGACGATGGCCGTCCGGACCCCGGGATGGGCGGCCTTGAGGCCCTCCAGGATCGGGACGCACGGATCGCCGAGGTCGTCGACGGCGAACAGGATCTCGTAGGCGGGATAGTCGAGCCGGTAGAACGACTCGAGGTTGGCGGCCAGGTCGTCGTCGACGTTCTTGACCGGCTTGAGCAGGCTGACGAAGGGATAGGCGCGGCCGGCGGGGGCGGCCGTTCTCTGACCGCGGCGGAAGGCCACCGTGAAGGTCGTAAAGAGGCACAAGACCGCCCCGGAGGAGGCCAGCAGGACGAGGAGGAGCGTTTTCATCGCCTCCTTTATAGCCGGCCCCGGTGAATTTCCGATGAAGGACCGGTTAATTCTTTGTTCAGAAAGACTTTACCGAGAATTGACCGGCCCTTCATCCGGACTTAACCGACCGGGAGGACAATGCCCTCGAAGAACGGAAAGACCATGAACGCCAAACTGAGACACGATCCCGGAGATCCTCCTCCTCGACCCCGGCGAGGCCCGCGGCCTGCTGGCCTCGGGCTGGCAGGCCGCGGACCTCCATGTCCACACCCTTCATTCCTACGACGTGATCCCGACCCGGCAGACCGACCCGCTCCGCCTCTACGAGGAGGCCCGCCGGCTCGGCATGACCTACGTCGCCTTCACCGACCACGACACGATGGCCGCCTACGACCAGATCGGCTGGACCCGCGAGGGGCTCGTGCCGGCCGTCGAGGTCAAGATCCTCGACCCCCGGAACGTCGGCCACACCGTCCATGTCAACGTCTACACCCTGGACCGGCGCCAGTTCCGCGAGATCGAGGCGATCGCCAACGGCGCGCGCGATATCGTGATCCTGACGGACTACCTCCGGGCCGAGGGCCTTCCCTACGCCTTCAATCACCCCTTCTGGCACGAGCCCGACGAGACGCCGGACCTGCGGGCCGTCATCGACATCGCCCGGCTCTTCCCGGTCCTGGAGTACAACATGGGCCGGATCGGCCGCATCAACGCCCAGGCGCTCCGGCTGGCCCGGGCGCTCGGCAAGGGCGTCATCGGCCGGGACCGACAGCCACGTCGGCGAGATCGGGCGGGCCTTCACCCTGGCCCGCGGCGATTCGTTCGGAGAGTTCTTCGGGAATATCGCCGCCAGGCGCTCCCACCTCTGCCCGGCCGACCTTACGCTCCCCCGCCTCAAGGCGGAGACCTCTCTTCGCGTCCGGGCCCTCTTCGACAAAGCCAGCTGGCTCCACGCCAAGGATTCCCTGACGATGGATACGGGGAACGCCGTCCTGGACGGGATCGTCCGCCGGCTGGCCAAGCGGGAAGCGGGCGCGCCGACGGTCTCGCGATGGCTGATCAGGAAGGCGATCGAGGCGGTCTCGGGGACGGGCATCCCCGGCGCGCTCTATCTCCGCTACCAGAACGGGCTCGCCGACCGGGTCGGCCGCCTCCTTACTTCTTGAGGGCGGGATCGAGGCCGTCGAGCTTGCCCTCGGCCGTCAGCCGGATGAATTCCTCGACCTTGGCCTTGATGGCCTCACGCACCGCGACCGTCTTCGACAGCCGCGATTCCCAGGACCCTTCGAACGAAGCCGGATCGGGGAAGCTCCAGACGATCGTGCGGGTGATGCCCGGGAAGATAGGACAGCGCTGGGCGGCCTCGGCGTCGCAGACGGCGATGACATAGCCGAAAAGCGCCCCTCTCGTGTAGATGTCGAACACGCTCTTGGTCGCGTTCTTCGAGATATCGAGGCCGGCATCCGCCATCGCCTCGACCGCGAGCGGATTGAGCGCGCCCGGCTCGAGACCGGCGCTGGTCGCCTCGAAACGGTCGCCGGCCAGGGCGTTCAGGAAAGCCTCGGCCATCTGACTTCGGGCGCTGTTGTGGACACAGACGAAAAGGACGCGGATTTTGCCGGTCGTTTCGGTCATGACGCGCTCTCCTCGGAAAAGGTATCCGTCACGACCAAGTATAACGCGGGTATGTTAAGTTACGATAAAGCCCCGCGCGGGGGCCGCAGATCAGGCCTTGGGCTCGGCCTTTTCCTTGGGCGCCGCCTCTTCCTTCGGCCCTTCGGCCTTGGGCTTGGCGGGCTTCTCCGCCTTCGGCTTCTTGGCCTTGGCCTCGTCGGCGCCCTTCTTGGGCTTCTCGGCCTTGGCGGCTTCCTGCTTGGGGGCGGCCGCCTTGTCGGCCTTCATCTTGGCCAGCTCCGCGGTCTTCTTCTCGATCGCCGCGATGGCGGCCAGCCGATGGCCGATGGTCCGGATGTCGGCTTTCAGCTGCCTGACGATCGTGTCCTTGTCGGGCTTGGGGGCCTTGTCTTTTTTCCCGCCCAGGTAGACGAGCCTTTCCTTCAGCGTCTGCTCATAGGACGCTTTCTGTTGAATGAGCATCGGTTTGCGCATGTGACCCATGGCCTTCTCCTCTAGAACTCGGTGTCGTGTCCGCGGCGGATCGTTGCCAGAGGTCTTTATATCAAAATCCGGGCCAAAAAGCCACCTCTTTCTCGGCCGACGGGCCGAAGATCGGCGTCCCCGGGGGGGACATCCGCCGCCGGGATGGGCTATAATGCGGACCATGGACAACACGCCCCGGATCTCCCGCTTGGCCGGCATCCTCCTTCTCGCCTTCCTCCCCGTCCTTTTGATCGTTCAGGGCGGCTGCGCCAAGAAGGGCCCGGCGGCCGACACCGTAGTCACCAACGCCCGCGTCTACACGGTCGACGCGTCCCGGCCCTGGGCCGAGGCCGTCGCCGTCAAGGACGGGCGGATCCTCTTCGTCGGGTCCGCGAAGGACGCCCGGCGCCACCGGGGCAAGACCACCAAGGTCATCGACGCCGGCGGGCGACTGGTCCTGCCCGGCTTCGAGGACAGCCACGTCCACTTCGTCAGCGGCTCCGCGAACCTGTCCAGCATCGATCTCGCCGGGGCCAAGACGGTCGAGGAGATCCAGGGCCGGATCCGGGCCTTCGTCGAGGCCGATCGCGGAACGGGCTGGGTCCAGGGGCGCGGCTGGATGTATCCGGCCTTCCCCGGCAATATGCCGGACCGCAAGCTCCTCGACGACATCGTCCCCGACCGCCCGGCCTTCATGCGCTGCGCCGACGGCCATTCGAGCTGGGTCAACAGCAAGGCTTTGGCGCTGGCCGGGATCGACCGCTCGACCAAGGACCCGGCGAACGGCCGGATCGTCCGCGACGGGACGGGCGAGCCGACCGGCGCCCTGCTCGAGGAGGCGTCGTCACTCGTCTCGAAATTCATCCCCGAACCGACGCCCGAAGAGACGCTCGCGTCCCTCCGCCGGGGCCTCGCGGAGGCCGCGCGGCGGGGCGTCGTCCGGGTCCACGGCCTGGGCGGCGAGTTCGAGGCCCTCGACCTCCTCGGCCAGCTCCGCGACGAAGGCGCCCTGACCGTCCGCATGACGGTGGCCATGTGGGTCGACGAGCCCGGCCCGACGGACGCCGCCTGGAAGGCCTACGACGAGGCCCGGGCCAAGTACCACGACGAATGGCTGGCCGTCGACGGCATCAAGCTCATGCTCGACGGCGTCATCGACTCCGGGACCGGGGCCATGCTCGATCCCTACGAGGGCCAGAAGGAGAACAAGGGCAAGCTCTTCTGGAAGCCCGAGGACTACATGACGGCCGTGGCCGCCTTCAACGCCCGGGGCCTCCAGGTCTCGACCCACTCCATCGGCGACGCGGCCATCCGCCTGAGCCTCGACGCCTACGAAGCGGGCCAGCGGGCCGCCGGGAACCCCGACGTCCGCAACAAGATCGAGCACGCCGAGGACATCGCCGCCTCCGACATCGCCCGCTTCGGCCGGCTCGGCGTCATCGGCAGCTTCCAGCCCCTCCACGCCAATCCCGAGCCCGGCTGGATCGCGAGCTGGATCAAGAACGCCGGCCCCGAGCGCGAGCAGCGGGCCTTCGCCTGGAAGGCCGTCCTCGACGGCGGCGCCCGCCTGGCTTTCGGCAGCGACTGGCCGGTCGTGACCATCAGCCCCTGGCCGGGCCTGCAGGTCGCCGTGACCCGTCAGGACCTCGACGGCCTGCCGGCCGGCGGCTGGCTCCCCCAGCACAAGGTCTCGATCGCCGAGGCGGTCTACGCCTACACCATGGGCGGCGCCTACGCCATGCATCGGGAGAAGGAGGAAGGCTCCCTCGAGCCCGGCAAGCTGGCCGATCTCATTATCCTCTCGCAGAACATCTTCGAGATCGATCCCCGCGACATCGCCAAGACGGAAGTCCTCCTGACCATGGCCGGCGGCCGGATCGTCCACGACGCGCGCTGACGCTCGGCAAGCCATGCGCCATTCTTCGTCTTGACACCCGCCCGGGGACGCGCCTATCATCGCCGTGAACATTCGTAGGATCCGTCGTAACGGAAGGAGACACCGCATGAGACCCGACACCCGCCCCGGCCTCGTTCTGCGCGCGTCCGCGCTTATCGTCGTCCTCGCCCTGTTCGCGTCCCTGGCCCCGAGCCTCGCGGCCCAGGCCCAGGACCCGGCTATCGCCAAGAAGCTCGGCAACTTCGACGCCTACATGGCCAAGGTCCTCAAGGACTGGAACGTCCCCGGCATCGGCGTCGGCATCGTCAAGGGCGACAAGCTGGTCTTCGCCAAGGGTTACGGTTTTCGTGATTACGGCCAGAAGCTGCCCTACAGCCCGGCGACCCTGCAGCAGATCGCCTCGAACACCAAGCTCTTCACGGCCATCGCGGCGGGCCTGCTCGTCGAGGAGGGCAAGCTCACCTGGGACAAGCCGGTCCGCGAGTCCGTCCCGGCTATCAAGTTCTACAACAACGAGCTCGACAACACCGTCACCCTGCGCGACATGCTGTCGCACCGCACGGGCATCACCCGCCATGACGCTATCTGGTACCAGTCCGACGACACCCGCAAGCAGCTCTTCGACAAGGTCAAGTACCTCGAGCCCCAGGAGCCCCTGCGCCAGACCTTCCTCTATAACAACCTGATGTACGCCGCGGCCGGCTACCTCATCGAGCTCCAGTCCGGCCAGACCTGGGAGGAGTTCCTCCGCGAGCGCGTCTTCAAGCCCCTGGAGATGACCTCGACGGTTTTCTCGATCGCCGACATGCTCAAGCAGGCCGAGCCCGGCGTGCCCTACACCGAGAAGCGCGACACCTTCGAGCTCTACAAGATCCCCTACTACGAGGACATCGGCGGCGTCGCCCCCTGCGGCGCCATCATCTCCAACATCCAGGACATGTCCCATTGGCTGGCCGCCCTGATGAACGACGGCGTCTACAACGGGAAGCAGGTCCTGCCCCCGGCCGTGCTCAAGGCCACCCTCGAGCCGGCCATCTCCATCCCCAACACCGCGGCCGAGGCGCGCGGCTATTGGGAAGCGCTCAACGCCGCCTACGGGATGGGCCGCGAGACCGTCTCCTACCGGGGCCAGCTCCTGACCTTCCACGGCGGCGACCTGCCCGGCTTCCACTCGCAGGTCTCCTTCCTGCCCAAGGAGAAGCTCGGCGTCCTGGTCTTCGTCATCGGCGACCACTGCGCCAGCCTCTACAACACGGTCAGCTACAACGTCTACGAGCGGCTCCTGGGGATGGACCAGACGCCCTGGAGCGAGCGCCTGCTCGACAGCCGGCTCAAGGGCAAGAAGGCCGGCACCGAGGCCCGGGCCAAGGCCGGCGCGGACCGCGTCCCCGGCACCAAGCCGTCCCACGCCCTGGCCGACTTCGCCGGCGACTTCGAGCACCCGGCCTACGGCGTCCTGAAGGTCGAGATGAAGGACGGCGGGCTGCGCATGGACTTCCACAAGATCCGCCTGCCCCTGGCCCACTTCCACTACGACCGCTTCGAGACGCCCGACGACGAGACCTTCGGCCGGACGGCCATCAACTTCCAGACCAATCCCCAGGGCGACGTCGACAAGGCCGTCGTCTCGCTCGACGAGGCCGAGGTCGTCTTCACGCGCAAGGCGGCGGCCCTCTCCCCCGACCTCCTGAAGCGGCTGGCCGGGACCTACGAGCTCCCGAACGGGGTCAAGTTCCAGGTTATCCTCAAGGAGAGCGGCGCTCTCTTCCTGGCCGTTCCCGGACAGCTGGAGCAGGAGCTCGTCCCGTACAAGGGCCTCCAGTTCAAGATCAAGCTGTTCGCCGACGTAACTTTCGAGTTCCTTATGGAAGGCGACCAGGTCAAGGCCCTGCGGCAGCGGGACCCGGGCGGAGAATACGTCTTCCCGAGGAAGTGACGAGGAGGGACCGTGGACACGAAACGCAGGATCGGCATCGCGCTCGCTCTAGTTCTGGTCTTCGCGGCCGCGGCCGCGGCTCCGACGGCGGCCCAGACCGTGGCGACCAACCGGGACAAGCTCCTGGTCGTCGCCGTCCAGGGCCAGGTCACGGCGGCCCAGGCCCGGGGCTATATCGTGACCTGGGACGGCCGGCCCAAGGTGGCCAACGGCACGGGCGGCATCAACTATAACCTCCGGCTCGGCGATCGCGTCTTCGGCTGGGCGGGCGACCGGGCCACGGTCGGCGTCGCGGCCGAGGCCGCGGCCCAGGGCACCGCCTGGCTGGCCCACGCTTCGATGGGCAACGAGGTCCGCGTCCTCGGCGGGGCGGCCCAGGGCGAAAAGGGCGTCGTCGTGGGCGTTTTCGGCTCCTACGCCCTCCTCCAGTTCCCCGAGGAGACGACCGAGAAGCTGGCCGTCGGCGACCGGCTCCAGGTCAAGGCCTTCGGCCTGGGACTGGAGATCGACGGCTTCAAGGATGTCTTCGCCCACAACCTGTCGCCCGATCTCTTCGAAAAGATGGGCCCGCGCGCCGCGGGCGGCCGGCTCGAAGTGCCCGTGGTCAAGCGGATCCCGGCCGAGATCGTCGGCCAGGGCTCGGGCGGGGGCGCCCTATCGGGGCACTGGCATATCCAGACCTGCTATCCGCCCGACATCAGGAAGTACGGCCTCGACGAGCTCCGCTTCGGCGACCTCGTCCTGCTCGAGGATACGCAAACCGACTACGGCCGCGGCTACTACAAGGGCGGGGCCACGGTCGGCGTCGTCTGCGGCAGCCCCAGCGACCAGTCGGGCTTGGGCATCGCCGTGGCGACCGTCCTGTCGTCTCGTTTCGGCCAGCTCACGGGCAGGATCGACCCCGGGGCCAACATCGGCAAGTATCTCGGCCTGCCGCTTTCGGACAAGGGCGGGGCGGCCCCGGCGGCCCTCCCGGCCGCGGCGGCTGGCGCCGCGGCCCGCAAGGCCCCGGCCGTCCTCAAGATCAACCGGGACAGCCTTATCGTCACGGCCGTCGAGGGCGTCGTCCAGCCCACATACGCGCCCTCCTACGCGACCACCTACGACGGCAAGCCCTGGCTCGATCTGGGCATGGCCTCCATCAACTACCGCGTTACGCTCGGCGACACCGTCTTCGGCTGGGCCCAGGGCGACCACGTCGAGCCCGACGTCACCATCCAGGGCCGCGACCGGCCCTCCCCGAGCGAGTGCGCCCTGGCCGTGCTGGCCTGCATCGGCAACGAAGCCGAGGTCCTGAGCGGCGAAGCGCGAGGCGCGAAGGGCTACTACATCGGGAGACACGCCGGTTCCGACGACAAAGTCTGGCTGCCCAAGGACGCCGTCGAGAAGCTGGCCCTGGGCGACCGGGTCCGGGTCAAGGCCAAGGGCCTCGGACTCAGGATCGAGGGCTTCGAGGACGTCAAGCTCAACAAGATGTCGCCCGAGCTCTTCGACAGGCTCGGCCTCGCGCTCGAGGGCGGGCAGATCGTCGTCCCGGTGGTCATGGAGGTGCCCGGCCACATCATGGGCTCGGGAATGGGCTTCCAGCCGGTCGAGGCGCTCGACTACGACATCCAGACGACCTGCCCCGAGGTCGTCGAGCAATACGGCCTGAAGAAGCTCAAGCTGGGCGACGTCGTGGCCATCCGGGACCACTCCGACGTCTACTCCCCGGGACGGCACGTCGGCGCGGTGACCATCGGCACGGTCATCCACGGCTTCAGCGAGATGGCCGGTCACGGCCCGGGCGTCAATCCGATCATCAGCGCCATGCCGGGACGGATCAAGGTCAAGATCGACCCGAACGCTAATATCGCTTATTACCTGGGGATCCGGCAGCGGCCGAATTGAGCCAGCGTTCCACTTCGCGCATGCCGTCGGGGAGCGACGTTCGGGCTTCGAATCCCAGCTCCCGCGCGGCCTTGCCTCCGTCGTAGGTCGCCGTGGCCATCGTCGACATCACTTCCTGGCGGGTGAAGACGGGCGCGCGCCGGGAGATCCTGGCCAATCCTTCCGCCGCGGCCGCCGCGCCGAGCGCCAGCCGGCCGGGGAGAGACGGAAGGCGCTTCTTCCCGACCATGGCCGCGAAGTAAGAGAAATATTCCCGGACGGTCACGACATCGGGCCCGCACAGGATGTAAGTTTCGCCGAGGCCGCCGCGCTCGGCGGCGGCGAGAACGCCGCGGACCAGGTCGTCGATGAAAACGGGCTGGATGAGGCCCTTGCCCCCGTCGGCCAGGATCATCCGGCCGCTCTTGATGAGTGCGATGGGCCGCTCCGTCCAATTGGGGTCGCCGGGCCCGTAGACTTCGGCCGGCTGGAGGATGATGGCCGGCAGGCCATTCTCGTCGATCAGCCGCCGGACGGCCCGCTCCGCCTCGAGCTTGGTGTCCGCGTAGGCCTGCCCGCTGGGGGCGCAGGGGGAGGTCTCGCAGACGCCGGGACCGCTCCTCAGTCCGTAGACCCAAACGGTGCTGACATGGAGGAACCGCTCGACCCGTTCCTTCAGGGCGGCTTCGGCCAGGAGGCGCGTTCCGTCGACGTTCACCCGTTCGAAGTGGGCCCGGGGCTTGAATTCGTTCGTCGTCCCGGCGAAATGGAAGACGGCCTGGCAGCCCCGGACGGCGCTCGCGAGCGACGCCGGTTCCGCCATGTCCCCGAGGACCACGGAGATCCCGGCTCCGCCGAGGACTTGGGCCTTGGCGGCGTTGCGGACCAAGGCCCGGACCCGGGCCCCGGTCTTCGCGAGCTCCAGCGCGACGCGGCTGCCGATGAAGCCGGTCGCCCCCGTCACCAGGATGTCTTTGCCCCTCAGCTCATAGGACATGCGTGCTCCTCCCGGCGGAATGCCCGCCGCATCGGGCCGATTATAGCACGGCCCGTGAGGTCGGGATCTTCGTGATGAACGTGTCCGGCGGGCAAGTATCTTTACACGTCTGCAAAGTATCGTACCCTTCCTGCGCGTTCCGCTCCCTGGAGACGCCCCTGGTATGATTCTTGCTAGATCATCGGTACAACCGGTGATGTTTAAATTCAGCCCTTTAAACGGTCATTCGCAGTTCCCCCAACAACGGAGGTCCCTATGAAAAAGTCCGTCCTCGCCGTCCTCGTCCTGGTTCTCGTTCTGGTCTCGCTGCCGTCCCGGGAGCTCCGGGCCAACGAAGACCTCCGGGCCGCCTTCGAGAGCGGCGACACGGTCAAGATCCTCAAGCTCCTCGCCGACGACCCGCAAGCTCCTCGCGAGCCGACCTGGGCGAGGGCATGACCCCCCTGCACTATGGGCGTCTTCTACGGCTATCCTGACGTCGTCGAATACGCCCTGAAGAACGGGATCGACCTCAACCTCAAGGACCGGCGCGGCCTGACGCCCGTCTGGTTCTCGGTCTCGGGGAAGCCGGCCGGCCATGCTGAGGAAGCTCATCGCGCTCGGGGCCGACCTGTCGGTCAAGAACCCGCAGGGCGACAACATGCTCTTCCGGGCCGCCTCCGGCCGGCAACGTCGAGGTCTTCAGCATCCTCCTCGACAACGGCTTCAAGATCGACGAGAAGAACGCCCAAGGCGTGACGCCGCTCGTCTACGCCCTGCAAGCCAACTCCATCGACATCGTCAGGCTCCTCGTCGAGAGGGGCCTGGACCTCAAGGCCGCCTCGGACGCCGGGCTTCTCGCTCCTCCATCACGCCGTCCTTCTCGGGACAGGCCGAGGGCATCCATTATCTGCTGGACAACGGCTTCGACGATCGACGCCAAGGCCCAGGGCACGGAGGCGACGCCCCTGCTGCTGGCCGTCGACTTCGGCAACACGGACGGCGCCCGGGCCCTGGCCATGCGAGGGGCCGACGTCAACGCGGCCGACGTCGAACGGCTCAGACGCCCTTCCTGCTCGCCGTCAAGAAAGGGACGCCGGGACCTCGTCGACCTGTTCCTGCAGAAGGGCGCGGACGTCGGAGCGGTCGATGCCCGGACGGGCAAGACCGTCCTCCACGAAGCGGCCCTGCGCGGCTACTCGGGCGTCGTCGAGACGCTGCTGGCCCACGGCGTCGCAGAAGAACGCCAAGGACAAGAACGGCCGCACGGCGCTCTCCTATGCGCTGAAGTACGGGAACAAGACCGCGGCCGACGTCCTCCGGAAGAACGGCGTCGAGGACGTCCCCTGGGAGTCGAACCTCGACGACGCCGCGCTCCTGGGCAAGCCGCTCGGCGAAGGGCGAGGCCTACGATCTGGTACCTCAAGCACTCCGGCTGGGCGATCAAGACCAAGTCCGCGTTCCTCGTCTTCGATTACTGGGACAACGACCCGGCGCCCGGACGAGAAGCTCCTGGCCAACGGCCACATCCGTCCCGAGGAGCTCAAGGGCCTGCCCGTCTACGTTTTCGCGAGCCATGACCACGGCGATCATTTCGACCGGCAGATCCTCGAGTGGAAAAAGACCGTTCCCGGACATCACCTATATCTTCGGGCTTCGAGCTCCGCGGCCCAGGACGGGGTCGTCTATCCTCGCCCCCCGCGTCGCAGAAGACGATCGGCCCCTCGACCGTCACCACGATCAAGTCCAACGACGCCGGCGTCGGATTCGCCGTCCAGGTGGACGGACTGACGATCTTCCACGCGGGCGACCACTCGAACAACACGCTCGAGACGGCCGGCAACGACTTCTTCCCCGAGATCGACTTCCTGGCCGAGAAGGGCATCCGGCCCGACATCGCGTTCTTCCTCAACATGTACGGCTGCGGCTCGACCAATCCCGAGGCCTTCCAGAAGGGCATCTTCTACGCCGTGGACAAGCTGAAGATCAAGGCCGTCCTGCCCATGCACGGCGCCGACAAGGAATGGGTCTACGGGAATCTCGTCGAGGGCGTCGCCCAGAACAAGGTCAAGGTCCAGGTCGGCGCGGCCGTCAACCAGGGCGACCGGTTCTTCTTCCGGAAGGGAACGCTGGTCAAATGATCCGGCCTCGGCCGGCGGCGGCCCCGTCTCACTCGTGACGGAGGGCGACGATGGGGTCGAGCTTGGCGGCGCGCCGGGCCGGCATGAAGCCGAAGGCGATGCCGATCGCGGCCGAGAAGAAGAACGACAGGACGTTGATGCCGACGTCGAACGTGTAGGGCACCTGCATCATCTTCGCCAGCGTCATCGAGGAGGCCGTGGCCGCCGCGATGCCGACCAGTCCCCCGACGCTGGCCAGCGTGACGGCCTCGACCATGAACTGGAGCAGCACCTCGTTCTCCAGGGCCCCGACGGCCAGGCGGATGCCGATCTCGCGGGTCCGCTCGGTGACCGAGACGAGCATGATGTTCATGATGCCGATGCCGCCGACGAGCAGGCTGACCGCCGCGACCGCGCCGAGCAGCCCGGTCAGGGTCTTGGTCGTGCCGGACAGGGTCTGGGCGATCTCCTTGGTGTCCATGACGTCGAAATCGTCCTCCTCGGCGGGGCCGATCCGCCGCCGCTCCCGGAGCAGGAGCTCGAGCTGGTTGACGACGTCGTCGGACAGCACCCCGTCCTTGACCGAGAGCATCATCATGTTGATCTTCTGGTTGCCGGCGATCCGCCGCTGGACCGTGCGCAGAGGCATGACGATCATGTCGTCCTGGTCGCGGCCCATCCCGCCCTGGCCCTTGCCCACGAGGAGGCCGACGATCTCGGCGCCGAAGCCCTTGACCCTCAGCGAGGCGCCGATCGGGTCCTTGCCGGCGAAGAGCTCGCGGCGGATGGTGTCGCCGATGACGCAGACGGCCTTGCCGCTCTGGAGCTCGGCGTCGCTGAACATGCGCCCCGAGGCGAACGTCCAGTTCGAGGCGGTGAAGTAGTCGTTCGTCGTGCCGGTGACGGAGGTGGACCAGTTGTTGGCGCCGTAGACCACGGTGACGCTGCTCTCGACCATCGGCGCGACGGCCTTGAGCGAGCTGATCTGGTCCTGGATGGCCTCGACGTCGCGGACGTCGAACGGCTGGGCGGTCGCGCTGGAGCCGGGCCGGAACTCCATCCGGGGCATGACCATGAGCAGGTTGCTGCCCAGGCTGGCGATGCGGTCGGAGATGGACCGGGTGGCGCCGTTGCCGAGGGTGACCATGGTGATGACGGCGGCGACGCCGATGACGATGCCCAGCATGGTCAGGAACGAACGGAGCAGGTTCCTCCGGATCGACTGCAGGGCCAGCATGATCGTGTTCCAGAGCATCAGCGTGCCTCCCCGTTGACCGCGTCGCGCTCGACGACGCCGTCCACGAACCGGACGATGCGCCGGGCATAGGCGGCCAGGTCGTGGTCGTGCGTCACCATCAGGACGGTGATGCCGCGGTCGCGGTTGAGCGCGGTGAGCAGGTCCATGATCTCGCGGCCGCGCTTGGTGTCGAGGTTCCCGGTGGGCTCGTCGGCGAGCAGGATCGAGGGTTTCGTCACCAGGGCCCGGGCGATGGCCACCCGTTGCTGCTGGCCGCCGGACAGCTCGGCCGGGGTGTGCTTCTCCCAGCCCAGGAGCCCGACCTGGTCGAGGGCCTCCCGGGCGGCCTTGTGGCGCTCCGGCTTCGGGATGCCGCGATAGAGGAGCGGCAGTTCGACGTTCTCCAGGGCCGTCGTGCGGGCCAGCAGGTTGAAGCCCTGGAAGACGAAGCCCAGAAAGAACCGCCGCAGGAGGGTCCTCTGCTGCCCCGACAGGGATTCGACATGGACGCCGCGGAAGAGATACGAACCGCTGGAGGGCACGTCGAGACAGCCCAGGATGTTCATGACCGTCGATTTCCCGGAGCCGCTCGGCCCCATGACGGCCACGAAATCCCCTTCGTAGACCTTCAGGTCGACCCCGTTCAGGGCCTGGATCTCGGCCGCGCCCTGGCCGTAGGTCTTGGTCAGACCCACGAGCTCGATCAGCGGCGCTTCAGGGTTGGTCATCGGGATCCCCGTTCACCTGGCCGCGATGGCCGTTTCCGTGATGACCTTCGTCCCCGGCTCGAGGTTCCCGGAGGTGATCTCGGTCAGCCGGCCGTTCGACGCGCCCACGGTGACCGTGACGGGCTCGGGCTTGCCGTCCCTGAGCACCCAGAGCGTCTGCTCCTTCTCCGTCGAGGTGACCGCGCCCGCCACCTTCTGCTGCCGGTCCCGGTCCGGGGGGCCGGGCATCAAGCTGCCGACCAGGCCGCCGTTCTTTCGCGCCGGCGAGGCGGCGTCCGTCGCGGGCGGCGTCCAGCGGAAGGCCGCGGCCGGCACCAGGACGGCGTTCTCCCGGTCGAGGGTCTTGATCTCCGCGTTGGCGGTCATGCCGGGCCGAAGGCTCAGGTCGTCGTTGCTGAAGGCCAGGACGGCTTCGTAGGAGACGATGCCCGACGTCGTCGTCGAGCCCAGGCGGACGCGCCGGACGGTCGCGTGGTAGACGCGGCCCGGATAGGTGTCGACGGTGAAGACGGCGGATTGACCTTCGCGGACGTCGCCGACGTCGGCTTCGTCGACGTCGACCTCGAGCTTCATCTGGGCCAGGTTCTCGGCGATGATGAACAGCTCCGGCGCGGAGAACGAGGCCTGGACCGTCTGGCCCGGCTCGACCTTCCGCTCCAGGACGACGCCGTCCACGGGCGAGGTGATGGTGGCCTTCTTGACGTTCGTGAGGTTGTAGCTCAGCATGGCCCGCGCGTTCTCGACGTTGGCCCGGGCGCTGGCCTCCTCGGCCACGGCCCGCTGGTAGGACGCCTCGGCCGAATCCATCTCCGTCCGGGCCGGGACCTTGCCGCCGGAGAGCGCCTGGACCTCCTTCATCCGGGCCAGGGTGGCCGTGGCTTCGGCCACGGTCGCCCGCGTCTGGGCCAGGGAGGCTTCGGCCGAGGTCAGGCCGGCCTGCGACTTGGCCACTTCGTCGTTGAGCTTGGAGAGGTCGATCCGGGCCAGCACCTGGCCCTTGGTGACCTTGTCGTTGTCTTCCACGTTGACGGCGATGATCTGCCCGGACACCTCGCTGCCGACGGTGACCTCGTTGGTCGGCGCCAGGTTGCCGGTGGCCGAGATGGTGACCGAGAGGTCGCCCCGGACGACGTCGGCGGTGACGTAGCCGACCTTCGAGCCGCCCTTGCGGATCCAGCCGTAGACGAGGACGGCCAGCACGATGACGACGATCGCGGCCGCCGGGACGAGCACGCGCTTCAGCCGGCGGGAACGGCCGGACGAAGCGTCCGTGCCGAGGACCTTGGCCATCAGATCGTCGGGATTCGTGGAATGATTGCTCATCGGGTCTTTCCTTCCTCGGATGTCCAGCCGCCGCCGAGCGCCTTGTAGAGCTGGACGAGGGCCGTGGTGATGTCGGCCTCGCAGGTCTTCAGGCTGTCGGAGACGGTGATCTGCGTCTGCTGTGTCTGGAGGACGCTGGTGTAGTCGACGAGGCCGGTCTCGTAGCGCTGGCGGGCGTAAAGCGCCGCGCTGCGGGCCGCCTCGTCGGCGGTTCTCAGGTGGGCGTACCGCTCGCGGGTGCGGACGAGCGAGACCAGGGCGTTCTCCACGTCCTCGAGGGCCGTGAGGACCGTCGACTCGTAGCTGGCCAGGGCCTGCTCCTGGACGGCCGTCTGGACCCTGATCTGCTGGCGGATGCGGCCGCCGGCGAAGATCGTCTGGGCCAGCGAGACGGCCAGCGAGCGGACGAGGGGCGCGCCCGCCGGTCAGGGCGGCGATGGTCACGCCTTCGATCCCCAGCGAGCCGCTGAGGCTGAAATTGGGATAGCGGGAGGCGTAGGCGGCGCCGAGCCGGGCCGTCTGCGCGGCCAGCGTCCGCTCCGCCGCCCGGACGTCGGGGCGCTGGCGCAGGACCTCGGCCGGGATGCCGACGATCACGGTCTCGGGCACGGCCGGGACCGGGGCCGCGGCCGCCAGACGGTCGTCGACGGCGCCCGGCGCCCTGCCGAGAAGAACGGCCAGGCGATTGCGCGCCTCGGCCAGGCTCGTCTCGAGGGCCGGGATCTGGGCCAGCGTCTGGGCCTCGGAGGAACGGGCCTGGTCGAAGTCCAGGCCGCTGACGAGGCCGGCCTGGTAGCGCCAGCCGGCGATCTCGCGGGTCTCGGACTGGAGAGCCAGGTTCTCCTTGGCCAGGGCGATCCGCGACTGAAGCGACCGGACCTGGATATAGTCGGCGACCACCTCGGCGGCGAGGGAGACCTGCGTGTCGCGGAGGCCGGCGGCCGTGGCTTCGAGCTCGGCGGTCGACGCCTGGAGGGCGCGCCGGTTCGCGCCGAAGACGTCCGGCTCCCAGCTGGCGTCGAAGCCGGCTTGATAGCATCGAATTGGCCGCTTCGTCGCCGGCTCTTGGAGGTCGTCCCGCTGGCCCGGCCGCTCACCGTGGGGTAGAGCTCGGCCGCGGCGACCTTGCGCTGGGCCCGGGACTCGCGCAGGCGGGCCCGGGCCGCGTCCATCGTCGGGCTGGCCGCGAAGGCCTCGTCGACGAATTCCGTGAGGAGCGGGTCGCCGAGCTGGAGCCACCAGGCCGAAAGATCCCCGCTCTTCGCGTTCTCCGGGAGGGCCGCGGTCCAAGCCGCCGGGACGTTCAGCTGCTCGGGTGTCTGCGGGCGGTACTTCGGGCCGACGGCGCAGGAAGAAAGCGCGATCGCGAGCCCGAAGGCGAGCCAAGCGTGTTTTCTCATGGCATTCTCATCTTCCACCCGCTTAGACGGGGCGGGCCGGGCGAACTTCCGAATAAAAACGCCGTATTCGCCTTTATTTTTATTTAGTTAGGAAGACGGAATAAAACGGCGCGACGGCGTGTCTAATGATATTAGCGGCGCTCCGGAACGCCGCGTCCTATCGCGTCAGGAGAGGAGTTCCGATGCCATCCAAACACGCCATCCTCGTTATCGTGACCTGCTGTCTCGTCGCCGGCCTGGCCGCGGCCCAACCGAAGCCCGTCGACGTCGGCGGCGCTTGGGAGATCACCATGGCCGGCGGCCCGGAAGGGCCCGGCGGGCCTCCCGGCGGCGGCGACCGTCCGCCGATGGTCGTCACGTTCGTCCAAAAGGGCGAGGCCCTCGAAGCCTCGATGCAGGGCCCCGAAGGCGAAGAGATGAAGGGCACGGGCAAGATCACCGGCCGCGACATCGAGTTCACCTTCACCATGACCGGCGGACCCATGGGCGACATGTCCATCGTCCACAAGGGCAAGGTCGACGGCGACACGATGAAGGGCACCATCGCCATGGGCGACATGGGCGAGATGGAGTGGACGGCCAAACGGGTCGGGAAGTGACCGCGGGTCGACGCGCATAAAAAAAGCCCCGGAAGGAAGGCCTTCCGGGGCGTGAGAACGTGCCGGGGCGCGAGCCTAGAAGATCAGACGGATGCCGACGCGCGCCTGGCGCGGCGTGGCGATGCCGTAGAGGTCGTGCCCTCCGGTCGACGCGTAGCTGCCGTCCGTGAACCAGTCGGAGGAGACGCCGTCGATGATCGTCCCCCACGAGTTGACGGTGTCGTCGTTGAGGAGATTGAAGACGTCCACCATCAGGCCGATGCGGTACTTCTTGGCCAGGGTGAAGGTCTTCTCCAGCCTCAGGTCGAGCGTCGACTGTATGGGGTAGTGGCTGGAGCCGCGGGCCTCGGCCAGGATGACGATGCGGCCCTGGTTCAGCCGCTGGGTCTCGAACTGGGTCGTCCAGGCGTTGCCCGTGATGGCCCGGAAGTAGAAGTTGAAGTTGATGTCGAGGGGCAGGACGTAGGTGCCCTGGATCTTGAGCATGTGGGTCGGGTCGCTGGTCAGGTTGCCCTCGGCGTTGAGCCAGACGTTGGGATCGCTGCGGTCGCCGCTCCAGCCGATGTCGCTGCCGAAGCTGTTGTCGATGGTGCCCTTGGCCCGGCCGTAGACGTAGGAAGCCAGGAGCTGCCAGCGGTTGGAGAAGCGCTTGTTGAACAGGACTTCGATGCCTTCGTACTTGCGGTAGGGGTTGGCCATGATCCAGGGGAAGCGCTCGGCGTCCATCTGCTGGTTGGTGATGAGCATGGCCACCGTCTCGAGGGTGTCCTCGGTCCGCTCATAGACCGTGAAGGTCCGGTCGAGAACGGAAGAATAGGCCTCGACGGCCGTGTAGTCGGCGGCCATGTCGTAGCGCCCGATGAGGTTCTTCCACTTGCGGTTGATGTAGGTCACGCCGAACGAGGTGTCCTTGAACAGCTCCCGCTCGATGCCGACCGTGAACTGGTCCATGTAGGGGTGCTTGATGTTCGGGTCCATCGTATAGGCCGTGGGCGCGATGCGGAACCACTCCGCCCATTCCCCGGCCTCGGGATCGTAGTAGTACCCGACGTAGTCGCTGAAGTTCGCGATCGGGTTCATCTTGTCGTGGTAACCCGTCAGCATGGCTTCGGTGAACTGGCCGTAGTGCCCCTTGAGGATGGTCGTCTTGTCGCCCAGGACGTCGAAGGTGAAGCCCAGGCGCGGGGCGATGCGGTTGGTCTTGAAGACGGAGCCGCTGACGTTCTTGACGTCGCCCCAATTCTGGCTGAGGCGCAGGCCGAGGCTGAGGTTGATCCGTTTGGCGATCTGCCAGTTGTCCTGGATGAAGGCCTCGAGCCGGGTGTAGCGGGTGTTCGTGTCGTAGCCCGCGTACTGGTAGGCCAGGTACGGGCCGGTATATTCCCCGCCGGAGTAGTCCCAGTACTTGACGTTGTCGCCGAGCTCCCCGCCCGTGCCGGTGTAGCCGTAGCGGCTGCGGGCGAAGGACCTCTCGAACTCGGCCCCGAACTTGAACTCGTGCGAGCCGGCCAGGAAGTCCTCGGCGTAGTGCGTCAGGCTGACGTTGGTGCCGAAGCGGGCCCGGTCGGCCCAGTAGAAATACCCCGCGCTGCCGTAGCGCATGTTGTCGTTGAGGTCGAAGTGCCGGTAGACGTCGTAGCCGGCCTCGGGATCGAGGTAGTAGATGCCCTCGAAGTAGTTGGTCTTCAGGTCGAAGAAGGTCTTCGGGCTGAAGATCTTGGTCATGTTGAAGCCGAGCAGCCAATCCGGGGAATCCTGGGTGACCGTGGCCTCGGGGGAGACCGTGGCGCTGCCGCCCCGGTTGGTGCCCTGGTACTTGGTCCGTTGGAACATGACGCTCATGTTCAGGGTCGGCGACAGCTGTGTCGTCAGCTTGGCGAAGAAGCGCGGCTGCTTGTAGTCGACGTCCTCGGGGAAGCCGGTCGGACGGTCCTGGGTCCGGTAGAACTGGCCGCCCGTGTAGAACCAGAGCTTGTCCCTGACGATGGGCCCGCCGACGTGGGCGTTGATGTCCATGAGCTTGTTGCTCGGCGAGGTCAGCGTGGGGAAGTCCTCGGCGTAGGCGGCGTTGTTCGTGGCCTGCCAGAACTTCGAGTCGTCCCGGTAGCCCTGGAAGTTGAACTCGAAGTGGCCCGAGAACTCGTTGCCGCCCGACTTCGTCACCAGGTTGAAGATGACCCCGGTGAAGTTGCCGTACTCGGCCGGCAGCCCGATGCCCATGACCTTGGCCTCCTCGATGACGTTGTGGTCCGAGAAGACCCAGGCCGAACCGCCTTCGGGGTCGGCCACGTTGACGCCGTCCATGCTGTAGGCGATGCCCGTGTTCTGGGAGGCGCCGTAGGCGACGTTGTCCGTGACGCCGGGGGCCAGGTTGACGATGTCCGCCGTGAACTGGTTGTAGGGGATGTTCCGGAGGATCTCGTTGGACAGCGTGACGGACGCCGTCTCGGTGGATTTGACGTCGACGGTCGGCGTCTGGGCGATGACCGTGATCTCCTCGCTCACCGTGGCGGGCTTCATCTGGATGTCCACGGTCAGGGTGGCCGTGGTGTTCACCCGGATCTTCTCGCGGACGGCCGTTCCGAAGCTCGGCAGCTCGGCCTTGATCTGGTACTCGCCGGGCGGCAGGGCCGGGAAGCGGTACTCGCCGTTGGCGTCGGTCACGACGGCGCGCGCGCCCATGAGGTTCGGGCTGGAGACCGTCACGTTGACGCCGGGCAGCGGAGCCCCTTGGTCGTCCGTAATGACGCCGCGGAGGGCGCCGGTCTCCCGCGACTGGGAGATGGCGAGAGGAGCGACAAGGAGGAGAAGGATGGCGATGAATAATAGTGCTTTCACTCTCATGGAAACCTCCTTTCCATATTTAGAGAAATAATGATGCCCAAGGGAATTCGGATTATTTTCGGCCCTTACGGTTTTCACCTCCTTCGCTGGAGAGAAAATAGGACTCCCTCAATTCGGTAGCGATACTTTGATGAAAGCATAATCGGTGCCAATTTTCGCGGAGAGATCGCCCCTTCGTAACTAACAGCAAACAATGCAGGAATATGATATTTCAAGTATCACTTCCGGCGCGGCTGTAAAAAATATTTTGGCGCTCGAAAACTTTTTACATTCGTTGAAGCGCGCCGCGCGTTCGTAGACATAGAAAATATATACTCCGCGGGGCGCAGGTTGGTTTACACCGGGACCAGAAGGGATCAGCCTTTGGCCGCGGTGCCGACCGCGAGGAGCGCCGGGGCGAGCCGGTCGTAGGCTACCGGCCCTGGATCAGCTTCTCCAGGATCTTGACCAGGTACTCACCGCCGGGGCGATCGAACGTGATCTGGCTCATGTACTTGAAACGGACGTCGCCGGCCGCGTTCAGAAGGTAGATGGTCGGGATGTTCTGATCGACGGCGCTATCGTCCCAGTTCGTCGTGAAGAGCCCGAGCATCTTCGACACCGCCTGGTCCTGGTCGTAAAGGATAGGGAACGGGAGCGGGACTGGGCCCTTGGCGAATTCGGACGCCTTGGAGTAGGCCTTCTGCATCCGCGTGACCATTTCTTTCCGGCGGGCCGGGAATTGATCGAAGCCGGGCGGATTCACGAAGGCTTCGATGGTCTTCATCTGGCTCGGGAAGATCTCCGTCCAATGCCGGGCCTCGGACTCGCCGTAGGGCAGGACGAACAGGATCTCCAGGTCGAAGGTCTTGCGGAGCTGGAGCTTGGCTTCGAGCTCGGCCAGCTCGGCGTACTGGTAGTGGCAGATCCAGCACCACGTGTCATCCACTTTCCCGCGGGGGAAAACGAGGAGAACGTTCTTGCCCTTGAGCGCGGACGGGCCGAACGTCCCGCCCCGGAGCGCCGGCAGCGAGAAATCGGTCATGGGAAAGCCGATGATGCCGGGACGAAAGACCCGGGCCTGGCCGGCGGCGGGCGCCTGAGGGGAAGGGGCCGCCGGGGGGGTCTGGGGGATGGCGTTATCGGACGGCCGGACGAGGACGTTGATGACCTTCCATTGGCCGTCCAGCAGCTGCAGCTGGAGATAGGCCGCGCCCCGGGCCGTCCGGGCGGCGGCGAAGGCCATGCCGTCCATCATATCGAGGATCCGAATCTCGGACTTGCGGGCGTTCTCCGGCGCCAGGCCGAGCTTGGCCTTGACCGGCTCCAGGATCCCGGAATAGCGCGAACGCATGACGAAGGACACCTTAGCCTCGGCGGTGGCCATCGACATCAAGGTCACCTGGTTGGTTTCAGGATGGAGGACCTTCTCCAGCCGGGCGGCGTCGCCGGAGAGCTGCCCTTCCGTATAGTCGAGCGCGGCCGCCTGGGCCGCCGGACGCTCCTTCTCGGCGTCGAAGCCGGGCACGACCTTCCCCTGGGGAGGCGTGTCCAGGCCGAGGGTCCAAAGGACGTTGATGATCTTCCACTGGCCGTTGACCTTGATCATCTGGAGATAATCGCACCACATGGCGGTTTTCACTTTGACGCAAGCGACGTCATCCGTGATTTCCAGTACGGCGGTCTCCGTCTTCCGCTTGTCGGGCTCGAGGAAAAAGCCTTTTGTCCGGGCGGGTTCGATGAGATCGCTGAACGTCGAATATCTCGCCGCCAATCCCATCGCCGGCGACCTGCGCATGAATATGAGCTTGGTCAGGTCCGGATGGAGGGCTCTTTCCATGCGGCCGGCATCGCTCGAATAGGCGCCGTCGCTGTAGTCCAGGGCGGTATTGATGACCGCCTGTTCCCGGGGATCGGGGGTGTGCCCGGCCTGGGCCAAGGCGAAAACGGCGGCCAGGACGAGCGCGAATGCTAAAACCACCAACCTCATTCTCATCTCTTGTGTCTCCTTTCCGTATTGGCCGGACCCGCCCGGGGTTGCCGGCCTCGCACCAGACGATAAGGGCGGGCGGCCCAACTGGCAATAGGACCTTGTTCCCTTTCTGCGCTCACCGGCGAGAATGGCCGGGAATTCCTAGCCCTCGGGACGTTTTTTCGGCTATAATCCGGCTCGATGCAGCACTTGAAGATCGCCTATTACTTCCTCGTGCTCCTCGTCGGCGTCGCCGCCGTCGTCTATGCCGCCCTGATGAGCCGGGCCTATCGCCTCCCCTTCCTCAAACCCTTCGCCTGGTTCCTCGGCTTCAACAATGCCCTGGCCTTGGTCAACCTGACTTCGGCCTACGCCTGCGCCAATCTCATCGGCTTCTGCGCGATCGGCCGATACACGGTCCTGGGCGACGTCCTAGGCCCCGTGGCCCGCATCTCCCAGGTGGGGATCGTCTATGCGCTCTTCGCCGTGGCCCGGGGATTCAAGGGACGGCGCCTTTCGGCCGGCTTCGACCGGTGGTTCGGGGCCGGGACCGGGCTCCTGGCGGCGAGCTACGCCGTGACCGCCCTAATTTCGAGAGATACCGCCCTCTGGCTGTGGACCGCGCGGGCCCAGATCGTCGTCTTCCTCGCCGGGGTCCTGGCCATCCTCGGCGTCCTGGCGGGGCTCGTTCTATCCGCCCGCCGGATCGCCGATCCTTCGGAGCGCCGGGCGGTCCGGACGTTCGGGACGGCCTATTTCGCGATCTACGCCGTCTTCGTCCTGACCTTCCCCCTGCCGGACCCGGTCCAGTTCATCCCCAACGCGCTGGCCCTGCTGGCCATCAACCTGTTCCCGTTCCTGTGGCTCGGCAAGCCCTTCGCCCGGGCCTACGCGGCGGCGCCGGCGACCGCGAGCGACCGGGACGCCTTCGAGGCCTTCTGCCGGACCCGCGGCCTCACCCCGCGCGAGGCCGATATCGTCGGGCTCATCCTGCGGGGCAAGAGCAACGCCGACATCGAGAAAGCGCTCTTCATCTCGATCCACACGGTCAAGAACCACATCACCAACATCCACCAGAAATTGGGCGTCCGAAGCCGCTGGCAGCTCATCAGCCTCTTCCACGCGGGCGCGCCGTCCCGGCCCTCGGCCGGACCGGCCGTCGTGGAGATGGAGGGCCGGCCGGGCAACGGTCTCCGCCCCCAATAGGAGGACCTCCATGGGAATTTTTGACGTGTTCCGAAAGAAAGATCCAAGCTCCGCGGCGAACGACCGGCCGGCCGAGGCGCCCAAGCCGGAAGCGGTCAAGAAGAAAGTGGCCTCGCTGCTCCAAAAGCTGAAGAACTCGCGGACCGTCGGAACGTCGATCATGGACCGGGACGGGGCCCTGGACAAGATCGTCGAGATCGGCCCGCCCGCCGTCGAGCATCTGATCGAGGTCCTGCGCACCGACTACGACCCGATCGCCCGGTGGACCTCGGTGGAGGCCCTGGGGAGGATCGGCGACGAGCGGGCGCTCGAGCCGTTGATCGCGAGATTGGCCAACGACTCGCATGCGGACGTCCGCTGGCACGCCGCCGACTCCCTGGCTACCCTCGGGGACGTGAAGGCCATCCCGGCGTTGACCACCGCTTTGAAGGACCCGGACAAGTGGGTCCGGGATTTCGCCAAGGCGTCCCTGGACAAGCTTCGGGCGAAGACGGGCCCGCAGGCGTGATCGAAGCGAGGCGCCCGGACACGGCCGGGCGCCCCCTTTCGTCTACTGCTTCTTGACCGTGATGTCGCCCGTCGTCTCGAGCTTGAGGGTGACGCCGCCCTTTCCCGATCCGAAGTTCACGACCTGACCGTCGAGTCTCGAGGGATCCGCGAGGGTGACGGGGAAATCGGTGACGATCTTCCCGAACCCGGCCCGGGCCATGCCCTGGATCTCGGTCGCCGCCGGCAGGGTGATGCGGATCGGCCCGAACGAGGTCCGGACGTCGACGAGGCTCCCCGCCGGCAGAGTCTTGATCTCCGCGATCTCGACCGAAGCCGACTCGGTCGCGATCGCGATCGACCCCGACGTCCGCCGCAGGACGATGGCGCCAAACGTGCTGCGGACGTCTACGGCGCCGCCGATGTCCTCGGCCAGGACGGCCGCCGATTCGCCCTCCACCTTGAGCCCGCCGCCGACGCGCCGGGCCTCGATCGCCTGAAAGGACGTGTGGATCGCGGCGTCTTTCTTGACGTCCGCGACCGTGACCTTGGCCGATTCCGAGCGGACCTCGACCGAGCCGCCGACGCCCGTGACCGAGACGTCCCCGAAGGAGGACCCGATCACGACGTCCAGGTCGACGTCGCGGACCGTGACGGGGGTGCTCTCGCCCTTGATCTCGAGCCGGCCCCGGACGCCGCGGACGTCGATCTTCTGGAACGACGATGAGATCCGGCAGTCGCCAGCCACGTCGGACCCCGCGACAAGAGCGCTTTCCGCGGTCACGGCGAGCGGACCGCCGATCTTGGCGAACCGCACCTCCTGGAAGCTGGCGCGGATGTCGGCCCGGCCGCCGATCCTCTCGACGAGGACGGCGCCGCTCTCGCTGCGGACGTCGATCGGCCCCTTGAAGTCCGTGACCCGGACCTCGGCGAAGCTGTTCGCGAGCGCCAGCTCCCCGCCGCCGCCCTCGACCCGGACCTGGCCGCTCTCGTCGCGCAGATCGAGCTTGCCCGTGATCCCGCTGACCGTGAGGTTCCCGAAGGAGTTGCTGACGTCGAGCGACTGCTTGGCAGGGACCCGGACGGCGATCCGCGCCGCGAAGGACAGGTTCCGGCGCCCGCCCCAAGGGGCATCACGGTGCCTTTGGGAGCCGTCCGTTTGCCCCCATTTCCGGGTCATCGGCGAAACCAGGCGCAGGACGAGGCCGCCCGCCTCGGCTTCGATCGTCATCGTCGTCTCGGCCAGGAATTTCTTGAGGAACTCGGCGTCGGAGTCGCCGACCTCGACGGTCGCCTCGGCCGAGATCTCGTTCTTCTCCCAGGCGGTGACCGTGAGATGGCCCATCGTCGAGTCGATACGAAGGGTCTTTCCGGCCGCGGGGACCGGCCCCGCGGTGAGGTTCTTCGTCTGGACGTTCTTGGCACCGGGCCCGAGCAGGCCCTCGGGCGATGCGCCGGGGGCGGCCTGAGCGGCGCCGGCCAAGAGGGAAACAATAAAAACAGCCGCCGGAAGGGCGGTCAAGGCCTTATTTTTCATCGTCGACTCCTTTTTCATGCGATCTAGTTCATCGACCCGAGCGCGTCGGCCAGGGTCCGCTTCTTGTCCTGGAGCGCGGCCAGGAAATAGCGGCGGATGTGGGCATTCCCCGGATTCGAGGCCAGGGCCTCCCGGCAGCGGTCGAGCTGGGCGTCGATCGCGGCCAGCCTGTCCTCGTAGAGGGCCATCTCCGGGGACATCGCCGAGGCCATCTTCGGCCGGGCCTGGCGCTCCAGCGCCTCGATGGCCCCGAGGTATTCCTTTTCGGTGCGCTCGACCTTGGCCAGCGTTTCTCCGGCCAGAAGCCCGGACGGCACGGCGGACCGCCTGAGAACGGCGAGGCCCAGGACGACGGCCAGGGCGACGGCCGCCCCGGCCGGAACGAGGATCGGCCAAAAACGGGCGAATGAAGTACGCCGGGCCGCCGACCGTTTCTCCCGGACGAGGGAGGCCTCGATCCTTTCCCACAGGCCGTCGTCGGCGACAGGGCTCCTCATGGCGACGATCTCCTTGTCCAGACGCTCGTCGAGCGCCGCCTGCTCGCGGCACTCGGCGCAGCCGAGGGCGTGGCGGGCGAAGTCCCCGGCGATCCCCTCTCCGCTCCGGTATCTGTCGTATCGATCGCAGCTCATGATGTCCCTCCCGCCGGGACGGCGCTCAGCCAGGCCCGGAGCTTCTTCCGGGCCCGGTGGACGGAGGTCTTCACGGTCCCGACGCTGACGCCGAGGATATCGGCGACTTCTTCCAGGGGATACTGCTCGACGGCGAAGAGGATGAAACAGGACTTCATCTGGCCGGATAGGCCGTCGACCGCCCGGGCCAGGGTATAAGCCAGCTCGGTCGACGACGGGGCGCCGAGGGCGCCCATGTCCTCGATATCCGCGGCGGGAGCTTTCCGCTTGCGCAAAACGTCCGTGCAGGTGTTGTGCAGGATCTGGAAGAGATAGGTGCTGAAGGGGCCGCCGCTGCGGAACCCGCCGATCCCGCGGTAGAGCTTGAGGAAGGTCTCCTGGACGGCGTCCTCGGCCTCCTGGCGATCGCCCAGAAGCCTCGCGGCCGTCCGGAGCAGCGGCTGGCCGTACCGGTCATAGATCCACCGGAAGGCGGCCAGGTCGCCCGCCCGGCACCTTTCGATCGCTTCTTGTTCTTCCATCTGATCCATGGCCCGATTATAATGCCTTTTTCACCCCGTTAGACGGGGAAAAAGGGCGTTTCGTTGACCGGGAGGATGAGATGGATTTCAAGGAAGTCGTCGCCAAACGGAGGACGGTCCGCGAGTTCGAGGCCAGGCCGGTCCCGCCGGACGCGGTACGCCGGGCCTTGGAAGCGGGTCTGCGGGCGCCCTGCAACGCCCACCTCAAAAGCTGGCAGTTCATCCTGCTTCGGGACCGGGCCAAAAAGATCCAGACCGTCACCGAGGGCCTGAAAGCCCGGGACATGAAGGACCGGGCGGAGATCGAGACCTTCGTCTCCCGCTTCGCCGACGAGGAGCTGCGAAAGGTCTACCGGCGCTCCCTCCCCCTGCAGCTGACCATGATGCTCGAGGCCCCCGAGGTCCTGGTCGTCTGCTACAAGATGAAGCCGCTCGCCGAATGCCGGAGCTCTCTTCGAGCTGAATCCCCTGGCCTCGGCCTGGATGTGCGTCGAGAACATCATGCTGGGCCTGGCCGCCGAGGGGCTCTTCGGCTGCACGTATACCCCTTATGACTCCACCGGATTGAAGGAAGCCCTGGCCGTCCCTTCGGAGTATCAGGTGGCCGCGGTCGTCCCCTTCGGCTTCCCGCGGAAAGCGCCCGAACCCCAGACGCCCGAAAGCCTGGACGAGCGCCTGCATTTCGATGCTTGGGGGAACCGGGGATAGCCGGAAGGCCGGATTGTGGTATACTGAGTCGTCAGCCTGATCCGGGGCGCTCAACCTCCAAGCCAAAAAGCGCACAGTCCCGCCCTATTCCGGCCATAGCAACGGCGGCTTCAAGGAACGAGCCGCCTCTCCGCATCGATGGCCCGGGGATCGGGACGACGGCAGGAAGGAGAGTCCCGTCATGGAAGGAAGACCCATTCCGTCGGCGATCAAGCGCATCGCCTTTATCGGCAACTACATGCCGAGGCAATGCGGCATCGCCACGTTCACCACTGACCTCTGCGAGGCCATCGCCACGGCCTATCCCAAAGCGACGTGCATCGCCCTGCCCGTCAACGACACCAAGGCCGGCTACGACTATCCGGCCCGCGTCCGGTTCGAGCTGACCGAGAAGGACGTCGAGTCCTACCGGCGCGCCGCCGACTTCCTGAACATCAACAACGTCGACCTGGTGTGCCTGCAGTTCGAATACGGCATCTTCGGCGGCCGGGCGGGCAGCCATATCCTGGCCCTCCTGCGGGAATTGCGCATGCCCGTCGTCACCACCCTCCACACCATCCTCAACGAGCCCGACCCCGATCAGCGCCGGGTGCTGGAGCAGGTCGCCGCGCTGTCGGACCGCCTGGTCGTCATGAGCGCCCGCGGCTCCGAATTCCTGCAGACGGTCTATCGCGTGCCGGCGGATAAGATCGACCTCATCCCCCACGGGATCCCCGACGTGCCGTTCGTCGATCCGAGCTTCAACAAGGACCTCTTCGGCGTCGAGGGCAAGACCGTCCTGCTCAGCTTCGGCCTGCTCTCGGCGAACAAGGGGATCGAGACCGTCATCTCGGCCCTGCCCGCGGTCGTGGCCCGCTATCCGGACACCGTCTATATCGTCGTCGGCGCCACGCATCCCCACGTCATCCAGAACGAAGGCGAGACCTACCGGCTGTCGCTCCAATGGCTGGCCCAGGAAAAGGGCGTGGAATCCCACGTCATCTTCTACAATCGCTTCGTCAGCCTGGAGGAGCTCGTCGAGTTCATCGGCGCGGCGGACATCTACATCACGCCCTACCTGAACGTGCAGCAGATCACCTCCGGCACCCTGGCCTACACGGTCGGGGCGGGCAAGGCCGTGATCTCGACGCCGTACTGGTACGCGGAAGAGCTGCTGGCCGAGGGCCGGGGCACGCTGGTCCCGTTCCGCGACCCGGCCGCCCTGGCCGAGCGGATCATCTACCTGATGGAGAACGAGGCCGAGCGCCACGCCATGCGCAAGCGGGCCTACCTGCTCGGGCGGGAGATGATCTGGCCCGAGGTGGCGAGGCGCTACATGGAGAGCTTCGACCGCGCCCGCGCGGAGCGGCGGCACTTCACGCCGCCCGGCTTCACGGTCAAGGCGCTGGACAAGCACCCGGGGGACCTCCCTCCTCTCAAGCTCGACCACCTGCGCCACATGACCGACGAGACCGGCATCCTGCAGCACGCCATTTTCACCGTGCCCAACTATCGCGAGGGCTACTGCGCCGACGACAACGCCCGGGCGCTGATGGTCAGCGCCCTCATCGAGGCGCTGGGCATCAAGGAGCCCTTCGACCTGGCCTCGCGCTACCTCGCCTTCCTCTGGTACGCCTTCAACACCAAGTCCGGGCGCTTCCGCAACTTCATGGATTACCAGCGCAACTGGCGGGAGGACTGCGGCTCGGACGACAGCCACGGCCGCGCTCTCTGGGCGTTGGGCACGGTGTTGGGTAACGTCAACAGCCCGTCCCTCCATCATATGGCGGGCTGGCTGTTCGAACGGGCGCTGCCGGCCATCCTCGAGACGACCAGCCCGCGAGCCTGGGCCTTCGCGCTCATCGGCCTCCACGAGTATCTGCGGCGGTTCGCAGGCGACCGGCGGGCCAGCCAGGTCCGGGAGGAATTGGCCGGTCGGCTGCTGACGCTCTATCAGAGCCACCGGACGGACGAATGGCGCTGGTTCGAGTCCGGGCTGAGCTATTGCAACGCCGCGCTGCCGCACGCCCTCCTGATGTGCGGCCGCTGGATCCCGAATCCGGCCATGGCCGAAGCCGGGCTGGAGTCGCTCCGCTGGCTGGCCGATCTGCAGCGCTCGGACAAGGGCGGGGGGCATTTCGTGCCCATCGGCTCCAACGGCTTCTACGAGCGGGGCGGCGAGCGCGCCCGGTTCGATCAGCAGCCGGTCGAAGCCCAGGCCATGGTCTCGGCCTGCCTCGAGGCCTACCGGGTCACGGGAGACGAACGCTGGAACAAGGAAGCCCGCCGGGCCTTCGATTGGTTCATCGGGCGCAACGACCTCAACCTCCCGGTCTACGACCCGACGACCGGGGGCTGCCGGGACGGCCTGCATCCCGACCGGCCCAACGAGAACCAGGGCGCGGAATCCACCCTGGCCTTCCTCCAGGCGCTGCTCGAGCTGCGCCTGGCCGAGAATCCGCTGCTACCCCTGGAGTCATGAATTTAATGAACAATCACCACCCCGAGCTCTTTCGCCGTCACGGGCGCAATCCCATCCTGACCGCCGCCGATTGGACCTATCCCGTCAACAGCGTCTTCAATCCCGGCGCCACACTGCTGCCCGACGGCACGACGCTTCTCCTGTGCCGGGTCGAGGATCGCCGCGGCCAGTCCCATCTCTGCGCGGCCCGCTCGGCGGACGGCGAGGGGGATTGGCGGATCGACCCTCAGCCCACGCTTTTGGCCGACCCGAAGAACTTCCCGGAGGAGATGTGGGGCATCGAAGACCCCCGCATCACGTATCTCCCCGAACTGGGCAAGTACGCCGTGGTCTACACCGCCTATACGCGGGAGGGCCCCGGCGTCGCCCTGGCGCTGACGGACGATTTCCGGAGCTTCGAGCGCTACGGCGTGGTCATGCCCCCGGAGGACAAGGACGCGGCCCTGTTGCCCCGCCGCATCGGCGGCAAATGGGCCCTGATCCATCGCCCGGTCAGCTCTCCTCGGGCCAACATGTGGATGGCCTACTCGCCCGACCTGCGCCATTGGGGCAACCACAAGCTGATGCTGGATTGCCGCCGCGGGTCCTGGTGGGACGCCAACAAGATCGGCCTCTCCTCCCCTCCCATCGAGACCCCGCAGGGATGGCTGACCATCTACCACGGCGTGCGTCAGACGGCTTCGGGCTCGATCTACCGGCTGGGGCTCGCGCTCTTCGATCTGAACACGCCGGAGCGTTGCCTCAAGCGCAGCGACGAGTGGTTCTTCGGCCCGGAAGCGGCTTACGAACAGCGCGGGGACGTCGGCAACGTCGTCTTCCCCTGCGGCTCCACCATCGCTCCCGACGGCGACACCATCAGGCTGTATTACGGGGCGGCGGATTCGAGCATCGCTCTGGCCACCGGCAGCGTTCGCGCCCTGCTGGATTGGCTGGGATATTGAATCTTGAGGCGAGCCCCTTCTAGTTCTTGACTCCTTCGATCGGCTTGGATACAGTAACGTCATTTTTGCCATGGAAAAAATACCGTCTTCGCTGCGGTGGACATATACGGATTATGAATTCCCACCCGAATGCTGTCGCTGCAGCTCCAAACAGGGCGATACGTTTCTCAAGATGCGCCAGGCCGTGGCCAGCAAAGGGAGCTATGGCTCCGGCGGGCGGAATCTCATAGCGAGTTTCCAAATCCCTATTTGCGGCGGATGCTCGGACGAATTGGATCAGCTCGTCAAGCAGAACGAAAAACGTCTCGTGCGGGTCCCCCTCCGGATCTTCATCGCCAGCGTCGCCGTCTTCCTGAGCTTGCCCATCATCTTTATCCCGCTTATCGACAAACGTCCAGGTCTCGGAGAAACCTTCGGGCCCGTTCTTGGGATCCTCATCCTGGGCGCGCTCGTTGGGACCGTCTTCTCGATCGGGAAGATCATCGGCGTGAAGTCTAGCACCAGGGACAAGGAGGTCGAAAAGATCGTAATCTTCGGCCCTGAAGGCTTCAGCTTCGCCAATAAAGAGTACCAGGCCCGGGTCAGGAAGTTCAGCGCTACCGCCGGGCCGAGCAGCCTCGTGTCCTAAGAGGCTGCTCTTCTCCCCGCAAGCAGGGGCCGTCTCCTTTGGCTTTCTCCGGGAGATGTACGGCCTCCGCGGCCGATCCCGCCCCTTGGCTCGGCTATTTGGCTTTCTCCCAGACGATGTCCTTATAGGACACGACCGGGAAGGCGCACGGCCGTGTGGACTTGTCGAACTCCTCGTGAAAAGCCCGGCCTCTCGACTCACAGGCGCCGATCACCAGGTCGAGGAACTCTTTGATCAAAATGAACGTCCCCTTGTCCGAGGAAGAGGCCGGCACGGCCCGCGGAGGGCCCTCGTAGACGAAGACCTTCCCTCCCCGGAATCGGAATTCCTCGACCCTGTCGCTCACATCCACTCTTCGATAGCCGTGTTCCCTCTTGTCGAGGCGGATCAACTCCTCATCGGTGATCAGATATAAGATAGCGTTGATCCTGCCCTTTTTCTTGGCAAAGATATTGAGTTCCGCGGCTCCGCCGATAGGAACGCGTTCCGTACCGCGCAGGAAATACGCATCGATCTTCTTGGCGCCTGGTTCGCCCGCCGGCGGGACGTTCCAAGGGCGAACGCATGCCCATGCCCTCTCATAACCCTTCAGATGGACTTCATGGACCGGGCCCACATATTTATGCCCCAGCGTCTCTTCCATGCTCGGCAGGGAGATCAGGGAGCCATAGGCGATGATCCCCGCGAAGCCAGAGGGAATGTCCAGCGCCTTTTTTCTTATCGACGCGAGACCGAACATGGAGGATATGGCAAGGATCAAAAAACAGAGGACTATGCCCGGATATTTTCTGGTCATGGTATCACCCCTTCCCCGCTCGCGACGAAGGATATCCCCGGCTCCGGCGAGTGTCAAGAACGCGTTGTTCCGGGCCGGGCTGGAATAGGCCGGCGTTCTTGTACTACACTGAGCCGGTAATCCGGATTGGGGGAGGTAAGCAAAATGGAGAACGGTGTTACTATCCGATGGGGCTGGCTCAGGGCCATGTATCTCTACACGCTCGTCGGGGCCGGCGGGCTCGGATTCGGGCTGATCGTCTTTCCGGCTGCCACGAAGGCCATGATGGGATTCCCGGCCCAGGATCCGGGCGTCTTCGGGCTCTACGCCTGTATCCTGCTGGCGTCAGGCCTGATCGCGATCCTCGCCCTTCGCGATCCTTTGAAATTCGTCCCTCTACTGCTTTTGCAGCTCGTCTACAAGCCGCTCTGGCTCGTCGTTTTCGCTATTCCGCTCTTCCTCAAGGGCCAGTTCCCGAAATATGCCGTCGGCACGTCCGTCGTATTCCTCACCTATATCATCGGCGACCTGATCGCCATCCCATTCGCCTACCTGTTCTCGAGGAAAAGATCCCTCTAGCGGGCAGGGTGCGCCGGCGGACGCAGCTATGCGGTTTTGATACGGGATAAACATTCCGGCGGTCCGGTCGGTATTCTTAATATCACGGCCGGTCGGCTATGGCCGGACCGCATGGAGGCTCCTATGAAAAAGCTCCCTCTGGCATTCGCATCGGTCATCATGATCACGGCCGCCTTCGGCCAGGAAACGGTGACCCTCCCGGCCAAGCCCCAGAACCCCCGGGCCGGGCGCGTCCTCGAGCTCCGCGAGGTCTTCCGGATCTCGGACGTCCAGGGTGGGTTCTACTTCAAGGGGCCCTCGCTCCTCCAAGCCGTCCCCGACGGCGGCCTCCTGGTCGCCGACGAGGACGAGCTCCTGCGGTTCGACGCCGCGGGCAAGTTCGTAGTCAACATGTACCGGCCCGGCCAGGGGCCCGGCGAGCTCCGTCAGATCTCGGACTGCCTCGTCCGCGGCCCCGAGGTCCTGGCCTTCCAAGAACAGCCATTGAAATGCGTCCTGACGGGCCTCGACGGCAAGTTCCTCCGGGAGTTCAGGCCGGACGCCCCCGTCTCCCGGCTCCTCGGTCTCATCGGCGACCGCCTGCTCATGGCCTCGAATTCGGCCATCCCCTTCGACAAGGTCAAGAAGCCGGAGGGCGACATCCTGGACATCGTCTGGACGCTGGCGCTGGCGAGCCCCGAGGGCACCGTGAAAGCGACCTCCCTCTCTTACGCCACCAAGTGGTTCGCCAAGCGGCTGCCGGGGGCCTTCATCGCCAACAACCTGACCTTTCTGCTCTGCGCCCCGCTCGAGGGAGGGCTGGTCGCGGTCGCCAATGAAGACGTCTATGGCATTCAGATCGCCGATCCCGCGAAGAACGAGCGCCTCCTGACCGTCCGCCGCGATTACCGAAGGGTGAAATACGAGGAAGAGAAGTCTCCGGACGCTCCAGCCGGGGCCCGGAGCCTGTCCGAACCCCGGGAGTACATCAACGACATCCAGCGCCTCTTCGCCGTCGAGGGTCGGATCTGGGCCCTGACCTCGACCCTGGTCCCGGGCAAGGGGGTCCTCGTCGACGTCATCGGCCCCCGCGGTGATTACCTCGACAGCTTCTACTTGCCCCTGCCGAAAGGGATCGGCGTGAATGACCTGGCCCGCCACCCCCTGACGATCGCCGGGCGCTCATTGCTCGTTCTCGAAGAGCTCGAGGACGGCCGCCTCGAGGTCGTGAAATACGAGATCGCCGGACTCTAATTGGGCCTGATCCGGCGTATACTCGACTAGGGAGAAGATGCCATGCTGGGCAAGCCGGCTGCCGCCCTTGTTCTCTTGGGCGTTCTTTCGAGCGGGCCGCCCGTCTTCCCCCAGAAGGTCACCACCAAGGTCACTGTCTATAACGAGATCTTCCTGACCGAGAATGGCTTCCTGCCGCTCCCGGCGAACGCCGTCGAGCTGGAATCGGATCACACGATCCGGTCGGGGCTTTTTCGATCCCCCCTCAGGCTCGCGGTCGATCGCGAGGGGAACGTCTTTGTCTCGTCGACCTCGAACGGCGCGCTCTGTCGTTTCGACGCCGCAGGAAGGAACGAGAGACAGCTGTCGCTCAACAAGGACGGGACCAGCGCTCTGAAGGGCCCGGCCGGGATCGCCGTCGTCGAAGACCAGCTGGCCGTCCATGAGACGCTTCGGGGTCGCCTGGATCTCATGGGCCTTGAAGGCAGCCGGGTCCGCTACACGAAGATCCCGGCGGCCGAGGAATTCGCGATCGCCAGGGACGGCCGCATCTACTTTGCGCCTCCCATCGAGAGCAAAGACGAGCCGCTTTTCAGCGTCCTCTTGGCGGACGGCCGGAGGAGCGCCTTCGGGCGTCCCCTATCATTCGCTCACAGTATGACGACCCTCAACGCCAGATCGCTCGCCGTCGACGATGCCGGCAACGTCTATGTCGCCTTTCGGTACTTCCCCGTCGTCAGGAAATTCTCCTCCGACGGGGCCCTCCTCGCCGAGTTCCGCTTGGATAGCGCCGTCATGGAGGCCAAGGAAAAGTACAACCTGAAGGCGGTCGGCGAAGGCATCACCGACCCCACCCGGCGTGTCGCCTACAAGCCCCTGATCATCGACATCGAAGCCTGTGGGGACAAGGTCTATCTGCTGAGCCATATTCCCCGCTTGGAGATCCTGGAGCTCGACGCCGACGGCCGCGTGACCGCGACGTTCTGGATGGACGCCCGGGAGCTCTATCTCGCGAACGACCTGTCCGTCCTCGTAACGGGGAGAGAGAAGATCTTCTATGTCGCCCGTTCGTCTCCTCCGTCTTACGAGGTCGACGCGCTGAAGGCGCGAGCCGAAGTGTCGTCGAGCCTGGAAGCGGATATCCGGAAATGGACGACCGAGATCGCCACCTATCCGGACAACGCGCTCGCCTACATCAACCGCGGAGCGGCCCGGCACCAAGCGGGCGATCACGGCGGAGCGATAGCGGATTTCTCGAAGGCCATCGAATTGGACCCCGGGTCGGCCCTGGCCTTCAACAATCGCGGCCTTTCCCGCGTGAAGGCCAAGGACTATGAAGGGGCGATCGGCGATTTCTCGAAAGCGATCGAGCTGGGCCCGGGCGTCGCGGCCATCTTTTTCAACCGGGGGATCGCCCGCATCCACGCCGACGACCTTCCGGGCGCCATCGAGGACTTCACCAAGGCCGCGGCGATCGACGGCGCCTTTGTCCTTCGCGCCCAAGAGCAGATCGACTATTGCAGAGCCCGGCTGCGGAAGTAGGCCGGCTCCGGCGGCGGCTTGCCCGGCGGTCCCTACCTTACCTGCTTATCTTTGGCCAGGGCGAAGTTGATGGCGATGTTCAAGCCCGCTTCGACGGCCGCGGGTTCGATGTTGTCCACGGTGTCCCTGGAAGTGTGGTAGTCGATGTCCTTGCGGATCGGGCGGGTCGAGACCCCGATGGAGAGAGACCGCTCGACCCCATCTTCGCGAACTGCCCGGCGTCGGCCCTCCCCCGCCGAACGGGAAACGGACCGCCTTGACAGGATAGCCCAGTCCGGCCGCGATCTCGAGACACTCGGCTGTCAGCGGAGCGGAAAGCTTGTGTAGGCCGTTGGTGTCCGTCTCGAGGAAGGCTAGGTCCTTGAGCCGGGCCAACGTGTCCATATTGAAAACGAAGGTCCGTAAGCCCAGGAGCTCGGTCGTGTGCTTCCGGGCGAATTCGGACGATCCGCGCTGGCCGTTCTCCTCGCCGTCGACGCTCAGGAACACCAGCCGCGTGTGCTCCGGCTTGGCACCGTGCCGGACTTGACGAGCTCGGCCAGCTTGACCAAGACGAGGCTCGAAGCGAGATTGTCGGACGCCCCGGGCGAGGCCTCCCGGCCGAAGTACCAAAAGACGGGCACGACGAAAACGAGCCCGCGGCCAGGACGATCCTGAGCGCGGGAATGCCTGCCCAAGCGCCGGCGCCGGAGAACAAGCTCGCCGAGGCGACGATCGCGCCGACCGTGGCGACGAGTAGAACACGACCGGCAGAAAGCGTCCGGAAGGCGTAGGCCCCCGGGAGCTTTTCGAAGAAATTGCAGACCGGCGAGCTGTCGTGATGGGCGCAAAAGACGATCGCCTGCCGGACAGCCGACGCCGGCTCGATCGTCCCCACGACGTTCTCGCCGGGCTTCTTCTTAAACAGCGGATCGAAGAGCGGCCCAGGAACGCGAACATGTTCACGAAATACGCCATCCCCAGGATGAACAGCACGGCCGAGACGAGGATCCCCCAGCCCCCGATAAAAAAGAACGCCGCCGCGGCCATGTAGCCGACGGCCAGGACCTTGTTCATCGCGAAGAACGAGCCCGGCCGCTGGTCGTATTCCTCGAGGTCCGCCTGGTCACAGGACTCGGCCCAAATTCGTCCTCAACTCGCGCGCGGCCCGCAGACATCCCGGCGTCCCCGGCAGCCGGGGATGGCACTTCTCCACGAGGGCGCGTGTCCGGGCGAGGATATCCTGAACGTGTTCGGCGGCTATTTTGATCATTTTAAATCTTCGCGGCTTACGATATCAAGCCAGGAGTAGCAAGTCAAAAGGCCGGTTGGCACGGCCATCCGATCTGCGATAAACTGGTTCCCGATGGAGAACAAGAAGAGCCTGGCCTTGGCCCTGGCCATCACGGCCTCCTTCATGCTCCTGGAAGTGGCGGGAGGTTTCCTGAGCGGGAGTCTGGCCCTGCTGGCCGACGCCGGGCACATGTTCACGGACGCCGCGGCCTTGGCCCTCGGCCTCTTCGCCTTTTGGCTCTCGTCCCGTCCCCGGACGCCGGCCAGGACGTTCGGCTGGCGCCGCTTCGAGATCTTCGCGGCGCTCCTCAACGGCATCGCGCTCTGGGCGGTGGCCGGGCTCATCGGCTACGAGGCTTTCACGAGGCTCAAGGCCCCGC
>CAWDSL010000025.1:0-40398 GCA_963805015.1 uncultured bacterium
CGGCCGTGCAGAAGTACGAACAGCTCATCCAGCAGGCCGGTTCCGACTCGGCCATGGGCAAGACCATGGGCGCCAAGGGGCTGGCCGCGATCGGCCTGTGCTTCCTGAAGCAGGGCAAGCTCGCCGAATCCCAGGAGTACTTCAAGAAGTCGATCGACATGGCCCCCCAGGACGAGAACCTGCCCTACAACGTCGCCGAGATCTATTTCTCCAACCAGCAGATCGACGACGCCATCCGCTACTTCGAGTTGGCCAGCCAGATCAAGGCCGACTGGCCCGACCCGTACCTCCGCGTGGCCTACGCCTACCTGAACAAGGGCGACAACGCCAAGGCCGCCGAGAACCTCGAGAAGTTCATCAAGCTCGAGCCCGAGACGGAGCGGACGGCCCAGGCCAAGGCCATCCTCGACGCCATCAAGAAGTAATCCCCGCTTAGCGCTCCCGAGTCCCCGGTCGGGCCGTCCGGCCGGGGATTTTTTTTGCAAAAAAAAGCCCGCCCCGGCTTGCGCCGGGGCGGGCGAGCTTCTGCGTGTACTGCTGCTGCTTAGAAGGAGAACCGGGCGCCGAAGCGGGCGGTCCAGGTTCCGTAGCGGGAGGTGTACTGATTGAACACGGTGTTCTTCCAGTAGGGATCGCCCGGCGTGTCGAGGGCGGCCTCCCAATCGAACGTCCCGGAGAGGAACTCGTCGTTCGAGATCTCCATCGTCGTCCGGTTGGGGGCGTAGGACTTGGCCTGCCAGGTCTTGGTGTTGGTGAAGTTGTTGACCTGGAGGTTCAGGGACACGTTGTACTTGCCGGCGATCTTGAGGGCGTACTCGACGTAGATGTCGCCCCAGACCGTGAAGGGCAGCCGGCCGAGGTCGCCGTAGCCGTTGGGATAGATGTAGCTATTGCGGACGCTCAGCTGGGTGCTGACGGGCAGGCCGCTGCGGCCGTAGCCGACCACGCCGACCGTGAGGCCGAAGGGGAAGGCGTAGGAGCCGTAGGCCTTGAAGTAGTGGGTCCGGTCCTGGGGGAGCGGGCCGTCGAGCAGGGTGCCGTCGAGCCGGTACATCATGAACCACATGTCGAAGAAGCGCTCGACGTTCGGGGAGTTCCGGCCGTTCTCGTCGGAGGAGGACAGGCCGCTGTAGTTGCCCTCGACGCGGCTGAGGGTGTAGTTGATGCCGCCCTGCCAATTGTGGCTGAACCGCTTCTCGAGGGAGACGTTCATGCCGTAGTACTCTCTCTTGGCCTTGGGCTGTTCCCAGAAGCCGGGAGCGAGCTCGTCGAACTTGGCGCGGATCCAGTCGCTGCCGGGGTTGGCGTTGAAGTACTGCTCGCCGCCGGCCTCGACGTCCTCGACGCCGATGTCTTCGATGGTGTTGATGAGGTGCTTCTGAACGAGGCGGACCGACAGGGACAGGTCCTCGGTCAGCTTCTTCTCGGCGCCGAAGGAGATCTCGCGCTGGGACACGGGCTTCAGGTTGGGATCGGTGGTGTCGAACGAGGGGACGCGGAAGTCGATCGTGCCCATGTAGGTGCCGCCGGCGGCCTGGTCGGCCTGGGCCCCGGCGCTGGTGTCGCCGGCCACGTACTCGTTGGCGATGTCATAGAAGTCGGGGTTGTCCAGGGTGTAGTAGTCGGTCTTCCACTTGAGACCGCCGAAGGAGCCCTCGGCGATGTACAGCTTCATGACGTCGTAGTAGATGCCGAAGCTGCCGAAGATCTTGAGGGTGGAGTCCCCGAAGACGTCGTAGACGACGCCCAGGCGGGGGGCCAGCTTCTCGTCGAAGCCGAACTTAATGGGCTTGCCGGGGTATTCGGGGTTGAAGGACGGGATGTACTCGGATTCCGTCCGGACGCCCGCGTTGACCGTGAACCGGCCGCCGATCGTCCAGGAATCCTGGAGATAGAGGGCGTAGCTGTTACGGGCGATGTCCCACTGGTAGCCGTAGGGCGAGGTCCAGGAACCGCGGATCTGGTAATAGCCGTAGGTGCCGCGGAACGCGGGCACGCCGTAGGCCGACAGGGCCGAGCAGGTCCGGTCCCAGTACAGGTTGACCATGGGATAGGGGGCCGAATTGGCGTAGTCTTCCTGGTCGCGGATGAGCTGGGCGCCGGCCTTCCAGGCGTGTTCGCCGCCGAGGCTGACGTAGTAGGACAGGTCGAGGTTGGCGGAATACTTCTCCAGCTTCTGGCGCAGGAGCACCGTCCGGCTGCCGGAGTAGTTGATGTTGCCGGTGTAGAAGAGCAGATCGTCGTCGATGACGCCTTGGTAGACGTAGCTGCTGGTGTTGTTGTAGTAGGTGGTGAAGTAGTTGCCGATCTGCTGGTTGGTCGTGTCCGACGTGGAGTAGCCGGCGCGGGCGCTGACGAGGAAGTTGTTGCTCGCGCTGTAGTCGAACATGACGGCCGCGCTGAGGTTGGGATAGTCGTAGCCGGCCTGTTTCCAGGCGTCGATGCCCCAGCCGCCGTAGGTCTTGCTGCTGGTCCCGCTGATGCCCGGGATCTCGCCGCGGTAGTTGGACCAGTTGTTGACGAAGGAGGCCGACAGGCGCATGCCCTTGAACGGGGCCGCGGTCAGCTTCATCTGGCCGTTCCACACGAAGTCCTTTCTGAAGAACGTGTAGCGCGGAACGTTATCGAGGCTCGGTTCCTCACTGGGGTCGTCGGAGAGGAAGCCGCGGGAACCGTAGGTGCGGGCGTACTGGGGGTTGAAGGAGCCGAAGAACCACAGGCGGTCCTTGATGACGTAGCCGCCCAGGTTGAAGACGCCTTCGAACCGCTTGTAGTCGTCGCGGCTCTTGCCGCCGGACCAGTACAGGTCGTCGTCGTTGACGAACTCGGCCAGGTTGTCGTCGTAGGGGCTCCAGCGCAGGTAATCGCGGGACTTGCCCTGCATCAGGATATTGTTGTCGTTGTAGTAGGCCATGATGTCGCCGTGGAACGCATTGCCGCCGGAGCGGGTGATGACGTTGACGACGCCGCCCATCGAGCCGCCGAACTCGGCGTTGTAGCCCGACGCGGTGACCTTGACCTCTTCGACCATCTCCATGACGGCGCTCTGGCCGCGGGTGCCGATGTGGCCCTGCGTGATGTCCGTGCCGTCCATGTACCACATGTTCTCGGTGCCCGTGGCGCCGTCGACCGAGAGGCCGCCGGTGTTGCCTTCGTACTGGACGCCGGGAACGGTGCTGAGCAGGCCGTCGAAGTTACGGCTGCGGGGCAGGCTCATGAACACTTCCTTGGTCATGGTCTGGCCCTTGACCGTGCTCTTGACGTCGATCAGCGGGCTCTGCCCGATGACCGTGACCTGCTCTTCGATGGCCGCCTGATCCAGGCTGACGTTCAGCGTGACCGTGGTGGACAGCTGGATGATGATGTTCTGGCGGATCAGGGTCTTGAAGCCCTGCAGGGAGAAGACGACCTCATAGGTGCCGGAAGGCAGGGAGAACAGGCGGTAGGTGCCGTCCCCGTCCGTCACGGCGGTCGCCTTGCCGACCATCTTCGGGCTCGTCGCTTCGACCGAGACGCCGGGCAGCGGGGCGCCGGTGGCGTCCAGGACCTTGCCCTCCATTTTGGAGGTCGCGGTCTGTTGGGCGAAGGCGGTCCCGGCGATGAACAGCACGAGGATCGCGATCGTAAGTTTCTTACTCATAAAAAGATTCCTCCTAGATGTCGAAAACCTTAACCCAGAGCGGCTCGATCGCCGCTCTCCCAAAACCCATGCGTAAACGTCCTTCTGATCTCACCTCCTCGTTTACGAAAATAATATGGTTTTTCATGTTGCCAGACCGCTCTAATTAGCAAGTATCATGCCAATCCGCGGTCACTAAAATGACATTTGTTATGTGTAAGTTACGGCGGTGTATGAACCGCGGCGCCTTCGGCATTTTGAACTAATCCAAATAAATGGATAAAGACTGAATTATTGGTCTTCGGCGGGATTTTGGACGGCCTTCGGGGACCTGTGGAAAAAGCCCTCTTCGGAACGGGATCCGGGTCGGGGCGGGGGCCCCTATTCCGGTGAGATGGTCACCGTCGTCCGGGTCCCGGCCATGGTCTTGGAAACCCGGTCTTCGGCGTTGATGTAGAGGTGGTAGGTGCCCGGGGGGAGACCGGCCAGCGGCAGGTCGAGGGTCAGGGTCTCCGTCGCCCCGTGCGAGGCCCGGCCGACCAGGGCGACCCCGGCGGGGACCGCCCCCCCCGTCCCCGCGTCGATGAGCCGGGCCGTCAGGACGACCTCGGGCTCGGCCGTGCCGGGCACGGCGTAGGGGACCAGGACCTCGAGCCGCGGCGTCAGCCTCGGGACCGCCCCGGCCACGGGTGCGAGGAACGTCCGGTCGAAGTCATAGACGTCCTCCCAAGCGAGAAGGACCCGGCCCTTGGGGGTGCCGGCGTCGAGGAAGCCCTCCCCGGTCGCCGACTTGAGCAGGAGGGGAGTCCCCAGCCTCAAGCCCGTCGTTGCCTGGGCTTCCCGCACGGAGGCCCTGACCGTACCCACCGCGCTCAGTCCGGTCTCCATGTCCCTGACGACCAGCCGGCAGGTGTAGTCGCCCGGCTCGAGGACGATCCCCGAAAGGAACGTCAGGGCCTTCCCGCGGCGCGAACGCGGGTCGATCTCGACCCGGCGCACGTCCCGGACGTCGTTCTTGGCGTCGAAGACGAGGGAGACGAACTCGACCTTCGCGCCGGAGAGCTTGCTCGTGACCTCGGCCGGCAGTCCGGCCAGGACCTCGAGTCCCAACCCCTCGCCGGACGGGAAGGCCAGCGCGGCCATCGGGAAGGTCTCCGGCAGCCGCGAGAGGGACCGTTCGTTGAGGGCCAGGTCGTAGAGGTGGAGCTCTTTCTCCATCTTCGACATCGCGGCGAACGGCTTGGGGTTGAAATAGCCGGACTGGGCCCGGACCTCGCAGTCCGGCCGCGTGACCGACACCTTGACCTCGTGGAAGCTTCCGTCCTCGCGCTCGTTCGACGAATAGCCGAGCACGTAGTAGGTGCCGGTCAGTGTCCGGACCTGTTCGAGGTTCTTCTCATACATGTTGATGTTGGCGTAGTACTGCCCGCCGGTGATGTCGGTCAGCCGCTTCAGCGAGTTGAGACCGGTCGTCTTCTCGTCCTGGAAGATGTTCGTGGAATCCTGGAATACTCCCTGTGTCGAGGCCAGCCCACGGCTGCCCGACTCGAAGGTCATGGAGTCGTAAGCGAAGAGGTCGGTGTCCTTGGCCGAGGCCCGCGTGTCGAAGGCGTAGAAGGCGCATCCGGAGGAGCCGAACTCGCGGAACATGTCCTCGTTCTGGGTCCGCAGGACGCGGTCGCCGGCGTCGAACGTCGCCCGGTCCCGGCCCGAAGACGGGTTGCCGGACTGGCCGCCGTAGATGAGCGACGCGGGCACCCCGGTCGAGAAGAACAGGAAGTGCTTCTGGCCGGGGACATAGCGCAGGGACTTGGCCAGGTCCGTCAACCGGAGGATGAAGACCTGGGTCTGGCGCTTGGCGTCCTGGCGGGCGTCCTTCAGGGGATCGATCACGGGTCGCCCCGCCGCGGCTTTGACCACGTCCTCGCTCGTCCCCCCGGCCCCGGCGAGCGGCTCCTGGGCCATGGTCCAGTACTGGAGCTCGAGGTCCGCGGCCCGGCCGGCGATGTCCTTGCTGCCGATGCCCTCGACGACCTCCCGGATCTTGGCCAGGTCCCGCGTCAGGTACTCGTGGACGCGGACGCCCTTCAGCATCGAGTAGGTAAGAACGCCGATCTCGTCGCCCGGGGATACTTTCGTGTCCAGGAAGTGCAGGGCGGCCTTGCGGGCCTTGAACACGCCGCGGGCGTTATTGAAGGCGAAATCGAAAAAAAGGAAGAACTTGCGGGTGGAAACGGGGGCGGCCGTGTCCACTTCGGGGAGAACGGTCGCGGCAGGCGGCGGACCCGCTTCGGTCGGGACGTCCGCGAGCGTATGCTTTTCGAAGGCGGTCAGGACGACCGGCCGGCCGTTGTCCGTGACCGCGAAATCGCCGAGAGTCAGGTCCTCGACCGGCTGGCCCCTCTTGTCGGTGACGTAGACTTGGACGAGCTTGAGGACGACCGAGACCTCATGCTGGGGCTTGTTGGCCGGGGCCTGCGGGGCGTCCGCCCGGACCTGTCGAGGCGCGGAAGGGAGAGCGCGTGCGGTCAGCCCAAGGAGACCGGCCAGAAGAAGGAAGCCGGCCGCGCCGAGGGCAGCCCGATCTTGGAAAGAGCGTCGTCGCGGCATCGGTCCTCCCGGACAGAGAACGTTCCCACACCCTTTCCATCGCCAATTGTCCGTCGGGCCCCGGCGTTTGTCAAGCCGGCGGGACCGGTCCGGGTTTGTTGACGGCCCCCGGCCCGTCGCCTATACTGAAGGCGCAACGCCATTCCCGCGGGGAGGCCCACCGTGAACGACCCGAGATCTCTTCGCACCGCCTGCGCCCTCGGAGCGATCCTCGTCTCCGTCCTGGCCTTCGCCGGCCGCGCCGCCGCGGCCATCCCGAAGAAGGACGCCTGGTACACTCAGCACTACGTCATCATGCAGGACTTCGAGAAGAAAGCCTACCGCAAGCTCTCCGAGGAGGGACGGAAAGCGTTCCAGGAGCTCTTCTGGGCGGTGCGGACAGGCGACGCCCGGGCGACGTTCGCGGCCCGGCTGGAGCACGTCAAGAAGAACTTCTGGAAGGAGAACAATCAGCAGCCCTGGAACACCGACCGCTCCCGGGTCTACCTCCTCAACGGCAACCCGGCCTCGATCGACGTCGACCAGAACGCCGCCTGGGCCTCGTCCGGCACGCCCACCAATTTCCTCCAGGGCACGGACCGCTCCAACGAGGACGTCGCGGCCAACCGGGCCGAGGTCTGGGTCTATCCGTTCGAGAGATACTTCGTCAAGTACACCTTCATCTTCGTCCAACCCTACTCGTGGAAGATCGTCCAGGGAACGGGCAACCGCTATCTCGGCGGGCTGGAGACCTTCAACCGCGAGGTCACCTTCGGCGTCGCCGAGCTCGAAGCCTACAAGACGGACCTGGCCGCGCTGGCCGCGAAGAAGAAATAGCCGGTCGGCGGTCCGACCCGGAGGCCGACTACGCGCGCGCTTCTCGTTCTCTCCGCTTCGCTGGCCGCTTTCCTGCTCTACCTGCTGGGCGAACGGGTGCGCCACGACAAGGCCCTGCGGCGCGTGCCGCGGCGGGTGGCCGTCACCGGCACGCGGGGCAAGTCCGGGGTCGCCCGCCTCGTCGCCGCCGGGCTGAGGGCGTCGGGCGCCCGGGTGCTGGCCAAGACGACCGGCTCCGCGCCCGTGCTCATCTTCCCGGACGGGTCCGAGCGGGAGATCGTCCGTCCGGGCCGGCCTTCCGTCCGCGAACAGGTCCGGCTCGTCGCCCTGGCCGCGGAGCTCGGCGCCGACACCCTCGTCGCCGAGATGATGAGCATCGGCTCGGACTGCCTGGCCGTCGAATCCCGGCGCATCCTCCGGCCGGGGACGCTGGCGCTGACCAACGTCCGGCTCGACCACCTCGACGATATGGGCCGGGACCGGGCCGCGATCGCGCGGTCGATGGCTTCGGCCTTCACCGGCGAAGCGGACGTGTTCGTCCCGGACGAAGAGGCCCACGCCGTCCTCGAGGATGCGGCCCGGCGAGCGGGAGCGAAGCTCCATCGCGTCACACGAGGCGAAAGGGGAGAGGGAGCCGGCGGCGGGCCGGCCCTGCCCCTCGGGGAATTCGAGCCTAACCGGCGCCTGGCCCGGGCGGTCCTCGGCTCCCTGGGCATCGACCGGGCGACGGCCGACAGGGGCCTGGCTGCGGCCGCTCCCGATCCCGGGAACCTCCGGATCTCGAATGGCCTGTTCGGCCGTCCGCCGCGCCCCGCGACCTGCGTGAGCCTGTTCGCCGCCAACGAGCCCGAGTCGTCGGCCGCCGCGCTGGCCGAAGTCCGGTCCCGCCTGCCGCTCGCCGGGCGGCCGCTCGTGGGCGTTCTCAGCCTGCGCGAGGACCGCGGCGACCGGACGCTCCAGTGGGTCCGCGCGGCCGGCGACGGTTTCTTCGGGGACTTCGCGGCCGTCGTCCTCGCCGGTCCGCAGGCCCGAACGGCGCTGCGGCTCGTCCGCCGCGCCGGCCGGGGCCGTCCGTCATCCGCGACCGTCTTCTCCGCTTCAGGCGCGGCGTCGCCCGCGGCGCTCATGGACTTCGTCATGGCGACGGTCGCCGGCGAGCCCGTCGTCGTCGGTCTCGGCAACTTCGTCGGCCTCGGAGGATCGATCGCCCGCTATTGGGAGAGCCGGGAGAACGCCCATGGTCGTTGAAACCCTTCTCATCGGACTGGTCATCGCCCTCGTCTGGGCCGAGCTCACCGACGTCTCGCCCGGCGGCCTCATCGTCGCCGGCTATTTCGCGCTCTACCTCGACCGGCCCCTGCGCGTCGCGGCCACCCTGGCCGTCGCCCTGCTCGCGTGGGGGATCGCCAAGGCCTTGTCCCGGTACCTCATCCTCTTCGGCCGCCGCCGCTTCGTCCTGACCGTCCTCGTTGGCGCCGTCCTGTCGCAGGCCTGGCTCCTGGCCGCTCCGAAGCTCTTCTCCGGGCCGGTCGAGCTGCGGGTCATCGGCTGGATCGTTCCCGGCATCCTGGCCTCGAGCCTGGCCCGGCAGAAGCCCTGGCCGACCCTGGCCTCGCTCGCCGCCGTATCGACCCTGACCTTTGGCGTTGTCCGGCTGGTGGCGCTCCTGTGAAGAGGCCGGGCGCCGGCCGGCCCTTCGCCGCGATCTACGCGGCCGCGGCCCTGAGCCTCGTCTATCTCGCCTTCGTCCGCGTTCTCTCGTCCCCGGACGAGGCGGCGCGGTCGGAGATGCTCGAGGCGGCACGGCTCATGGCCGGGGCCACGTCGGCGCTCAGGGAATGCCGTCTCGGGCGGGGGATCGGCGTCGATCTCCAGGCCGATCCCAATGGCACGGGGCTCATCGGGATCGAGAACTCGCCCATCACGACCTCGGCCGGCCGGCTCGAAGCGAAGCGGACGACGACGAATCCCGACTTCGCCGCCCTCGTCGTGTCCCTCCTCCGCGAGGCCGGCGTTCGGAAAGGGGACGTCGTGGCGGTCGGGGCTTCGGGCTCGTTCCCGGCCCTCATCGTCGCGACGCTCTCCGCGGCCCGGGTCCTGGACGTCGAACCGCTCGTCATCTCCTCGCTCGGCGCGTCGCAGTGGGGCGCGAACGTGCCCGGGTTCGACTGGTCCGGGATGGAGGACTGCCTGCGCGCCGCGGGCCTCTTCGGCGTCGCGCCCATCGCCCGGGCCGTCGGCGGCGAGGAGGACGTCGGGCGGGACATGGACCCGGCCGGCCGGGCCGGCCTCGAGTCCCGCCTGCGCGAGGGGGACGCGCCGTTCCTCGCCGAGCCGGACCTCGGCCGCAACGTCGCCCGCCGCATGGCCCTCTACCGCGATCGGGCCGCCGGCCGGCCGATCGCGGCTTTCGTCAACATCGGGGGCTCCACGGCCAACATCGGTACGAACGCCGAGGTCTTGAAGCTCCGGCCGGGCCTCGCCGCCGGCGTTTTCGTGCCGCCCCCGGCCGAGCGCGGCGTGCTGCAGGCCATGGCCGCCGAGGGAGTCCCGGTCATCCACCTCCTCAACGTCAAGGGCCTCTGCGAGCGCTACGGCCTCGCCTGGGACCCCCGGCCCCTGCCGGAGCCGGGCGGAAGCGGGCTCTACCACCGGGCCGGGTCCGCCTCGCGGCCGCCGGCGGCCCTGACCGCCGGCTATATCCTGGCCGTCGTCCTCCTTCTCGCTTTCCGCCGCCGCGCGCTTTTCCATTGACACGGCCGGGGAAATCGCCCGATAATGGGCCTAATCGAAGAAGGCGTATCTCCTGACCCGTCCCTATTTCGCTTGGCGCGATAAAAAATTACCGGAGAGGGAGGAGTCATGTCCAAGAAAACGCTCGCCGTCCTGAGCCTCGCGATCATCGCGGTCTTTCTCGTGTCGTCGACCGCCTGCGTGTCCAAGAAACGCCTGCAGAGGGTCGAGCAGGAGAGCGCCCAGCAGCTCGCCCAGGCCAACGCCCGCATCGACGAGCTCGTCCAGAAGAGCGACGCGCTGGACAAGAGCCTGAAGGACACCCAGGGGGCGCTCGCCGGGGCCCAGAGCGAGAACAAGCAGCTTGCGGCGACGGCCTCGTCGCTCAAGGACCAGCTCGCGGCGCTCGAAGCCCAGAAGGCCGAGCTCGACAAGGCCCTGGCCGCGGGCAAGGAGACCGAGGCGTCCTATCAGAAGAAGGTCCGGTCCCTCAACGGCGCCATCGGCGGCCTCAAGAAACAGGTGACCGAGATGGAGGCCCAGATCGCCGCCAAGGACGGGGAGATCGCCGCCCTGAAGCAGACCGAAGCCTCGCTCCTGGCCGCGGCCGAGGAACAGGCCAAGAAAATGGCCGCCCTGGGCGCCGACAAGGATGCGCTGGCGGCCAATTTGGACAAGACGATAGCCAGCAAGAAGTCGACGACCTTGATCCTCGGGATCCTGCTGGCCCTGGCCGTCATCCTGGCCATCGTCGGCTTCGCCCGGCGCCGGAAGACGGCGGCCTGACGGGCCCCGGCGCGTCGCCGGGTCACTCGTAGAAGAGCTTGGCCGGGGCGGCCGTCTTCGGGTCCTTGAGGAAGGCTCCCGTGCCTTTCTCGACGACCTCGGTGTAGCGGGGGACGCCCGCCACGACGACGCCTTTGTCCGGCTTGTCGGCCGTCCAGTTCTCGAGGATCTGGAGCACGGTCGAGGTGTGCCGGCCGACCCGGACGTCGATGGGCCAGCCCTTCTCGTCGATCTTCTCGAAGAGCAGCCCCCTTTTCCCGGCCCGGACGACGAACTCGTCCTTGCCCGTCAGAAGCAGGGCCCGGTCCGTCCGGCCCCGCGTCGCGTCGAGGAACGGCTCCGGCGCCTCGAGCAGGAGCGAGAGGGCGTCGGTCGCGTCGCCGATCTCGCGGTGGGACAGCCCGTGCAGGGCCTTGGGCGAGTTCTCGACGCCGATGGCGAAGCCCTCGATGCTGCTGATGAACATCGAGGCCGCCGCGGCCAGGTCGGCGCCCTTCTCGTGGGCGACGATGGTGCTGATGACGGGATACTGCAGCTCCGCCTCGTGGAAGTCGATGGCGATGTCGACCTTTTCGCGGCGGATGAGCTCGATGATGGCGTAACAGGTCCGCTCGGTCAGGGTGCCGTTGGGACGTCCGGGGAAGGCCCGGTTGAGGTTGCGGATGTCGACGTAGGCCAGCTCCTGGCGTGTCGGATAGTGAAGGTAGACCTCGGGATCGGGCCATTGGTCGAGGGGATTGGACCAGCGGTCGCCCATGCGGAACGTCCGGCCGCCGTAGGCCGTGGGGATGGTGAAGTCGGGGGGATAGGCCCCGCCGAGCCGGGTCGCCGTCGAGGCGCTCCGGTTGGCCGTCAGGACGACGAGAAGACGGCCCTGGCGGATCTCGGCGTTCTCGGCGAAGATCCAGGAGGCCAGCCGCCCGGCCGGCTCCTCGGGATGGGTGCCGCCGAGCAGGAGCACCGTTCCGCCGGGCTCCTTCCCTTCGAGGATATAGACGTGGGCGTCGTTGACCGTGCCTTTGACCGGCGCGAAGTAATCGCCGAGCGTCGCCACGCGCGTGACCCCCGGCCCGGCCACGACGGGCTCGGCCAGGTGCCGGCTGTGGTAGAAGCTCGACCCGGCCAGGACGGCCAGGACGGCGCCGAGCCCCGCGACGACGGCCTTGCGGATCATTTGAGCCTCAGCAGGCGCAGCAGGAAGGGGATGAGGACGATGATGTAGAGGGCCTCTTCCTGTCCGTTCTTGCGCTTCAGGAAATTCCAGACCAGCAGCACGGCGATGGCGGCCGTCATGAGGTAGTAGAGTACGGTCACGATCGTCGCCATCTTAGAACACCGCCAGGAAGGCCAGCTTCTTGCTGAAGACGACCATCAGCGTCCCGACGACGGCGATGAGGACCGCCGGCACGAGACAGGCCTTCAAGAATTTTCCGTAGGACTCCTTCAAACCCACCGTCGACGCGGTCAGGCGCCCGATGATGGCCGTCGGCGGTATGGCGTCGCCGAGGGGCCAGATGACGCTCATCCCGGCCAGGGCGACGACCGGGTCGAGGCCGATGGTGTTGAAGAGAAGGACGAGCGGGACGCCCAGCACGGGCGCCGCGCCCCACATCAGCACGGCTTCCGACACCGGCAGGGTGACGAAGAGCGTCAGGAAGACGACCGTCACCGGCAGGGTCACCGTGGTGATGGCGATGAGGCCGCGGACGCCGGTCAGGGCCATGACCTGGACGAGGACGCCGGCGCAGGTCAGCGTCCCGATGAGCGGAAGGAGCTGGTGGACCGTATCGCGCGAGACCCGGAGAACGTCGATCCGGACCGGCGAGAGCCCCAGGGCCGCCGCCGCGGCCGCCGCGAACACGAGCGGCAGTCCGAGCACGGGCACGTCGAAGGGGAAGACGCGCCCGGCGGCGACGAGGAGGGAAAAGACGACGAAGGGGAGGGCGACGCGCAGCCAGCTCATCTTCGCCGGCGCCGCGGGCAGCTCGGCCATGGCCTTGGCCAGGTCGACGGGCTTGGACTTGGCCCCCAGAATGAAGATGGTGAGCAGGGCCAGGGCGACGCACGGCACGAGGAGCGGCAGGAAGAACCCGACGTAGGGCATGTTGACGCCCGCGGCGGTCAGCATGGCCCAGAGGTTGACGGGCGGGGCGGCGGCGCTCAGCCCGGCGATGACGAAGATGATGGCCGCGATCTTGGGCCCGGGGATGTCCATGGTGCCCAGGATCGTGGCCGCCATGCCGCCCATGATCAGGACCGTGACGCTGCCGGCCCCGGTCAGCGCGCCGGGGACGAGGAGCAGGAGCGCCAGCAGGACGAAGAGCGGGGCCTTGTGCCGGTGGAAGCGGCGGAGGATGGCCCGGACGACGAAGGCGGCCGCTCCCGATTCCTTGAGCAGGTTCATGAACAGGGTGGCCGTGACGAAGATGAGGACGATGTCGAAGTAGGTGAAGGCGCCCTCGACGAGGTGCCGGACCGGGATGCCGCTGCCGCCGGCCAGGGCGCCGGCCAGGGCCGCCGCGAAGAGCGAGAGCTCGGTCGAGACCTTGAGGAGCTTGGCGGCGATGAAGGCCCCGACCATCACGGCCAGGACCAGGGCGGCCGACGTCGTCGCGCTCATCCGTCGAAGGCTCCTTTCGGGAGGCGAAGCGATACTCTAGGACAACCCGGCGAACATTGCAAGGCGGAGCGCGCGGCCGGCGCTCAGCGGGACGAGACCGTGATCCGGGCGATGCAAGTGAACGACTGGGCCGAGGTCATGTCGCGGCAGATGCCCCGCTCGACGAGGAGCACGCCCGGGCCGTAGTCGTCCCACCGGAACTTGTCGGAGTCGAGGCTCCGGCCGGTGATGGAAGCCAGCTCGGGCACGCCCTCGGAGACGGGCGGAAGGTTGAGGTATTCCAGGACGACGTTGACCGTGCGGATGTCCTTGATGCTCATGTGCTTGCCGCCGTCGATCATGGCCACGGCGAGCGGCGGCCCGGGGTCGTCGAAGATATAGGACGTCGTCGGCCGCCCGGCGACGAAGCCTTCCCGCTTGTCGAACGTGTAGGCCCTGGCCTTGACCGGGAAGAGCTCCTGCTTGATGGCGGTGAAAGACAGCTTCTCGAGCTTGGTCTGGTTGACGTAATAGAGCCCCAGACCCACGAGGGCCGCGACGATGAGGGCGCGGACGATCGTCTGCATGTCGTTCTTGATGACGATGACGACGATCCACAGGACGCAGAGTCCGAACAGGATGAGCAGGATCGTCTTGGCGGTTTCCGTCGCGATCATGGCCGGACCTCCTTGTGACCCCTCTCGTCCCCCCTTGCCCTGCGGTATTGTAACACAGCCTCGCCCGCAAGGGGTACTCCCCATCAGGGGGGCGCCGCCGGCAACCTTGGCATTTGGCCCCCGGTCCATTAGAATGCTCTTTTACGCCGACCCAGGAGGCCGCCATGAATCGCAGACCCGTCCTCGCCGCCCTCGTCATCCTGGCCCTGGCCGGGCTCGTCCCGTCCGCCGCCCAGGACACCCCGCCCCGCCCGGCGCCGAACGCGCCGGCCGTCCTGCGGGCCATCATCAACGAAGCCTCGGGCGAGAGGGCCCTGCAGAACGAGATCCATCTCACCGGGGTCAACCGCAACCGCAAGGCGGAAGAGTATCGGACCGGTTATTTCGAATCGGCCTTCATCCTGGAGAAGCTCCGCGAGTACGGCCTCGACGACTCCGTGACCCTCGATCTGCCCGTCGACGGCGGGGCGACCTGGGACGCCGAGGCGGCCGAGCTGTGGACCGTCGAGCCGGAGCTTCTCAAGATCGCCGACCTCGACGACCTGCCCGCCTGCCTCTGCTCCGGTAGCGCCACGACCGACACGACGGCCGAGCTCGTCTACGTGGGGCCGGGCCACCGCGACGCGTTCTACAAGGACAAGGACGTGGAGGGCAAGGTCTTGCTAGTCAACGGCCCGCCCGAGATGGCCCGGCGGCTGGGCGTCCAGAAGTACGGCGCCGCGGGTCTCGTCGGCTGGTCCTCGAGCCATCCGGAGTTCGACCGCGACGAGGTCGGCTGGAGCGGACTCCGGCTCGGTCCGGGCGACCGGTCGACCTTCGGCTTCATGGTCTCCGAACGGCGGGGCCAGGAGCTCCGGGACGCCCTGGAGCGCGGCCATAAGGTCGTCGTTCGGGCCGTGGTCAAGACCCAACAGGTCCCGGACTACAAGGATCAGCTGACGGTCGCTCTGATCAAAGGGAGCGAGCGGCCGGACGAGGAGCTCGTCTTCACCGCCCACCTCTACGAAGGCTGGGCCAAACAGGGCGCCAACGACAACGCCTCCGGGTGCACGGCCATCCTGGAGACGGCCCGGGTCCTGAAGACGCTCGTCGCCGAGGGCAAGATCCCGCCGCTCAAGAGGTCCGTGCGCTTCCTCTTCGTTCCCGAGATCTCGGGGACGGCGGCCTATCTCAAGCTCAATCCGGACATCCGAAAGCGGACCTTCGCCAACATCAACCTCGACATGGTCGGGGAGGGGCTGATCGAGAACCAGAGCTACAACCGGCTCAACCAGACCCCGTGGTCGCTGCCGACCTATCTCAACGACGTCATGGCCTCTTATTACGAGTGGATGGGCGATTCCCAGCGGGACGCCCAGGAGACGAACTGGAGGTCGGGCGGCGTCCTGGCCCCGACCGGCTCGCGCGATCCCTTCTACTTCCTCGTCGAGCGCTACTCCGGCGGGAGCGACCACGACGTCTTCGTCGACGGCTCCGTCCGCATCCCGGCCGTGCTGATGATCGTCTGGCCCGACCAGTGGTACCACACGAGCGGCGACACCCCCGACAAGTCCGACGCGACGCAGTTCAAGAGGATCGTGACCATCTGCGCGGCGGCGGCCGAGTTCCTGGCCAACGCCGGTCCGGTCGAGGCCGCTACGATGATGGCCGAGATCTCGGCCCGCCAGGGCGGGCGGCTGGGCGCCGACCGGGCGCGCGCCGAACGGATGCTCCTCGCGGCCGACGCCAAGTCCGTCGCGGCGGCCGCCAAGGAGGCCAGGGTGATCGTCGAGCAGGGCTTCGCCCGGGAGAAGGAGACGCTGGCCTCGGTCCGGTTCTTCATCGGGCCGGACGCCGCGGCCGGGACCATTCTCGCGGGCCGCCTGGCCGGCCTCGACGCCGAGCGGGCGGCGCACCTCCGGACGATCGACGACCTCGCCGCCGCGCGCGGCCGGAGCCTCGGCGTCCGGGCCGCCAAGCCGGCCCCGACCGCGGACGAGATCCGGCTGGCCGGGCTGGTGCCGGTCCGGACGGAGAAGATGGGCGGCCTGATGGCCATGTGGGGCCTGCGCGAGGAGTTCCGGAAGCTCAACTACCAGGCGCCGCCGTCCATCCAGATGGCCGAGATGGAGCTCCGGAACTTCATCGACGGCCGGCGCTCGATCCTGGAGATCCGGGACGCGGCCTCGGCCGAATTCGAGCCCCTCGATCTTCTCGAGGTCGAGAAATGGGTGAACGTCCAGGAGAAGGTCGGGTTGGTGACGATCAGGAAGAAGTAGCTATTTCGCGAACAGCTTCTCCAGCGTAGGGATCAGGTCCAGCATCTTCTCGAACTCGACCAGGGGGATCTTCTTGGCCTGGGAGATCGTCGTGAAGCGGCCGTCGGAGTTGCCTTCCTTGAGGACGAGCAGGATGGCCGAGTTGGGGGCCACGGCGTCGATCGACTGCTCGTCGGTCGTGTCGCCGGCCGCCGCGCCCTGGGAGCGGCGCTTCAGGCCCTCGATGTGGGCGCCGATGACCTTGATCCCCAGCTTCCGGGCCTCGGCGATGAGGGCTGTCGCCCGGGCCAGCTCATCCTCGATCTCGATGCCGGCCGCGCCCATACCCTTGAGGCTGGCGCCCATGGTGATGATCAGCGACTTGTAGGGCTTGGCCTTGAGCGTCTCAGGGGTGGCCAAGGGATCGATGTCGTAGTCCATTTTCAGCCGCTGCAAAACGACTTTGATCGTCGTCGGACCGATGCTCTGGCCGCAGGACGTGACCAGGACGGGCAGCTCGGCCTTGGCCTCGGAGGCCTGGCTCTTGAGCGATACAGGCAGGAGGACGAGCGCGGCGGCCGCGAGGACCGCGGCGGATCTATGGATCTTCGGCATGGGAAACTCCTTTCTTCGGCCTGCGCGGCCGCAAGGACCCATGTTAGGCCAAAGGCGGGCCATGGTCAACCTCCGGGGACGGGCCCCGGCTCTTTATGGTATAGTCCCGGGCGTGATCGAACGCCTTGCGCGGAGGGACCCATGAACCCAACCCGGACACGGATCGCCGTTCTCGCCGGCGCCGCCGCGCTCCTCACGCTCGCCGCTTGCCAGGGCTCGCGGGACCGGATGGAACCCGTCACCACGGACGAGATCGCGGCGCACATCCGTTACCTATCGAGCGACCAGTTGGAAGGACGGGCCGTGGGGACGCGGGGCATCGAGCTGGCCGCCCGCTACCACGAGGACTACTTCCGGACGATGGGCCTGGAGCCGGCGTTCCAGGGGAGCTATCGCCAGACTTTCCCGCTCAAGGGCTCGCGACCCGACCCGCAGGCGTCGCTCGAGATCGCGGGCCCGGGCGTTTCGCTCGCGCCCGCCCTCTGGGACGAGTTCGTCATCCGGACCGAGCGCGAGGACTCGCCGGCCGAGGCGACGGGCGAGCTCGTCTACGTCGGCCACCTGGTCCAGGCCCCGGAACGGCAGTGGGACGACCTCAAGGGCCTGGACCTCGCGGGCAAGGTCCTGCTCGTCGAGATCAACGAGCCGGGGAACCGCCCGGGCGGCGTCTTCGACGGCGAGGACATGACCTATTACGGCCGCTGGCCCTACAAGTACGAGAAGGCGACCGAGCTCGGCGCGGCCGGCGTCCTCATCATCCACGACACCAAGGGCGCGGCCTACGGCTGGGACGTCCTGCGGGCGTCCTGGGCGAACGAGAGCTTCTTCGATCCCGACCGCAACCCCCGCCTCCTCTTCGAGGGCTGGATCGGCGGTGAGACGGCCGACCGCGTGCTGGCCGCGGCCAAGCTCGACCGCCGGGCCCTGCGCGAGAAGGCCGAGACGCCGGAGTTCACCCCCGTGCCGCTCGGCCTCAAGGCCACGGTCCGCCAGCACCGCGTCTACCGGACCGTCGACGGCGTCAACGTCGCCGGCATCGTCCGGGCCAAACACCCGGCGGCCCGGAAGCGGATGATCGTTTTCTCGGCCCACTACGACCACTTCGGCCGGGACGAGACGCTCGAGGGGGACCAGATCTACAACGGCGCGGTCGACAATTGTTCGGCCTCGGCCGCGCTCCTGGCCACGGCCGGCTACTACGCCCAGCGGCCGGAGAAGCTCAAGGACGACCTGTGCTTCGTAGCCGTCACGGCCGAGGAGCAGCTCGTGCTCGGCTCGGCCTACTTCGCCCGCCACCTGCCGTTCGACAAGTCCCTGGCGATCGCCGACATCAACTACGAGATGACCAACGTCTGGGGCGAGACCGAGGACGTCTTCGCCATCGGGGCCCGGCACTCGGACCTCGACGCGGTCTGCCGCGAGGCGGCCGGGAAGCTGGGCCTCCGCTACATCCCCGAGCGCAACGGCGAACTCGGCTTCTTCTACCGCTCCGACCAGATCTCGTTCGCCCGGGAGGGCATCCCCGGCGTCTGGCTCAGCCAAGGCGTCGTGGCCAAGGGATCCGACAAGGACCTCGTCCAGAGGAAGTTCGAGGACTACCGCAAGACCAAGTACCATAAGGTCACCGACGAGATGGAGCCCGATTGGGACCTGAGGGCGACGCTTCAGATCGTCGACTGGGCCAAGGGTATCGTCGCTCTCCTCCAGGACCGCGAAGATCTGCCGCAGTTCGTCCCGACGAGCTCGTTCAAGCGCGCGCCCGTAAAATAAATTGCTGCGGCCCAAGCCCCTAACCTGGGCGGCGCCGATGGCACGTTTCGTGCAGGGTAGGGGATGGGGTGAACTATGGGAGATCCGAACCGCCCCGCCCCACAGTCCTAACGGAGGTGCCTGTCCATGAGCAAGAACGGTTTCTTCCTCGGCTTCGCGCTCTCAGCTCTCGTCGTCGGCCGGCCGGCCCTCCTTTCGGCCCAGCCGCTTCCGGGCCTCGCGGACAAGCCCTACAAGGAAGGCGTCCTTCGTAAGGTCGCCGATATCGTCGAGAGCAAATATGTCCTGGCCGAGAGAGCCAAGGCCTACGCCGACGAATTCCGGGCGAAATGCGCTTCCGGGGCCTACGATGCGCTGACCGACCCCAAGGACTTCGCCGACAAGGTCACCGCCGACCTCATCGCCATCACCCGCGACAAGCATTTGAATTTCCGCGTCATGGTGCCCAGCGACGTCGGCGAAAAGGCCGAAGGGACGCTGCATCATCCCGTCCGGTATTATCGCCTGAGGCTCAAGGAGAATGCCGGTTTCTATGAGCTCAAATGGATCGAGCCGGGCATCGGCTATATCGATCTGCGGCGGTTCTATTCCTTCGACCAAGCCAAGGACCTGGCCGTCGCCGCCATGACCTTCCTGTCCAACGCCCGGGCCATAATCATCGACGTCCGGGAGAACGGCGGCGGCTCGGGGGACTACCTGAGCAGCTACTTCCTGCCGTACCCGACCCCGTTGAGCGGCTCGTATGCCCGTCAGACCGGCAAGCTGACCGAGGGCTGGACCCGCCGCGACATCGGCACGGAACCGCGGCTCGACGTGCCCCTCTTCATCCTGACCGGGCCGAACACCTTCTCGGCCTCCGAATCCTTCGCCTACGACATGCAGGCGCTGAGGAGGGCGAGGCTCGTCGGAGAGCCGACGAAAGGCGGGGCCCACTCCACCGACGTCTTCGGCATCGACGACCGATTCGAGTTCTACATCTCGACGGAAAGGAGCGTCAGCCCCGTAACCGGTGGGAATTGGGAAGGCAGCGGCGTCATCCCCGACATCCGCGTTCCCGCCGCCGCTGCCCTGGACGCCGCCCTTGTCGAAGCCCGCCAAGCGGCCGAGGCCTTTGGAAAGGCCAAGGACGCCGGCTTGATGACGGCTGTCGATGACATGCAAGCCTTGGCCGACGACGCGGCCCGGCTCTACCGGGAGGGGAAGGACCGCGAGGCCGCGGCGGCCCTGGGCGCGCTGGTGGCGAAGGCCCGGGCGGCCGGTCTGGCGAGCGAGTTCTTCATGTGGGTCTTCGCCTACAATTTCCAAGCCCCCGGGGACGAACGGATGCTCTTGGCCATCCTCGAGAAGAACGTCGAGCTCTTTCCCGGGTCGTACACCGCTTTCGAGATCTTGGCGACCGTTTGCGCGTCCCAAGGAAAGACGGAGCTCGCCATCGGATATTTCCGGAAAGTCCTCGAATTGGACCCCGGAAACCGGAACGCGGCCAAGGCGATCAAGGAACTGCGGAAATGAGGCCTGCGGGCCGTGAGGAGACATCGAAATGGAACCCGTCAACCTGACTCAAAAGCTCGCGCTGTTCACAAGACAATGGCATCCGCACCTGATCGCGGAAGGGGACAGTCTGCAGGTCTACTTGTCGAAGCTCCAGGGCGAGTTCCTCATGCACGCCCATGACAACGGAGATGAATTGTTCTATGTCGTCAAGGGCCGTATGGAGATGCGCTTCAAGGACAGGACCGTCGAGGTCGGGGAGGGCGAGATCATCCTGGTGCCCCGGGGCGTCGAGCATTGTCCCAGGACCCGCCCGGACGAGGAGGTTCACGTCCTGGTGGTCGAGCCGCTCGGCACGACCCATACCGGCAACGTTCGCGACCGGAGGACGGTCGACGCGTTCAACCGGATCTGACCGGAACCCAGGCGGGATCCATCCCTCGGCGCGGGCGGCGGCGAGGTCCGGGGCCTCGAGAGCAAAGGGTTGGTTTTTTTCGCCGACTGTGTTAAACTCCGCCGGTAATGGAGAATAAACCCGCCCCCCATATCACCAAGTTTTCGGATTATCTCAAGCCCCACCAAGTCGTCTTCGCCCTCAAGAGCAAGGACAAGGTCGAGGCCATCGAAGAGCTCCTGGACGTGCTGGCCAAGCAGAAGCTCATCGACAACAAGAAGCTGCTGCTGACCCGCATCATCGACCGCGAGAACCTCGTCTCCACGGCCATCGGTTCGGGCGTCGCCCTGCCGCACGCCCGCGTCGACGCCGGAGGCGAGATCGCCGTCGCGGTCGGACGGTCGGACAAGGGCATCGACTTCGACGCCCACGACGGACAGAAGGTCCATCTGATCATCCTCGTCGTCTGGAACCCGACCCTGCCCGGCCTGTTCAACCACCTCTTCGCCGGCCTGGCCCGCTTCCTCATCCGGGGCGAGAACCGGGGCCGCATCCAGGCGGCCAAGGACAAGGCCGAGCTCTACGACATCCTCTCCGGGATCGAGTTCAAGTTCGTGCACGAGGAGAAGATCGTCAGCCGGGCCCGCCTGCTCAAGAAGCTCCAGGAGATCGAGCTCCGCAAGAAGAAGGCGACCAAGGACCAGCAGAAGGAGCTCCATAAACAGGCCGTCATGATCCGGGAAGAGCTCGACCGCGACCTCGTCTCCCGCTTCGACCGCCTGATGGAGCGCTACGGTTTCGCCGTCGCCGATGCCATCGAAGGGGTTTGCCAGGGCTGCAACATCAATATCTCGACCCAGATGTACTCGGCCATGGAAGACTCCAACGACATCTACGTCTGCGAGAACTGCGGCAAATACCTGGTCTCGGCCAAGAAGAAGAAAAAGTAATCAGTCGACGCCCTCGGCGGCCAGGTTCACGGGAGTCATCAGCTTGTAGGCCGGATAGGTCTGCGCCCCGCGGCCCCACTGGCTGACGATGTCCTTGTCGAAAAAATTCCAGACGATGAGCCCGTCGTCGCTCTCCGGCTCGAGCAAATAGGCGGCCAGGCGCCCCAGCGGCTGGGCCGTGCGGACGAGGAGCGTCCCGGCGGGAAAGTCCTTCGTCTCGACGGCGTACTCGCCCTTGACCGTGTTGGTCCGGTGGCCCTGGTAGAGGCGCTCGGCCCCCTTGATCTCCTTGATGCGGAAGGCCTCGACCTCCAGGGTCGCGGCCCCGGTCAGGCGCTCGACGGCGACGCCGTGCTGGCGGAGCTTGTCGAGGACCTCGGTCCCGACGAGCGGGATGAGATAGGCGCAGGGGACGCGGACCGAGCGCTTGGCGACGAAATCGGCGTAATAGGTCACGTTGTAGGTCTTGCGGCGGCCGGTCGGCCTCATCCGGGGGAAGGGACCGGCGGGGGCCTGAGCGGCGCCGGGCGCGGGCTCGGCCGGGGCCTCCATCTCGTAGCCGAGGATGGCCAGCTGGCCCGGCAGGGGCTGGACGTCGATGTCCAGGCCGAAGGTGTCGGCCTCGGAGGGGGCCAGGCCGGCCTGGACGGTCCGGGCGTCGGCGTCGGCGACGAGCTTCTGGAGCTCGACGGCGTGGGCCGCGCAGTAATCGAGGATGGACTTGAGCAGGTTGTAGTTGCCGGCGACGCGGGTCCGGAAGTCCGCGTAGTTGTAGTTCTCGTCGAGGATGGCCAGGCGGTTGCGCAGGCCGACGTAATTCGTCATGTAGCGCGGCTGGTGCCCGAAGGTCCGCCAGCCCTTCTCCATGTCCCGGAAATCCATGGGATCGCCATAGGGGACGGAGAGGGTGCCGTAGGTCTTCTCGAGCGTCGCGTCGATCGCCGGGAGCATCTTGTCGCGGGAGTACTTGAGGACGGCCGGATCGCCGTTCGGGCAGAGCGCCCAGGAGTAGGTGACCGGCTCCTCGTGCATGGACCCGTCGGTCGTGTGGCAGTCGACGAGCAGGAGCGGGTCCCAGCGCCCGAGGACGTTGCGGACGAGGCCCTGCATCTCGGGGCTCTCGAGCTTCATGCCGTCGCGGTTGAGGTCGAGATTCTGGCCGTTGTGGCGGACGCCCGAGCCCTTGTCCGGGCCGGCCTGGCCCATGCGGTTGCGGGGGTCCATCTTATCGTTGCCGTCGGCGTTGAAGACGGGCGCGATGAGCAGGACGACCTTGTCGAGGTAGGGCAGCTTGGGATCCAGGAGGATGTCCCGGGCGAGCATCAGCGTGGCCTCCTTGCCCTCGACCTCTCCGGCATGGATGTTGGCCTGGAAATAGACGACGGCCCGCTTGTCGTAGCGCAGGGCCAGGGGATCGCGGGGCACGGGCTTGCCGATGACCAGCAGCGGGATGGCCCGGCCCTCGGCCGAGACGGCCAGGGTCTCGACCCGGACGAGGGGCGAGAGCTTTTGGAGGTCGCGGATGAAGGCCAGGACGTCGGCGTAGGTCGAGGTCGCGGCGTAATCGGTCGCCTCGGCCGTCGTCCGGGGGCCCGAGGCGGGGGCCGGGGGCGGCCAGACGATCTTGGAGGTGTCGATCTTGGGGGCCTGCGGCATGCCGCCCCCGGGCTGGCCGGCGGCGGGGAGCGCCAGGACGAGCGGGACGGCGAGGAGAGCGGCGAGGGAGACGAGGGCGCGGGGCGTCGGTTTCATGAGGACCTCCGTGCTTTGGACGTCGCGCCCGGCAGTTTATTCCAAGAATATCGGGGACACAATACCTATTCACCATTATATCCAGATATCTCCCAGAATGGCGGCTCCGGGTCGCTCCGCCGCCATCCTGATGGTCGCTTCGAAGATCCCGCTCCCTGCCGGTCCCCGTTTTTCCCCGATTTACCCAGAGCCACGATTTACGATAGGATAAGGGCATGGCGACTTTCGGCGTCAGCCCCGAAAAGGAACAGGCCCTGGCGGACCGGATGGAGGCGCTCGGAATCCGCGAAGAGGACATCGTCGAGAAGTTCATCCGCTCGGGCGGCCACGGCGGCCAGAACGTCAACAAGGTCGCGACCTGCGTCTACCTCAAGCACCTGCCCACCGGCACCGAGGTCAAGTGCCAGCAGGAGAGGTTCCAATCCCTCAACCGCTACCTGGCCCGCCGCATCCTCACAGACAAGATCGAGGTGGCCATCCTGGGCCGGAAGAGCGAGGAAGAAAAGCGGATCGCCAAGATCCGCCGCCAGAAGAGGAAGCGTTCCAAGCGGGCCAAGGACAAGATGCTGGCCGACAAGCGCCATGTTTCGGAGAAGAAGAAAGGCCGCACCTTCCGGGCCGGCCCGCCCGACGAGTGAGCCCGGCCCGGCTCAGTTCGCGATGTACCCCTGCCGGTGGCTGACCCGGTAGCCGCCGCCCTTGACCTTGACCGTGATCTGGCGGAACCCTCCGTCGGCGCGATAGTCCTTGGGCGTGTAGTACAACAGGTAATAGTTCTCCGCCGCCGCGACCGCCGACCTCATGGCCGTCGCGATGTCGGCCGTCGAAGAGATGTAGCCCCCCGTCGCCCGGCTCATCTCCCGGAAGGGCGCGAAGATGTCCTCCGACTGCTCCTCCATGGTCACGCCGTGCACGCGGGGCGCCGGCCGGGTCAGATAGAGGAAATGGACGGAGGCCCCGGCGTCGGCGTAAGCCTTCTTGACGGGCTCGACGTCGATGGGCTCCTCCCTGCGGAAGAACTCGAAGACGGTCTGCGCCGTCTGGATGACGTCGGGCTGCTGGTTATAGGCGCTCATGAGGACGCTCATGACCGAGGCATCGATCTTGGGAACGAACTCGCGCTGATAGAAGAGAAAGACCTCCTTCTGGCCGGTCTGGTCATTGAGATGGCCGGCCAGCAGGTCGATCCTCGAGTGGTCGAGGCTCCTCAGGTTCTCGAGCCGGCTCAGGCTGGCCGCGTAGAGCTGGAGCTGCTCCTCCATGGACGTCTTCAGCTCGAAGATCGTGTCCGAGAATGCGAAGGGGTCCCCCGTGGTCTGCTTTTGCTCTCCGGACGTGTCGACGTTGACCGAGCCGGCGATCGCCGCGGCCAGCCCGGTCATCTCCTCGATGATCCCCTGGTACTCGGAGTTGCCGATCAGGATGTCGCGACGCAGGAGGCCGATGAGCTTCTCGAACACCGCGTCCCGGCCCGCGTCGCGAAGGACGTCGCTCCTCATCCGGTAGGTCTTGAGCGGGGTCACGACGACGAGATCGTCACCGGCCGCCAGGACCTCCCGGACGAAGTAGCCGAGGGCCTCACGGATCCGGGGATCGTACTCCGTCAGCTCGAAGAACAGGTAGAAGTGCCGTCCCGTGTCGGGGGCGAAGGCCCTGTTCTCCTCTTTGCGCTCGACGAGCGACTTCTTGACGAGGTAGACGGCATCGATGGTCTGGAGCTGGCCGTTCTCGTAGACCTCGAAATCGCCGATCGTCACGCCGTCGATGAACGCGTTGCCCTTGAAGACGCGGACGGGGATTTCGATGTTGATGGCCCCGGTCTCGTGCCGGATGGCCTGGGGGGCGTCCTGCGCGGCGGAGGCCCCTTCGGCGACGGGGTCAGCCGCCGCCTTCGGGACTGCCAAGCCGGCCGCGGCGGCCGCGAGGCCGAACAGGACGAGCGGGACGACGACGGACATGCAAGAATGTTTTTGGCTCATGGATCCGACCCTTTCCTCGGCTGTTGCCAGCGCGCTCGGAGCGCAAGCCCATTATAACACGCCGGGCCGCGCATCGTTCAGCCTCGGAAAGCCGGTCCGGCTCGGGCCCCTTCGGCGGCGCTGTCGCCATCGCCTTCGGGACCGAGAAGCCCGCCGCGTCAGCCCCGAGGGGGCCGGCCGCACTCCGAGGCTTCCCCCCTGAGGATGTCGACGCCATGGGGTAGGGCGGGTAGGATGGCCCCCAGGCTCTCTCGGACGGCCTTCTCGCTTCCCGGCAGGTTGACGATGAGGGTAGCCTTGCGGATGCCGGCCGCCGCCCGGCTGAGGATGGCCGTCGGCGTCCTCTCCGCGCCGGCCCGGCGCATGGCTTCCGGGAGGCCGGGCGTCTCGCGCTCGATGACCGCCTTGGTCGCCTCGGGCGTCCGGTCGCGGGGGCTGAAGCCGGTCCCGCCCGTCGTCAGCACCAGGTCGAGCCCTTCGTCCGACCAGGCCACGAGCGCGGCCTTGATCTCGTCGGGCTCGTCGGGGACGATCCTCGCCCGGACGATCTCGCCGCCGGCGGCCTCGATCATCTCCCGGATGGCCGGGCCGCTCCTGTCCTCGCGCTCGCCCCGCGCCCCCTTGTCGCTCACGGTCAGTATCCCGACCTTCATGATCACCCTCCGATACGGAACATGTCGCTCGAGAGTCCCTCGATCGCCCCGCGCTCCCAGGTCGTCTTCGCTTCGAACGCGGACCGGAGCACGGCCTCGAGCTCCGCCCGGCCGCCTTTCCCTTCGCGGAGGATCTTGCGGAGATCGACGCCCCCCCGGTCGAACAGGCAGATCTTCAGCCGGCCGTCCGGCCCGAGCCGCAACCGCTCGCAGCCCCGGCAGAACGGGTCCGAGACCGGGGCGATGAACCCCAGCCGCGTCCCGTCCCCCAGCCGGTAGACGGCGGCGACGCCGCCTTCGTCCGGCAGGCGCTCGAGCGGCCCGAAAACCTCGGCGATACGGGTCCGGACCTCTTCGCCCTTGACGAAGAGGGCCGGACGCCAGGCGCCGAGCTCCTTGCACTCGGGGCTGAGCCCGCTCGTCGGCATGAGCTCGATGAATCGCAGCTCGATCTTCTCCCGCTCCGCGAACCGGACGAAGTCGGGGATCTCGTCGTCGTTGACGCCGCGGATGACCACGGTGTTGACCTTGAGCGGGGCGAGGCCGGCCGCCCGGGCCGCCTCGATCCCGGCCAGGATGCGGTCGAGCCCGGTCCGCCGCGTGATCTTCGCGAAGCGGTCCGGCTGCAGCGTGTCGAGGCTGACCGTCACCCGCCCGAGACCGGCCGTCTTGAGGTCCGCGGCGACGTCGGCCAGGTGCAGGCCGTTGGTGGTCAGGGCCAGGTCGTCGGGCCCGAGCCCGGCCAGCAGCCGGACGAGAGCCGCGATCCCGCGCCGGGCCAGCGGCTCGCCGCCGGTCAGCCGGAAGCGCCGGACGCCGGCGGCCATGGCCGCCCGGGCCACCGCCGCGATCTCTTCGTAGGTCAGCATGTCGGCCATGGGGACGAGGGCGACGCCCGATTCGGGCATGCAATAGATGCAGCGCAGGTCGCAGCGGTCCGTCACCGAGATGCGCAGGACCTTACCGTTTCTCAACGCGGTCCCCCGGCCGCACGGCCCCGCCGCCGACGACTTCGCAGAAGATGCCCCGGAGGGGCATGATGCAATCGCCGGTGAGGTGATAGACGGCGCAGTGGGTATGGCATTCCTTGCCGATCTGAGTGACCCGGAGCCGGACCGACTCCCCGACGGCGAGCTCGTCGCCGATCGCGAGCGATCCGAGGTCGATGCCCCGCGTCGTCAGGTTCTCGGCGTAGGCCCCGGGCCGGATCCCGGCCGCGGCCGGGCCGTCGCCGAGCCGCGCCTTCTGCGCTTCGATGTCCTCGATCATCAGGAGCGAGACCTGGCGATGGGCGAAGTCCCTGTGGGCGTCCCCCTCGATGCCGCGGCCCGCGACGAGCTCGACGCAGGCGGCCGGCGTCTTGACCTGGCCTTTCTTGAGGCTGGTGTTGACGGAGACGACGGCGCCCGCCGTCCCGGCGGCCGCGGTCACGCCTTTCTCCGGAAGACCCCGCTCTTCCCGCCGGACTTGAAGTCGAGGCGCAGGCGGCCGATCTCGGCCCCCCGCTCCACGGCCTTGACCATGTCGTAGACGGTCAGGGCGGCGACGGCCGCGCCGGTCAGGGCCTCCATTTCGGCCCCGGTCTTGGCCTCGGCGGCGACCCGGCACCGGACCCGGATGCCCGTCTTCAGGACCTCGAGGTCGACGGCGACGTTCTCGAGCGGGATGGGGTGGGCCAGGGGGATGAGGTCGGAGGCCCTTTTCGCCGCCTGGATGCCGGCCAGCCGGGCCGTGTCGAGGACGTCGCCCTTGGCGATCCCGTTGGCCCGGACAAGCCGCAGGGTGGCCGTTCCGAGCTTGACGAACGCGGAGGCCGCCGCCTCGCGCCGGGTCACGGCCTTGGCCCCGATGTCCACCATCTTCGCCTTGCCCCGGCCGTCGACGTGGCTGAGCTTGGCCATGGTCTCACCTTCCGTCCATGAAGAGGATGTCGACCTCGCGACCGGCTTCGAGCCGCGCGACGTCGGCCGGGACGACGATGAGGACCCGGCCGTGGACCATCGACCGCAGCACGCCGCTCTTCTGGTCGGCGTAGGGCGCGACTTTCAGGCCGGGGCCTTCCCCCGCGAGGACGCCGCGCAGGAACTGCGTGCGCCCCGGCTTGAGGGCGATTCCGGTCCCGAGGACCGCCCGGCCCGCCCGGGGCCCCGGAGAGATCCGGCCGAGCATCCGGTCGACGGCCGGCCGGACGAAGAGCAGGAAGGTGACCATGGCGCTCGTGGGATTGCCCGGCAGGCCGAAGACGAGCTGGCGTCCCCGGACGCCGAAGAAGACGGGTTTGCCCGGCTTGATCCGGACCTGCCAGAAGACGGGCTTGACCCCGAAGGCCTGGAGCTCGTCCTTGACCAGGTCGTAGTCGCCGACCGATACGCCGCCGGACAGGACGAGGATATCGGCGCCCTTGGCCCGCGCCAGCTTGGACCTGAGGGAGGAGCCGCGGTCGCGGGCGATGCCCAGGTAGACGGCGTCGGCGCCCGCCTCGGCGGCCATGGCCGTGAGCGCCGGGCCGTTGGCGTTGCGGATCTGGCCGGCCCGCTTCCGCTCGCCGGGCTCGGCGATCTCGTCGCCCGTGGCGATGACGGCGAGCCGCGGCCGCCGGGAGACGGCGACCTTGGCGCAACCGGCCGCGGCCAGCATGCCGATCTCGGCCGAACCGACGACGACGCCCCGCGCGAGGGCGGCTTCGCCCTTCTTCAGGTCCTCGCCGGCCCGCCCGATATTGTCGCCGGGCCGGACCTCGCGGCGCAGGAGGACGCGGCCGTCCCGTTTCTCGCTGTCCTCGACCATGACCACGGCGTCGGCGCCGGCGGGAAGCGGAGCGCCGGTCATGATGCGGACGGCCTGGCCCGGCCCCACGGGCTGACGGGAGCGCCGGCCCGCGGGCAGGTCCTCGGTGACCTCCAGCTCGACGGCGCCGCCCGCTTTCACTCCCGACGGGCGCGTATCGGCCGACCTGACGGCATACCCGTCCATGGTGGCCTTGGTGAAGGGCGGGATGTCCTCGCGGGCCTCGACCTCGCGGGCCAAGGTCCGGCCCAGGGCCTCGGCCAGGGCGACGGACTCGGCCGGCAGCGCCCGGGCGGCGGCGAGGACGAGGGACCTGGCTTCCTGGTATTCGATCATGGGAGCTTTCCGGCGTCCGCCGGCCGGTCGGCGACGACCTCGACGGACTCCGGCTCGAATCTTAGCAGAACCTCTTTCGAAAGGGAAACGCCCCGGCGTTCGAGCTCGCCGGCGGGGACGACGACCCGGAAGACGAGGTCGCCGCTCACCCGGACGAGGGCCGTCGCCGCGTCGGTCGTCTCCATCCGGGTCACCCGGCCGCGGAAGACGTTCGGGCCCGGAAGCTGACGCCGGGCCGTCGTCCGCGGGCTGGAGGCGGATGTCGGCGGGATCGATGACGCAGGTCGCGTGGCCCGCCGCCTCGCCGGCGAAGACGATGCGGACGCCCGGCTTCGGCTCGATCCAGCTCGTCCGTCCGTCGGTCGAGGCCGTGCCGCTGAAGCAGTTCTCATGGCTGAAATCGACCCGCCTCCCCTCCGAGAGATAGAGGATGGCGTCGGCCAGCCGCGAGGCCTGCGAGAAATTGTGGGTCGAGAAGACGACCGTCGTGCCCCAGGCCTGCCCGGCCTCCCGGAGCAGGGCCTCCGTGCGCAAGGCCAGGCCGGCGTCGATATTGGCCGTCGGCTCGTCGAGGAGGAGGGCCTTCGGGCGCAAAGCCAAGGCCCGGGCGAGCGCCACCCGCTGGGCCTGCCCGGCGCTCAGTCCCGCCACCGACCGGCCGCCCCAGCCCTCGAGCTCGACGAGGGCGAGCGCGTCGCGGACGCGGCCGGCCCTTTCCGCCTCCGCGACCTTCCGCAGCTTGAGGCCGAAGCCGACGTTGTCGGCGACCGTGCCCTTGAAGAGATAGGGGTGATGGGTCAGGAGGACGGCGTCGCGTCGGGCCCCGACGGCGCCGTCGCCGTCCGCCCACGGATCGCGGCCCCGGAAAGCGAGCCGGCCCCGGTCCGGCCGGAGCAGGAAGGCCAGGAGGGCGAGCAGGGTCGTCTTGCCCGCGCCGTTGGGCCCGACGAGGGCCAGGACCTCGCCGGCCCGGACGTCCAGGGCGTCGATCTCGAGCGTAAAGTTCGAGCCGGGATAGGAGTGGCCGAGGCCCTCGAGCCGGTAGAGGAGGTCGTCCATATCAGGACTCCCTGCCGCGGCCGCCGAGGCCTGTCTGGACGAGCGCGTTGATGCCGAGGGTGATGACCAGGAGCAGGACGCCGAGGACGACGCCGTTGCGGAATTCGCCCTTAGCCGTCTCGAGGGCGATCGAAGTCGTGATGTTCCGGGTGGCGTTGCGGATGTTGCCGCCGAGCATCATGGCGATGCCGACCTCGGAGACGGCCCGGGCGAATCCGGCCAGCACGGCGACGAGCAGGGGAAACCGGGCTTCGCGGAGCACGATCCAGCCGGCCTGCCGCGGGCTCGCGCCCAGCGTCAGGGCGGTCAGGCGGGCCCGGCGATCGACCTGGCGCAGGGCCGTATAGGAGAAGCCGACGATGAGCGGCAGGATGAGGAAGATCTGGCCGATGGTCATGGCCGCCTGGGTGTAAAGCAGGCCGAAGCGGCCCAGGGGGCCGCTCCGGCCGAGAAGGGAATAGAAGAGAAGGCCGATGACCACGGTCGGCGCGGCCATCCAGGTCTGATTGACGATGAGGATGAGCTTCTTGCCGCGGAACTCGCGCCCGGCCAGGAAGAGCGCGGCGGGCACGGCGACGGCGCTGGCGACGAGGGCGGCCAGGCCGCTCGTCTTGAGCGAGATCCAGACCGCCAGGGCGAGCTCGCGGACGATCACTTGAGGAGGTCCACCCCGGGGGATGCGGCCAGGGGCTCGAAGAGGGGCCGGCCGGCTTCGCCCTTGAACTCTCCGATGAGCGCCTGGCCGCGGGGGGAAGTCAGGAAGGCGATGAAGGCCATGGCCTCGGCGTAGCGCGCCCCGGGGATGCGGGCCGGGTCGACGGCGATCACGGCGTAAACGTTCTCGAGTTCGGGCGCGTTCTCGAAGAGGGGAATGAGCCCGGAGAGGCTTTTGATCCCGTGGAAGGTCGCCGTGTCGGTCAGCGTGTAGGCGCGTTTCTCGGCGGCGACGCGCAGGGTCTCGGCCATGCCCTGGCCCGTCTCGAGATAGGCCGACGAGGGCTGGCCGCCGGCGAGGGCCCAGAGGTCGAGCTCGCGGGTGTGTGTCCCGGACCTGTCGCCGCGGCTGACGAAGGGCAGGCCGGCCGACTTGATGCGGCCGAGCGCTTCGACCGCCGAGGCGGCGCCGGCGACGCGGGCCGGGTCGTCCGGAGGTCCGACGACGATGAAATAGTTCCGGGCGATGACCCGACGGTTGACGCCGAAGCCGGACCGGAGGAACTCGTCCTCGAGCCTGCGGGCGTGGACGATGACCACGTCGGCGTTGCCGTCCCGAGCCTGTTTGAGGGCCGCGCCCGTCCCGACCGCGATCCATCTCAGGGTGATGCCCGTGTCCTTGGCAAAAGCGTCGGCCAGGACGTCGAGGAGGCCCGTGGCGTCGACGCTCGTCGTCGTCGCCAGCATCAGCGTCCGCTCGGCGGGGAGGGCGAAGGACAAGCCGAGGAGCAGGATGACGAGGATGGCCGCCGGACGGCGCATGGATTCTCCTTTTCTATCCGGAAGGAGGAGCCGTTTCCCGCTCCTCCCTGCGGCCGGAGGGCCTGGCCAAGGGGCTGTAGCGCCTCGGGCTCGGAGCATCCGTCTGTGATAGCACAAGCGGGCGGGCTGTAAAGCCGCGGACCGGGGACACGCCCCTCGAAGCTCGGGACGCCCAAGGGGGCTGTACCAGCGTACATGTCCCTAGGCGGCGTAGAATCCGTCGATGACCGCCCGCCACTCGTCCTCGGTCCGGACGGCGACAAGAGCGTTCCGGAGCTCGGTCCGGCGGGGGTGCATCTTGGCGTACTGGAGGCTGAAGTGGCGGAGCATCTTGAGCCCCCGCGACGGTCCGTAGGCCTCCGAGGCCAGCCCGAAGTGACGGTAGATGACCTCGCGCTGCTCTTCGAGCCCCGGCGCGCGGGCGGGGCGTCCGGCGGCGAGGTCGCGGGCCTGGGCGAAGAACCAGGGGTTGCCGATCGCGCCCCGGGCGGCCAGGACGCCGTCGACGCCCGTCTCAGCGAGCATGCGCAGGGCCTCGGCGGGCGAGGTGACGTCGCCCGAGCCGAGGACGGTCCGATCGGAGAACTCGCGCTTGACGGAGGCCAGAAAGGCCCAATCGGCGCGGCCGGTGTACTTCTGCTCGACGGTCCGGGCGTGGACCGCGATCGCGGCGGCCCCGGCCTCGAAGGCGCCGCGGGCGATCGTCCAGAACGCGCCGTGCGCCGTGTCGGCGTCCCGGAAGGCGCGCCGGAGCTTCAGCGTCACCGGACGGCCGGGGACGGCGGCGACGACGGCCCGGACGGTTTCCAGGGCCCGGCCCGGATCGTCCAGCAGCGCCCCGCCGCGCTTGTGCGAGACGACCTTGCGGACGGGGCAGGCGAAGTTGAGATCGACGACATCGAAGCCCATGGCGTCGAGCGAGCGGGCGGCGGCGGCCATCGTTTCCGGATCGATGCCCATGATCTGTCCCGAGACCGGGTGATCGGCGGGGTCGAGGCGGATGAGCCGCTTGCGGAGCTTGCCTTCGAGCAGGACCTGGCGGTCGAGCATGGCCTCGGTGACGCAGAAGGGCGCGCCGAGGGAGCGGCAGACGAGACGGTAGGGGAGGTCGCTGTAGCCGGCCAGGGCCCCGAGGCCGACGGGGAACGCGACGGGGACGTCTCCGATCCGGAGCGGCATCTAGCGCTTGTCCGCCAGCTTCACGTCGACCGCGAAGGCGAAGGTCCGCGTGCCCCTGGTTGGCCGGGAGAGGGAATCGAAGCTGTTGAGGAACTCCTGGGCCGGGGTCGCGACTCCGAACAGCCCGCCCTGTTCCGCCGGGGGCGTTTGTCGCGCGGCCTTGGTGCCGAGCACCCTGCGCGCGGCGCCGCCCCATTCGAAGGCCAGCCGCACGGTCTCTCCGGGCCGCGCGTCCAGGGCGCCGGGAACGAGGTCGGGGGAGGCCAGCGGGATCTCGAACTCGTAGACCGCTCCGCCGGCGCCGCCGGAGAATCCGAATTCCGGGGGAGCGCCCTCCTTCTGGAGGCGGAGGGGCCCGTGGAAGCTCCCCCGGGCCCCCACGGCGAAGGCGAAGGTGTCTTCGCGCGGCCCGGCTTCGCGGATCTTATCCTTATCCGCGTCCGACAGGAACTGGCCCTGGCTTTCCCGCCAGTAGATGTAGCTGTCGGCCGAGATGCGCCGGACAAGGAAGAGGACCCCTCGGGCGGGCTTTTTGCCCCCGGCGGGGCCGGCGAGCACGGTCAAGCCCGTCGATTCGAGGGACTCGAGCGCTTTAGCGTCCTTGACCACGGCCAGGATCCAAAGCTTGCCGGCGTCGTTCTGGAAGGAGAACTCGACTCCCGACCTGGCGTCGCGGACGGTGTCTGTCCCGGACCAGTCGCCGATCGCGCCGTCGGCTTTGACCGGGACCGCGGCCGTCCGGCTCGTGACGGGCGGGACCTGGGCGAGGGCGGGCCAAGACAGGAGGAGGGCGAGGCCGGCCCCGAATACGGCACGGAAGGGTTTCGCTGAGCTCATGATCTCCCTCCCCGAAATTCTACCACAAACCGGGACGTTTCTGGTTTTCGCGCCCTCAGGGACGATCGAAGTACAGGAGCGTCCCGGTTTGTGGTAATATGCGGCCTTTCGGAGGGAATCCATGATGCGCAGAACGAAGATCCTGGCGATCCTCATGCTCCTGGCGCTCGTCGTCGGAGTTGGCGCGCGGCTGGCCGCGAGGGCGGGCCAGGACGTCGTGACCTCGCGGGCCTATGTCGGCCACGAGAACGACGCCGACATGCGGGGCTTCATCCGCCAGTACCCCGGCGCCGCCGGCACGCGTCTGGACGACTGCCAGACCTGCCACCGCGGCGGCGTGCCCGGCACGGACACGGAGCGGGAGGTCAGTCCCTGCAGCTACTGCCACCTCCTCGTCTTCCCCAACGCGCGGTACAAGACGGGCGTCCCGAAGGACTCCGAGGCCACCCTCAACGGCTACGGGCTCGCCTACAAGAAGGCCGGCCGGACCTTCGCGGCCTTCGCGGCCATCGACCGGCAGGACTCCGACGGCGACGGCACGCCGAACGGGATCGAGGTCGCCGACCGCCGCAACCCCGGCGACCCGGCCAGCCGGCCGGGCCTGCCCCAGGCGCCGACGGTCGTCCTGGGCTGGGACGAGATCCGCGGGCTCCCCGTGCACCGCCAGCTCATGCTCATGAACACGACCAAAGAGGCGACGGACGATTATGTCGAGTACCGGGGCGTTCGCGTCATCGACCTGCTGTCGGCGGCCGGGATCTACCTCACCGGGATCAAGGGCATCACGGTCTTCGCCCCGGACGGCTACAGCGTCGACTACTCCCTCGCGGACATCCAATCGCCGTTTCCCCGGGGCTATTTCTACGAGGGCCCGAAGGCCTTCGAGGGGACCGACAGGGCCTTCGTCAAGTACCCGGCGACCGTTCCGGCCGGGCTCAGGGACCGGATGCGCATCCCCGGCGATCCCTGGCTCCTGCTCGCCTACGAACGGAACGGGCAGCCGCTCGAGCCCTCGACCTACGAGACGGGGACGGGAAGGTTGGCCGGGGAGGGCCCCTATCGCTCGGTCAAGCCCCAGGCCGGGCTTTCGGGAGACGCGTCCAAGCCGGGAAGGCCCGACCGGTCCCAGAAGTCGGCGAAGTACGGCGACGGTTGGGACTACGTGCCGGACATGGACCACAACGCGGGCGCGTGCATCCGCGGCGCTTGCGTGATCCGGGTCAATCCCATGCCCGAGGGCTACGAGGAATACGACTGGAAGAACGGCTGGCCGCTCATCGGCGAGAGGAAGATCGTCATCTACGGCCGCGGCGTCCGCTAATAAGTAGGGACCTGGTCTTCACAAACGGCGGAATTCCCCTGGTCGCGTGAAGACCTGGCACTCGATCATCGCGTGCTCAGTCCGAGGATCCCTCGCAACAGCAGGTTGGCGCCTTTTTCCAGCGCGTCCCAATCCACCCGTTCTTCGGGCGAATGGCTGACGCCGTCGGGCGAGGGGATGAAGATCATCCCGGAGTCGCAGGCCCCGGCCAGGATCTGGGCGTCGTGACCGGCCCCGCTGGTCATCCGCATCGAGCCGTAGCCCAGAGCCCGGCATTCCTTTTCCAGCAGATCGACGAGGCGCGGCGCCACCGCGACGGGCGTCGTGCTGTCGACGACGCGCGACAGGAACGAAAGCCCCCGGGTCGCGGCGACGTCCTCGGCCAGGGCGAAGACCTCGCGCTCGATGGCGGCCAGGTCCTCCGGCGAAGCGCTGCGAAAGTCCAGGGTGAAATCGGCCCGGCCGGGGATGACGCTGAACGAGCCCGGATGGAGGGCCGCCCGGCCGATCGTCAACATGCTCCCGTAGTGTTTCGTCGCCACATGCCGCGTCGCCTTGAGGGCGAAGTCGGCCAGTCCGAGGAAGGCGTCGTGGCGGAGCTCGAGGGGCGTCGTCCCGGCGTGGCCCGATGCCCCGACGAAGGCGCACTGGCGATAGTGTTTTCCGCTGATCCTCTCGACGATGCCGATGGGCAGGCCTTCCTCCTCGAGTACCGGTCCCTGTTCGATGTGGAGCTCGAGGTAGGCTTCGAGCGCGGGCCGGTCCTTGGACGCGGCGAGGATGCCGTCGGCGGTGAAGCCCGTTTTCTTCAGGACGTCCGCGAAGGGCATGCCGAACGAGGTCTTGCCGTCGCGGACCTCGCTCTCGTCGAGCAGGCCCATAAAGGCCCGGCTGCCTAAGAAGTCGCCGACGAGGTTACCCTCCTCGTCGGTGAACGAGGCGATCTCGAGGGCTTTCGCTAGCGGGATCTTTTCCTCGACGATCCGGCGAGCGGCCTCGAGCGCCGCCAGCACCCCGACGGCGCCGTCGAACATGCCGCCGTTGGGGACGGTGTCGATGTGGGAGCCGGCCATGACCGTCTTCCCGGCGCCCTCGAGCCGGCCGAATTGGTTGCCCGCCCCGTCCTGGCGATAGCACAGGCCCGCCGCCTCGATCTTCCCGCGGAGCCAGGCCCGGGCTTCGAGGTCGGCCGGACTGAACGAGGGCCGGCTGATCCCGCCGTGCTCGTTACGGCCGATGCGGCCCAGATCCTCGAGGTCGGTTCTCAGGCGGTCGATGTTGATCCGGATGTCCATGAACGCCTCCAGAAACACCTCTAGAGCAGCGCGAGCATGTCCATCACCGCGCGCTCGATGCCGACGACGGCCGCGCGGGCGACGATGGAGAAACCGATGCTGAGCTCGGCGATCTCGGGGATGGCGACGATCGGCCCGACGTTCCGGTAATCGAGCCCGTGCCCGCCGTGGACCTCGAGCCCGATCCCGTGCCCGAACTCGGCCGCCTTGCGGACCGCGTCGAGCGCCTCGTCCCGGGCCGGGCCCTCGCGGAGGTCGGCGTACTTGCCGGTGTTGATCTCGATGAGATCGACCCCGATCTCCCGGGCCGCCCCGATCTCTTCGAGGCTGGTGTCGATGAAGATGCTCGTCCGGATGCCGGCCTTCTTCAGGGCCTCGACGTGGGGCCCGAGGACCTTCCGGTTGACCGCGACCTTCAGCCCGCCCTCGGTCGTCAGCTCCTCCGGCCGCTCGGGGACGAGCGAGACGACGTCCGGCTTGATCTCCAGGGCGAGCCCCTTCATCTCCTCCGTGGCGGCCATCTCCACGTTGAGCTTGGTCTTGACGGCGTCGCGCAGGGCCCGCAGGTCCCGCTCCTTGATGTGGCGCCGGTCGCGCCGGATGTGGCAGACGATGCCGTGGGCCCCGGCCTGTTCGGCGAGCAGGGCGACCAGCACCGGCTCGGGCTCGCTCGCCCGCCGGGCCTCGCGCAGCGTCGCGAAGTGATCGATGTTGACGGCCAGTCTCATGGCGTCCTCCGGAAGCGGTCAGTGTCTTTCGCCGAGGTGGCGGCGGACGGCCTCGGCGACCAGCATGGCGCAGGAATCGACGGTGGCCCGGTCGCGCGCCTCGACCATGACCCGGGCCAGCGGCTCGGTGCCGGAATAGCGGAGGTCGATGCGGCCCTCGCGTCCGACGGTGGTCTTGACGACCTCGACCGCCGCCAGGATCTCCGGGTATTCCGAGAAATCCGGTTTCTTGCGGACCCGGACGTTGACGAGCGTCTGGGGATACTCGACCAGTCCCGCGACGAGCCCGGCCAGGGTCCCGCCCCGCCCGGACAGGACCTCGAGCATCCGGAGCGAGGTCAGCAGGCCGTCCCCGGTCGGGAGGTCGTCGAGGAAGATGGTGTGCCCCGACTGCTCCCCGCCGAGGTTGGCGCCGCGAACGACCATCTCCTCGTGGACGTACTTGTCGCCGACCTTGGTCCGGACGAGCCTGATGCCGCGCTCCTCGAGCGCCCGCTCGAGGCCCATGTTGCTCATGGTCGTGGCCACGACCTCGCCGGTCCGCAGGCGGCCGGCCTCTTTCATGTGCAGGGCCTGGACGAACAGGGTGTGATCGCCGCTGAGCAGTCGGCCGTCGCCGTCCACCCACAGGGCCCGGTCGGCGTCGCCGTCGTAGGCGATCCCGATCGTCGCCCCCGTCCCGCGGACGCGCGCCGCCAGCCCCTCGGGGTGGAGCGAGCCGCAGCCGGCGTTGATGTTGGTGCCGTCGGGCGCCGCGTTGAGCGCCTCGACCTCGAAGCCGAGCCCGCGGAGGAGGTCCGGCGCGACGGCCGAGCTGGCTCCGTTGGCGCAGTCGACGACGACCTTGACGCCGGCGGGCGGCCGCGGCATCCGGACCAGGCCCGCCAGGTATCCGGCGTAATCGAGGGCCAGTCGCGCATCGAATTCGACCCCGATCTCGTGCCCGGGCAGGCGGCCTCGGCCCTCGAGGACATCGGCCTCGATCTCGAGCTCCCACTCGTCCGGGATCTTGATCCCGAGCGGGGAGAAGATCTTGATGCCGTTGTCCTGGAAGGGATTGTGCGAGGCGGAGATGACCGCCCCGGCCGCGAAGCCGTGGGTCTTCGTCAGGTAGGAGACGGCCGAGGTCGGGATGACCCCCGCCGAGACGACGTCGCCGCCGGCCGCGCGCACGCCGCGGGCCAAGGCCCGCTCCATCCACGGGCCGGACTCGCGGGTGTCGCGCCCGACCAGGATCCGCGCCCCCTGGCCCTTGCGCTCCAGGAGCGCGACCAGGGCCGTGCCGAGCCGGGCGATGGTCGGCGGATCGAGCGGATAGGTCCCGGCGACCGCCCGGACGCCGTCGGTGCCGAAGAGCTTCTTGCGGGCGCTCATTTCTTCCGGACCGGAGCTTTCTTGCCGGCGGCCGGATCGGCCTCGACGAGCACGGTGATCCGCGCGCTCGTCTCCGGCGACGCGAGCCGGAGCTCCGGCCGGGGCAGGATGATGTCGGCCGTGAAGATGGTCGACTCGGCCAGGCCCGAGACGTCGATGGGGGCCGTGGTCGCCGCCTCCTGGGCCCGGACGCGGCTCTCCGGACCGCGGACGAGGACGCTCGACGGTTCGATCTCGGTCCGGGCGATCCGGAAGCCCGGGGCGGCCCGGCCGCGGAGGGTCGGGTGGAGGTCGAGGGTGGCCTCGGCCGTCCGCTCCAGCTTGATGCTCACCTTGCCGGGCGAGATCTTGACGACCTCGGCCCCCGGCGGGACCGCGATCATCGACGGGTTGAGCGGGTATTCCTGTTGGAGGACGCTGGCCCGGTCGAGGTCGATCCGGGCGACCAGGCCCGACGGGCCGATCTCGTCGAGGAGGCGGTTGGGCGCCCGGAGCGTGACGTCGATCGCCGTCGTCGGCCGCTCGACGATCTCCAGCCCGGCCGGGATGTTGCGGGTCTCGAGCGGGATGGTCAGCGACTTCTCGGAGAATTTCTTCTCGGCCGGCACGAGCAGGAGCCAGACGCCGAGGGCCAGGGCGAGCGAGACGAGCTTCAACCTCCAATCGCGGACGAACAGGCTGCGGACGTAGCTTCTCATCGGTCCTTCAGGTAGCCGAGCAGGCGTTTTTCCATGGCGTCCTTGTCCGCGAACCTCTCCAGCTGGCCCTTGATGGCCAGGGACACGGTCCCGGTCTCTTCGGAGATGACGATGACGGGCGCGTCCGTCTCCTCGGAGAGGCCGATGGCGGCCAGGTGGCGGGTCCTCGTCTGGAACGGGCTCCGCAGGCGATGGGCGGCCGGCAGGGGCAGCAGGCAAGCCGCCGCGACGATCCGGTCGCCCTTGATGACGACGGCCCCGTCGTGGAGGGGCGAATGAGGATAGAAGATCGAGACGAGCAGGTTCTTGCTCAGCACGGCGTCGACCTCGGCGCCGCGGTCGGCGTAGGTCGAGAGCGAGATCTCCTTCTCGATGGCGATCAGGGCGCCGATCCTCTTCTGGGACAGGAAGTCGATGGCCTGGAAGAGGTCGTCGATCTTCTCCTGGAACGAGCGCAGGGCCAGCGGCTTGCGGAAGGTCCGCGAGCCGATCTCGGTCAGGAACCGGCGGATCTCCGCCTGGAACAGGACGATGATGGCGATGATGACGTAGTTGATGAACGACCGGATGATGCGGTTCGAGACGCCGAGGCGCCCCCAGACCGTCAGCAGGTAGAGGGCGCCGATGAGGGCCAGCCCGGCCGCCGCCTGGTAGGCCTTGGTGTCCCGGATGAGGACGATGATGTAATAGATCATGAAGGCGATGAGCAGGATGTCGAGGACGTCGAGGACCGTGATCTGGCGGAAGATCGTCCAGGCCTCAGCGAACATCGCCGGCCCTCCCTTCGGCGGGATCGCCTGCCTCCGCGCCGGAGAGGATCGCCTCGGCCGCGCGGACGGCCCGGGCGACCGGCCCGACGTCGTGCACCCTCAGGATGTGGGCGCCGCGCTCGACCGAGACGACCGCCGCGGCGATCGTGCCCTCGAGCCTCTCGTCCGGCGGCAGGCCGAGGATGCGGCCGAGGAACGCCTTGCGCGAGAAACCCATGAGCAGCGGCCGGCCCAGGCCGTGAAAGACGTCCTGGCGGCGCAGCAGCTCGAGGTTGTGCGCGGTGGATTTGCCGAAGCCGATGCCCGGGTCGACGATGACCCGTTCGCGGGGGATCCCGGCGGCCTCGGCGACGCGGATCCGGTCGTCGAGGAAGCCGGCGATCTCGCCGACGAGGTCGCCGTAGCTCGGATCGTTCTGCATCGTCAGCGGCGTGCCCTTCATGTGCATGAGGACGACGGCCGCCCCGGAACGGGCCACGACCCCGGCCATGGCCGGGTCGAAGCGCAGGGCGCTCGTGTCGTTGACGATGTCGGCCCCGGCGTCGAGAGCCGCCTGGGCCACGGCGGCCTTGGTGGTGTCCACGGAGATCAGCGCGGCCGTCCGCTCTCTCAGGGCCTTGATGACCGGGACGACCCGCCGCGTCTCCTCGTCCTCGGGGACGGGGAGCGAGCCGGGACGCGTGCTCTCGCCCCCGACGTCGAGGACGTCCGCGCCTTCCGCGGCCAGCGCCAGTCCGTGGTCGATCGCCTTGGCGGCGTCGAAGTAGCGGCCGCCGTCGGAGAAGGAATCGGGCGTGACGTTGAGGACGCCCATGAGCCAGGCGCGCGAGCCGAGCGTGAGACGGCGGCCCCGGACG
>CAWDSL010000026.1:0-338622 GCA_963805015.1 uncultured bacterium
CGCTCTTCGAGGCCGTGTTGAACACCGTCAGCGATGCCATCACGGTGATCGACAGGGATTTGAAGGTTCTCTTCCAAAACGAGGCCGTCCAGAAGCTCTACGGAGCCAAGGTCGGCGAGACCTGCTATGAGGCCTATCGCGGGCGCCGGGAGCCTTGCGAAAATTGCATCATCCTGGATGTCATCAGGAGACGGGAAACCCAAGAAGCGCACTCCGGGATATCCAATTGCCGAACGGGAACATCCTCTGGATGGAGGTCTTCGCCGGACCTTACAGGGACCACGAGGGCAACATCGTCGGCGCCGTCGAGGTCGTCCGCAACGTGACGGAACAGATGCGGCTCTCGGAGACCTGCATGACGCTCCGCCGGGAGATCGAGCGCCAGGCCCAGTTCCACAATATCGTCACCCAGTCCAAGAGGATGAAAGCGATCTTTCGCCTCATCGAACGGGTGGCCTCCACGACGAGCTCGGTCCTGATCACCGGGGAGTCCGGGACGGGAAAAGAGCTCATCGCCCGGGCCATCGTCTTCAATTCGGACAGAAAGGACAAGCCTTATCTGACGGTCAATTGCGGGGCGATCCCGGAGAACCTGCTGGAATCGGAGCTTTTCGGCCACGTCCGCGGGGCTTTCACCGGGGCCGTCAGAGACCATCAGGGCATCCTCGAGGCCGCCGACGGCGGCACGGCCTTTCTTGACGAAGTCGGAGAGATCCCTCAGGCGGCCCAGGTCAAGCTGCTCCGTTTCCTCCAGGAAGGGGAAAGCCGCCGGGTCGGGGATACCAAGGTCAGGAAGCTCGATGTCCGGATCATCGCGGCCACGAACAGGGATCTCGAAGAGGCCGTCCGGGACGGGTCTTTCCGTGAAGACCTCTTCTTCCGCTTGAACGTCATTCCCGTTTCTCTGCCTCCGCTGCGGGAAAGGAAGGAAGACATCCCTCCGCTGGCCGCTCACCTTCTCCAGCGTCTCTGTGATGCCCATTCCCGCAATATCACCGGGCTCTCACCGGAAGCCCTGAGGGCCTTCATGAATTACCGCTGGCCGGGGAATGTGAGGGAGATGGAGAACGTGATCGAATATGCCTTGCACCTCACCGACGAGGGCAACCCTATCCGCCCCGAACAGCTTCCCCCCAAATTATTCGCGGAAGCGGAAGCGTCATGGAGCCCCCGCGATTGCGTCTCCATCGAGGAATATGCCAAACAGACCATCGTCCTGCTGCAGGGCGACCATTCCGAAGAGCAGATCGCCGAGATCCTGGGGATCAGCCGGAAGAACCTGTGGGAGAAGCGGAAGCGCTGGAACCTCCAAAAGCCGGGAAAGAATAAGTAGGCGGCCTCGTTACCAAGGGTAATTTCGGACCATTGCGCCTGTTACCGTTGGTAACATATCCGTAATTTCTCCCTCCTTTCCGCCTCCCTCTCGATATCCCTATTGTCTTCTTTATCATTAAGTTATCGGCCTGTTCCTCTTTAGTTTCGCCCTGGCATGCTTCCTGCAAAGTATATTGGCGAAGCTCATGAAGAACGAAAAGGCCAAAGTGAAAGACAACAAGGAGCAGCCGAGACAGGTCAGCACCTGCTTTGAGGGACTGTCCAGCGCAGAGATGATGCAGAAGCTCATGGGCGAAGAAGGGATCGGCTCTCTGTGCGACGAGATGATGAGATCATTGATGAATAGCAATCAGGGAGCCAAGGACGAATCCCAAGAAGGCGGCAAGGAGGAAGGCCATGGACGAGAAGAATGATAAGGATCAAATAAACAGGAGGTGTGAAATGATCGAATCCCTGATGAAGCTTCACAAATGCGCCGATTGCCCCATCCGGTGCAAGGCGTCACGCAAGCCCGGCTCGCTCTTGGCGCGCATCCATCGGTGGCATGCCACCTGGTGGCCCGGCTGGAAGCTCTACCAAGCGGAGCTCGCCGTCCGCCGGGCCAAGGCCGTACCGAACGTCTGACCGATCAAGAAGGAAGGAGATGAAATGAACACGACCATGAGAGAATTCGGAACACCCGATCCGTCCGGCAACCGTCGGCAAGGCAAACGCCTCGATGAGATCGCCATGGCCCTGGTCTTGATCATGACCGGGGGCTTGTGGCTGGCGCCTAAGGCGATGTTCCCGGAAGGCGCGTGGCTGGTCGGGGCGGGGCTGATCGTGCTCGGTCTCAACGCCGCCAAGCGTATTCTCGGCGTCAAGACGAGCGGCTTCGGCATCATCGTGGGTCTCATCGCCCTCTCGGCCGGGATCGGCCGTATCATCGGTCGGGAGCTTCCGCTCATTCCGATCCTGCTCATCGTCCTCGGGGTGGGGCTGGTCGTCAGGGCCGCCGCCGGCAGGCGGGGACCCACGGGCACGTCCGACGCCTCATAACGGGGGGCCGCCATGAACGTCATGACCGTCATCGCCCACCCGAACCCCAAGTCGTTTTGCCACGCGATCCTGCGCCAGTTCGACGCCGGGCTCAGAGAGGCCGGGCACACCAACGACATCGTCGACCTTTACGCGATGAAGTTCGACCCCGTGTTCAGGACCAAGGACTTTGCCAGCTACATCCACGAGAGCATGCCTCTCGACATGTTGGAGAAGATGGACCTGATGAAGAGCATCATGGACTTCTGCGGCGGCCCCGTCCAGAGGGTCGTGGCCAAGCTCTGGCTGACGGGGAAGAGCCCGCTGGAGCTCGTGAAGATCATCCGGAAGCCAGATGCCCAAGGACGTCATCGCTCAGCAGAAGAAGCTGGCTCGGGCGCAGGGGCTGGCCTTCATCGCCCCGAACTACTGGATGAATTTCCCCGCGATCCTCAAGGGCTGGTTCGAACGGGTCTTCGCCCCCGGTTTTGCGTACAGCCTGACACCGGAAGGGTGGCGCGGGGCATCCTCCGGCCGGATCCCCCTTCTCCGTCACGAGAAGGCACTGGTCATCAACACGACCCACTTCACCGAAGAGACCTATCAGGGAGAATTCGGAAAAGCGATGGCCAGTATCATCGATAATTGGGGACTCCGATTTCCCGGCGTCAAGAAGGTCGAGCACGCCTATTTCTACGGTGCCGACGTTTCGACCCCGGAGATGCGGCGCGCCTGGCTCGACGAAGCCTACCGCCTGGGAAGGGATTTCACGGCCAGTTCGACATCGCCGAGCCCGACGCGGGCGGCCTGATCCCATGTCTTCAGGCGAATTGGCCGGCGGCCCAGCCCGAAGACCAGGCCCACTGCAAATTGTACCCTCCCAGCTCCCCCGTCACGTCCAGCACTTCCCCTGCGATGAACAAGCCGGGCACCTTCTTGGATTCCATCGTTTTGGAAGAGATCTCGTCCGTGTCCACGCCCCCGCCCGTCACCTCGGCCGCGCCGTAACCGTCCTTTTTTCGGGGCGTCACCTGCCAATCGTGCAATCGCTCCGCCGTCGCTCTGAATTCTTTTTCGGAGGTCCGGTTCATGGGTTTGGAAGGGGAATAGAGCCCGCACCATTTTTTGACGAACCGTTTCGGCAAAAACGAGGAGAGGAAGGTGCTCATCTCCGTTTTTTCGTTCCGATGGACCATGAATTCCCGAAGAATATCCCTTTCGGGGAACAGGTCGATCGAGATCGCCTGGCCTTCCTTCCAATGCGAAGAGATCTGCAGAACGGCGGGCCCGCTCAATCCCCGGTGCGTGAAAAGGATATTTTCCCGGTATCGATGGCGTCCGCATTTCACGATCGCGTCGAAAGCAAGCCCCGACAGGTCCTTGAATCTGTGGAGATCGTCTTCGCTCCACAAGAGCGGGACCAGGGCGGGAACGGGTTCGATGACCTTCAGCCCGAATTGCCGGGCGATCCGGTAACCCAAGGGGGTGGCCCCGATCTTCGGCATGGCGAGGCCTCCGGTCGCGACCACGAGCGATCCCGATTCGAAACGGCCCCGGCTGGAAACGACTTCGAACAACTCTCTTTTCGAGACCTCCTCGATCCGGCAATCGAGCTGGATCGAGACTTTCGCCCGGGCGCATTCGTCCTGGAACATCTGCACGATCCCCGCCGCCCCGTCCCGGGTGAAGAGCTGGCCCCATTTCCTTTCGACGATCCGGATCTTGTGGCGCTCGAGGAGCGCCGTCATGTCCTGCGGCGTGAAACGGGACAGCGCGGATTTCGCGAAGTGCGGGTTGGACGAGAGAAAATGGGTCTCGTTCATGGAACGGTTCGTGAAGTTGCAGGCGCCGCCCCCCGAGATCCGGATCTTGTTCCCGACGGTCCCGGTGTGTTCGAGCAGGACGACCGACCGTCCCCGCTTGCCGCATTCGACGGCGCACATCAGGCCCGCCGCGCCCGCACCGAGGATGATCACATCCTTCTTCACGGCAGCCATTATACCAATCTTGCCTTGCGAATAGGGGGCAAGGGCATTATGATCTATAGCAAGGAGGTATCCTTATAATGGCAAAAATGAGCGTTAGGGCCTCGGCATATAGGGTGACGAGAGGGAAAGCGGAGATCGCCAGAGCGGCAAAGTGGCAGAAGACCGCGAAGCTGGCGACAAAGAAACACCTGGAAATGAAGAAGCCCGGTCCTGCGGACAAGGTATCGAAGGGAGCTCAGGCCAGGACAAAGCCCCCGAGCCTATCGAGCCCGAGGCTCCGGATAATAAAAAGGGGCAATAGATCACGGCGAATCGCTCTTACCCGATCTCCCCGTCCTGAAGCTGCAGGGTCCGATCGGCATATTCCTTGAGGCGGAGATCGTGGCTGGCGACGATCACGGCCGTGCCCCGCGTCTTGGCCTGAGCGTGGAGCAGCCCGATGATGCCGACCGCCTGTCGGGTCTCGAGGCTTCCGGTCGGTTCGTCGGCGATGAGAAGTTCGGCATCGTTGGCGATGGCCCGGGCGATCGCGACGCGCTGCTTCTCGCCCTGGCTCAGGACCCGGGGGAAACGGCCGGCCAGGTGTTCGATGCCGAGTTCCCCGAGCAGGGCCCGCGTTTTCCGGGCCCTCTCCGCTCTCCGTTTCCGGCAGAACCGGAGCACGATCTCGATATTCTCACTGGCCGTCAAGGAATCTATGAGCAGGAAGGTCTGAAAGATGAAGCCGATCTTATCGGCCCGGAGTGATTGGAGCTCGGCCGCCGAGAACTCCTCCACGCCTTTGCCGAATAGGGCGACGCTCCCGGACGTCGGCTTCGCCAGGCCCGCGATGATCGTCAGGAGCGTCGTTTTTCCGCTGCCGCTCGGTCCCAAGAGGAGGACCATCTCGCCGCGCCGCGCCTCGAGGGAGACATTGCGCACCGCGGTCGTCGGAGGACCGGAGCCGTCGAATATCTTCGTGACCTTCTCGAGGCGGACGACCGGCCCGGTCATGGCGACGGCGTTCATGAAAAGGCCTCCAGGAAATAGATGCGCCGGAGCCGGCGGATCGCGACGAGCGAGCTCGCCAGACTCATCAGAAGCACCGCGGCCACGACGCCGCCGATCTGGCCGACGGTCGATTTCGTGGTGACTTCGGGCGAGATCCTCTCGATGACCCGGACGAGCGGGAAAAAGAGGATCAGGGCGGCGGCGCACGAGACCGAGGCTATCAGCACGGCCTGCTTGATGACCAGGCCCCAGAGGAACGCCATGGGCGATCCCAGGGTCTTGAGAATGGCGAAGTCCTTCCGGCGCTCCAGGATGTTGACCGAAAGAAGGAGGCTGAGAATGGCCGTGAGGACGACGGCCCCGATCACGGCGACCGTATAGAGCAGGGGCAGGAAACCCGACCGCATTTCGCGGACGTTGTTGGCCAGGAAGGTCTCCTGATCGTAGGCCTTGCAGGCCGGCCAAGACATCGCAGATCTCCTCCCGGATGGGCCCGATGTCGGCCCCCGGCTCGGCGTTCACCAGGACGCAGGTGGCCAATCCGGGTACGCCGATGAGCTTTCGGGCGAAACGGAGCGTCACGAACGCGTATTGGATGACGAACGCGTTCGTCCCGCGGCTGATCCCGACGATCTTCAAGCGGTGGCCCTGCAGATCGACCTCCTCCCCGGCCTCGAACCCGAATTTCAGGGCGAACGACCGGTCGAGGACGATCTCGTCGTCCGCGCGCGGGCTCCGCCCCCGGGCGAGCTGGGGCGGCCCGCCGAGGCCCTTTTCGGGCTCGAACCCGGTCAGGAAGATCGTGCCGACCCGGTCGCCGTTCCGGATCGTCGAGAGAAGGAACAGGACGGGCGCGGCCGTCCGGACGCCGGGCGTTCGGGCGATGGCGTTGATCTGGTCCGTCGAGATGAGCGACGAGCCTCTCAGGATGTTCGTGGCGTTGTCCTGGAGGACCCAGAGATCGGCGCGATTCTGCCGGATGTATTCCACCGAGCCGTCGGCGACGCCCCGGTAGACGGCCAGCAGAAAGAACATCAGGACGATGCACAGCGCGATGCCTCCGATCGTCAGGATCAGGCGGAGCGGCTGGCTGCGGAGCGTCCGTACGGCGTACATGTCCACGGGGAAGTCCTTGCGCTCTAGGCCATCATCTCGACTTCGGTCCGTAAGCGCCCCCGGATGCGGCCGAAGATCTCGTCGAGGTCCGGCCCCGTGATCGTCAGCCCATGGTTCCGGAGACCGACGGCGGTCCGCTCGGGCCGTTCGGTCCGGGCGAGAAGCCGGACCACGTCCTCGGCCAGCTCGATCGTCCCGCAGGGATAATTCTGGCCCGTGCAGAGGACGCCGTCCATCCAGGCGTGGACATGGACGATGGCCCCGACCCGGGAGAACGTCCGATAGATGAGCTCGTGCTCCACGGCGTCCACGGAGACCCGGACCTTCGGGTCGTGGTCGGGGGGGACGCTGACCAGGGCCTGGACCGCCTCGTGATCGAAGCCTTTGACGAGGAGGATGTCCCAGCCGATCTTCGAGAGATGGGCCTTGTCCACCCCGCGGGCCGTCATCCAGAACGTCGTGTCCCCGAGCTCCGGAATGCGCTCCCGCGCGCTCAGGTTCCCGTAGCTCAGGCTTCGCATCTCGAACAGCTTGTAGATGTGCCGGATGGACCTCTCGGACAGCACGGTGTGGAGGTCGAAGGGCGCGGGCAGGACGCCGAGCTCGTCGAGCTCGTTCCCTCCCCTCTTGATCCGTTCGACGACGGGCGACGTCTCGCCAGAAGCGCTCGGGCAGGTCCTCGGAGAACCGGTTGGCGATGGCGAAGCGGGCCCCGGCGATCGGGATGATCCGTTCATAGACCCTTTCGGGATCGAACGCGAGGTGATAGAAGCCGGCTTCCGGGGTCGTGAAGTACATTTCGTAGGCCGGCTCACCCCCATTCGCGGCCGGGCCGTCCTTGGGAACGGCGCAGAGCAGGATATTCGAAAGGGTGCGGACCAGGGTCGCGTAGCACAGCGAGCGCAGGGCTTGCGGCGACTCCGGCGGACGGGCCAGGGTCACGAGCGAAAAGACGAAGACCGATTGGGCCCTGCGCCTGAAGCTCCGGGGCGAGTCCGGACCGGTCAGATTGAGGACGAACCGGACCCCCTCTTCCGGAGAGCCAAGCTCGTGGCCATGCGCGAGGCAGGTCCGTTCGATGGCCGCGGCGATCCGGTCCCGTCCCGGATCTGAGTCGTTCTTGATCACGGCGAATTTCATGATCGTCCTCCTGAATGGGCGTTTGGGCTTGAGAAGATATCGCGTCCCACGAGATCCGCGAAGGTCTCTCTCCGGCGGACAAGGCGGCAGGCGTCCCCCTTCACGGCGACCACGGCGGGTCGCGCGAATCCGAAGGAGGATTCCTGGGCGAGGAAATAGGCGCCGCTGTCCATGATGGCGATGACCTCGCCGGCCCGGACCTCGGGCATCCGGATGTTCCGGTAGACGACGTCCGACGCGAAGCAGACCGGGCCGACGATGGTCACGCGTTCCCTGCGGGGACGGCGGACATCGTCGGCGAGAAGGACCTCGTGGCATTCATAGAACGTCGGCAGAGTCACGGTCCCCAGGCCGCCGTCCGTGATGAGCCATTTCCGGACCCTCGGCCGGGCCTTGACTTGAGACACCGTCAGGAGAAGGAACTGGTTCGGGCTGACGATCGAACGGCCCGGCTCGGCGATGAGCTCGGGAAGCTCGTCCGCCGGGAAGATCCGGCGGAGCGCCCGGCCGATCTCCCGTGAGAAGTCCTCGAACGTACTGCATGCGGCGCGGGCGGCCCCGGCCGGCAACCGCCCGAACCCTTGGTAGATCAGGAGCTCCCGGGAGGACATTTCCCGCGTCGTCCGGGAGGCGAACCCGCCGCCGACGTCGACGACGTCCACCTTGAAGCCAGCGGCGCGCGTCTCACGGAAGAGCGGGGCCAGGCGATCGAGGACCCGGGAATAGGCCCGGGCGTCGCGGATCCCCGTTCCGATGTGAAAATGAAATCCCCGGAAACGGATCCCGGGCAGGTCACGGAGCAAGCCCAAGGCCGCCCGGACCTCGCCGCCCCTGAGGTCGAGGCCGAAGGCGCAGCCCTTCCGGCTCCCCGTGGCCGAGCCGGCGTTCATGCCCTTGGGAACGAGATCGGGGTTGATCCGGAGAAGGATGTCGACCTGTTTGCGGGCGGCCAGGGCGATCTCGTTGACAAGGGCGAGCTCGGGAAGCGAATCGACGTTGATCAGGCGGACGGCGCTCTCGACGGCGGTCTTGAGGAACGCCGCGGTCTTTCCCGGCCCGTTGATCACGATATCCTCGCCCCCATACCCCAGGCGAAGGGCAAGCTCGAGCTCGAGCGGGCTCATGACCTCCGCCTTGAGGCCCGCCCGGCGCACGGTTTCGATGACGGCCGGGACGGAATTGCACTTGAAAGCATAATGGACGGAGGACCGGCCCGGGTAGGCTGTTTCCATGCTCCGCCGGAACCCGGCGGCCGTCGCCTCGAGCCGCTCCTCGTGGAGAACGTGGAGGGGCGTGCCGAAGGCGCGGGCGATATCGACCGCGCTCACGGTCCCGATCGTGAGCCGGCCGTCGGCGGCGGTCCCCAGGCCCCAGTCCGGCGGTTCGAGAGTCCCGGTCATCGGCCGAGCTCCTTGGCATAGACGGCGAAATGCTTGTCCGGCCGCATGCCCAAGCTCGCGGCCGCCTTGAGGGCGGACCGGTTGTCGGCCGACATCCAGGTCGTTTCGGCCCTCTCGAACGGCCGGGCCATCCGGCAGAACTCGGCCAGGAGCAGCCGGGAGACACACGAGCGCCGGTGCTCCCTCTTGATGGCCACCGTGAAGAGAATGATGGTCTTGACGGCTCTCCGGCCGCGAAGGAACCGGAGGAGCTTGACAGGCCCGGCCGCGCCGTTCCAGCCGCCGGAGAAGCGGGTTGACATCCAGGACGCAGTGCAGGACGGCCACCGGCCGGCCGTCGATGCTCGACGAACTTGATGAGATCCGGCCGGGTCACGAAACTCATGAACTTGGCCGAGAACGCGTATTCCTCCGGGCTCAAGGGAAGGAAGTGCCAGTTCCCGGCGAAGGCGTCGTTGTTGACTTCCCTCATGAACGCCAGGTCGCGGGCCTTGTCCGCGGGCGAAAAGGACCGGACCGTGTATCCGTCCCGGCACGCCGTGACCGGCAGGTCGCCGAAGCGGCGGGCGAGATCGTTGCCGACGTCGTCGTTCACCATCGTCTGGAGACGGGCGGAGATCCGGTACCCGGCCTTCTCCAGGAGCTCGGGGTAATAGGGCGGGTTATAGGGCTGGAAGAAGCTCGGCGCCGTCCCGAACCGGTCGATCTGCAGGCCGATCTCGGAATAGTGATGCGGATTGAACGGCCCTTCGAGCACCTCGACGTTTCGGGCCCGGCAGAACGTCTCGGCCTCGGCGAAGAGGGGCTTCACGGCCTGCTCGTCGTTCGCCGATTCGAAAAAGCCGAAGAACGCCGCCCGGACCCCGAACGTCTTTCGATGGGCGCCGTTGATCACGACCGCCAGCCGGGCGACGGGCATTCTGTCCCGATAGCCTACGAAGAGACGGAGCGAGGCGTCCGCGAAATAGGGATTCCGCTCCGGGTCGAGCGTCCTTCGGACCTCGGCCACGAGCGGCGGCACCCAAAGGGGATCGCCGCGATACAGGGCGAACGGCAGCCGAAGGAACTCGTCGAGCCGCCTCTTATCCGTGACCGGGACGACAGAGTAGGACATGGCCTATTCCTTCTCGACCTGCTCGACGACATAGTTGTCATAGATGAACGAGAGGTCGGTCTCATGGAGCGCCTTGGCCAGGTCCCGAAGGGGCCTGATGGTCCCGCCCAGAGAGGGAGGCCGTTCCCGGAAGACCAGGAGGTTGCGGTACGTCAGGACGGCCTTGTCCCTGGCCACCCGGACGGTTTGCCGGAGGAGGGCCTCGAAGGCCGCCGGCGACATCCATTCGAAGATATTGGAGAAGTTGAATTTCGAGATCGACGAATCCTCGAGGCCGGCGAAAAAGCGCTCGCAGCTCGCCGTGACGATCTCCACGCGGTCCAGACGGTCCCGGATGGGCTGATGATTCTCGCGGCGCAGGTAGATCGGCAGAAAGGGCTCGCCGTAGAACCGGCCGAGGAGGATATAGGAGAGGAAGTAGTTTTCCTTCATCGGCAGCCGGACCAAGGCCCGCTCGGCCTTGGCGGCGAAATGGCGCCCGAAAGAAAAGTCGCGGTCGAGATAGGCGAAGAAGGCTCGGTCGAAGAGCAGCCCGTTCAGCCGGCGGCTGAGCATGACGCCCGTCAAGAGCTTCCACCGGAGGCCCTGCCACTTCTCGCGGTAAAGACGTTCTCTCGCCGGCGGGCCGTCGGCCTCGTACAAACGCCGGATGAGCCGTCTTTTGCCGAAACCCGCGACGACCGTATGGCGAAGCAGGCGCATGTATCTCTCGTAGCGCCCGGCGTGGATGATCCCCCGGGCGATCTTCCCGGGATGGCCGTCCCAGAATCGGGCCGCGTCATTCGACAGCCCCGATCGAAGCCTCTCGCGATAGAGCCGCAGGCGTGCGGGACAAGGCCGGACGCCGAAGAACTCGAGAGTTTCCTCATGCGAGAGCGTTCGGAAGGCGGCCATTTTGAGCTCGAGCAGATAGCCCTGATGCGGGTTGGCGTCGACGGCGATGACCTTGCGGGGATCGTCGAGAAGGAAGGTCAGGACATTGCAGCCGCCGGACGTGATCGAAAAGACGACATCGCCCGGGCCGATCCCGAAGGCGGCCCGGTCGAGCTGCGGATCTTCCCAGCAATTGGCGTAAAGGACATCGCGGAATATCTTGCCCTTGACGGCGGGTTCCGCCCCGTCCTTGACCACGCCGATCTTCGTGTGCACGATCGCCCAGTCCACCACGGCCGGCAGGCCGATGGCCACGGCCCAGATGAGCCGGCCCGTGATCGCCGCCAGGACGAAGCCCGGGATGAACAGGAGATAGAGGGCGTTATGCCGGATCCCGTCGCGGGTGATCCTGAGGTCCTTGAAGGCGGCCCCCAAGCGCTTCCGACAGCCCCGGCCCGGAAGCAGGCGGGGCACTCGGCTCCGATAGGCCGCGTAGTCCGGTCCGAATTCCCTCCGGAGAGAGATCTCTTCGTAACCGATGAGCTGGGTGTAATGCAGGTACAGGAGGACCGGAAGCAGGAGGCCTATCGGCGGAAGGCACAGAGCGAATCCGGCGAAGGCCACGAGGTCGGCGAGATAGATCGGATTCCGGACGAGCTCGTAGGGCCCCGTGGAAAGGAGCGCGTCCGTCTTGACGGCGAAGGACATCATCCGCCTCGACGTCAGGACGCTCCCCGACCAGATCCGGAGGAACGAGGCCCCGGCTGTGAAAAGCGCGGCCGCCAGGTAGCCCAAGGCGCGGGCCGGCGGCGCGGGGATCCCGAGGAGGCCGCCGACGGCGACGGCCGTGAGAGGCCGATCGGCGAAAACCGTGAACGACAGGGCGCTGACGAGAATGACCAGGCCGAAGGAGATGAAGATGCGGAACTCGAACTCGAATTTGCGGATCATCGTCAGCAGGTCGGCCATGGCCTACACCGTCACCGGTTTGACAGTTCTCACCTCGAGAGCCGCGGGAACGACCTCGATGCGGCAGGGCAGATGCCCGAACGGCTCGCCGTCGGCTTCGAAGGAGACCCGGTCCTCCGACGCCAGGGAAAGGCTCCGTCCGCGGAGATAACCGAATTTCGGCGACCCCAGATGCGTGCCCGAGTAGATCTTCGGGAAATTTCGCAGCCGCTCGGCGAGCGTTTGGCCGTGCATGAAGATGATATCGAGCTCGCCGTCCTCGACCGATGCCCGGGGCGCCAGTTTCATGCCTCCGGCCATGGCCTGGCCGTTGGCCGCCACGATGCCGAGGAAGGTCCCGGATCGCTCCGGGCCGTCGTCGAGCGAGAACTTGATGGAGCGGTTGGGATAGCTCAGGGCGGTCGTGAGCGTGGCCAATCCGAACCCGAGGAAGCCGCCGAGCTTTTTATGCCCGGCCTGGACCTTCTCGACGACCCTGCCGCCGATCCCGGCCTGGCATTCGTTGATAAAGTAGCGCTCCACGGGCCGGCCGGCGCCTTCCGAAAACGCGGCCCGACCGATATCGATCCGGCGGATGCTCCCGCTTGCGATCCCGGCGCATTGGGCGTCGAGGCCGGCCGGCAAGCCCAGGCTCTGCGCGAATCCGTGGCCCGTTCCCGCATTGATGATGCCCAGTTGCGGGCGCCGATCGGTCGCCCGCGCCGCCTCCATCAGGCCGTTGACGACCTCCTGGATGGTCCCGTCGCCCCCCACGGCGATGACCAGCTCGATCCCCCGGAGGGACGCCTCCCGGGCGGAAAAGGTCGCGTCCTTGGGCCGCTTGGTCACGAAGAGCGAGAATCCCCGTCCGAAGTGGCTTTCGATGGCGGCCAGTATTTCGCGTTGGCGGCGGCCCGTCCGCCCCGCGGAGGACGCCGGGTTGATGATGACGATGGTCTTTGGATCGCCCATGCGGCCCTCCTCACGGTACGCCCGACGCTGTCAATCTAGCGGCCGTGAAGCGGCGAGTTGTTAGGGAAGTGTCAAGAACGTGTCAAGAAACGGCGCCCTCCCCTTCTGGGGCGCGAAGCGGAGTAAAAGCATGCCCGTCGCAAGCCCAGAGCACTCGATGAAGACGGCCAAAGCGAGCGTATTGCCGAGATGGCATAATTCTAGGGGACGGGCGCTGTTTCGGATATCAGATCAGCCGCCGAAAGACAAAGACAATTAAACGAAAACGTCCTTGTCGTAGCCGATCTTGACGAGGTCGATCTTGGCCGGGTCCGCCGTGCCGAGGTGGTACTTGGTGTCGGCGATGGCGATGTGCTTGGCCGGCGGGTTGAGCGGCCGGTCGTCGCCGAAATACTCCCGCCGGATGGCCTCGATGATGCGCAGGCCGGTGGCGTCCACGGCGACCGGGTCGAAGCCCATCAGGATGCCGTAGTATTTCCAGACGTACTTCGGGATTGAAGCTGTGCGGCCCGAAGCTGTGGAACTGCGGCGTGAACATGACCAGGACGTTGAGCCGCGTCTTGCCCTTGACGATCGGCAGGTCCCAGATCGAGGCCAGGTCGGCGCAGGAATCCGGGTGGATGGTGATCGGTTCCGGGATGAACATGATGTAGTTCTTGATCAGCGACCCGACGCCGGCCCAATGGTGGGAACGCATCGGACGGGCGTTGATCAGGGCCGTCGACTTCAGGAAGATCGGGTTCTGCAGGACGCCGAGGTCGTCGATGCCGACGTTGCTGTCCTTGACGCCGGCCTCGAGGATCCGCTTCTTGAGCGCGTTCTGCACCTGGGGCGTCGTCTGGAGGTAGCCCCAGCGGTTGTTCTTGATGCCGACGATGTCGTCGGGCTTGATGATCGTCTTCCAGGCGCTCTGCGGATCGGGCTTGCCGGTCAGGGTCTTGAGGCCGGTGTCGAGCATCTCCTGGACGACATCCTGGCGGGGCTGCCCGTTCTCGTCGAGGACGTTGATGTCCCGGAGCAGCACGACCCGGCTTTTACCGGCCGGCGACGGGGCCGTCCCCTCCTGCGCGGAAAGGAGCAGTGGAGCCGCAAGGGCCGCGGCGGAGGCGCTCTTGATGAACTCGCGGCGGGTGATGGATCGTCTGGATTTCATGACGGCCTCCCTTTCATTCCTTGATCCTGGCCAGGATATCGCGGATCGAGGCCGCGTCGGGCGCGTTGAGAACGACGCTGACGAGGCTCCCCCGGCGCTGGAGTCCCGCCCAGCGGCCTCCCTCCATCTGGCGGATTCCTTCCGTCGTGCCGCCGAGGATCTTTTCGACGAATTGTCCCGCGGCCGCCTCGGCCCTCTTCGCGTCCGGATACCGGACAAGCAGGAGGAACAGGGATGAACCCGGCGTGCCGGTACTTGGCCAGCGCGGCGGGCGTATCGGCTCCGATGTTCAGAACGTTCTCGTTGGACACGAAACTGAAGCTGTTCAGCCAGATGTAGTGATGAAAATAGCGGACGGTTTCCGGACTGGAGGTTCTCCGGCGGAAGAAGGGCCAGGATGGGCGGCACCGGACCTTCCTCCCGGATCGCTCCGGCGATCGCCTGCCCCAGAGCGGTCACGGCGTTCTTCGACGCCGGGGTCTCCGGGTAGGCGAGGACGGAAACGTAAAAGCGGCCCTTCCAGAACGTCAGGAGCCCGGCGGCGTACTCGCTGCCTTGACCGAAATCCTCGGCATTCGTCTCGCGCGTGTGGGCGAAGACGCCGAAGGCATCGTAGGACGAAGCCCATGTCGAAGATGTCCACGGCGATCTCGTTCTCGGACGCGTCCTCGTATTTCACGGCCAGCGCGCCCTTGAAGTTGTAGGACAGGAAAAGCTCGGCGCCCGCCGTCGATGTAGTCCGAGAGCGTTTGGGGCGAATAGGTTCCCGGCGGCTCGATCCTGTTCCAGCGATCGACCTTGTCAGGCAGGGCCTTGACGAATTCCGTGATGGACTGCGGCATGGCGGTCATCCTCGTCCCGGCGATCGATCCCGCGAGCAAGGCCAGAAGGACCACCGGACTCCGACGGACGGCTCCCCTCTTGATCGCGGCGTTCACTCTATCGTCATGGTAACAAAATGGAAGGGGAAATTCAAAAGGGCGGTCCTCTCGATATTGCCAAGGCCCCGCCATTCCCTTAGAATGAAAGCAGACTCGGCGGGCGCTTTATCAGCCATCGCCCGCGAACTGCCGGGGAGGGACCCATGACAAAGAACGGCCGCCTGGTGGCGATCATCCTGGCTCTCTCGATCGTCCTCTCCATGAGCCTGTCCGCGCAGACTCCCCAAGCCGCGCCCTCTCAGAGCGAGCAGATGGACAAGCTGTTCGACTTCTGGAACAGGCTTGACCAGCCCGGTTTCGCCGTGGTCGTCGTCAAGGAGGGGAAGGTCGTCTACCAGAAGGTCTTCGGCCTCGCCTGCCAGGAGCACGCGGTCGCCATCGCTCCGGGCACCCTGTTCAACACCGCCACCCTGGCCCAGGCGTTCGTCGGCCAATCCGTCGCCATGCTCGAGAAACAGGGCCGTTTGAACCTGGACGACGACGTCCGGAAGTTCATCCCGGAGCTTCCCGATTTTGGGACCCCGGTCAAGCTCCGTCATCTCGTCTATCAGACCAGCGGGCTTCGCGATTGGCTCTCCGTGATCCAACTGACGGGCCGGGACCGCGAGGAGATCACGATCGACAAGGTCCTCGCGGTCGTCAAGGCGCAAAAGCGGCTTCTCTTTCCTCCCGGCGACCGATACCAATACACCGACACGAACTACGACCTTCTGGCCGAGGTCATCAAGCGGGCCACGAAGCAGCCGTTCTCGGATTGGGCCTGGGAGAACATCCTCAAGCCGCTCAGGATGACCCAGTCCCAGTTCCGCGAGAACTCCCGTTCGATCCTCGACGATCAGGCTTTCAGCTACAACTTCACGCGGAGCGAGTATCTCCGGGGCATCGACAATCTGTCGCTCGTCGGTTCGCACTCGCTCTTCTCGTCCGTCGCCGAGCTCGCCAAGTGGATCCTGAACTTCGAGACGGGACAGGTCGGCGGGCCGGATGTGATCGCCAAGATGACCACGGCCGGGACTCTCAACGACGGCCAGGCTTCGGGCTTTTCGTACGGGCTGACGGTCGCCAGCCAGCGCGGCCGGCGGCGCATCTCCCTGACGGGGACATGGGCCGGCTCCGGAGCCGACTTCGCCTATTTCCCCGACGACAGGCTCGGGTTCGTCGTCCTGGCCAACTGGGATTACACGGGCATCGACGGATTCGCCCCGGCCATCGCCGAGATCTACCTTCCGGCTCCGACTCCGGCCGCGGCCGCCAAGCCGGCGCCACCCGCGGCGAAGGCTCCCTCCGCCGCCAGGAAGGCCGTCAAGGTCAACCCCAAAACGCTCGAGGCTTACGCCGGCGAGTACCGCCTGGGACCCGGTCAGATCTTTGTCATCAGCCATGTCGGCGGCCAGCTCCATTTGGGCTTCTCTGGCCAGAAGTTTCCGCTTGACGGCACTCTCGGAGACGGAGTTCTATCTGGACGTCGCGCAGGGAAAGCTGACCTTCCAAAAGAACAAGGACGGGAAGGTCACGCAGTTCGTATGGAGCCAAGGCGGCGAGGAGGGGGTCGCCCCCAGGGTCGTTCTGGTCAGGCCGACGCCCCAGGAGCTTCAGGAATTCGTCGGCAGCTATGTTAACGAAGAACTCAACTCCCGGCTTGGGATCGAACTGCGCGGAGCCGGCCTGGTGCTTCTTTTGCCCGGCCGGCCGGAAGTCCGCCTGGCGCCCGATGAACAAGATCGCTTTACCAGCGGCTCCCAGGTCGTTCCGATGATCGTCTTCCAACGGGACGCGCAGAACCGTGCGACCGGGTTCATCATCGACCGCGACACGGTCCGGGACTTGGTCTTCAAGAAGAACTGAGCGATCGCCGGAGAGGATCGCTCAGCGCCGGGCCTGGAACCGGAGCCGCTCGGCGTTGGCCTCGACGACGACATCGTGGAACCCGGCTCTTTCGAGGCGTCCCCCGAACGTCCGGGGATCCAAAGGGACCAAGGTGTCTCCGATATGGATGAGGCGCATCGAAAGACTGGTCAAGCTATCGACGCCGGCGAACGTGCCGCCGGGTTTGAGGACCCGGGCGACTTCCCGCAGGACCCGGTCCTGCAGCTCCGGCGACGGGACGTGGTGAAGCATCGTCAAGGCCAGCGCCCCGGAAAATCTGGCCTCGGGAAACGGCAGCGACAGGGCGTCTCCCCTGACGATCGTCACGCCGGTGCCCCTGAGCCGTGTCTCCAGGACCTTGACCGACCTGGGGTCGATCTCGACGGCGGTCAGCTTCGGGACGAGCCGGCTCAGAAGCTCCGTGGTCAGGCCGGGCCCGGGGCCGATCTCCAGGACGTCGTCACCGAGATCCACCCCCTTCAAGGCGAACGGCAGGATCCTGTCGCCGAGCTTTCTCTTCCACTTCTCCGACCGGCACAATCGCCGGTGGAAGAGGTTCATGACCGCGGACGCTCGTAGACGATCCGGCCTCCCACGATGGTCATCGTCACCTGGGCGTCCTTGATCTTCGCCGGATCGATCTTGAAGAGGTTCTGGTCCAGAACGACGATATCGGCCAATTTCCCCTCTTCGAGAGATCCTTTGCTGTCCTCGGCGAACGTGGCATAGGCGCCGTTCCAGGTGAACCCCTTGATGGCCTCTTCCACGGAGATCTTCTGTTCCGGATGCCAACCCTGCGGGTTCTTGCCGTCCGTGGTCTGACGCGTGACCGCGGCGTGGATGCCCGACAGCGGGTTCAGAGGGGCCACCGGCCAATCCGAGCCAAGGGCCAGGACGGCCCCATGGTCCAGCAGGGACTTGAAGGCATAGGTCGTCCGGCAGCGTTCGGGACCGATCCTGTTCTCCATCCATCGCCCGTCATCGACGGCATGGTACGGCTGGACCGACGCGATGACGCCCAGCCTCCCGAAGCGCTCGATGTCCTTCTCCCGCAGATGTTGGGCGTGTTCGATCCGGAAGCGCTTGTCTTTGAGCGAACCGGTCCCGGCCGTGCGCTCGTAGATGTCCAGGATGAGCGCGTTGGCCTTGTCCCCGATGGCGTGGATCGACACCTGGAGGCCTTCCTCGTTGGCCCGACGGACCCGTTGTTCCATGATGCCTTCGGGGAACATCTGGGGCGCCAAAAGGCCGCAGGTCCGGGCATCGTCCGTGTACGGCTCGAAGAAATAGGCCGTGCTCGCGCCGACGCCGCCGTCGGCGAAGGCCTTCAAGCCGCCGATCGTCAGCCGGTCGTTCCCGAAGGGGGTCTTCAGCCGAAGCTCCTCGAAGATCTCCATCTTGTCGATGGGGATGTAGAAATAGATCCGGGTCGTCAGTTGGCCTTCCTGGAGGAGCTTTTGATAGATCTCGAAGCTCTGGTCGAATATGGGGGCTTCGGCCATATCGTTGACCGAGGTCACGCCGACCTCCGCGGCATGCCGCAGGGCCGCCAGGGCCGCCTGGGTTTTGACATTCAAGGTCGGCTCGGGAACGTGCTTCGTGACCAGGGCCAGGGCCGCGTCCCTCACGATCCCGGTCGGCTCTCCCGTGACCGGGTCCTTTTGGATCTCCCCGCCCGCGGGCGAGGGAGTGTCCTTGGTGATCCCGGCCAGCTTCAGCGCGAGGCTGTTGGCCAGGGCGATATGGAGATCGTAGCGGGTCACGCAGACGGGGTTGTCGGGCGTGACGGCGTCGATCCATTCTTTCCGGGGAAGGTCCGGCGGGGAGAACTGCTCATGGTCCCAATTGCCTTCGAGGATCCAGTCCCCTTTTTCGAGCTCCCGGGCCTTGGCGGCGACCCTGGCGGTGAATTCCTCGCGGCCGGTCACGTCCCGCAACTGAACGCTGGCCAGGGCCATCCCGCCCTTGAGGAAATGGGTGTGACTGTCGATGAACCCGGGCAGGACCAAGGACCGGCGCAGGTCCACGACCTGGGTCTCCCGGCCGACGAGCTTCTTGATATCGCTGGTTTTGCCGATGCGCGAGATCCGGTCGCCGTCGACCGCCAGGGCCTCGGCCCAGGGATTGGCCGGATCGACGGTCCAGATGGTACCGTTCAGGAGGACCAGATCAGCCATTTTCGCCTCGGATCGCGAGCAGCTCGATCCCATTATAGCCAACGCCAGGATCAGGCAAGCGGATTTGAATACATTCATTCATCATTTCTCCTCTGAGGCTTCTCGAGTTCCCTGGGCCGCGGCCGCTTCGGCATCCCGGTCGAAGTGGGGCATGGTTTGCGGGATCTCGACGGTCATGTCCAGATAGCCGGAATACTGCCCGTCCCGGAACCAGGGGGTTTGAAAGACGAGCTTCCGCCGGCCCTGCTGCTGGATCGTATAGACGTTCTGCTTCCGGCTCTCGAACAGCTCGGCCAGCTTCGTCCGGGCCGGTTCCGGATGGCAGTCGAAGATCAGCGAACCTATCAAGCCCCGGCCGCCCCGGTCCGCGAACAGCCGGACGGCCGCATCGTTCAGGTCGATGATCACGCCGTCCTGGTCGCAAACGGTGATCGTGCCCGGGAATCCCGGGACCCACGGATGTTCCATATCGCTAAGTCCTTTCGTTCTTCTGCCCCCCGGTCCCGTCTTAGGGATAACGAGGGGCGCGCGATCAGTCCCGGCCGCCGACGACGACCTGGCCGTTGACGATGACCGTTCGGACCCGGGCCGCCGTCAGGGTCGGATCGCCGTCGAAGATCACGATGTCCGCGTATTTGCCTTTCTCTAGGGATCCCAGGCGGTCGGCGACGCCGAAGATCTCCGCGGCGTTGATGGTCAGGGCCCGCAGCGCCGCTTCGGGCGTCAAGCCGTATCGGACGGCGGCTTGGACCGCGGGCAATAGGCCGCCGAGGTCCTGGATCCCTCCGGATTGGAAGGCGATCTTGACGCCGGCCTCCTGGAGCAGCGCGGCGTTCTCGCGCTTCGCGCCGTCCGTCTCGACGGTCGTCCCGAGATCGGTTCCCGGCGCCAGGAGGACCGGGACATTCCCGGCGGCCAGCCGGTCCTTGATCCGCCAGGCGTGCGCGCCTCCGTCGATGACGATCCGGACGCCGAATTCCCGGCTGATCCGGAGAGCGGTCAACAAGTCGTCCAGGCGGTTGGCGGCGATGACGAGGGGCCGCTCTCCCTTGACCACCGGGACCAAGGCCGCGAGCTGGGGCTCGGCGGAGGCCTTCGCGCCGGGCCCGGCCCGGAGCTCCGAATCAAGATACTGCTTGGCGTCCGACAGGGTCTGCCGAAGGAGCGCCGCGGCGCCCATGCGCGTAGACGGGTAGACCGTACCTTGTTTCGAACGCGACCTCAGGACGTCCCCGAGGCTGCCGTGGACGGCGGCCGCCGGTTTGACGGTCAGGACATCCAGGTCCTGCGTTTCGGCGAGGCGGAGAAACGCGCTCTGACCGGACAGAAGGTTCCCTCTCGACGGCCTCAGGAGGATGGCCGTGATCCCGTCCCTCCGGACGCCGGGGATCAGATGATTCCCCGGGTTGAAAGCGTCCAGGGCCCTCAGCTGAGAGGTCACGGGCGCGGCTGGCTCATCGTCGTCCCGCTCGACGGTCTCGAGCTCGACGGTCCCCAGGTTCGTGCCGGCGTCGATGAAACCCGGGCAGATGAACGAGCCGCCGGCCTCGATGATCCTGGCGTCGGGCGGGATGGCCGCGTCCGGGCCGATCTCCTGGATCTTCCCGTCCCGGATGATGATAACGCCGTGCTCTAGGACCCCCTGGGTCACCGTGTAGATCCGGCCTCCGCGAATGGCCAGCGGGGCGTCGCCCGGGGCCGGTAGGCCGAGCAAAGCGAGGGAGAGCGCCAAACCCGCGACGCCGGCGGCCGCTATCTTGATGGGGCTTCGCATCTTGATGCTCCCGCCCCTACAGGCCGTACCCCTTGGCGGTGCCGCCCTCCCCTCGCTGATAGATCAGCTTGCCGTCGAGGAAAACGGCGTCCGCGACCGAGCCCGTCCGGAAGGGATGCCCGCGCAGGATGAGGATGTCGGCGTCCTTCCCCGGTTCGAGGCTGCCGACCCGCGACGCGATGCCGGCGATCCGGGCCGCGTCGATCGTGACGGCCCGGAGGGCGGACGTCTCGGGCATCCCGTTGCGGCAGGCGTAGGCGGCGACTTCGAGAAGATCGCCTCCCGCCGTCCCGGCGGCGGGCCACTGCCACAGACCGTCCTCGGCCCGGAAGGCCAGGGGGATCCCCGCCTTGGCCAAGGCGGCGGGGTTGCCGTCGCTGAAGCCCGAGTCCTCGATGTTCCCGACCCCTCGGAAGATGTCCCCGAGGATGACCGGGATGTTCCTTTTCTTGATCTCGTCGACGACGGCATAGGCTTCCGTCGCCCCGTCCAGGACCGCCTTCAGCTTGAACTCGTCGACCAGCCTCAGGGCGGTCATGATGTCGTCCTTCCTGTCGCAGTGGATGATCACCGGCATCTCCCCCCTGACGACGGGGACGAGGGCTTCGAGATGAAGGTCCCGCGGCGGGGCGGGGCTCTTTTTGTCCTTCTGGCTCGCGTCGAGCGCGTCCCGGTACTCCCGGGCCTTGGTCAGGGTCTCCCTGACCAGGGCGGCGATGCCCATCCGCGTCGACGGCATCTGCTGCTTCCTCTTGGCCTTCGATCCCAGCCCGAAGACCATGACCGCCTGGTCCTTGATGATCATCCGGTCCACGACGTCGCCCCGGGTCTTCAGAGCGAGGCCGCGGCCGCCGATGACGTTCAGGTCCCCCGGCGTGACGAGGGCCGACGTGATCCCGAGCTCGGGGAGCAGGTAGAAATGGGGCGCTTGAGGCTCGACCGCGTGCTTGGCTTCGATCTCGGGCGTCACGGGCTTGGAGGTCTCGTCCGTCGAGCTCTGCATCCGCCAATTCGAGGTCAGGCCGAGCTGGGTCCGGGCCAGGACGAGGCCCGGCATGACGACGCGGTCGCCGGCGTCGACGACCGGATAGCCCTCCGGGACCGGGAGGTCTTGGCCCGACCTTTTCGATCTTCCCGTCCTTCACCAGGACGACGCCGTTCCGGATGGGATCGCCGGCCATGGTGTAGATCATCCCTCCCCGGATCGCGTAGGCGCCGGCCGTCTTCGCGGCGGCCGGCAGGCTCAGCGGTCCCGCAGCCGGCGCCGGGGACGGCCGGGACGGAACTCCCCCGCCGGGGCTCTTCTGATATTCCACTTTGCCGTCGATGAGCACCGTTTCGACGGTCGTCAGGAACTCGAAGGGCTCGCCGTCCAGCAGGACCAGGTCGGCGTCCTTGCCCGGCTCGAGGCTCCCGATCCGGTCGCCGAGGTCCACGGCCTCGGCCGCGTTGATGGTGATGGAGCGAAGGGCGTCGTCTTCGCTCATGCCGTAGCGGACGCACAGGGCGGCCGATTCTCGGAGGTTCTGCTGCTTGGCGCTGCCGTCGATCTGCAGCGAGACCTTGAGGCCGGCCCGGGCCAGGATCGCGGGCACGTTGGCGAACTCGAGGGAGTTCTGGTAATAGGTGTCGAAGAGGGCGGGGCCGACGTTGTAGTAGATGTCCTTGCGCTTGGCCAGCTCATCGACGATCAAGTACGTCTTGTCGCAGTGCCCGAGGCTCAGGCGCAGGTGGAACTCGTCGGCCAGCCGGATGGCGGTCATGGCCTCCGAAGCCGTATAGACGTGGATATGGACCGGCATCTCCCTCTTGAGGACCCGGACCAGGATCTCTTTGCCATAATCCTTCTTGGGAGGGGCGGGGTTCTGCCCCCGCTTTTTGTCGGCTTCGTAGGTGTCCCAGGTCTTCCGATATTCTTGAGCTTCGACGAAAGCCTGCCGGGCCACGTGGTATACGGCCATGACGGTGGAGGGCATCTGCTTGAGCCCGGCATAGTAACCCGAGGGATTGCCTTCGATGGCCATCTTCAGGTCGCAGTCCTCCACGAGGACCATCTCTTCCGGCGGGGCCTTCTTGAGCTTGACGGCCACGCTCGTGCCGCAGATGACGTTGAGGCTGCCCGGGCGGGCGATGACCGTCGTGACCCCGGCGGCCCGGGCGGGCGGGATCGACAGGTCGTCGAAGTTGAATCCCTCGAAGGCCCGCGCCTGCGGGGTGACGGGGTTCGTGGCCTCGTTCCCGTCGTAGTTCTCCTCGACCAACGGGATCCCGTAAACGCCCATATGGCTGTGCAGGTCGATCAGGCCGGGAATGACGACCTTGGCGGTGATCTCACGGGCCCCGGGCGGCGGGACGAGGCCGGCCCCGATCCGGACGATCTTCCCGTTCTCGATCACGATCACGCCGCGCTCGATCGTGCCCTTCGTCGCCGTATAGATCCTTTCGGCCTTGATGACAAGGATGTCCGCGGCCATCCCCCGTATGGGGCTCAGGAGCAACCCCAGGACCAAGAGAAGGCGCGGCGCACCGGAGGTCATTGGATGAAAGCGGGCCATCGTCGGACTCCTCCCCTCAGGAAAAAGGGGCCCCTCCGACGGAGGGGCCCCTCATCCTGCCGCTAATCTCGATCAGAAATCGAACTTCACCCCGAGCCGGAAGACCCGGGGATCGCAGACGTACAGGGGCAGGCCCATGTCGTCGCCATAGAACACTTGGACATAGGTCCCGTACTGGCCCCAGGGGATGGCCTGGTTCAGGACGTTGAACACGTCCAGCATGAGCGAAAAGCGCGTGCCGCCGAAGGCGAAAGTCTTCTCGAGCCGGAAGTCGAGGTTGTTATTGGCCTTCATCCGGGTCGATCCCGAGGGTTCGAGGAGCAGATAGGGCTTGGTGGCCTGGTCCACTTCCGTGAGCGTGGTCGTCTTGGTCCAGGTCCGTCCCGAGTTGTAGGTGTAGACGGCGCTGGCGTTGATGTCCCACGGGAGGATGTAGGTCGCCATGAGCTTGAAGATGTGCGGCGGGCTGATGGAGGACCGGCCGTAGAGATTGATCTGGAGGTTGGGATCGTAGTAGTTCCCGGTCCCGCCCGTGCCGTACGATCCCGTCGCCGTGTGGGCGTTGGAATAGCTGCCCTCCTCCTTGCTGTAGGTGTAGGAGGCGAACATCTGCCAGCGGTCCGCGAACCGCTTGTTGAGGGCGAGCTGGATCGCGGTGTACTTGCGGGACGGATCGACCATGACGATGTCCGGGTCCGCCGCCCCGATATCCCGGCCGACTTTGGGATTCGTGATCAGATAGTGAGGCTGCGTCCCGACATTGGTCTGGTTGTAGACGGTCATGGTCTGGCCCGTGAGGGGATTCGTGTAGTCCACGGGCTCGAACGTGGCGTTGAGATCGACCACGTCGATGAAATCGCGCCATTTCTTATAGATCACCGAAACGCTGGCCGACAGGTTCGGACCGAGGATCTGCTCGAGGCCGAGGACGGCCTGGTCCATCGACGGGACCCGGATCGCGGGATCGACGGAATAGAGGTTCTCGCCGTAGACCGTGTACCAGTAATCGAGGGTGTCGAAATCGGGGGTCAGGTAATAGATCGTATCCCCCTGGGGCGTCAGGTTCCAGAAGTTGTAGGACCGGGTCCCTTCGTAGTACTTGCCGAAATGGGCCTTCAGGACCGTCTTTTGCCTTCCGGTGACATCCCACGCGAAACCGATCCGGGGCTCGAGGCCCTGGTGCGGCTTCCAGACCGTTTCGTCGATGCCCGGCACCGTGCCCCTGGCGATGTTGTAGCGGAGGCCCGGATTGATGGTCAGGGTCTTGCCGATCTTCCAGTCGTCCTGGAGATACCAGGAGAACAGCCAGTTGTCGAAGCCCTGGTAGCCGTGCTGGGCGAAGGCCATGTAGGGCTCGTTATCGAGGGTGTAGTAGGCCACCCCGCCGGGGAGGGTCATGTCCCAGTACCCGCCGCTGCGCTCGGCCTCGAAGCCCGCTTTGAAGTCGTGGGAGCCGGCCAGGTCGTCGACCGCTTGGGTGAAGGCCGTCCTCAGCGAATATTTATGGTCCGGTTGGTAGGACCACCAGTAGCAGGCATGGGTCCCGTTGACGAGGTCCCAGAATCCGGATATGTCGTGGCTCTTATGGGAGGGATAACGGGCCCAGCTCCCCCAATTGCCGCCGATCTTGAACTCGAGGGTGGAATCCGCCGAGAACGTATGGAGATAGGAGACGTTGAACAGATTGGATTTCCACTTGTCGTCCCAGTTGCCGTCGGCCGTGACGAGGTTGTCCATCTGGGTCCTGAGGGCCGAATAGGTATGGGTCTCGAAAGAGGCCTGGATGCGGTCCTTCTGGGAAGGCTGGAAGGTCAATTTGAAGAAGAACTTCGGCAGGGTCCTCGGGCTGTCCTTCCCCGTCGATTCCAGCATGATGGTCTCTTTGTTGTATTCGGCGCCGCCGAAGAACCACAGCTTGTCCTTGATGATCGGGCCGCCCAGATGGAAGCTGCCGCTGAAGTCTTGCGTGGAGGGCGTCTCACCCAAGAGCCGCCAGGTCTCGTCGTCGGCGCCGACGTTCGAGCTCTGCCAGGACTTGCCCCGGTACAGGGCCTGCACGTCGCCGTGGAACTGATTGCCGCCCGACTTGGTGATGATGTTGATGTAGACGCCGGTGAAGCCGCCGTATTCGGCCGGGGCGCCCAGGCCGACGACCTGCTGCTCCTCGACGGTGTTGTAGGCGATGGGCGTGGAGTACTGGCCTCCCCCGAACCAGGCGCTGCTGACCTCGGTGCCGTCGATGGTCCAGGAATTGCCGACCTGGTCGCCGCCGCCGTAGGCGCTGAGCTGGGTCACGCCCGGAGCGAGGTTCAGGATGGCGTGCGTATCCTGGGACGTGGGGAGCTTGAGCAGGAGGTCTTTGGTGATATAGGTCTTCGCCAAAGACGCGTCGGTGATGTCGATGACCGGGGCGGCCCCGATGACCGTCACTTCCGTCTCGATCTTGGCCGAGGACAGAACGAAGTCAAGGGTCGCGGTCATGCCCACGTGAAGGTTGACATTCGAGATCTTCTTCGGGGAGAAGCCGCTCATCGTCACCTCGACTTCGTACACTCCCGTGAGGAGCCCCCGGAACCGATAGCGCCCGTCCTGATCCGTGACGGCCGCCGGCTTCCCCATGACGCTCGGAGAGCTTGCCGTGACCGAAGCGCCGGGAAGCGGGGCGCCCGTGTCATCCGTGACCTGGCCCTGGATCGACGCCGTTTCCCTTGTTTGGCCCGATAGGGAAACGGCGACCAGGAGCAGGATCGCCAAGGCCGATGCCCAAGACCGTTTTGAAGCCGACATCTACACCTCCTTTTTAGAATAGGTATCCATGAAAACAGCCGAAACCCGGCCAGAAGGGCCAAGGATGGAACGACAGGGCGCCGGCTTCTTCATTTGATGACCGCGGAAATATCCCGTCCGAGTTTCAGAAGGGGCTTGACATATTTCCTCTCGGCCTCTGCCAACGAGGCCTGAGAGGTCAGGAAATCGAACGAGACCGCGCCGATGGGCCGGTCCGTTCTCGGATCGAAGAACGGGGCGGCGATGGTGATCAGGCCGTTGATATACTCTTCGTCGTTCGTCGCGTAGCCGCGCTCGCGGACGCCTTTCAGGTCGGCCAGGAGCGCCCGCCTGTCGGTGATGGAATTCCTGGTCCGCCCGACGAGGGGCAGGTGCTCCAGGAGGGCGGCCAGATCATCGTCCGGGAGGTAGGCCAGGATGGCCTTCCCCAGGCCCGTACAATGGATGGCCGGGTTGATGATGAGGGCCTTGTAGACCGGGGAATCCTTCGCGCCCCGGAAATAGAGCTGAAGAAGGGCCCGCTCCTCGAGAACACAGGAATCGACGCTGATGTTGTAGCGCTCGTTGACCTCGTCGATGAAGGGCTTGACGACGTCCAGGAGGCTGAAGCTGTTCACGATGCCCAGGCCCAGGAGATAGGCCTTCGTCCCGAGCGACAGCGTCTTCTTCTTCGCGTCCTTGTTCAGATAATTGAGCTGGACGAGCGTGTTCGTGAACCGGAACGCCGAGCTGGGGCTGACCTTCAGGGCGTCGGAGATCTCTTTCAGACTTAGGGTTTTGTGTTCGGGATCGAAGAGCCGAAGGATCCGCAGGCCCTTGGCGAACGGTTCGGAGTAATAGGGCCGGGCTCGGTGCGTTCGCTTGGCGGGGACGGTCATTAAATTACGTTATTCGTAATCACGTTCTCACATTCATAATCATGAAGAATAACCCCTAGACTTGTCAAGCGTTTTTTACCTGTCCAACTATTTTGTCGCGCGCCTCCGATGAATGGGGGCGGCGGATGTCAGGGCCCGAAGCGGGGTTTGATCTCCACGGCCTTTCGGGCGCAGGAGACGCAAGCGAGGCAGCGGAGGCACTGCGTGCTGTTCATGTCCTTTTCCGGGTCCAATCCCGCGGGACAGACCTTGCGGCATTGCGCGCAGTCCGAACAGCGGTCCTTCCGGACGCCCGGGCGAAGGATCGCGATCCTGTTGAAGAGACCGAGGAGCCCCCCCAGAGGACAGAGGACCCGGCACCAAGGTCGATGGAACACGAAGATGGCGCCTAGGAAAAGCACCAGGATGATGAGCTTGGGAGCGTCCGGCCAGATCGCCGGGCCCGGCTGGACGGCGGTCCTGATGAGCCGCGGGACGGACACCTCGAGCCCCGCGGCGGGGCAAATGCGGCAAATGAACAGCGCGTGATCTCCGCCGAACATGATCGGCACGGCCAGCACGGCCACGGCCAGGACGGCATAGCGAAAATGGCCCGCCCAGCGCGGGATCCGCCACCGGCGGATCGGGACCTTCGCGGCCAGGGACTGGAGCCAACCGAAGGGGCAGGCCCAGCCGCAGGTCAATGTTCCCACGCTCAGGCCGACGACCACGATCGTGCCCAAGGCCGCTACAGGGAGGACATGCAAGGCGCCGGCGCGAGCCATCACACCGATCGGACAGGCGAAGCTGGCCAGCGGACAGGCGTTGCAATGGAAGACGGGCGCGCAGACGTTGAACCAATGGAGCGGAGCCAGCCAGATCGCCGCGAACAGGGCTTGGATACGGTCCCGGTGAGGGAGAAGGCGGGCGACGACCCGGGTCAGCCCGCCGGGGGTCTTGGCGGCGATCCTCATCTCGCCGCGGGCCTCCTTCGCTTTTCCCAATCCGCGATCGAAGCCAGGGCCCGGGCTTTCCGGGGGCCGTCCGTCTCCGGGGCGGCCGACACATACGCCCGCATCCAGCGGATGGCCTCGCCGAGATCGCCGGCTTTGGCGAGGATCAGCGCGTAGGCATGGTAGGTGTCGGCGCAGGGATGGCGCTCCGACGCTTCCTTGAGCGCCAGGCGCGCTTTCGCGAGCTGGCCCGTCCTTTCGTAGATCTGGCCGATATCCAGATCGAAGACATATTCGCCGGGGAATTCGTCCTTCAATTTCCGGTAAGCCGCCAAGGACTCCTCGGTCCGGCCGACGGCGGCCAGGGCATAGGCCCGTCTCTGGCGGAGGGTCCTATTTTCCGGTTCGATCCTCAAGGCTTGCTCATAATAGTCGAGGGCTTCGCTCCATTTCCCGAGCATGGCCGAAGCGCTTCCGGAGAGGAACAGGGCATCGAAATCGTCCGGCCGCATTTCGAGAAGGACCTGCGCGGCGCCGAGGGCTTCGTTCCAGCGTTCCGCCTTCAGGTAGAAGCTCACCAAGCGTGAAAGCACCAGGTCGGACGCCGGGAACCTGTCCCTGGCCTTTTCCAGCCACTCGATGGCGTCTTTGGTCCTGTCCATCCTCATCAGCACGAATCCGGCGCTGACGGGGTACGAGGGGACCTCGGGGTTCCGCCGCGCCAATTCGCTGTAGCATTTGAACGCTTCGCCGAAGTTCCCTTCGCCCTCCATCAAGCTGCCGCGATAATGAAGAAGATAATCGTCGATCTTGTCTTTGGGATCGGCTTTCGGGCGGGACTCCGGCGCCTCCGGCCGCCCCGCGCCCAGATATCCCAGCGATCTCAGCCTTTCCTGGTCTTCGGCGGACATCCGTCTTTTCGGCGACGGCGCCGGGCGCGAAGAATCCCGGACGATGTCCCGCAGCTCTTGCATCATCTTCCGGGACTGGGCCGGCGCCTTCTGGAACAGATCGTTCGCCTCATGCGGGTCGCTGGCGAGATCATAGAGCTCGGGCCGGGGGGCTTGGATGAGCTTCCACCTCCCGTCCGTGACGGCCGTCAGCTCGGACCAGCCGAAATTCTCGAACGGATAATGGGTTTCGAGGTAGGCCGAGAGATCGGCGCTCTTCCGGCCGCTGATCCACGGCAGGAGGGAAACCCCCTGAACGGCCTTGGGGACGGGCAGGCCGGTCAGCTCGAGAACGGTCGGCATGACGTCCGTCAGCCTGACCGCGGCCGGGACGACCTTCCCTTGGGGCAACGCCTTCCCGTTGACGAACAGGAGCGGGACCCTCATCGTGGCCTCGTAAAGGAAAAGGCCGTGATCGATCTCCCGGTGCTCTCCCAAGGCTTCGCCGTGATCCCCGGCGACGACGATCAGGGTGTCGTCGAGGATCTTCTCTTCCTTCAGCTTCTCCAAGATGCGTCCCAATTCGGAATCCATGAAGGCGATCTCGCCGTCGTAGGGGCTCTTGGGCCGCATCTCCTTGAACGGGGACGGCGGATCATAGGGAAGATGGGGATCGTAAAAATGGACCCAGGCGAAGAACTTTTCGCCGGCGTTCGCGTCGAGCCAAGGCAGGAAGGCCTCGACCACCTCCCGGGCGGTCCGTTCGGAACGGTAATTCTTGAGGATCTCCCCTCTCCTCAGATCGTCGTCATAGCGCTCGAAGCCGCGATCCAGGCCAAAACGCGAATCCAGGGTGAAGGAGGCGACAAAGCCGGCCGTTCGGTACCCGGCGCTCCGGAACGTCTCCGCGAGGGTCGGGATCCCCGCCTCCAAATAGTAGGAGCCGTTGTTCCGCGCCTGATGATAGAGGGGCAGGGTCCCCGTCATGACCGAGCAATGGGAGGGGAACGTGAGCGGGACAGGCGTGTAGGCCTTGAGGAATCGGACCCCTCTTTGGGCCAGCCCGTCCAGGTGAGGGGTCACGGCCTCCGCGTGGCCGTAGCATCCCAGCCGGTCGGCGCGTGTCGTATCGAGGGTGATCAAAAGGACATGCCGGATATCGGCGGCTTTCGCGGCTGCCGGCGAGCCCGGCGACGAGACCGAGAGGAAGAGCCAGCATCGCTCCGAACCAAGCCATCGTCTTCCGGCGCATGGACACCAATATTCCACAAACTCCCGTTTTGGTAAAGACAAGGAAGCGCGCCTGGAGGGACTCGAACCCCCGACCCGCTGCTTAGAAGGCAGTTGGGCTAGCGTCTTAGCCAATGGGAAACGAACGGCCTGTAAGCCCCTCATGAGATCCTGCGCTCTGAATGGTGCTCCACCTCACTTTTTTCCGGCCGAATTTCCGGCTTTGATCTCGCCCGTGTTCCGGTTTTCAGAACTTCACTCCTTGACACCTGACAGGCTGGGGCTTACGATGATTTCGTGAGGGGAAGGTTTATTTTCGGTCCAACAGCCGGCGCTTCCGTGCCGCGAAGGGAAGGGATAAGACGCCTCTCTCCCTTGCTTATCCTCCTGCTTTTCGTCACGCCCGGATCGATGATCGGCCGGACGCCCCAGAAGCCGATCATGGAATATTACATCTATTATCAGGGGGAATACGCAAAACACGCTCAGCGGGACGAGCGCGCGTTCCCCACCAGGGAAGCGGCTGAGGCGGCGAGGCAGCAAAGAGCCCGAGAGCTGGGCACTCACAGAGAGACCGTCATCAACGGCATGCGCGTCGAGTCGGTCGGTGAGGCCGAACAGGCGAAGGAATACCTGGAGAATACCTATATCAAGGAAGTCCCCACCGGGCGTTACACGACGCCGCCTCCTTCCTCGCTTTCCCCGACCCGAAATCCCTCCACAACCCGGCCGCCAGATTCCACAAAGCCGATAAATCCGGAAATGGATGACGTCCTTAAGCGCCTCAAAGGAGGAGCGAAAGGCGGCGTGTCCTTCGACGGAGACGGGAAAGACATAGGCGGCCGCCTGAAAGACGGGACCACGCCGGTTCGCTCATCGGGTGGGGATGGGAGGGACATCACGCGCCGTCTCAAGCCGGGAATATCGGCCAGCGATCCCGAAATCGCCGGGGCCGTTGGCGAGCTCGCGGTGATGTCCCCGGCCATCTTGGACCAGGTCAGGCAGGACATCGCCAGGCGCGAGGAGCCGCCCAGCCCCGACGTGAACGCCATCGTCCGGTCCTTCAAGGGCCAGGCCCCGCCCCCGCTGGCCGGGAGGTTCGACCAGCTCAAAGTCGGTGATGTGCTGCTCCTCCGCCAGCCGGACGACATGTTGTCCAGTGGCTTCTACAAGGCCGGCTGGATCATCATCCTCGACAAGGCGATGTCGGCGACCCTACGGGCCCGGGCCTCCCACACGTTCATGTTCGTCAAGGAGGTCAAGGGCGTCAAGCTCTTCCTGGACAACATGCCCGGCCAGGGGACCCGGATCAAGACCGAGGCCCAGATCCTGGCCGAGTACCCGGAGGACATGGATGTCGCCATACCGCTCTCATCGTTCGATGCCGATAAGATCTGGGCGGCGGCTCGGGAGGCGGGGATCAAGAGCCTGAAGGAATTCGCCAAGAGAGCCGACAACTGGGTCGACACGACGGACTACGGGCCTTACGGCGACGACGACATGGTCTGTTCGGAGACTTCCCGTTGGGCCCTCGTGAAGGCCGGCCTCGTCATCCCAAAGACACGATCGTCCCTCAAGCCGTACGTGGGCGGCGTCGATTTCGGCCCGGCGGACTTCTACACGGACACGAAGAATTTCCTGGTCAAGCCGCTCGAACAGCTGCGGATCCAAGACCACAAGTGACACACGAAACATCATCCGGCGGCGCCCCGGGACACGAGATCCGCCGAGAGAGGAAGCCAAGCATGAAAAAAGCCGTTCCGGTGCTCTCCTTCGTCTTCGTCTTATTTTTCGGGATCGCGCTCTCCTTCGGGCAAGACGTCTCCGCTGAGGCCCGGCGGTACTTCGACCGCGGAACGGCCGCCATGGAGATGAAAGACTTTCAGGCGGCCATCAAGGAATTCGGTCAAGCCGTCCAGCTTGCCCCCGGCTGGCCGGACGCCGTCTACAATCTCGGAGCGGCCCACGAGATCGTCGAGCACTATGAGGAAGCGGTCAAGTGCTACCGGGATTATGTCCGGCTGGCTCCGGATGCCGAAGATGCCGAAAGTACCAGGGCCCTGATCAACAAACTGGAATATAAGGCGGAGCGTGAGAAGATCTTGACGAATGGCGATATCTCCGAGATTATCGCCAGCCTTGGAAATGAGGAGATCTGGTATCCCGACAGGAAAGACCAATTCGGTAGCTTTTTGATTTCTTCTATCACTCGCGAGGGCGACCATGGAATACGAGTGCCGAATATGATCGTTTATGTAGCCGATCAAGGGGTCTACCAAGTCGTAGAACAAGAGTCTTATCAACATATTGGCATTGATGGACCTTACGTTAAGTTCAACATGGAGTCCAGTCATGTCGGTTACCCTATCGTCCCACCATATCGGACAAGTACGTGGACCTTCGAAATAGAAGTGTTATCCAAGACTTCAGCAAAAGTCATTCACTATAGTTACTGGCCAAATGGGAGCAGGTCAGATCCTTGGATTGTTAATTATGGGAAGATCCAATTCGAGAAGGAAGAAAGCGCGGAAATGGGAAGCGCAGGCATTAACGCTTATCCTCGCACCAACACCAAACCCAAAGACATCAACGCCAAGGACGAATTCGGCAGAACGCCTCTGCACAACGCCGCTATTCAAGGACGGAAGGAATTGGCCGAAGAGCTGATCGCCGAGGGCGCCGACGTCAATTCCAGGGATAACGGAGGCTACTCACCGCTGCATGGCGCCGCCGGCTTTGGCCAGAAAGTCTTGGCTGAGATATTGATCGCTCGGGGTGCAGCCATCAACGCAAAAAACAACGACGGCGATACGCCGCTGTACACCGCCGCAGCTTGGGGTCATAAGGATGTTGTTGCATTATTAGCCGCCAAGGGCGCGGATATGAATGTCATGAATAAAGCCGGCAAAACTGCGCGGCAGGCTGCGGCAAGCGGGAACCACATAGAAGTAGCCGAACTACTGAAGAAATACGGGGCCAAGTAATCAGACCTCCGATCATTACCTAGCGCGCTTTTTTCACTGTTCCTTGCATAGCATATGAGGCCTCGATGCCCAGAACAATGAAGATTGAGATTACGCCGAATCCGCCGAATCAAGGGATTTCCGTGGAAATGGCGAGGATCGACTCCGTCTTACTCGGCTCGATCCGCTCTTTTGTTGTTATTCGTGACTCTCCCTGCTGCCGACGCTATGAATCAGTGACATCAGTCCGTTGACTTGCATACTGGCCTGTGCGAGTAAAGGCGGGTTTAATAAAACCGGCGATTGACATGAAGGATGGCCCTGGTCACAATGAGGGTACAGGGCCGATATCCCTTGTGCTTGAAGGAAGGGGGGAATGTCGCCGGTTCGAGCTGGTTCGGGAGCAAAGACCAAGGAGGAATGTTGATGAAATGCCTCAACTGCGGAAGTGAGCGTATTGAGGTGGGTGTGGCTTGGGGAAAAAGTATGGACTCTGGGAATGTGGGGCCGACCTATCGGGCAGGGCTTCTGACTGGAGTCATCCAGGCCTACTCGGATCTTTGCCTGGATTGCGGGTCTCTTTTTCATACCTATATCAAGGAAAGCACGGACAAGAAATGGAGAAAAAAGCCGGGCGTCCTCGGATCCAAATAGCCTGATCGGCCGACTAAGCCATTCCCAGCTCGCATAGCATGGGCCTCAAAAGCCGTCCTCGGGCCGTCAACGGGGCCCGCTTGAAGTCCGGTCGTTCCCGTCTCAGTACCCGCCTGGCACTTGGATCTAACCCGAGAAGCAGTCCCTTTAGGCACCACGGCCTAAGAACTCCGAGGCCACGAGATGATGCCCGAAATGCCCATTTTTTTCCGGTAAACAAGAAGCGCGCCTGGAGGGACTCGAACCCCCGACCCGCTGCTTAGAAGGCAGCTGCTCTATCCACCTGAGCTACAGGCGCGTCGAGGACGCGGGAAGAGAATCGGGGAGAGCGGATTTGAACCGCCGACCTCCTGCTCCCAAGGCAGGCGCGCTAGCCGGGCTGCGCCACTCCCCGTTCCGTTCAGCCACGGAATCTTAACACCCGCCCCCTGGACTGTCAATTTGAGGGGGTGAGGGGGAGTACGGGGGAGAAGGCACGGAAGGGACCAGGTCTTCGCTGGCGGGTTTCCCAGGCCAGTGACGCGGAGACCAAGTCCCTCAGCGCGAAGACTAGGTCCTTTATTCTGGAGGTGCCAGGTCTTCACATTCCCAGGGAGGTAACGGCGTTTGTGAAGACCAGGTACCGATTTTAATGCCGGCCGATGGTCTTGTCGATGAGCGACCGCTCGACGCGGACGACGATGGGCCGGCCGTGCGGGCAGAGCGCCGGCTGGGAGGTCTTGAAGAGCTCGGCGACGAGATAGCCCATCTTCTCCCGCGTCAACGGCTCGCCGGCCTTGATGGCGGCCTTGCAGGCCATGGTCGCCAGCATCCTCTCTCGCCGGTCCTCGGCGGCGGTCCCGGCCGCCTCCTCGACGAGGCCGAGGAAGATGTCGGCGGCCTCCTCGGTCCGGAAGACGTCGGGGTATTCCTTCAGGGCGAAGGAGCGCCCGCCCATGGGCTCGATCCGGAAGCCCATCTCCTCGAGCAGGACGGCGTTGGCCTCCAGGGCCACCGCCGCCGAGGGCGGCAGCTCGAGCACGGGCGGGACGAGAAGGGCCTTCCGCGGCCAGAGCCGGCGGCGGTCGATGTCCCGGAACTTGTCAAAGAGGATGCGTTCGTGGGCGTTGTGCTGGTCGACGACGAGGAGCCCGTCCTCGGCGGCCACGACGATGTACATGTTCTCGTACTGCCCGAGGACGACTGGGCCCTTCCCTTCCCCGGGCGCCGCTCCCGGCTCGGGTCCCCAGGCCGGACGGAAGGCCGGCGCGGACGCGAGGACATCCGCCTCGGCCGGCCCGAACCCGGGCCCTAACGAGGGATAGGGTCCCGTCTCTTCGGCGATCCCGGACACCGGGGCCCGCCCGACGCCGTCGGGCGTCACGACCTCTTTGATCGTGTGTCCGCGGGCCGCGCCCTCGCCCACAGCCCGCAGGACGAGCCGGAAGACGAGCTGGGTGTCCCGGAACCGGACCTCCGCCTTGGCCGGGTGGACGTTGACGTCGACGTCGCCGTAGGGGACCTGGAGGAATAGGAACGCCTCCGGCGAGCGGCCCTTCTCCAGGATCCCGGTATAGGCCTGGCTGAGGGCGGCCATGAGGATGCGGTCCTTGACCGGCCGGCCGTTGACAAAGAAGTGCTGGACCGACTTGTCGGCCCTTCCGGCCAAAGGCAGCGAAGCCAGCCCCTCGAGCCGGGCCTCCTCTTCCGCTGCCGCGACGTTCATCAGGCCGTCGACCATCTTGCGGCCGAAGAGCTGGAAGACGCGCTCCCTCAGCGTGGCCACCGGCGGGCAGGCCAGGATCTCCCGCGCGCCGTGGACGAGCGTGAACCGGACGCCGGGTGCGGCCAGGGCGGCCTGGGTGACGTACTTGGTCACCGGCCCGAGCTCGGACTGCCCCGATCGCAGGAACTTGCGCCGGGCCGGCAGGTTGAAGAACAGGTCGCGGACCTCGATCGACGTGCCGCGCGGGAAGGCGATCTCGGTGACGGATACCAGCCGCTCCCCTTCCCTCTCGATGACGGTGCCGCGCCCGGTCGAGCCGTCCGAGGTCCGGAGCGTCAGCCGGGACACGGCGGCGATGCTGGCCAGCGCCTCGCCGCGGAAGCCGAGCGTGGCAATACGCTCGAGGTCTTCTTCCCGGGCGATCTTGCTCGTCGAATGGCGGCGGAAGCACAGGGCGGCGTCCTCGCGGTCCATGCCCGCCCCGTCGTCGACGACCTTGATCGAGGCCTTGCCGCCGTCGACGAGCTCGATGCGGACGGCCGTCGCCTCGGCGTCGAGAGAGTTCTCGACGAGCTCCTTGACGACCGAGACGGGCCGCTCGATGACCTCGCCCGCGGCGATCTTCTGGGCCACGTCCTCGGGCAGGATATGGATCTTCTTCACGGGACCACCTCGCCTTCCGTCCGGCCGGGCAGGGCCTTGCGGATCGCGATCCGAACGAGCTCCCGCTCGGGCGTCCGGCAATCGCGCACGGCCGTGTCCACGCCGTTGCCCGTCAGGACCCGGGCCCCCCGCCCCGTCCGGCGGATGACCACGGCCTCGAACTCGCGGCCGACGAGCCCGCGCCGGAACCGGAGGTCCTTCGCGGCCGAGAGCCGCCGGAGCGACCCCGCCCTCTCCGTGACGACCGCGGGCGGGAGGGCCGGCCGGGTCGCCGCCGGCGTGCCCCGCCGCGGCGAGAAGGGGAAGACGTGGACGTAGGTCAGCGGCGACGCCTCCAGGAAGTCCTCGAGCTCCGCGAAATCGGCGTCCGTCTCGCCCGGGAAACCGACAATGACGTCGGCGCCGAGGGCCGCGTCGGGCGCGCGGCTCCTGAGCTCGGCCAGAAGATCCGCGTAGGCCCCGGGATCGACGGCCCGGCCCATCGTCCGAAGGACCCTCGGGGAGACGTGTTGGAGTGACAGGTGGAATTGGGGGCAGACGGCCGGGCTCGCGGCGACATGGGCGACGACGGCTTCGTCCGTGAGCCTCGGGTCGAGGGAGCTCAGCCGGAGCCTCGCGGAGCCGGCGGCTTCTTCGAGCGCCCGCAGAAGGGAGAGGAGCGAGCCCGGGGGCTCGAGGTCCTTCCCGTAGGAGGACAGATGGATGCCGGCCAGGACGATCTCCCGGAAGCCGCGGCCGGCCAGACGCCCGGCCTCGGCCACGGCCGCGGCGAGCGGGACGCTCCGGCTCCTCCCGCGGACCGAGGGGATGACGCAGAACGCGCAGCGGTCGTCGCAGCCGTCCTGGACCTTCAAGAAGGCCCGGCGGCGGAAGAGGACGTCGGGCCTGGGCGACGACGCCACATCGGACCTATCGGCGACGCGCTCCGCCGGCCCCGCGCCGGCGATCTCGACGAGCCGCTCGGCGATCCGGTCCTTGGCGCTCTGCGGCAGGACGGCGACGACGTTCGGCATAGCCGCGAGCTCGGCCGGGGCCCTCTCCGCGTAGCACCCCGTGACGACGATGCGCGACGCGGGATTGGCCCGGGCCACCGTGCGGATGAACTTGCGGACGTCCCGGTCGGCCCGGCCGGTCAGGGTACAGGAGTTGACCAGGACGACGTCGCTTCGCCCCCATTCCCCGTCGAGCCGCAGGCCGCGCTCGCGGCAGGCGTCGGCCCAGGCGAAGGCTTCGGCCTGGTTGACGCGGCAGCCGAAGTTCCGGACGGCGAAGGAGGGCATCGCGCCGGTCTAGAGCTTTTCTTTGAGCTTGATGGAGGCGGCCTCGACCTTGGCCGCCATCCCGGCCCGGTGGGCGGCAAGCTTGGCCCGCAGCCCTTCGTCCCTGAGGGCCAGGATCTCGACGGCCAGGATGGCCGCGTTGGTGCCGCCGTGCTTGCCCAGGGCCATCGTGGCCACGGGGATGCCCTTGGGCATCTGGACGGTCGAGAAGAGGGCGTCCATGCCGGCCAGGGCGTCGCTCTCGACGGGGACGCCGATGACGGGCTTGAGCGTATGCGAGGCGACGACGCCGGCCAGGTGGGCCGCTTTGCCGGCCACGGCGATGAAAACCTCGGTCCCCGCGGCTTCGGACGATTTGACCAGCCGGAGCGTCCGCTCCGGCGACCGGTGGGCCGAGGTCACCTCGAGCCCGAAGGGGACGCCGAACTCCCTGAGCACGGCCAGGGCCTCCTCGATCGTGCCGAAGTCCGACTCGCTGCCGAGAAAGATGGCCACTTTCATGTCCGCTCCTCCTTGACCGCGCCGATGTCCCGGCGGCAGTGCATGGCCTCGAAGTAGATCTTGCCGCAGGCGTCGTAGATCTTGCCCATGGTCGCGGCCAGCGTCCCGTCCGTGGCGCAGACGCCGAGGACGCGGCCGCCCGACGTGAGCGTGACGCCGTTCTCGAACTTGGTCCCGGCGTGGAAGACGGTGACGTCCGGGACGGCCTCCGCCTCGGCCAGGCCGGAGATGATCTTGCCCTTCTCGTAATGGCCGGGGTACCCTCCCGAGGCCAGGACGACGCACCCGGAAGGCCGGTCCGACCAGCGGACCTCGGTGGCCAGGACGTCTTCGTCGACCGCCGCCGTCAGCAGGTCGACGAGGTCGCTCTCGAGCCGGAGCATCTGGGGCTGGGTCTCGGGGTCGCCGAAGCGGCCGTTGAACTCGAGGACGCGGGGACCGTCCGCGGTGATCATCAGGCCGGCGTAGAGGACGCCCTTGAACTTCCGTCCTTCCTCGAGCAGGCGGGTGACCGCCGGGGTGATGACGGAGGTCATGATCTCTTCGTGGAGCTTCTCGGTCATCAGCGGCGACGGGGAGATGGCCCCCATACCGCCCGTGTTGGGCCCCTTGTCCCCGTCGTAGGCGGCCTTGTGGTCCATGGCCGTGACCAGGGGCTGGACCCGCAGGCCGTCGGAGACGACGATGAACGAGACCTCGCGGCCGCGCAGGAACTCCTCGATGACGACGCGGCGGCCGGCCGCCCCGAACTTCTTCTGAACGAGCATCTCGCCGGCCGTCTCTTCGGCTCTCTTCGCCGTCGGACAGACGACGACGCCCTTGCCGGCGGCCAGGCCGTCCGCCTTGACGACCACGGGAAAGCCGAATTCGCCCGAGGCCAGGATCTTCTTGGCCTGGTCGAAGCTGTCGGCGACCTTGAAGCGGCCCGTGGGGATGCGATGGCGGGCCATGAACTCCTTGGCGAAGACCTTGCTGCCTTCGATCTCGGCCGCCTTCTTGGACGGGCCGAAGATCCGCAGGCCGCGCTTCTCGAACTCGTCGACGATGCCCATCGTCAGCGGGATCTCGGGGCCGACGACCGTCAGGCCGATCGTCTCCCTCTCGACGAAGGCGAGCAGGCCGGGGATGTCGGTCTCGGCGATGGGGACGTTCTCGGCGACGAGGCGCGTCCCGCCGTTGCCCGGGGCGACGTAGACCTTCTCGACCCGGGGGCTCCGGGCGAGCTTCCAGGCCAACGCGTGCTCCCGGCCGCCCGAGCCGACGACGAGGATCTTCACGGTCAGTCTCCCGCGGCCTTGCGGAGGTTGTCCACGAACAGGGCCGCGTAGCCCGGATCGGGGATGACGCTCGCGAGGATCCGGGCCGCCAGGGGCAGGGCCTCGGCCGGAGGCAGGGTGTAGCCCATGGTCAGGAAGCTCTTGCGGTACTTGGCCACTTCGGCCCCGGCCGGCTTGTTCCGGACGATGATGTCGCTCATGAGCCCGGCCAGCGCGTCGAAGTCCTTCTCCCTCATGCCGAAGCGGGTCATCTCCTGGACGCCGAGGCGGATGCCGCTCGACTCGAGGAAGGTGGCGTCGTCCGGCAGGGCCTGGTAGTTGGTCAGGACGTTGTTCGTCTCGAGGCGCCGGGCGATCTCCATACCCGGGCCGAAGGCCTTGACCCGGATGATGACCTGGTGCGTCTCCGTGTAACCGTCGGCCGGGTCGCCCTCGACGGGGATGCCGTGGGCGTGGAGGGCCTTGGCCAGGGCCCGGGCGTTCGTTCGGACCTGGTCCTGGAACTCCGCCTTGAAGGCGTTCATCTCGTAGGCCGCCATGAGCAGGCCGAGGAGCGTGCCGAGGTGGTGGTTGCTGGTCGAGCCCGGGAAGGCCCGGCCCTTGATCTCGGGCCAAAGCGGCCGCAGCGGCGAGTCCTTGGCGATGTTGCCGGCGACGACGCCGCGCTGGGTCCCGAAGAAGGTCTTGTGGGTGCTCCCGGTGACGATGTCGGCGCCCTCCGCGAAGGGGGCCTGGAACGCGCCGTAGAGCCCGAGCACGTGGGCCATGTCGAACATCAGGACGGGCCGGTCCTTCCAGCCCTTGACGATGTCGGCCACGAAGGCCACCGGCTCGCGGTAGAGGAACATGCTCTTGCCGAAGACGATGAGCTCGGGCCGGTGCGATTCGAGGAGCCGCCCCAGCCGCTCCACGTCGGGCTTGTAGGGGTTGTCCTTGCGGACGGGCAGGTTGACCACCCGTTCCTTCCCGGTCGCCGGGTCCTCCTCGATGTAGTTGAAGAGCGCCCCCATGGGCTGGGCGCTGAGGTGCCCGCCGTAGATGAGCTCGTTGTTGAAGACCAGGCGGATGCGGCGCGAGGCCTGCCCCTCGGCCCGGCCCCGGTTGAGGAACTTGACCAGGCCCTTGAAGACGACCTCGTTGGCCATCTGGCCGCTGACCGGCCGGAGCTCGATGTCCGAGCAGCCGAAATAGGCCGCCATCTCCCGCTGGGCTTCGACCTCGACGTCGCGGATGAAATCCGTGCCCTGGTAGAAGTAGACCTCCTCCCCCTTCATGGTCCGGTGCTCGGCGTAGCGGCCGGCCGGATCGGCGATCTCGCACATCTTGACCAGGAGCGACGGGGTCGACTCCGACGGGATGAGGTTGAAACAATCCCTCTGGCGCCAGGCGCTGTTCCGCTCGGCGCGGGCGGCCAGGTCCCGGGCCTTCTCTGCGAATGGAGGCATGATACCGTTCCTTATTTGAAGTGCTCGTCCTCGAGGTCGCGGACCATCTGGACCCGCCGGCCGTGGCGGCCGCCCTCGAAGTCCGTGGCCAGCCAGACCCGGACGATGTCCAGCGCCTGTTCGAGGGTGTGCGTCCGGCCGCCGAGGGTCAGGCAGTTCGCGTCGTTGTGCTTGCGGCTCATATCCGCCGTGTACTCGTTCCAGCAGGGCGTCGCCCGGATGCCTTTGAACTTGTTGGCCACGATGGCCATGCCCAGGCCCGTGCCGCAGATGAGGATGGCCCGGTCGCAGGCGCCCGAGAGCACGGCCCGCGCGCCCCGGGCCCCGTAGTCGACGTAGTCGACCGATTCGCCGGGGCCGCAGCCGAGGTCGTCGAAGGGGAGGCCGCGGCCGCGGAGGTAATCGGCGACCCCCGTCTTGAGCTCGTAGCCGGCGTGGTCGGACGCGAGGGCGATCTTCATTTTTCGAGCATCTTGGCCGCTTCGGGCATGACCTCGATCGCCTTCATGACGATGGGATCGGTCTTTCTGGCCACCCGGACCCCCTCGTCGACCCCCCAGATGGCGCCGGCGATCTCGCGCTCGAGCTCCCGGCGGATCTCGGTCTCGGCGTCGCGGAAGGCTTTGTCGTCGAAGGTGATCTTGCGCGAAGCGAGGAACTTGCGGAAATCGGCCACGACCTCGTCGTTGACCACGAAGGCCGTGCCGATCTGGACCTTGCCGGCCGCGCCGGCCCCGGCGTCCTTGGGGTCCTGGGGGAAGACGAACTTCCGGCCGAGGTCGGTCTGGTGCTGGACCAGGCGCCGGGCGTAGGTGAAGAACGCCCCGCTGATGCGCAGGCGTCCGGTGACGGGCTTGAGCAGGGAATCGACGGCGTAGTCGGGCGTGATGCCGCCCTGGCCGAGGACCTTGCGGCCGTGCTCCGTGTAGCGGATCTCGCGGCTTTCCTCGGGGGCGCGCTTGCTCATCATGTAATCGTCGATGTGGCTATAGTCGCGCTGGATGGACCGGCCGCTCGGCGTCAGATACTTGGCCACGGTCAGGGCCACGGCCATGTCGGGGGCCAGCGGGAAGACCGTCTGGACCAGGCCCTTGCCCCAGGAGTCCTCGCCCACGATGAGGCCCCGATCGTGGTCCATGACCGCGCCGCTGACGATCTCGGAGGCGCTGGCCGTGCCCTGGTCGATGAGGATGACGAGCGGGAGCTTCTCGTACTGGTCGTTCAGGTAGGCCGGGAACTCCCGGTCGTAGGCCGGGTTCCGGCCGTCCATGGTGACGATGAGCGATCCGCGGGGCAGGAAGAGGTCCGAGATCTCGATCGACGCGGCCAGGGCGCCGCCCGTGTTCAGCCGCAGGTCGAGGATGAGGCGTGTCATGCCTTCGGACGTCAGCTTGGCCAGGGCGTTCTCGAGCTCTCGCGCGGTCTCCTCGCCGAAGTTGCGGATATAGATGTAGCCGATGCCGCCGTCGAGGAGGAAGGCGTAGGGCACGCTCAGGAGCGGGATCTCCTCGCGGGCGATGGTCAGGTCGAACGGCTTTTCGCCTTCGCGGGCGAAGGTGACGGTGACCTTCGAGCCCTTCTCGGTCCCGCGCAGCTTCTGCATGGCGTCGTAGCTCGAGAGCGGCACCGTGGACTCGCCGTCGATGCGCGAGATGATGTCGCCGGGCAGGATGCCCAGGCGGAAAGCCGGGCCGCCCTCGATCGGGGCGATGACGACGATGTTGTCCCCCTGTTTCTGTATCTGCAGCCCGACCCCGTAATACGAGCCCGTATAGTCCTCGCGCATGCGGGAATAACCCGAGGGGTCGAGGAAGTAGGAGTGGGGGTCGAGGGTGTCCAGGGTGCCCTTCATCGAGGCAACGGCCAGCGTCTCCTCGTCGAGGGGCTTGTGGTAATTGGCCTCGAGAACCCCGGCGATCGAACGGGCCTTGGCCAGGGAGGCCGCCCAAAGGTCCTCGTCGTGGGACGGGACCTGGAGGACCAGGAGTGCCGCGAATATGAGGAGAACGGTAGGTTTTTTCATAGACCTCACGCGCGTTCGATTTTATCACCGCCCGCTCCCCATGTAAAGGAACCAGGGGCCGGGAGCCAGAGCAATTCCCGAGCTAAGCCGTAGAGGGGGCTTCCCGGGGAACCGGAAGAGATCCGGTTATTTGGCCCCGGGCCGGGCCGTGCTATAATACGCGCCTCGAGACTGACATGTTCGGCAGCATCGGACCCGCGGAACTCATCCTCATCTTCGTCATCGCCCTGCTCGTCTTCGGCCCCAAGAAGCTGCCCGAGATCGGGCGCTCCGTCGGCAAGGCCCTGCGGGAGTTCAAGAAGACCTCCGACGAGATCAAGGGCCGCATCGAGGAGGAGATCGAGGCCTCCGAGCTCAAGGACATCCGCAAGGAGATCAAGTCCGGGGTCGACGACCTCAAGTCGAGCGTGACCGACCTCACCTCCGGGATCGCCGAAGTCAAGACCGAAATCCAAAAGGACATCGAGGCACATGAGACTGGGGAAGGGCCGAAAGTCACCTGACGAGATGACCTTCCTCGAGCACCTCGAGGACCTGCGAAAGCGGCTCTTCTACTCCTTCGTCGCCTTGTTCGTCGGGTTCATCCCCGGCTGGATCTTCTCCAAGGAGCTCTACGCCATCCTGGCCCGCCCGGTGACCCAGTATCTGCCCCCGGGCACCAAGCTGGCCTTCACCACCCTGACGGCGCCCTTCATGCTCTACATGAAGACGGCCTTCCTGGCCTCGCTCTTCTTCATGTCGCCGTTCGTCTTCCTTCAGCTTTGGTACTTCATCGCCCCCGGCCTCTACCAGAAGGAGAAGAAGTACGTCGTCCCCTTCGTCCTGATGACGACCTTCTTCTTCACGCTCGGGGCGCTCTTCGCCTATTTCATCGTCTTCCCCTGGGCCTGCCGCTTTTTCCTGCAGATGGGGCAGGATTTCCAGGCTGTCATCACCGTCGACCAGTACTTCGGCTTCGCCCTGAAGGTCCTGCTCGGCATCGCCCTCATCTTCGAGCTGCCGACCCTCATCTTCTTCCTGGCCCGGATGGGGCTCGTCACGGCCGGCTGGATGGTCCGCAACTTCAAGTATGCCGTCCTGGCCGTCTTCGTCGTGGCCGCCGTGATCACGCCCACGCCGGACGTCATCACCCAGAGCATCGTGGCCGTCCCCATGCTCGCCCTCTACGGCCTGAGCATCCTCATCGCCTTGGTCGTCGGCCGGGGCAAAGAGAAGGCCCGCCGGGCCAAAGACGACCGGGCGGGATAGACGAAAGGAAGAGTGCCGGCCATGGACGGTCGCCTGATCATCGCCAACGAGCGCGTCGAGACGGCCGAGAAGCTCGTCTCCGAGAACCCGGCCACCCTGGCAGCGATCGGCGAGGTCAGTCTGGCCTCCCCAGAGCTCTGCGACCGGGCCATCGCGGCGGCCAAAGCGGCTTATCCGGCCTGGCGTTCGCTCGATCCCCGTAAGAAGCGAGACATCTTCCGGCGGGCCGAGAACATCCTGGCCCGGCGGGCGGTCGAGGCCGGGCGCCTCATCGCCATGGAGAAGGGCTCCCCCTATCCCGAATCCCTGGCCGTCGAGGTCTTCGGGGCCCTCCAGTCCATCAATTATTACGGGCACACCCAGGGGCGGCTGCTCCGGCCGAAGCGGGCCGGCCACCACACCCCGTTGTTCCTCAACAAGTCGGGCGAATTCCACTTCCATCCACTCGGCCCGACCCTCATCATTTCGCCCTGGAACTTTCCTTTCCTCATCCCCTTCTCCGACACCCTCAGCGCCCTGACGGCGGGCAACACGGTCGTTCTGAGGCCGTCGACGTCGACGCCGTTCGCGGCCCTGCTCATCGGCGAGGTCTTCCTCGAGGCCGGGCTGCCGCCGGGGGTCCTCAACGTCGTCGTCTGCAAGACGCCCCTGGCCGAGGCCATGATCGTCGACCGCGACATCCAGACGGTCATGTTCACCGGCAGCGTCGGCATCGGCAAGCACATCATGGAGCTCTGCAGCCGGAACCTGACCAACCTGACCCTCGAGCTCGGCGGCAAGGACCCGATGATCGTCCTCGAGGACGCCGACCTCGAGCGGGCGTCGCGCGGGGCCGTTTGGGCGGGCTTCATGAACTGCGGCCAGAGCTGCGGTTCGGTCGAGCGGGTCTACGTCGCGCGGCCGGTCGCCGAGGCCTTCACGGCGCGCGTCCTCGAGCTGGCGAGAGAGATCAAGGTCGGCGATCCCCTGGACGAGGGCGTCGGCATGGGCCCGATGGCCACGGCCGGCCAGCTCAAGGTCGTCGAGGAGCACATCGCCGACGCCAGGGCCAAGGGCGCCGGGGTGCCGCTCGGGGGCGGGCGGGTCCCGGGGCGGACCGGCTATTTCATCCAGCCGACGGTCCTCACCGGGGTCGACCACACGATGCTGTGCATGACCGAGGAGACCTTCGGCCCGACCCTGCCTATCATGGCCTTCGACGGCGACGAGGCGGCCCTGGCCCTGGCCAACGACAGCATCTACGGCCTGACGGCGTCGGTCTGGACGCGGGACCGGAAGCGGGCCGCCTGGTTCGCCGAGCGGCTCGAGGCCGGCTCGGTCACCATCAACGACCACATGTATTCGTTCGTCGAGCCCAGGGCCATCTGGGGCGGTATCAAGCAGACCGGCATGGGCCGGTCCCACGGGCCTTACGGGCTCCTCGAGCTCGTCGACATCAAATACGTCGGCATGGACTTCTTCCGCAAGAAAGCCCAGACCTGGTGGTACCCCTACGACCGGGACCTCCAGGGAGTGATGGAGAAGGCGATCGCCCTCTTTCACGGCGCCGGTCCGGGCGCCCGCCTCAAAGCCGCACTGGGGTTACGGAAGCAGTGGCGGAGGATCGCGGCCACGGCGCCGCTCTGGAACTACGTCCGGGCCCTGCCCAGGATCTTGAAGAAGTGAACGCACGGCCGCGGCTCATCGGCCTGACCGGGACGAACGGGTCCGGCAAGGGCGAGGCCGCGCTCTATTTCCAGGCCAAGGGCTACGCCTACTACTCGCTCTCCGACGTCATCCGGGACGAGCTCCGGGACCGGGGCGAAGCGGAGAGCCGGGACAGTCTCATCCGGACGGGGAACGCGCTGCGGGAGCGCTTCGGCCCCGACGTCCTGGCCCGGCGGACGATGGCCAAGCTCGGGGACGGCGGGCCGGCCGTCATCGACAGCATCCGCAACACGGCGGAGGTCGCGTTCCTAAGGCTCCAGGACGGGTTCGTGCTCCTGGCGATCGACGCGCCGGTCGAAGTGCGCTTCGCCCGCGTCGCCGTCCGGGGGCGGAACGAGTCGGCCGGCGACCTCGACGCCTTCCGGAGGAAGGAAGACGAGGAGCGGAAGGGCGGCGCGACGGCCCAACAGCTCGAGGCCTGCATGGCCGCGGCCGACCGGCTCATCGTCAACGACGGCACCATCCCGGAATTCCACCGTAAGCTCGAGGAGGTCGCATGACGCCGCCGCGGAAGAGCAAGGATCTCTACTATCTGGACATCGCCCGGGAGGTCTCGAAGCGGAGCACCTGCTTCCGGCGGGCCATCGGGGCCATCATCGTGCGCGACGACCAGATCATCTCGACGGGCTACGTCGGCGCGCCGCGCAAGACGCGCGACAGCCTGGAGCACGGGTTCTGTTTGCGGGACCGGCTGGGCATCCCCCACGGCCAGCGCTACGAGCTCTGCCGGAGCGTCCACGCCGAGCAGAACGCCATCATCAACGCCGCCCGGGCCGGGGTCAGCCTGCTCGGGGGGGACATGTACATCTACGGCAGCGCGCCGGACGGCGAGACGCCGATCAGCGCGTTCCCCTGCTACATCTGCAAGAAGATGCTGATCAACTGCAGCCTGGACCGGGTCGTCTGCTCGACGGCCGAGGGCGGCCTCATGGCCTTCCGCGTCGAGGACTGGATCCGCGACTGGAAGGAACACGACATCCTCGACGACGAGCATCAGTACGGCAAGGACAAGTAGGGACTTGAAGGGCAGGATGCGTTCGGGAGCGATCGCAGGCGCGGCCCTTCTCGCCGCGGTGGTCGTTATGGCGGCGACGGGAACGGGCGCCGGGGCGCGGGGGCAGGAGACGGCCGGGAGCGGCGGCAACCTCCTCAAGCTCCTGGGCATCGAGCCGTCGGCCGAATCGGTCGATTACGTCCAAACAAAGACCCAATTCCAGCTCCACACCCTGCTCACGGAACAGCGCCATCAAAAGACCTGGCCGCTCGGAGAAAGGATCCGCGAGGACACGCTGGCCGGCCTGAAGATGCTGTCCTCGGTCGACGAGGACGTGCGGGCCAAGATGGACGAGCTCGCGGCGGCCCCCGAGGCGCTCGAACAGGCGGCGCGGGCGGTCGAGGCGGCCATTCTCGGGGGGCGGAGGATCTACGTCTACGGGTGCGGCGCGACGGGACGGCTGGCGAAGCAGATGGAGAGCACTTTCTGGCGTCCGTTCTGGCGCAAGGTCAAGGCCGACGGGAGGATCTGGCGGCGGCTCGAGGGGCGGATCGGGGCCGGCATCGAGGAGGCCCTCGTCGGCGAGATGACCGGGGCCGACCGGGCTTTGATCAGCTCGCTCGAGGGCTTCGAGGACCTGCAGCTCATCGGCCGGCTGCAGCTCGAGGACCGGGGGATCCGGAAGGGCGACGTCGTCATCTGCGTCACCGAGGGCGGCGAGACGTCGTCGGTCATCGGCACGGTGCTGGCGGCACTGGACCAGTGGAAGAGCGATCCCGGGTACGATCCGGCGGAGAGCCGCGAGACGGCTCTATTTCGTCTACAACAATCCGGACGACCGCCTGCTGCCGTTCGAGCGGAGCCGGCGGGTCATCAACGAGCCGGGCATCACCAAGATCAACCTGACGACCGGCCCGCAGGCCATCACAGGATCTACGCGGATGCAGGCGACGACGAGCGAGACGTACGTCGTGGCCTCGATCGTCGAGACGGCCGTGGAGCGGGCGCTTCGGAGAACGCTCGGCCGGAAGGACATGGTCCGGCTGGGATTCCCGGCGGCGGGAGGAGGAGCCGGGCGGACGGGGGTGGCGGCGAGGCTGGCGGGATTCGGGGCGGCCCTGGACGGGGTGCGGGCGGCGCTGCCGGACCTGGCGGCGCTCACCGACATCGAGACCGCGGCCTACGCGCGCGGCCGGTTCTCCACCTATTACGCAGAGAAGGGCTTGATCACGGTCTTCATCGACAGCACCGAGAGGAGCCCGACCTTCCGGCTGTTCCCGCTGGACACGGTCCGGGAGCCGGCGCGGAAGTGTTGGATCCAGGTGTGGACGGGGGCCGGGGCGCCGGGAGAGGCGTGGCAGGCATTCTTAGGGCGACCGTTCCGCGGGCTGGCGGCGGACAGGTACCGGGGGCCGTTCGAGACGGAGGTCGAGGACCCGTACCTGAGGCGGGCGGCGCTCGAGAGCCTGAAGAAGGCCGGCGACGACCAGGCCGGGCTCTACGATTTCTCGCTGTCGAAGGCGAATACCGAGGGGCGGGGGCCGAAGACCGGCGATCTCGTCGTGCTCGTCGCCCTGACGCCCGAAGAGAGCGAGTTCGAACGGGAGGGCTCGTCGTTCGCCAAGGTCCTCCGGCTGGCCGGTGAGGGGGGGGCGGACGCGGCCGTCGTGCTCGTCACCGACCGGCCCGCCAAGTCGTTCCCGGGGCTCGTCGAGCGCGTCCGGCGCGGCTGGCAGGGCCCGTACGGACGGCTCGTCGTCGTCCCCGTTCCCGTGGGGGCGGCGGGGGACGCCTTCGGCATCCGCCAGCAGATGGCCGCCAAGATGCTCCTCAACGCCCACTCGACGGCGGTCATGGCCAAGCTGGGCAAGGTCGTCGGCAATACCATGACCAACGTCAGCCCGAGCAACCTCAAGCTCATCGGCAGGGCCACGTTCCTCATCCAGTCGCACGTCAACGACGTGCTGGGGACGCCCGATTGGGTCCGGGCGAACGGGCCGCGGGAGCCGGTGTCCTACGGCGAGGCCAACGCGGTCCTTTACGACGCTATCGCCTACCTCCGGGACAAGCAGGCCGAGGCGGGACAGACGGCGGAGGTGGCCTTCTCCATCATCCGCATCCTCGAGTCGCTGCGGCAGCGGCGCGGCATCTCCCGCGAAGAGGCCCTGGCGCTGGTCAGATCCCCCGGCCTCAGCTCGTATCTCTCCAGCCTCAGATAAGATATAAAGGGGTCAAACCTACCCTTTATTACTTTCCGATAAATGGTAGGTTTGACCCCTTCTTTAGGGCATGGGGGGGGCGCCGTCGAAGCTGTAGCAGGGAGCGACGGCCGGGCGCGGCTTGCGCTTCGGCTTGGTCTTGACCTGCGGGTAGACGAACAGCTCCCCGGCGTAATTCCTCAGCACGACCTGCTCTTCGCTGATCGATTGCAGGTATTTAGGCAGGACCGGGATCTTGCCGCCGCCTCCGGGCGCGTCGATGCAGTAATAGGGCACGGCCAGCCCCGAGGTCCAGCCTCTCAGGTTCTCCATGATCTCGAGCCCCTTTTCGACCGTCGTCCGCAGGTGCTCGGTCCCCGACACGTAGTCGGCCTGATAGATGTAGTAGGGCCGAACCCTCGCGGCCAGGAGCTTCTGCATGAGCCGGCGCATGACCAGCGGGTCGTCGTTGACGCCCTTGAGCAGCACCGTCTGGTTGCCGAGCGGGATGCCGGCGTCGGCCAGCAGGCCCAGGGCCCGCGACGACTCCGGCGTGATCTCGTCGGGGTGGTTGAAGTGGACGTTGACGTAGAGCGGGTGGTACTTCTTGAGCATGGCCACGAGCTTTTCCGTGACCCTCTGCGGCAGGACGCAGGGCACGCGCGTGCCGATGCGGATGATCTCGACGTGGGGGATGGCCCGGACGCCCTTGACGATGGCCTCGAGCCGGCGGTCGCTGAGCATGAGCGGGTCGCCGCCCGAGATGACGACGTCCCGGATCTCCTCGTGGGCGCGGATGTAGGCCAGGCCGTCCTCGATGTAGCGGGGGTCGATCTTCGACGGATCGCCGACCTTCCTCTTCCGCGTGCAGAAGCGGCAGTACGAGGCGCAGCTGTGCGAGACGAGGAACAGGCAGCGGTCGGGATAGCGGTGGACGATGCTCGGCACCGGCGAGTCATGGTCCTCTTCGAGCGGGTCGGCGACGCCCGTGTCGGCCTTGAGCTCGGCCGGGTCGGGCACCATCTGGCGCCACATGCCGTCGCCGCGCTCCTTGATCAGGCCGGCGTAGTACGGCGTGATCTGGATCTTGAACACCTTGGCGATCCGGCGGACCTCTTCGACATCGAGCCCGAACTTCTGTGCGATCTCCTCAGGCTTCCTGAGGGCGCCGCGGAGCAAGCGTTGCCAGTCGTCCATCTCCATCACTCCTAACGAAAATACTTCGCGTAGATGACGCGATCGTCCCCGGCCCGGTAGAAATCCGGGACCCGGGCGACTTCCTTGTATTCGAGATCGATGTAGAATCGTCTCGTGCCGTGGTACTTGGGCTGGGACGAGGTCTCGATGATGATGACCCGTCCGTCCCGCCGCCGGACCTCGTCCTCGAGCCAGCGGACGAGCTCCCGGCCCCTCCCCTTCCCCTGCTCGGACGGCGCGACGGCCATCCAGTAGAGGTCGTAGGCGTCCTCGGCCAGGGGCGTCGGGCCCCAGGTCATGTAGCCGGCCACGCCGCCCGCCTCGTTCTCGACGACGACCACCTGGTAGTCCTTCTGGCCGGGCTGGCCGAGATAGATATCCATGAGCTCTTCGGCGACGCCGACCTCCGGATCCGTGAAGAAGCCGGTGGCCCGGACGAGCCCGAGCACGGGCGCCTTATCGCGCGCTTCCATCGGTCGGATCATGGACGACCTTTCTCTTCATGGCGTTGTCGATCATGACGTTCCAGAACGACGCGTACCCGATGCCGGCCGCGGCCAAGGCCTTGGCGTAGCCCGCGTTGGTGCTGATGTCCGGATTGGGATTGACCTCGAGGATGAACGGCCGCCCCTTCGCGTCCATCCGGAAGTCCACCCGGGCGTAGTCGCGGCAGCCCATCGTCCGGAAGGCCGTCTCGGCCAGGGCCTGCAACTGTCCGCGCCGCTCGTCGTCGATGGGGGCCGGGCAGACCGGCGGGGTTTTCTGGTAGAGCGGATGGTCCTCGAACCACTTGGCGTCGTAGCCGAGGATGCGGGGCATGTCCTTGGGCATGGCCGAGAAGTCGATCTCGGAGACGGGCAGGGCGGTCACCCGGCCGTTCTCCATGACCGAGACGTTGAACTCCCGGCCGTCGATGAAGGCTTCGACGAGGACCGGCTGCTTGTAGTTGTCGAGGCAGCGCCGGACCTGCCGCCGAAGGGACTCCTCGTCCCGGACGACCGATTCCGGATAGACGCCCAGACTGGCGTCCTCCGAATTGGGCTTGACGATGAGGGGGAACCCCAGCTCGAGCGGCTCCTCCCCCGTCAGCATCAACTGGGCCGGCGCCGTCGGCAGCCCGGCCGCCTTGAGCACGGCCTTGGCCTTGAACTTGTCCTGGCAGAAGGCCAGCGTCTTGGCAGGGCTGCCGGTGAAGGTCAGGCCGAGGAGCTCGAAGATGCCGGCGACGTTCGATTCCCACTGCGGCCGGCCGTAGTAGCCTTCGCAGAGGTTTATCAGGCCGTCGGGATTGATCTCGCGGACCCGCCCCAGGAAGTTGAACAGGCTCTTCTGGAGAGGGACGAGCGTCGTGGCGATGCCGAGGCTCTGGACCGCCTCCTGGGCCTGTTTGGCCATCTCGGCCACGGACTCCTCGGACAGACGTTCGCCCGTCGCCGTCGGTCTCGGTTCGTAGGCGTTGTAGACGATGGCGATGTGGGGGGAAGCGGTCATGCACGATCCGCGAGGACCGCCGGCCGTTCGCTCGCCGCGGGCCGGATGCGCGTCGGACGGAGGCCGTAGCGCTTGGAGGCCTCTTCGACCACCCTGTGGATCAGGTCCGAATAGGAATAGCCGGCGGTCCGGGCCGCCTTGGGCAGGCAGGAGTTGTCCTCGGGCTGGGGCAGGATGCCCGGCAGCGGATTGATCTCGAGGATGTTGGGCTCGCCCTTCTCGTCGAGCCGGACGTCGATCCGGGCCCAGTCCCGGATGCGCAGCACGCGGCAGGTCCGGGCGACGAGGCTCTCGATCTTGGCCGTGAGGACCGCGGGGATGGGCGCGGGGCACTTGAAGATGTCGAGGGGCTTCTCCCGCGTGTCCCAGAGCCACTTGGCCTCATAAGAGTAGATGGGGGCCGCCCCGGCCGGCAGCTGGCCGTGGTCGATCTCGACGATGGGCAGGACCTCGTAGTTCGGGTCGTTGCCCAGAACGCCGACCGTGAATTCCCGGCCGCCGAGGAACCGCTCGACGATGACCGGTTGCTTGTAGGTCCCGACGACCTCGTCGACCCGCTCGTAGAGCTCGCCCAGGCTGTGGACGAGGGAGTTGTTCTTGATGCCCTTGCTGGAGCCCTCGGTCAGCGGCTTGACGATGGCCGGCAAACGGACGCCCGCCGGGATGGCCGCCGCGGACTCGACGATCCAGAAGGCCGGGTTGGGGATGCGGTGGTAGGTCAGGATCTCCTTGGCCCGCGACTTGTCGAGACAGATGCCGAGCGTCAGCGGATCGGATCCCGTGTAGGGGATGTCCAGCATCTCGCAGACCGTCGGGATGTGGGACTCGCGGTTGGGGCCGACGACGCGCTCGGCGATGTTGAAGACGAGCTGGGGACGCTGACGCTTGAGACGGCCGTAGGCCTTGTCGTCGGACTCGACGAAGACGACCTGATGTTTCTCTTGGAGGGCGTGCCCGACCGCGGCGATCGTCTCGTCCGAATCGCACTCGGCGAGCATGTCGGGCGGAAGTGGAGGCTCGTCCTCCTCGCCCTTCGGCTCGTCGGGGCGACGCTCGAGCGTCGCTTCCATTCCCGCTTTCGAGCTATAGACCAAAGCGACTTTCATCTCTCGTTCCTTCTCTCAACTCGTTACTACGCGTTCTTTTCCCATCGCGTTCCGTTTTTTCATTTCCATTTATAGACCATTCTAACCAATTGTCAAGTGTTTTTTGGGTTTCGACCGCTTTTATTTGTGTCGCGGCACCGCGCGAACACCATTAGTAGCGTCGGTCCCGCGGCTCCAGCTTGACCGCCGCGGCACCGCGATCCCGGCGCGGCCGCCGGAACGGCGCAAGGCTCCAGGCGGGACGTGAACGGGGAGTTCATGGCGTGTATCCGCGCGGTCTCTACCTGAAGAACAGCAGCGTGACCACGACGTAGAGCGGGACGAGGACCACGACCGAGTAGAGCATGTAGCCGAAGAACGAGGGCATCTTCAGCTTGTGCTCCTCGGCGATGACCTTGACCATGAAGTTCGGTCCGTTGCCGATGTAGGAGTTCGCCCCCATGAAGACGGCCCCGGCGCTGATGGCCATGAGGAACAGGTTGGGGACGCCCGCGACGGGGCCGTTGAGGCCGAGGCCCTGGGCCATCGAGAGGAAGGCCAGGTAGGTCGGCGTGTTGTCGAGGAAGGAGGACAGGGACCCGGTCATCCAGAAGAACTGCCAGGGCTGGCCGACGCCGAGCGCCGCGGCCCGGGAGCTGAGGATGAGCAGGGCCGGGACCATGGTGACGAAGATCCCCGCGAAGAGGACGGCCACTTCGATGATCGGGTTGTACGTGAACCGGTTGTCGGTACGGCACTGGCGTTTCGTCGTCAGAAGGGACAGAACGGCCATGAGGATCAAGACGCCCTCGCGGCGCGGGAAGGGCAGGAAGATGCCGGCGATGACGCCGGCGATCCAGAGGAAATTGATCGTTCCGGTCATGTGCAGGGGCACGACCCGGCGCCGGTCGCGGATGAGGTCCCGGCACTCCTCCTTGCGGTACTTGAAGCCGTCGTAGAAGTAGAAGACGGCGAGCACCCCGCCGACCATGACCGCCCAGATCGGGAAGAGCCGCAGGGTCCAGAAGAACGGCACCCCCTTGATGAAGCCCATGAAGAGCGGCGGGTCGCCGAGGGGGGTCAGCAAGCCGCCGATGTTGGAGACGAGGAAGATGAAGAAGATGGGGATGTGGTACGTGTGCCGGCGCTCGGAGTTGGTCTTCAGGAGCGGCCGGATGAGCAGCATGCTGGCGCCGGTCGTCCCGATGAAGTTGGCCAGGACGGCGCCGACGAACAGGAAGAGCGTGTTGACCTCGGGCGTCGCCTTGAGGTCGCCCTTGAGGACGATGCCCCCGGAAATGATGAACAGGGCCGTGAGCAGGATGAGGAACGAGGCATAATCCTTCATCGACAGGACGAGCTCATGCGGGGCGTGGAACAGGAAGTAGGCGGCGATCGGCAGCGACCACAGGAACGCGACCAAGCCCTTGTTCTTGTGGCTCTCCCAGAAGTGCGGCGCCTTGAGCGGCAGGAGGGCGATGGACAGGAGAAGCCCCACGAACGGGACGACCGTCCACAGCGAGAGCGTCTGTCCGAGGTTATGCGCTTCCATAAGAGGCGTATTGTAGCGGAACCCGATGATTTTTCAATAGCCCGGTGGTCACGGCAGGAACGCCGTGGAGAGATAGAAGGCCCGGACCGGGACCTTCCGGCGCCGGGCTCTCTCCTCGAGCGGCCGGAGGAGCGAGCGGTCGTCGCTCGGCGGGGTCAGGACGACGAGCGCGGCGCCCGCGTCCCAGAGCGCGGCGAAGGTCTCGAGCTCGAGGCCGCGCTCGACGTGGACGACGGCCCGCGATCCCGCCCCGGAGGCCGCCCGGGCGATGGCCGCGGCCCGCTCGGCCCACCCCTTCTCCGCCGCGTCATGGTCGGAGAAGTGGATCCAGGCCCGGCGGCCGGCCGGGCCGGACAGCTCGGCGACGAGCGGGCCGGAGTGATAGACGACGAAGTACCCCCGGCCCTTCTTCGCCGCGGCGGCGAGCCCGGCCAGGATCTCCGGATCGCGCGCATGCACTCGGTCCGTGAGGTGAAGATCGAGCCCCTGCCCGAGGAGGTCGGTGAGGGCCTGGAGGGAGAGGCCCTCGGCAGGGTCCGGCGAAGGCAGGGGGCCGTTCCAGAACGCGGCCAGGTGCGTCCCGCCCTCGCGGCAGGCCCGGGCGAGCACCTCCCATTCGTCGGCTCGCGGCCGCGCTTCGTCCGAGGTCAGGATGCGGCTGCCCGCCTCGGCCAAGGCCTCGAGCCGGGTCGGATCGAACCGCCCCGTATCGAGGAGGCTCAGGGGGAAGCGCCGCCGGCCGGCGTAACGGGCGGCATCGAGCAGCGTCTCGTAGTCGAACTGATCGTCGCGGATGACGATGTCCTGCCGGGTCCGGACGCGGTCCATGAGCTCGTAGGTCCGGACGACGCCGGCGATGCCTTCCACGATCGTCTTTTCGCTCATCTTCGGAATTCCAAGATATACCATCCGGGCCCGGAGGTGTCAAACGTCGGCCGGATCGGAACTCGGGAAGGCCACGGATACGCTCGGAAAATTCATCTCGCCCTCATGGGAAAAGTTCGAAGACGCCAGGTCCGGTGCGCCGGACTCAGCGCCAAAACAACTCGCTCGGCTTGCGCTAAGCCTCGCTCAAACACGTTTTGGCGGTTTCCAGGGAAACTTCCCTCCTCCGTCACGCCGTCCCGGCTGAACTTTTCCAAATCGGGCTCAAGAATCCTCCTCGCTCGCTCTTCGCGCCTGGCCTTCTTGACAACGGATGAAGGCGCTATAATCCGGGACGGCCATGCTTGGCGAGTACTCTCGTAACGGCCTTTCCTCTGAAATTCCTCATGTGTCGTGAGTTTCAAGGCGCTATGACATCCTGCGTCGTTCTGTTCTCCGGCGGGCTCGATTCGACGACGGCCCTGGCCTGGGCCCTGAAGCGATACGACCGGGTCCAGGCCCTGACGTTCGACTACGGCCAGCGGCACCGGGTCGAGGTCGGCCTCGCCCGCCGGGCCGCCCGCCGCCTGGGCGTTCCCCACGCCGTGCTCAAGGTGGACCTCCGGCAGGTGGGCGGCTCGGCCCTGACAGATCCCGGGATCGCTCTGCCCCGCTCCGCCCGCCGCCCCGGGAAGCCCGCGGGCCCGCCCGCGACCTACGTCCCCTTCCGCAACGGCATCTTCCTGGCCCTGGCCGCCGCCTGGGCCGAGGCCCGGGGCATCCGCGACCTCGTCTGCGGCTTCCACGTCGCCGACTCGCCCGACTACCCGGACACGACGCGGGCGTTCGTCAAGGCCATGGAGAAGGCCGTCCGGGCCGGCACCAAGGCCGCGTTCGGCGGCCCGGCCCCCCGCATCGTCGCCCCGCTCATCGGCCTGGACAAGGCGGGGATCATCCGCAAGGGCCTGCGGCTCGGGGCCGACTACGCCCATTCCGTCTCCTGCTACGCCGGCGCCGAGCGCCCCTGCGGCACGTGTTCGTCCTGCCGCTTCCGCGCCGAGGCCTGGAAGGCCGCCGGCCGCGAGGACCCGCTCCTCGCCCGCCTGCGAAAGAGAGGTCACCGATGAGCTGGATGCTCAAGGTCCGGGACAAGTTCTCGGCCGCCCACTATCTCAAGGAATACAAGGGGAAGTGCGAGAAGGTCCACGGCCACACGTTCCAGGTCGAGGTCTCGATCCGGGCCCGCGCGCTCGACGCCGCGGGCATCGGCTTCGACTTCACCGAGATCAAGAAGACCCTGGCCGCCCTCCTCCCCGACCACACGCTGCTCAACGAGATCTTGCCCTTCAATCCCTCCGCGGAGAACATCGCCCGCCATCTCCACGGCGAGCTCAAAAAGAAATACCCCGTCGAATCCGTGACGGTCTGGGAATCCGAGGATGCGTCGGCCACCTACGCTGAAGACGACTGAGATCTTCGCCTCGGTCCAGGGCGAGGGCCTGCGCCAGGGCGAGCCGACCGTCTTCGTCCGCCTAGCCGGCTGTAACCGCCGGTGCGGCTTCTGCGATACGAAGAAAGCCTGGCGGGGCGGGACCGAAACCCCGGTCGAAGGGATCATCGCGGAAGTCGTGCGCCTCGGCGGCGGTCTGCCCGCGGCCTGGGTCTGTCTCACCGGCGGCGAGCCGCTGGCCCAGGACGTCCGGCCGCTCATCGACCGCCTCCACGACGAGGGCTACCTGGTCCAGATCGAGACCAACGGGACGTTCCCTCCCGATCCCCGCGCCGACTGGCACACGGTCTCGCCCAAGCCGCCGGGTTACGACGTCCACCCCGGATTCGCCCGGCTGGCCCGCGAGGTCAAGCTGGTGGTCTGCCGCTCCCTCACGCTCGACGCCGTCCGGACGGTCCGGGCCGCGTTCCCCGCGCCGACGCCGGTCCTCCTCCAACCGCAGTCGAACGCCGACTGGAGCCGGAAGAAGGCGATGGCGCTCCTCGAAGGGGCCCATCGGTCGGGGCTCGGCGGCCTCCGCCTCTCGGTCCAGCTCCACAAGGTCTACGGGATCCGCTGACTAGTCCTGCTGCGCCGCGCCGCTCGCGGCCACCCGCGCGCTTTTCCTCTCGAAGAACCGGTAGCCGGACCGCGTCAGGTAGACGCCGGCCAGGGTGACGGCCGCCCCCACGGCCTGGAGGACCGACAGGCGCTCGCCCAGGATCCGGCCGGCGAAGAAGATGGCCAGGATGGGGGTCAAGTTGCCGTAGACCCCGGTCTTGGCGCTGCCGACCTTTTTCACGGATTGGTACCAGAGGACGAAGCAGAGGAAGATGGCCACGAGCCCGGCGTAGGCGATGGCCCCCCAGCCCTGCCAAGGAACGGCCGTCCAGTCGGCCCGGACGAGATCGCCGGCCGCGAACGGCAGGTAGACCAGGGTCCCGGCGATCGTCCCGACGGCGGCCAGGTCGAACGGCGAGCTCCGGTCGAGGACGGGTTTCGAGAAGACCGTGTAGCCGGCCCAACAGGCGTTGGCAAGGAGGATCAGGACGGCGCCGCGCCAGGCCTCCCAAGTGAAGGCCAGGCCGCCGTTCTCTCCGGAGAGGACGAGCAGGAAGCCGCCGAAGGAGATGGCGATGCCGAGCCAGCCGGCGAGCGTGATGCGCTCCTTGCCGACGGCCGTGGCCAGGAGGGCGATGAAGAGAGGGCTCGTGCCCATGACGATGGAGGCCGTCGACGCGTTCATCGTGCTGACGCCCTTGATGAAGAAGACCTGGTAGAAGGTGATACCCAGGAGGCCCAGCCCGGCGGCCTTCCAGCCGTCGCCCTTGCGTCCGAGGGAGAGCCTTCCCCGCTTGACCAGGAGGACCGCCAGATAGGCCAGGGAAGCCAGGCCCAGCCTGACGGCATTGAAGACGTGGGGCGGGAACGAGCGCAGGCCGATCTTGATCACCGAAATGTTGACGGCCCAAAGCACGATGACCAGGACGATCAGCAGGTCCGTGCCGCCCAGGCGCGAGCCGTTGGCCGTTCCGGACGGGCGGATGATGCTCATGGCTGTGGGCTGGGGATCGGTCTCGCGGGGCGGAGCGTACGGGGATCCGTTCAGGTGCGCCGCCGGCGCGGGCGCGGGTAGCGGGCCTCGACGACCGAGCTGAGCCCGCCGCGCGGATTGAACTCGCCGCGGACGACCGCGCTCGACGGCCGGCAGGCGGCGACGACGTCCTCGAGGACGCGATTGACGACGTTCTCGTAGAAGATGCCCAGGTTGCGGTAGGCCAGGAAATACTCCTTGAGCGACTTCAGCTCGACGACGCGCTTGACGGGGACGTACCGCAGGGTGATCCGCCCGAAGTCGGGCAGGCCCGTCTTGGGGCAGACCGAGGTGAACTCCGGGAACTCGATGGCGATCTCGTAGTCGGGGAACTGGTTGGGGAAGGTCTCGAGGGGCGGCAGCTTCGCCTCGAGGCCGGCCTTGGCCTCGCGGTCCGTGTAACCGGGCATGATCGTCCTCACTAAATCCTTGATGGGGGCTATGATATACGAATCTCCCGCGCCGGACAAGAAGGCGACACGCTCAGCTCTTGATCGGCCGCCGAGGCCCCTCGGGGATCATCTCCGCTCGCTGCGGTGATTTTTTACGCTGTTCCGTTCGACGGACTCGGCCAGCAGGGAGCGGACTCTGGGGAGCGACCATCAGGAGTGCGGCGAAGCAACTCGGAGCCGCACTTCTGAGAAATATCCGGAAAGAGCTATTTTCAGATATTTCGCAGAATCGAGGCCTCGAGCGCTCGGCCACGATTCTGCAGGTCCGTTCCGCGGACTCCACTCCCCGCCGCAGGGAAACTGCCCTCATCCGTCTCCGAAACAGCTAAATCACCGCAATGCTCGCTCCGACGACACCCCTCGGCCCTCGTTTCAGCGGCCTCCTCCATCTTGCCCCGCCTTCTCCCTATGGCCCCACACCGCAGAGAGACGCCGTAAACATCGATCAAGCATTCCCTGAAAGCGGGGGAATCCTTATAATAAGGAAGCAATCACCCGAAACGAGGCCCCCGATGAGCGAATGCCAGAGCGCGAAGAACAAGGCCCGGTGCAATTGCAGCTACGAGCCCTGCGGCCGGAAGGGGGTCTGCTGCGACTGCCTGGCCTTTCACTGGAGGAACCGGGAGCTGCCCGCCTGCCTGTTCCCCGACTCCGTCGAGCGGACCTGGGACCGGTCCCTGCGGCGGTTCATCGAGATCTACAAGGACGAGATCTGATGGCCGGGCACACGTACGTCTACGGACCGGTGGCCTCCCGGCGCCTGGGTTTCTCCCTGGGCGTCGACATCATCCCCTTCAAGACCTGCACCCTTGATTGCGCCTACTGCCAGCTCGGATCGACCGGCAAGACCTCCCTGCGCCGAGGATCCTGGTTCCCGCCCGAGGACATCCTGGCCCAGGTCAAGGCGGCCGTCGCGAGCGGGCCGCGGATCGATGTCGTCACCTTCTCCGGGTCCGGCGAGCCGACCCTCAGCAAAGACATCGGCTTCCTCATCCGGGAGATCAAGAGAGCGACCCGCCTCCCCGTGGCCGTCCTGACCAACGGGACTCTCCTCACGCGCCGGGACGTCCGGCGCGACCTTCTCGCGGCCGACGTCGTCGTGCCGTCCCTCGACGCCGTCCCCGCCGCCCTCTTCAGGCGCGTCAACCGGCCTCATGCCTCACTCGACAACCGCCGGATCGTCGAGGGCCTGGCCCGGTTCCGCGAGGAGTTCCGGGGCGAGATCCGGCTGGAGATCATGCTGATCAAGGGCGTCAACGACACCCCGGCCGCCCTCGCGGCCATGAAGAAGGCCGTGGCCCGCATCCGCCCCGACCGCATCGAGCTCAACACCGTCGTCCGGCCCCCGGCCGATCCCCGGGCCGGCGCGCTCGGCCCGTCCGAGCTGCGCCGGGTCCGCGCCTTCCTCGGTCCGCGAGCCGGGATCGTCGCCTCCTTCGCCGGGAGGAAGCGGCCGGCGGCGGCTCGCCTCCTCGACCGCGAGGTCCTGGCCACGGTCGGGCGACGGCCCCAGACGATCGCCGACATCGCCGTCGCCCTCGGGCGCCACCGCGACGAGGTCCTCAAGGCCCTCACCTCCCTCGAGGCCCGGGGCCGGGTCCGGCGGCTCGTTCACGGGGGGCGGACCTATTTCGCCGGCCGGCGGGCCTAGCTTTACTTGACCCGCCCCCTATGATAGGATGGCCTCTCTCGAAGGCCCGACAAGAAAGCCCGATCGCCCGAAGAGGTAGTGCCTTCTATAAGAGTGGATCGGTCAGCTCCGGATCGAGCGGTCCCTTATACCCTTTTATGCCCTCCGAACATACCCCTTTGTCCCGATGAAGGAGTCATCCATGTTCCTCAACACCCACTTCCCCAAGGCCGAGAAATACTGGTACCAGGGCAAGTTCTACGACTGGTCCGCCGCCGACTTCCATCCCATGATGCACGCCCTCCACTACGGCACCTCCGTCTTCGAGGGCATCCGGGCCTACAAGACGGACAAGGGCCCGGCCATCTTCCGCCTGCCGGAACACAACGACCGCTTCCTCCTGTCGGCCGGCGTCATCAAGATGACCTCCCCCTACACCAAGGCGGAGATCGCCGAGGCCGTCAAGCAGACCGTGCGGGTGAACAGGCTCGATAGCTGCTATATCCGGCCCCTGCTCTTCTACTCCTACGGCAACCTCGGCCTCGTCCCCAAGGCCTGCCCGGTCGAGCTGGCCATCAGCGCCTGGGAGTGGGCGGCCTACCTCGGAGAGAACGCGGCCCGCGGCGTCAACGCCTTCATCGGGCCCTGGCGCCGGGTCCATCACACCCAGTTCAACATGTCGGCCAAGCTCGGCGGCGTCTACGTCCAGTCGACGATCTGCGGCCTCGAAGCCCGCGAGCAGGGCTTCGACGAGGCCATCTTCCTGAACATGGAAGGCCGCGTCGCCGAAGGCCCCGGCCAGAACATCTTCATCGTCAAGGGCGACACGCTCGTCACCAACGGCCGGACCGAATCGGCCCTCGAGGGCATCACCCGGACGAGCCTCCTCGAGATCGGCGGCGACCTCGGCTACAAGACCGTCGTCGGCCCGATCACCAAGGAGGACCTCTTCGGTGCCGATGAGGCCTTCTACTGCGGAACGGCCGTCGAGGTCATCCCCATCGTCGCCGTCACGGACGGGTCCGACCCGGCCGGCCCGCGGACCAAACACGCCATCGGCGCGGGCAAGCCCGGGCCGGTCGCCCTGCGCCTGATCAAGGCCTTCGCCGACGCCGTGAGCGGCCGCGATCCCCGCTACGAGAAGTGGCTGACCTACGTCGCGAAATGACGGGGACGGTCCGGCTGAAATCCGTCGGCGTCGTCCGCTCGCGCTTCAAGGAACCGGCCGATCTGCCGCCGCCGGCCTTCGCCCCGCGGGGTTTCCTCGAGCGCTCGACCGGGACGATCGAGGTCCGGTCCGAGTACGCCCCGGCCCTGGAGCGGATCGAGGACTATTCCCATATCATCGTCCTCTTCCATTTCCACAAGGCCGGCCCGGCCAAGCTCAAGGCCGTCCCGCCCGGACAGACCCGGGAGCGGGGCATCTTTTCGACCCGCTCGCCGCGCCGCCCCAATCCGATCGGGATGAGCGTCCTCAAGCTCCTCCGCCGGGACGGCCGCGTCCTCGAGGTCTCGGGGCTCGACCTCATCGACGGGACGCCCGTCCTCGACATCAAGCCCTACACCCGCCGGGACCGGAAGTCCCGGATCCGGACCGCCGATAGCCCGCGAACCGGCCGCCCCGCGCGCTAGCTCCCCGCGGGGCCGAAACGACGTCCAGGAGGTCCCCATGATGACCGTCGCATCCCTTCGCTCCCCGGGTTCCCGGCTCCGGACCCGGCTCCTCACGGTCGCGGCCTTGCTCGTCGCGGCCGCCGCCGCGCTCCCCGGCCAGGACCTGCTTCGAGGCCTCGGGCAGAAGCAGGACTACCGGAGCCGCCGCGTCTCGTCCTACGACCGGAGCGGCGGCAACCGCGACTCGATCGTCATCGAGCCGGGCCGGACCGCCGTCCTGGCCGAGATCGAGGGCCCCGCCGCCATCCACCACATCTGGACGACGATCGCCGCCGAACCCTTCTACGGCCGGAAGATCGTCCTCCGCATCTACTGGGACAACGAGAAATCGCCGTCGGTCGAGGCGCCGATCGGCGACTTCTTCGGCGTCGGTCACGGCCTGAACCGCGACTTCGTCTCGCTCCCGGTCGCCTGTTCGTCAGAGGGCCGGGCCCGGAACTGCTACTGGTACATGCCCTTCGGCCGGTCCTGCCGGATCACGGTCAAGAACGAGGGGACGCGCGCCGTCGACGCGTTCTATTACTACATCGATTACCGCGAGCTCCCCGGCCTTCCGGCCGACACCCCTTATTTTCATGCCCAGTACCGGCAGGAATTCCCGCCCGCGGCCGGCCGGAACTACCTCCTGCTCTCCGCCGAGGGCGCCGGGCACTTCGTCGGCACGAACCTCAGCGTCCTCCAGCGGGCCCTGGGCTGGTGGGGCGAGGGCGACGACATGATCCGGATCGACGGCGAGAGCCGGCCGTCCCTCCACGGCACGGGCTCGGAGGACTACTACTCCGACGCCTGGGGCATGCGCCAAGGCCAGAGCCTTTTCTACGGCTGTCCCCTCCAGGAGGAGGACTTCCAAGCGGGCGCCAAGGCCACCGTCTACCGCTTCCACGTCCCCGATCCCATCCCGTTCCGGAGATCGATCGAGGCGACGATCGAGCACGGCCACGGGAACGACCGCGCGGATCTTCTGTCCTCGGTCGCCTACTGGTATCAGACCGAGCCCCATCGGCCATTCCCCGACCTGCCGCCCGTCGCGGAGAGGCTCCCGTTCGCCTTCGAGCCGCCGGAGAACTTCGTCCTGCCGAAGTGGGCCGCGGCCGAGCCGGGCCGTTTCGACCGATTCGTCGACGCCGCCGCGGGTTTGAGCATGAGCGCGCCGCGCCTGGCCGCGGCTTGTCCTCGTTCTACGGCGCCTCCGGCGCGCGTTACCCCGTCCTGCGGACCGACGGGGCGGCAGCCGGCGCGAAGGCCGAGTTCCGCTTCCCGGTCGAGGTCCGCGACCTCTACGACGTCGAGATCCACTTCCTCAAGGGGCCGGCCGCGGGCAACTTCCGCGTCCTCGGCACAAGGCTCGAGGGTTATGCTCGGGAGCCGGGCCTCGGCTCGGTCGTCCTCGCGAGCAGGCTCCTCGAGCCGGGCCCGAACGCGCTCGTCTTCGAGGCCGAGGCAAGGGACCCGCGGAGCGCGGGGGGCGATCTCTTCTTCGTCGGCTTCGGCCTCCGGCCCGCCGCGCGCCGCTTCATCGGCGAATGGAGCCTCGTCGGACCGTTCGAGGCGGCCGACATGGACGACCTGCCGACGGTCTATCCGCCCGAAACGGAGACGGCGCCGGCCCGGAGCTACAAAGGCAAAGGCGGCGCCGCGGTCGGCTGGCGGACCGTCAAGGCCGACGCTGCGGGCTACGTCCGGCTCGACGGCCGGATCGAGCCGGACGAAAAGGCCATCGTCTACGCCGCCGCTTGGGTCCTTTCGCCGGACGAGCGGACCGCGACCCTGCTCCTCGGGAGCGACGACGGCGTCCGGGTCTGGATCAACGGCACGCTCGTCCACACCAATCCGTCGTACCGGGCCGCTGAGCCCGACCTCGATCGGGTGACGGTCGCGCTGAACAAGGGCTGGAACAGGATGCTTCTCAAGGTCCTGCAGGGCGCGGGCGGCTGGGGCTACTACGTCCGTTTCGCCGATCCGGCGGGCGAGCTGCGCTATGCCCTGAAGCCGGAATGAGCGGGGGGGTCAGCCCTTCAGGACCTCGTCGGCCGCGGCGCAGATGATATCCCAGGCGCCGCGGACGTGGCGCTCCTCGGTCGTCCGCTGGCCCACGACCAACCTGACGGCGAACTTGCCGCGCAGGACCGTGTGAGTCAGGTAGACCGGGCCGGCCGCGTTGATCCGCTCGAGCAGCCGCTTGTTGAGCGCATCGAGCCCCGTCTCGTCGCGGCCCGCGGCGAGGCGGAAGCAGACGAGGCCGAGGTCGACCGGCGCCAGGAGCTCGAAGCGGGAGTCGGCCTCGACCCAATCCTTCACCAGCGCCGCCAGGCGGAGGTGCTCCCGGACCATGGCCTGGAGCCCTTCGACACCATAGTTGCGGACGACGAACCAGAGCTTGAGGGCCCGGAACCGGCGGCCCAGCGCAATGCCCCAGTCGCGGTAATTCTTGACCTTGGCGTCGACCCCCGTCTTGAGGTATTCGGGGTGGATCTCGAAGGTCCGGACGAGCGTGCCGGGGTCCCGGACGAAATAGGCCGAGCAGTCGAAGTTGGTCAACATCCACTTATGGGGATTGAAGACCAGCGAGTCGGCCAGCTCAGCCCCGTCAAGCACCCAGCGCTTTTCGGGCAGGAGCGCGGCCGTGCCGGCCCACGCGGCATCGACGTGGAACCAGACCCCGTGCTTCCGGCAGATCTCGCCGATGGCCCGGAGGGGATCGACGGCCCCCGAGGAGGTCGTGCCGGCCGTGCCCATGACCAGGGCCGGGACGAAGCCGGCCTCCCTGTCCCGGACGAGGGCCTCCTCGAGCTTCTCGGGGACCATGGCGAACCGGCCGTCGGTCGGGATACGGCGGAAGTTCCTCTTGCCGTAGCCGGCGATCCGGACGCCCTTGTCGGCGCTCGAGTGGACTTCCTCGGAAGCGTAGACCGTCAGGGACGCCTTGAAGCCGGTCTCGTTCGTCTCGAAACCGGTCGCCTTCTCCCGGGCCGACAGCAGGGCGCACAGAGTGGCCGTCGAGGCCGTGTCCTGAATGACCCCGGAAAAGCCGTCGGGGAGCCCGATCATCTGCCTCAGCCAATCGACAACGGCCTCTTCGAGCTCGGCGGCGGCCGGGGAGGTTTGCCAAAGCATGCATTGGGCCCCGAGGCCGGCGGTCAGTAGCTCGCCCAAGACCGAGGCCGGGCTGTTGTTGGCCGGGAAGTAGGCGAACCAGCCCGGATGTTGCCAATGGGTGATGCCCGGCAGGATGATCTTTTCGAAATCCGCAAAGATCCCCTCCATGGCCTCCCCCCGGGAGGGAGGGACGGCGGGGATGAGCTTCTTGACGTCCCCGGGCTCGACCCGGGAAAGGACGGGGAATTTCTCGATATTCTCGAAATAATCGGCGATCCAGTCCACAAATTGGTGTCCGGAGCGCCTGAAATCCTCGTTTTTCATCTGTTTCTCCTCGGCCGGGGGCGTTTCTTCCCTTGGAGGGGCGGCTTCATAATACCCTATTTCCAGGGGGGATCTCCAGAGGATCCGGCAGGATGGGCGCGAATCCCCGAAAAGGCGTCGAATAGGCCCCATTGACCGGATAATCCCACCCGGAAAGGCGGTTGACGGGTATTTTCCGGTAACTGCCGAATAACTCTTGTATCGTACCCCCTGGGTATGGTATAATTCGTATTGGTCATCGAAGGGGGCTTCGAAAAAATCCGAAAATCGGCCTTATGTACCGGCCTGTCGGTTTCTGCCATTTTGCCGGGGCGACGCAACGGATCCGCAAAGCTTCCGGTTGTAGGAAACGAGAGACGAAAATGGCCAGCCAAGACCTCCTTTTCGATATGACCGATAACCCCATTCCCCCTCGGAGACAGCCCTGACCTGATGCCCGGTCAGGGCTGTCTCCCCAGGACCTGGTCTTCACAAACCCGTCCCCTAGCCTGGACCTGTGAAGACCTGGTCGCTTCTTTTTTCTTGTGTTATAATCACCCCGGCTTGTTCCGAAGGGAAGTCCGTTCGATGCGGACACAGCCCCCGCTACTGTATCCGGGGACGAATCCCGAGTGAGGCCACGGCCGCAAGGCTGGAAGGCTCGGGAGGAGAGCGATCCGGGAGTCAGGATACCTTCCTCAAGCCACGCTCGACCGGTCTTCGGGTGGAAGACGGAGAACGAAAAGCGGCGGGGGCGGAGGCGAAGCCCCTGCCATGGACAGACGAACGCGCGGCCCGGCGGCCTTTCTCGCCGTCATCATCGTCCTCCTCCCCTTCTCTCTCCGGGCCCAGGACGCCCGCACGGGCGAACCGCCGGTCCTCAAGCACGACGTCGTCGTCACGGCCACCCGCCTCGAAACGCCGGAAAGGAAGGTCGGCAGCTCCCTCACCGTGATCACGGGCGAGGAGCTCGTCCGCACCGGCAAAGCCTTCGTCCTCGAGGCCCTCGAGACCGTCCTCGGCCTCTCGACCGTCCGGAACGGCGGCCCGGGGGCGACGGCCTCCGTCTCCATGCGGGGAGCCAACAGCGAGCACACCCTCGTCCTCCTCGACGGCCTCGAGCTCAACGACCCGATCAATCCCTCCCGCTCCTATGACCTCGCCCACCTGGCCCTCGTCGACGTCGAGCGCATCGAGGTCCTTCGCGGGCCCCAGGGCCTCCTCTACGGCTCGGACGCGCTCGGCGGCGTCGTCAACGTCATCACCCGCGCGGGCCGCGGCCGGCCGCGCCTGCGCCTCGGCGCGTCGGCGGACACCCTCCGCTCCTTCGGCGCGGACGTCTCCCTGGCCGGTTCGGGCCGGCGGACGGACTACTCCCTCTCGCTCTTCCACGAACGGACCGAGGGTCTCTCCGCCGCGTCGTCGGTCTTTGCGGATAACGTCGAAAAGGACGGCTACCGGAATACCACGTTGGCCGCCCGGTTCGGCTGGACGCCCCGGCCATCGACCGCTTTGACCCTGACCGTTCGGGGAGCCAAGGCCCGGACCGAGCTCGACAATTTCGGCGGGCCGGGAGGCGACGATCCGAACAGCGTGCAGGACTACGGCATGCTTCTCGTCCGCGGCCAGTACCGCGGTCTTTCCGGCGGCGGCCGCTGGGAGCGGACCCTCTCCGTCTCATGGCTCGGGTCCGGGCGCGACAGCCTCAATCCCGTCGATGACGCTCACCCCCTCGACCGGGAGGAAGGGACATACCGGAGCGGCATCGTCAAGCTCGACTGGCAGAACAACATCTACCTCCGGCCGTCGCACACGCTCACGGCCGGCCTCGAGCTCGAGGACGAGCGGGGCCGTTCCGAATACCTCTCGGAAAGCGCCTGGGGCCCCAGCGAGTCGAGCTTCCCCTCGGCCAAGGCCCGCTCCATAGGCGCCTACGTCCTCGATCACTGGGAGGCCGGCGGCCGTTTCTTCGTCACGGCCGGCGTCCGGGCCGAGGGCCACAGCCGGTCCGGCGAAGCGGTGACCTTCCGCGTCGCGCCCGCTTGGCTCATCCCCTCCACGGGGACCCGATTCAAAGCTTCGCTCGGCACGGGCTTCAAGTCCCCCTCGCTCTACCAGCTCTTCGCCCCGGCCACGTCCTGGGGCCCGATCGGCAATCCCGCGCTCCGGGCCGAGCGCGTCACCGGTTGGGACGCGGGCCTCGAACAGCGCCTGGCCTCGGACCGGCTCGTCCTCGGCCTGACCGTCTTCGGGAACGCGTTCCGGGACCTCGTCGACTTCGATATGGAGGCCGGCTACGTCAACATCGGCCTGGCCCGGACGAGCGGCCTCGAGGCCTCGCTCGAGGCCCGGCCCGCGGCCGGCGTCCGGCTGGCCGCGTCCTACACCCGCCTCTCGGCCCGGGACCTCGACGCCGGGACCGAGCTCTTTCGCCGGCCCCGCGACCGCTTCTCCGCAAACCTCGCCCTCCGCGTCCTCCGTTCCCTCGACCTGACTCTCGCGGGACTCTGGACCGGCCGCCGCCTCGACCGCGACTACAGCGCCTATCCCGCCGCGACCGTCGTCCTTCCCGCCTACGTGCTCCTCGACGCCGTCCTCTCGGCCCCCCTCGGTCCCCGATTCGAGGTCTTCGTCCGCGTCTCGAACATCCTCGACGCCCGCTACGAGACGGTCTGGGGCTATGGGTCCCCCGGCCGGACGGTCCGCACGGGCCTGCGGGCCACCCTCTAGGCCGCGCTCCTCCTCTTGAAAACGGCCCGCCCCTGGAGGAGAATAGGGGGCTCTCTCGAACGCCCCGGAGGCCCCATGGACATCCTCACGCTCGACAGGATCTTCAAGCCGCAGCGCATCGCCCTGGTCGGGGTCAGCCCGAACCCGAAGAGCGTCAGCGCCAAGATCCTCTCCAACATCATCGGCGGCGGCTTCCGCGGCGTCGTCTACCCGGTCAGCGCCTCGACCGAGGCCGTCATGGGCATCCCCTGTTTCCGGGACATCGCCTCCCTCCCCAAAGCCGCCGACCTCGGCATCCTGTGCGCCCCCGCCGCCCAGGTCCCCGGACTCGTCCGGGAGTGCGGCGAGGCGGGCATCCGCGGCCTCATCGTCGTCTCGGCCGGCTTCCGGGAGACCGGGCCGGCCGGTTTGGCCCTCGAGGAGGCCCTCCTCGCGGAGGCCCGGCGATTCGAGGGGATGCGCGTCCTGGGACCCAACTGCCTCGGCCTCATCTCGCCCGGGCGGGCCCTCAACGCCAGCTTCGCCGGGGCCATGCCCCGTCCGGGGCACGTCGCCTTCGTCTCCCAGTCCGGCGCCCTGTGCACGTCGGTCCTCGACTGGGCGGCCGAAGAAAAGATCGGCTTCTCCCACTTCGTCTCGACCGGAAACATGCTCGACGTCGACTTCGGCGACCTCATCGACTACCTGGGCGAGGACGAGGAGACCAAGTCCATCATCCTTTACATCGAGTCCGTCAAGGACGCCCGGAAGTTCATGACCGCCGGCCGCGCCTTCGCCCGGATGAAGCCCATCGTCGCCTACAAGGCCGGGCGCTTCGCCGAGTCCGCCGCCGCGGCCGCGTCCCATACCGGCGCCCTGGCCGGCGAGGACGCCGTCTATGACGCGGCTTTCCGGCGCATGGGCCTGGCCCGGGTCTTCGACATCGGCGAGATCTTCGACTGCGTCGATCTCCTCGGACGCTCCAAGGTCCCCCAGGGACCGCGGCTGGCCGTGCTGACCAACGCCGGAGGGCCGGCCGTGATGGCCACGGACGCCCTCGTCGCGGCCGGCGGGTCGCTGGCCCGGTTCACCGAGGCGACCGTCGGGGAGCTCGGCGCGAACCTGCCGCCGCAGGGGTCCTACCGGAATCCCGTGGACGTCCTGGGCGACGCCAAGTCCAAGCTCGTGGCCAAGGCGGCCCAGATCGTGCTCCGGGACCCCGGCGTCGACGCCCTCCTGGTCATCGTCACCCCCCAGGCCATGACCAACCCGACGGCCATCGCCAGGGAGGTCTGCGCCCTGGCCGCCGGAACGCCCAAGCCCGTCCTGGCCGCCTGGCTCGGCGGGGCGGCCATGCGAGAGGGCACGAGCCTCCTCAACGAGGCCGGCGTCCCCACGTTCGCGACGCCCGAGCAGGCTGTCAACGCCTTCATGACCCTCGTCTCCTATGCCCGCAACCTCGAGGGTCTCTACGAGACCCCCAAGGACATCTCCGTCGAGTTCCCCGTCGACCGCGCCGAGATCCGGGCCCGCTACGCCGGCGTCCTCGCGGCGGCCGAAGGCCCTCTCCCCGAAACGCTGTCGAAGGAGATCCTCGCGGCCTACGGCATCCCGGTCACCCGGCCGGTCCCCGCGGCCGACGCGGAGGAGGCCGTCCGCGCCGCCGGGGCCGCCGGCTACCCGGTCGTCCTCAAGGTCCTGTCCCCGGATATCACCCACAAGACCGATGTCGGCGGCGTCGCCCTCGACCTCGGGGACGCGGACGCCGTACGGACCGCCTTCCGGACGATGATGGACGCCGTGGCCCGCAAGGCCCCCGGGGCGCGACTCGAGGGGGTCACGGTGCAGAGGATGGTCTGGGGGCGGGACGGGGTCGAGATGATCCTCGGCGTCAAGAAGGACCCGACCTTCGGCACGGTCGTCATGGCCGGCATGGGCGGGACGGCGGCCGAGATCTACCGGGACCGGTCGATCGGCTTCCCTCCCCTCAACGAGCGGCTGGCCCGCCGCATGCTGGACGAGCTGCGGATGAAGCCGCTCCTCGAGGGTTTTCGGGGGCGCCCTCCGGCCGCCGTGGACAAGCTCGTCGAGACCCTGGTCCGGCTGTCGTACCTGGCCGCGGACCTGCCGGAGGTCGCCGAGCTCGACATCAACCCCCTCCTCGTCACGCCGGAGGGGGTCATGGCCCTCGACGCCCGGATCGTCGGCGACCGCGACGCCGTTGAGGACCCCAAGCGGCCCTACGCCCACCTGTCCCTCCGGCCCTATCCCGAGGAGTTCGTCCGGCGGGCGCGGATGCGGGACGGCACGGAGATCACCCTCCGCCCGATCAAGCCCGAGGACGAGCCGCTGTGGCTGGCGCTGCTCGCGAGCTGTTCCCGCGAATCGATCTATTCCCGGTTCCGCTACTTCTTCTTCTGGCAGTCCCACGAGGTGGCCAGCCGCTACTGCTACATCGATTACGACCGGGAGCTGGCCATCGTCGCCGAGGCCGGCCAGGGGGCCGAACGCAAGCTCGTCGGCGTCGGCCGCCTCGTGGCCGAGCCCGGCCGGCCGGCGGCCGAATACGCCGTGCTCGTCCAGGACGCCTGGCAGGACAAGGGCCTGGGCGGGCTGCTCACCGATTATTGCCTGGGCATCGCCCGGCAGTGGGGCGTCCGCGCGCTCACGGCCATCACCACGACGGACAATCCGCGGATGGTCGCGGTCTTCGAGAAGCGCGGCTTCCGCATCGTCAACGACCTCGCGACCTCGCTCGTCGAGGTGTCGAAGGACCTACTCTAGGTCCGGGAAGCCCGCGACCGGCGCCGCCTTGAGGGCGTGGAGGTCGAACACGACGATCTCGTTCGCCCCGGACCGGAGGAAGGTCGCCGGGCAGTAGAGCCGCTTCTGCGGGCCGATCTCCCAGTACCGGCCGAGGTTGTGCCCGTTGACCCAGACGACGCCCTTCATCCAACCGCTCATGTCGAGGTAAGTGTCGCCGACCGTCCCCAGGTCGAATCGCCCGCGGAAGAAGTTCCCCGGCCGGTCGGCCGGCCGGCGGGCGTACCGCAACAGGCTCAGGTAATCCCCGTCCATCGGCAGCGGGTGGACGTCCCAGCCCATGAGGGTCATGGCGTTCAGCGTGACCCGCTCGGTGATGCCCTTGCGATCGATGAGGCGCGGCCCGTAGTTGATCCGGCCCATGGCCTCGACCAGGATGTCGAGGGTCTCGTTGGCCGGCTGCGTCTTGGGGATGTCGAGGGCCGTCGTCTCGCCCTTGGTCCGGTCGATCGTCCCGGCGAAGCGGCCGTCGGCGAAGACGGTCGCGTAGTCGTGGAGGTCGGTCACCGCGAGCTTGCCCCCGCGGTGGCCGAGCAGCCGCGTCCGGTAGAGGATGAAGCCGTGGCTCTGGCCGTAGGACTCCATGGGCCCCGGCTGCGGGCTGCGCACGGCCGGCGGCAGGTTGTCGAAGACGGAAGCGCTCTCGTCGAACGCGATCGGCGGTACGGAGATCATGCGGATGGGCGCGGGCAGGTCCGGGAACTTGCGGCCCGGCGGCTGATAGCGCGAGAGGAGCTCCTGGATGGCCCGGAACTTCGGCGTCGGCCGGCCCGCCTCGTCGAGCGGCGCGTCGTAATCGTAGCTCGTCACGTCGGGCTGGTACTTGTCGCTGAAGTTGGCCCCGGCCCAGAAGCCGAAGTTCGTCCCCCCGTGGAACATGTACAGACTGAAAGACTTGCCGTTGTCGAGGAGCCAGCGCAGGTCGGGCAGGAATTCCTCCGTCTTGACCCGGGCCCACGGCTCGCCCCAGTGCGTCAGCCAGCCGGGGTAGAGCTCGCTGCAGAAGACCGGCACGCCCCGCTCGAGCCGGGCGGCCTCGGCGAAGTCCTTCTCGTTCGTGCCCGGATCGAGCCCGATGGCCGCTCCCGGGAGGCTGCCGGCTTCGAGCATATAAGGGGTCGCCCCGTCGGCGGTGAAGAGCGGCACCTCGATCCCGGCCCTTTCCCAAAAGCCCTTGAGGGCCGTCAGGTAGTCCCGATCGTTGCCGTAGCTGCCGTACTCGTTCTCGACCTGGACCATCAGGACCGGGCCGCCCCGGTGGACCTGGAGGTCGCGGATGACCTCGGCGATCTTCATGACGTAGCTTTCGCAGGCGGCCAGGTAGCGCGGATCGGAACAGCGGACCTTGATGTCGGGCGTCCGCAGGAGCCAGGCCGGCAGGCCGCCGAAGTCCCATTCGGCGCAGGCGTACGGGCCCGGCCGGACGATGACCCACAGCCCGAGCCGCTGGGCCGTGCGGATGAAGGCCCCGAGGTCGTTCCCATCGGAGAGGTCCCACTGCCCGGGCTCGGGCTCGAGGGCGTTCCAGAAGACGTAGGTGCCGACCGTGTTGAGGCCGGCCGCCTTGACCTTCATCAGCCGGTCGGCCCAATACTCCCGGGGGATGCGCTGGTAGTGGATCTCGCCGGCCATGATCCGGAAGGGCTTGCCGTCGAGCAGGAAATCGTCCCGTCCCAGCTTGAAATCGTGGGCCGGCGCGGCCAGCCCGGGCAGGAACGCGAGGACGAGCGCGGCCGTCAGGTACCGATGGCTTTTCATGGCCGGATTTTAGCACAGAATTGACATTCCCCGCCCGGCCGCTATAATTCCGGGCATGCCGCGGGCCGATCCCGCCGGCCGGGAGAATGACATGAAGATCAAAACAAGCCCCGTCGTCGCCTTCGCCCTCGCCTTCGCCCTCGCTCTCGCCTCCGCGGCACCCGCCGCGGCCCAGACGGAGGAGAAGAAGCCGGTCTTCGGCATCACCTTCTCCGGCTTCGTCAAGACGGACATCTTCTACGACACCCGCCAGACGATCAGCATCCGCGAAGGCCACTATCTCCTCTATCCCAAGGCCCTGCTCGCCGGGCCTGACGGCGACGACGTCAACGACCGCGGGAATTTCAACATCCTCTCCGTCCAGACCCGCCTGGCCGGGAAGATCACCGGACCGGACGCCCTCGGGGCCAAGACCTCCGCCTACATCGAGGCCGAGTTCTTCGGCACTTCGGATGCCGACATCAACGGCTTCCGCCTCCGCCACGGCTACCTCAAGCTCGAGTGGACGCGCTCCGAGCTCATGATCGGCCAGTTCTGGCACCCGATGTTCGTCGTCGAGAGCTTCCCCGACGTCGTCTCGTTCAACACCGGCGCGCCCTTCCAGCCCTTCAACCGCAGCCCCCAGGTCCGCTACACCCGGAAGCTCGGCGCCGTCGCCCTGACGGCCACGGCCCTGGCCCAGCGCGATTTCCTGAGCAACGGCCCGGACGGCACGACCTCGGCCTATCTCCGCAACGCCGCCCTGCCCGAATTCAACCTCAAGCTCCAATACGCCGTGAAGAACGAGGCCCGCAAGACCGAGACCGTGGCCGGGGTCGGCGCCGACCTCATGAAGCTCTCCCCGCGGATCGTCACCGCCGCCGGCTACGAGACCGAGGAATCGATCACCGGCCTGGCGGCCATGGCCTTCTTCAAGCAGAAATGGGCGAAAGCCACCTGGAAGGCGGAGGCCGTCTGGGGGCAGAACCTCCACCATCTGACCATGCTCGGCGGCTACGCCGTCCGGGACGTCGTCGACGAGGTCCGGCTCGATTGGACCTACACCCCCATCGGCACGCTCTCCCTCTGGACGGAGATCATGACCAACGGGGCGCCGTGGCAGGCGGGGCTCTTCGCCGGGTATTCCAAGAACCTGGGCTCGCCCCACGAGATCACGGGGGCGAACTACGCCCGCGGTTTCAACATCGACCGGCTCTACCGGCTCTCGCCGCGGCTCGTCTACAACGTCGGCAAGATGCGCTTCGCCGGCGAGGCGGAGCTGACGGCAGCCTCCTACGGGACGCCAGACGCCTTCGGCAAGGTCCGGGAGGCCCGGTTCGTCCGCAACCTCCGGCTCCTGTTCGCGGCCTATTATTTCTTCTGATCCTGTAACATTTCCTTACACCCGGCCGTATACATCTCCGTAAGCTGAAAGCCGCCCCCTCCAGGCGGGCGGTTTTTTTTGTGGCACGAGAGTTGCTGCTTCCCTAAAGACGGTCCCGGACCGCGGCGGGCCCGGCCAACGGCCCCGCCAAGGAGTTCGCCCATGCGCAAGCCCTCCCCGGCCGCCCTGTTCTTCGCCCTGGCCCTCCTGCTGGCTCCCGCCGCGGCGGTCGCCTCCTCGGCCGTTTCTGGCCAGGACGCCCAGTCCGGCGTCGACGAACTGAAGAAGGCCGCCCTCAAGGTCTTCCTCGATTGCGACGACTGCGACCTCGAGTACATCAAGACCGAGATCACCTTCGTCAACTACGTCCGGGACCGCCTCGAGGCCCAGGTCCACGTCCTCATCAGCACGCAGAGCACGGGGGGCGGCGGCGTCGAATACACGCTGACCTTCATCGGCCAGAACGACTTCAGGGACGCCAGGGACCTCCAGAAGTACTACTCGAACAAGACCGACACCGACGACGACGTCCGCCGCGGCCTGGTCAAGGCCCTCAAGCTCGGGCTGATGAGCTTCGTCGGCCGGACCCCGATCGCCCGGCGCATCGCCGTGGAATACGCTCCGCCGGAGAGGCCCGCCGAGACCCGGGACCGCTGGAATTCCTGGGTCTTCAGCCTGTCCGGGGACGCCTACCTCTCGGGCGAGGAGAGCTACCAGAGCCACCATGGCCGACGGCTCGTTCTCGGCCAACCGGATCACACCCGGATCGAAGGTCCGGCTGGGCCTGTCCGTCGACCGTTCGAAACAGAAATACATCATCGACGAAGAGACGATCACCGGGACCTCGACGAGCTGGCAGGCCACCGGCCTCTACGTCAAGAGCCTGGGCGAGCACTGGTCGGTCGGCGTCTCTTTCGACGCCGAGTCCTCCCTCTACAGCAACATCGACCTCGGGCTGGAGGTCGCCCCGGCCGTGGAGTTCAATGTCTTTCCCTACTCCCAGTCCACCCGGCGCCAGCTCCGGGCCCTCTACACCCTGGCCCTGAACCCCGTCCGGTACCGGGAGGAGACGGTCTTCGGCAAGCTCCGGGAGACGCTGCTCAAGGAAGAGCTGTCGCTGACGCTGGACCTGCGCGAGAAGTTCGGGACGATCAGCATCAGCGCCGAGGGCTCGAACTATCTCCACGATCTCGGTAAGTACCGCGTCGACACCTTCGCCATCCTCAACCTCCGCCTCTACAAGGGCTTCAGCGTCTACGTTATTGGCAGCCAATCCTGGTACCACGATTCTCAGCTTTCGCTCCTCGGCCGCGAACCGACCTACGAGGAGCAGCTTCTCCGGCTTCGGGAGCTCCCAATGACCAGCAACCATTTCTTCGCCGTGGGCTTCCAGTTCCAGTTCGGCTCCATCTTCACCAACGTCATCAATCCCCGCTTCGGTTCGACCGGAGGGGGCGGCATGAGCGTCAGCATCCATTAGAGCGCAGGAGAAGACCATGACCAGACCACGCCCGCTCATCGCCGCCCTCCTCGCGACCCTGGCCGTTCTCGCCGCGACGGCCGCCGCCCAGGTCCCCCCTCCCGGCCCGGCCGGCCCGCCGCCCCCGCCCAAGCCGAAGGTCTTCCTCGATTGGCCCGGCGGCGACCCTGACTTCCTCCGGGCGGAGATCCCCTTCGTCGAATTCGTCCCCAACCTCGCGGCCGCCCAGGTCCGGGTCGTGGTCACACCCACCGGGCCTCCCGGCGGCCCCGTCTCGCTCGCTTTCGCCGGCCTGGGGCCGTTCCAGGGCGACGACAACACCCTCTCGTACGCGCCGGAGCCGGGGGCGAGCCCCGAGGACGCCAAGAAGGGACTGGCCGGGACCATCAAGCTCGGCCTGCTCCGCTACGCCGCCAAGACCCCGGTCTCCCGGGACCTCTCCGTCAAGTTCCTCGACCAGGCCAAGCCGACGTCCGTCGTCGACAAGTGGCGGAACTGGGTCTTCAGCCTCAGCGGCAGCGCTTTCCTCATGGGCGAGACCCAGTACCGGAGCGGCTCCTATTACGCCTCGGTCTCGGCCAATCGGGTCACGCCGGAGATCAAGGTCCGGACCCAGGTCTACGGCAATTGGAGCGACTACTGGTTCGACCTCGGCGACGGCACCGCCTACGAGAGCGCGACCCACGGCTACGGGACCTCGGCCCTCGTGGTCAAGAGCCTGGGCGAACACTGGTCGGCGGGCGGTTACGTCGAGGCCGAATCCTCGACCTACTCCAACATCAAGCTGGCCCTGACCGCCGCCCCGGCCATCGAATACGACGTCTTCCCCTACTCCGAATCGACCAAGCGCCAGCTCCGCATCCTCTACCGGATCGGTTTCACCCGGGTCCGCTACAACGAGGAGACGGTCTATTTCAAGACGGCCGAGAGCCTCCTCCAGGAATCCCTGAGCTTCGCCTACGAGGTCGTCCGGCCCTGGGGCAAGGCCGCGGTCCAGCTCGAGGGTTCGCATTTCTTCCACAACGTCAAGTTCAACCGGCTCGAGCTCGAGGGCGAGCTGGAGTTCCGCATCTGGCGCGGGCTGAGCTTCGAGATCGACGGCAGCTACACCAGGATCCGGGACCAGCTGGCCCTTCCGGCCGGAGGGGCGTCCTACGAGGATATCCTCCTCCGCCAGAGGCAGCTGGCCACGGGCTACGACTACTCGTTGTCGTTCGGGTTCAACTTTTCCTTCGGCTCGACCCGGAGCAACGTCGTCAATCCGCGGTTCGGCAACGGCGGGCGGAGCATCTCGATCAGTATGTAGCGTACGAGGCGGGCGAAGCCGCCGAGGACGCCGGAAGATCCGGGACATGACCCTATTCTCCTGAATAGGGATCGTGTCCCATGGATTTTCCGAGGCGGCCGGAGGGCGGGGGGTTGTCTTCGGCGGAGTTTCCATTTACCATAGGGCCACTCTGAAGGAAGGGAGGCCCGCACCATGTCCGTGAAGATCGTCCAGCCCGTTCCGAGCGACATCGACATCGCCCAGGCCACCGAGCTCGATCCGATCGTCAAGGTGGCCGCCCAGCTCGGTCTCAAAGAGGACGACCTGGACCTCTACGGCAAGCACAAGGCCAAGATCCATCTCGACGTCCTCGACCGGCTCAAGGACCGTCCGCAGGGCCGTTACGTGGACGTCACGGCCATCACGCCGACCCCGCTCGGCGAGGGCAAGACGACCACGACCGTCGGCCTGAGCCAGGCCCTCGGCGCCCACCTCGGGAAGAAGGTCATGACCGTCGTCCGCCAGCCCAGCATGGGGCCGACCTTCGGCATCAAGGGCGGCGCGGCCGGCGGCGGCTATTCCCAGGTCGTGCCCATGGAGGACTTCAACCTCCACCTGACCGGCGACATCCACGCCATCACGGCCTCCCACAACCTCCTGGCCGCGGCCATCGACGTCCGCATCCTCCACGAGTCGAGCCAGGACGACGAGAAGCTCTTCAACGCCTTCTGCCCGGCCAACAAGAAAGGCCAGCGCCGCTTCTCGCCGATCATGGTCCGGCGGCTCCAAAAGCTGGGGATCGCCAAGACGAACCCCGACGACCTGACCCCGGAGGAGAGGCGGCGGATGTTCCGGCTGGACATCGATCCGGCCTCGATCACCTGGAACCGGGTCATCGACATCAGCGACCGCTTCCTCCGCGTCGTCAAGGTCGGCCTCGGCCCCGAGGAGAAGGGCATGGTCCGCGAGACCGGCTTCGACATCACGGTGGCCTCGGAGATCATGGCCATCCTGGCCCTGACCACGGGCCTGGCCGACATGCGCGAGCGACTGGGCCGGATCGTCATCGGCACGAGCAAGGCCGGGGAGGCCGTGACGGCCGACGACCTCGGCGTCGCCGGCGCCCTGACCGTCCTGATGAAGGACGCCATCATGCCCAACCTCATGCAGACGGTCGAGAACACCCCGGCCATCGTCCATGCCGGCCCCTTCGCCAACATCGCCCACGGCAACTCGTCGATCATCGCCGACCAGATCGCCCTCCGGCTCGTCGGCGCGGACGGCTACGTCGTCACCGAGTCGGGTTTCGGGGCCGACTGCGGCATGGAAAAGTTCATGAACATCAAGTGCCGGGCCAGCGGCCTCGCGCCGAGCTGCGTCGTCCTGGTGGCCACCGTCCGGGCCCTCAAGATGCACGGCGGCGGTCCCAAGGTCGTCGCCGGCAAGCCCCTGGCCCCCGAGTACACCGACGAGAACCTCGACCTCCTGGCCAAGGGCCTGGCCAACCTGACCGCTCACATCCGCAACGCCAAGCTCTTCGGCGTGCCCGTCGTCGTGGCCGTCAACCGCTTCACGTCGGACACCGACGCCGAGATCGATCTCATCCGCAAGGCGGCCATCGCCGTCGGGGCCGAGGACGCCGTCGCTTCGACGCACTGGGCCGACGGGGGCGCCGGGGCCCTGGCCCTGGCCGAGGCCGTCATGGCCGCCTGCGCCAAGCCCTCGGATTTCCGCTTCCTCTACCCGCTCGAATGGGACATCAAGAGGAAGATCGAGACGATCGCCCGGGAGATCTACGGCGCCGACGGCGTCGAGTACGCGCCCGAGGCCGAGGCCAAGATCGCGCTCTACACGCGCCTGGGCTTCGACAAGCTGCCCATCTGCATGGCCAAGACGCACCTCAGCCTGAGCCACGATCCGAACCTGAAGGGCGTGCCGCGCAATTTCACGCTGCCGGTGCGCGACGTCCGGGCCAGCGCGGGCGCGGGATTCCTCTACCCGCTCTGCGGCGACATGAGGACCATGCCCGGCCTGCCGACGCGGCCGGTCTACTTCGACGTCGACATCGATCCCGCGACGGGGAAGGTCACGGGGCTGTTCTGAGCACGGCCTAGCGGGAGCGGATCAGCCGGCCCTTGACGTCCGAGACATCCACGCTGCCGCTGCCGGTGCTGATCAGGCGGACGTCCTTCTCCACGCCGGCGATATCGATGCGGCCCGAGCCGTCGTCGATGGTGACCGACCCGCCGATCCGGCGGATCGTGACCTCGCCCGAGCCGTCGTCGATGGTCACATTTCCCGTCACGTCGAGCACCTCGATCTCGCCCGAGCCGTCGTTGATCTCGACGTCCCCGGCGATCCTGTCGATACGGATCGAACCGGACCCGTCCTCGAGCCTGAGGGCGGCGGACAAGCCCTCGACGATGATGCTCCCCGAGCCGTCGTCGATGGCTAGGGCCATGGCCTTGGGGACGGAGACCGTCAGGTTGATCTGAGCGCTGTCGCCGAAATGGAAGAGTCTCCTCTCGTCCTGGACCCGGCTGACGAGGACCGCGACATCTCCCCTTTTCTCCAGGGTCAGCTCGATCCTGTCGCGGATGAACCCTTCCAGGTCCTCGTCGCGGACGTTCCGGGCGACGATCTCGGCCTTGATCTCGATCGCGGCCAGGCCCTCGCGGCCCGTGACCGTCAGCGAGCCGGCCCCGGCGTCGATGTCGAGCCGTTTGATCCCCTGGGCGGCCAGGTCCAGGGTCTTCGTCGTTTCGAAAGCGGGAAGCGTCCCGGTGAGCATTACGCCAAGAGCCGCCAAAATAAGGGCTTTTTTCATGGAAACCTCCATCCTCTACCCTTGAAGACGAACGGGCTCGCGGAGAGGTTCCCTGAAAGCGCACATAAAACGGCGAAAGAAAGGTCACCGGGCTGTTCTGAAACCAAATGGGGCAGGACACTTAGCCTCGAACGGGTCCTGTCCGGTGGCGTTCCCGTCCGGCTTCGGCTCCACCCATCCCCCCGTGGGGAACCCCTTCCGCCTCCAGGCGGACGGGACCTATCCCCCGGCCACCCGTTCGGGGCAAAGCGTCCTGCCCGACCGACAGGTCTCTACTTCAGTATGACCGACGCCGAGACCCGGCCTCCCTTGACGCTGTCGTAGGTCACCTTCACCGCGCCGGAGCCCTTGACGATCAGGACCGCCGTCCGGGTCGTCTGGCCCGGGAGGCCGTTGCGGACGAGGATCCGCTTGAGGTCCTTTTGGTCGACGAGCGGCGTCACCGAGGGATTGGCCTTGTAGACGGTCTTGTTGTCGATGAAGCTCGCCGCGATGACCTCGACGCTTTTCCCGTCGACGAGGACGAGGTCGGGCCGGACCGTTCCGTTCTGGGCGGCCCGGGCCATGATCGTCGGGGCGACCTTGGGATTGGCGAGGTCGACGAACACCCGGTAGACGTCCCCGCCGATCCTCTCGATCTCCGTCCCGCCCAGGCGGACGAGCGGCATCTCCTCGGCCTGGTAGAGGGAGAAGGCCATGTTCCGGTGGCAGAGCTCCTCGTTCATGAACCGCGGCGGCACCCGTCCCTGGAACTTCTTCCAGACGCCGCCCATCTCGACCTTGCCGAACTGGGGGTGGTCGGTGGGCGCCCACTCGACGAACTGGTCCCCGAACTCGAGCTTGCGGTCGAAATAATAGCGGGATTGGGCCGGGGCGATGGGGCTCGACGGATCCGCCTGCTGCTCCTTGAGCGCCGGGCTGGTGAAGTACTGGTCGTTGCTCCAGAGCTCGTTGGAGAACGAGGGGATGCCCAGCCCGTCGTTGGTGTAGTCGATGAAGCCGCCGTGCACGGTGTAGAGCCCGCTCCAAAGCACGATGTAGCGGTAGAAGGGCAGGATGCGCTCGCCGTTGCGGCCGAGCTCGTCGTAGAAGCGGACGTCCGTCATCGGGTATTCGCCCACCGCTTCGGCGCCCGGCCCGCGGAGGATCATGCCCCCGCTGTTGTGGTAGGACTGGACGCCGGCGATGTTGGGGTGGGCCTTCAGGAAATCGCCGACCGCCTTGGCTTCCGGGATCTGGAAGGGATAGTCCATGGCCCCGTTCTGGACGTAGCCCGGCTGCCAGTCGCTCGGCCAGTTCCGGTTGCCGTCGTAGCTGCCCGGCCCGTCCTCGTTGACCAGGCCGTCGCCGTCGTTGTCGACGCCTTCCTGGCCGAGCAGGATCCAGTCGCCCGGCTCGCCGTAGGGCACGGGCTCGAGGGTGTCCGGGTTCGCCCGGCTGATCCGGTAGTTGCCTTGCCCGGGCACATGCTTGCGGATCTGCTCGACGATGCCGTTGCCGTTGACGTCCTCCGGCGCGTCCTCGTCGAAAAGCCCGTCGTTGTCGTCGTCGACCGGGACGTGGCCCGACCGGGCGTTCCCGCCGGGGCTCTCCATGAAGTATTGCCGCCCGTCGGGATTGACCGTGGGGATGATGTAGAAGACCCGCTCGTCGACGAGGCGGGTGACGTCGTCGATGCGGCCGTAGTTCTCCATGAGGTACCAGATCGTGTAGAGACAGACCTCGCCGCCTTGGATCTCGTTGCCGTGGATGTTGGCCTCGACGTACATGCCGGCTTTGCCCGATTCGGGCCCCGTGGCCGGGTTGTGGATCGTCATCAGCATGAGGTCGCGGCCGTCGTGGCTCTTACCGATCGACTCGAGCTTGAGGAACTTGGGGAAGGCGTCCCGGAGACGCTTCATGTCGGCGTAGAGCTCGTCGACGTCGTGCCAGCGGTTGAAGTCGAGCTTGACCTTGAAGGCGGGATCGGAGGCCTTCTGGGCCGGGGACGGCGGCGCCAGGACCAGGATCGCCGCGCAGGCCAGGATGAGGAACAGGATCTTGCGGGTTCTCATCGTCGTCCTCCTATCACTTCAGGGTGACCCGGGCCGTCGCCGACCCGCCCTTCTCCGACTGCACCAGGAGCTCCACGACCTGGCCCGTCTTGCCCTCGATGAGCCACTCGTACTTGGCCCGGCCGCCCGAGCCGCCCAAAACCTGCAGGAAGCTCGTCTTGGCGCTGCCCGAGAGCACGTCGCCGGGCTCGACGCCGAGCTGGACCAGGGTCGGCTTGACCGAACGGGCCGTCTGGCCCTGGGCCAGAGAGGTCGGCCAGAAGCCCGCGTTCTCGACCTCGGCCTTGAGGCGGAAGAGCCCGCCGCCGTGGGCGACCGCCTCGAACGAGGCCACCTTCACCCGCGGGAAGAGCGAGAGGAGGTGCAGGGCGAACTTGGCGTGGGAAGCGCCGAGCTCGGCCAGCTTGGCCGCCGGGGGATTGGTAGTGGCATAGGGCTTGAAGCCGCCGATCTCGACCTCGCCGAATTCGGGGTGCTTCGCCTTCGTCCATTTGACGAAGCCGTCGATCTTCTCGGCGTCCATCCACTTGAGGACCTGCCGGTCGATCCCGGGCGTCGCGGCGGACGCCGCGGCCCCGGCCGGGGACTGTCCGAAGGCGCCCAGGCCCCCGCCCGGTCCCATCTGCATCATCATCATCCCCTCGGGTCCGCCCGAGGCGACGACCGTCGTGACCGCGCCCCCTCCCCCGGCGCCGGACGCCGGCCGACCGGTCCCTGCGGCCTGGCCGGCCTGGGCCGGCGGACCCGCCTCCCCCGCGCCGGGCGGGGCCATACCCATACGCCGCGGGCCGCCCCCCTCGGCCGTCGCCAAGCCGAAGCCGGGCGTCGAGAAAGAGGGGACGCCGAACTGGAAGTACCCGTATTGGAAGAAGGCCCCCTGGGGCTCGCGGACATAAAGAGGTTGGCGGATCCCGGTCAGCTCGATGTACTTGTCGCTCACGGCCTTGAAGTAGTCGGTGTCGGCCGTCGCGACCGTGGTCGCCGGCTTGCGGTCTGGCATCATGAATCGGCCGGATTCGGCGGTCTGCGTCTGCCGGCCCGCCTGTTGGCGGCCGGACCCGCCGCCCATGAGCATCTCCATGGAGAACTCGCCCATCATCATCCGCCCGCCGCGGCCGAAGCCCATGGCCCCGCCGGTCTGGATGTACCCGGCCGCCCGGGCCCCCGCGGCCGCGGCCTCGGCGAAGCGGACGAGGTCGAGCTCGCGGGCCGGCCCTAGCCGTCCGGCCGCCGTCGGCGGGACGATGAGGTTGTCGCTCTCCCCGAAGGTCAGGATGGCCGCGACATTGCGGTGGGCCACGATCCAGGCCATCAAAGCCCGGCTCTCGGCCTCGCTGACCATATGCGGACCGGCGCCGGCCTTGTAATAGGGATACTCGTGGGCGAAGTTCCGGCCGATGTCGACGCCGCCCGGCGGGTCCTCGTTGACGAAGCCGTCGCCGTCGTTGTCGATCCCCTCCGCGAGGAGCCGGAACAGCGCCCGTCTCGCCCTTCTTGGGATCGGCTCTCTTCATCAGGCGCGGCTCTTCGGGATCGGCCACGTACTCGCCCCCGGCCGTCGGGACCCTCATCACCGTGATGAGGCCGTCGCCGTTGAGGTCCTCGGGACCGTCCTCGTCGATCCGGCCGTCGTTGTCGTCGTCGAAGGGGTTGGCGTTGGTCCGCAGCCCGGCTTTGAGGGGCGCGAAGAAGCCTTCGGCCCCGTCGGGATTGATCCGGGGGAGGACGTAGACGGTCGAGGCCTCGAGCCTCTGCTTGACCGCGGGGTCGCCGGCCGCGTTCTTGGCCAGGAATTCGGCCACGGCCAGCGAGAGCTCCGTGCCGGTCAAGTCGTCGCCCTCGAAACCCGCGGCGACGAGCAGGGCCGGACGTTTCCCGGGCGGGACGACGCCGGGGCCGGCGATCTCAAGCGCCCAGATGTCGCGCCCGCCCCGGGACTTGCCGATGGACGCGACCCGGACCAGGGTCTTGTTCGCTCCGGCCAGGGCTTGGACGGCCTTGGTCAGGGCGGCGTGATCGCGATAGGCGGATCTCTCCTGGGCGGTCGCGGGGGCGGCCGCAAAGACGAGGAGAAGGGCCACGAGGACCGGCAGGACGACCGCCGGCCGGGCGATGCCTTGGGTAGAAGGACGCATTCGGACCTCCTTGTCGGGCGGAGCTGCCGGACGGCGGAGCGTTCCCCGGGCGGGGACGGCTTGTCTGGAAAGCGGACGCGATCCGGCCATTCACGCATTTAGACTGACGGTCCGGAGGAATCTTCCGGAGAGGCCCCGGATTATTTTTTGTTATAATGCCCGTGAATGCCGCTTTGAGAGGATCCTCCCATGTCCCATGCCCGCAGCCTTTCCCGCCGCCAGTTCATCCGGACCGGCGCCGCCGCCGCGGCCACGCTGGCCATCGTCCCCCGCCGCGTGCTCGGCGGCCCCGGTTATCTCGCTCCGAGCGACACCCTGACCAAGGCCGTCGTCGGTGTCGGCGGGATGGGCCGGGGACACCTCGGCTACGAAGGCTCGGTCCTGCGCGCCGTCTGCGACGTCGACCGCGGCCACCTGGCCTCCGCCCTGGAGATCGCCGGCGCCGGCGTCGACGGGTACACGGACTTCCGCGAGGTCCTGGCCCGGCCCGACATCGACATCGTCCACATCGCGACGCCGCCCCACTGGCACGCCCTCATCTCCATCGCCGCGGCCGAGGCCGGCAAAGACGTCTGGTGCGAAAAGCCGATGACCCGGACGATCGCCGAGGGCCGGGCCGTCGCCGAGGCCGTCCGCCGCACGGGCCGCGTCTTCCGCGTCAACACCTGGTTCCGCTTCACCGACCGGTTCTACGGCTTCGGGACCGACGTCCGGCCGATCAAGAAGGTCGTCCAGAACGGCTTGCTCGGCTGGCCGCTCAAGGCGACGGTCAGCGCGACGACGGGTTTCGACTGGAAGTTCTACTGGAGCGGCCTTGCCCACGCCCGGCCCGAGCCCGTGCCGCCGGAGCTCGACTACGATTTCTGGCTGGGCCCGGCGCCCTGGAAGCCCTACCACCCCCACCGCGTTCACGGCACCTTCCGCGGCTACTGGGACTACGACGGCGGCGGCCTCGGCGACATGGGCATGCACTACCTGGACCCGGTGCAATACCTGCTCGGGAAGGACGACACCAGCCCTGTCGAGATCGCGGCCGACTGCCCGCAGCAGCACCCCGACGCCTGCGGCGCGTGGCGCCGCGTCGAGATGAAATATGCCGACGGCTGCGTCATCGTCCTCGACGGCGAGAACCGGGACACGTCGGCGCCCTTCCTCGAGGGCCCGAAGGGGAAGCTTTACCGCGGGTTCGAATCCGATATCCCGAACCTCCGCGACAGGATCGCGGCCCTGCCCGATCCGGAACCCCAGGTCACGGACTTCTCCGAGTCAGTCCGGACCCGGCGCCCCTTCGCCCTCAACGAGCGGAACGGCCACCGTTCCTGCACCCTGGTCAACCTGTCCAAGATCGCCGTCCAGCTCGGCCGGCCCCTGAGGTTCGATCCGGCGACCGAGACCTTCCCCGGCGACGAGGCGGCCAACCGCCTGGCCGGCCAGCCTATGCGGGCCCCCTGGCACCTGGACCATTCATGAAAACGCCGTGTTCTGCAGCCGCCTCGGCTTGTGAATAGCCCAGGCACACGACCATGAGGAGACCCGCCATGAAAAAACTTCCCGCCGCCATCGCCTCAGGGATCGTTACCGTCGCCCTCTCCGCCGTCCTCGTTCTTCCCGCCGCGGGCCAGCCCGTACCGGCCGGGACCGGGAACCTCGAGGCCCGGGTCTCTTCCATCCTCGAGCGCTTCCCGGCCGGTTCCGCCGCCGTCAAGGACGCCCTGTGCTCCGAGATCCTCGGCCTGGGCCCGGCCGGACTGGCCGAGACGCTGGCCCGCGTCCAGCCGCCCGGCGGCGCCAACGACGCGGCGGCCCGGTTCGCCGTGAACGGCTTGGCCGTTCATGTGACCCGGGCGGGAGCGGAGGCCGAACGGCTCGGTTTCGTCAAGGCCCTGCTCGCCGCTGTCGCGACGGTCCGGGACAAGGACGTCGCCGCGTTCTTCATCACCCAGGTCCAGCTCGCCGGCAGGACCGAGGCCGTCAAGCCGCTGGCCCGCTACCTCTCGAACGAGAAGTTGGCCGGGCCGGTCGCGGCCGCCCTCCAGGCGATCGGCGGGCCCGAGGCCGCCCGGGTCCTCCTCGCCGCCTTTGATAAAACTCCGGCCGGCGCCCGCGTGGCCCTCATCGACGCGCTGGGCGCGATGCGCAGCCCCGGAGCGGTGAAGAAGCTCCTCGTCCTCGCGGAGAGCGGCGAAGAAGGAGTACGCCGCGCCGCCCGCTCGGCCCTGGCCAATATCGGAGATCCGGCCGCCGGGCCCGCGCTGGCCAAGGTCCGCGTCGACGCCTCGCACGACGAACGGACCCAGGCCCCGGCCCTCTATCTCCTGTATGCCCGGCGCCTGAAGGAAGCGGGCCGGTCGCCCGAGGCGTTGGAAGCGGCCCGATCCCTCCTCGCGGCCTACGACCGGCCGGGGGAAGGCCAGGTCGCGGCCGAAGCCCTGTCGCTCCTCGTTTCAGTGCTCGGGGAAAAGGCCCTGCCCGACCTCGTCAGGGCCGTCGACAGCCCCGCCGCCGCCGTCCGCGGCGCTGCGCTGGAGATGGCCGTGAAGATCGGGGGCCAGGAGGCGACGGCCGGCTGGACCGAAAAGGCCGCAGCCTCGGCGCCCGAAGTCCGGGCGGCGATCGTCGATATGCTCGGCCGACGCGGCGACGCCGGCGCCCTGCCCTTCATCCGCGAATGCTTGGGCGACAGCGAGGGATCCGTCCGGCTCGCGGCCGTCCCCGCGGCGGTCCGTCTCGGCGGGAAGACCGTCGTCGCGGACCTCTTCGGGCTCCTCCCCGCGGCGGACAACGCCGAATCGGCCGCTTTAAAGGCCGGCCTGCTGCGGTTCGACGCCGGCACGGTCGCGCCGGAAGCCGCCCGGCTCATCGACGCGACCCCGCACCCGGGAAAAGCGGTCCTCATCGAGCTTCTCGGCGAGAAGGGGGCCCGCGACGAGATCGGGCGCGTCTTCGCCCTGGCCGGCGACGCCGATCCCGCGACCCGGGCCGCCGCGCTCGGCGCCCTGGCCAAACTCGCCGGCGAAGCCGACCTCGCCCGCCTCGTGGAGATGCTCGAGAAGGCGAGCGACGGCGACGACATCGTGAACCTCCAGAACGCCGTCGCCGCCGCCGCGCTCCGCGACGCAACGGCCGCGACGCGCGGCGCCGCCCTCGTCGGGCTCCTGAGAAGCGCAAGCCCGGGCCGAAAAGCCGTCATACTCCGCGTCCTGCCCAGGGTCGGAGGGGACAAGGCCCTGCACGCCGCCGTCGAGGAGACCGGAAACACGGACTCCCAGGTGCAGGCCGCCGCGGTCTACGCCCTCTCCCAATGGCCCGATTTCGCGGCGGCGGGCGATCTCCTGCATATCGCGACGACGACCGCGAGCAAGCGCTATCGCCTTCTGGCCGTCGAGGGCTACGTCCGGCTGGTCGGCCGGGCCAACATGACCGGGCCGCGCAAGATCGCGCTCTTCGAGAGCCTGCTCGCCCAGCCGTTCGACGATGCCGACAAGAAGCTCGTCGTCGCCGGCGTCTCGGCCGTCCGCGAACCCGAGGCGCTCCGCCTTGCCGGCCGCTATCTCGACCATCCCGTTCTCGGGGAGACGGCGTCGGCCGGCCTGCTCGAATTGGCCTCCGAACAGGCCCCGCACGAGCGCTGGCTCTCGGGCCACGAAGCTTATTCTCTCCTCCGCCGCGTCCAGGCCAAGGCCGCCGCCGACCCGGCCGAAAACGCCCGGATCGACGGTCTTATCCGGGACCGCCTCCGCCAGGGCGGCTTCGTGCCGCTCTTCGACGGCCGCACGCTCGATGGCTGGAAGGGGCTCGTCGCCGACCCGCCGGCCCGGGCCAAGATGACGCCCACCGATCTGGCCGCCGCCCAAGCCGCGGCGGACGGGCGGATGCGGGCCCATTGGCGGATCGTCGACGGCGCCCTCGTCTTCGACGGTCAGGGCGAAAGCCTTTGCACCGCGTCCGATCACGCCGACTTCGAGCTCCTCGTCGATTGGAAGATCGAGAAGGGGGGCGACAGCGGCCTCTACCTTCGGGGCTCGCCCCAGGTCCAGATCTGGGACTCGGCCGCCAATCCCGCGGGCTCCGGCGGCCTCTACAACAACCAGAAGGGGAAGAGCCAGCCTCTCGAGAAAGCCGACCGCCCCGTCGGCGAATGGAACGCCTTCCGCGTCGTCATGATCGGCGAGCGGGTCTGGGTCTATCTCAACGACAGGCTCGTCGTCGACAACATCGTCCTCGAGAATTACTGGGAGAGGGAGAAGCCGATCTATCCCCTGGGACAGATCGAGCTCCAGGCCCACGGCAATCCGCTCTATTTCAAGAACATCTACATCCGCGAGATCCCCCGCGACGCGGCCGCGCCGGGCCTCTCGCAGGCCGAGGCCGACGAGGGGTTCGCTGCCCTCTTCGACGGCCGCGACCTCGAGGGCTGGACCGGCGACACCAGGGGCTATGCCGCGGAGGACGGCAAGATCGTGATCAGGCCCGAGCTCGCGAGCGGGAATCTCTATACAGCGAAGGAATATGGCGATTTCGTCCTTCGCTTCGAGTTAAAGCTCACGCCGGCCGCCAACAACGGCCTGGGCATCCGCGCTCCGCTCGAGGGCGACGCCGCCTACGCCGGCATGGAACTCCAGATCCTCGAGGACGGCTCGCCCGTCTATTGGAACCTCAGGCCCTACCAGTATCACGGCTCGATCTACGGCGTCGTTACCGGCGCGGCGCGGATTCCTCAGGCCGCCGGGGGAATGGAACACCGAAGAGGTCACGGTCAAGGGCCGGCGGGTCACCATCGTCGTCAACGGGGCGACCATCGTCGACGCCGACCTCGACGCCGCGAGCGCCGGCGGGACGATCGACGGCAACGACCATCCCGGATTGAAGCGGGCCTCCGGGCACATCGGCTTCCTGGGCCACGGCTCGCTCGTCGAATTCCGGAATATCCGGATCAGAGAGTTCAAGTAGGAAGGCGGGCATGCCCGGTTTCGCCGTCGAAAACAGGCTGACGCGACCGGAAAAATGGGGAAATAGGTATCATGTCCCCCATTTTCGGGGGCGTCAGCGGGAGGGCAGGCCCAGGGCCCGCCGCAGGGCGGCGTTGATCTGGGTGTTGTCGATGATCAATCCCGGGTACCAGGTGCCGCGGAGCTTCAGGAGCTCGCGGGAGGCGGCCCCGACGGCGGCCAGGTTGACGAGCTCGTTGGTGTGCCCCGCCGTCCCGTACGAGACGTCCTCGTCCGGATAGACGTAGGGCGACAGATATTCCGGCGCCTTGAGGCCGGTCCCCTTCGCACCGTTGCCGCGGTCGCTCCCCGTCCGCGTCGGCGGCTCTTCCGTCTCGACCCGGGGCGCCTGACTGGGCAGGTCGCCCGCGCCGAGCGGCCGGGACGGGTCGAGCAGCAGTCCCCCCGTGGCGTGGTCGGCGGTCACGAGGAGGGCCGTGTTCGTCCAGTCGAGGTCGTCGCCCGGTCGGTCGACAAAGGCCAGGGCCGCCCGGACCGCGCCGTCGAGGTCGGCGACACTGCCGATCATGGCCGAATAATCGTTGTCGTGGTTGGCCCAGTCGATGTCGCCCTGCTCGACGACCAGGAAGAACCCGTCGGGGTCCCGCCCGAGATAGTCCAGGGCGGCCAGGGTCGCTTCGCTCAGAGTGGGATTCTCGTCGGTCTCGGGCATGATCGCGGGCCGGCCGGGCGAATCCTCGACCCGCGGGACGTCGAAGTTGCCGCCCTTACCGCCGAAGAGCCCAAAGAGCTTACGGCCCTCCCGGGCCGCAGCCGCCGCGGCATCGGCCAGGGCCCGGCCGCCGTCGACTCCCGTCTTGCGCTCCACGAACACGTAGTCCGTCGAGGCCTGAAGGGCCCGGTAGAGGGACTCCGAGATATAGCCTTTCTTGGGATCGAAGTCCGGGTTGTCGAGGAGGGGCCAGCCGCCGGCGATGACGACGTCGGGCTTGGTCCGCAGGACGATCTCGTCCCCGATGCCCTCGCCCTTGTAGCCTTTGAGGCCGGTGTAGTAGGAGCTGCGGCTGGGATTGTGGGCGACGAACGCGGCCGGGGTGGCGTGGTCGAAGGGCACGGTGCTGATGACGCCGATCCCCGCGCCGGTGCGGGCCCGGAAGTCCTCGGCGATCGTCGGCAGGGCGCCGTCCGGGGGGTCACCGGGTAGCCAGGAGATGTTCCCGGAGTCGGTCTTGTATCCCGTGGCCAGGGCGGTCGCCGCCGAGGCCGAGTCCGTGGCCGGCCCGGTCGGGAAGCGGCGGGCATCAGGGCCGATGGGCGGCCGCGCCCCGTCGGCCTTGACGTCGTAGCCGATGAGGGGGGTGAACGCCGACCGGGAATACGGTGGACGCCCGGCCCGCCGGGCGCTGGCGTTGTAGACGTTGACGTCCCAGGTGGCGACGAAAGCCTTGGCCGGCAGCTTGTGCCAGGCCAGGCCGTCGTCCCGGCCGTAGAGGTAGCGGCTGGCCGCGGCCTCCGTCTGGGCCGACATCCCGTCGCCGATGAAGAAAATGACGTGCTTGAGGGCCGGGGCTTTCCGGCCGCAGGCGGGGACGAGGAGCAGGGCCGCGGCCAGCGCGGCGGCAGAGACCGCCCCGAACGCCGTCCGGGCCTTCCTTCCCCTGTTAGCGGTCATGACACTCCATTATATCCCGGACCCGAAATCCGGCTCACCACTCCACTAGGCCGGCCAGTCTGAGGATCTCGAGATAGTTGAGGACCGCCTGGAGGGTCGATCGCCGCTCGTTCTGGGCGTCGAGCATCTTCTTGATGTCGAGGGCGCTATGCTTGCCGTCGACGAGCAGCTGCAGCTCCCCCTGATTGGCCAGGACCAGGTCCTTGCCCGCGACGGGATATTTCAACCGTTCGGGGCCGGGCACGGCCGAAAGATACTTCTGATATTCGCGATATCCTCCTTGGCGGACCTTGGCGGTCGGCCGGGGCACGATCCGGGCGGCTCTCTTCTCGAGCTCCGCGGGAGCGGAAGGCAGGGGCTTCACCCCGAGCTTCGCCGCGACCGAGGCCCGGCGGGCGTCGAGGGCCAAGAGGCCGGCGGCCCCGACCCCGTCCACGGCCTTGGCCAGCCGGGCGATGTCGGCCGAGAGGGCCGCGTCGCCGGGGGCCAGCTCGAGCACCGTCCCGAGCGTCTCCTTCTCGTTCATGATCGCGGCCTCGAGGAGGCCGCGAGCGTAGCGGTGATCCTCGGCGAGCGTGTCCGCCTTGGCGCCGTTCAGCGCCTCCAGGGCGACCGCCAGCTGGTGTCCGAGGCGCCGGATCGCGTTCGAGGCCGTCTCGGCGGCGATCGCCGAGGCGGCCACGGCGTCGGCCGAGGCCACCGTGTAGGCGCCCGCGGCCCCGATCACGGCCGCCCGCCTGAGCTGGGTCGGGTCGGACTTGTCGGCCGTGTCGCCGGAGGTGTGGTACCACTGGTCGGGCCAGGCGATCATCATGACGCCGGGGACGCCGACCGCCCAGTCGTTGAAGACCTCGTGATCGGAAGCGCCGTAGTGGGTCTCGATCGAATAATAGAAGGGCTCGTCGGCGCCGGTCGGGGCGACGACGCGCACGGGCACGCCCGAGGCCGTGGACCGGTTCTGGATGCGCTCGCGACTGCCCTCGCCGAGGTAGCGGTAGTAGTTCTCCATGACGTCGTTGATGTAGTGGGGCCGGCCGTAGGTCGTCCGCATCAGGCAGAAGAAGGACTTGTTCTTCGACAGCCATTCGCCGACCATGTCCATGTTGATGTTGCAGAGCGTCCGGTCCATGATCTCCGGATTGGCCTTGACCCACTCCCCGATTCCGGAGAACTCCGGCCCCCAGATGAAGCGGATGGTCCGCTTGGGCCGGGGCAGGCGGCCCTCGGCGACGAGCGTTTGAAGGACGCGGGCCACTTCGAGGATGCAGGCGCTGCCGGAGATATTGTCGTTGGCCCCCTGCTTCTGCATGCCCTCGAAGAGATGGGCGGAGAGGATGATCTCGCCGGCGGCCGGGTCGGTGCCCGGGATGCGGCAGACGACGTTCTCGAGATCGGCCTCGACGGACTTCGACGCGACCTGGGCCCGCGCGGTGATCTTCTCGTTGGCCAGGAGCCGGCGCTTCAGGATGTCGCCCTCGCGGACGGGCAGCTGGAAGGCGAAGCCCTGCGGCGGTGCCTGGACCGCGGGCGGCGCGGCCGGGGGGGCCTGTCCCGGCTGGCCGGGCTGGGCCTGCGGCCCGCCGGGACGGCGGCGCGAGGCGATGCCCGCCCAGGGCATCTGGAGCGGATCGAAGTAGGGCCGCGAGTTGCTGATGGCCACGACCCCCAGGGCCCCCTTGGAAACGACGGCGGCGTAGACCATCATCAGGGAGCCCTCGGTGACGGCGATCTTGCCCTCGACCGCGGCGTCGGCGATCTCCTTGGCCGAGCCCCGGCCGACCCAGACGAGCTCGGCCGTGACGTCGGCCGTCGCGCTGCCCGAGGCCAACATGGGCAGCATGTCGTTGATGGAGGCGATCTTCTGGCGCTCGGGCTTGGTCTCCCAGAGCTCGCCCTTGACGGCGACCCAGGCCGGGCCGCCCGGGAAGGTGACGACCTCGACGCCTTCCAATCCGTATTCCCTGAGCTTGCGGACGACGACCCGGGTTTCCAGGAAGTTGCCGGTGAACTCGTCGCCGAAGCGCTGCCGGTTGAAGGCGTTGATCTCGGCGACCGTGTTCCAGGCCGATTCGCCGGAGGCCTCGCCGACGATCTCGTCCATCTGGGCCTTGGGCAGGAACGTCCAGTAGAGCCAGGGCACGTACTGGGCCGCGGCGCCGGCGGCCAGAACCAGGACGCAGACGGCGGCGATGGCGAGCTTTTTGGTCATGGGGAACTCCTCTCGGGATGGACCGGCCCGGAGAAGAGCGGCTCTGCGATCCGGGTCATGAGCAGAGGTTATATATCAAAGGCGGCCGGGCGGTCAAACGGGCCGGGGGGCTGGACATTTGGCGCCGTTCCGCATACCATCGGCGGCAAGACCAGACCGACGGCAGAGAACGGAGGAACTCCATGAGCGGTCTCCTCGACAAGGAACGGATCGTCGCCGGGCCGGGCTTCAACCGCTGGCTCGTCCCTCCCGCCGCCCTGGCCATCCACCTCTCGATCGGCATGGCCTACGGCTTCAGCGTCTTCTGGCTGCCCTTGAGCCGGGCCATCGGCATCACCCAAGCGGCACCGGGCGACTGGAAGATCAGCACGCTCGGCTGGATGTACACGCTCTTCTTCGTCTTTCTCGGCGGGTCGGCCGCCGTTTTCGGCCGCTGGCTCGAGCGCAACGGGCCGCGCAAGGCGGGTGTCGCCGCGGCCTTCTGCTGGGGCGGCGGCTTCTTCATCTCCGCCCTGGGCGTCCATCTCCATCAGATCGCCCTGCTCTGGATCGGCTCCGGCGTCATCGGCGGCTGCGGGCTGGGGCTGGGCTACATCTCGCCCGTGTCCACCCTGATCAAGTGGTTCCCCGACAAGCGGGGCATGGCCACGGGCATGGCCATCATGGGCTTCGGCGGCGGGGCCATGATCGGCGCCCCCCTGGCCGACCGGCTCATCAAGCTCTACGCGACGCCGGCCTCGGTCGGCGTGAAGGAGACGTTCCTGACGATGGGAGCGATCTACTTCGTGGTCATGCTGGCCGGGGCCTTCCTCTACCGGATCCCGCCGGCGGACTGGAAGCCGGCGGGCTGGACGCCGCCGGCCAAGAAGGCCGGCGGCATGATCACCCACGGCCATGTCCACATCGACGCCGTCCACAAGATCCCCCAGTTCTGGCTCCTCTGGGCCGTCCTGTGCCTGAACGTCAGCGCCGGCATCGGCATCATCGGCATGGCCTCGCCCATGCTGCAGGAGGTCTTCGGCGGCAAGCTCATCGGCCTGTCCGGCTCTCTGGCGTCCCTCTCGGTCGCGGACAAGGTCCGGACGGCCTCGATCGGGGCCGGCTTCGCCGGTCTGTTGAGCCTCTTCAACATCGCCGGCCGCTTCTTCTGGGCCTCCATGTCCGATTTCATCGGCCGCAAGCGAACCTACATGATCTTCTTCGCCCTGGGCGCCTGCCTCTACGCCGCCGCGCCCTTCGCCGGCGACATCAAGAGCGTGACCCTGTTCGTGGCCCTGTTCTGCCTCATCCTGACCATGTACGGCGGCGGCTTCGCCACCGTCCCGGCCTATCTGGCCGACCTCTTCGGCACGCAGTTCGTCGGGGCCATCCACGGCCGTCTGCTGACGGCCTGGTCGACGGCCGGCGTCCTGGGACCGGTCCTGGTCAACTACATCCGGGAATACCAGCTCAAGCGGGGCGTGCCCAACGAATCCGCCTACAACACGACCCTGTACATCCTGGCCGGCCTGCTGCTGCTCGGATTCCTGGCCAACCTCCTGGTCCGGCCGGTCGCGGCCAGGCATTTCATGACCGACGAGGAGCTGGAGAGGGAACGGCGGACGGGCCACGCCAAGGCGGGCGTCACGGCCACGGCCGTCGCTTCGCCCCAGGCCTGGCATCCGAACCGGTCGTCCTGGGTCGCCGTGGCCGCGGCTTGGACGGTCATCGGCCTGCCGCTCGCCTGGGGCATCCTGAAGACGGCGGAAAAAGCGGCGGCCCTCTTCAAATAGACGGCGGGATCAGGCCGCGCCGAGAAAATCGAAGCTGATCTTCTTCTGGATGTCGGCGATCTGGGCGAAGGCCTGCTTGAGCAGGGTCACCTCGATGTGGGTCAATTCACGGGGATCGATGTCGTTGCCCGGGCTGGCGTCGCGGTCGATGGCCCGGACCTGGTGGGCCAGCCGCAGCTGCATGAGGTAATCGTAGACCTTGACCGCTTCGTCGTGGAGGCTCTCCCGTAACGCGCCCACCTCCAGCAAGGCGTGGAGACGGTCGAGGGTGTTGACCTCGGCGACGCCGTGGCGGAAAGCGTAGAGCCGGGCGAAATTATTGACCGGCATCAGGGCGTCCTTGATGTTGAAGGTCTTGGCGCCCTCCTTGCCCTCTTCGAGGACGATGTGGCCGAAGAAGCTCAGGGGAGCCTTGTACTGCAGGGTGTACTGGGCGTAATGGAGGAGGAAGGGCGGCTCCTGGCGCAGGACCTCGTCGATGTGCCGGCGGAGCTCGGCGGCGAACTCCGGCTCGCCCTGGACGGTCCGGAAATCGAAGAAGATCTTGAGGTCCAGGATGTCCTTGGGCTCGGCCGTCCGGAGCCAGCCGGCGAAATACGCTTTCCACGTCCTCAGGGGCCGGCACCAGCGGGGGTTCGAGGCCATGACCTCCCCCAAGCAGAGCGGGTATCCGGCCAGGGCCAGGCCGTCGGACACGAACCGCCCGACCTTCAGGAAATAGGCCTGGACGTCTTCCTCTTCGCGCTCGGGGACGTCCTCGAAGACGATGGCGTGGTCCTGATCGCTGGCCAGGGTCTGTTCCTCGCGGCCCTCGCTCCCCAGCGCGAGGAAGGCGAACCGGGCCGGGGCCGGCCCCAGCTCGGCGGCCGCCAGCTCGAGCAGCCGGATCACGGCGGCGTCGGTCACCGCCGTCACGGCCCGGGTGATGTTCCGGGCCTTGGCACCGCCCTCGACCAGGACCTTGGCCAGGCGCGGCAGGCCGCGGCGCGCGGCGGCGATGGCGTCGGGCGACGCGGCGTGACGGATCTCCTGGGTCAGGACGGCCAGGGAGTAGCGGTGGAAAAGGAGGAGATCGCGGTTGCGGACGATCCCGGTGACGTCGCCTTTTTCGTCCCGGACGAGCAGGTGGTCGACGTCCTTCTCGCGCATGGCCAGGATGGCTTCGTAGACGAGGGCCTGGCTCCCGATCGAGACCAGCGGCGCGCTCATGATCGCGCGCAGCGGGCTCTCCCCCGCCAGCCCTTCGGCGACGAGCCGGGCCCTGATGTCGGTATCGGTCACGAGGCCGACCGGCTCTCCCTGGGCCGTGACCACGACGGCGCTGGCCCCGCGGCCGGTCATCAGAGCGGCCCCCTTGGCCACGGTGTCCTTGAGGTCGCAGAAGACGGGCGGTCCGGCCAGCGGGCCCACGGGCTCATGGAGGAACATCAGCGAGGCCTGGAGGTCCCCGATGAGGCTCTCCCGGTCCCTGTCCCGGCGCGCGGCCGAGTTCCGCCCCCGCTCGCCCGACCGCAGGGGCCGGGCGATGAGGACCAGGCCCTCGCGGCCGGCGAACGAGATCCGGCTCGACGACAGGGCGACGTCGACCGCGCCGCCGTCGGTCCGCCTGAGAACGGTCTCCTCCGCGTTCAGCCCGGCCGTCTCGTGGACCCGGACGGCCGCGTCCGCGGCCAGGATCTCGTCGAGGTCGAGCAGGCCGAGCCCGTTCTCGGAGACGCCGAGCAGGGCGAGCATGGTCGGATTGGCGAAGGCCGGACGGCCCTCGAGCACCATCAGGGTCCCCTCGGTCGCCGATTCGACGAGCGTCCGGTACTTCTCGTGCGATTCCCTGAGCTCGTCCTCGGCCTTGGCCCGCCGGCGCTCGAGGCGCATGCTCTGGGCCGCCACGAACAGAAGCAGCAGGGCGCACAGGGCGGTGATGCCGATGGAGACGCTGACGAACCGTCGCGGCCATGGCCCGGATCTCGCCCTGGACGTCCTCGATATAGAGGCCGGTGCCCAGGATCCAGCCCCAGGGCGTGAACTTCTTGATGAAGGACTGTTTGGGCTCGAGGCGGTCCGGGTCGTCTTTCCACTGCCAGACGTACTCGACGTAGGCCTCGTCCCGGTCGCGGAGGATGTTGGCGAACTCGACGAAGATGCGGACGCCGCGGGGGTCCTGGAAGTCGGAGACGTCCCGGCCGTCGAGATCGGTCCGGTAGGGATGCATGATCATCCGGACGCCGAGATCGGTGATCCAGAAATAATCCTTGCCTTCGTTGCCGTAGCGGAGTCCGCGAATGCGCTCGGCCGCGGCTCTCTTCGCTTCGTCGAGCGGGATGCGGCCGGCCCGGGCCTCGGCGTCATACTCGGCCAGGATGCCCGAAGCGACGTTGGTCAGCTCCCGGATGGTGTCCCGCTTGCGCTCGAGGAGCCGCTGCTCGAAGGCCGGGATGAGCACCCGGAAGAGAAAGACGACGAACAGCGTGATGGCCAGCGCCGTCGGCAGGAGGATGCGCAGGAGGAAGGACCTCCGGCCCGGACGGGGCACGTCCCGGTGAGCGGCGGGCTCGCCGGGGACCGGACCGCCGGCCGCTCCCGAAGCCTTTTTCAGGAGGGCATCCCGGAACTCCCGCCACAGCGCCAGGGGCATCTCCATGGCGGTTTCCGTCGAGCCCGGCAGGCCCGGCCCATGGTAGTCGCTGCCGGCGCTGACCACGAGCCCGTGCCGCGAGGCCAAGGCGACGAGCTCGCGGCTGAGGCTCTCGGGGTATCCGGCGTAAAAGGCCTCGAGGCCGTCGAGGCCCCAAGCCCTGTACTTTTCGACGAGCGCCTCGAGGGCGGGGAGGTCGGGGCGCGCCCCGGGCACGACCGGATGGGCGAGGACGGCCAGCCCGCCCGCGCCGTGGAGGACCCGGATGGCCTCGGCCGGCGGGACGGGTCCCGGCACGGCCTTGGCCAGGAGCGCCTTCAAGGCCTTGTCCTCCGGGTCGAACCCGTAGCCGAGGATGTGCTTCTCCCCGGCCTCGCGGTCGACGACGGTCAGCTCGACGCCGGCGACGAAGCCGACCCCTTTCTTCCTCGCGGCTTCGCGGAAGGCGGGCAGACCGTCGATGGTGTCGTGGTCGGTCAGGGCCGCGGCCCGGACCCCGGACGCCGCCAGCCGGTCGGCCAGCTGGGCCGGAGCGAGGTCCCCGTCGCTGAGCTGGGAATGGCCGTGAAGATTGACGCGGAGGAATTCGGACACGGGGCTTTGTCTCCCCTCCCCGGGGCCGCCCAACCATAGCACCTCCGGCGAAAGACTGTCAATAGCCTGGAAACGCCTTGATTTTTGCCGGGACCTGTGAGATAAAGGCGGGCATCACGAACGGCCTTTCGCGCCCCCTCCGACGGGGCGCGGAATGACCGGTCGAAGATGCGGATAAGGGAGGGAGAGAGCCCATGTTGCATGAGCCAGCCGCGAAGTCGGGACCGGATCCCGCTTTTCTGTTCAAGAGGCGCCTGGGCGCCTGGATGTTCGTCCTCTACGCGCTCGTCTATACCGGATTCGTGGTCGTCAACCTGGTCCGGCCGGGCGCCATGGAAGCGTGATCTTCGGCGGGTTGAACCTGGCCGTCGTCTACGGCTTCGGCCTGATCATCTTCGCCCTCGTCCTGGCCCTCATCTACAGCCGGGCCTGCGGCCGCCGCGAGAAGCGTCTCCACCAGGCCGATCCCCAGGGAGGCCGGTCATGAACGTCCTGTCGATCGTCCTGTTCGTCCTCTTCGTCGCCTTCGTCCTGGGCATCTCTTTCTACTTCGCCGGGCGGGCCAAGTCGGCCAGCGGGTATTACGCCGCCGGCGGCCGCATCCACTGGGGCGTCAACGGCATCGCTTTCGCCGGCGATTACCTCTCGGCCGCCTCGTTCCTGGGCATCTGCGGCATGATCGCCACGGCCGGATACGACGGCTTCCTCTACTCCATCGGCTACCTGGCCGGCTGGATCGTCGCCCTGTTCATCGTCGCCGAGCCGCTCAAGCGCCTGGGCAAGTACACGTTCACCGACGCCCTGGACGCCAATTACAACCACCGCGGCATCAAGCTCATGGCCGCCATCAGCACCTTGCTCGTCTCCATCTGCTACCTCATCCCGCAGATGGTCGGCGCGGGCGTCCTGGTCACGCCGCTGCTCGGCCTGCCCCACGCCGTCGGGGTCATCCTCGTCGGCCTCATCGTCATCACCATCGTGGCCACGGCCGGCATGACCTCGACGACCTACGTCCAGTTCATCAAGGGCGCGCTCCTGCTCGTCTTCTCGTTCGTCCTGGTCACCGTCGTCCTCATCCGGGGCCTCTCGACCAAGCCCGACCAGGGCGGCCGGGTCCCCTACCGGGAATTCCGGACGCTGGCCGCGACGGAATCGGAGGGCGTCCTGGCCCTCGACGACCCGGCCTGGCAGATCGCCGCCGTGCGCGAGGTCAAGGGCCTCCGCTTCGTCAAGCTCCTGAGCGACGGCCGCGAGAGCTGGTGGAGGGCGGAGAAGGACGCGGCGACCGGGGCCCTGAAGCTCCAGGAATCCCAGTTCACGGCCCGCTTGGCCGACGGCAGCCAGTGGGTCAACGGCAGCCCCGCGTCCAAGGAGAACGAGCTGGCCCAGGTCGGCAACATGGAGTCGATCGCGGGCAAGACCGGGCCCGAGGCCGCGACCGGGAGCCTCAATCCCTTCAAGTTCCTCTCGCTCGTCGGCGACCCGAAAAGCCGGATCAAGCTTTGGAAGAACGCCTCCTTCGACGACAACGGCGGCCGGGTGACGGTCTACTATCCCGTCTTCGCGGCCGGCAACAAGGTCCTCCGGCCGGGCCAGCGCTTCAAGGTCGAGGGGACGACGACCGACCGGATCGACTTCCTGTCGCTCATGCTGGCCCTGTTCCTGGGCACGGCCGCCCTGCCCCACATCCTCATCCGCTACTACACCGTCCCCAGCCCGGCCGCGGCCCGGAAATCGACCATCGTGGCCATCGCCGCCATCGGCTTCTTCTATATCCTGACCCTGTTCATGGGCCTGGGGGCGATGACCAACGGGACCGTCAACCTGCTCGACGACAACATGTCCGCGCCCCTGCTGGCCCGCTCGTTCGGGACCTTCCTGTTCTCGATGATCTCGGCCATCGCCTTCGCCACCGTGCTGGGCACGGTCAGCGGGCTGATCATCGCCGCCTCCGGCGCGGTCGCCCACGACCTGCTCGACCGCTTCGGCAAGGTCATCAAGAACGACAAGCAGAAGGTCAACGCCGGCAAGATCGTCGCCTTCGCCGTGGGCGCCCTGGCCATCGTCCTGGGGATCATCTTCAAGGGCGTCAACGTCACCTTCCTGGTCGGCCTGGCCTTCGCCGTGGCGGCCTCGGCCAACCTGCCGTCGATCGTCATGATGCTGTTCTGGAAGAGGACGACCGCCCAGGGCATCACCGCCTCGATCTTCGTCGGCGTCTTCTCGTCGATCGGCCTGATCCTCTTCTCGCCGACCATGTTCGAGCTCTACGGCAAGGACCCCCTGACGGCCCCGTTCCCCCTGAAGAATCCGGGCATCGTCTCCATCCCGCTGAGCTTCCTGACGCTCGTCGTCGTGTCCCTTCTCACCCGCAAAAAAGCGAAGAGCGAGGCGGCCCCGGCCGTCTGACCGGACGCGCAAAAAAAGGGGCCGTCCCGGTCCGCGGTCATCGCGGTCCGGGACGGCCCCTTTCGATACTTACCTGTCCTTCACATCCCGTACTTGGCGATGATGTCCTGCTTGGTCTTGCCCAGGATGTCGAACGTCTTGCCGACCTTGGTGAACGCCGCGAGCGCCTTGTCGAGGTGGTGCGTCTCGTGGCCGGCCGAGATCTGGGTCCGGATGCGGGCCTGGCTCTGGGGAACGACCGGGAAGAAGAAGCCGATGGCGTAGATGCCCTCGTCGTAGAGGGCCCGGGAGAAGTCCTGGGCCAGCTTGGCGTTGAAGAGCATGACCGGGACGATGGGGGTGTCCCCTTCCTTGAGGACGAAGCCGGCCTCGGTCAGGCCCTTGCGCCAGTAGGCGGCGTTCCGCTCGAGCTTGTCGCGCCGCTCCGTCGACTTGGAGATGATGTCCATGACCTTGAGCACGCCGGCCACGACCACGGGGGCGATGGTGTTGGAGAACAGGTACGGCCGGGCCCGCTGGCGGCAGAGCTCGACCAGCTCGCGGCGGCCGCTGACGCAGCCCCCGGAGGCCCCGCCGAGGGCCTTGCCGAAGGTCGTGGTGATGACGTCCATCTGGCCGACGACGCCGCACTTCTCGTGGGTGCCCCGGCCGGTCTTACCGATGAAGCCGGAGGAGTGCGATTCGTCGACCAGGACCATGGCGTCGTATTTCTGGCAGACCGCGGCCATCTCGTCGAGCTTGGCCGTGTCCCCGTCCATGGAGAAGACGCCGTCCGTGACCACCAGCTTGAGGCGCTTGTCGGCGTGGAGCTGCAGCTTCTCCTCGAGGTGTCCCATGTCGGAGTGCTTGATCGTGTCGTGCATGGCGCTGCAGAGGCGGATGCCGTCGACGAGCGAGGCATGGACGAGGCGGTCGGAGATGATGACGTCGTCCTTGGTCAGGATGGCCTCGAAGACGCCGGCGTTGGCGTCCATGCAGGAGGGGAAGAGGAGCGTGTCCTCGGTCCCCAGGAACTCGGTCAGCCGGTGCTCGAGCTCGCGGTGGATGTCCTGGGTGCCGCAGATGAAGCGGACCGAGGACATGCCGTAGCCGCGCGACTCCAGCCCCTCGTGCGCCGCCTGGACCACGTCGGGATGGCTCGACAGCCCGAGGTAATTGTTGGCGCACATATTGATGACCTTCTTGAGAGGGGCGCCGGCCGGGAACTCGACCTCGATGTCGGCCGCCTGGGGCGAGTGGATGAACCGCTCCTGCTTGAAGAGTCCCGCCTCCTGGATGCCCTTGATCTGGGCCTGGTAAGTGCCGCGGATCTTGTCGCTGTAGGCCACGGTGCTATCCCTTCTTGGCCACGAAGCGCTCGACGAGCGAGACGATCTTGTTGACCGAGTCGAAGGCCTCGGGCGTGGCCTCGTCGTCGGGGATGGCGATGGCGTACTTGTTCTCGAGGAAGCGCTTGAGCGAGACCATCGAGAACGAGTCGACGATGCCGCCCGAGATGAGGGGCGTATCGTAGGTCAGCGGCTCGCTGTCGTCCTCCAGATACTCCTTGGTGACGTAGTTCAGGACGATGTCCTTGAGTACTTCGGCCATGATGACTCTCCTTTTTTATGTCAATCGTTTTCGAGCGTGGACGTGTCGCCGATCTCCTCGCCCCATTCCTTGGCGTGGAGGAGCCGGCGCATGATCTTGCCGCTCCGCGTCTTGGGGAGCGACGGAACGAACTCGATCTCCTGGGGCATGGCCAGGGGCGAGAGCTTCTTGCGGATGAAGTTCATGATCTCGAGGTCGAGGTCCTTGCTGGCCGTGAAGCCGGGCTTGAGCGTGACGAAGGCCTTGACCACCTCGAGGTTGATCGGGTCGGGCTTGGAGACGACGGCCGACTCGGCCACCGCCGGATGCTCGAGCAGGGCCGATTCGACCTCGAAGGGGCTGACCAGGTGGCCGGCCGTGTTGATGATGTCGTCGTCGCGGCCGGCGAACCAGAAGTAGCCGTCGGCGTCGAGCTTGGACCGGTCGCCGGTGATGTACCAGCCGTTTCGGAATTTCTTATTGAAAGCCTCTTCGTTGTTCCAGTAGGTCCGCATGCGCGAGGGCCAGTCGAACTTGAGCCCGACCAGGCCGATCTTGCCGTGGGTCGTGTAGGGCTCGTTCTTGACCGGGTCGAGGACGGTCCCGGTGATGCCGGGGAAGGGCTTGCCCATGGAGCCCGGCCGGACCTCCATGTCCGGGTAGTTGCTGATGACGATGGAGCCCGTCTCGGTCTGCCAATAGGTGTCGTAGAAGGGCTTGCCGAAGACCTTCTGCGACCAGACGACGGCCTCGGAGTTGAGCGGCTCGCCGACGCTGGCCAGGTGGCGGAGCGAGGACAGGTCGAACTTCTTGACGATCTCGTCGCCGGCCTTCATGAGCGACCGGATGGCCGTCGGGGCCGAGTACCACATCGTCACCTTGCGCTTCTCGATCCATTTGTACCAGGCCTCGGCCGAGAAGCCGGCGTCGAGGACGCACTGGGTGACGCCCAGGGCGAAGGGGGCGATGATGCCGTAGGACGTGCCCGTGACCCAGCCGGGATCGGCCGTGCACCAGTAGATGTCGTCGTCGCGGATGTCGAGGACCCACTTGGCCGTCAGGTACTGGGAGATGAGCGAGTAGTGGACGTGCTTGACGCCCTTGGGCATGCCGGTCGTGCCCGAGGTGTAGTGGAGGACCGAGGGTGACTCGGCCGTCGTCGGGTGGACGTCGAACCGCTCGACGGGCGCGGACTTTTCGAGCGAGAAGGCGACCTCGCGGTCCTTGAGCGGCGTGACGCCGTCATGGTCGACGATGACGATGTGCCGGAGGTGGGGCAGCTTGTCCAGGATCTTGCGGACCTTGGGGGCATGCTTCTTCTGGGTGATGACGGCCGAGGTCTCGGCGTTGGCCAGGCGGACGAGGAGCGACTCGTCGCCGAAGGCCGAGAAGAGCGGCTGGGCGATGGCCCCGGTCTTGAGGATGCCCAGGAAGCCCAGGTAAAGCTCGGGGATGCGGTCCAGGAACAGGCAGACGCGCTCCTCGGGCTTGAGGCCGAGTCCGCGCAGGAAGGAGGCGATGGTGTTCGAGGCCAGGCGGATGTCGTTATAGGTGTAGGTCTTTTCCGCCCCGGTGAAGCCTTCCCAGTAGAGGGCGACCTTGTCCCCCTTGCCCTGCTGGCAGATGCGGTCGGTGCAGTACCAGCCGATGTTGATGGCGTCGCCGGGCTTCCAGCCGAGCTCCTTCTCGGCGATGGCCCAGCTGAAGTCCTTGACGCGTTCGTCGTAGGAGCCGATGTTCGACATGAGCGATTCCTCTCTCGTGGGGATTATGCGGTCTTCGTCTCGAGAACGACCACGGCCGAGGCCAGGTCCTTGATGTGCGTAAGCGAGACTTCCATGGCCGCGATGGCGTGGGCCTCGCAGAACTCCCTGACCTTGCCGTGGACGAAGAGCTCGGGCTTGCCTTGGGCGTTGTTGACGACCTCGATATCGGAGAACTTGTGGCCGCCCGTCCAGCCGGTGCCCATGGCCTTGAGGAAGGCCTCCTTGGCGGCGAAGCGGGCGGCGAAGTGCAGGGCCGGCCGGTGCTTGGATTCGCAGTAGGCGATCTCGATCGGGGTGAAGAGCTTGGTCTTGAGGCTCTCCGTGCGGACGAGCTTGTCCTCGACCCTTTGGACCTCGATGATGTCCGTTCCCGCTCCGAAGATCAAAGGCTGGCACGCCTTTCGTCGATGGATGTCCCGTCCGTAAAAACGGACCTTTATTATAGATAAGCCCGGCCAAAAGTCAAAAGGCGCGCCGCGCCGGTCAGAGCCGCTCGATAACGGCCCTGAGCTTGTCCCGGACTTCGAGGCCCACGGCGCCCAGGTCCTCGTTCTTGACGGCGGCCATGGAGGCCAAAGGGTCGATCGCCGCGACCTCGACCTGGCCGGGGGCGAGCTCCTGGACGATGACGCTGCAGGGCAGCATCGTGCCGATCTTGTCCTCGGCCTGGAGGGCCTTGTAAGCGAAGGGCGCGTTGCAGGCCCCGAGGATGCGGTAGGGCCGGAAGTCGACGCCGATCTTCTCCTGGAGCGTCTTCCGGACGTCGATATCGGTCAGGACGCCGAAGCCGTCCTTCTTGAGCTCGGCCTTGACCCGCTCGACGGCCTCGTCGAACGCCAACGAGATGGTCTTGTTGAAATAGTAGCTCATTTTCGTTCCTCCCGCTCATGAACCAGATTACCCCGGCCGGGCCGAAACGGCAAGGCATCGGACGGGAAGGATCGGGGCCGGGCCCCGTCCGGGGCCCGAGCCCGCTAGGATCCCGTGAGCCGTGGCGCTATTTCGGCGCTTCGCCGAGCTTGATGCCTAAGGCGTCGGCGACGCCCTTGCCGTAGGCCTTGTCGGCCTTCAGGCAGTTGCCGATGTGCCGGAGCTTGACGGCCTTCGGGCGCATCGCCCATGTCGGCCGCGGTGTTCGCGAAAAGTGCCTTCTGTCTGGGCCGGCTTCATCAGCCGGAAGAGCTTGCCCGGCTGGGTGTAGTAATCGTCGTCGTCCTTGCGGAAATCCCAGCGGTCGGCGGCGCCCTCGAGGGCGAGCGGCGGCTCGGCGAAATCGGGCTGTTCCTTCCATTCGTCGTAGCTGTTGGGCTCGTAGCCGAGCGTGCTCCCCTGGTTGCCGTCGACCCGCATCTGGCCGTCCCGGTGGAAGCTGTGGACCGGGCAGCGCGGCGCGTTCACGGGGATGAGGTGGTGATTGACCCCCAGGCGGTAGCGCTGGGCGTCGCCGTAGGAGAACAGCCGGCCCTGCAGCATCTTGTCCGGCGAGAAGCCGATCCCGGGGACGATGTTGGCCGGGTTGAAGGCGGCCTGCTCGACGTCGGCGAAGTAGTTGTCCGGGTTGCGGTTGAGTTCGACGACGCCCACTTCGATGAGCGGGTAGTCCTTGTGGTACCAGACCTTGGTCAGGTCGAACGGATTGTAGGGCATCTTGGCGGCGTCCTTCTCCGGCATGACCTGGAAATACATCGTCCAGCGGGGGAAATCGCCCTTCTCGATGCTCTCGTAGAGGTCGCGCTGGTGGCTTTCGCGGTCCCTGCCGACCAGGGCCTCCGCTTCCGCGTCGGTCAGGTTCTTGATGCCCTGCTGGGTCCTCAGGTGGAACTTGACCCAGAAGCGCTCGTTCTTGGCGTTAAGGAGGCTATAGGCGTGGCTGCCGAAGCCGTGCATGTGCCGGTAGGTGGCCGGGATGCCGCGGTCGCTCATGACGATGGTCACCTGGTGCAGGGCCTCGGGCAGGGAGGTCCAGAAATCCCAGTTGTTCCGGGCGCTCCGCAGGTTCGTGCGCGGGTCCCGTCTTGACGGCGTGGTTCAGGTCGGGGAACTTGAGCGGGTCGCGCATGAAGAAGACGGGCGTGTTGTTGCCGACCAGGTCCCAGTTGCCCTCTTCCGTGTAGAACTTCATGGCGAAGCCCCGGATGTCCCGTTCCGCGTCGGCCGCGCCGCGCTCGCCGGCGACCGTCGAGAAGCGGATGAACAGGTCGGTCTTCTTGCCCACGGCCGAGAAAACCTTGGCCTTGGTGAACCGCGTCACGTCCTTGGTGACCTTGAACGTGCCGAAGGCGCCCGAGCCCTTGGCGTGCATGCGGCGCTCGGGGATGACCTCCCGGTCGAAATGCCCCAGCTTCTCAAGGAACCAGACGTCCTGGAGCAGGGCGGGGCCGCGGGGCCCGGCCGTCATGGTGTTCTGGTTGTCGACGACGGGCGCACCGGCGACGGTCGTCAGCTTCTTTTTGCTTTCGCTTTTCTTTGCCATGTCTTCCTCCTTCTTATTTATTCGATGTGCCGGCCGGCTCAATAGTTCTCGGCCAGGATCTCGTAGTAGGCCCGGGGGTGCTTGCAGGCCGGGCACAGGGCCGGCGCTTCCGGGCCCTCGTGGACGTAGCCGCAGTTGGTGCAGTGCCACTTGACGGGCGCCGGGCGCTTGAAGACCTGGCCGGTCTCGATATTCGCGGCCAGCTTGCGATAGCGCTTCTCGTGGAATTCCTCCACTTCGGCGATCTCCTTGAAGGAGGCCGCGACCTCCGGGAAGCCCTCGGCCCGGGCGGTCTTCTCGAACCCGGCGTAAAGGTCGCTCCATTCCATCTTCTCGCCGGCCGCCGCGGCCTCGAGGTTGGCCTTGGTGTCCCCGATCACGCCGGCCGGGTAGGCGGCGGTGATCTCCAGATCGCCCCCTTCCAGGTGTTTGAAGAAGACCTTGGCGTGCTCCTTCTCGTTCTCGGCGGTCTCCGTGAAGATGGCGGCGATCTGTTCGTAGCCCGCCTTACGGGCCACTCCGGCGAAATAGGTGTAGCGGTTGCGAGCCTGCGACTCCCCGGCGAAGGCCTTCAGCAGGTTCTTCTCGGTCTCGGTGCCCTTGATGGATTTGCTCATGCGTCATGACTCCTTAAGGATTATTTTTTAGCGATGGCCGATGGCAGTCCGCGCACCGGCCCCGGAATTCCGTCTGATGCCCGGAAACGATGAACCCCGTGCGTTTCGAGATCCTGTCGTCGAGCCCCGGGTCGACGGGCTCGTCCAGGTCGTAGACCCGCCCGCAGGCTTCGCATCGGAAGTGATAATGGGCGCCCTGGCAAATCTCATACCGGGACAGCGTGCCGCGGATGTCCAGGACCGATACCTTCCCGGTCCCGATCAGGACCTGCAAGTTGCGGTAGACCGTGCCTTTGCTGATATTCGGGATGACCTTGCGGACGGAGTCATAAATACGGTCGGCCGTCGGATGCGATCTCGTTTTCCCCAGGAAGTCGAGGATGGCCTTCCGCTGCTTGGTATCTCTAGGGGCCTTATTGATATTCATTCCTATTATTGATAATAGGGCAAAGACAGGACTCTTGTCAAGCCCCCCCCTTCACAAAATCCCGCAGTCCTACTTCTTCGGATAGGCCGGCTTGGGCGCGAACTTCAACGGATTGGCATTAATCTTTTCCAGCATGACCGCGATGGCCTTCTCGAGCTGGAGATCGCGGCCGGCCATGACCGAGCCGGGGTCGTTGTCGACCAGGATGTCGGGGTCGGCGCCGTGGTTCTCGACCAGCCACTTCCCGTCTTTGCCGTAAAAGGCGTTGTTCGACTGATTGACCGAGCCGTTGTCGATCGTCAGCTGCGCGTTGAGGATGCCGACCAGGCCGCCCCAGGACGGGACGCCGACGACCGGGCCCAGCTTGCGGGCCTTGAAGTGCTCGACGAAGGCCTCGCCGTCCGAGCCGTTGTTCTCGTTGGAGATGACCACGTAGTTGCCGTTGCCGGCCGATCCGGGATAGCGGAACGGGACCATGTCCCGGAGGTTGTTGTAGGCCGTGAGCTCCCGCTCGAGCTTGTCGATGAGGAAGTACTCCGTCCAGCCTCCGGAGTTGCGCCGGACGTCGATGATGACGCCCTCCTTGTACCGGAAAGCCCGCCAGTACTTGTCGAACTCGCCGATGCCGCCGCCGCCCATGGCGTTGATGTGCATGTAGCCGACGCGGCCGCCCGTGGCCTTGTCGATGGCCTTGATGTTGTCGTCGATCCAGCGGAAGTAGCGCATCTGCGCGTCGCTGCGGACGGGCTCGATCTCGTACGTCTTGGCCCCCGTCATCGACGGCGCCGCGTTGACCGTGACCTCGATCTTCTTCCCGGCCGTCGTCTGGAGGAGCTTGAAGTAGTCGTCGCCGGCCTTGAGCGGGGTCCCTTCGATGGCCAGGAGGAAGTCCCCTTCCTTCACGGTGATGTCGGGCCGGACGAGCGGCCCGGGCAGATTGAGATTGATGTCGGTCGGGCCGTAGATCCTGGCCAGCCTGTAGAGGCCCGAGGCCTTGTCGGCGACGAGGTCCGCGCCGAGAAGCCCGGTGAAAACGGGCGAAGCGGGCGTGGCGCCGGGACCGAAGTCGCCGCCGCCGACGTAGGTGTGCGAGACGCACAGCTCGCCGACCATCTGGGACAGGACCCAATTGAGCTCGGCCCGCGAGGACAGCTCCGGGATGTAGGCCCGGTACCTCTCGCCCATGGCCTTCCAGTCGCGGCCGTGGAAGCCGGCGTCGTAGAAGAAGTCGCGGTACCAGCGCCAAGCGTCGTTGAAGATCTGGTGCCACTCCTTCTGGAGGTCGACCTTGTAGACGAGGCCGGAGAGGTCGAGCTTGTCCCCTGCCGATTTGGCGGCGAAGGCCTTGTCGACGGGGGTCGTGTAGAAGTCGGCGTCGCGGCGGACGAGGAGCGTGCCGCCGTCGGGCGACAGGGAGAAGTCGCGGACCTTTCCGTCGAGGACCGCATCCTTGCGACCGGCCGTGTCGAAGACGTGGAGCGACCACTTGGTCGCGCCCGTAGGCTTGGAGATGTCCTCGTACTCGTCCTCGGTGAACTCGTCGACCGCGAGCCAGAGGACCTTACCCTTTCCGGCCTTGAGGTGGAAGTAGTTGCCGGCGGGGACGGGCAGCGGGAACGTCCTCTTGACCAGGCCCTCCGCGTCGATCCGGAAGGGCACGGGGGCGGCCTTCTTGTCGTCCTTCTCCCCGGGCTCGCCGGCGAAGGGCGGGGCCTCGCCGGCCCGGAGCTGGACGGCCATGACCTGCTGGGGCGTCGCGATGACGTGGTTGTCTTCGTAGAAGTCCATACGCAGGGCGAAGTTCCGGCTCGAGACGTAGTAGAGATAATCGCCGCTCGCGTCGAAAGCCGGATAGAGGTTGTCGTAGAAATCGGTCGTCGCCGCGACCTTCTTCCCGGTCTCGATGTCGTAGAGGAAGATCCGGCTGTTGCGGTTGGCCTGGACGAAGCTGTAGGCGATCCACCGGGAGTCGGGCGACCAGACGTAGTCGGCGATCTCCCAGGTGAACTCGTCGTTCTTCATCTGGTTGGAGGAATCGGCTTTGACCAGCTTCTTGGTCGCGAGGTCGACCCAGAAGATCGCATAGTCCTTGTTGCCGAAGAGGATCTTCCGGCCGTCGGGCGACCAGAGGAGCTTGTAGACGGTCCGGTCGAGCCCGGTCGTTATTTGCGTCCAGTCGCCGCCGGCCGCGGGCTGGGTGTAGAGCTGGTAGTCGCCGCTCCTGTCGCTGAAGAACGCGACGGTCTTCCCGTCCGGCGAGAGGGCCGGATACATCTCGCGCGTGCCCGGGGTCATGGACAGGTTCTCGGCCGGGCCGCGGCCCGTGGGGACGCGGAAGACGTCGCCGCGCGCCGCCAGGACGACGGCCTGGCCGCCGTCGCCGACGCCGGCCGTCTGGATGTAGTCCTTGGGATTGATGACCCGGTCGCGCAGGGCCCAACGGTCAGACGGGACCTTGACGGAGATCCGCGTGTCCGCGCCGGACGCGACGTCGAGGACATGGAGGCGGCCGTCCTGGACGTAGACGATGGACCGGCCGTCCGTGTGCGGGAACATGACGTCGAAGTCGTCGTATTTCGTGACCGGGGCGGCGTCATTCGTGCCGAGCTTCTGGGCGTATAGGTTGGAGATGCCGTTGCCGCGGTCGGAGACGAAGTACATGACCCCGCCGGCCCACATCGGGTAGCTGTTCTTGCCGACGTAGTCCGTGACCGGGGTGTAGGTCTTGGCGACGGCGTCGTAGAGCCAGATGTCCTGGTACTGGCCGCCCTTGTAGCGCTTCCAGTAGTACTCCTCGTTGCCGCGCCGGCAGAAGAGGAACTGGTGCCTCTCGGGGATGAAGCTGACGAGGACGCCGCGGTCGAGGGGCAGGCGCACGGGGGCGCCGCCCTTGACCCCGACCGAAAAGAGGTTCGGGTCGCGGCCGACGACGTTCTCGAAGCTCGACCGGAAGACGATCTCGGAGCCGTCGGGCGTCCAGGCGACGACCTGGGCACCGCCGGGGTTGTGGGTCAAGCGGACGGGGGCGCCGCCCTCGGCCGGCATCAGGTAGACGGCCGGGGCGCCGTCGTACGTGGCCGTGAACGCGAGCCACCGGCCGTCGGGCGAGAACTTGGCGAAGCTCTCGGTCCCGGGGAAGGTGGTCAGACGGGTGGCGACGCCGCCCTTGGCCGGGGCGGCCCACAGGTCGGACTCGTAGGTGAAGGCGATCCGGTCGCCGCTGATCGTCGGATAGGTGAAGAACCGGCCCTCGTCGGCGGCGACGGCCGCGGCGGCGATGACGAGGATCGCCAGGAACACGCTCAGGGATCTTTTCATCTTTGTCCTCCTCGGGGCCCGGCCGGGCGCTCGCGCGGGGCCGGGGACGCGACGGCGAGATCGGAGGCGGAAGGCCGCCTCACCCGACGATGATAGCCGCGAGCGCCGCCGGAATCAAGCGGACGCCGGGATGGCGCCGAGGCGGCGGCCGACCTTGCGGAACTTGTCGAGGGCGAATTCGATCTGGTCCGTCGAGTGGGCCGCGCTGATCTGGACGCGGATCCGGGCCTTGCCCACCGGGACGATGGGATAGCTGAAGCCGATGACGTAGACGCCCTCTTCGAGCAGGGCGCTCGAGAAGGATTGGCTGAGCCGGGCGTCGTCGGGGAGATGGCCGAAGAGGACCGGTACGATGGGGTGGATGCCGGGGACGATCCGGAAGCCGGCCTGCTCCATGCCGGCGCGGAAGAGCCGGGTGTTGGCCATGAGCCTCTCGCGCAGCTCGGCCGACTCGCCGAGGATCTTGAGGACCTCGACCGTGGCCCCGGTGATGGCCGGCGACAGCGAGTTGGAGAAGAGGTAGGGGCGCGATCGCTGGCGCAGGAACTCGACGATCTCGCGGCGGCCGGCGACGCAGCCGCCGGAGGCCCCGCCGAGGGCCTTGCCGAAGGTCGTGACGATGAGGTCGACCCGGTCCAGGCAGCCGCAGTGCTCGTGCGTGCCGCGGCCGTTCGGGCCGATGAAGCCCGTGGCGTGGGAGTCGTCGACGAGGACCAGGGCCTCGTATCTCTCGGCCAGGTCGCAGATCCTGTCCACCTGGGCGATGATGCCGTCCATGGAAAAGACGCCGTCCGTGACGATGAGCTTGAACCTGGCTTCGCGGGCCTCGATGAGCTGGTCCTCGAGGTCGTCCATGTCGTTGTTGCGGTAGACGAACCGCTTGGCCTTGGCCAGGCGGACGCCGTCGATGATGGAGGCGTGGTTGAGCTCGTCGGAAATGATGGCGCATTTCTCGTCGAGCAGGGGCTCGAAGACGCCGCCGTTGGCGTCGAAGGCCGACGAGTAGAGGAGGACGTCGTCCATGCCCAGGAACTCGGCCAGGCGGCGCTCGAGCTCCCGGTGGACCTGCTGGGTGCCGCAGATGAAGCGGACCGAGGCCAGGCCGAAGCCCCAGCGGAAGAAGGCGTAGTTGGCGGCGGCCATGACCCGGGGCTCGTTGCAAAGGCCCAGGTAATTGTTGGCGCAGAAGTTGAGGACCTTGGCGCCGGACTCGGTCCGGATCTCGACGCCCTGCGGGGTCTCGAGAACGCGTTCCTTCTTATAGAGGCCGCGGGCCCGGATCTGGTCGAGCTCCGCGGCGATGTGGTCTTTGAATTTTCCGTACATGGGCGCTCTCCGTTCGAAGCCGGGGATATTATACACGTCCCCCGGATCATTTCCGGTGGACGAGCGAAGGAGAGGCCTGGGCGGTCGGCCAGATGACGACGTCGCTGACGTTGACGTGGAGCGGCCGCGTGGCGCACCAGACGACGGCCTCGGCGATGTCGTCCGGGCCGAGCGGCGTCAGGCCCTGATAGACCTTGCCGGCCCGCTCCGCGTCGCCGTGGAAGCGGACCAAGCTGAACTCCGTCTCGACCATGCCCGGGGCGACCTCGCTCACCCGGAGGGGCGTCCCGTTGAGGTCCAGGCGCAGGCCTTTGGATAGGGTCCGGACGGCGAACTTCGTGGCGCAATAGACGGCCCCGGCCGGATAGACCTCGTGCCCGGCGATCGAGCCGATGTTGATGATGTGCCCACTCCCCCGTTCGATCATTCCGGGAATGACGGCCCGGCTGACGTAGAGGAGCCCCTTGACGTTGGTGTCGATCATCTCTTCCCAATCGCTGACCAGCCCGCCGGGCAGCTTGTCCAGGCCGCGGCTGAGGCCGGCGTTGTTGACCAGGACCTCGATGGCCCGCCACTCCGGCGGAAGGGCGGAGATCGCCGTGTCGACGGCGCGCTGGTCGCGGACGTCCAGTGGGAAATGGCGGACGGCGACCTTATATTCCGACTCGAGCGACCGGGCCAGATCCTCCAGCCGCTCTCTCCGGCGCGCGCACATCAGGACCCTGGCCCCGAGGCCGGCGAAGGCCCGGGCCGTCGACGCCCCTATCCCGGAGCTCGCTCCGGTGACGAATACGGTCTTGTCTTTCATGGACAGCATTGTGGTTCTCCTTTTGGACCGGCTCCGGCGAACGGTAAGGCCAGAGCATAGGAGTCGAAGCGGTCCAAGTCAAGCCGACAAAATGGGGGACATGATACCTGTTTCCCATTTATTTGCCCCTATCCCCCATACTCTTGTCCCCGTTCTCCAGAAATTCGGAAATAGGTATCATGTCCCCCATTTTCAGGCCCGGCCTGCCCTTCGTTGAGGCCGGCGGCAAAGCAACATATAATACCGGGGCCATGAACAACGCCGCCGTCCCCTCGCCCGCCGGCCTGCCGTTCCTGAAAAGATGGCTCGTCGCCGTCCGCCCCTGGTCGTTCCCGGCCTCGACCATGCCGGTCGTCTTCGGCACGGCCCTGGCCGTCGTCATGGGCGGGGCCCGCTTTTCGCCCCTCCGTTTCCTTTGGGCCCTGGCCACCATGGTGGTCCTCCACGGCGCGGCCAACATGCTCAGCGACGTCTTCGACTTCCGGCACGGCCTCGACCGTGACGTAACGCCCGTCAGCGGGGCCGTCGTCCGCGGCTGGCTCACGGACAAGCAGGCCCTGCGGGGCGCGGCCGCCCTTTTCGTTCTCGGGACGGCTTCCGGCCTGCTCCTCGCCGCCGTGACCGGGCCCGCCCTCTTCGTCGTCGGCGCGATCGGCGTGGCCGTAGGCGCTTGCTACACGCTCCTCAAGGCCCGGGCCCTCGGCGACCTTGCCGTCTTCCTCGATTTCGGTCTCCTCGGCGGGGCCGGCGCCTGGATCGTCCAGACCGGACGGTTCTCCTGGCTCCCGGTCATGTGGACCGTGCCCATGGCCCTGCTCGTCATCGCCATCCTCCACGCCAACAACTGGCGCGACATCCGCTCGGACGGCGAGCGCCGGGTGACGACCATCGCGGGTCACCTGGGCGACCGTGGCTCGCTCGTTTACTACGGGTGCCTCGTCTTCGCCCCGTTCGCGATCGATCTCGCATTCGTCGCCGTCCCGCGCCTCGCCGGCGGACCCGCGCGCCCCATGCCGCTGACCTTCCTCGCGGTCCTGCTGGCCCTGCCGAACGCATTCCGGCTCTGGGGCCGGGCCGTGCGGCGCGCGGCGCCCCGCCGCCCGATGGACTTCATCATCCTGGACGGCGCGACGGCCAGCCACAACCTCGTCTTCGGCTTGCTCAGCGCGGCCGCCGTCGTCCTCGAATATCTGTTGAGGTGGGGATGAAATCCGCCCGCCCGGGAGGCGATCCCCGGCTCCACGGCGCCGTGGGTCTGGTCGCGGCAGCCCTATTCATCGCCTTGTTCCGGTTCAGGCGCCTCGGCCCGCTCGATTTCTGGGCCTGGCTCGCCCTGAACATCGTCGTCGTCCTCGGCCTGGCCTTCCTCGTCGACCGGGGCTACGCCCGTCGGCTCGGCGCCGACCTCCGGTCGGGCCTGGTCCGCAAGATCGCCCTGGGCATCGGCTCGGCGGCGGCCCTCTACGGCGTCTTCGCCGTCGGCCGACTGGCCGCCCTGCGCCTCTTCCCCTTCGCCGCGCGGGGCATCTGGGACATCTACGCCTTGAGATCCGAGGTGCCGTTCCTGCGCGTCGTCCTGCTCATCGGACTGGTCATCGGGCCGGGCGAGGAGCTCTTCTGGCGCGGCTTCTTACAGGAGCGGACCGGCGCGGCGACGAGACCGGCGCTCGGCTTCGCCCTGACGGCCCTTCTCTATGCGGCCGTCCACCTGGCCAGCGGCAACGTCATGCTCGTCCTGGCCGCGGCCGTCTGCGGCGTCTTCTGGGGGGTCCTTTACCTGCGCTTTCGTTCGCCCGTTCTCAACATCGTCAGCCATACGCTGTGGGACCTGGCGGTATTCGTCGTCTTTCCCTTCTGATCGAAGAAGGAGCCAGGTCCCTCCCCTCTTTATCAAGACGCTTTTCCCAAGAACGGGTGGCAGGGAGCGGCGGGAAGCGGAGTCTGCGGAGCGACCTGCAGAATCGAGGCCGAGTGCTCGAGGGCTCGATTCTGAGACATTATCTTGACAGGGCGCTTTCTTAAGATGTTTCCCAGATGCGTCGCTCCGAGTCGCTCCGCGACGCATCTGGTCCTCCGCTTCGCTCCGGGTGGCTCCCTGACAGGACCCGTTCGGGGACAAGCGGCTTGTCTTGGGGGAAGATCTCGGAGGTACATGTCCCTAGTGAGGTGTTCGATCAGGATCTTCAGGCCGATCCCGATCAGGATGAGCCCGCCCAGGAGCTCGGCCCGCCGGCCGACGACGCGGCCCACGACCGGCCCGAGCTTGGCCCCGACGAGGGTCATCGCGAAGCTCGTCGCGCCGATGACGGCCGCCGGATAGACGATACCGGCGCGGACGACGCCGAGACTGAGCCCCACGGCCAGCGCGTCGATACTCGTGGCCAGGGCCAGCACGAGGAGCCTCGATCCCTGGGTCCGGTCGGGGCGGCTGGCCCTTTCCTCGTCGTCGTGTTCGAACGATTCATGTATCATCCGGCCGCCGATCAGGGCCAGGAGCCCGAAGGCGACCCAGTGGTCGAAGTTCGCGATGACCCCGAGCATCCGGTCGCCGGCGAACCAGCCGATGACGGGCATGGCGATCTGAAAACCGCCGAAATAGGCGCCCATCCGGACCGCCTGCTTCATCGTCAAGCCCTTGGCCCCGCAGGCCAGGCCCAGGGTGACCGCGAAGCAGTCCATGGCCAGCGCCAGGGCCATTCCAAAGATGAAAACGAACGACATGGGCTCTCTCCGAGGGGTCAATTATAGCAAAAGCCGTGTTATAATAGGCAATTCGGGACGACTCATGGAGACGACAGAGCGCATCCTCCTTCGCGGCGTCCGGGTCCACAACCTGAAGAACGTCGACCTGGACATCCCCCTCTACAAGCTCATCGTCGTCACCGGCGTCAGCGGCTCGGGCAAGTCGTCGCTCGCCTTCGACACCCTCTACGCCGAGGGCCAGCGCCGCTACATCGAGTCGCTCTCCTCCTACGCCCGCCAGTTCCTCGAGCGGATGGACAAGCCCGACGCCGAGTCCATCGAGGGCATCCCGCCGGCCATCGCCATCCAGCAGAAGGGCGCGGCCAAGAATCCGCGCTCGACCGTGGCCACGGTCACCGAGATCTTCGACTTCCTGCGGGTCCTCTTCGCCCGGATCGGCACCGTCCACTGCCTCCAGTGCGGCCGCCCCGTTCTCCGGGACACGATCGACGGCATGATCGCCGAGCTCTCGGGCGAGCCGGCGGGGACGCGCGCCTTCGTCACCTTCTCCTGGCCCCGCGAGCGGAACCTGGCCCCGCTCAAGAAGGACGGCTTTACCCGGGCCGTGGCGGCCGGCGCCGTCGTCGACCTGGACCGGGTCGCGAAGTCGGCCGAACCGATCGACGTCCTCGTCGACCGTATCGCCCTCGGCGTCGACGAGCGGGAGCGCCTGGCCGACTCTCTCGAAATGGGCCTCAAGCGGGGCGAAGGCCGGGTCCTGGTCCGGACGGAAGCCGGGCGCGAGTACCGCTTCTCCGAGAAGCTCGAGTGCAAGTCCTGCCGGCTCCCGGCCGACGATCCCTACCCCAACCTCTTCTCCTTCAACAGCCCGCACGGCGCCTGCCCCGATTGCCACGGCTTCGGCGATCTGGCCGTCGTCGACGAGGACAAGGTCGTCCCCGACCGGGGCAAGAGCCTGGAGCAGGGCGCGGTCGAGCCCTGGACCAAGCCCCTGTCCAAGGGCATGCAGAAGGAGCTCCTGGCCGAGGCCCGCCGGCGGAAGATCCCGACGAACGTCCCCTTCCGCGACCTCAAGCCCGACGACCAGCGCTTCGTCCTCGAGGGCGGCGACGGCTACTACGGCGTCAAAGGCTTCTTCGACTGGCTTCAGGCCAAGAAGTACAAGGTCCAGGTCCGGGTCCTCCTCAGCCGCTACCGCAAGTACATCGCCTGCCCGGCCTGCGCCAAGACCCGTCTCAACGCCCGGGCCCTGAGCGTCCGGGTCAAGGGCCTTCACATCGGCGACGTCGTCCGGATGACCGTCGGCGAGGCCTCGGCGTTCTTCGCCTCCCTCGACCTCGAGCCCTTCGAGCGCCAGGTGGCCGATAAGCTCGTCCACGAGATCCGCAACCGTCTGCGATTCCTCATGGAGGTCGGCCTCGACTACATCGCCCTCGACCGCATGACCTTCACCCTGAGCGGCGGCGAGGCCCAGCGCATCAGCCTGGCCGCGGCCCTCAGCGCCTCGCTCGTCGGCACCCTCTTCGTCCTCGACGAGCCGTCGATCGGCCTGCACCCGCGCGACAATCACCGTCTCGTCCAGATCCTCCGCTCGCTCCGGGACATCGGCAACACGGTCGTCGTCGTCGAGCACGATCCCGACATCGTCCGGGCCGCCGAGCACGTCGTCGACATGGGCCCCCGGGCCGGCGAGGCCGGCGGCGAGGTCGTCTTCGAGGGCTCCTGGGAGGACTTCCTCCGCTCGCCGGAGTCGCTGACCGCCCAGTACATCCGGGGCGAGAAGGAGATCGCGCCGCCGCCCGTCCGCCGGACGTCGCGGGCCTTCCTCGAGATCCGCGACGCCCACAAGCACAACCTCAAGCACATCGACGTCCGTATCCCTCTCGGCGTCTTCACCTGTGTCACGGGGGTCTCGGGCTCGGGAAAGAGCACGCTCGTCCACGACGTTCTCTACCAGGGATTCGAGGGGACGTCGGACGACGGCTTCGGCGAGATCCGCGGCCGGGACAAGATCGCCAAGGTCGTCATGGTCGACCAGTCGCCGCTCAGCGCCTCGCCCCGGTCCATCCCGGCCACTTACACCAAGGCCATGGATGGGATCCGCGAACTCTTCAGCGGGACCCGCGAGGCCAAGCTCATGGGCTTTAGGCCGGGCTACTTCTCGTTCAACACGGCCGGCGGCCGGTGCGAGGAGTGCAAGGGCGCGGGCGTCCAGGTCGTCGAGATGCAGTTCCTGTCGGACGTCAGCTTGGTCTGCGACGCCTGCAAGGGCCGGCGCTTCAAGAAGGAGATCCTCGACGTCCGCTGGAACGGCCGGACGATCGACGACGTCCTCGGCCTGAGCGTCATGGAAGCCTGCCTCCTCTTCGCCGGGCGGCCCGAGATCACGAAGAAACTCTATCCCCTCGTCGAGGTCGGCCTCGGCTACCTCAAGCTCGGCCAGCCCACGACGACCCTCTCCGGAGGCGAGCTACAGCGCATCAAGCTGGCCTACCACCTCGTCCACGAGAAGGGCCGGAAGATCCTCTACCTGTTCGACGAGCCGACGATCGGGCTCCATCCGAACGACGTCGCGGTCCTCTTGCGGTCCTTCCAGAAGCTCGTCGCCGAGGGTCACACCGTCGTCGTCATCGAGCACAACCTGGACGTCGTCAAGAGCGCCGACCACGTCATCGACTTGGGGCCCGAAGGGGGCGAGGCCGGCGGCCGGGTCGTCGCCCAAGGGACGCCTGAAAAAGTGGCCCAGAGCCCCTTATCCATCACGGCCAGATACCTCAAGGAAGCGCTCAGGAAGAAGAACGGCGGCGGCGCCTCGTCTCCCGGAATGAAACAATGCCGCTCGATCTGACGCTTGTTTTCAGGTCAATTGGCAATTCTGACATTCTCTTTTATGACCATTAATTGTACTATTAATTAATTATGCGTCTATATTATTTATTATGTTTTATTTAAACATGTATATCTTAATATATGTGTCCTTTATTTATACATTGTACAAACGCCAAGGAATGCCCCTATAATCTCATATGTAATTTGATATAAGTAACTTATCAAATTTTCAAATCTTGGCCCCGTTCTTGCCATTATAAATGGCGTGAATCAAGGAAAAGGAACGGAGTCATGAAAACGAAGCTCTCCCTCATCGTCTTGACGATTTGCGTCCTGGCCGTCGGCTCGCTCGCGGCTTCTGAGGCCGTTTGGGAGGTCATCATCCCGACCGGCCTCCAGCCCTCGACGGCCATCCTGCCCGATCCCCTGCCGGTCCCAGCCTATGTGGAATACCTCATCGAGGTGGCCCCGCCCGCCCCGGTCGTGACCGCGCCCCTGCGCTTGCCCATTTACCGGCCCGCCCCGCGGCCCGGCAAGGGATTCTTCGACGCCAACCTCGTCCTCATGGTCGGCCTCAATATCGCCGATTACATCTCGACCAAGGAAGCCCTGAAGTACCCCGGCCTGGCCGAGACCAATCCGCTGATGAAGCCCTTCGTCAAGAGCCCGGCCGCGTTCGCCGCCATCAAGTTCGGGACGACGGCCCTGTCCTATTGGAGCATGAAGGTCCTTTTCAAGAAGAACCGGACCATGGCCTGGATCATGACCACCGCCAGCAACGCCCTGCTCTCTTACGTCGTGGCCAATAACTACAGGCTCATCCAGGGGGCCCGCGCCCGCTGAACCGGGACCGCCATGAACGTCTACCTCCAGCGCTACCTGGGTCTCGACGAGGCTCGCGAGTTCGCCAAACCCGCGGGTTTCCCGACCCTCAAAGCCCTGGAGAAGGACTATATCGGCTTCCTGCTCGAGGTCACCGACCAGAACCGGGCCGAGGTCTCGCGCATCCTGGCCATCTCCCGCTCGACCCTGTACCACAAGATCCGCCGTTACCGGCTCGGTGACGACGGATCGGACGCGTTCCTGGCCTGATCCCCGGCGCTCCCCCCGGCCGCCTCGAACCCGCTCCCGCCCCCCCCGCTTTTCTCGCGCCCGGGCCTTGTGGTATCCTCGAGCCTCAGCCCATTCGAGGAGGATCCCGTGACCGACGAACGCCGTCCCGCCCTCTCGGCCGCCCTCGCTCTCGCCGCCGGACTCGTCCTTCTGGCCGGCGCGGCCTTTCCCTGCACCCTGGCCGTCGTCTCGGCCAAGGCCGCCAGGAACGGCCGCGTGCTGATGTGGAAGAACCGCGACACCTCGACCCTCGACAATAAGCTCATGTCGCTCCAGGGGCCGAAATACGCCTTCACGGCCGTCGTCGACGCCGCCGACGCCAAGGGCGACGAGGTCTGGGGCGGCCTGAACACGGCCGGTTTCGCCATCATGAACTCCCAATCCGACGACCTCGTCGATGCGTCGCGCAAGGGCGACGGCGCCGGCAACGGCGCGTTCATGAGGATGGCCCTCGGCGAGTGCGCCACGGTCCGCGACTTCGAGGCCCTGCTCGCCCGCCATAAGGGCAAGTTCGACCTGGCCGCGAACTTCGGTGTCATCGACGCCGAGGGCAACGCCTGCTTCTTCGAGACGGCCCGGGCCTCGTACCAGAAGTTCGACGCCTCCGATCCCCGGGTCGCCCCGTTCGGTACCCTCGTCCGGACGAACTTCGCCTTTACCTCTCCGGATCACCTCAAGGGCGGCGGCTTTATCCGCTTCGAGCGGATCTCCCACCTCGTCGAATCCGCCCGCGGCGCGAACCGGATCGACGCCCGGTTCATTCTGCAGGAAGCGGCCCGCGACCTCGTCCACGAGAAGCTCCATTCCTACCCTATGAGCCGGCCCCTCCCCGACGACCCGGCCGAACCCCTCTTCGTCAATACCAACGACACCATCAACCGGAACTCGAGCGCCTCGGCCATCGTCTTCGAGGGCGCCCCGTCGCCCGAAAAAGCCCACCTGGCCACGATGTGGGTCATCCTGGGCCAGCCCGTGGCCGGCGTCGCCGTCCCCGTCTGGCCGGGAGCCGGCCGGGTCCCGGGCCCGACCGCCGGGTCGCCCACGGCGCCGCTGTGCGATCTCGCCCGGTCGCTCGTCGCCTACCTCTATCCCGACCGGCGCGGCCGCATGCCCCAGTACCTGAACGTCACCCGGCTGCGGACCTACGGCGGGGAGGGCCTCCCGGCCAGGCGGCAGCGCGTCGAGGACGAGGCGCTGGCCCGGACGGCGGCCCAGCTCGCCCGGTGGGGATCGAACGAAACCCTCCGCCGCCGAGGTGGCCGCGTTCCAGGAAGCCGTCGCCGTGGCCGCCTACGAGGGCTGGAAGAAGGAGCTCGGGGACATCCGCTAGCGCGCCCCGCGCCGGCTCAGAACCACTTCTTCCGCCGGAAGTAGTGCACCATGCCGCCCACCGAGGCCAGGATCGCGGCCCAGACCAGCGGATACGACCAGCGCCAGCCGATCTCCGGCATGAACTTGAAGTTCATCCCGTAGACGCCGACGAGGAAGGTGACGGGGATGAAGATCGTCGAGATGATGGTCAGGACCTTCATGACCTCGTTCATCCGGTTGGAGACGCTCGAAAGGTAGGTCTCGAGCATGCTCGTCAGGATCTCCCGGAAGGACTCGACCGTGTCGATGACCTGGACGGCGTGGTCGTAGAGGTCCCTCAGGAAGACGTCGGTCGACTTCTTGATGAGAGACGTCTCCAGGCGCTCGATCCCGCTGACGACCTCCCGGAGCGGCCAGACCGCTTTGCGCAGGCCGATCATCTCCCGCTTGAGCGCGTGGATCTCGCGCAGGATCTCCCGGCCGGGTTCGGCGACCAGGACTTCCTCGAGCGCGTCGATCCGCTCGCCGAGCTTCTCCAGGACGAAGAAGTAGTTGTCGACGACCGCGTCGATCAGGGAGTAGGCCAGGAAGTCGGGGCCGAGCTTGCGGATGCGGCCCTTGCCGCCTCGGATGCGCTCGCGCACCGGACCCAGGCAGTCGCCGGGCGTCTCCTGGAAGGACAGGACGTAGTTGGGGCCGAGGATGAGGCTGAGCTGGTCGGTCGTCAGGCCCGACCCGTCCCGCTCGCACTCGATCATCCGCAGGACGACGAAGACGGCGGCGCCCAGGTCCTCGACCTTGGGCCGCTGGCTGGTCGTCAGGATGTCCTCGAGAACGAGGGGGTGGATGTCGAACCGGGCGCCGAGCTTCTCGATGACGGACGCGTCCTCGACCCCGTCGACGTTGATCCAGGTCACGGTCGCGGTATCCTTGAAGGGGAAGCACTCCTCGACCGTGGCGACCTCTTTCTCCAGGAAGGCCGAGGCGTCGTAATCGATGACCGTGATCCGCGACCGCCCGAGCTTTTTCTCGCCGACGTGGACCAGGGTCCCCGGCTCGAGCCCCGCCTTGTCCGAGCGCTTGGTCAGCTCACTGTCCATACCGGCCTCCTCGCGGGCGTTTCCCTCAGGATAACCCCGATCCGCCCTTCTTTTCCAGCGCCCCGATCCTTCGGACGTAGGCGTCGACGTCGAACTTGCGCCGCAGGCCGGCCGCGTTCATGTACCGGACGGTCCCGAACACGGGGCGCCGGCCCCAGGGCCGGTCGTGCTTGCCGAAGGTCCAGGCCACGCCCGCGAACGAGTTCGGGTCCCGGCCGTCGAGCGCATAGGCGTTGTTGAGGGCCAGGGCCGTCCGGAAGGCCTGCCGGGGCGAAGCCGACCATTCCAGGATCTTTTTGCCCCAGTACATGCGCATGTAATTGTGCATGCGGCCCGTCAGGACCATCTCCTTCTGGGCCGCGTTCCAGTAGGGATCGTGGGTCGCGGCGGCCTCGAGCTCGGCCCGCGTGTAAATGTAAGGCCGGGGGTCCCGGGCGCGCTCCAGGAGCGTCGCCCGGCTCCAGGCCGGCAGGCCCTCGAAACGGTCGTAGGCCTTGTTGTAAAAGACGTAATTGAACGAGAGCTCGCGCCGGACGATGAGCTCCTCGAGGAAGGGGGCCTGGCCGTAGGCCGGCCCCTTCTTGACGGCCAGGGCCACGGCGAGCGGGGAGATCTGGCCGAAATGGAGGTAGGGGCTGAGGCCGCTTGCGCCGTCGAGGGACGGGTCGTTCCGGTCCTCGGCGTAGGCGGCGAGCTTCTTGGCGATGAAGGCCCGGAGGCGCCGCGCCGCCTCCGACGGACCGCCGCGCAGGAACGGCGACCGCCCGATCGAGCGGTCGACGGCCAGCCCGGCCAGGACCGCGTCCGGATCGCCGAGGTCGAGGCTCTCGACGCCGGGCTCGACCGCTTCGACCCGCAGGGGCGTCTCCCGGAGCGGCGCCAGAAACCGGTCGAGCGACCGGTAGATCTTCGGCCGCAGGGTGGCGGCGGCGTACTCTTCCTTGGTCGAAGCCGTTCCGACCGGGACGATGACATTCGTCGCCACCTCGATCAGGGGGCACTCGAGGGCGGCCGCGGCCGCCCTGCGCCAACCCCTCTCGACGCGGACATAGCCGTCATCGACGACCATCAGGGCGGCGGCGCGCCCGAAGGCCGCCGCTTCCGCAGCCGGATCGCCCTTGCGGATGACCAGGGGGATGCCGCGCCGGCCCAGCGCCTCACGCGTCTCTTTCAGGCCTTCGAGCATGAAGGCGTAATGCCGTTCGTTGGCTTCGGGATAGGCTTCGGTCAGGACGAAAAGCACGGCCAGCGGCTTCCGCAGCTCGTTGGCCGCGCGAGCGGCGTACTCCAGGGCGTGGTTGGCCTCGGCCCGCTGGGCCGCTTGCATCCAATAGACGACGAAGGGATTCCCCGTCGCTTTCCGGGAATTGAGCGCACGGACCCGCTCGGCCGGGATGGACTCGCGGACCATGGCTTCTGCCGGCCGGGGAGGGCCGGGCGCGCCCTTACTTCAGCCTGGCGCCGACGGCCGCCCAGTCGACGTTCTTGAAGAAAGCTTCGATGTAGTCGGCCCGCTTGAGGCCGTAGTCGATCATGAAGGCGTGCTCGAAGACGTCCATGACCAGCAGGGGCGCGCCTCCGGCCGGGTGGCTGACGTCGTGCTCGTTGATCCAGAAATTGATGAGCCGCCCGTTGGTCGTGTCCTCGTAGAGGACGACCCAGCCGATGCCGCGCATGGCGCCGGTCGCCCGGAACTCTTTCTCCCAGGACTCGAGGTCGCCGAACTGCTCGGCCAGCCGGCGGGCCAGCGGACCGGCCGGGTCGAGCGGCGCCTTGCCGCCGAGGTTCTCGAAGTAGAGCTCGTGCAGGCGCATGCCGTTGAACTCCCAGCCGAGCCGGCGCTTGAGCTCCGCGAACTCGGGCGTCCCCGCCTTGCCGTCCTTGGCCATCAGGCCGAGGATGTCGAGGACCTTGTTGGTGTTGGTGACATAGCCCTGGTAGAGCGTGAAGTGGTTCTTGAGCAGCGTCTCGCCGAACCCGGGCATGCCGAGGAGCTTGGAGTAATCCTTCGCCGTATAGTTCATGTCCCGTCCCTCCTTTAGAGCGATGGTCTCCCGAGCCCCGGCCGGAAGGGTCCGGGCCACCGCGAGAGCGGTACCCCCGAGACCCGCGAACTTGATGAAATCCCGGCGCCGGAGCACGGTGCGCAACCTCTTTCGGCTAAATCCTATCAATTATGTAGGATTTAATCAACTTTTTTCGCGGGCGCCTTCTCCCCGTCGAGGCCGACCTTGGCCCGGATCTCGGCCTCGAGCTCGGCGGCCAGCTTGGTGTTCTCCTTGAGCAGCTTCTTGACGTTCTCCCGGCCCTGGCCGAGGCGCTCGCCCTTGTAGGAATACCAGGTCCCCGTCTTCTCCAGGAGGCCCGTGTCGAACCCGACGTCGACGAGGTCGCCCTCCCGGGAGATGCCCTCGCCGAAGATGATGTCGAACTGGGCCTCGCGGAAGGGCGGGGCCATCTTGTTCTTGACGATCTTGACCTTGGCCCGGTTGCCGACGACGCTCTCGCCGTCCTTGATCACGGACAGCCGGCGCACGTCGACCCGCAGCGAGGCGTAGAATTTCAGGGCCCGGCCGCCGGTCGTCGTCTCGGGATTGCCGATGAAGACGCCGATCTTCTCCCGGAGCTGGTTGATGAAGATGAAGCAGGTCTTGGACCGGGCGACGATGGCCGTCAGCTTGCGCAGGGCCTGGGACATGAGCCGGGCCTGCAGTCCCATGTGGGCGTCGCCCATCTCGCCCTCGAGCTCCGCCTTGGGGACCAGGGCGGCCACGGAATCGACGACGATGACGTCGACCGCGCCGCTGCGGACGAGGACCTCGGCGATCTCCAGGGCCTGCTCGCCGAAATCGGGCTGGGAGATGAGCAGGTTGTCGATGTCGATGCCGATCTGGGCGGCGTAGGACGGCGAGAGGGCGTGCTCGGCGTCGATGAAGGCCGCCTGGCCGCCGCGCTTCTGGGCCTCGGAGATGACGTGGAGGGCCAGCGTCGTCTTGCCGGTGGCCTCGGGGCCGTAGATCTCGATCACCCGGCCGCGCGGGAAGCCGCCGATGCCCAGGGCCAGGTCGAAGGAGATCGAGCCGGTCGGGATGGCCTCGACGGGCACCGCGGCCCCCTTCTGGCCGAGCTTCATGATCGAGCCCTTGCCGAACTGCTTCTCGATCTGGGAGAGCGCGGCGTCGATGGCCTTGTGGCGGGATGACGTCCTTTCTTCGCTCTCGGCGGCCTTGGCCGCTTCCGAATCGCGGGCCGTGTCTTTCTTGACCATGTCGGTTCGCTCCTTGTCCGTCTCTTTCTTGGCCATCTCCTCCCTCTCGCGCACTCAGAGTTTACCTGGATTGCCCCCGGCTTTCAACCCGGGCCATTAACAAGCCGAACGGCGTTTTCATTAATGGTTATCGCGGGAAGCCGTTGAACATGAGGTCGTAGTCGTCGATGAGGCCCTGGTCGGCGAAGCTGAAATAGCGGTTGTTGCCGACGACGATGTGGTCGAGGACCTTGATCTGGACGACCCTGGCCGCGAAGACGAGGTCCCGGGTGACCTCGCGGTCGCAGAGGGACGGCTCCGGGTCGCCCGAGGGGTGGTTGTGGGCGAAGATGAGGGCCGAGGCCTCGTACCGGAGGGCGTCCCGGATGACCTCCCGGGGGTAGACGGCGCTCGAATCGACGGTCCCCTCGAACAGGGTCTTCTCCTCGATGACCTGGTTCTTCGGATCGAGGAAGATGACCTTGAACCGCTCTTTCTTCAGGTCGCGGAGGGCGTGACAGAGGTAGTCGTAGACCTCCTGGGACGAGTGGCAGACCGGCCGGGACATCATCCGGTCCTTGAGGAAGCGGCGGGAGACCTCGTGGACGAGCTTCAGGCCGAAGACGTTCCGGACCCCGATGCCGGGGATGCGCTGCAGGTCCTCGGGCCGGGCCTCGAGGACGCCGCCGAAGGTCTTGAACTCCCTCAGGGCCTCCCGGGCCGGGGCTTTGCAATCCCGCCGGGGGGTGCCCAGGGTCAGGAGGAGCTCCACGATCTCGTAGTCCAGGAAGGCCGCCAGGCCGCCGTTGAGGAACTTTTGACGCAGCCGGTCGCGGTGTCCCGCCCCGTCGGGGCGTCCCCGGTCCGGCCCTCTGTCGCGCTCGCTCATGGCGTCCGCTATAAGAGACGCCGCAACGACCGACTTTATCGCATCCTAAAAAAGAATGATGGGCGCAAAGCGTATCTTGGGGAAGTCCAGGAAAGGCGGCCATGGGTGTCGCCCTGAGGCCCCCGTGAGGGAGGGGGGACCGGCAGGGAGCGGAGTCTGCGGAGCGACCATCAGCGCCGCCCCGGAGCGACCCGCAGGGGCGGCGCTGGTAGATATCGGGAGAGTGCTATCTCCGGATATTTCCCAGAATCCCGGCCGCGAGGCCTTAATCCTTATAGAGAAGATCGATGAGCGGTTTGAAGACCTTCTCGACGATGTGGCGCTTGACCTTGAGCGAGGGGGTCAGCTCCGTGTCGACGTCGAAATCGCGCTCGAGCAGGATGACCTTCTTGATCCGCTCGTAGGAGGCCAGGTTGGGCGTCGTCCGGTTGACCTCGGCCAGCAGGAAGTCGGCGATCTCCTCCTTCCCGACGAGCTCCTTGCGGCTGCCGAAGGGGATGCCCTTCGACTTGGCGTAGGCCTCGAGCTTGTCGTAGTTCGGGACGATCAGGGCCGAGATGAACTTCCGCCCGCCGCCGACGACGACCGCGGTCTGGATGTAGGGGTTCGTCTTGAGCAGGTTCTCGATCGGCTGGGGCGCCACGTTCTTGCCCCCGGCCGTGACCAGGATGTCCTTCTTCCGGTCGGTGATGACCAGGAAGCCGTCCGCGTCGAAGTGGCCGATGTCGCCCGTCTTGAACCAGCCGTCCTCGAAGGCCTCGCGGGTCTCCTGCTCCTTCTTGTAGTAGCCCTTCATGACGTTCGGGCCCTTGGCCAGGATCTCGCCGTCCGGGGCGATCTTGATCTCGACCCCGGGGACGAGCGCCCCCACGGTCCCGAACCTCATCTTCTCGAAGGTGTTGCAGGCCAGCACGGGGGAGGTCTCGGTCAGGCCGTAGCCCTCGAGGATGACGATGCCGATGGCGTAGAAGAACTCGGCCACGTCGGCCGAGAGCGGGGCGCCGCCGGAGACGAAGAAGTGGACCCGGCCGCCCGTCTTGGCGATGATCTTGCCGTAGACGAGCTTGGCCGCGATCTTCCGCTGCAGCGCGAGCGCCCCGGGGATGGGCTGGTGGCGGATCTTCCTGGCCCCGTACTTTTTGCCGACGGCGATGGCCCAGAAGAAGATCTTCCTCTTGAGCGGCGATTGGGTCAGGACATTGTCCATGACCTTGGCGTAGATCTTGTCGAAGAGCCTTGGCACGCTGATCATGATCGTCGGCCGGACCTCGAGCAGGTTCTCGGCCACGGTCTCGATGCTCTCGGCGTAATGGATCGACGCGCCCTTGTAGAGGAAGGAGAAGGTCGTCATCCGCTCCAGGACGTGGGACAGGGGCAAGAACGACAGGATGACGTCCTTGGCCGCGAATTCGGTGACGGCATCCAGCGCCTTGGCGTTGGAGACGAAGTTGCCGTGGGTCAGCATGACGCCCTTGGGGACGCCGGTCGTCCCCGAGGTGTAAATGATGGAGGCCAGGTCGCCGGGCTTGACGGCCAGGGCCCGCTTCTCGAATCGCCCCGGGTCGGACGTGGCGATGACCTTGCCCCGGCCCATGACCTCGGACAGGCTGACCACGCCCTGGGGGCCGGCCTCGTCGATGAGGATGAAATGGTGGACGTTCGGGAGCTCGTGGCGGACCGCCTCGACCTTGAGCCAGAGGTTGCGGCTCGAGCAGACGACGATCTTGGCGTCCGAGTCGTTGATGATGTACTTGACCTGCTCGGGCATGAGCGAGGTGTAGATGGGCACCGTCACCGCCCCGTTGCAGAGGACGGCGAAATCGGTGATGGGCCACTCGGGCCGGTTCTCGGAGAAGATGACCAGCTTGTCGCCGGGGCCGAGCCCGAGGTCGGCCAGGCCGAGCGCGAGGTGCCGGACCCGGCGCTCGAACTCCTCCGTGGAGATGGGCACATAGCGGCCGTCGACCTTGGCCGCCAGGATGTCGTCCTTGATGTAGGTCTTGACGGTGTTGAGGAAGAGCTGGCTGAGCGTTTCGACCATGAGAGATCTCCTTGCGGTCCGGATGGGGGCTATTGTAGCCCGTAAAGCCGCCGGGGTGTCAAATCTTTATGAGATCGTGGCCCTCGTGGCGGAGGAGCCAGTCCTTGCGCCAGAGGCCGCCGCCGTAGCCGGTCAGGCGCCCGTCGCTCCCGACGACGCGGTGGCAGGGGACGATGATCGACACGGGGTTGCTGTGGTTGGCCCCGCCGACGGCCCGCGTGGCGGCCGGCTTGCCGACGGCCTTGGCCAGGGCCTTGTAGGTCGTCGTCCGGCCGAATTCCACCTGGAGGAGCTTGGACCAGACCGATCTCTGAAAATCCGTGCCGCGGAGATCGAGCTTGACCGTGAAGGCCTTGCGCTCTCCCCGGAAATAGCCGTCGAGCTGGGCCAGGGCGGCCGTGACGGGGCCGGGCGGAGCGCTCTTGGCTTTCGGGCGCGCTTTCTCCTCTTTGATATCGACGAAATTCAGGTCGGAGACGCCCGCTTCGGTGCCGACGATCTCGATCGTCCCAATGGGGGATTCGTAGTAGGCCTTGGACACCTCGGGTTCGGGCATGGCCGCCTCCTGGAATCACAATAATATAACTCGGCCCTCCCCTACAAGGGACCAGGTCTCCTCTCAGCGCGTTGACGGTCCGCCCGCCGTGTGCTAAAAGCGGAGAGGACGGAAAAGGAGAGCCCATGAGCGGAGATATCCCGACCCTGGCCGTCGCCGGCAAGACCCTGCCCGAAGCCTGGGAGAAGGCCGTCCTGGCCTGTTGGAACGAAGGCGTGGCCATCAAGACCGAGTACGACAAACCGGGCGATCCGCCGAGCCGGGATTGCACGATGCTCTGGACGGTCGAGGACCCCTTCGCCGAGCCCCGCATCCACCGGGCCTTTCCGGGCGGCCTCGAGGACCTCGAGGTTTACCGCCAGGAGGTCGTCGACGGCGTCCACGACCACTGGATCGCGCCGGAAGAGGGGAAGTGGACCTATACCTATCACAAGCGCCTGTTCGCCTACGACATCGAGGGGGAGACGGTCGACCAGATCGCGGCGGCCGTCGACCGGCTGGCCCGCGCCGGCCACACCCGCCGGGCCCAGGCCATCACCTGGAACCCGAAGCTCGACGGCCCCACCGACGACCCGCCTTGCCTCCAAAGGCTCTGGTTCCGGATGCTCGAGGACGGCTCCGGAGGGCTCGTCCTGAACATGAACGCCCACTGGCGGTCGCGCGACGCCTACAAAGCCGCCTACATGAACGTCTTCGCCCTGACCGATCTCCAGCGGGTGGTCGCCGCGCGCGTGGCCGAAAAGACGGGCCGGGCCGTGCGCGTCGGGCGCTACGCCGACCTCGTCGACAGCTTCCACATCTACGGCTCGTACTTCGCCGAGTTCGAGGGATTCCTCAAGATGGTGGAAAAGCGGACGTTCGCCGAGAGGACCTGGCCGAGCGCCTACGCCGAGCCCATGTTCGAAGAAGCCCGGGAACGACTTCGCCGGGAGAAAGAGGAAGGGAGGTAAGCCATGACCCTAGTCGCCTTGGACGATCGCCCTCGTCGCCTGCGTTCTCGTCTCCGCGGCCCTGGCCACCTGGTCCCAGGTCAAGGAGCGTCGGCGCTTGCACCTCGTGACCAAGCCGCTCTCGACTGGTCTCATCATCGCCCTGGCCGCTTTGGCCGCGGTCCCCGTGCCGCCCGCGTACAAGACGCTCGTGCTGGCCGGGCTCCTCTTCTCGCTCCTCGGCGACGTCGCCCTGATGTTCCCCGACAAGTGGTTCACGGCCGGGCTGGTCGCGTTCCTGGCCGCCCAGGCCCTCTACCTCCTGGCCTTCAAACCCCGCCCGGGACACTCCATATCGCCGATGACGCTCCTCCCCTTCATCCTCTACGGCCTGCTGATGTTCTTCCTGCTGGCCCCCCACTTGGGCCCGCTGAAGATCCCCGTTTTCGTCTACGTCGCGGCCATTACGACGATGGCCGGGTTCGCGGCGGCGCGGTACGTCGACATGGGCGGGACGAAGGCGCTCCTGGCCTTCATCGGCGGCGTGTTGTTCCTGGTTTCCGACTCCGTGCTGGCCTATGACCGATTCGCCCGGAAGGTGCCGAACGCCCGGGTCATCGTTCTTGGAACCTACTTTCCGGCCCAGCTCCTGATCGCCCTGTCCATCTGATCAGGGGGCGGCGCGGTCAACGGGCCGGGACGATGCGGCCGTCGATCCCGACGACCACCTTTTTCACTTCGATCGGCACGCCCGCGAGCTCCACGGCCATGCGGACGATGCGCTCGAGGCCGGAGCAGCAGGGCACGGTCATGATGGCCACCGTCAGGGAGGCGAGCTCGTTGTCCCTGATGAGCTCGGCCAGCTTCTCGACGTAGCCCTGGGTCTCGTCGAGCTTGGGGCAGGCGATGACCAGCTTCTTCCCTTCGAGAAGCTCCCCGTGGAAGCCGCCGAGGGCGAAGGCCGTGCAGTCGGCCGCGACCAGGAGATCGCTGCCCTTGAAGTAGGGCGCGGCCGGCGAGACGAGATGGAGCTGGATGGGCCACTGGCTCAGGCACGAAGGGACCGCCGCGGCGGGACGGCTGGAGGTATCCGGATCCCGGGCGATGTCGCGGGCCAGGCTGCCGGGGCAGCCGGCGTGGGCGGAGTGAGCGTGACCTCGGTCGGCGACCCGGTCAACTCGGTCGGCCCAGCCAACTCGGGCGGCGTTTCCGCCCTGGTTGTCGCAGACGTCGCGGACGCCATGGACCTTGGAGGCCGCCGCGGCGCCCCGCGTCTTCAGAACGTGATCGAAGGCGGCCCGGGCGTCGTAGCCCTCGCTATCCCTTTCGACGACCTTCAGGGCGCCGGTCGGGCAGACGTCGAGGCAGGCGCCCAGGCCGTCGCAGTAGATCTCGCGGACCAGGACGGCCTTGTTCTCGGCGTCGAGCGCGAGCGCCCCCTCGGCGCAGGCGGTCGTGCAGAGCCCGCAGCCGTCGCATCTCCCGCGATCGATCTCGATGATCTGTCGTTTGGCCATGGACGCGCTCCTCGGGAATAATTCCTACTGGATTGCTAGGATATCAGAAAGGCGGGGCGAGGTCTAGACGGTCGCCGGGGGTACGCGCGGCGCGTGACGGGTGACGGGCGCGCCTCCGAACCAATCGCGGGCGTCCCGGCCGAGGAGCCCGGACAGGGCGATCCCCCCCAGGATCGTGCCGACCGGGATGCCGGCGAGCAGGACGACGGCCAGGGCGACGCCGGCGAACCGGGCCCAGGGCTGGCCTTTGGCGATCCCCGCGGCGATGACGAGACCGGCGACGCCGAAGGCGGCGAAGGCGACGGCGAGCAGGATGCCGGTCGTCCCGAGCAGGGCGCTGCCGAGCAGGCTCCGGCCCTCGGTCCCCAAACCGACGAGGGCGGCCCCGGAGAGGAAGATGAAGGCGAAGAGGGCCGCCGTCGCGAAGGCCAGTCCCGCGGCGACGACGAAGGCGATCCTGGTCGTCTTGATGCTGTCCGGCATGTTCGGTCTCCCTGGGTATCGAGCCGGGGTCATTTTACCCGATGCGCGCGGCGGAGACAAATTGATATAATGCCCCCATGGACCGCATCATCCGCATCAATCCCCTCCTCGAGGCCCTCAAGTCCGCGCCCGAGCGGGTCAACAAGGTCTTCGTCCAGGAGGAGCGTGGCCACGCCCGGATCGGCGAGGTCATCCGCGAGGCCAAGGGCCATCACGTCCCCGTCGTCGTCGTTCCGGCGCGCCGCCTCGACCAGCTCGCGCCCGGCCACCAGGGCGTCGTGGCCGAGGTCTCCCCCAGGAAATACGCCCGCCTCGAGGACATCCTGGCCCGTTCGGCGAAGCCGTTCGTGGTCATCCTCGACGAGGTCGAGGACCCCCAGAACCTCGGGGCCATCGTCCGGAGCGCCGAGGGGGCCGGGGCCGACGGCCTTATCCTGCCCGAGCGCCGCTCGGCCGGCCTGACGGAAACCGTCGACCAGGTCTCGGCAGGGGCCCTCGAGCACCTGCCCGTCGCCCGCGTCCCCAACCTGGTCCGGGCCATGGAAGAGCTCAAGGACAAAGGCCTCTGGCTCGTCGGCGCCGAGGGCTCCGGCGAGGAGCCCTGGTACGCCTTCGACTACACCGGGCCCGTCGGCATCGTCCTCGGCTCCGAGGGCCGGGGCCTGCGGCCCCTGGTCCGCAAGACCTGCGACAAGGTCCTGGCCATTCCCCTGGGGGGGCAGGTCGGGTCCCTCAACGTCGCCGCCGCCGCCGCGGTCTTCTTCTTCGAGGTCGTCCGCCAGCGTCTCGGAAAATAGCGACGCGACAGCGTCGACCGCCAGGATCGGGCCGAGCGGGTCATCAGAGCGAGCATCAGCGCTGATCTAGCCGGTCCGAAGCCGGACAAGGGCAGTTTCCCTGGGAACCGCCAAAACGTGTTTGAGCGAGGCTTAGCGCAAGCCGAGCGAGTTGTTTTGGCGCCGAGTCCGGCGCGTGGACCGGCGTGAAAGATCAGCGCAGCGAACGAGGATGATCCGCGAGGCCCGGCTTGACTTAGCCTCCCCCCGCACCTAGAATAGGCCCGTATCGTAACCCCTTGAAAGAGCAGAGCATGGAAAAATCGGTGGAGTTTTATAGCCTCGAAAAGGGCATCCTGTCCCTGAAGGACCAGATCGACGCCCTGAACGAGACCGACATCATCGACAAGAAGGACCGGATCGCGGTCCTGCGGGCGGAGATCGAGAAGGAATGGGCCAAGATCGTGCCCAACCTGTCCACCATCAACATCGTCCAGATCGCCCGCCACCCCAAGCGCCCCTACACCCTGGACTACATCGCCTTCCTCTTCCAGGACTTCATGGAGATGCACGGCGACCGGCGCTTCGCCGACGACCCGGCCATCGTCGCCGGCCTGGCCTTCTACAAGGGCCGGACCGTGGCCGTCATCGGCCACCAGAAGGGCCGGACGACCCGGGCCCGGATCGACCGCAACTTCGGCCAGGCCAATCCCGAGGGCTACCGCAAGGCCCTGCGGATCATGCAGGAGGCCGAGAAGTTCGGCTTCCCGGTCGTCACCCTCATCGACACCCCGGGCGCCTATCCGGGGATCGGCGCCGAGGAGCGCGGCCAGGCCGAGGCCATCGCCAACAATCTCAAGGCCATCGCCATGCTCAAGACGCCCATCGTCAACGTCGTCATCGGCGAAGGCGGCAGCGGCGGCGGCCTGGGCATCGGCTTCGGCGACCAGCTGATGATGCTCGAGCACTCCTTCTACTCCGTCATCTCCCCCGAGGGCTGCGCCTCCATCGTCTGGAAGGACCAGGCCTTCATCGAGGAGGCCGCGGAGAACCTGGGCATCCGGGCCGAGAAGCTCCTGGAGCTCGGCATCATCGACAAGATCATCCCCGAGCCGGCCGGCGGGGCCCACATCGATCCCGAGCAGACCTTCAAGAACGTCGACAAGCACCTCTACCAGGCGCTGAAGAAGCTCGAGGACAAGCCCGTCGAGGAGCTCCTCGAAGAGAGATACCGGAGAATCCGCAAGATCGGGGTCTTCGAAGAGCGGTGAGCGAAGACGCCTCCGCCCGCAAAGAGCTCGCGGCCGTCAAGGGCACCCGGGACATCCTCCCCGGCGAGGTCGAGAAGTGGCAGGCCCTCGAGCGCCTGGCCCGGGAGATCTTCGAGCGCTACGGCTACCGGGAGCTCCGGGCCCCGGTCTTCGAGTCCACCGAGCTCTTCGAGAAGGGCACCGGGTCGACCTCCGACATCGTCACCAAGGAGATGTATACCTTCGTCGACAAGGGCGGCCGCTCGCTGACCCTGCGGCCCGAATACACGCCCTCGGTCGTCCGGGCCATCGTCGAGCACCGGCTCGACCTCCAGCCCGAGCCCCTGCGCTACTACTACATGGGCCCGATGTTCCGCTACGACAAGCCCCAGAAGGGGCGTTACCGCCAGTTCCACCAGGTCGACGTCGAGGTCTTCGGCGAGAAGGACCCGGCCCTCGACGCCGAGATCGTCGAAATGGCCGACGCGCTGCTCCGCCGGCTCGGCGTCGCCGGGACCGAGACCCTGGTCAACTCGGTCGGCTGCCGGGCCTGCCGCCCGGCCTACAGCGCGGCCCTGCGGGAAGCGGCCGGGAAGCGCCGGGCCGAGCTCTGCCCCGACTGCCAGAGGAAGGCCGAGACGAACCCGCTCCGCATCTTCGACTGCAAGGTCGAGGCCTGCCGGGCCGTGGCCGCCTCGTTCCCGCTCATCCGGGACTATCTCTGCGACGAATGCCGGGAGCACTTCGCCAAGTTCCTGGCTTCGCTCGACCTCTACGGCCTCGCCTACCGCGTGGAGCCGCGCCTCGTCCGCGGCCTCGACTACTATACCAAGACCACGTTCGAGATCGTCACCTCCCACGAGGGAGCCCAGAACGCCCTCCTCGGCGGCGGGCGCTACGACGACATGATGCGGGACTTCGGCGGGCCGGACCTCTGCGGCATCGGCTTCGCCATGGGCATGGAACGGGTCCTGGCCGTCGCCGACCTGACGCCGCCGGCCCGGCGGACCCTCTATCTCGCCTACCTGGGCGAGGAGGCTAAGAAGGCGGGCCAGGAGCTGGCCCGCTTTTTCCGGGCGAACGGCGTCGAATGCCTGGTGGAGTTCAAGGACCGCGGCATGAAGGCCCATTTCGGCCGGGCCAACAAGCTCGGCGCGGCCTGGGTCCTGGTCGTCGGCGAGGACGAGATAAAGAAGGGCCGCTTCGGCCTCAAGGACATGGCCGGCGGCCGCCAGGTCGAGGGCACCCGCGAGGAGCTCCTGGCCTTCCTCCGGGAAAATTGATCGTTCGGGGATCCCCATGAACCATGCCACGAAGACCGGCCCGACTTTCAAGCGCACCCACTACTGCGGCGACCTCAGGGCCGCGCACGAAGGCCTCGAGGTCGTCCTCTGCGGCTGGGTCCACAAGGCCCGCGACATGGGCCACCTCGTCTTCATCGACGTCCGCGACCGCGAAGGCCTGGCCCAGGTCGTCTTCCAATCCGACCGCCCGGAGCTCGCCGAGGAGGCCAAGAGGCTCCGCAACGAGTTCGTGGTCGGCGTCCGGGGCAAGGTCCGCCGCCGCTCGGCCGTCAACAAGGACATGCCCACGGGCGAGGTCGAGGTCGAGGCGACGGAGCTCCATGTCTTCGCCGCCTCCAAGGTGCCGCCGTTCGTGGTCGCCGACCCGCCCCAGGCCTCCGAAGAGCTGCGGTTGAAGTACCGCTACCTCGACCTGCGCCGGCCGAAGATGCAGCGCCACATCCGCCTGCGCCACGAGGCCGCGCTGGCCGCCCGCAACTACCTGAGCCGGCACGGCTATCTCGAGATCGAGACGCCCATCCTGGCCAATCCCACGCCCGAGGGGGCGCGCGACTTTCTCGTCCCCAGCCGCGTCTGCAAGGGCCGGTTCTACGCCCTGCCCCAGTCGCCTCAGCAGTTCAAGCAGACGCTCATGGTCGCCGGCTTCGACCGCTACTTTCAGATCGTCCGTTGCTTCCGCGACGAGGCCCTGCGGGCCGACCGCCAGCTCGAGTTCACCCAGATCGACGTCGAGACGAGCTTCATCGACCTCGACGACTTCTTCGCCATGAACGAAGGGCTGATGGAAGACCTTTTCGCGCTCGTCGGCCGGAAGGTCGAGCGGCCGTTCCGCCGCCTGCCCTACGCCGAGGCCATGGAGAAGTACGGCTCGGACAAGCCCGACCTGCGCGTGCCCCTCGAGATGCGCGACCTGACCGCGGTCGCGGCCGTTACGGGCTCGGACATCCTCAAGGCCGTCGTCGCTGGCGGCGGCGAGGTCAAGGGCCTGCTCGTCCCGGGCGCCGGCTCCTTTTCGCGCGGCCAGCTCGACAAGCTCGGCGACAAGGCCAAGGCGTTCGGGGCCAAGGGCCTGGTCTGGATCAAGAAGCAGGACGGCTGGAAGTCGTCCCTCAAGATGGCCGACGCCGACTTCGCGAGCGTCTGGGCCGCCCTCGGCGGCGGCGACTCGGACCTGGGCCTGCTCATCGCCGGCGAGAAGGCCACCGCCCTCAAGGCCCTCGGCGAGATCCGCCGGACCTGGCCCATGGAGGACGCTATCCGCAAGGACCGCCTCGAGTTCCTTTGGGTGACGGATTTCCCGCTCTTCGAGTGGAGCGAGGAGGAGAACCGCTTCGTCTCCATGCACCACCCCTTCACGTCGCCCCGCGAGGACGACCTCGACCTCCTCGAGACGGCGCCGGACAAGGTCCGGGCCAAGGCCTACGACCTCGTCCTCAACGGCAACGAGGTCGGCGGCGGCTCGATCCGGATCCACGAGCGCGAGGTCCAGCGCCGCGTCTTCAAGGCGTTGGGTTTGACGGACGAGGAGACCGAGACGAAATTCGGCTACTTCCTCGAAGCGCTGAGCCTGGGCGCCCCGCCCCACGGCGGCATCGCCCACGGCTTCGACCGGCTGGTCATGCTCCTCGCCGGCGAGGAGTCCATCCGCGAGGTCATCCCCTTCCCCAAGACCACGGGCGCCCTCGATCTGATGACCGGATCGCCCTCGGCGGTCGACGCCCGCCAGCTCGACGAGCTGGGGCTCAAGCTGAAGGGCTGATCTCGGGCCACCCGCGGCCGGGCCGATCAGGAAATCCGGCCTAAGCCGGAAGACCGGATCCGAGAAAAATATGACGGTCTTCTTCGGATTCCGGGAGAGCCCTCTCTCCGGCTTTTTTCGGAGATATCCTCTAGCTCCCCGGCCCCCCGGGGAACGGGAAGCGCACTCTCGGTGAGCGGACCGGGCAGAAGTCCGGCGGAGCGACTCGGAGTCTCGGGCTCCTGCGAAGCATCTGGGAGAAAGCACTTTCTCCAGATATTCTCCCAGCGCCGCCCCTCCGAGTTCCTCCGGGGCGGCGCTGATGGGAGAAGAACCAAATATTAGCGGGGGAGGCGTGTTTCCGCGACGAGGGCGCCGGGGATCGCCAGCAGGGCGAAGATGAAGGTCTTCCAGAGGATGCCGAGGGCCATATTCCCGCCGCTTATGGCCGGCCCAGCCGCCGCGAGGATTCCCGGGACGAGCGGCGTCAGGAAGGCGTTGACGAGCCCGTAGACGAGGCCGACGAGGGCGCCGGCCGCGATACCCGCCGCGACGCGCTTGCCCATCTTCTTCCGCCGCGACCACAGCGACGCCAGGAAGCCCGCCATGATCGGGGCCAAGAACACGGCCCACCAAACGTCCTTCAGGATGGGCACGCGTCCGGTCGAGCGGACGAACAGGAGGTCCGCCAGGCCGGTGAGCATCGCCCCGATGAGAACCGCCGCCGGGACAGCGGCCCAGCGGGGCCTCTTGGCCGCCGCGAGTTCGTCCCTCTTCCGGATCCGTATCCCCAGGCTGAGCGGGTAGTTGTAGAACGCGTCGAACACGGCGTGCTCGAGCCAGGCTCCCCGCTCGCCGAAGACGGGCACGACGTGGACGGCCTCGGTGGCCCAATGGCCGGCCATGAAACGGGCCAGCTCGGGGAAGCGGTAGGCCATCTGCAGCGGGAAGGCCAGGTAGCCGATGATCTTGAAGAAGCTCACCGGCAGGGCCAGCCGGTAGTCCTTGATGTTCTTCTCTTTGATGACCAGGCCGAGAACGTAGAAGCCGCGGATGAGAGAGCCCGGAGAAACGGGGAGCAGGTTGAAAGCCGCGATGATGACCGCGGCCCGGGCCGTCGCTTCGGCCCAGCCGAACTCGGGGTGGCCGAGGATGTAGACCGCGGCGATCGTCAGGAAGACCGTCTCCGAGACGAACAGCGTCGCCAGGTGCACGGCCAAGCTCTTCAGGTATTTCTGGATGTAGGGCTCGTCGACCTGGGCCAGGATGCGGGCGGCGTCGGCGTCGCTGAGCATCCGGTTCCGGCGGCCGTCCTCGACCATGTCCTTGAGCCACTTCTCGCGGACCGAAGGCTTGAAATAGAGCTGGAACGGCCGGACGAACATCGCCTGCAGACGTTCCTTGAAGTAGGACTTGTCCGTCAGGAACCGGTGCACGCCCGGAGGCAGGACGGCTAAAGGACGGTTGAGGACGTAATAAGCGGGCTTGTCGGCGATGGCCAGGGCCCGCCGGTCGCTCACGCGTCCGGACCGGTGCCAGCCGATGAGGGCCTCGGCCACGTGGCCGCGGAAAGCCCGGATGAGGTAGCCGGCTTGGCCGAAGAACGCCCGGTAATGGCGGCGCAGGTCGCCGCGCCCCCAGAGCCTGCGGACGAAGGGGCCGAGGAGCGGCAGGAGCCAGAGCCCCCACAGACCGATCGACCGCCCCGGGAACGCGAAGACGAGCAGGAGGGGGGTGAGGACCTGCAGAAGGCCGAGAAGAAGGAAGAGGAGCGCAACGAAGCGGTTCTTGGCCAGAGTCCCGCCCGCCGTCTCGTCGGCCATGTTGCGGATCCGCCAGCTCCGGACCCATCCGGCATGGATGGCCGTCCGGAGCTTTCGCCGGGTGAGCAGGCGGACGTGGTGGTAGGCGAGGTCGGGCTGGGAATCGCGGTAGGCCCCATCGGCCTTCCTGAGCTCCGCGAGCGCGCCGGCCATGTCGCCGAAGACGGCCGGCCTGGCGGCCGCGTACGCTTCGAGCTTGGCGGTGTCGCCCCGGTCGAACTGGACGAGACGGCCCCGGGCGAGGCCCCGGGCGATCAGCTTGAAATCCGCGGGGCACTGAGGCAGGAAGGGCAGCAGGGCCATGCCGGCCCGGAAATCGACGGCCACGAGTCCGCGCTCGGGATCGGCGTCCGCCTCCGTGCGCTTGAGCGCGTTGGGCTGGCTCTTCATCGTCCACCACTCGTACTGGCGGGCGAGCTCGGGGGCGCCCATGTCGTGCATGAGCCCGACGAGCCCGGCCATGAAGGTCCGCTTGGACCGGTATTCCGGGGAGCCCAAGCCTTCGGCCGGCTTGCCGGGCTTCCAGCCGAGCCGGGCAAAGAGGCCGTCGTCGACTTCGTAGCGCCAGAGCCGGCCGTCCACCCACTCGCTGATCTCGCCGCAGCTGCCGAGGACCGGATCGACGAGCGTGGCCAGGACGTCGACGACGGCCCGCTCCGAGCCCAGGCGCTCCCGCGCGCCTCTTCGGATGAACTTCTGCCAGAGGGCCCCGGCCCGGGCCGCGTCCGGGTTGACCTGGGGGGCGAACGGGGCTTGGAAGCCCAACCCGTAGAAGAAGTTACGGACGGCCCGTCCGAACCCCGAGACGGGGACGAGGACCTTGAGGGCGTACACGCCGCCCGGCTCGAGCCCTTCGAGGGGCCCCTCCGGAGCATCGATCTCGAGGACCCGGACCCGGTAGACCTGGCCCGCGTAGCCGCCGCCGACGTGCCGTTCGACCGACAGCTTGACGCGCGCCGGCCGGTCCGGCCAGACCCCTCGGACGTCGTACTCGAGGACCTCGAGCGGCTCGTAACGGCGGAGGCGGAGAGGCCGGAGGAGCGCCGCTACCGAGAAGCGGCGCTCGAGCTCGCGGCGGACCCCGCCGGAATATTCGGGCTCGGTCATCGGGTTGTCATCAGATCTACGGGATCTTGATCTCCTGTCCCGTCATCGGGTCGATGAGGTTGACCTTGTGGACCTTGCCCAGCTTGTCGAGCGGGCCCGGCCACTTTTCGCCGCCCTTGTTGCAGGGCTCCCAGTCGCCGACGATCATCATCGCGATCTGGCCGGGCTGGATGTATTTCGTCGCCACCTCCCGGACCCGGGCTTTGGTGACGGCCCGGATCTTCGCCAGGTAGGTCTTATAGTAGTCCATCGGCTTACCGGTCATCTCGAGATTGGCGAAGTTCGACATCGTGGTCTGCGGCGACTGGAAGTTGTCGGCGAAGCTTTCGAGATAGTAGTTGATGGCGGTCTCCATCTCGGCGTCGGTGACGGGCGCCTGGCGGATCCGGTCGAACTCGGCCAGGATGAGGGAGATGGCGTAGCCGACGGTCGACGACTTCGTCTGGACGTAGCCGGCGAAGGTGCCCGGCAGGCCCCAGCGATAGGTGAAGCGGCTGCCCTGGTTGTAGGACAGTCCCTCGTCGGAGCGGACCTTGGTCGTGATCCGCGAGGTGAAGCTGCCGCCGCCGAGGATGAAGTTCATGACCTGGACGGCGAAGTAGTCGGGGTTGGTGTCCTCGAGGCCGAGGTGGCCCAGGCTGATGTAGCCCTGGTTGATGGCCTTCTGGATGAAATACACGCCCGGCTCCGGGGACGGGAAAGCCTTGGGCAGCGCCGGGAAGGCGACCGCCCCGCCCTTCCAGCCGGCGGCGAGCTTGTCGATCTTGGCTTTGAGGGCGGCCTTGGAGAGATCGCCGGAGACGGCCAGGATGATGTTCTTCGGCGAGAAGTACTTGGTGTGGAAGGCCTTGAGATCGGCCGCCGTGACGCCCTCATAGGTCGCCTTGGCCGGCTGCCAGGTCACGGCGTTGTCGCCGTAGAGGAGCTTCTCGTACTCCCGGTTGAGGACGCCGTTCGGCTGGTCGTTGGCCTGGCGCAGCTGTTCGACGAAGCGGGCCTTGGCCAGCTTCAGCGGCTCCTCGCGGAAAGCCGGGTTCCGGAGCACGTCGAAGAACGTGGCCAGGCCCTCGTCGAGGTCCTTCGCCAGGACCGAGAGGCTCAGCGTGGCGGTCCGTTCGCCGACCATGAAGTTCAGGGTCCCGCCGAGGAAATCGATGCGGTCCTCGATCGCCGGACCCTCCTTGGCGGCCGTGCCGCCCTTGATGAGCTGGTCGCCGAGCAGCCGGCCAAGCCCGGCCTTGTCCTTGGGGACATAGAGATCGCCGCAATGGACGATCGCGGAGATGTTGAAGAGCGGCAGGCTCTTGTCCTCCTGGACGTAGGCGCGGAGCCCGCCCGCGTAGACGGTCCGGAAGGCCTTGGGGTCCGGCGGCTCGTACTTGAGGGCCGGGTAGGTCAGCTCGGAGGGGTGCTTGGCCTGGGCCAGGCCCAGTCCCGTGCAGGCGAAGGTGAGCGCCAGGATGGCGATGATCGCTTTTTTCATCTCGTCCTCCTTACCGGCCCGACTTCCGGGTGTAGACGGCCGTCAGGCTGTTGTCCTTGACGAAGTACTTGGCGGCCACGCGCTTGATGTCGTCGTTGGTGACCTTCTGGAGCTCCTCGAGATCGGTCAGGATGGACCGCCAGCCCCGCTTGAGCTCGGCCCGGCCGACCCGGCTGGCCAGGCCCATGGTGCTGGAGAGGCTGCGGATGAACGTGGCCTCGCCCTTGTTCTTGGCCTTCTGGATCTCTTCCTCCGTCAGGCCCTCCTTCTTGATCTTCTCGATCTCGGCCCAGATCTCCTTCTCCAGGTCCTCGGGCTTGACGCCCTTGTCGACGCGCGGCGTCGCGCTGAACTGGAAGGCGCCGGCGTACCACTGGGGCCGGCTCGAGGCCGAGGCGTTGACGGCCAGCTGCTTGTCGCGGACGAGGCTCTTGGTGAGGCGCCCCGTCCCGCCGCCGCCCCCCATGCCGCGGAAGCCGCCGCCTCCCGAGCCCAGCGTGCCGGCCAGGATCGAAAGGGCCTGGGTGTCCGGGCTGCCGTCGGGCGGGATGTGGAACATCATCTGCAGGCTCGTCGGGGCCGGGCCCTCGCCGTAGAACCGCTTCTCGCTGTACTGCGGCGGTTCGCCCGTGCGGATGGGCTCGAGGTCCGGGCCCTTGGGGATGCGGCCGAAGTACTTCTCGGCCAGGGCCGTGATCGCCGCCGGATCGAATTCGCCGACGTAGATGGCCACGGCGTTGTTGGGGACGTAATAGGTGTTGTGGAAGGCGACGAGATCTTCCTTGGTCATCTTCTTGAGGTCGTCCATCCAGCCGATGACGTCCCAGTGGTAGGGCGAGGCCGTGTAGAAGGCGGCCTGGACCTGCTCGCCGAAGAAGTAGCCGGGCTGGTTCTCGCTCAGCCGGCGCTCCTCCATGATGACGTCCTTCTCGGAATAGAACTCGCGGAACCGGGCGTTCATCATCCGGTCGGACTCCATGAGCATCTGGAGCTCGACCTTGTTCGAGGGCAGGGTGACGTAGTAGCCCGTCGTCTCCTGGCTGGTCGAGGCGTTGAGCCCGGTGCCGCCGTTCTTCATGTACTGCGTCCAGAGGTCGTCCTTGATGATGAAGGTCTTCTGAGCCTTGACCAGCTCGTCGACCTCCTTCTGCCACGCCGCGATCCGGGCCTGGTCGCCGCCGTCCTTCCAAAATCTCTCCCGGTAGATCTGGGCCATGAGCCCGTCGATCTTGGCGTCGATCGCGGATTCCTTGGCGTAGTCGGTGACGCCCATGACCTCGGTGCCCTTGAACATCAGGTGCTCGTGGACGTGGGCGCTGCCGGTGATGCCGGGGCGCTCGTTGATCGAGCCGACCTTGAAGTAGATGTGGCAGACGACGCGGGGCGCGCCCGGCTTGGGGATCATCAGGATCTTCATGCCGTTGGCCAGGACGTGCTCCTTGACGTCCAGAGTGACCGGGCCGGCCGTGACGAAGGCCGCCAGGATGACCGCCGCGGCGGCGAGAGCGAGAATGCGCTTGTTCATCTCCGACACCTCCTGGGAACTGATGACGATATATTTTAGACGTATTTCCGGTATTTTGCCTTCCGTTTGAGCGCGGCGACGACGTCCCTGACCCTTTGGTCGAGGGAGGCGTCGCAGACGAGCAGGGCGTCGCCGGCCTCGACGACGATGAGGTCGCGGACCCCGACGAGGGCCGTCAGGCGCCCGGGATTCCAGACGAGACAGCCCTTGGCGTCGAGGGCCAGCGTCTCGCCGCGGGCGGCGTTGCCGGCCTGGTCCCGCGGCCAGATGTCGAGGAGCGCCGACCAGGCGCCGACGTCCGACCAGCCGAAGTCGCCGTCGGCGACGAGGACGCCGCCGGCCTTCTCCATGAGGGCGTAGTCGATCGACAGGGCCGGGACCCGGGCGAACGCGGCCTTGAGCCGGGCGGCGCTTCCCGACTTCAGGGCCGCGACAAGGGCCGTCCAGGCGGGGACCAGCTCGGGCGCCCAGGCTTCGATCTTCTCGGCGAAAACGCCGGCGCGCCAGAGGAACATCCCGGAGTTCCAGGCGTAGTCCCCGGAGGCCAGGTATTCGTCGGCCTGGGCCAGGTTCGGTTTCTCCTTGAAGGCCAGGACCGGATAGAAGGCCTTCCCGCCGAACTTCCTGCCGCTCGCCCGGTCGTGCCGGATGTAGCCGTAGCCCGTGGCGGGATAGGTCGGCGGGATGCCGAAGGTCACGAGGACCCTCTCCTTCGAGGCGGCCTCGGCGCCGGCCTGCAGGACGCGGCGGAACCCGGCCTCGTCGCGGATGAGGTGGTCGGCCGGCAGCACGGCCACGACGGCCTCGGGATCGTCGAGCCAGACCCGGGCCGTGGCCAGCATGAGCGCCGGCGCCGTGTTGCGGGCCAGGGGCTCGACGAGAAAGCATTCCTTCGGCAGGCGCGGCAGGAGCTTGCGCGCCGCGCGCGTCTGGACGGCGTCGGCGACGAGCGTCACCCGCCGGCCGGATACGAGCGGCCGGAGGCGCCGGACGGTCTGGACGAGCATCGGGTCCCGTCCCGTGATACGGAGGACCTGCTTGGGCCGGGCTTCGCGGCCGAGCGGCCAGAACCGGGTCCCCCGCCCGCCGGCCAGGATGACGGCCCGAAGGTCCGGCCTGTTCATACCGCACCGAGCCGGTTGATGACCTTCTGGAGGAGGCCGCGCACTTCCTTCTGGATGGCGGCCAGATCGGCCTCGGTGTCGGCCTCGAACCGGAGGACGATGACGGCCTGGGTGTTCGAGGCCCGGACAAGCCCCCAGCCCGCCGGGAAGACGGCCCGGACGCCGTCGATGTCGATGATCGGCACCAGGGCGGCCAGCTCGCGGCGGACCTCGTCGACGATCTTGAATTTGACCTCGTCGGAGGCGTAGATGCGTATCTCGGGCGTCGCGTAGGTCTTGGGCAGGTCGGCCATCATCGCGGAGAGCGTCTTCCCGGAACGCGACAGGATCTCGATGAGCCGGGCCGAGGCGTAGATGGCGTCGTCGAAGCCGAACCAGCGGTCGTTGAAGAAGATGTGCCCGCTCATCTCCCCGGCCAGCGGCGCGTTCTCCTCCTTGATCTTCTGCTTGATCAGCGAGTGGCCCGTCCGCCACATGATCGGCCTGCCGCCGAGCCTCTCGATCTCATCGTAGAGGACCTTGGAGGCCTTGACCTCGGAGATGACCGCCGCGCCGGGCCGCGAGGGGAGTACGTCGCGGGCGAAGACGACGAGCAGCTGGTCGCCCCAGACGATCCGGCCCTGGTCGTCGACGACGCCGATCCGGTCGGCGTCCCCGTCGTAGCCGATGCCGATCTCGGCCCCGCTCTCACGAACCCGGGCGACGAGCTTCTCCATGGCCTCGGGCAAGGTCGGGTCGGGATGATGGTTGGGGAAGCGGCCGTCCGGCTCGCAGAACAGGTCGACGACCTCGGCGCCCATGCGCCGGAGGAGCGGCACGGCCACGGTCCCGCCGGTCCCGTTGCCGGCGTCGACGACGACCTTGACCGGCCGGGCGAAGCGGACGTTCGCGGCGACGTAGTCCTGATATTCCGGCACGACGTCGAGCGATTCGAGGCGGCCCTCGCCGCGCGGGAAGACGCCCTTGCGGACGATCTCGTAGAGGCTCTGGATCGTCTTGCCGTAGAGCGTCTCCGTGCCCGACATCATCTTGAAGCCGTTATGCTCGGGCGGATTGTGCGAGCCGGTGATCATGACCCCGGCGGGGAGCTTCTTGTGGAAGACGGTGAAATAGAGCAGCGGCGTGGGCACGACCCCGATGTCGGCGACGCCGCAGCCGGTGGAGAGGATGCCGCGGATGAGGGCCCGCCCGAAGCCCGGCGAGCTCAGCCGGACGTCGCGTCCGACGGCGACCCGGGCCTGGCCGCGGCCGAGGAAAAAGGTGGCCATCGCCCGGCCCAAGACCTCCACCGCGTTTTCATCGAGGTCCTGCCCGACGATGCCGCGGATGTCGTATTCCCTGAAGATCTTCGGGTTGATGTCCAACTCGCCCTCCTTGCCCGGGACCTCGAATACCGCTTAAATATTTTTTTATATATTACTTAAACGGGCTTTGACACGGCCTTCCCGGACCGGCGCCGCTGGGCGTAGCTGGCCCCGATGAAGGCCTTGAAGAGCGGGTGCGGGGCCAGGGGTTTGGACTTGAACTCGGGATGGAACTGGCAGCCGAGGAACCAGGGATGGTCCGGGGCCTCGATGATCTCGACCAGCCCGTAATCCGGGTTGATACCGGAAAAGACCAGGCCGGCGTCCGCCAAGGAGTCCCGGTAGGCCGGGTTGAACTCGTAGCGGTGGCGGTGGCGCTCCGAGATCCGCAGGGCCCGGTAGGCTTGGTGGGCGGCGGAGCCCTTCTTGAGCTCGCACCGGAACTGGCCGAGCCGCATGGTCCCGCCGATGTCGGCGTCCAGGGCCAGCTCTCGCCAGCGGACGATGACCTTGTGGGGCGCGTCCGGCACGAACTCGGTGCTGTTGGCCTTCTTCAGCCCGGCCAGCGAGCGGGCGTACTCGATCGACGCGCACTGCATGCCCAGGCAGATGCCGAAGAACGGGACCTTGGCCTCGCGGGCGTAGGTGACCGCCCGGATCTTGCCCTCGATGCCGCGCTTGCCGAAGCCGCCGGGGACGAGGATGCCGTCCTTCGGCCCCAGGATCTTGGCCGGATCGTCCTTCTCCAGCGCCTCCGCCTCGATCCAGTCGATCTTGACCTGGACGCGGTGGGCCAGCCCGCCGTGGATGAGGGCTTGGTTCAGGCTCATGTAGGAATCGTGGAGGCCGGCGTACTTGCCGACCAGGCCGATCTCGACGACGTCCTTGGGGTGCTTGATGCGATCGACCATGGTCTCCCACGCGGCCAGGTTCTTCTTCCGCCGCGGCAGGCGCAACATCTTCAGAATGGTCGCGTCGAGGCCCTGATCGGCGTAGTTCAGCGGGATCTCGTAGATCGATTCGACGTCCCGGGCCGTGATGACGGCGTCGACGGGCACGTTGGTGAAGAGCGCGATCTTCGACTTGATGTCGGCCGAGAGGTCGCGGTTGGTGCGGCAGAGCAGGATGTCCGGCTGGATGCCGATCCCGCGCAGCTCCTTGACGCTGTGCTGGGTCGGCTTGGTCTTGAGCTCGCCCGAGACGCCGACGTACGGGACGAGGGTCAGGTGGATGAAGAGCGTGTTGCCGGTGCCGAGCGTCAGGCGCATCTGGCGCGTGGCCTCGAGGAAGGGCAGGCTCTCGATATCTCCGACAGTCCCGCCTATCTCGCAGATAACAATATCATTAGCGTCAACGACGGACTCGGCGGCCGTCTTGATCATGTCGGTGACATGGGGGATGACCTGGACGGTCTTGCCCAGGTATTCGCCCTTGCGTTCCTTGCGGATGATGGACTCGTAGATCTTGCCGGCCGTCCAGTTGTGGGCCCGCGTCGTCTTCGTCGACGTGAAGCGCTCGTAGTGGCCGAGGTCGAGATCGGTCTCCGCGCCGTCGTCGGTGACGTAGACCTCGCCGTGCTGGAACGGGCTCATCGTCCCCGGATCGACGTTGAGGTAGGGATCGAACTTCTGGATGGTGATGCGGTAGCCGTGGCTTTCGAGGAGGCGGCCGATGGAGGCCGCGGCGATGCCCTTGCCCAGACCCGAAATGACTCCGCCGGTGATGAAGATGTACTTGCTCATGGGACTCGCATTCCGGAATTTTTCCATCCGATTATATCCCGCGGACGCGCCGCACTCAAGCGGAGAAAATCGGCGCGCGCGGGCGCCGGGGCGGCCGGGAAGGCTCAGGCCGCCGGCGTGTCGGCCGGAGCGGCCGCGGACCTCGCCGACCCCTTGGTCTGGCAGGTCGCTTCGAGATACGCTCCTTCCTCGACGACCAGGACGGGCGTGAGGATGGTCCCGAAGACGCGGCCCTTGTTGTGGACCTCGACCCGCTCCGTGGCTTCGAGGGTGCCGTGGATCTCGCCGTTGATGACGAGCTGCCCGACCTTGACGTCGGCTTCGACCTTGCCGCGCTCGCCGACGACGAGTAGGGAATCCGAATGGATGGTCCCCTTGAAGAAGCCCTCGATGCGGAACGAGCCCTTGAACGTGAGCTCGCCCTTGAACTCCGTCTCCATGTCGATCAAGCCGGCCAGCTTCATCTCGTTCAATTCCCGGGGTTTGTCTTTCATGCGTTCGCTCCTTTGATCCTGTCATAGATCCGATTGAGGTCTTCGAGAGAGAAATAATAGATCTTCAAAACGCCCTTGTCCCGGCTGCCCGCGACGAGGACCTTGGTCCCCAGGACCTTGAGCATCTCCTCCTGCAGGGCATGCAGGTCCGGATCGGCCAGACTGCGCTGGGCCCGAGGCGCCTTTTTCTTCAAACGGTTCACCAAGGCCTCGGTGTTGCGGACCGACAGGCTCCGGTCGATGACCTGGCGGCACGCGAGAAGCTGGATCGCAGGCTCCTCCAAGGCCAGCAGGGCCCGGGCATGCCCCATGCTGAGGTCGCCGTCGTTGAGGCGGTCCTGGATCTCCTGCGGCAATTTGAGGAGCCGGAGGTAGTTCGTGACCGAGCTCCGGTCCTTGCCGACCTTGTCGGCGAGCTCGTGCTGGGCGTAGCCGTGCTCGTCGATGAGCCTCTGATAGGCCTGGGCGATCTCCAAGGCGTTGAGCTCCTCGCGGTGGATGTTCTCGATGAGCGAGACCTCGAGCTGCTTGTCCTTGGGGATGTTGCGGATCAGGACGGGGATCTTCTTCAGGCCGGCCTTCTGCGCGGCCCGCCACCGTCTTTCCCCGACGATGATCTTGTAATAGTCGTCTTCCGGAACGACGATGACCGGCTGCACGATGCCCGTCTCCTTGATCGATTGGGCCAGCTCTTCGATCGTTTGGTCGTCGAACTTCATCCGCGGTTGAAACGGGTTGGGCTTGACGTCCTCGAGGTCGAGCTCGGCGAACCGCTCGTCCTTGAGGATGCTGAACTCGTCCGGGATGAACGCTCCCAGACCTTTTCCCAGGGCTTTCTTGCTCATCGGCGAATGATCTCCTCGGCGAGGTTGATATAAGCTTCCGCCCCCTTGGACTTGACGTCGTAGAGGACGACGGGTTTGCCGAAGCTGGGCGCCTCGGCCAGCCGGACGCTGCGGGGGACGACCGTCTCGAAAAGGATGTGTTTGAGCGACTTGCGGATCTCCTCGGCGACCTGCTTGGAAAGGTTCGTCCGCTCGTCGAACATGGTCAGGAGGATGCCCTCGATCGCCAGCTTGGGATTGAAATAGGTCCGGACGGTCTCCAGGGTCTGGAAGAGATCGGGGATGCCTTCCATGCAGAAGAATTCCGTTTGGACCGGGATGATCAGGGAATCCGCGGCGGATAAGGCGTTGATCGTCAGGAAGCTCAGGGACGGCGGACAGTCGATGACGATGTAGTTGAAGAACCGCCGGGCTTTCTCGACGGCTTCGATCAGCCGCTTCTCGCGCCGCTCGGCCGGATAGAGCTCGGCCTCGACGCCGGCGAGCTCGGGAGAGCAGGGGCAGAGATAGAGGTTTTCGAGCTCCGTTCCGAGGACGCAATCCATGAGGTCGCGGCCGTTCATCATGGCCTGATAGATCCCCTTGCCGGGCTCTTTCGGCTTGCCCAGGCCCAGGGTCGACATCCCCTGAGGATCGAGATCGATGAGGAGGGTCCTCTTATTCTTCAGAGCAAGGCAGGCAGACAGATTGATGGCCGTGGTTGTCTTCCCGACCCCGCCCTTCTGGTTAGCAACGGCCATGATCTTATTCATCGTCCCGTCCTGTTTCACGTGGAACGGTGCCCAGGAGACGGGCTTTTTTTCGCCGAATCTCGAGGTGGATGCCGAGACTTTGAACGGCCGCGGGGGTCATACCTGGTAGCCTACGGGCCTCGCCCAGCGTACTCGGCCTCCGCTTTTCCAGCTTCTCTACGGCCTCCCTCGTCAGGCCCGCGACCTCACGAAAGTCCAGATCGCCGGGGACGGTCAGCGAATCGGTCCTCATGGCCTTGGCGATCTCCCTTTCCTGCTTCTTGATATAGCCCTCATATTTTGTTTCCGATTCGATCGTCCTCGTTTCCTCGCCGCTCGGCTCGAACGGGGATTTTCCCCATTCTAGCACATCTTTCAGGCCGATTTCAGGTTTTTTCAAATACTCGAACCGGGTAACCCGGTCGCCCGATGGCGTCCTTATACGGTCTTTTTTCAGATACGAAATGACCTCGTCGATCCGTTTCTGCCTGGCCAGGAAGTCCTCCCAGACGCCGTCGGGGACGAGCCCCAGCTTGCGGCCGTATCCCATAAGGCGGCGGTCGGCGTTGTCGATCCTCAGCAGGAGCCGGGACTCCGCCCGCGATGTGAACAGCCGGTAAGGTTCCTCAACCCCGTTCGAAACGAGGTCGTCGATGAGAACGCCGACGTAGGCCTCGTCCCGCCTGAGAAGGAACGGATCCCGCTTTTTAACGGCCAGGGCGGCGTTGATCCCGGCCATGAGGCCCTGGGCGGCCGCCTCCTCGTATCCGGAGGTCCCGTTGATCTGGCCGGCCAGGTAGAGCCTTCCGATCCCGCGGGTCTCGAGGGTTGGCAGGAGCTCAGTGGGGGAGACGGCATCATATTCGATGCCATAGGCCGGCCTCAGGACCTTGGCGCCGTCGAGGCCGGGGATGGTCTCCAATATTTCCTTTTGGACCTCGAAGGGCAGGCTCGAGGACATCCCGTTGACATAGATCTCGGTCGTCTCGAGGCCCTCCGGCTCGAGGAAGAACTGGTGGCGCGCCCTCTGGGGGAATTTGACCACCTTGTCTTCGATCGACGGGCAATAGCGTGGCCCAATTCCCTTGATCCGGCCGCCGTAAAGAGGCGACTTGTCGAGGTTCCGGCGGATGACGGCATGGGTCTCCGGATTGGTGTATCCGAGATGGCAGAGGACCTTGTTCTCGAGGCGGGTGCGGGTCCGGTAGGAGAAGGGAACGGGATCCTCGTCCCCGGGCTGGGGCGAAAACCGTTCCCAGTCGATCGTATCCCGGTCAAGCCGCATGGGGGTTCCGGTCTTGAGCCTGAGGATCCCCAGGCCGAGCTTCCTCAACTGTTCGGCGAGGTCGACCGAGGACGGTTCGTTGGCCCTCCCCGCCGGATAGCTCTTGAGGCCGATGTGGATGGTCCCGTTGAGGAACGTGCCGGGGGTCAGGACGACCGCCTTCCCCCGAAGGACCGTCCCGTCGAGCGTCGTCACGCCCCTGGCCTTCCCCCCCGAGACGACGACCTCCGAGACGATGCCCTGGAAGACGGTCAAATTCGGCATCTTCTCCAGGCGTCGCTTCATGGCCAGCCGGTAGGCGGCCTTGTCGCACTGGGCCCGGGGCGCTTGGACCGCCCCGCCCCGGCTCCGGTTGAGGAGACGGAACTGGATGCCCGTCTCGTCGGCGAGCTGGCCCATGAGGCCGCCGAGGGCGTCGATCTCCCTGACGAGGTGGCCCTTGGCCAGGCCGCCGATGGCCGGATTGCAGGACATCTGGGCGATCGTCTCGAGGTGGATGGTGACCAGGCAGGTCGAAAGGCCCATGGCGGCGGCCGCCGCGGCCGCTTCGCAGCCGGCATGCCCGGCCCCGACCACGATGACATCGAAAGCGGTCCCCCGGGGCATGGGCTTCCCCCTCCTATTTCCCGACACAAAAACGGCTGAAGACGTCCTCGAGGATCTCGTCGACGCGCACTTCGCCGGTCATCTCGCCGATGAAGCGAAGAGCGGCCCGGACCTCTTCGGCGTAGATCTCCCCGGAATGCCGCCCGGCCAGGAGCCGCTCGGCCCTCCGGAGGCACTCCAGGACCCCCCTGAGGCCGTCCCTCTGCCGGGCGTGGAGGATGATCTCCCCTTCCTGATCCGCGCCCGGGGCGAAAAGCGACCGGATCGAGGCCCGCAGGGTGTCCACGTTCGTTCCCGCGAGGGCCGAGACCTCGACGACGGGGGCCGGGCCGGCCAACCGGCGGACCGTCCGCGCGGCCATCTTCCGGGGAAGATCGGTCTTGTTCAGAACGACGACGGCCTTCCTGGATCCGTACTTCCGGATGAGCGCCTCGTCAGCGGGATCGGCCTTGCGGGAGGCGTCGAGGACGATGAGCAGGCCGTCGGCCTCGCGGGCGATCTTCTGCCCCCGGACGATCCCTGTCCGCTCGACGGGATGGGCGGCCCGCCCCAAGCCGGCCATGTCGACCAGATGGAAGACGACATCGTCGATGATCAGCTTCTCCCTCAGGAAATCGCGGGTCGTTCCCGGGAAGGGCGTGACGATGGCCCGGTCCTCCTCGAGAAGGGCATTGAAAAGGGTCGATTTCCCGACGTTCGTCCGGCCTGTGATGGCCAACGTGACGCCCTCGCTAATGGCCCGGCCCGCTTCGAAGCTGGCGACGAGGCGCTCGACCTCGGCCGCCAGGGCGGACAGGCTCTTCCGGTCGGCCGCGGCGCTCGTCCGAAGTCCCTCCTCGGGGAACTCCAGGCCGGCCTCGATGCGGGCGAGGAGACCGACCAGCCTATCGCGGAGCCGGCGCATCCGCCGGGACAGGCTGCCCCCGAGCTGACGGGACGAGATGCGGGCCTGGGTCAAGGAGACGGACCGGATGAGGTCGTCGACGGCCTGGGCCTGGAGCATGTCCAGGCGGCCGTTGAGGTAGGCTCTCAGGGTGAATTCCCCAGGTCCGGCCAGCCTGGCCCCGGCGCGCGTGCCGAGCCTGAGAACGCCCTCGAGAACGGCCGGGCTGCCGTGGGCGCTCAGCTCGACGATGTCCTCCCGGGTATAGGACCGGGGCCCCTTGAAGTAGGTCAGGAAGGCCTCGTCGATTCCCGGCCCTCCCTCGGGATCGCGGATCGTCCCGAATACCGGACGCCTCACCGGGAAAGGCCTCTCGGTTCTCTCCCTCGCTTCGAAGATGCGCCGGGCCACGGCCAGGGCCCTTTTTCCGCTGATCCGGACGATGCCCAACCCGCCGACGCCCGGCGGCGTCGATATCGCGATGATGGTGTCTTCGAGCATGCGTCCGTCCGGCTCCTCATTCTAGATGACCCCCAGGCTTTAGTAAAGCGAACCCGCGGCCGCTTAGCGCCTCAGAGGCCGGCCTCTCCCTCCTGGAAAAGTTTGAAGACGCCGGTCCGTGCGCCGGACTCGGCGCCAAAACAACTCGCTCGGCGTACGCTACGCCTCGCTCAACACGTTTTGTCGGTTTCCAGGGAAACTACCCTCGTTCGGCACGCGGCCCGGCTAAACTTTTCCAATGTCGGGTTCGGCCGGCCTCCTCGTCGCAATCATCGCGTCCGCGATAAGCCAAGCGGCTTAGCGAGGAGGCTGCGGAAACAGGGACTTAAGGGTATCACCGGAGTGAGCATTAGGGACAATGGCGCAGGGGCGATACGCGGAGGAGGGCGTAGGAGGGCCGAAGCGGGCACGGTTGTCCTAAAGGGACCGACTGCGAGGACGTTTGTCCCTTTAGCGGGCAGAGCGAGGCCGGAGCCGAGCTGGTTTGGCGCGCTGGGCCAAACCGCGACCCGACGGAGCGGTACGCCCCGAGCCGAGAAGTCACCGCAGCGAACGGAGATGATACCCGAGGAGCTTCCGCCGCACCCGGCGAAGACGTTATTTTCTGAACCGCGTTATCGCGGAGCGCGGAAGATCTTGACCTTCTTCAGGAACCCTTCGCCGAGGCTCTCGCTCGTGACGCCGGGCGTCTCGTTGGCGACGATGTGGACGATGCGCCGCTCGTACGGGTTCATCAGCTCGAGGACCTCCTCGCGGCCCGAATCCGAGACCTGGCGGGCGACGCGCTGGGCGTAGTCCTTGAGCTTCTTCTCCTTGCGCTTCCGGTAGAACTCGCAATCCACCTGGACCTTGATCGTCGAGATCTTGTTCAGGACGTGCTGGACGGCGAGGAGCAGCGCGCCGTCGTTGCGCAGGAGCACGGCCTTGTCGGGGCCGTCGAAGATGACGAAGACCATGTCGGAGCGCTTCTTGACGTGGTAGGTCAGCTCGAGCGGGAACACGGCCATGAACTTTTCCAGGAACGCCTCGACCGTGCCGTCGCCGCCTTCGTCCTTGGCCCAGGCCCGGATGACGATCTCCTTGCTGCCGAAGAGGCGCGTCTTTTCCGTGACGATCTCGTAGTTGAACTTCTCGCGCGGCAGCTTCAGCCGGTGCTCGGCCAGGCTGATGGCCTCCTCGAGGTTCGGGCCTTTGTATTCCGGTCTCTCGTCGACCGGCTGTCCGTTCGCGGGCTTATTTTCGTTTTCCATGGGCTTCTTTCTTTTGACGGGCCATCATGCGGTTCATCAGGGCCTGCTGGCCGATCTGGAGGACGTTGGTGGTCAGCCAGTAGAGGACGAGACCGCTCTGGAAGTTGATGAAAAATATGGTCATTATGAACGGCATGACGAGCATCATCTTGGCCTGGGTGGGGTCGGCGGAGCTCGGCGTCATCTTCTGCGAGATGAACTGGGTGATGCCCATCAGGATGGGCGTGACGTAGTAGGGGTCCTTGATCGACAGGTCCGTGATCCAGAGCGCGAAGGGCGCCTGGCGCATCTCCACGGCGACCACGAGCATACGGAACACGCCCCAGAACACGGGCAGCTGGATGAGCAGGGGCAGGCAGCCGCCGGCCGGATTGATGCCCTGCTCCTTGTAGAGCGCCATCATTTCCTCGTTCATCTGTCGGCGCTGATCGATGTCGGTCTTGGCCTTCTTGTATTTGGCCCGCAGGGCCTTGACCTTCGGCTGGATGTCGGCCATCTTGGCCATGGACTTCGTCGAGCTGTAGGTCAGCGGGAAGAACAGGATCTTGATGACGATGGTCAGGATGATGATGGCCACGCCCCAATTCGGGACGAGCCCGTGGAAGAGCTTGACGGCGGCGAGAAGGATCTCGGCGATGCCGCCGAACATGCCGAAGTTGATGACCTTCTTGGCGCGGTGCCCGAAGGCCTTGAGGGCGTCGCTGTCCTTCGGGCCGACGAAGGCCGTGCGCGGTTCCGTCACGTAGAGGAAGTAGGCCGGGACCGGACCGGCCGCCGTCGTCACGGTCTCCTTGAGGAAGGCCGCCTGGCCTTTCTGCGCCGGGGGGACGAAGAGGGCCACGAAGTAGTTCTCCTCGTAGGCCGCCCAATCCACGAAATTGTAGGTGTTCTCGCCCGCCTTGAACTTCCGCTCGTTCATCCGCAGGACCTTGCCGCCGGTGAAGACGGCCGAGCCCCGGCTGGCGCTGAAGCTCTGCTTCAGGTCCGCAGCGGTCAGGTTGCTGATCCCCGGGCCCCAGAGGACGGACGGCGAGACCGGCTGACCGTCCTTCCAGGCCCGGATCTCCATGTCGAAGGCGTAGCTGCCGCCGGTGAAGCGGAAGACCTTTTCGGCCTGGACGGAAGCGCCCTCGGAATAGGTGAACCGGAGCTCGCCGCTCACCCCGTCGGCCAAGTCGAGCCCGGCCCCGGAAGCCTGGAAGAGAGCGCCGTTGAGGCGGCCGGCCAGCTCGGCGTCGTCGAGGCCCAGCGAGAAGGGATAACGGCCGAGCTCTCCGGCCAGGGCGGGCACGAGATCGAGGTCTTCCTTGCGGCTGTTCTTGTGCTTCTTGAGGGTCCAGCTCTTGAGGACGCCGCCCTTGTTGGACCAGACCGCCCGGTAGAGCGGGGTGTCGACCACGACCTCCGTCTCGGCCTCTCCGGCCACGGCGGCCGGCGCCGGGGCGGGAGTGGGCGCGACGGGCGCGGGCTTTACGGGAGCCGCCTGCTCCTGGACCGCGTTGGCCGCCCCCGGGACCTTGGCTGCAGGTTCGACGGCGCTCGGGACCGGCTGCGTCGGGACCGGCTTGTTCGACCTCAGGATGAAGTACTGGAAGCCGAACACCACCAGCAGCGACATCACGATGGCCAGGACGAGTCGTTTTTCCATTCTCTCTCGCTCTCAGGGGACGGGATCGAATCCGCCCGCATGCAGGGGATGGCAGCGCAGGAGCCTGCGCAAGCCCAGGTAGCCGCCCTGGAAGACGCCGTGCTTGGAAATGGCCTCCGCGGTGTAGGCCGAACAGGTGGGGTGGAACCGGCAGTGCGTGCCGAGGAGCGGGGACAGGGTGCGCTGGTACAGCCTGATCAGGGCGAGGGCGACGGCTTTCACGATGATATCCGCTTACGAAATATCGCAGTCAAGGACGAGATATATGCGTCCCGGAGCTCGATCCAGGGCGCCTCCCCCGACTCGGGCCGGGTTATGACCATAAGGTCAAGCGGTTCCCTCAGGAGCTCCTTGTTCCTCCGGAAAAGCTCCCGGAAGCGGCGCTTGACCCTGTTTCGGACGACCGCCGGGCCGACCTTCCGGCTGGCGACGACCGCCAGGCGGGAATGCGTCCGCCCGTTCCCGAGAAAGACCAGGGTGAAAAGCCGTCCCCGAAAGCGTCCGCCCTCCCTGTAGAGGTTCGAAAAGTCGCTCTTTTTGCGGATTCTCTCGAGAGGCGTCAGGCGCTCGTTCATCCGACAGAAACGCGCTTCCGACCCTTGCGCCTTCTGCTCTTGATGACTTCCTGACCGCCCTTGGTCTTCATGCGGACCCGGAAACCGTGGGCTTTCTTGCGTCTTCGGTTGTTCGGCTGAAAAGTTCTCTTCATGATCCTGCTATTCCTATTAAGTCGAGTATGTTACCCGAAGGCCCCCCTCCTGTCAAGGCCGTTTCCGGGCCCACAGGGGGGAGGGGGAGGCGCGTTGACTCCGCCCCCCGCTGTCGGGTATAATGGAGGGACATGAAATCACTCAAGATAGGGGATAAGGTCATATATCCCAATCAGGGGCTCGGGGTCGTCGAGGCCATCCATGAAGAGGCCCATTACGGGGAGAACCTGACGGTCTTCCTCCTGAGGATCATCGCCAATAACACCCTGGTCACGGTGCCCAGCGCGAGCGCCCTGGAGATCGGCATCCGCCGGCCGGTGACCGAAGGGTCCATCCGGAAGATCTACGAATACATCGGGAACGGGGCGATCGACGTCTCCACGGACTGGAAGGGGCGCTACAAGGAGCACCTCAACCTGATGAAGTCGGGGACCCTCTTCGACATGGCCACCGTGCTGAAGAGCCTCTACTTCCTGAGCCTCCACAAACCGCTGTCCTTCCGCGAGAAGAAGATGATGGAGAAGGCCAAGGAGCTCATCGTCTCCGAGATCTCGGTGGCCGCGGCCGCGCCCTCGGAGAAGGTCGAGGAGAAGCTCCTCGGCACCCTCTCTCGCTGCTTCAAGACGGCCAAGCCCCGCGTCGCGGCCTGAACGGACGCCCATGCTCCTGACGGGGATCCTGCTGTTCGTCCTTTGCCTCCTGCTCAGCGCCTTCTTCTCTTCGTCCGAGACGGCCTACATCGCGGCCAATCCCTATTCCCTCGAATACCAGGAAAAGAAGGGCTCCAAACGGGCCGCCCTCGCTCGGAGGATCAAGGCCCGGACGAACGACCTCCTGGCCACCATCCTGATCGGGAACACTCTCGTCAACGCCGCCGCCGCCTCCATCGCCACGTCCCTGTTCGTGAGCGCCCTGCCGGAGAGCCGGAGGAATTCGGCCGTGATCTATGCCACCGTGGCCACGACCCTGCTCCTGCTCGTCTTCGGCGAGATCAATCCGAAGACCTTCGCCGCCCACAATCCGGTCCGCACGGCTACGCTGTTCTCCTATCCGGTTCGCGGCGTCATGGCCCTGCTCGCGCCCCTCGTCAAGCTCTTCAGCCTCTTGACCGGCCTGATCATGCCCTCGTCGCGGACGTCCAAGGACGCCTCCGCGCGCTCGCTCAACGAGGAGGAGACGCGGATCGCCCTCCGCGCCGGGGCCCGCGGCCTGTCCTCGCTCCGCCGCCGGATCGTCTCGGGCGCCCTCGACATCGGCTACCGGCCGGTGAAGGAGGTCATGATCCCGCGTCCGGAGATCCGGGCCGTCGAGATCGATTCGCGGCTCGAGGACGTGCTGGCCGAGATCCGCTCGTCCGGCTACTCGCGCTACCCCGTCTACCGGGGCCGGCTCGACAGCGTCGAGGGCGTCGTCCACAGCAAGGATATTATCGGCTATCTTATTGATAAAAAAGAATTTTCCATCAAGGACCTGCTCCGCAAGCCGTTCTTCGTCCCGGAGCTGGCCTCGCTCGAGAAGGTCCTCCTCCAGATGCAGGAGAAGGCCGTCCACATGGCCCTCGTCGTCGACGAGTTCGGCAACGTCGACGGGCTGGTGACGCTCGAGGACATCCTCGAGGAGATCGTCGGCGACATCCAGGACGAGCACGACGGGCAGGCCGAGGACTGGTACACCCGTCTCGACGCCGGACGCTTCCTCGTCGCCGGCGCCGTGCCGGTCAAGGACGTCAACGCCCTCGTCCCGCTGGCCATCCCGGAGAAGAAGGACTACACGACCCTGGCCGGCTTCTTCCTCTACGAATTCGGACGGTTGCCCCGCGAGAAGGAGGCCTTCGAGTGGAACGGCTTCCGGCTGTCGGTCGAGAAGATGATCAAACGGCGCATCGCCCTGATCGAGGTCGCCCCGGCCGCAGCGTCCGGGCCGCAGGCGTCATGAAGAACGTCGCCGTCAACAAGAGCGTCACCCACGACTACCTCGTTCTCGAGACGTTCGAGGCCGGGCTGGCCCTTGTCGGCAGCGAGGTGAAGTCGGTGCGCGCCGGCCGGATCAGCTTGAAGGAGAGCTTCGCCGAGGTCCGGGGCAGCGAGGTCTTCCTCGTCAAGTGCCACATCAGCCCCTACGAGGCGGCCAACATCTTCAACCACGAGCCCCTGCGCGACCGCAAGCTCCTGCTCCACCGCCGCGAGATCAAGCGCCTGGCCGGCAAGACCCAGGAGCGGGGCCTGACCATCGTCCCGACCCGGGTCTTCCTCGGCGACCGGGGCCGGATCAAGCTGGAGATCGCCCTGGTCCGCGGCAAGCGCGAGCACGAGAAGCGCGAGGCCATCAAGAAGAGGGACACGGACCGGGAGATCCGGGCCGCGCTCAAGAACCGGTCGCGCTGAACGCGGCGGCCAGGCGGACCGCCTCCTCCATGCTCCGGGCGTCGGCGACGCCCTTCCCGGCGATGTCGAAGGCCGTGCCGTGGTCGGGGGAGGTCCGGGGGAACGGCAATCCCAGGGTGGCGTTGACGCCCGCGGCGAAGGCCTCGAGCTTGAAGGGGATGAGCCCCTGGTCGTGGTAGAGGGCGACGACCACGGCGTCCTTCTCTCCCAAGGCGTTCAGGAAGACCGTATCCGGGGGAAAGGGGCCGGTCACGGGGATGCCCTCGGCGGCCGCGGCCTCGATGGCCGGCCGGATCTCCTCTTCCTCCTCCCGTCCCAGGTGCCCGTCCTCGCCGGCGTGGGGGTTCAGCCCGGCCGCGAGCATGCGGTAGGGCCGCCCGGGCAGGCGGTCGAGGGCCCGGTAAAGCGAGCGGAAGAGGGCCAACAGGGCGTCCTTGCGCACGGACGCGACGGCCTCGCGGAGGGGCCGGTGATGGCTCAGCAGGGCGACCTTGAGCCGCTCCGACCAGAAGGTCATGACGACGCCGGGATAGAGCCCGGCCAGGTATTCCGTGTGCCCCAGGTAGGGATGCCCGGCCCGGGCCCAGGCCGCCTTCGAGATGGGGGCGGTCACCAGGGCGTCGAGCCCCCCGCCGCGGGCTTCCGCCACGGCCGTCTCGAAAGATCGGAAGGAGATCTCCCCGTTCTCCGCGGTGACGCGACCGACGGCCGGCGCTCCGGACGGCCCGGCCACATCGGCGACGTACACTCCGGTTTCGGTCGTCCGGCCGGGCTCCCAGGCGCGGGCCCCGAGCCGCAGCCCGAGCCGCTTCTCCTCGGTCTCGACGACGCGGGAAGGGGCGAAGAGGACGTAGGCGGCCGGAGGAAGCCCGGAGACGCGGGCCAGGGTCTTGACGGCGACCTCGGGCCCGATGCCGCCCGGGTCCCCGGCGGTCACCCCGATGCGCAGGACGGTCATTTCCCGCCGGAGGATTCCCCCTCTTCGGGGGACTCGGCCGCCTTGTAGATGCAGCGGATGCTCGACTTGTAAATGAGCAGGTTCGGCGCGTTGTCGCGGTTGAGCTTGATGCAGCTGCGGTCGTACCACTCGATATAACCCTCGACGATCTCGCCGCTCGTGTAGACGACGGCCATCGGGGTCTTCTTGTTCATCTGCTTGAGGAAGTAGTAGCTTTCGGCGAACGTGTCGGTCGGCGGGTGCATCCTCCTGTGGGACGCGTCCTTCTCCCGTTCCTTGTCCTGGCTCATTCTTTCCTTGATCTCGGTGAGATTGGGCCGGATCAGCTTTCTGTTCATGGTAGAAGCCTCCCCAAACGCGGAGTCAGGTCGGTGGGTCTTACCCCTTTGGTTCGAGGATACCATAGGCTCGCTCCGATTGCAAGTTAAATCCTTTAGAGTCAACGAGAAAAACGAGAAATCCCGTCCCCTGGGGAGCCCTCCGGGCGCCTCGGGGACGGGGAGATCGCCGTGGCCATCCCGCCGGTCTTATTTGGGCCCGACGGCGTAGTCCGAGAGGTTGATGTTCCGCGTCTTGAGGTTCGTGCCCATCGACCGCTCGAGCAAGGCCAGCGAGACGTTGTAGGAGATGATGGCGTTGAGCTCGGAAATGCGGGCGTTGGCCAGGTCGCGCTGATAGGACAGCACCATGTAGTTCGTGCTCATGCCGACCCGGCGCTTCTCCTCCTCGGCCCCCAGCTTCTGCTCGGCCAGCTCCCGGGCCGTGGTGTAGGCCAGGATGCGCTTGTAGTTGGCCTCGACGGACCGGACGGCGTTCTTGACCTCGAGGTAGATATCCTGCTTCTTGCTCTCGAGCTCGAGCATGGCCTGCCGGATGTTGAGCCTGGCCTGGGCCAGGTTGGCCCGGGAGAAGACGCTGGCCAGGGGGAGGTTGAAGGTCAGGCCGAGGTTCCAGTTGGGATAGGTGAACTTCATGGTCTGCTTCAGGGCCCCGGTGATGTCGCCGGGCACCGTGTAGTCGATGATCCCGTCGAGTGGGTTCCCGATGTAGAAGATCCTCGTTCCGTCGATGCCGGGGCTCGAATAGGAGGCCGAGAGGCTGAGGTCCGGCAGGATCTGGTTCTTGGCGTAGCTGAGGTTGAGCTTGTCGGTCTCGAGCCCGATCTGGGAGATCTTGAGGTCGGTGCGGTTCTCGATGGCCGCCGCCAGCGCCTCCGCCAAGCTGGCCTCCCGGACGACGTAGGTCGGCTTGTCCTTGGGCACGAGGGCCGTGTATTTCTCGTCCTCGGCCTCGGAGATGTTGAGCAGGAGCTTGAGCTGGTCCTCGTTGCTCTGGATCTGCGTTTCGGCCTGGATGAGGTCGGCCTCGCGGGTGGCCACTTCGGCCCGGGCGCTCAGGACCTCCATCGGGGCCAGGGTGCCGACCTCGACCGAGCGCTGGTTCTTCTCGAGCAGGTCCTTGGCCAGCTGGAGGGACTGCCGGCGGACGTCGAGGTTCTCGATGCTGTAGACCAGGTTCCAGTAGGCGCTCTCGACGTTGTAGACCGCGGTCATCAACGTGTTCTTGAGGTTCTCCTCCGATACCCCGAGGTTGTTCTTGGCCACCAGGATCTCGCGCCGGCTCATCTTGAACCCAAAGTTCTTGAGCAGAGGCTGGGTCAATTGGAACGACAGGGTCGTGCCGAAGCGGGGATCGATCGTTTGGCCTCGCGTGTTCGTCGTCGTCCGGTAGCCGGTGAAGTTGAGGTTCAGCGTGCCGCCGGTCGGCAGCGTCTGGCTGGCCGTCAGGAAATTGTAGTTCCGCGTCTGGTTGATGGTGCTGTCGCCGGGAGCATCGAGGTAGGAGTAGGCCGCGTTCTCCGTTTTCCGCGACTGGTAGCTCAGGCTCAACGAGGGAATGTACTTTTCCTGGGCCTGGTTCACGGCCTCGGCCGAGAGCTGCGGGCCGAGGACCTGGATGGCGACGCCCAGGTTGTCCCGGAGCGCCTTGACGATGCAGTCCTCGAGGGACAGGGACAGCGTGCCCTTGGCCTCCTGGGCGGTCCCGGGGACGGCCAGGGCCAGGGCGAGGATGACGATCGGGAGGATCGTGGTCTTTCTCATGTTCGGACTCCTCTATTCGTATCTCAGGGCCTCGATCGGGTCGAGGCGGGAGGCCTTGCGGGCCGGATAGAAACCGAAGAAGATGCCGATGGCCGCGGCGAAGCCGAAGGCCAGCAAGACCGATTCGGGCGAGACGACGGTGTTCATGGACGAGAACATCTTGATGTGCTTGAGCAGCTTGGAGGCCCCGACGCCGACGGCGATGCCGATGAACCCGCCCATCAGGCTGAGGACGATGGCCTCGGTCAGGAACTGGAGCAGGATGTCCCGCTCGCGGGCCCCGACGGCCATGCGCAGGCCGATCTCCCGGATCCTCTCGGTCACGGAGACCAGCATGATGTTCATGATGCCGATGCCGCCGACGAGGAGCGAGATGCCGGCGATGCTGCCGAGCAGGACCGTCATCATCTGCGTGGCCTGGGCCGCCGTCTCGGCGATCTCGGACATGTTGCGGACGGTGAAGTCGTCCTCCGCGCCCGGGGCGATGCGGTGCCGGTTGCGCAGGAGGTCCTGGATCTGGGACACGGCCTCGGACATGGCCTCGGTCGATGCGGCCCGGACGTCGACCGACTGGATGTAGTCGATGCCCTGGAGTCGCCGCATGGCCGTGGTGTAGGGGATGGTGATCATGTCGTCGCGGCTGCCGAAGCCGCCCGACTCGCCGCGCTTCTTGAGGACGCCCAGGACCTTGAACGGGATCTTCTTGATCCGAATGACCTTGCCGATGGGGTCCTCGTCCTCGAACAGGTTCGTCTTGACGTCGGCCCCAAGGACGCAGACCTTGGCCGCCGACTTGACCATGGTCTCGTCGAAGTAGGCGCCGGTCTCGACCTCCCAGTTGCGGACCTCGGGGTAGCGGTCGCCGGTGCCGGAGATCGACGTGTTCCAGTTCTTGTTGCCGTAGACGGTCTGGGCCCGGGCGCTGACCGAGGGCGAGATGTACATGACGGCCGGGCACTCCCGGCCGATGGCCAGGGCGTCGTCTTCTTTGAGGGTGGTCATGCTGCCCCAGCCGCCGTGGACGCCGCGCTGGTTCTGGCTTCCGGGCGAGACGAAGAGCAGGTTCGTGCCCATGGAGGCGAAACGGTCCTCGATGCCGCGCCGGGCCCCCTCGCCGATGCTGATCATGGCGATGACGGCGCCGACGCCGATGATGATCCCCAGGGCCGTGAGGAACGACCTCATCTTGTTCCGGCCCAGGGCCCGGAAGGCGATCTTGAAGGTCCTCCCCATATGTTTGAGCGTTCTCTTGATCATGCGTGTGTCTCCTTCGCGGGGCGGCCCTCGCGCCTCACGAGGTCTCCTCGCGGACGATCTGGCCGTCCTTGAGGTAGATCCGCTTGCCGGCCCAGGCGGCGATGTCGGGCTCGTGGGTGACCATGATCATCGTGATGCCCTTGTTCTCGTTGAGGGACTTGAAGATGTTCATGACCTCGGAAGAGGTCCGGCTGTCGAGGTTGCCGGTCGGCTCGTCGGCCAGGATCAGGGTCGGGTTGTTGAGCAGGGCCCGGGCGATGGCCACCCGCTGCTGTTCGCCGCCCGAGAGCTGGTTGGTCTTGTGATGGGCCCGGTCCGTGAGGCCGACGGCCTCCAGGGCGGCCATGGCCCGAGCGGTCATGTCCTGGCCTTCGGCCGTCGAAGAATAGAAGAGAGGCAGCTCGACGTTCTCCAGGGCCGTCGTCCGGGAAAGAAGGTTGAAGCTCTGGAAGACGAACCCGATCTTCTGGTTCCGGATGCGGGCCAGCCGGTCCTTGTCGAGCTTGGAGATGTCCTCGCCTTCGAGGGCGTACTCGCCGGAAGTCGGCCGGTCGAGGCAGCCGAGGATGTTCATCAGGCTTGACTTGCCCGAACCCGACGGCCCCATGATGGCCAGGAATTCCCCCGGCCTGATCGAGTAGGACACGCCGCGCAGGGCCCGCACCTCCGTCTCGCCGACGTGGTAGGTCTTGACCAGGTTCCGCAGTTCGATGACGTTTCCGGGCATGGGGGATCTCCTTGGCGCGGGCGCGCTTATCGCCGGCCGCCCGACGGGGGGCCGCCCATGAACATCATGCCGCCCATGCCCTGGCCGGACTGGACCGTCGTCGCGGTCATGTTCCCAGCGACGATGACGTCGCCCTCCTTGAGCTCGCTGCGGACGATCTCCGAATACGAGGTGTCCGAGACGCCGGTCCGGACGAACATCATGCTCCATCGGCCGTCCTTGTCCTGGATCCAGACGCGGGGCATCTGCTGACGGGCCGCGCCGCCCGCCTGTCCGCCGCCCTGCCGGTTGAACGTCCGCGGACCGCCCTGGCCCTCGGGCCTGGCGGCCGCTGCGGACGGAGTGCCGGCCGCGGGGGCGCCCGGCTGGCCGGGCGCGCCGCCTTCGGCCTGCCGCTTGGCCATCATCTTGTCGATGGACTCCTTCATGATGGCCTGGAGCTGCTCGGCCGGAAGGTTGGGCGTGAACCGCAGGGCCGCGTTGGAGACCCGCAGGACGTTCTTGGCCTCGCCGACGATGATGGACACGGTCGCCGTCATGCCGGGCAGGAGCTTCTTCTCGGGGTTCTCGACGTTGACGATGGTCGTGTAGGTGACGACGTTCTGGACCGTCTCGGGCGAGAAGCGGACCTGCTGGACGATGCCGTTGAAGTTCTCGTTGGGGTAGGCCTCGACCGTGAAGCGGACCTTCTGCCCTTCTTTGACCTTGCCGATGTCGGACTCGTCGACGCTGCACTCGACCTTCATCTTGGTCAGGTCGGTGGCGATCTGGAAGAGCACCGGGGCCTGGTAGCTCGACTGGATGGTCTGGCCGATGTTGACCTTCCGGGTGATGACGACGCCGTCGACCGGGGCCTTGATGACGGCGTAGCCCAGGTCGACCTTGCTCAGGTCGAGTGTGCTCTTGGCCTGGGCCAGGCTGGCCTCCGAGGAGACGAGGTCGCTCTTGGCGTTGAGGAAGGCCGCTTCGGAAGCGTCCATCTCCTCGATCGAGATGAGCTCCTTGGCGAAGAGCGACTTGGCCCGCTCGTAGGCTTTTTCGGCCGTTTGCAGGCTGACCTTGGACCGCTCGAGCGAGGCGACCCGGCTCTTATGATTGGCCTCGTTCTGGTCGATCTTCATCTTCAGGGGTTCCTGGTCGAGCTCGGCCACGACCTGGCCCTTGGTGACGACGGTGTTGAAGTCGGCGTAGAGGTCGACGACCTTGCCCGAGACCTGGGCGCCGACGTCGACGGTCTCGATGGGGTTGAGGGTCCCCGAGGTCACGACCAGGGCCTCGATGTCGCCGCGGCCGATCGTTTCGGTCCGATATTCGACCTTGCCGTTCTTGCCTTTGCCGAAGACGGTCAGGCCGAGGATGACCCCGGTCACCACGACCAGGGCGACGATGATCCAGACGACTTTCTTCTTCATGAGGTGTCTCCTTTATCTCTCGCGGGCCGGGGGCGGTGGATCGTCGCCCCGGCGGTCGCGCGTGTTGGTCCGGTCCGAGCCGCTCTTCGCGGCGTCCTGCTTCCGCCGTTCTTCGAAGCGGCGGATCATCGCGTCGTTCTTGGCCTTCTGCTCCGGCGTCAGGACCGCGTTGGTCTCGTCCCAGAGCATCTTGCGGAGCTCGCCCAGGCGGGCCCGGCTCTCGGTCCGGTAGGCCTTCATGCGCTCCTCGTTCTTCTTGAAGATCTCGCGCATTTGGGTCTTCTGGTCCTCGGTGAGGCCGAGCTCCTTGGCCCAATCCTCGGGGGACGGCGGGTGCGGCCGGCCGGCCGTGGTCCGCCGGTCCTTCTTGTGGACGATGTAGCGTTCGCCCAGGACGCCGGCCGCGACACCCAGGCCGAAGACGACGAGCATCAGCAGGGCGGCGATGACCTTGTATTTCGTCTTCATGGCGTCGGCCTCCTCAGGGGCGTCTTGTCGTCGAGCGACGCGAACATCAATATCATGCTCTTCGACTCGGACTTGTCCGCATCAAAGACGGCGTGCATGTCCGAGAGCGGGTCCTGGTTGTCGAGCAGCAGGGCCGCCGAGGCGCTCGTCTCGCGGACCTGCGGGCTGAAGAAGAGCACGCCGCCGATGAGAGTGACGAGCACCAGGAACACGGGGATGGCCCGCAGGCTCAGCCGTTCCCAGAAGAGCAGGGGCACGATCTCCCGCTCCTCGCGCAGCCGAGGCTCGAGGCGCGCCCAGAAGCCGGGCAGGGGCTCGGCGACACGGTCGTCCCGCAGCAGGGCGAACATCGCCCGGTAGTCCTTCTCGGCCTTGCGGCAGGCCGGACAGGCTGCGAGGTGCTCACCGAGCAGGTCCGAGGCGCGCCGGTCGAGGCGTCCATCGATGGACTTGAAAAGTCCTTGTTCGGCCTTACGACAGTTCATGCGCCCCTCCTTCCCCGGTCAGGTAGGGAGCCAGCTTGCCGCGGAGCATCCGCCGCGCCCGGTGGAGTCGCGAGTCCACGGTCCCCGGCGACAGCCGGAGGATGCGGGAGATGTCCTCGTAAGCCAGCCCCTGGATGTCCCGGAGCGTCAGGATGACCCGGTACTTCTCCGGCAGGCTCTGGACGAACTTCTGGACGAGGGTCCGGCGGGCCTCGGTCTCCCTCTCCATCTCGGCCCGCTCCGTCTGTTCCTTGTCGGAGAACGAGATCTCGCGGACGTCGTCCAGACTGACCTCCTTGGCCCGGCCTTTTTTCCGGAGGTAGTCCCGGACGTGGTTGATGGAGATGCGGTACAGCCAGGTCCCGAACTCGGATTTGCCGTGGAACCGGGGCAGGGCCAGATAGGCCTTCAGGAAGACCTCCTGGGCCAGGTCGTCGGCCGCCTCCCGGTTCCGGGTGAAGCTCAAAGCCATGCTGTACACCTTGGGCTGGTATTTCGTGACCAGCTCTTCGTAAGCCGCGGGGCTTCCTTGCTGAGCCAGCCGAACCAGCTGTTTTTCTTCCATGCGGAAATGCTCACTTGTCCTCCGCACCCTATTAGACGGGGGGAGGGGATAAATCTTCCAGGGCCGGTCTATTTCCTGAACTCCGGGCCCCCCGGTCCGGTTTCCCGGAAGAGCCCGCGGTTCCTTTTATTATACAGGATTCCGCCGGGGCCCGTGGCCTCTGGCCGAAAATGTCGGGAAGTCCGACAAAATTGTCGGATTTCAGCCGGTCAAATAATCATATGTTATTGTTATTTATATATTTATACGTTGGCACAAGACCCGCATATACAGAGGACGAAATGACTCAAGGAGGTCATGATATGAAAAAGATGACGGCTTTCATGGTCGGGCTCCTCGTCCTCGGCTTCGCCTTCGCGGCCGCCCAGGACAAGACCCAGACCCAGTCCCAGGAGAAGGCCCAGGTCAAGGCCCAGCTGAAGGACCAGAACCAAGCGGAGGCCAAGGCCCAGAACAAGGTCCGGACGAAGTCGGAATTCCGGCACCGCAACCGGATCGCGTTCGTCGACGAGAACGGCGACGGCATCAACGACCTCGCCAAGGACGCCGACGGCGACGGCATCCCGAACGGCCAGGACCCCGATTGGGCCAAGCCCGCGGACGGCACCGGCTACCAGGAACGGTTCAAGAAGGGCGCCGCGGGCAAGGTCACGGCGTCCGACGCCAAAGCGGGCTATTCCTACCAACTGACCCGCGACGACGACGGCGACGGCGTCCCCAACGGACAGGACCCCGACTGGGTCAAGCCCGCGGACGGCACCGGCTACCAGGGTCAGCACAAGATCGGCAAGGGCGCCTTCCGGACCGGCACCACGGCCGCCGGGCGGGCGTCCGGGACCGGCGTGTGCGACGGCACCGGCCCCAAGGGCACGGCCCAGAGAAAGGGCCGCCGCTGAACCATAGCAGGGCCTCCTTTCCGCCCCCGCGGAAAGGAGGCCCTGCGTCTTGATTGACAGGGGGTTTTACATCATGATGATGAAGATGTTGAGGCGTCTCGTTCCTTTCCTCCTCGCCGCCGCGGTCTCGGCCCAGGGCGGCACGGTCTTTCTTTCGTTCAATCAACACTCCACGCAGAACCTGTTCCAGACACGGGACGCCGTGTCCGAGCAGATCTCCGCGTTCTCGCTGGCCTTCGAACAGGATCTCTCGGCCGTCTCCCTGCTGGCGGACCTGGAGTATTCGGCGTTCCGCCAGACCGCCGGGCTGAGCTTCTTCGCGGCCGATCTCGGCCTGGACTACCTCGTACCGTCCGGCACGAAGGGCGCCTTCTATTTCGCCGCGGGCGGCTCGGGCGCGTTCTACAGCCGGGACTACGCGGCCTTCAGCACGGTCGGCGCCCACCTCCTCGGCGCCTTCAAGACCTACCTGGCCCCCTCGTCGATCTTGAAGCTCCAATGGCAGGGGACTTACGCGTCGTACCGGGACACGCTGTTCGACTACGTCAGCCATGTCGCGGCCCTATCGGTCGATAAGTATTTCCCCACCCGGACGACCCTGAAAGCGGACGCGGAGTACGGCTACAAGTACTTCCTCCACCCGTACCTGCCCGAGCCGGTCGCGCCCGTGACGGAGCCGGCCCCGGCCCCCGCGGGGCTGGTGTCGGCGGGCGGATCGGGGAACGGGCTGGGCAGCGGGTCGGGTTCGGGAAGCGGTTCCGGATCGGGCTGGGGCGGCCAGCACTATGATGGCGGCAGCGGCTTCATCCCCCGCTATAGCGCCACGGGCGGCGGCGCCGGCATCGGACATGTCGCCGTGTCCGCCCTCGCGGCCCAAGGCATCGCCGAGGTCGTCGGCCTCAGCGTTTCGGCCCTGAGGCAATGGGTCGTCTCCGGGGAGAACCCCTTCATGTCGATCGAGGAGTTCTATCTCGTCGCGAACCCGAGCGCCGACTCCTTCTCCTGGGAGGGCGGCCAGTACAACGGCCGGATCACGCTGAGCCTGCCCTGGAGCGTCGGGATCAAGGCCGGCTATACCTACTCCGACAAGACCTATCCGGGCGTCGAGAGCCTGGGGATCGACGGACTGCCGCTCGGTATCGTCCGGAAGGACCTCCGGCATCTCTTCGAAGCCCGGCTGGAGAAGGACTTCCGGCGGTTCGCGATCTTCGTGAGCTACGCCCACGTCGACAACCGATCGACCGATCCGCTGTTCGACTGGCGGAGCGGCTATGTCACCGCCGGGTTCCAATGGAACCTGCCGACCGCACGGAAGGGAGGATCGTCATGAGGCCACGCATCGCCTTCGTCATCCTGCTCGCGGCGCTCGCCGCGCGCCCGGCGGCGGGGCAGTCCCCTGCGCGCTTCTACGATGTGGATAAAGAAGCCCGCTTCGAAGGGACGGTCCGCGAGGTCGTCCTCGAGCCCCGCTACAAGGGCACGGCCCCGTTCCTCGTCCTGCGCATCGAGGAGGCCGGAAGGCCGGGCCTGGTCGACGTCGAGATCAGCCCGTCCTGGTTCTTCCGGGATGATGTCCACGGCGGCGAAAAGGTGAAGGGCATCGGATCCCTCTCGGAGGCGCCGGACGGGACGCGGACGATCATCGCCCGGGAGCTCCAGCTCCGGGGCGAGATCCTCACTCTCAGGGACAAGCACGGATTCCCCGGCTGGCAGGGCGGTCCACGGGGGCGGCGAGGCCCGCGGAGGTTCGGGATCTCTTGAAGCGACGCAGTGTCCTCCTGTTCTTCGCCCTTCCGTTCCTGGGCGTGCTCTTCTTCTTCGCCCTCTCGTCCGTTCTGGCCCAGGCCGACCTGAAGCGAAGGACGGAATCCCTCGTCCGCGGCCAGCTCATGGAAACGGCCGGCATCCTGCGCACGACCGTGTCCCATTATATCGACGAAGGGCTGGCCCCGGAGGCCGTGCTCGACGCCCTCTTCTCGGAGGAGGCCCTCTATTTCGTCGCCCTGCTCGACGGGCAAGGGAGCGTCCTCGCCTGGAACTCCCGTTTCGAAGGTTATTTGCCCATCTCCCTCAGCGACGCCCGGGCCGACGAGACGGGGATCATCGACTCGCCGGCCGGCAAGATCTTCAGCGCCCTGTCCACGTTCGCGACCCGGGACGGCCGCCGTTACCGGCTCTACCTCGGCTACGCCCTGACCGGCATGGAGGAGATGCTGGCCCTCTCGCGGCGAACCTCGGCGCTGCTCTCCGCGCTCATCCTGCTGGCCGGCGCGCTCTTTTTCCGGGGCCTCTACACCCTCCAATCCCGCTATGTGGCCAAGGCCCGCGAAGCCGAATCGGAACGCCAGGAGAAGGAACGGTTCCGGGAGATCTCGGCCTTCACCTCGGGCGTCGCGCACGAGATCAAGAATCCCCTGAACAGCCTGGCTCTCCTCCTCGAGCTCCTGGACAGGCGGGCTTCGCCCGACATGAAGGGGGACCTGAACCTGGGCAAGTCCCAAGTGAGAGCGATCGCCCGGATCGTCGACCGGTTCTCGAACGTGGTCAGGGCCGTCCGGCCGTCCGTCGAGGACGTCGATCTCGACGGCGTCCTGGGAGCGGCCGCCGCGAGCCTGGCCGCGGAAATCCCGGAGGCCGCCTCGCGCGTCCGGATCGATCCCGCTCCCGGCGTCCGGATGGCCGGCGACCGCGAGCTTCTGGCCCAGGCCCTGCTCAACGTCCTGAAGAACGCCGTCGAGGCCTCCCCCGCGGCCCAGGTCACCGCCCGCGGCCGCCGGACCGGGGGCCGGATCGAGATCCTCGTCCGCGACGACGGCCCCGGCCTCCCGCCCGAAACGGCGGAACGCCTGTTCGAGCCTTTCTACACGACCAAGGAGAAAGGCATGGGCATCGGGCTTTACCTGACCCGCAGGATCATCGAAGCCCACGGTGGGACGATCGCGGTCCGCAGCCGGCCGGGCGAAGGCACCGAATTCCGGATCGACCTGCCGGGAGCGTGACATGAACGAACCTCTTATCCTGGTCGTCGAGGACGATCCCGTCCAACGCCGCCTCATCCGGGAGAACCTGGAATCGCGGGGCTACCCGGTCATCGAGGCCTCGTCCCGCCGGGAAGCCCGGGAGGCCGTCGTCCGTCAACCTGTCGACGTGGCCGTCGTCGATTACAAGCTCGGCGACGAGACCGGCACGGAGGCCATCCGGGACATCCTCGCGGTCAATCCGCTGGTGACGCCGATCATGGTCACGGCCTACGGCAACATCGAGCGGGCGGTCGAGGCCCTGCGCGCGGGAGCCTACGATTACATCGTCAAACCGATCGATCTCGAGAAATTCCTCCTCGTCCTCGAGCGGGCGACGGAGCGGCAGAAGCTCCGCAAAGAGATCTCTCTCCTCCAGGAGCGGCTGGAGGAGAAGCTCAGCGCCCGGAACTTCGTCTTCGCCTCCCCGCTCATGGAGGATGTCGCCCATCTCGTCGTCAAGGCCGCGCGGAGCGAGGCGACGGTCCTCATCACGGGCGAGACCGGAACGGGCAAGGACCTCCTGGCCCGGATGATCCACCAGGCCTCGTCCCGCAAGAACGGCCCCTACATCGCGCTCAACGTGACCTCGCTGCCCGAAACGCTCATCGAAGCCGAGCTCTTCGGCGCCGAGAAGGGCGCCTTCACGGGGGCCCACGAGCGCAAGATCGGCAAGTTCGAGGCCGCCGCGGGCGGCACCGTCCTGCTCGACGAGATCGGCGACCTCGCGCCCGAGGCCCAGGCCAAGCTCCTGCGCTTCCTCCAGGACCGGGAATTCTACCGGCTGGGTTCGAACCGGCCGCTCCGCGCCGACGTCCGGGTCATCGCCGCGACCAACCGGGACCTCGACGCCCTGAGGAAACAGGGGAAGTTCCGGGACGACCTGTTCTACCGCCTGAACGTCATTCCCATCGTCGTCCCGCCGCTTCGCCGCCGGAAGGAGGACATCCCGCTCCTCGTCGACTTCTTCCTCAGGACATACGCGGCTCGCGAAGGCAAGAAGATCCAGGGCGTCACCCGGGAGGCGCTGGGGGTCCTCATCAATCACGCCTTCCCCGGCAACGTCCGCGAGCTGGAGAACGTCATCGAGAGGGCGGTGGTGTTCGCGGAAAGGGACGTCCTCGGCGTCGCCGACCTGCCGGTCTTCTTCGCGGAGAACGCCGGCCCGGACCCGGGAAGCGGGGCCGATGCGCTGACCGACAAGGTCCGCAGGCTCGAAGTCCAGGAGATCCGCCTGGCCCTGCGGGAGTCGGGCGGGGTCAAGAGCCGGGCGGCCCGGTCGCTCGGCATCACCGAGCGGATGCTCGCCTACAAGATGAAGGCCTACGGTCTTTCGGCCGAGGCCGAGATCAAGACCGGCCGCGGGGCCGGGCGGCCCTAGCCGATCTTCACCGCCGTCCGGGCGACGCCGCCCCGCGTCGACAGGATGGAGACCTCGGCCTCGCCGGCCGTGCCCGGTTTGACCTTGATCTTCCAGCGGACCTCTTTCCTCTCGTTCTGCTTGAGGAAGCCGAGGTCCCGGCGGGCCCGGTCCTTGACCAGCTCGACCCCGGCCGGCAGGCGCACGGCGGCCGCGTCCGGCCGGACGATCTTGACCCGGTCGGCCATCTCGAGCGCCGTCGGCAGGAAGCCCTCATTGGTGAAAACGGCGACGATCTCGAAGGTGTCGGCCTCCTTCTTGACGGGCCGGATCTCGGCCGAGACGATCTTCACCTGCGGCAGGGACTTGGCCATCAGGAGGTTGAACCGGGCCTCCTTCTCGATCCACTCCCCGAGGAGCTCGACCGGAGGGTTCTGGCGCCAGAACTTGGGATTGAAGCCGCCGACCTCGACCTCGCCGAGCGCCGGGTGGACGATCCTGGTCCAGGGCTTGAAGTAGCGGCCGCCGAGCTCCTCGTCGATGAAGCGGAGGCTCTCGAGATCGGAGACCCGGCCGTCGCCGTCGTAGTCCTTGAGCCGGCCGCCGTTCCAGAGCTCGTCGCCGTACCAGACCGCGCCGTAGTAGAGGTAGCCGAAGTCGGGCGAGTGCCCGAAGAGCGGCCGCCCCTCGGGCTCGTTCGGGATCTCGAAGCCCATCTCGGCGGCCATGGCCCGTATGTCGCGGTCGCCCCGGCCCTGGTTGGCGTAGTCCCAGTAGGTGTCGCCGGCGCTCGCGTAGCCGGTGATTCTCTTGCCCTCGGCGTCGAAGTACTGGTAGATCTTCATATCGCCGGGGAACATCGATTCGCTCATCCGGCTCGTCGACGGGCCGTGGAGGAGCATCGGGACGGTCGTATCCATCGTCTGCACGACGCTGACGTTGGGGTGCTCGAGGAGGAAGGTGAAGACGGCCCGCGTCTCGGTCTCGGAGAGCGGGTACTCGCCCGCCCCGCCCTGGGTGAAGCCGCGGCCGGTCCGGTCGGCGCCGGGCATCGGCCGCCAGTTCTCGGGGTAGTTGCGGTGGAGATCGAGGCCGCCGACGCCGTCCTCGTTCGTCCGGCCGTCGCCGTCGTTGTCGATCCCCTCGGGCGAGACGAGGTAATCGCCCTTGCCGGGCTCGGCCCTCTTCATCAGCCGGCCCGAGGGATCGGCCGGGTCGACGATCATCGTGCCTTTGCCGGGCTCGACCTTCTTGCGGACCTGGAGGATGAAGCCGTCGCCGTCGAGGTCCTCCGGCGGGTCCTCGTCGAGGAGGTTGTCGCGGTCGTCGTCGTAGGGCCGGACCGTGCTCCGGTTCGACTGCGCCGTGTTCAGGTAGAGCTCGGAGCCGTCGGGATTGTTCTTGACGCGGACATAGACCGCCTTGGTGTCGACGAGCTTCGTCAGCTCCGGGTCCTTCCCGTAGCCGCGGAGGATGTGGTCGGCGAACCAGAGCGCGCACTCGGCCGCCGTGACCTCGCCCGAATGCCGGTTGCCCTCGATGAACATGGCCGGCTTGTCGGTGTCCTTGCCGGTGGTCTTGTTGGTGATCGTGATCTGCCAGATGTCCCGGCCCTCGAAGGACTTACCGACCGAATAGAGGTCGACGAGGTTGGCGTACTCGGCGGCCCACTTGCGGAGGAAGCCGACGACCTCGTCGTAGGTGTGGTAGTGGAGGAAGTCCAGCTCCCCGGCCGTCTTCGGCTTGGTGAAGGCGTAGCCCGCCCGCGGGAAGAAGCTGACGCCATGGCGGACGCCGCCGACGGTGTAGGCCTCGGAGGGCTTGGGCGGTTGATTGTCCCGGCCCCGGAAGCCGGGGTCCTGGGCCGTGGCCAGGACGGCGATCGCGGCGAACGCGACGACGGCCAAGGCGAAAGTTCTGCGGGCGCGAGTGTTCATCGGACCTCCTCTCAGGAAGAGCCGAGGATATTCACAACGAATGGCCAAGTCAAATCCCGGATGCTGCCGGACCATTCCCGGCTTCCGCCTCCCGAACTTGAATCGACGGGTCCTGTCCCGGGACATTTTCGTCCGGCGTCGCTTCACCCATCCCCCCGTGGGCGGAGGGGGAACGGATTCCCTTCCCCCTCCGGACCACCCTTCTTCGCGACCTTCGGTCGCTCAGACCAAGGGGGAAGCGCCCCTTGGAACCCCCAGCGCTCCAGAGAGCGCATCCCCTTCCGCTTCCGGCGGACGAAAACATCCCGGGCCACCCGTCATTCAATGATGCTCGGGAGGCGTAAGCCGGGAACGGCCCGGCCGAAACGCTCAGGGACAGAGATATATCGCTGGCAGGGCGCGGCAAAGCGGTGAGGGGTGTCGTCGGAGTGAGCATGGAGCGGGCATTTAGCCGGCATCGGGACGGAGACGCCCCGTCGGCTCCGGACCGGGACGGCGTGAAGAATGACCGCAGCGAACGGAGACGATCCCCGAAGCGCTTCCGCGCCCGGCAGACGCGAAGATCAGTCGGGAAGCTCGATGAGGGCGACGGCGTAGCAGGCGATGGCCCGCTTCTCGCCGACCGGGCCCAGGCCTTCGTTCGTCTTGGCTTTGATGCCCAGCGCCTTCTCCGGGATCCCGAGGATGGGACAGAGCGCGGCCTTCATGGCCGGGACGTGCGGCCCCATCTTCGGCTCCTCGGCTACGATGACCGCGTCGACGTTGACGACCCTGGCGCCGCGGGCCCTGAGGAGCCCGGCGACGGTCTCGAGGAGATCCCGACTGCGGGCCCCCTCGAAGCGCGGGTCGGTGTCGGGGAAGTGCGCGCCGATATCGCCCTCGCCGAGGGCCCCGAGCAGGGCGTCGATGACGGCGTGGACGAGGGCGTCGCCGTCGGAGTGGCCACGGAGCCCGGCCGTCGCGGGAATGTCCGCGCCGCCGAGAACGAGCCGCCGGCCCGACTCGAGCCTATGGATGTCGTAGCCGATCCCTATCTTATGCATCGAGGAGCGCCTCCGCGATCTGGATGTCGACCGGGGTCGTGATCTTGATGTTCCGGGGCTCGCCGTCGACCGCGCCCACCGGGATGCCCGCGCGCTCGGCCAAGGAGGCCTCGTCCGTCCCCTGGAAGCGGTCCTTGCGGGCCATTTCGAGGGCCCGCTTGAGCAGCGGGTACAGGAATCCCTGCGGCGTCTGGGCCCGCACGAGGGAGGACCGGTCGAGCGTCCGGACGACGCTCCCGTCCCGGACCTCCTTGACGGTCTCCTCGACCGGCAGGACCGGCACGGCCGCCCCCAGGACCCTGGCCGCGGCGATGACCCGGCCGATGAGCTCGGGGCTCACGAGCGGACGGGCCCCGTCGTGGACGAGGACGACCCCGGTCTCCGAGGCCTTGATCAGGCGGAAGCCCTGCCAGACCGAGTCCTGCCGCCGGTCGCCGCCCCGGACGACGTCGACGATCTTCGGGTAGCGCAGGCGGTAGTGCTTCAGGTCCTGCTCGTCGGGCAGGACCAGGACGATGTCGTCGATCGCCTCGTGGGCCTGGAAGCGCTCGAGCGTCCACTCGAGCACGGGCTGTCCCCGGAGGTAGGCGAACTGCTTCGGCCCGCCGAAGCGCTTGCCGGCCCCGGCGGCGACGACCAGGACCGAGGTCCCGCTCACTTCGTCTCCCCGTTGGCGAACCGGCCGAAGATCATCTTCCCGACCGTCGTTTGGAGGACCGAGGTGACGGTGACGTCGATCGTCTGGCCGATCATCCGGCGCGAGTTGTCGACGACGACCATGGTCCCGTCCTCGAGGTAGGCGACGCCCTGGTCCTTCTCCTTGCCCTCTTTCAGGATGAAGACGCTCATGATCTCGCCGGGCAGGGCGACCGGCCGGAGGGAGTTGACGAGCTCGTTGATGTTGAGGACCTGGATGCCGTGGATGCGGGCGACCTTGTTGAGATTGAAGTCGTTGGTGACGATCTTGGCGGCCATGGCCTTGGCGCACTCGATGAGCTTGGTGTCGACGTCCTTGACGTCGGGGAAGTCCAGGTCCGAGAGGGCGATCGACACCAGGGAGGACTTCTGGATGCGGTCGAGGACGTCGAGCCCCCGCCGGCCCCGCTGCCTCTTCAGCGGATCGGGGGAGTCGGCCACGGCCTGGAGCTCCTTGAGGACGAACTGCGGCACGACCAGCGTTCCCTCGACGAACCCCGTGTCGCAGAGGTCGGCGATGCGGCCGTCGATGATGACGCTCGTGTCGATGACCTTCTGGCTGCGGCTGACCCGCTTCTCCTTGAACAGGGAAGCCAGATGGGCCGGCTCGAGCCACTCGGGCTTTTTCGTCCCGATCAGAAGCCCGATGTAGGGCATGATGACCAGGAAGAAGATGCGGATGAACGTGGCCATTTCCGGGGTCCGGACCACCGATTGGTAGATCGCGCCGAACATCCAGCCGAGGAACAGCCCGAAGACGAGGCCCGCGCCCGCGCTCCAAAGGACGCGGAACGGGACCCGACGGATGCGGGTCTCGAGATAGATCATCAGGACGGCCAGGCCGAAGGCCGCGGCGCTGCCTGGCAGCGGCCCGAGCTTGAACGGGGGATAGAAGTAGCCGCCCACCGTGATGAGCCCGGTGATGAAGAGGCGGAAGATCCAGATGCCCATCGGTTCGTTCCTTTTATATAGGATGCGCCATGGACGACCCCTAGAACACCCGCTGCAGGGCCTCGCGGACGGTCTTGGCGCCCAGGCACTCGATATCGGGCAGGTCCTTCGCGTCCAGGGAGGCCAGGTTGCCCGCCGGCAGCAGGATGGAGCCGAAACCCAGGGCCTGGGCCTCCTTGATCCGGACGAGCGGCTGGCCGACCGAGCGGATCTCGCCGGACAGGCCGACCTCGCCGAAGAAGGCCATGTCCTGGGGCAGGGGCACGTTCTTGAGCGAGGAAACGACGGCCATGACGACGCCCAGGTCGACCGCGGGCTCCTCGATCGACATGCCTCCGGCGACGTTGATGTAGATATCCTCGCCGGCGAAGCTGTAGCCGGCTTTCTTCTCGACCAGGGCCAGCAGCATGGCCGTCCGGTAGTGGTCGAGCCCGATGGTCATGCGCCGCGGGTTGCCGGCGAAGAGGGTCGAGGAGACGAGGGCCTGGATCTCGGCCAGGAGCGGCCGGGTGCCCTTGACCGTGCAGACGACGGCGCTGCCGGGCTCCTCGCGCGGCCGCTCCCGGAGGAAGAACGCCGAGGGGTTCAGGATGGGCTGGAGGCCGGCGGCGGTCATTTCGAAGACCGCCAGCTCCGAGACGGGCCCGAAGCGGTTCTTCATGGCCCGCAGGACCCGGTGGCTGTGGTCCCGCTCCCCTTCGAACAGGAGGACGACGTCGACGATGTGCTCGAGGGCCTTCGGCCCGGCCAGGGCCCCGTCCTTGGTGATATGACCGACGAGGAAGGTCGGGATCTGGCGGGTCTTGGCGAAGCGGAAGATCTGGTTGGCCGCCTCGCGGACCTGGCTGATCGTGCCCGGCCCGGAGGTCATCTTGGCCGAGAAGACCGTCTGGATGGAGTCGACGATCAGGAGCTTCGGCGCCAGTCGCTCGGCCTGGGCCAGGATGCGCTCGAGGTTGGTCTCGGCCAGGAGGAAGAGCCGCCCGTCCCGGACGCCGAGCCGCTCGCCCCGCATCTTGATCTGCTCCAGGGACTCCTCGCCCGAGACGTAGAGGACCGAAGCATCGCCCGCGGCCATATCCCGGGCCACCTGGAGGAGCAGGGTCGATTTGCCGATCCCCGGCTCGCCGCCGAGGAGCACTACCGAGCCCGTGACCAGCCCTCCGCCGAGGACCTTGCCGAAATCCTCGATACCGACGGCCAGCCTTTGTCGCGGGACGTCCTGGACGTCCGTGAAGAGGACCGGCTCGGTCGGGGCGTAGGTGATGCCGCCGGCGCCGGTCTGGACCTCCTCTTCGATCTCCTCGACCAGTGTGTTCCACTCGCCGCAGGCGGAGCAGCGGCCCATCCACTTCGGGGACCGGGCGCCGCAGCCCTGGCAGATGAAGACGGTCTTGTCTTTCATCCACGCCTGCCGCGTAACCCGGGATTATTCACGAGCCGAGGCGGCTGCAGATGCGAGGCGTCGAAGGGTGAAGCTGTACTCGGAGTACTGCGAACCCTTTGCAACGAAGCAGATGCGGCCGGATCGGCTTGCCCGAAGGGTGAAAACGCCGCTCTTGGTCCTTCGGATTTGACTGAAGAACGCGGCGTTTTCATGAATAGCCCGGGTTTAGTAATCCGGGGGGGATTGTTCCATGTCCGCGAAACGGGCGTATTCGCGGATAAAGGCCAGCTGGAGGTCGCCGATCGGGCCGTTCCTCTGCTTGGCCACGCTGACTTCGGCGATGCCCCGGACGGTCTCGTCGTCCCGGTGATAGAACTCGGGCCGGTAGATGAAGATGACGACGTCGGCGTCCTGCTCGATGGCCCCCGATTCGCGCAGGTCCGAGAGCATGGGCTTGGGCTCGCGCCGGCCCTTCTCGGGGGCCCGGCTGAGCTGGGAGATGCCGACGACCGGCATGTGGAGCTCTTTGGCCAGCTCCTTGAGCGAACGGGAGATGAAGGACATCTCCTGGTTGCGGTTCTCGAACCGGCCGCCGGGGCGCATGAGCTGGATGTAATCGACGAAGACGATGTCCAGCCGCTGCTCCATCTTCAAGCGCCGGCATTTGGCCTTCATCTCCATGACCGTCAGGGCCGCCGACTCGTCGATGAAGATACGGGCCTGGGACAGGGCCTCGCCGGCCAGCTTGAGCTTCTCGAAATCCCGTTCGCTGAGGTAGCCGGTCCGGGTCTTCTGGAGGTCGATCTGGGCCTCGGCGCAGAGGAGCCGGTTGACGATCTGCGATTCGGACATCTCCATGGAAAAGAAGCCGACGGCCTTGTCGGTCTTGAGCCCGACGTGGTGGGTGATGTTCAGGCCGAGGGCGGTCTTGCCCATGGAGGGCCGGGCCGCCAGGATGACCAGCTCCGAGGGCTGGAAGCCCGCGGTCATGGAGTCGAGGTTGCGGAAGCCGGAAGGCACGCCGGTGACGGCCTCCTTGCGGGCCGCCGTCTTCCGGATCGTCTCCAGGGCCGGTCCGGTCAGCTGGTTGATCGGCCGGAAGCCGGGCTTGATGCGCTGCTCGGATATCTCCACGATGGCCGTCTGGGCGGCGTTGAGCAGCTCGTCGGCGTCATCCTTCTGGTCGTAGCTGTCCTGTATGATGCGGGAGGAGGACAGGATGAGGCGGCGGAGGAGGGCCTTTTCCTTGATGATCTGGGCATAGTACTCGACGTTGAGGTTGCGGGGAACGCCGTCGAGGAGCGAAGCCAGGTAGGACGCGCCGCCGATCTCCTCGAGGACGCCGGCCCGCTGGGCCTCCTCCGTCAAGCTGACCAAGTCGACGGGCAGGCCCTTGTCGACGAGGACGATGATCCGCTCCAGGATCTTCCTGTGGGCGTCCCTGTAGATGTCTTCGGGCGAGATCGTCGACAGGACGACGTTGAGGTTCTCGTTCTGGACGAGGATGCCCCCGAGGACCGTCCGTTCGGCCTCGAGGCTGTGCGGCGGCGTCCTTTTCAGGAACATCGTGTCGAGTTCCATAGCCCCCTCTATCAGGCCCGGGCCGGACCGCCGACGCTCAGGACTTGTCGCCCGCCGGACCTTCCGCTTTCCCCTCCGCGGCGCCCGCCTCGGAGCCCTCGGCCTCCTCGCGGGCGACGACGATCTTGACCTCGGCCCGGTCGTCCATGCTGATCTTGACCGGGACGGCGAAGTTGCCGAGCCGTTTGATCGGCTCGTCGAGCAGGATCTTCTTCTTGTCCACTTCGAAGCCCAGGCCGTCCAGGGCCTCCTTGACGTCGCCGGCCGACACGGAGCCGAAGATGACGTCCTTCTCGCCGGCCCGGCGGGTGAAGGTCAGGGTGACCCCGTTGAGCTTCTCGGCGAGCGACTGGAAGGCCTTCTTCTCGATCTCCGCCTTCTTCTTCAGGGCCGTCTTCTCGATCTCGATCATCTTGATGTTGGTCGGGGTGACGGCCAGGGCCATCTTCCGGGGGATGAGATAGTTCCGCCCGAAGCCCGGGGCGACGTTGACGACGTCGCCGCGCCGGCCCACCTTTTCCACGTCCTGTTTCAGGATGACTTTCATCTCAATCCTCGACGTAGGGGAGCAGGGCCATGAGCCGGGCCCGCTTGACGGCCAGGGCCAGCTTGCGCTGGTGGAAGGCGCAGGTCCCGGTGATCCGGCGCGGGGTGATCTTGCCCCTGTCCGGGATGTACTTCTTCAGGATCTCGACGGCCTTGTAATCGATGCCCCGGACATCCCGCTGGCAGAACCGGCAGAATTTCCTCTTGGGCGCGAAATACTTGCGGTAGCCGCCCCGTTCGCTGCGTTCGCCCCGTTCGGATCGTTCGTCGCGCGGCATCTTATTTCTCCTCGGATTTCACTTCGGCGGCGGCCGGAGCCGGAGCGGCCGCGGCCGCGGCGTCTTCGGCCCGCCTCTTCTTCTTCCGCCGGACGAGGTCCCGCGGGTCCTTGACGACCGTCATGAACCGGATGACGGCATCGGACTGCTTGAACCGGCGCTCCAGCTCGAGGGAGACGTCGCCGGGGCCGTCGTACGTGAAGAACACGTAGAGGCCTTCCTGGAAACGCTTGATCGGGAACGCCAGCCGGCGCTTGCCCCAGATGTCCTGCTTGACCATGCGCCCCTTCTTCTGGGCCACGATCTCGGCCATCTGCTGGAGGAACTGAGTCGTCTCTTCTTCGGAAAGGGTGGGGGAGAGAACGAACCCCGTCTCGTACTGTCTCAATGAGACCTCCTTATGGATGTAACAGCTCCTTCCTCATCGGGAAGGAACAAGGAGTCGACCGGCCTATTCTAGCCGATTCTCCGGAAAATTCAAATCCCAGCCGTCGCCTTGCGATGATTGAACCGGGTCATGGCCGGCTCGATCCGGCCGTCGAGGACGAGGGCCACGGCTTCCTCGGCCTGGGCCAGCCCCTCCTCGAGGGGCTCGCGCTCGCCCTTGCGGAAGGGCTCGAGGACGAACTCGGCCGCGTCCCGGCCGGCCGGCAGAGGGCCGATCCCGATGCGGACCCTGGCGAAATCGTCGGTCCGGACCTCGCCGGCGACCGAGATCATGCCCTTGTGGGTGCCCGGCCGGCCCCGCTTGCGGACCCGGATCTCACCGAGCGGGATGTCGAGGTCGTCGTAGACGACGACCAGCCGCTCCGGCGGCACGCCCTTGCCGGCCATGGCCTCGCGCACGGCGAGACCGCTCCGGTTCATGAAGGTCTTGGGCTGGGCCAGGAGGACCTCCTCCCCGCCGCGGCGGACCAGGGCGGTCCGGGCCTTGAACAGCCGGCCCCGGAGCTCGACGCCCCAGGCCCGGGCCAGGCGATCGACCAGCATGAAGCCGGCGTTGTGGCGCGTGGCCTCGTACTCGTCACCCGGGTTGCCAAGGCCCACGACCAGCCACAAGGCTTATTTCTCCGCTTCTTCCTTCTCGGCCCGTTCCTTCTTGATGACCTCGGGTTCCTTGGGCTCCTCGGCCGCGACCTCGCCCTCCGGCTTCTCGCCGGGGAAGGGCTCTTCTTCCTTGTGCGGCATGGAGACCAGGACGAGGACCGTCGAGGGTTCGGTGATGATCCGGACGCCGTCGGGGACGGCCATGCCCAGGACCTTGAAGGTCTGGTTGACGTGGAGCTCGGAGATGTCGATCCCCAGGCTCTCCGGGATGTCCTTGGGCAGGCACTCGACCTCGACCTCTCGGGTGACGAAGTCGACGAAGCCGCCCTCGGTCTTGACGCCGATGGGCTCGCCCCGGTGAACGACCGGCACGGTGACCCGGATGGCCTTGTCCATGGAGATGCGGATGAGGTCGACGTGGAGGAGCTCGTCGGAGGACGGATCGATCTGGAGCTCCTTGATCATGCAGTCGAACTCGGCGGCCTCGACGGTGACCTTGAAGATGGTGTTCTCGCCCGATTCGAGCTTCAGGATGCGGACGATGTCCTTCTTGCTCAGGACGAGCGGCGCGCTGTCCATCGATTCCCCGTACAGCACGGCCGGCACGAATCCCTGGGTCCGGAGGCGGCGCGCGGCGTTCGACCCCAGCCCCTGGCGTTTTTCGCTCTTGACGACGATTTGCATCATGTTCTCCTTAGGTGAACAGGGAGCTGACGGAGCTCCCCTCGTTGATCCTCCGGATCGCCTCTCCGAAGAGCTCGGCGACCGATTGGACGGAGAAGCGGCCGGTGCGGGCGGCCTCTTCCGTCAGCGGTATCGTATTGGTCACGAACAGGCGTTCCAGTTTCGACCCGGCGATGTTGGCGAGGGCCGGCCCCGACAGGACCGGGTGGGTGCAGGCGAAGAAGATCCGGTTGGCCTTCTTCTCGGCCAGGGCCTCGACGCTCGCCGCCAGCGTCCCGGCCGTATCGACCATGTCGTCGAAGATGACGATGTTCCGGTCGGCCACCTCGCCGATGACGTGCAGGACCTTGGCCATGTTGGGCGCCGGCCGCCGCTTGTCGATGATGGCCAGCCGGGCGGTGAGGCGCTCGGCGAAGACGCGGGCCCGGCCCACGCCGCCGGCGTCCGGAGAGACGATGGTCAGGTCCTCGAGCTTCAGCGTCTTGATGTGGTTGGCCAGCACGGGCGCGGCCATGAGGTTGTCCACAGGGATCGAGAAGAAGCCCTGGATCTGGGGCGAATGGAGGTCCATGGTCAGGACGCGGTTGGCCCCCGCCGTCTCGATGAGGTCCGCGACGAGGCGGGCCGAGATGGGGACCCGGGGCTTGTCCTTCCAATCCTGGCGGGCGTAGGGATAATAGGGGATGACGGCCGTGATCCGGCCGGCCGAAGATCTCTTGAAGGCGTCGATCATCAGGAACAGCTCCATGAGGTGGCTGTTCGCGTCTGACGACCCGGACTGGATGATGAAGATGTCCTCGCCGCGGACGTTCTCGTCGATGTAAAAGCGGATCTCCCCGTCGCTGAAGCGCTTGAGGACGCAGCGACCGAGATCGATCTTCAGGTAATCGACGATCTCCTGGGCCAGGGCCGGGTTCGACGATCCCGTGAATACCTTCATCGTTCTTTCCTCGCCTTATATCGTCCGAACTGGGGCGGGAGGATTCGAACCTCCGAATGACGGAGCCAAAGTCCGTTGCCTTACCGCTTGGCTACGCCCCAGCACCGAGCTGGGCCCAATAGCCCCGCCGCGGCAGGGTCGCCGCGAGCCGGGCTTCCGTCGTGCCGGGGAGCCTCCTCCACGCCGCCTCAGCGCTTTCCGTGCCGGGAAAGATCCCGTACACCGCCGAGCCCGAACCGCTGACCTGGGCGACCAGGGCCCCCTCGTCCCGCAAAAAGCTCTTCCAACGCTCGATCTCGGGATGGGCCCGGAAGATGACGCGCTCCAGGTCGTTTTCCAGGAGACCGAAGTCTCCGGACTCCAGAAAGCGCACAATTTTACTGATTTTCCCCGGGGAAGTCAAGGAGGCGTCGAGGCCCGCGTAGATCGAGGGCGTGGGGATGGGAAATGGGGGGAAGATCAGCAGGCACGGCAGGGGCTCGAGGTCGGCCAGGGGCGTCAAAATGTCCCCGATGCCCTCGCCCAGGCAAAGCCCCCCCTTCAAAAAAAAGGGGACATCGGCCCCAAGATCTCTGGCCAGGCCGGCGAGCTCGGTCTCCGCCAGGGAGAGGCCCCACATCTTCTCGAGGGCGAGCAGGGTCGCCGCGGCATTGGAGCTGCCCCCGCCGAGGCCCCGGCCGGCAGGGATGGACTTCCGGACCGAGACCCGAGCCCCGGCTCCGCTCCCCGCTTTCTCCAGCAGCCTCCGGGCCGCCCGGTCGACGAGGTTGGTCCGGTCCCAGGCGACGGCGGGATCGTCCCCGGCGAGCTCGACCGTGCCCGGCGGCGCGGATTCGAATTCGAGCTCGTCGTGGAGCGAGATCGTCTGGAAGAGCGTCCGGATGTCGTGATAGCCGTCGGGGCGTTTCCCGACGATCTCGAGGCCGAGGTTGATCTTGGCGAACGAACGGACGGTCATCGTTCGATGAGATCCAGGATCTCCTCCCATGTCTTCGGGGCGTAGCCGCGGAGGAAGGCCGTGTCGAAGACGGCCTCCCGCGCGGCCGGGTCGAAGGCGAGCTCGAGGACCTTCAGGCGTCCCGACGTCCCCTCGCCCAAGAGATCGATCCGGCGCGGCACGCCGCCGCCGGGGAAGAACTCGCGGACCGTGAAGAGGAAGCCGTCGCGGCCGCAGCGCGCGACCCGGCCTCGCTCGTCGCGCTCGAGCGCCCATCCGCTCTCCGGTCCGAAGCCGGTCCACAGCCCGGAGAGGAGAGCGAGCGCCTCGTCGGGAAGGAGCGAGGTCCCCAGGAACCGCTCCATCGTGATCCGGGCGCCGTCCTCGGCGTAGGCTTTCTTTCCCGGCAGGACGAACCAGGCCCGGTCGCCGCGGAAGAGGACGAGGAAGGCGGTCCGTCCGATCGGGTCGACCGCCTCGATGCGGCCGAAGCCGGGCCGGCGGAAGACGAAGGCGAAGCGGCCCTTGGCTGCCGCATCCGCGCCGGCGATCGAGGCCGAGGCGAATCCTTCGACGGCTTCGATGCCGCCGGACGGGGGAACGAGGATGGGAACGCGGCCGGCGCAGGCCGCGACCGAGAGGACGATCAGGAGGGATGCGACGAGGGAGACCCGACCGTGGGCGGCCGGTCTATTTAAACCCATAATCTTCGGTCTTCGGCGGCTTCTTCGGCTCTTCGGCCCGGCCCTTCAGGCGCTTTTTCCGCAGCAGGGGATAGAACGGCGACTTGACGCGGCGACCGAAGCAGGACATGTTGGGATTGAGGATGAGCAGAACGATGAAGGCCGCGAAGATGATCAGGATCGCGGTCAAGCTCCACTTCATGGTCCGACCCCCTGCGTCCGTCCCCGGGCCCGGCCGGGACGGCGCGTTCTAAGCCCGGAGGATCCCGGACGGATCATTCGGGATTTTCGGGTTCTTCCTGGAAGATCGGGATCTTGGATTTCTCTTTCTCTTTCCCAAGATAATGACCGAGGAAGAACACCGTGCCCAACGTCAGCACCGCGAGCATGAATTTGAAGAAGCCTTTCATCGCAACCTTCCCTCGTTCATTCTATAAAAACACGGCGAAAAAATCAACCTCGGCAAAAGGGAATGCGGACGTTTGCTTTTTCGCCGCCCTCTGCTTATATTGAGATCGATGACCAAGGTCCTCGTCACGGCGGCCCTGCTGGCCGTTCTCCTCCCCGCCGCGGCCGCCGGGCAGTCCGTCCGTCCGGCGGTTTTCGCCGGCCCGTTCTACCCGGACGACCCGGCCGCGCTGGCCGCCGCGATCGACGGCTACCTGGCCGCGGCGGCCCCCGGGGAAGCGCTCCCCGGCCGCCTCGTCGCCCTGATCGCCCCCCATGCCGGGTACGCCTACTCCGGCCGGACGGCCGGGGCCGCTTACGCCCTCGCCAAGGGGCGGAAGATCGACACGGTGGTCATCATCGGGCCCTCCCACAGGGTCGCGTTCGAGGGCTTGGCCATCTGGCCCGACGGCGGGTTCCGGACCCCGCTCGGCGTCGCGCGGATCGACGCCGGACTGGCCGCGGCCATCGCCAAGGCCTCGGGCGCCCGGTACCTTCCCGAGGCGTTCGCCGAGGAGCATTCCGTCGAGGTCCAGGTGCCCTTCGTCCAGCGGGCCCTGCCCGGGGCCGCCATCGTCCCCATCGTCATGGGCCGGCAGACCCGGGCCACCGTCCGGGCCCTCGCCTCGGCCCTTGTCAAGACCTGCCTCGGCAAGGACGTCCTCGTCGTCGCCTCGACCGACCTGTCGCACTATCTGCCGAAGGACCGGGCCGAGGCGACCGACGCGGAGACGGCCGCTCTCATCCAGGGCCTGAGGACCGAGACCCTCATCCGCAAGGCCGAAGCCGGGGAGAACATCATGTGCGGGGGCGGGCCGGTCGCGACGGTCCTCCTTTTCGCGGAGAAGGCGGGCCGGCCCCGGGTCCGGGTCCTGGCCCGGACCGATTCGTCCTCCTCCGGCGGGCCCATCGTCGGCTATCTCGCCGCGGCGGTCCTCGCGGGCGCGGAAGCCGGCCCGGTGCTCCGGGCCGACACGCTCTCCGCGGAGGAGAAGGCCGCGCTCCTTCGCCTGGCCCGGACGGCCGTCGCCGAGTTCCTCGCGAAGGGCGCCGAGATCGAGGACCGTTCCGGCCTGGCGAAGCTCCGGGAGCCGCGCGGGGCGTTCGTCACCCTGACCCGGAACGGCGAGCTCCGCGGCTGCATCGGCTTCATCGCCCCGGTCTTCCCGCTCGGCGAGGCCGTCATCAAGGCCGCCGTCTACGCCGCCACGGAGGACCCGCGTTTCCCGCGCGTCGCCGCTTCGGAGCTCGCCGGGCTCCGCTTCGAGATCTCGGTCCTGACGCCCGCCCGGGAGACCGACGACCCGAATAGCGTCAAGGTCGGCGTCCACGGCCTGATCGTCGAGAAGGACGGGCGGAGCGGCGTCCTGCTGCCGCAGGTCGCGGTCGACGAAGGCTGGGACCGGACGACCTTCCTCGACCAGGTCTGCCTCAAAGCCGGGCTGCCGCGGGACGCTTGGAAGCGTGGGGCCAAGCTCTCCGTCTTCGAAGCCATCGTTTTCCATGAATGACCGCCGGCGCTAACGGATGGGCGGTCCTCGCAAAAGCCAACGATAATCCCTAGCCGGCCGTGGAGGGGCCTCGGGGCTCGGCTCCGTTCGCTGCGGTGATTCTTCACGCCGTTCCGTTCGACGGACTCAGCGCCATCAGGGAGCGGACTCTTGGAAGCGACCATCAGAAGTGGGGCGGAGCAACTCGGAGCCGCACATCTGAGAAATATCCGGAAAGAGCTCTTTTCAGATATTTCGCAGAATCGGGGCCTCGAGTGCTCGGCCACGATTCTGCAGGTCCGTTCCGAGGACTCCACTCCCCGCCGCAGGGAAACTGCCCTCGTCCCTCTCCTGAACGGCTAAATCACCGCAATGCTCACTTCGCCGACACCCCTCAGCCCCACTTCCCACGGCCTTCTCATGACACGCCCAAGAGACAATGGACCTTCCGGCGTCCCTGCCCATCAAAATGGCGGTCATCATGACTGGCAATTTCTGCTATAATCAATTGTTGTTTGGTTGGAGTTAGCCCAGATGCCCATATACGAATACCAGTGCCAGAAGTGCCGCCACGTCTGCGAGGTGCTCCAGAAGGCCAAGGACAAGCCGCCCGATAAGTGCCCTAAATGCGGCGGCGCCGTCGTCAAGCTCGTGTCCTCACCGGCCATCCAGTTCAAGGGCAACGGCTGGTACATCACCGACTACGCCAAGAAGAGCTCTTCTTCGGCTTCAGCCAAGGCCGGGGCCAAGCCCGCCGCGGACTCGTGTTCCGGCGAAGGGACCAAGGCCAAGTCCGACAAATCGTCCGAATAACCGCTCCTCGGAGGTCTTTCGCCACGGGCGAACGCTGGTCATGACCGCGCGCAGGGCCGTATTCCTCGACCGGGACGGGACGCTCAACGAGGACATCGGCTACCCGGCCGACTTCCGCCAAGTCCATATTTACCCGGCCGCGTTCGAGGCCGTCCGCCGGCTGCGGCGGGCCGGCTTCGTCCCGGTCGTCGTCACCCACCAGTCCGGGATCGCCCGCGGCTATTTCGACGAGCGCGATCTCGAGGAGCTCCACGCCCGCTTCCTCGAAGAATTCGCCCGCCAAGGCGCCCCTCTCGAAGCGATCTACGCCTGCCCCCACGGGGACGCGCCCGAAGGCGACGGCGGCTGCTCCTGCGCCAAGCCGAGGCCGGACCTGGGACGGCGGGCCGCGCGCGAGCTCGGGCTCGACCTCTCGGCGTCCTATATGGTCGGGGACAAGGCGGCCGACGTCCTGTTCGGTCGGAACATCGGCGCGACGCCCGTGCTCGTTCTCACCGGATACGGCCGCGCCGCCGCGGCCCGGCTCGAGAACCTGGGCTTCCGGCCGGCGCACACGGCCGCCGGCATCCTCGAGGCCGCGGATTGGATCGTCGCGCGGGGAGGGCCTTCCGGCCATGGTCCGCTTTGACGACATCGTCGAGAAAGCCGAAGCCTACATCGGCGAGAAGGATGTCGCCGTCCTGCGCAAGGCCTACGTTTTCGCCGGCCAGGCCCACAAGGGCCAGGTCCGGCGTTCGGGCGAGCCCTATCTCAGCCATCCGCTCGAGGTGACGGCCTACCTTGCGGACATGAGGCTCGACCGGACGACGCTCGTCGCCGCCCTGCTCCACGACGTCATCGAAGACACCGAGACCACGGCCGCGGACCTGCGCGAGGCCTTCGGCAAGGAGGTCGCCGACCTCGTCGAGGGCGTGACCAAGATCAGCCGGGTCCAGGAGGTGTCGCCCGAGGTTCGCCGGGCCGAGACGCTCCGCAAGATCATCCTGGCGATGACCGACGACATCCGCGTCGTCTTCATCAAGCTGGCCGACCGGATCCACAACCTCAAAACCCTCCGCTTCCTCGACGAGGAGAGGCAGCGCCAGATCGCCCGCGAGACGCTGGATGTCTACGCGCCCATCGCCAACCGGCTCGGCATGGGCCGCATCCGGGCCGAGCTGGAGGACCTGTCTTTCCGCTACGTCGCCCCGGAGGAGTTCGCCAAGATCGCCGCCGAGGTCGAGCCGCAGCGCAAAGCGGCCGAATCCGACCTCGCGGCCATGAAGCGGACTCTCGAGAAGCTCCTGGCCGGCAACGGCCTCTCGGCCGAGATCTTCTCCCGGGTCAAGAGGCCCTACAGCGTCTGGAGCAAGATGAAGCGGCGGGACATCGACTTCGACCAGGTGTTCGACTTCCTGGCCCTGCGCGTCATCACCGGCTCGGTCAAGGACTGCTACGCCGTCCTCGGGATCATCCACCAGCGCTGGCCGCACCTGCCCCAGCGCTTCCGCGACTTCATCGCCATGCCCAAGCCCAACCTGTACCAGGCCCTGCACACCACGGTCATCACCGAGGGACGCAAGACCTTCGAGATCCAGATCCGGACGCGCGAAATGCACGACCTGGCCGAGAACGGGATCGCCGCCCACTGGCGCTACAAGGACGACGCGCCTCCCGCGCCGATGAAGGAGGACCGGCGCCTCCATTGGCTACGCGAGATGGCCGCCCTCTTCGAGGAGAAGAAGAATCCGCAGGAGTTTTTGAGGAGCCTGAAGTCCAATCTTGTTCCCGACGAGGTCTACGTCTTCACGCCCAAGGGCAAGGTCGTCGACCTCCCGGCCGGCGCCACGGCCCTCGACTTCGCTTTCAAGATCCACACGGAGATCGGCCTCCACGCCGCCGGGGCCCGGGTCAACGGGACGGCGGCCCCCCTTAAAACCGCGCTCAAGACGGGCGATATCGTCGAGATCCTGACCGACCCCGCCAAGTCGCCGACGCGCGGCCTCCTGGCCTCGGCGGCGACCCCGGGCGCGCGCCAACAGCTCCGCCGCTGGCTCAACGTCCGCAGCCGCACGACGAGCGCCGCGCTCGGCCGGAAGCTCTGGGACAAGGAAACGGCGAAGTACCTCCTGCCGGCCGGCCTGCGCCGCGAGCCGGAGCTGGCCGCGCGGCTCGCGGCCCTGCTCGGCCCTCGGGCCGCGTCCCTGGACGAGTTCTACCACCATGTGGGGCTCGGCCGCATCGTCCTCGACCGCGCCTTCGTCGAGTCGGTCTATGGACCCGTCGCGCCGCGCCGTCCGGGCCTCGTCGCCAAGACCGCGGCCCGCCTCGTGCCCGGGCCGGGAGCGGGGGTGCGGATCAAGGACATCGACGGTCAGATGATCAAGCTGGCCAAGTGCTGCTCGCCGGTCAAGGGCGAGCCCGTCGTCGGCTACATCACCGCGGGCCGGGGGCTCACCGTCCATTCCCTGCGCTGCCCGCTCGTCTCCAAGGAAGTCCTCGACGGCCAGCGGCTGGTCGAGGTGTCGTGGGACCCCTCGTTCGCCGGGACGTTCAAGGCCCGGCTTCTGGTCAAGACCCAGGACACGCCCGGGGTGCTGGCCAAGGTGGCCACCGCGGTCGCCGGGCTCGAGGGGGACATCTCCAAGGCGGAAGCCTCCATGGCCTCGGAGGGGAAGGCCCGCATCACCCTGGATATCCGCATCAGGGACATCCGGCACCTCGAGGACATCTCGAGGCGGATCGCGGGTTTAAAAGAAGTCGTGTCGGTGGAGCGGGTCTGAAGGGCGGACCTGCGCTCTTCACGAGCCGAGGCGGCTGCAGATGCGAGGCGTCAAAGGGTGAAGCTGTACTGCGAGTACTGCGAACCCTTTGCAACGAAGCAGATGCGGCCGGATCGGCTTGCCCGAAGGGTAAAAACGCCGTCTTGGTTTTTGTTCTTGCGGAGAGACCCGGCGTTTTTATGAAGAGCCCAGGTCAGGCGGCCTTGGCCACTTTGCCCGAACGCAGGCAGCGCGTGCACACCCAGATCTGGCGGACGCCTTTCGGCGTCTGGGCCTTGACCCGCTGGAGGTTGGGCTTCCACTTCTTCGGGGAAGACTTGTGCGAATGGCTGACGTTATGCCCGAAGACGGGGCCTTTCTCGCAGATCTCACAGACTTTAGGCATGGTTCGGTCTCTTTCGTCTCGGTTTGAGCCGAATTTATACCACAAAAGCCGGCCGGTGGCAAGTCCCGCGGGGGCCGGACGCTTGACCCGGAGTGCCGAGTGGCCGTAATCTGGGAGGGAGGTCAGTATGCGCGCCGTAGCACTTGGGACTCTGGTCGCCGTCGCCCTGCTCGCCGGGGCGGGCTGCGCGCGGTCCCCGGCCTCGGGTTTCCTGGCCGCCGGCCTGGCCGCGGCCCAAGAGAGCGCGTGGGAGGAAGCCGTGCGCCAGTGGACGCTGGCCCTCGAGCGCGATCCCGGTTCGGCGGCCGCCCACAACAACCTGGCCATCGCCCACGAACGCTTGGGCGAATGGGACGAAGCCCGCCGGGAGTACGAGGAAGCCCGTCGGCTCGCCCCCGACGATCCGACGATCCGGGCGAACCACGAAGCCTTCAAGGCCCGGTTGGAGCGTCTGCGCGGGAGGGCGGGGTGAGGCGCTTCGCCCTCCTCGCCTTGGTCGCCGGGCTGGGCGCGAGCGCGGCCTGCGGCGGCGGGCCGGTCGACATCAGCCTGGACCTGCCGGGCGTCGCGGCGCTCCCCCCCGGCGCGTTCACCGAGATCATCATCACGAATTTCGCCGAGGCCTCGCCGCCGGCCGACTTCGCCGCCGGGCCGGAGCTGGCCGCCTATCTCGCGGTCGAGATCGGCCGCGCTTTTTCGGGACGGGTGTCGCGCGCGGCGGTGCCCGCGGAGGCCGCCGCCGGGCCGGCCCCGGCCCCGTTCTGGAAGGAAGCCGGAAGCGGCCGCGATGGCGCCGTGTTCCTCACCGGGTCCGTGACCCTCGCCGGCCAGGTCCGCAAGGCCCTCGACAAGAGCGCTCCCTCGGACGGCCCCTTCAACATCGCCAAGCGCGGCCTTGTCGAGCAGCGGCGTTGGACCCTGTCGGTCGAGATCTTCCTCGTTTCCGCTGCGACCGGCGAGATCGTCCACCGGGCGAGCCTGCGCGAGGACCGCGATTATCTCGAACTCGACAAGCCCGCCGATTTCGCCTTCTCCGATCTTTCCCTGCGCCTCCGCGACCGTCTCTTGCCCGCCCTTCTGGGCACCTCCACGATCGAGCGCCGGGCCCTCCTTCGGCGCTGACCCCGGCCCCGCGCTAAGCGCGACAAAAGGCGAGGTTTCCACAATCCGCCGGGCTTCGGCCCGAGCCCGGTTTTGGCCCCTTTTCGGGCCTCCGCAGGGCCTTTTTCGGGCTCGCCCGGGCCGCCTGCGCGGGGCCCTTTTCCGGACCCGCGCCGGAACCCCGGGAGGGCCTTTTTCCCCTAAAAAAAAGCTTGTATAGGGCATCCCGGAATGCTATGATGGCCAGACCTCTCCCGGCCGATACGAGCTTCGGGAGGGGATTTTCCACAGATGTGGAAAAAACTGTGGAAAACGCGCCGGCTCCCATGGAACTTAAAGAAAATCAAAATCCTTGGAGCGAGATCCTCCGGGCCGTCGAGGCCAAGGTCGATCCCAACTCCTTCGAGACCTGGTTCGAACCGACGACCTTCATCGGCCGGGAGCAGGACTGCCTCTACATCAAGGTCCCGAACGCCTACTTCCGGGACTGGCTCTCCTTCCACTATTCGAACATCATCGCCGAGTGCGCGCACGAGATCTTCGGCAAGCCGCTCGACATCCGCTACATCCACGAGGACACGCCGGCCGCCTTCATGCGCCGTTCTCCCGACGACCGCAAGACCAAGCAGGGCCAGCCCGTCAATCCCAACCTCAACCCGAATTACACGTTCGAGAATTTCGTGGTCGGCAGCTGCAACCAGTTCGCCCACGCCGCCGCGTTGGCCGTCGCCAAAAACCCGGCCAAATCCTATAATCCCCTCTACATCTACGGCGGGGCCGGCCTCGGCAAGACCCACCTCATGAACGCCATCGGCCATTCCTGCCTCCAGCAGAGCGGCCGCAACAAGATCCTCTACGTCACGACCGAGAAGTTCATGAACGACCTGGTCACCCACCTCCAGTACGGCAAGGTCCTGGAATTCCGGGAGAAGTACCGGAGCGTCGACCTGCTGCTCATGGACGACATCCACTACCTGTCCGGCCGGGAGCGGACGAAAGAGGAATTTTTCCACACCTTCAATCACCTTTACGACAGCCAGAAGCAGATCGTCATCTCCAGCGATTGCCCCCCGAAAGAGATCCCCCACCTCGAGGAACGCTTCCGCTCCCGGTTCGAGTGGGGCCTCATCGCCGACCTCAAGCCGCCGGACATCGAGACCCGCATCGCCATCCTCAGAAAAAAGGCCGAGGCCGAAGCCGTCACTTTCCCCGAGAGCGTCGCCCTTTACATCGCGGACAAGGTCCAGACGAATATCCGGGAGCTCGAGGGCTACCTGCGGCGGGTCATCGCCTATGCCTCCCTCAAGGGGGAGCGCATCGACCTCGACTTGACGAAGGAAGCTCTTAAAGGCCTCCTGGACACGTCGGCGTCGATCGTGACTGTGGAAAAGATCCAGAAGCTCATCTGCCACAGGTTCAAGATCAAGCCCTCACAGCTCAAATCCAAGAACAACTCCCCCAAGATCGCCTTTCCCCGCCAGATAGCGATGTATCTGGCGAAGGAATTGACCGACTCCTCCCTGCCCGAGATCGGCAAGAAATTCGGTGGAAAACATCACACGACCGTCATCCACAGCATCAGAAAGATCGACAAGCTCCGCAACGACGATCCCGAATTCAACAAAGAGATCAACAGTCTCCTGGCCTTCATCCAATGAGAAGGGACAGGGGTTTGTGCGAGTTTCCCACATTTCCAGAGGCTATTCTTATTTCTCTTCTTGATTTGATGTTTTATTCTGTTTTAAATAATAAGAATAAAATAAGAGGGAAAAGAACCCGGCGAGAAAGGTGAAGACATGAAATTCTCCATCCCCAAGGAAGCTTTCCTGGCCGAACTGCAGATCCTTCAGGGTATCGTCGAGAAAAGGAATACGATGCCCATCCTGGCCAACATCCTGATGAACGTCTCGGCGTCGGATATCGAGCTGACGGGAACGGACCTGGAGGTCGGCCTGCGGACGCATCTGGCCGCGGAGATCGAGAAGCCGGGGGCGATCACCGTCAACGGCAAAAAGATCTTCGAGATCGTCAAGTCCCTGCCCGAGGGGCAGCCGGTCCAGGTCGAGCTCAAGGACGAGACGATCGACATCAAGGCCGGGGAAAGCGAGTTCAAGGTCCTCTGCCTGGCCAAAGAGGATTATCCCCAGGTCCCGGACGGCCGGTTCGAGAAGGGCATCGAGATCCCCCTCCAGGACCTCAAGGACATGATCGACCGGGTCTTCTACGCCATCACCCAGGAACAGCGCTATTACCTCAACGGCGCCCTGCTCTCGCTGAAGAACCGGCAGATCGAGCTCATCAGCACGGACGGCCACAGGCTCTCCTACACGCGGAAGGCCCAGGACGGGATGAAGATCGACAAGGATCTCAGCGTCATCGTGGCCAAGAAGACGCTCAGCGAGATCCGGAAGCTCGATGACGAGACGATCGCCTTCGACCTCGACGAGAACAACCTTTTCTTCAGGGTCGGGCCGAGAACGCTCATATCGAGGATCATCGAAAGCAAGTTCCCCAACTACCAGGCGGTCATCCCCAAGGACAATCCCGGGCGGCTGGTCGTCCCGAGGGAGGAGCTGGCCGGGGCCATCCGCCGGGTCTCGCTGCTCTCGGCGGAGCGGTCCAAGGGGATCAAGTTCACCATCGAGAAGAACAGGATGCGGCTATTCTCCTCCAATCCGGAGATCGGCGAGGCCCGGGACCGCCTGGCCGTCGACTACAAGGGCCAGGACCTGGAGATCGGCTTCAACGCCCAGTACCTCCTCGACTTCCTGACGGCCGTCGGGACGGAGAAGGTCGTCTTCGAGGTCAAGGACGAGAACAGCGCGGTCCTCATCAAGCCGGAGGGCGAGGACGCCCTCACCCACGTCTACGTCCTCATGCCGATGAAGATCTGAAGAGAAAAAAGCCCTCCACCCTGACGGGGCGAGGGCTTTTTTTGCCCGGAGGATCAGGCTTTCGACTACCGGTCGTCGCGGACGGCTCGGCCGGGGCCGCGGCGGGAGCGGCCGCTTTGGGCTTGAGCACGGCCCGCACGTAGACCCACTCCCTTTTCAGCTTGTGGCGGTCGTCCGTGGCGATCTCGTAGAGGCTGTCCATCCGCATCGCCTTGGGATTCGTCGGGCAGGAATCGACGCACTGGGCGCAGTGGATGCACCGGTCGTTGTGGATGACCATGCGGAAGCGCTTCTCGGCCGGGTTGACGTCGCTGATCTCGATGGCCTCGGCCGGGCAATCCCTCTCGCAGGCCTTGCAGACGATGCACATCTCGGGATCGAGGTAGGGCGTCCCGCGGAAGTCCTTGGGGACCTCGAGCTTCTTGAAGGGATAATCGACCGTGGCCGGCTTCTTGAAGAGGTGGCGCAGGAGCTCGGGCAGGAAGGCGGCGATTTTCATTTCAAGAATCCCTTCAGGAGGATGGTCGCCAGGAGCTGCAGAACGGCCAGCGGGGCCAGGACCTTCCAGGAGAACCAGACGACCTGATCGACGCGGACGCGCGAGGTCATGGCCCGCAGCAGGCTCAGCAGGAAGATGATGAACAGCGTCTTGACGACGAAGTGGGCGAAGCCGACGAGCGCCCCGCCGGGGAAGCCGCCCAGGAACACGGCCGCGAGGAGGCCGCTGGCGACGACGAGCTCGATGTCGAAGGTCAGCCGGAAGAGGGCCAGCTTCTTGCCCGAGTACTCGGTGAAGGTGCCGCCGACGATCTCGGTCTCGGCGTGGGGGATGTCGAAGGGCGTCCGCTCGAGCTTGGCCTGGACGGCGATGAGGGCCACGACGAAGCCGAGGAGATTGGTCAGGAGGAGAAGCGGCCGGGCCTGGTAGAAGGCCGCGATCTCGGCCAGGCGCCAGGAGTCGGCCAGGATGGCCGGCCCGAGGACGGCCAAAAAGAGGGGCACTTCGTAGCCGAAGAGCATGGTCAGGACGCGGGAGCCGCCGATCGTCGAGAACAGGTTGGTCGACGACCAGCCGGCCAGGAAGAGGACGAGCGTGGGCAGGCTGAGCAGGTACAGGATGACGATGATGTCGCCGGGAAAGGAGGTCCAGCCCGGGACGGCCAGGTCGAAATTCCAGACGGGCAGGAGCAGGCCCGCGGTCGAGACGATGGCCAGGCCCAAGACCGGCAGGGCCGAGAAGAGCGTCTTGTCCGCGGCCGCGGGGACGACGTCCTCCTTGGACAGGAGCTTGACGAAGTCGGCGATGGGCTGGAGCAGGCCGAAACGGCCCGTGTGGGTCGGCCCCATCCGGTTCTGCAGCCTGGCGTAGACCTTGCGGTCGAACCATTCGCAGAAGGTCGAGTAGACGAACAGGAAGACGAGCCCGGGATAGACGACGAGATAGAGGATGGTTCTCAGAACGGCCATACCGCATTCCTTTTCAGAGGGGCGTTCACGGCCCGGGCGAGCGCCTTCCGGCGCAGGTCGCTCATCCGGACGACGGACTCCTCGGAGCTCCGGGCGTTGACGAGGGTCACGGTCCGCTCGGCGCAGCAGATGCAGGGATCGATGGCGGCGAAGATGAGGGGGATGTCGGCGATGAAGCCGTTCCGGAGCATCTCGACCGTGGCCGGGTAGTTGCCGAGCGTCGGGGCCCGGACCTTGAGCCGCTCGGGCCTGTCCGAACCGTTGGCCTTGATATAGTGGATGTTCTCGCCGCGGGGCGCCTCGTAGCGGCTGACGGTCTCGCCGGGCTTGGCCTTGCGGGGCGCTTTGCAGGCGATGTCCCCGTCGGGCAGGCCCTTGACCATCTGTTCGATCATCTTGTAGGACTCGAGGAGCTCCTTGACGCGGACGACGACCCGGCCGAGGACGTCGCAGGTGTCGGCCGTGCAGACGTCGAATTCGAGCTCGTCGTAGACGGCGTACGGGTCTTCCTTACGGACGTCCCGGCCCACGCCGGAAGCCTTGGCGACCGGCCCCGTCGCGCAGAGGGAGATCGCGTGGGCCTTGCTCAGGAAGCCGACGCCGGCGATCCTGGCGACGAAGCTGGGCTCGCTGGCCCCGAGGCGCAGGTAATATTCGCTCCGCTTCCGGAGCGTGACCACGCCGTCCAGGATCTTGGCCTTCTGGGTCTCGTCGAGGTCGCGGCGGACGCCGCCGATGGTGTTGATGGCGTAGTGGACGCGGTTGCCGGTGATCATCTCCAGGAGGTCCATGACGATCTCGCGGTCCCGCCAGGTGTACATGAAGAAGGAGTCGAAGCCGGCCTCGTGTCCGGCGACCCCGAGCCAGAGGAGGTGGCTGTGGACCCGCTCGAGCTCGGAGACGAGGTAGCGGATATAGAGCCCCCGCTTGGGCGGGGCGAGCTCCATGAGCTTCTCGACGCCTTGGACGAAGCAGGTCGCGTGGGAGTGCGAGCAGATGCCGCAGATGCGCTCGGCCAGGTAGATGTTCTGGGTCCAGTTCTTCTCCTCGGCCACCTTCTCGACGCCGCGGTGGTTGTAGCCGAGGCGGATGTCGACGCCGGTGATGACCTCGCCCTCCACGGTCATGCGGAGGCTGATCGGCTCCTTGAGGGCCGGGTGCTGAGGGCCGATGGGGATCTCGAAGCTCATGACTTACCTCCGGGGATCACTTCCTCGGGCCGGACGTGCTTCCAGTCCTTCCGCAGGGGGAAGACGCCGTCGGGCCAGTCGTCCGGCAGGTTGAGACGGCGGCCGTCGGGGATGCCCTCGACGACGATGCCGAACATCTCCTGGATCTCCCGCTCGTAGAGCACCGCCCCGGGGATGACGGGGCAGATGGACGGCAGGCGCGGCTCGGACCGGGGGACCTCGGTCCGGACGTGGATGGTCGTCACGGGCGAGGCGAAATGGTAGAGGAGCTCGAACGCCTCGCCCGTGTCGAGTCCGGTGATCGTGGACAGGAAGGCGCAGTCGTACTTGTCCCGGAGGACGGACACGGCCGCGACGAGATCCGCGGGGGCGACCCGGAGGAAGATGCGGCGGCGGTCGGGATTCGTGAGCTCGAGGGCCTTTGCCCCGAGGTCCCGCTTCAGGCTTTCGACGATGTCGGTGTCGGACATGGCGGTTCCTTGATGCCTAGAGTTTGCCCAGGAGCTTGACGACGCCGTCGACGATGGCGTCGGGCCGGGCCGGGCAGCCCGGGACGTACATGTTGACCGGGATGACCTGGTCGATGCCGCCCATGATGTTGTAGGCGCCGCGATAGACGCAGCCGGACATGGCGCAGGCGCCGACGGCGATGACGAATTTCGGGTCGGGAGTCTGCTCGTAGATGCGGATGATCCGGTCCCGCATCTGGCGGGTGACCGGGCCGCTGGCGATGATGACGTCGGCGTGGCGCGGCGTGGCCTTGAGCAGCACGCCGAAGCGCTCGACGTCGAAGCGGGGCGTCAGGGCGGCCACGATCTCGATGTCGCAGGCATTGCAGGCGCCCGAGTTGAGGTGCAGGATCCAGGGCGACTTGATCCTGGACCAGCGGGTGAGCTTGTTCAGCATGTTAACTCCTCGTGACCAGGGCCGAGACGGACAGGGCGATCATGACCAGGTAGAACAGGGCGAAGAACACGATGGGGCCCGCGGGCACGGTGGCGATGACCAGGACGGCGACGTGCATCATCGTGAAGAACAGGGCGATGAAGAAGAACAGGCGGTAGCCGAACTGGACCTTGATGCCGGGGATGTTCTCGCCGCAGGCGTAGGTCGTCAGCTTGCCGCCGGCCGCGTTCGGCTTGGGGGCCATGCCTTTGCCCAGCGCGTAGAGGCCGAAGGCCGCGGCCAGGAAGAAGAGGAAGGCGACGGGCGGGGAGAGAAGGATGCCGATTCCTGTCATGGCTTACCCTTTCAGCTTGGCCAGCCCGCGGACGTCCAGGCTCTTGCCGTGGCGGTAGACGTTGATGATCAGGGCCAGGGCCGTGGCCACCAGGCTGACCTCGATGACGATGTAGGTGACGACCAGGGCCTGGGCCGTCAGGATGCTGCCCTTGGCGAAGCCGGTCGAGAGGAGGAGCAGGCTGACGCCCTTGCCGACGACCTCGATGGCGATGAACAGCTTGATGAGGTTGCGCTTGAGCAGCAGGCCGATCAGGCCGGCCAGGACCAGCGCGACGGCGAAGAACAAGTACAGGTACCAGGTGTTACTCATGTTTGTCATCCTTGCGGAACAGGGCTAGGACGGCGAAGACGCCGGCCAGGATGACCGCGATCTGGCCGATGAGGTCGAGGGTCCGGCCCTTCCAGAGGACCTCGCCGAACGTGCCCGTCTCGGCCGCGGAGGCCAGGGCCGGGACCTTGCCGAGGAGGCCCTTCATGACCAGGGCGTCGATGACCAGGAACGCGACGAAGGCCAGCGGGAAGGCCCAGCGGGCCAGCCGGGTCTCGCGGACCTCCTCGTCCGCCCGGGTCAGGGAGATGGTCAGGATGAACAGGACCGTGATCAGCCCGGCGACGACGGAGATCTCGAAGACGCCGGCGTACGGCGCGTTCATCCGGAAGAAGATGATGCCCAGCAGCAGGCTGGCCGCGGCCAGGGAGATGGCCGACTTGAGCAGGTCCCTGAGCAGAATGGCCAGGACCGAGCAGAGCACCACGCCGATGAGGAGAGCGGTTTGCAGGATCATCGCTTAAAATCCCCACGATCCGGTCAGGGCGTGGACCCCGTCCGCGAGCACGTCGGCGGCGGGCTGGATCCAGGTCGTGACGGTCGATGCGAAGAGAATGCCGATGCCCACGCAGAGGAGGGCCAGGAGGACGGTGGCGGCCGTCATCCAGAACGGCGCCTCCTTGACGGCGGCCCACTTCTCGTTGAGCTTGCCGAAGAAGGCCTTCCGCTGCAGGATCAGGTAGTACCAGAGGGTCAGGACCGAGGCCAGGACGGCGATGACGGCGAAGACCGGGTGGCCGGCCTGGACCAGGGCCACGATGATGATCAGCTTCGACCAGAAGCCGTTGAGCGGCGGGACGCCGGAGATCGACAGGGCCCCGATGAGGTTGGTCGCGGCCGTGACCGGCATGCGCTTGGCCAAGCCGCCCATGGCGTCGAGGTCGCGGGTGCCCGTGGCCTGCTGGACGGAGCCGCTGGTCAGGAACAGGAGGCCCTTGGCCAGCGCGTGGTTGAAGAGGTGGAACAGGCCGCCGGCGATGCCGAGGGGCGTCCCCACGCCGAGGCCCAGGATGACGTAGCCGACCTGGCTGATCGAGGAGTAGGCCAGCATCCTCTTCATGTCCCTCTGGCCGAGGGCCAGGAAGGCGGCCACGACCATCGAGACGGTGCCGAGGAGCATCAGGACCGAGGACAGGGCCGGGGTCAGGCCGAAGACGTTGAAGAAGATGCGGGTCAGGGCGTAGACGCCCGAGACCTTGATCAGCAGGCCGGACAGCACGGCCGAGATGGGGGCCGGGGCCGAGGGGTGGGCGTCGGGCAGCCAGGAATGGAAGGGCACGAGGGCCGCTTTCAGGCCGAACCCGGCGATGAAGAAGGCCGCGGCGATGCCCACGACGGGGCCGGCGTTGAGCTCCCGGAGGGCCGAAGCCACGACGGCGAAGTCGAGGCCGCCGGTCATCCCGTAGAGGACGGCGATCGCGCCCACGACAAAGGCCGAGGCCACGACCGAAAGCGCCAGGTACTTGAAGGCCGCCTCGAGCTCGTCCGGCCCGCGCCCGTAGGCGACCAGCGCGTAGGAGGCCACGGCGGCCACTTCGAGGAACACGTACACGGCGAAGAGGTCGGTCGAGAGGACCAGGCCGTTCATCCCCGCGATCATGACCAGGTACAGGGCGTAGTAGTTGGCCTTGGCCCCGTAGCGCTCCATGTAGTCGATGGAGAAGAGGGAGGCGGCCAGCCCCACGAGAGAGACGACCAGCAGCATGAACAGGCTGAATCCGTCGAGGGCCAGCCGGATGTTGACGGCCTCGCCGAGCCACGGGGACTGCTGCAGGACGGGACCGCCGGCGATGAGGCCCCGCCCGGCCACCGCGGCGTAGACGAGGAGAAAGAGCAGGGTCGCGTTGGCCAGCAGGTCCGGGGCGACGCGCCGGGAGACCTTGCCGACGAGCGGCAGGATCCCCGCCACGACGAGCGGAACGACGACGAAGAGTATGATCAACGCTCCTCCTCTCTATCTCGCGAGCAGGCCGATGACGCCTGCGACGATGACCAGGCCGGCCAGGCACCAGGCGAGGTAGTTCGCGTAGTGCCCGTTGTGGGCCTTTTTCAGGATGCCGGTGAACTTGGCGCCGGTCGCCGTGACGATCTTCTCGAAGACGAAGTCGATGGGCCGGTCGACGGCCTTGAACAGGACCATGGACATCCCCTGGAGGACCTTGACGCCCTGCTCGTAGGGATCGAACACCCGGGCCTCGGCCCAGTCGTAGAGCTTGTGGACGACCGGGAGCCGGTGGATGGGTTCGGAGGCCAGGTACGGCTTGCGGCCCGACTTCAGGAAGCCGTGGCGGTGGAGCAGGAAGGCCAGGACGAGGCAGCCGATGGAGATCAGCGCGACCGGCGTGAAGACGGACAGGGCGTGGTGGGCGAGGTCGAGGTGCACCCCGGCCTCGACGTGGGGTTCCACGACGGGCTGGATGAACAGCCGGAGGGGCAATCGGTTGTAGACGCCGAACAGGATACAGAGGCCGGCCAGGACGAGGATGGGGAAGGTGATCGCCGGCTGGCTCTCCTTGACCGCGGGCAATTCGCGGCCCCGCTCGCCGAAGAACACGGAGTGCCCGGCCTTGAGGAACGAGGCGAAGGTGAAGATGGCCCCCACCCAGGCGGCGATGGCGAAGACCGTGTAGCCGGTCTCCAGGGCGCCGTGGAAGACCATCTCCTTGGAGACGAAGCCGTTGAGCGGCCAGACGCCCGAGATGGCCAGGGCGCAGACGGTGAAGCCAAAGGCCGTGAGCGGCATCTCCTTGCGCAGGCCGCCGAGCTTCTTGAGCTCGGTCGTCCCGGTCCGGTGCTCGACCGAACCGGCGCTCAGGAAGAGGCCGCTCTTGTACATGGCATGGTTGATCATGTGGAAAACGCCGCCGGCGATGCCGATGGGGATGGCCGTGCCGATGCCCAGGATCATGTAGCCGACCTGGCTGACGGCGTGGTAGGAGAGAAGCCGCTTGAGGTCCTTCTGCACGAGGGCCATGAGGACGGCCAGGACGATGGTCACCGCGCCCACGGTCATCATCAGGATGGACAGGGCGCCGCCCGGCACGATCTTGAAGAAGTCGAGGGCGACGCGGGCCAGGAGATAGATCCCGAGGAGCTTCTCGAAGGCGGCCGGCAGGAAGGCCATGAAGGTCACCGGCGCGTCGACCGCGGCGTCGGGGATCCAGGTGTGGAAGGGCATGGCCCCGGCTTTGCCGGCGGCGCCGATCATCATCAGGATGAAGGCCGCGGCGGCGGGCCCGACGGGCTCGACCGAGACCTCGGACATGGTCAGAGTGCCGCTCACGGTCCAGAGCAGGCCGATGCCGAGGATCATGCAGAAATCGCAGAAGCCGCTGATGAGCAGGGCCTTGACCGCCGTCCGGCCCGAGGTCGGCCGGCCGCCGGTCGTGATCAGGCCGTACAGCGTGACGAGCAGCCCCTCCCAGAAGAAGACCAGGGGGACGAAGTTGTTGGCCAGGACGGCCCCGTTGGCGAAGGCCGCCGTCAGGAAGACGTAGGCCATGAACTCCCGCGACCGCGGCGCGTCCTTCATCCGGGCCGTCGCGTAGATCGTGATCAGGATGAGGAACCCGGCCAGGGCCAGCAGGATGAAGCTCGAGAAGGAGTAGAGCCGCAGGTCGAAATCGATGCCCAGCCCGAGCCAGGGAACGCTGAAGCGGAGGTCCTTCAGGGAGAAGAAGGCGAAGGCGTAGTAGAGGAGGACCGCCGCTCCGGCGACCGCCAGGGCGTCGCGGAGGACCCGCAGCGCCCTGGGCAGGAGGAGCAGGACGACGGCCAGGACGGCGGGCAGGAGGATCGGGAGAAGCAGCATTTTGGGCGTCATCGGAGCCACCAACTCATCTGTGTCGTCGCGATGTTGGCCAGCTTCATCGGCCCGGCCACGAAGAGGCCGGCGACCAGGCTGAGGACGGCCAGGGCGGCGACGACAAAGACCATGGATTTCGTCTTCTCGGGGGCCGGATGCTTGGCCTCACCCAGGAAGACCATCGAGAAGACCTTGAACAGGTAGTACATCGTCAGGACGGCCGTGAACAGGGCGGCCGCCGCCAGCCAAACCTGGCCGGCTTGGACGGTCGCCATGATGACCAGGAACTTGGAGAAGAAGCCGCCGAACGGGGGGATGCCGATGACCGAGAAGGCGCAGACGAGGAAGGCCACGGCGGTCACGGGCATCGTCTTGATCAGGCCGCCCATCTCCCGGATATCCTTGGTGTGGACGGCGTGGATGACGATGCCGGCGCAGAGGAACAGGCCGGCCTTGGCCAGCCCGTGCATCAGGATGAAGAGGAGCGATCCGGAGATGCCGGCGGCGTTCATCATGCTGAAGCCGAGGAAGATGTAGCCGATCTGACTGACCGTCGAGTAGGCCAGGATCCTCTTGAGGTCGTTCTCCACGGCCGCGGCGGCGGCCGCGACCAGGCTGGAGACGACGACCAGGATGGGTATGGCCTGCTGCCAGCCCTCGGGCAAGCGGAAGGTGTAGACGAACAGCCGGGCGAAGGCGTAAACGCCGATCTTGACCAGGACCGCGGCGTGGAGCAAGGCCGTGACCGTCGTCGGCGCGACGCCGGCGTCCGGCAGCCAGGTATGGAGCGGCACGGTGGCCGACTTCGAGAACAGGCCGAAGAGGATGAGCAGGACGGCCGTCCCGGGGATGAGCGTCCCGCGCATGGCCGTGATGTCGAAGGTGTTGGTGATGCCGTAGATCTGGATGAAGCCGAGGAGCATGACCACGGCGCCGAAGAAGGTCAGCAGGAAGGCCTTGTCGGCCTTGCGGACGTGGGCCGGCTCCCGGTAGAAGCCGATGAGCCGCCAGCAGGCGATGGCGATGATCTCCCAGAACAGGTAGATGAAGACCAGGTTGCCGGAGAAGACCAGGCCCATCATCGAGCCGATGAACAGCACGACCATCAGGTAGTACTCGCTCTGATTCTCCTCGTGGCGGATGTAGCCGAGCGAGTAGAGGACGATGAGGAAGCCGATGAAGGAGGACACGGCGGCCATGAAGATCGACAGGGGGTCGATGATCAGGATGAAGTCGAAGCCCATGGCCAGCGTCCGGCGTGCGACGAGCTCCCCTCCCTTGAGAGCGAAGGGGAGGAGGGTCAGCGGCAGGACGGCCGTCGCGCCGCTCACCAGGACGGCCCAGGCCGACCGGGCCCGCCGGTCCAGGAGGCCGGCGAGGGGGACGGCGAAGGCGCCGAGGATGGGGACGAAGATCGTGAGGAGGACGGTTGTTTCGACGTTCATGGGGTCGGGTTGCCTTCCTTAATTTGAAGCAAAAGTATAGTGTCCGGCCGGGGTGATGTCAAGGATTTCCACACCTCGTCCTCAGCTTTTCGACAGGCTTTTCCAGAGCGAGAATTCCGTTGATTTTTGGCCCGGATTGTAGGATAAATTGTGAATCCTGCCGAGGAAAGGAAACGCCATGTCCATCGAGATCCGCGAGGTCGCGTCCCGCAAGGACCTGAAGACCTTCATCTACCTGCCCGAGAAGATCCACGCCGGCCACAAGAACTGGGTCCACCCGCTCTTCACGGACGACTGGAAGTACTTCGACAAGAAGAAGAACAAGGCCTTCGGATACTGCGACACCGTCCTTCTCCTGGTTTTTAGGGACGGCCGCCCCGTCGGCCGGGTCATGGGCATCATCAATCACCGCTACAACGAGCATCGCAACGAACGGACGGCCCGCTTCGGCTACCTCGACGTCGAAGAGGACCGGGAGGCCTTCCGGGCCGTCCTGAAGTACATCGAGGACTGGGCCCGGGCCAAGGGCATGACCAAGATCGTCGGCCCCTACGGCTTCTCCGACCAGGACCCCGAGGGCTTCCTCATCGAGGGCTTCGAGCACCGGGCCACGATCGCCACCTACTACAACTTCGAGTGGATGCCCCGGTGGCTCGAGGAGGAGGGCTACGCCAAGGACAACGACTGGTTCGTCTACAAGCTCGTCGTCCCCAAGGAGCCGCCCGAGTTCTACCGGAAGATCTACGAGCGGCACATGAAGCGCGGGACCTACGAGATCCTCGAGTTCAAGACCCGCAAGGAGATCAAGCCCTGGGTCCGGCCCATCCTGGCGCTCATGAACGAGTGTTACATGGCCGGGAACATCTACGGCTTCGCCCCGCTCGAGGAGCAGGAGATGGACGACCTGGCCCGGCGCTTCCTGCCCATCCTCGACCCCCGCTTCGTCAAGGCGATCCGCAAGGACGGCGAAGTGGTCGCCTTCATCATCGCCATGCCCGACATGACCGAGGGCATCGTCAAGGCCCGGGGCCGCCTGTTCCCGTTCGGGTTCATCCGCGTCCTCCGGGCGGCCCGGAAGACGAAGCAGCTCGACCTGCTGCTCGGGGCGGTCAAGGAGAGGTTCCGCGGCCAAGGCCTCGATGTCCTCATGGGCATCAAGGTCCTCATCGCCGCCTACGAGGCGGGCATGGAGAAGATCGACACCCACCACGAGATGGAGGCCAACGTCAAGGTCCGGGCCGAGATGGAGAAGATGGGCGGCCAGGTGTACAAGAAGTTCCGGGCCTTCTACAAGATGCTGTGATGGCCTCGGCCTGCCGGACTCCGTCCGGCGGCCGACGCGAAATAGGGCGGACAGCCCTCCGAAAAATCGGGGACACGATCCCTTTTCAAGAGAAAAGGGTCATGTCCCCATTTTTCGTGTCCCCGATTTTTCGGTCAAACGACAGGGAAGCCCGCCCTATTTCGCGTCGGCCCAGTTCGGCCCGAAACCCAGCCGCACTTTGAGCGGGACGCGGAGCGCGGCGACCCCCTCCATGGCCTCGCGGACGATCCCGGCCGCCTCGTCCCTCTCCTTCCCGGGGACCTCGAAGACGAGCTCGTCGTGGACCTGGAGGATCATCCGCGTCCCGAGCCTCCGCCGTTCGAGCTCCCGGGCGACCCGGATCATGGCCACCTTGATGATGTCGGCGGCCGAGCCCTGGATGGGATTGTTGAGGGCGATGCGCCGCCCGGCCTGCTGGAGGTTCCGGTCCGGGGCCCGCAGCTCGGGGACCTGCCGCTGCCGGCCGAAGAGCGTCTCCGAATAGCCGCGGTCGCGGGCCTCGTCGACGACCCGGTCCAGGTACTCGCGGACCCGCGGGCGCTCCGCGAAGTAGCGGTCGATGAACTTCTGAGCCTCACCGGCCGACGTCCCCAGCTCGCGGGCCAGGGAGAAGGCCGACGTCCCGTAGATGACGCTGAAGTTGACGATCTTGGCCCGGCGCCGGGCCTCCTCCGCCGGGATGTCGGGAAAGACCAGCCGGGCCGTCTCCTCGTGAACATCGCGGTCCCCGAGGAACGTGGCGATCAGGGTCTCGTCCTCCGAGAGGTGGGCCAGGACGCGCAGCTCGATCTGGGAGTAATCGGCGGCCAGAAGGAGGTGCCCCTCGGCCGGGACGAAGGCGCGGCGGAAGCGCGTGCCCCACGGGCCCCGGGCGGGGATGTTCTGGAGGTTCGGCTCGCTCGAGGACAGCCGCCCCGTCGAGGCCACGGTCTGATTATATGAGGTATGGATGCGGCCGGTGGCCGGGTCCACGAGCGCGGGCAGGGCGTCCGCGTAGGTCGACTTGAGCTTGGCCATCTGCCGGTACTCGAGGACGAAGCCGATCATGGGATGGAGTTCGGCCATGTCCTCGAGGACGTCGATGGAGGTGGAAAAGCCCTTGGTGATCTTCGTCCGCCGGGCCGGAGCGAGACCCAGCTTGTGGAAGAGAACGTCGGCCAGCTGGCGGGGCGAATTGATGTTGAAAGCCCCGCCGGCCAGGGCGTGGATCTCCTTCTCCAGCCGGCCGATCTCCCCTTCGAGCTCCCGGGACATGGCTTTGAGGACCGCCGGATCGACCCGCACGCCCAGGACCTCCATCCGGGCCAGCAGGCCGATCAACGGCTTCTCGACGTCCTCGTAGAGCCGGTCGAGCTTCCGCTCGCGGACCTTGTCCCCGAGCAGCCGGCCGAGCTCGAAGGCCAGCGCCGCGTCCTGGCAGGCGTAGGGGGCGGCCCGCTCGACCGCGACCTTGTCCATCGTCTGCTCGTTCTTCCCCTTGCCGACGATCTCCGCGTACGGGGTCTTGGTCTCCCGCAGGTAGTGGAGGGCCAGTCTCTCGAGGCCGTGTTTGCCCCAATTGGGCTCGAGGAGGTACGACAGGACCATCGTGTCCCGGTCCAGGCCGGCCAGCCGGACGCCCTCGCGCTCCAGGACGATCAGGTCGTACTTGATGTTCTGTCCCGTTTTGAGGACCTTCGGATCTTCGAGGACGGGCTTGAGGATCTGCAGGGCGCGCTTCTTGGGGATCTGGGCCGGGGCCCCCAGGTAATCGTGCCCGACCGGGATGTAAAAAGCCTGGCCGGGGGCGAGCGAGAAAGACATCCCGACGAGGCGAGCCCGGGTCGGAGCGGGGCTGTCGGTCTCGGTGTCCAGCGCGACCTCGCCGGCCTCGGCGATCCGGGCGGCCAGGGCCCGGAGGCCGGCCTCCTCGCAGACGACCTGGAAATCCTTCTCGACCGGCGCGCGCGGCTGCCGCAGGAAATCCGGGAGGAGGGAGGAGAACTCGAGCTCCCCGAACAGGCGCACGGTCGCCCGTTCGTCCGGTTCCTGGACGGCGTAGCGGTCGAGGTCGAGCTCGACGTCGAGATCGCGGCGCACGGTGACCAGGCGCCGGCTGAGGTCGAGGACCTCCCGGTTCTGCTCGATCCTCTCCCGGACCCGGGGGTTCTTGACCCGGTCGAGCCGGTCGAGGAGGCCGTCGAGCGAGCCGAACTCCTTGATGAGGGACTTGGCCGTCTTCTCGCCGATGCCGGGCACTCCCGGGACGTTGTCCGAGGGATCGCCCCAGAGGGCGAGGACGTCGACGACCTGGCCGGCCCCGACGCCGAAGAAGGCCTCGACCCCGGCCTCGTCGACGGTTGTCTCCTTGGACGGGTTCCAGACGGAGGTCGTCCGGTCGACGACCTGGAGAAGGTCCTTGTCGGTGGTGACGATGATCGTCCGGAGCCCGCGGGCCGCGGCCCGGGCGGCCAGGGTGGCCAGGACGTCGTCGGCTTCGTAGCGGGGGTATTCGGCCCGGGCGATCCGCAGGGCGTCCAGGACCTCCTTGAGCTTGGGGACCTGCTCGGCCAGGTCGTCGGGCATGGGCTTGCGGTGGGCCTTGTAGCCCTCGAAGGCGTCGTGCCGGACGGTCGGGCCCTTGACATCGAAGACGACCCCCGCGTACTCCGGCTTTTCCTGGTCGAGGAGCTTGCGCAGGGAAGCGAGGAAGCCGTAGATGGCGCCGGTCGGGAAGCCGGACGAACTCGCGAGCCTCTGGACGGCGTAATAGGAACGGTAGAGGAGGGAGTTCCCGTCGATGAGGAAAAGCCGGGCCGGACTCAGTCGTACCTGCCTTCGACGATCTGCCCTAGGATCGTCTTGTGCTGGTCCTCCATCATCCGCTCGATCCTGTCCTTGACGTCGGGCGTGCCGACGAAGGCCGTGTAGAAGGTCCTTTTGGAGGCGAGCAGCCGTCCGGCCTTGTAGATCAGCGATTCGACGTACTGGGCGCCGGTTCCCTTGTCCTGGGTCTGGACGATGTAGGCGTCCCCCTTGAAGTCCACCCGGGTATTGAAACCGCCCATGGCGGTATTATACCCGTCCGCCCCCCCGGTTCAAGCCCAATTTCCCCCTGAAGAGCGGGAATTCCGGGGACTCGGTCCTTTTTCCGGGGAAAAGGGCCAGGTCGCCGGATCCCGCTTCCGGGCGGGCCGGACGTCATTTGACAACGGGGACCTGATTGGTATAATAAGATGACTTTTTTCAGAGGATAATCCGTTGGATACGACGATGCTCATCGATATTGACCGCCTGCCCCAGGAAGGCCTCCGCCTGTCCCGGGATTTCGAGTTCCTCAGTCTGGACCTGGTCGAGGAGAACTGCGTCTTCCTCGAGCCGGCCCACGCCGAGGTCACGGTCCGGCTGGTCGGGGAGGAGGTCCTCGTCCAGGGCGAGGTCACGGCCCGCCTGAGCTTTGTCTGCGCGCGCTGCCTGACGCCGTTCGAGTTCCCCGTGGCCAGCCGGTTCGACCTCGTCTACCTGCCCGAGGACATCGAAGGACTCGCCGACGATCTGTCGGACGACAAGATGGACCAGATGTTCTACGCCGACCGCCAGATCGACCTCCGGGCCGTCGTCCTCGAGCAGCTCAACCTGACCTTCCCGGCCAAGCCCCTGTGCGCGCCGGCCTGCGAGGGCATCTGCGCCGTCTGCGGCGAGATCATCCGCGACGCCAAGTGCTCCTGCCTGGTCAAGGAAACCGACACCCGTTGGAACAAGATCAAATTCAACGTGAGAGACAAAAGTTAAATGCCTAATCCAAAGAGACGACACTCACCGACGAGAAAAGGCAAGCGCCGTTCCCACGACGGTCTCACCCTTCCGACCTTCTCCGTCTGTCCCAAGTGCGGCAACCCCAAGTTGCCCCATCGGGCCTGCCCCGAGTGCGGGCACTACAAGGGACGGCAAGTGACGGAAGGGACCAAAGACTGACGCGGATACCGTCCATGAGGATCGCCGTCGACGCGATGGGGGGGGATTTCGGGCCCAAGGCCGCCGTGCCGGGCGCCCTCCGGGCGGCCGAGGACTTCGGCGTCGACATCCTCCTCGTCGGGCTCGAGAACACCATCGCCCGCGAAGTCGCGCGAAGCGGGATCGCGACGTCCCGGGCCACGATCATCGATGCTCCCGAGGAGATCGGCATGGGCGAGGGGCTCCTCGCCTTCCGGAAGAAAAAAGCCTCCTCGATCCGCGTCGGGGCCCAGCTCGTCAAGGACGGCCGGGCCGACGCCTTCGTCAGCATGGGCAACACCGGCGCGGTCGTCTACATTTCCCGCGACGTCCTCGGTTCCCTCAAAGGCGTGGACCGGCCCGCCCTGGCCATCCTCGTTCCCGGCGTCGAGGGGAAGACGCTGCTGCTCGACGTCGGGGCCAACGCCAATTGCCAGCCGCACAACCTGGTCCAGTTCGCCTTCATGGGCAAGATCTTCATGGAGGCGGTGGCCGGGGTCAAGGACCCTCGGATCGGCCTGATGAGCATCGGGGAGGAGAAGGGCAAGGGCAACGACCTGGTCAAGGAGGCTTTTGACCGCCTCCAGTCGGCGCCCCTGCGCTTCGTCGGCAACGTGGAGAGCAAGGACATGTTCTCCGGCGTGTCCGACGTCATCGTCAGCGACGGCTTCACCGGGAACGTCGCCCTCAAGGCCTCCGAGGGCGTCGTCCAGAACGTCCTGTCCATGGCCCGCCACGAGATCACCAAGAACATCTTCGCCAAGCTCGGCTACCTGCTCATGAAGCGGCACCTGAAGAAGATCTATAAGAAGATCGATTACTCCGAATACGGCGGGGCCCAGCTTCTGGGCCTCAACGGCGTCTGCGTCATCGGACACGGCCGGTCCAACCCGGCCGCCGTCCGCAACGCGATCGACCGGGCCAGGGAGTTCGTCGCCAACCACGTCCAGGAGAAGATCCAGGCGGAGCTCCTCCGCTACGAGCACGCCCTGAAGGGAGCCGGCGCATGATGAGGTTCGAAAGCCGGGTCTCGATCGTCACGGGCGCGTCCCAGGGCATCGGCGAGGCCATCGCCCGGGACCTGGCCGCGGAAGGCGCCGCCGTGATCCTCGTCGACGTCCAGGCCGAGAAGCTCGAGGCCGTCGCCGCGTCCATCGCCGCGGCGGGAGGCCGGGCCGAGGCCCGGGCGGTCGACGTCGGCGATTCCGCCGCGGTCGAAAAAGCCGTCGCGGCCGTCGCCGCCGCCCATGGCCGGATCGACCACCTGGTCAACAATGCCGGCATCACCCGGGACGGCCTGCTGATGCGCATGAAGGAGGAGGACTGGGACGCCGTCCTCCGGGTCAACCTCAAGGGGACGTTCAACTTCTCCCGGGCCGTCCTGCGCACCATGATCGCGGCCCGCTTCGGCCGCATCGTCAACATCGCCTCGATCGCCGGGCTCATGGGCAATCCCGGGCAGACCAACTATGCCGCCTCCAAGGCCGCGGTCGTCGCTTTGGCCAAATCCCTGGCCCGCGAGGTCGGCTCCCGGGGCATCACGGTCAACGCGGTCGCGCCGGGGTTCATCGCCACGGCCATGACCGAGGCGCTGCCCGAGGAGGTCAAGAAGACTTACCTCGAGGCCATCCCCCTGAAAAAATTCGGGCTTCCCAAAGACGTGTCATGTGCTGTAAAATTCCTGCTCTCTGAAGATGCCGCCTATATCACGGGCCAGGTGGTCAGCGTGAACGGCGGCTTATATATGTAAGCGCTCCGTCATCATCTTTATTATTTAGGAAGGAGGACACCATGCAAAGAGAGGAACTGCTCAAGAAGGTCCGGGCCATCGTTTCCGACAAGCTGAGCATCAGCGAGGAGCAGGTCACGGAAGACGCGTCCTTCATCGATGATCTCGGCGCCGACTCTCTGGACACCGTCGAGCTCGTCATGGCCCTCGAGGACGAGTTCGGGCTGGACATCCCCGACGACCAGGCCGAGAAGCTGACCACGGTCGGCAAGGCCATCGACTACATCGTGGGGCACGCGAAATAGGCCGCTCCCCGCTCCCGACTTTATAGCAGCGTTGGCTCCATGAAAAGGGATGCTTTTCCCGAAAGACGGGTCGTCGTCACCGGCGTCGGCCTGGTCTCGCCGCTCGGCACGGGCACGGACCGGACCTGGCAGGCCCTGCTCCGCGGCGAGAGCGGCATCGCGGGCTTGACCCGGTTCGACGTCTCGCGCTACGCCACCCGGTTCGGCGGCGAGGTCAAGGACTTCGATCCCCTGGTCTTCATCGACCGCAAAGAGGTCCGCAAGATGGACCCCTTCATCCGCTTCGCCCTGGCCGCCGCGGAACTGGCCGTGGCCGACTCCGGCGTCGACCGGGCCGATCTCCAGAGCGACCGGACCGGCACCTACGTCGGCTCGGGCATCGGCGGCCTGGGCTCCATCGAGGAGAACCACAAGGTCCTCCTGGAGAAGGGCCCGGACCGGGTCTCGCCGTTCTTCCTCATCCAGACCATCATCAACGAGGCCTCGGGCCAGATCTCCATCCGCTACGGCGCCAAGGGCCCCAACTGCGCCAACGCCACGGCCTGCAGCACCGGCACCCACGCGATCGGCGACTCGTTCCGGATCATCGCCCGGGGCGACGCCGACGTCATGATCGCCGGCGGGGCCGAGGCGCCCCTGACGCCCCTCAGCCTGGCCGGTTTCACGGCCATCAAGGCCGTCTCGGAGCGCAACGACGAGCCGGCCAAGGCCTCCCGGCCGTTCGACGCGAAGCGGGACGGCTTCGTCATGGGCGAGGGCGCGGGGGTCGTCATCCTCGAGGAGCTCGGCCGGGCCCTGCGCCGGGACGCCCGCATCTACGCCGAGGTCGTCGGCTACGGCATGACCAGCGACGCCTACCACGTCGCGGCGCCGGCCCCCGACGGCGACGGCGCCGTGCGGGTCATGGCCCGGGCCATCGAGGACGCCGGCATCCGGCCGGAGGACGTCCAGTACATCAACGCCCACGGCACCTCGACGCCGTTCAACGACAAGACCGAGACGGCGGCCGTCAAGCGGGTCTTCGGGGAGGCCGCCCGGCGCGTGGCCGTCAGCTCGACCAAGTCCATGACCGGCCATCTGCTCGGCGCGGCCGGCGGCCTCGAGGCCGGCATCCTGGCCCTGAGCCTGCTCCACCAGATCATGCCGCCGACCATCAACTACGAGTTCCCCGATCCCGAATGCGACCTGGATTACGTCCCCAACGCCGCCCGGAAGGCCGAGATCGTCCACGCGCTCAGCAATTCGTTCGGCTTCGGCGGGACGAACGGGGCGCTCGTCTTCAAGCGCTTCGAGCGTCCGTGAGGCCGCCCGCCGGAGGGACCGGACACGTCCCGAGGAGGATCATCGGATGAACATTCTCGTCTTCGTCAAGAGGGTGCCGGACACGGAGTCCCGCATCCGCATCCAGCACGAGACCCGGTCCGTCGCCGAGGACGGGCTGAATTTCGTCGTCAGCCCCTACGACGAGTATGCCATGGAAGAGGCGCTCCGCTTGAAGGAAGCCAAGGGCGGGACCGTCCGGGTCGTCTCCGTCGGCCGCGAAGAAACGGTCGCCGTCCTCCGCAAGTGTCTGGCCATGGGCGCCGACGAGGCCGCCCTCGTCCGGGACGACACGCCCGAGACCTACGATGGGCTGCGGACCGCTCGCATCCTCGCCCGGACCGTCGAGCGCCGGTTCGCCGGGGCCGACCTCCTTCTCTTCGGGAAGCAGTCGGTCGGCGCGGATAACGGCCAGGTCCCGGCCATGGTCGCCGAGCTCCTCGGACTGCCGCAGGCGACGGTCGTGACCAAGCTCATGGTCGAGGGCGGCGAGGCCACGGCCCAGCGGGAGATCGAAGGCGGGACCGAAAAGGTCGTGCTGTCGCTCCCGGCCGTCATCACGGCCCAGAAAGGCCTGAACGAACCCCGCTACGAGACCCTCAAGGGCATCATGGCCGCCAAGAAGAGGGAGATCCCGGTCATTACGTTCGACGAACTCGGCCTCTCGCCGTCCGATCTGGCTCCGGCGGTCGCCGTCACGGGGATCGACCTGCCGCCCGCGCGGAAGACCGGCACGATCCTTCAGGGCGACCCGGCCGAAACGGCGCGCGAGCTCGTCCGCCTCCTGCGGGACGAGGCCAAGGTCATATAGGGAGAGGAACGATGATCGCCGCATACCTTGAAACGCGGGACGGGAAGATCAAGAAGAGCTCGCTCGAGACCCTCTCCGAGGCCGGACGCCGGGCCGCCGAGCTCGGCGTCGGCACGGCCGCGGTCCTCGTCGGGGGGTCGGTCGCGGACCTGGCCTCCGGGGCCTTCGACTACGGCGCGGCCAAGGTCTTTGTCCTCGAGGACCCGGCCCTGGCCGACTACTCCAGCCAGGCCTACGCGGTCGCCCTGGCCGATCTCGCCGGCGAGATCGGCCCCGCGGCCCTGTTCTTCCCGGCCACGGCCATGGGACGGGACCTGGCCCCCCGGGTCGCGGCCCGGCTCGGCGCCGGGTTGGCCTCGGACTGCGTCAAGGTCGCCGTCAAGGACGGGGGACTCGAGTTCACCCGGCCCATCTATGCCGGAAAAGCCCTCCTGACGCTGACGCTCAAAACGCGGCCCCAACTGGCCACCCTCCGGCCGAATATCTTCGCGCTCGTCGAGGCCCGCCCGGCCTCGGGCGAAGTGATCCGGAAAACACTGACCATCCCCGATGGCTCGATCAAGGGGCGGGTCACCGAGATCCTCAAGGAGGAGAGCGGCGAGATCGACGTCACCGAGGCCGAGGTCGTCGTCTCGGGCGGCCGCGGGCTCAAGGGCCCCGACGCCTTCTCCCTCCTGCGCGACCTGGCCGCCGTCTTCCCCCGGGCCGCCGTGGGCGCCTCGCGCTCGGCGGTCGATTCCGGCTGGATCGGCCATCAGCACCAGGTCGGGCAGACCGGCAAGACCGTCTCGCCGAACCTCTACATCGCCGCCGGGATATCGGGAGCCATCCAGCATCTGGCCGGGATGTCGTCCTCGAAGGTCATCGTGGCCGTCAACAAGGACCCCGAGGCGCCCATCCTCAAGGTGGCCGACTACGGCATCGTCGGCGATCTCTTCGAGGTCCTGCCGAAGCTCAAGGACGAGCTGAAGAAGGCGCTGGCAGACTAAAGCCCGGCCCCCCGAGTCGACCGGCCCGGTCCGAAGTCGTACTCGGCCGCCCTTCCGGCGACTAAAGAAACTCAAGGAGCACATCCCTATGAACGATCGCCGCCCGATTCTGGCCCTGTTGGCCGCACTTTCGTTATGCGCTGTTCCGCCCGCCCCGGCCTCGGGACAGACCCCCGCGGGCGCCGAGATCGGCGCCAAGGTCCTGCCCTCGGTCGTCGCCCTGGACATCCAGGCGCCGGACGGCGGGACGGCGGCCGGAGTCGGGTTCCTGACCATCAAGGACGGGATCATGGCCACGTCTTGGCGCCTGGTGAACGGCGCCCGGCGGGTCGTCGCCCGGTTCCCCAACGGCGATGAATACGAATGCTCCGGCGTCATCGACAAGGACGAGAAACGGGACGTCGCCCTCGTCCGGATCAAGGTCTTCGGCCGGCCGGTCCTGACCCTGGCAGCTGTCGAACTGGCGGGTGTGGCCCAGGTCAGGGTGGCCGCCGTCAAGGACGGCGCGTTCGGCCTGGTCCCGGCCAGGATCGCCGCGCTCGGCGTCCTGGAAGGGATCGACGTGGGCCGGCTCGAGGGGGACATCCCCGACGGCACGAGCGGCAGCCCGGTCGTCGACGGCGGCGGGGCGGTCGTCGGCCTCCTGACCACGCGAACGATCGACGGCAAGGCGACCTCGTTCGTCCTGCCCGCGGCTTACATCCTGGCGCTCGACGCGACCTTGCCGACCCAGCCTTGGGGCGGAACGCCGGACGCGAAGAGCCCGCCGGCTTCCACGCCGGCCATGGCCAACGAGGAGGTCGAGGCCCGGATCGGGCGGGCCTTGATGGCGGTCAGCGAGGATTCGGCTTGCCTGGCCTGGGCCGGCGAGTTCACGCGCGGCTTCGGCTTTCTCAGCGGCGTTCCGGACGTCGTCTACCAAATGCAGCAGAACCTGGACACGGCGATATCGGCGCTGAACGAGGTCCGCACGGACGACGCGCTCCGCCTCCGGCTCGGCCGGGCGGTCCTGCAGGTCATGGTCAACCAGAAGGCCGCTTCGGAGAATTTCATCCGGGCCGTCGTCATCGGACAGCAGGCCAAGGCCTGGGGAGCCCAATCCCAGGACGCCCAGAAGAGATCGAATTCCATGATCCAGGGCATCGCCGCGCAGATCGCCGGGCTCAAGGAGGACCTGAAGGCCCTGGAGGCGGATTCGGCGAAGTTCCGGGAGTTCCTGCCCTTCGAACAGAGATACCTGCTCGGGCTGGCCGAGCGCCACAGCGGCTTCCGGCTCGGCGTCACCACCTACCCCCGCAATCCGTTCTCCCTGCTCATCGTCGGGGCCGACAGCCTGGCCCAGAAGATCGGTCTTCGGCCGGGAGACCACATCGTTTCCGCCGGCGGCCGGGCGTTCACCGCGGCGGACGACTTCGAGGAATTCAAGCTCCTGATCAAGGCCAACCTCGGCCGGAAGCTCGACGCGGTCGTCGAGAGGAGCGGCAAGGCCCAGCCGATCGTTCTGAAGATCCCCAAGGAGATCCCCCCGGACGCGCTCTACGTCCCCTGACCGAAGGGCATTCGGGCTCCGCTATTTGTAGGGATCTTCGGCCGAGCCGGCCGAAATGTCCAACAGCAGGCGGTTCGTCTGCGAGCGCGTCTCCCCGACGCTCGTGACGAAGATGGCCGGGTCGTCCATGACCGGGCACTTGTTCTCGCAGATGCCGCACCCCGTGCAAAGCTCGATGTCGATGACCGGCGCCTTCTGGACGGCGACCGTGCCGTCGGGGAGCTTGGTCTCGACCTCGACCAGCTTGATGGCCTTGGGCGAGACGGGGCAGTGCTCCTCGCAGACGATGCAGGGCTTGCCCAGGACGTAGGGGATGCACCGGCTCTTGTTGACCCAGGCCGTGCCCATCTTGACCTTGTTCTTCTCTTCGATCGTGAGCTTCCGGATGGCCCCGGTGGGGCAGACCTGGGTGCAGAGCGAGCAGTAGTATTCGCAGTAGCCGATCTTGGGGACCAGCATCGGCGTGTAGATCCCCTCGGGCCCGGCCTCGGCGAGCGCCGGCTGGAGCCCGCCCGTCGGGCAGGCCCGCATGCACTGGCCGCACTTGACGCACTTGGCCAGGAACTTGGGCTCGTCGAGGGACCCGGGCGGCCGGATGAGCTTGAGCGAGGCCCGCTTGTGCGAGGGGGTCAGCCGGAAGAAGGGCACGGCGACCATCCCGAGCAGGGTCGAGAGCAGGAGCTTGCGCCGGGAGAGATCGACGTTCGACACGTTGGTCAGCTTCTCGGGCCGGGCCGAGAGACGGAAGCCGATGGCCGCGGTCGGGCAGATCGAGGCGCAATCCAGGCAGTAAACGCACTCGCCGCTCTTCCACTGGTCCCTCGGATAGGGCCGGGCCTGAGTCTCGCAGTGCTGGGTGCAGAGGCCGCATTTGATGCACTTCTCCTCGTCGATGCGGAGCTTGAGGAAGTTCCAGCGGCTGAGGAGGCCGAGCAGGGCCCCGGCCGGGCAGAGATAGCGGCACCAGAACCGCTCCTTGCGGGCGTTGAGGGCCACGGCGCCGAGAAAGAGGAGGCCCACCGAGAAGCCCTGGACGAAGGTCGTGTTGATGGTCCAGCCCGTCAGGGCCTGGGAGATCGAACGGGCTAGGCCGGTGGCCCCGAGCCCGTAGAGAACGCCGTTCAGGCTCGAGAGGGCCTGGGCGAGCGAAGGCAGCACGGCGACGGAGAGGGACCGGGTCAGGAACGAGAAGGGGTCGAGATAGCCGGCCAGGTCGAGCCCGAAGACCGCCCCGGCCAGGACGGCGACGAGGATATAGTATTTCGGGGCCAGGCTGGCCTTGTCCTCGCGAGGGGGCTTGAGGAACTTCGTCCGCTTGAAGGCGAACGAGGAGAACTGGTGAAGGGCGCCGAGGGGACAGACCCAGCCGCAGAAGAAGCGTCCGAAGAGGACGGTCGCGACCACGGTGACGAGGGAGAAGGCGAAATAGGCGTAGACGAGCCGGGCCGAGACGATGGTCACCAGGGCCAGCAGCGGATCGAAGTGGAAGAAGCGCTGGACGGTCGAGCCGATGTAATCCTCGCCCGTGTAGTGGGCGCCGAGCAGGAGATAGAGGTAGAAGCCGAAGAAGACCGCCTGGCTCAGGATGCGCAGGCGTTCGAGGTTCCGGTATTTCCTAGACCTTTCTTTTTTCAAGGCGCACCTTCCCGAGATCGGTCTCGCCGAGGCCCCGCTCGCGGGCCAGGCCCAGATAGGGCAGCTCGTTCGGGGCGACCCCGAAGAAGGAGGCGCCCAGGGTGTCCACCGCGACCGGGTCGGTGCCGGCGACCACGGCCTTGCGCAGCTCGGTGTCGGAGACGCGGCCGCCCTGCGGCCCGTTGCGGACGAGGATGCGGTAGGCGTCGAGGACCGTGAGCTGGGGCTTGAAGAAGGCCGACAGGTCGACGACCGTCTTGTCGAGGCTCTGGTGGAACTGGTTGCGGGCGCCGCCGGTCGCCCCGAGCCAGTTCTTGGCGCCCAGGGTCAGGCGGCAGAGCGAGTGGTGCTTGGCGATGGGGACGTTGATGAGCTTGTCGGCCTCGACGACGTCGAGGAGGATCTCCCACTCCTTGAGCCATTCGCCCTTGAGGGCCATCTTCTTGACCCGGTAGTCGTCGACGAAGAGCATGTCGCCGCCGGCCTGCTCGACGGCCGCCTGGATGCCCGAACGCACGTAGCAGCGCTTGGCCTGGTTGGTCGTGTTGTCGATGACCACGGCCTTCTTGGCCCCGGCCTCGAGGACGAGCTCGACCAGGGTCCGGACGACCTCGGGATTGGTGCAGGCGGCCATCTCGGGCGTCCGGTCCCAGCCGATGTTGGGCTTGATGACGACCTTGTCGCCGCGGCCGACGAACTTGCCCATGCCGCCGAGCAGGGACAGGGCTTCCTTGGTGAGGGCGGCCGGCGATTCGCCCTCGACGAGGGCCAGCGACGGGAGGGGGCCGACGGAGGCCTTTTGTCCGGCGAGGGCCGGGGCGCCGAAACGCAGGGCCAGGCCGGCGACGGCGGCGTCCTTGAGGAAATCGCGTCTTCTCATGCGTGTCATCCTTTGCCGAGGGAGTGGATGTATTCCATGATGCCGTCGTAGATGCCCTGGGCGGCCAGCTCCCGGTATCTCTGCGTCCGGAGCTTGGCCTCCTCCCGGGCGTTGCTGAGGTGGGAGATCTCCACGAGGACCGACGGCATCTCGCCGCCGATGAGCACCCAGAAGGGCCCGCCCTTGACGCCCAGGCTCTTGATCGAGGGCAGGTCCTGGGACAGGGCCTTGACCAGGTTCCGTTGGATGCTCTCGGCCAGGCCCCGGGACTCCTGGACCTTGCTGTTCTGGACGATCTTCTGGAGGATGGTCTTCATCTCGCCGATGTTCTTGGTCGACGTGGCGTTCTCGGCCGCGGCCAGCTCGATGACCGAAGGATCGGGGCTGACGTTGAGGAAGAAGGTCTCGACCCCGCCGCGCTTGCGGTCCCGGTGGGCGTTCGAGTGGATGGACACGAACAGGTCGGCCCGTTTCTGGTTGGCGATGATCGTCCGGTCCTCGAGGGTGACGTCGACGTCCGACTCCCGGGTCAGGACGGCCTCGAGGCCGGCCTTGTCCCGGAGCAGCTTCTGGAGGGCCAGGGCGACGCCGAGGTTGACCTCCTTCTCCTGGAGGCCGCTCTTGCCGATCGTCCCGGGGCGCGGCCCGCCGTGCCCGGGGTCGATGACCACCGTCCGGACGCCGAGGCCGAGCTGGCGGGCCATGGAGGTCGCGTTCAGGTTCGGGTCGTTCGGGTCGACGTCGCGCTTGACAGGCGGCGGCGCGGTCTTGGTGCCTGGCGGCGCCGGCTTATCGCCCGGTTTTTCCGCCGGGGCCGCCCCGTTCGCCTCGCGGGGATAGACGTCGATGACCAGCCGGAAAGGGTCGAAGAGGTGATAGACCCGGTAGGATACGATCCGGGAGAAATCGACGTCGACGACCAGGCGGACCGTCGAAGGCGTCTTCTGCGAGATGCGGATCTGGCTGATGTAATCCGCTTTGACGGGATACGACTGCCCCTGCAGGATGGGATTGAGCTTGGCCTGGAGGACGTCGACGTAGATCCGGCCGGGGTCGCGAAGCTCGCCGGGGATGTATTCGCGGAGCTTGCCGATGTCGAGGACGACCCGGGTGAAATTGGGGTGGGTCGAACGGCGCAGGTTGACGATCTCGACCCGGGGGTCGTTCTGGGGCGCGGCCGCGAGGGAGAGAGCGAGGGCCGTGACGAGGTAAAGGGCCGTTCTCGCGCGCTCGGATTTCAATTCACATCAATTGTATAGAAGCCGGCGGGAGTTGTCTAGGCGCCGTATTTTTGGAGCTTCAGCGCGTGGGCCAGCATGAGCGGCATGGCCGAGATCGAGCGGAAGCGCCCGAGGAGGCCCTTGGCGCAGGCCCGCTCGGTGAAGGCCGCGACGTCGTCGGACCCCGCGGTCGGCGAGACGAGCAGGAAGGGATTTGGATGCCAGGAGTGGCCCTTGAGGGCGGCCGGCGTCGAATGGTCCGAGGTGACGACGAGGACGTCGGGCTTCAGGGCCAGAAGCCGCGGGATGAAAGGATCGAGGGCCTCGATGGCCGCGACCTTGGCCGCGAACTTGCCGTCCTCGCCGGTCGAGTCGGTCTTCTTGTAGTGGACGTAGAAGAAGTCGTGGTCGGCCCAGCTTCTCTCCAGGGCGTCGAAGAGGTCCGCCGTCTCGGCGCCGGCCTCGACGACGTCCATGCCCAAGAGCTTGGCCAAGCCCTTGTACATGGGGTAGTTGGCGACGGCCGCCGGGCGGAGCTTGAACAGGTCCGGAATGGTCGGGATGGAAGGGAACTTGGAGAAGCCGCGGAGCAGGGCCGCGTTGGCCTTGGTCTCGCCCTTGAGGACGCCCGCGACGTCGTCGAGGAAGCGGTTGACGACGGCCGAGGCCTTGGCCGCCTCCGGGCGGATGGGCGCCGTCGGGACGGGGGCCTTGCCTTCCTTCTGGGGATCGGCGTCGGATAGGGCGTCGGCCAGCCCCTCGGCCGTGAACCGGGCCACGAAGCGGTGCTCCTTGCCCGGGAAGACGCGGACCTCGAGGCCCTCGCGCTTCGGCAGGCGGTCGTTGAGGAGGCCGCAGATGCGGACGTTCTCCTCGGTCGGGATGCGCCCGGCCCGGCGGTCGCAGACGAGCCCGTCCCGGACCGTGGCGAAGTTGCCGCGGGCGACGAGATCGTTGCGGCCGACCTCGACGCCGGAGCCCAGGGCCTCGAGGATGCCCCGGCCGAGCTGGTACCTGAGGGGATCGTAGCCGAAAAGGGCGAGATGGGCCGGGCCGCTGCCGGGCGTGATGCCCATCATGACCGGATCGGAGACGCCGCAGACCCCGGCCTGGGCCAGCGCGTCGAGGTTCGGCTTGCGGGCCGTCTCGAGCTCGCTCCGGCCGTCGACGGGCAGGCCGCCGACGCCGTCCATGACCAAGAGAACGATCTTCGTGTCGGTCTGTTGGCTCAGCTCACGGGCCAGATCTTCCCATTCCATGGTCGTCTCCTTCTCCGGGATACCGGGCGTATTTTAGCACATCCTCCGGCGTTCGGCGCGGCGCTCCGGGCGCGATTGAAAGTCCGGTCCCGCTCTGCTAATATCTCTCCATGCAGAAAGTCCTCATCCTCGATTTCGGGTCGCAGTACACCCAGCTCATCGCCCGCAAGATCCGCGAGCTCGGCATCTATTCCGAGATCCTGCCCTTCTCGACGCCCCTGGCCGAGATCCGCAAGGCCAAGCCCTCGGCCCTGGTCCTCTCGGGGGGGCCGCAGAGCGTCTACGGCAAGGGCGCGCCGCACCCGGACAAGGGGATCTTCAAGCTGGGGGTGCCCATCCTCGGCATCTGCTACGGAGTCCAGCTCATGGCCTACTTCCTCGGCGGAGAGGTCATCCCCTCGCAGGAGCGCGAGTACGGCTTCGCCGCCCTGCGCGTCCTCGACCGGACGGGCCTGCTGGCCAAGGTCAAGGACCGGGAGCAGGTCTGGATGAGCCACGGCGACCGGCTCGACCGGGTCCCGCCCGGCTTCCGCCTGACGGGGAGCACGGCCAACACCCGGGACGCGGTCATCGAGGACAAGGCCCGGAAGTTCTACGGCGTCCAGTTCCACCCCGAGGTCATCCACACCAAGGAGGGACTCAAGGTCCTGGGCAACTTCCTCTTCCGCGAGGCGGGCCTCAAGGCCGATTGGACCATCTCCTCGTTCATCGACCGCAAGGTCAAGGAGATCCGCGAGACGGTCGGCCCGGGCCGGGTCATCTGCGGCCTGTCCGGCGGCGTCGATTCCCTGGTCACCTCGCTCATCATCCACAAGGCCATCGGCAACAAGCTAACCTGCATCTTCATCGACAACGGCCTTCTTCGCAAGGGCCAGTACGAGGCCCTGATGGAGGCCTTCCGCCGCAAGTTCGCCCTCAAGGTCATCGGCATCGACGCCTCGGACCTGTTCCTGGAGAAGCTCCGCGGCGTCGTCTCGCCCGAGCGCAAGCGCAAGATGATCGGGCGCCTCTTCATCCACCTCTTCGAGCGCGAGGCCATGCGCCTCGGCGGGGCCGCCTTCCTGGCCCAGGGCACGATCTACCCCGACGTCATCGAGTCGAACCCGGTCAAGGGCCCGTCGTCGGTCATCAAGTCCCACCACAACGTGGGCGGGCTGCCCAAGGGCCTGAAGTTCCGGCTGGTGGAGCCCCTCCGCGAGCTGTTCAAGGACGAGGTCCGGGCCCTGGCCCTCGAGCTCGGGGTCGACGCCGACTTCATCCACCAGCATCCCTTCCCCGGCCCCGGGCTGGCCGTCCGGCTGATCGGCGAGGTCAACCGGGAAAGCCTGGAGATCCTCCGGGCGGCCGACGACATCGTCCTCCAGGAGGTCCAGAAGGCCGGGATCTACAAGAAGCTGTGGCAGGCCTTCGCCGTCCTCCTGCCCGTCCGCTCCGTCGGCGTCATGGGCGACCAGCGGACCTACCACCGGGTCGTCGTCGTCCGGCTGGTCCAGAGCACGGACGGCATGACGGCCAACTGGTACCCCGCGCCGGCCCGGCTCCTGGCCCGCATATCGACGCGCATCGTCAACGAGGTCCGGGGCGTCAACCGGGTCGTCTACGACGTGACCACCAAGCCCCCCGGGACGATCGAGTGGGAATAGCCTAGGCCCTCCGGCCGGCCCGCCGCGGCGGCCCGGCCGGCTTCGAAAGAGATAGCCGTTCATGGAACCGACCTTCGTCCACCTGCACAACCATTCCGAGTACAGCGTCCTCGACGGCTGTCTGCGGGTGGCCCGCCTCGTCGGCGAGGCCTACGAGGCCAAGATGCCGGCCGTGGCCATCACCGACCACGGCAACATCTTCGGCGCCGTCCAGTTCTTCAAAGAGGCCAAGGCCAAGGGCGTCAGGCCCATCCTCGGCTGCGAGGCCTATGTCGCCCCGCAGAGCCGCTTCGACAAGAGGCCGGGCGGCCCGAGCGACGTCCACCACTTCCACCTCGTCCTCCTGGTCAAGGACGAGGCCGGCTACCGGAACCTCTGCAAGCTCGTCACCCAGAGCTACACCGAGGGCTTCTACTACCGGCCGCGGATCGACAAGGAGCTCCTGGCCGCCCACGCCGAGGGCCTCATCGGCCTGTCCGCCTGCCTCAAGGGCGAGCTGGCGGTCTGGCTCTCCCGGGGACTGCCGGAGAAGGCCGAAGATGCGGCCCGGGAGTACGCCGCCATCTTCGCCCCGGGCGACTTCTACGTCGAGCTCATGGACCACGGCCTGCCCGAGCAGAAAGCGGTCAATCCCCAGCTCGTTGCCGTCGCCCGCAAGCTCGACCTGCCCCTCGTGGCCACGAACGACATCCACTTCGCCCGCCGCGAGGACGCCGAGAGCCAGGACGTCCTGGTCTGCATCCAGACGAACCGCAAGATCTCGGACCCGGACCGTCTCAAGTTCTCGACCGACCAGTTCTACTTCAAGTCGGCCGCCGAGATGGCGGCCCTCTTCCACGACACGCCCGACGCCATCGAGAACACGGGCAAGATCGCCGCCCGCTGCGCCTTCGACTTTCCTCCCAAGAAATACCACCTGCCCAAATTCGCGCCGCCTGCGGGCCAGGAGCTGAGCGCGTACTTCGAGGAGGTCGCCTGGGCCGGCTTCCACGCCCGCATGGCGGACCGCGTCGCGGGCGACGGCAACGGCGACGCCCGGGGCGGACACACCCCCGCCGAGTACGAGGAGCGGCTCAAGCGGGAGATCGCCCTGGTCAAGAAGATGGGCTTCGAAGGCTACTTCCTCATCGTCTGGGACCTCCTCAAGGCCGCCCGGGAGAAAGGCATCCCCGTCGGGCCGGGCCGCGGCTCGGCCGCCGGCAGCCTGCTGGCCTACGCCCTGCGCATCACCGAGATCGACCCCATCGAGTACGACCTCCTGTTCGAGCGCTTCCTCAATCCCGAGCGCATCAGCCTGCCCGACATCGACATGGACTTCTGCGCCCGCCGCCGCCAGGAGATGATCGAGTATGTGACCGAGAAGTACGGCACGGCCAACGTCTGCCAGATCATCACCTTCGGGACCATGGCCGCCCGGGGCTCCATCCGCGACGTCGGCCGCGTCCTCGAGGTCCCCCTGCCCGAGGTCGACCGCATCGCCAAGATGATCCCTTTCTCCGTCGACGCGACCATCGCCGAGGCCCTCAAGACCGTGCCCGAGCTGCGGGCCCTCCGGGACCGCAACTCCAAGGTCGCCCAGCTCCTGGCCATCGCCCAGAAGATCGAGGGTCAGGTCCGCAATCCCTCCATCCACGCCGCCGGGGTCGTCATCACGCCGAGCCCGCTCGTCGAGTACCTGCCGCTCTACCAGTCGACCAAGGGGGAGGTCACGACCCAGTTCGCCATGAGCGACGTCGAGGCCTTGGGCCTGCTGAAGATGGACTTCCTTGGCTTGCGCAACCTGACGGTCATCGACGACGCTCTGGCCCTCATCAAGGCCGAGACGGGCCGGACGATCGATATCAGCGCGATGCCGCTCGACGACCAGGCGACCTTCGATCTCTTCCGGTCGGGCAATACGGACGGGGTTTTCCAGTTCGAGAGCCCGGGCATGAAGGACCTCCTGCGACGCTTCGGGCCGACCGAGTTCCGCGACCTCATCGCCCTCAACGCCCTCTACCGCCCCGGGCCTCTCAAGAGCGGCATGACCGACGAGTCCATCCACCGCCGCCACCACCCCGAGCGGGTCGCCTACGAGCTCCCCGAGCTCGAGCCCGTCCTCCGCGAGACGCGGGGCATCATCGTCTACCAGGAACAGGTCATGCGCATCGCCACCGACCTGGCCGGCTTCACCCTGGGCGGGGCCGACCTGCTGCGCAAGGCCATGGGCAAGAAGGACAAGGAGACGATGAAGGCCCAGAAACAGCAGTTCGTCCAGGGGGCGCGCAAGAAGGGCATCGCCGCCGCCAAGGCCGACAAGATCTTCGAGCAGATCAAGGAGTTCGCCGAGTACGGCTTCAACAAGTCCCACGCCGCCGTCTACGCCCTGGTGGCCTACCAGACGGCCTACCTCAAGGCTCACTACCCCGTCCACTACCTGGCCGCCCTGCTGACCTCCGAGGCCGAGCGGGGCTCGACGCCCCAGGTCGTCAAGTACATCGGCGAGTGCCACGAGATCGGCATCCAGGTCCTGCCGCCGGACATCAACAAGAGCGAGTTCCGTTTCACGGTCGAGGGACAGGACATCCGCTTCGGCCTGGCCGCGGTCAAGGGCATCGGGCAGGCGGCCGTCGAGGAGCTCGTCGAAACCCGGAAGAAGGCCGGCGGCTTCCAGTCGCCCTTCGACCTCTTCCTCGAGCACGACACCAAGGTCCTCAACCGCAAGGCCGTCGAGAGCCTGATCAAGGCCGGGGCCTTCGACTCGCTCGGCTGGAAGCGGTCGCAGTGCTACCACATGCTCGACCGGATGATCGACTTCGGACGCGACGTCCAGAAGGCTTCGGCGGCCCGCCAGACCTCGCTCTTCGGCTCGGGCGCCGCCGAGCCGCCGCCCATCCCCCCGGAGGTCCTGGAGATGCGGGAGTGGGACGAGTCTCACGTCCTGTCCTACGAGATGGATGCCCTCGGCCTTTACATCACTGGCCATCCCTTGGCCCGGCACAAGGACCGTTTGCGCAAGCTGGTGTCCCATCTCGTGAGCGAGCTCGACGCGGAGAGGGACTTCGATCGCGACGTCCGGCTGGCCGGCATCATCGGCTCCTTCAAGCCTCTCAAGACGAAGAAGGACGAGCGCATGGCCACCTTCTTCCTCGAAGACCTGACCGGCAAGATCGAGATCGTCGCCTTTCCGGAGATGCTTCGGCCGGTACGGACAGTACCTGCGCGAAGGACAGCTCGTCTGGATCAAGGGCAAGTACATGGGCGAGGAGGAGAACCGCCGCATCAGCCTGAGCCAGGCCATGCCCCTGGCCGAGGCCTTCGAGAAGCAGGCGAAAAGGCTCGTGGTCCGCATCTTCCTGCCCGGCCTCGAGGACGCCACGATCGCCGAGCTCAAGACCGTTCTCGACGGCTACGAGGGCAAGTGCCCGGTCCAGTTCGAGCTCGAGACGCCGCACTCCTACCGCGTCGTGGTCCAGAGCGCCGAGGTCCAGAAGGTGACGCCCTCGGAGGACCTCATCAAGAAGATCGAGGAGCTCCTCGGCGAGAACGCGGTCACGGTCGAGTATTGACCTCGTCCGGAAATTGACACTCCGCCCCTAAACGGGTAAAGTAAACTGACTATTTTCTTTGTTTTCTGAGGATACACGTGCCCTACAGGATCGTTTGTGCCGACCCCAGTCCCTCGGTCCAGAAGGCGGTCCAGCTCGTCTTCGCCGAACCGGAGTTCCGGGTGACCGTCTTCGAGGACGGGGCCTCCCTGCTCGGCGCGGTCGCCGACCTCCGGCCCGATGCCCTGCTCGTCAGCCTGACGCTTCCCGGCCGGGACGGCTACGAGGTCGGCCGCATCCTGAGGAGCCGGAAAGACTTGGCCTCCGTTCCGCTCGTCGGCCTGCGGGGGACCTTCGAGGGCGTCGACTCGGACCGGACCCCGCCCGCCGAATACGACGAGGTCCTGCCCAAGCCGTTCGATTCCGAGCGCCTGGCCGCGGTCGTCCGGGAGCTCATCGCCCGGAAGACGGGGCCGTCCTCCCTGCCCGAGGAGCCCCTCTGGCCCGGGGAGGGGGAGCCCTCCGGACCGGCCGCGGGGCCGGCCCCGGCCGCGCCGCCCGGCCCTTCGGAGGCGGAGGTCAAGGCCATCGTCCGGGAGGAGATCGGCGAGATGGAGAGGGAGATCGAGAAGAGGGTCCGGGCCCGCGTCCTGGCCGACATCAAGGAATGGATGCCGAAAACATGAACACGAAAGACGAGCTGGCCAAGGCCTACGATCCCAAGCCGGTCGAGGAGAAGTGGGGCAAGTTCTGGCTGGACGAAGGTCTCTTCACCGCCGACCCGAAGTCGGCCGAAGCCCAAGTTCTCCATGGTCCTGCCGCCGCCGAACGTCACCGGCATCCTGCACATGGGCCACGCCCTCTGCTTCACGCTGCCCGACATCATCACCCGCTGGAAGCGGATGCAGGGCTACAACTGCCTGTGGCTGCCCGGGACCGACCACGCCTCGATCGCCGTCCACAACGTCATCGAGAAGAGCCTGGCCGAGAAAGGCCTGACCCGGGAGAAGATCGGGCGGGACGAGTTCCTGCGCATCGCCTGGGAGTGGAAGGCCAAGTACGGCGGCGTCATCACCGGCCAGCTCAAGAGGCTCGGGGCCTCGCTCGACTGGTCCCGGGAGCGCTTCACCATGGACCCGGGCTTCAGCCGGGCCGTCAAGCAGGTCTTCGTCTCCCTCTACGACGAGGGGCTCATCTATCGCGACTATTTCCTGGTCAATCGCTGTCCGCACTGCCGGACCGTGCTTTCGGACATCGAGATCGAGCACAAGGATCTCAAGGGCAAGCTCTGGCACATCCGCTATGCCGTCGAGGGCTCGGACGATTCCGTGGTCGTGGCCACCACCCGGCCCGAGACCATGCTCGGCGACACGGCCCTGGCGGTCCATCCGGACGACGAGCGCTACGCGCACCTGCACGGCAAGCGGGTCATCCTGCCGCTCCAGAACAAGCCCATCCCGGTCATCACCGACGAGCGGGTCGAACGCGACTTCGGCACCGGCGCGGTCAAGGTCACCCCGGCCCACGACCCCGTCGACTTCGAGCTCGGCAAGAAGCACGGCCTCGAGCAGGTCATCGTCATCGACGGCGAGGGCCGGATGACCGAGGCGGCCGGGCCGGACTTCGCCGGCCTCGACCGCTTCGCCGCCCGGGCCAAGGTCGTCGAAAAGCTCCGCGAGCTCGGGGCCCTCGTCAAGATCGAGGACCACGACCACGCCGTCGGCCACTGCTACCGCTGCAAGAACGTCATCGAGCCGCACCTGTCCTGGCAGTGGTTCGTCCGCATCAAGCCGCTGGCCGACGAGGCCATCCGGGTCGTCGAGGACGGCTCCATCACGTTCATCCCCGGGAACTGGACCAAGACCTACTTCGAGTGGATGTACAATATCCACGACTGGTGCATCTCGCGCCAGCTCTGGTGGGGCCACCGCATCCCGGCCTGGTACTGCCGGGACTGCGGCCACATCATGGTGGCCATGGACGCGCCCGCGAAGTGCGCCAAGTGCGGCGGGCCGCTCGACCAGGACGAGGACGTTCTCGACACCTGGTTCTCCTCGGGCCTGTGGCCGTTCGGCACGCTCGGCTGGCCCGACGAGACGGAGGACCTGCGGGCCTTCTACCCGACCGACCTGATGTCCACCGGTTTCGACATCATCTTCTTCTGGGTCGCCCGCATGATCATGCTGGGCCTCAAGTTCCGGGGCCAGATCCCCTTCAAGCAGGTCTTCATCAACGGCCTCGTCCGCGACCTCAAGCGGCGCAAGATGAGCAAGTCGGAAGGCAACATCATCGACCCGCTGGAAATGATCGGCAAGTACGGCACGGACGCCCTGCGCTTCACCCTGGCCGCCCTGGCCGTGCCCGGCATGGACCTGGCCCTGTCCGAGGAGCGCATGGCCGGCTATCAGGCCTTCGCCAACAAGATCTGGAACGCCTCGCGCTTCGTGCTGATGAACCTCAAGACCGAGCGGCCCGAGGTCCGGGAGGACGAGCTCACGCTGGCCGACCGCTGGATCCGCAGCCGGGTGAGCGAGGTCACGGCCGCGCTCGACGCCAGCCTCACGGAATACAAGTTCTACGAGGCGGCCGACCTCCTCTACCATTTCATCTGGCACGAGTTCTGCGATTGGTACATCGAGTTCGCCAAGGTCGGCCTGCGCGAGGGCAACGCGACGACCGCGGCCGTCCTGGCCGACACGCTCGACCGCATCCTGCGGCTGCTCCATCCGTTCATGCCCTTCATCACCGAGGAGATCTGGCAGCACCTGCCCGCGGCCGGCGGGTCCATCGTCGTCGCGCCCTTCCCGAAGCCCGAGCCGGCCTGGAACGACACGGCCGCGGAGAAGGCCATGGCCCTCGTCCAGGCGGTCGTGGTCGAGACGCGGACGATCCGGTCCGGGAACAAGATCGCGCCCAAGGACAAGCTCCGCCTCATCGTGAAAACGGCCGGCGGCGACGAGACGGCCGCCCTCGGCGCGCAGGCTGCGTTCGTCAAGACCCTGGCCGGGCTGGAGACGCTCGAGTTCGCCGCCGCCCTGCCCGAGGGCCAAGGCCTCCTCAAGGGCGTCGCGGGCCCGTTCGAGATCGGCGTCGTGCCCGCGATGCCGGCCGACCTGGGGCCGGAGCGGGACAGGCTGCAAAGGGACATCGCCAAGGCCGACGCGGAGATCGAGAAGATCGGGCGCAAGCTCGGGAACGCCGACTTCGTGGCCAAGGCCCCGGCGGCCGTGGTCGAGGAGAACCGGACCCGGCTGGCCGAGCTCCAGGACCGGCGGGAGAAGCTCGGGCAGAACCTGGCCCGCCTCTCCGCGTCCTCCTGAGGGCCCGGGCGGCGGACCATGACCGTCGGAAATCCCGTCCACAGGCGGACGACCGTCGCCTCCACCAACGACGAGGCCAGGACCCTGGCTTTGCAGGGGGCGGCCCACGGCACCGCCGTCCTCGCGGCCGGCCAGACCCGGGGCCGGGGCACGAAGGGCCGGACCTGGCACTCCGCGCCGGGACTGGGTCTCTACGTCTCGTTCGTCCTGCGCGGTCCCGCCGGCGGCCCCGTGCCCTTCCCCCATATCCTGCCGCTCGCCGTCGGATTGGCCGCGGCCGAGGCCGTGCGCGAAGCCGCCGGCCTCCGGGTCGGGCTCAAATGGCCGAACGACCTCGTCCATGAAGGGAGGAAGCTCGGCGGCATCCTCTGCGAGGCCGTCACGGGGGCGGCGGGCGCCGGCTTCGCCGTCGCCGGCGTCGGTCTCAACATCGGCCACGGCCCGGAGGACCTCCCCGAGGACATCCGCCCGCTCGCGACCTCGCTGCGGATGGCCGGCCGTCCCGACGCGGACGTCGAGTCCCTTTTCGCCGGCCTTTGCCGGGCCCTCGACAGTTGGTATAATGCCCTCGTCCGGGGAGACAAGGGAGCCGTGCTCGAGGCCTTCGAGGCCGCCATGGTCCCTTCTCCGGGGACGCCCGTGCGGGTCGCGACGGCCGCGGGCGGGATCACGGGAACCTGCCGCGGCCTCGACGCGGAGGGCCGCCTGGTCATCGAGCGCGACGGCGGGGCCGGGACGGTCTCCTTCGACGCGGTCCTGGGTCTCGAGGTCATCGCTTAGGGAGGAACACGATGCTCCTGGCTTTCGATGTCGGCAACACGACGATCGCCATCGGCATATTCCGCGGCCGGAAGCTCGCCCGGAGCTGGAAGATCAAGACCGACGGCGGCAAGACGGCCGACGAATACGGCGCCATCCTGCTCAACCTGATGCAGGTCGCCGCCATTCCCCCCGCGAAGATCTCCGCGGCCATCGTCTCCAGCGTCGTCCCGCCCCTGACCCCCGTCATCGAGGAGACCTGCCGGACGTATTTCGGCACGGAGGCCAGCGTCGTCGGGCCGGGGCTCAAGACAGGCATGCCCATCCTCTACGAGAATCCCCTCGAGGTCGGCGCGGACCGGATCACGGCCGCGGTCGCGGCCTTCGAGAAGTACGGCGGCCCGACCATCGTTCTCGATTTCGGCACGGCGACGACCTTCGACGCCATCTCGGCCAAGGGGGAGTACCTGGGCGGGGCCATCGCTCCCGGCATCCAGATCGCCGCCGAGGCCTTGACCCTCAAGACGGCCCGGCTGCCCCGGATCGAGATCCGCAAGCCCAAGAAGGCCATCGGCCGGACCACGGTCGCCAGCATGCAGTCCGGGCTCTATTTCGGCTACATCGGCTTGGTGACGAACACGGTCGAGGAGATCCGCAAGGAGCTCGGCCGGGACACCCGGGTCGTCGCCACGGGCGGATTCGGCAGCCAGGTCGCGGCGGAGCTGCCGATGATCGAGGCCTACGAGCCCGACCTCGTCCTCGAGGGACTGAGGATCATCCACGAGCGCAACCGCGGCGGCCGCGATTAGGCCGCGGCCCGGCCCCGATCCCCATGGACGCCGAAGACAGCCGACGGAGCGGTTACTACCAGTCGATCGCCCGCGCTTTCCTCGAGCGGCGGGGCGCGCCCTTCCTCCTCTCGCCGAAGGACCAGGCCGCGATCGCCGAGCTGGGAGGAGCGGCGGGTGCCGCTCCGCGCCGTCCTCGAGGGCCTCGGCCGCGCCTTCGACGGGCTCCAAGCGCGGGGCCGCGGGACCAAGGGCGTCTCGCTCGCCGCCTGCGAGCGGCAGGTCGACGCGGCCTTCGCCCAGCACCGCGATCGGGCCGCCGGCGGCCGGAGCGGGAAAGCGCCGGCCGGGCCCCGGCCCGAAAAAGCGGAGAAGGCCCGGAGCGAGGTCGCGAAAGCCCTCGGCGGCCTCGGGCCCGGCGACGAGGACCTGGTCCGGCTCCTCGAGGCGGCCTTGAAGGCGCTGGCCGGGCCGAAGCCCGATGAGGCCGAGCTCGAGAGGATCGACGCCGCGGTCGAGGAAGCGCTCTGGACCCGGACCACGGCCGCGGAGAGGGCCGCCACGGAAGCCGACCTCCGGCGCGAGCTGCCGGGCCGCCGGCTCAAGGACCACGAGGAGACGCTCCGGCGCAAGGCCGTCCAGGCGGCCCGGGCCGCGCGGCGGATCCCCCACGTCTCGCTGTTCTATCATTGAAAGGAACGCCGTTGACATCCGCCCGCATCCTCGCGCTCCTCGGGAAGCACCCCGAAGGGCTCGATCTCGACCGGATCCAGTCCGAACTGGGCGTCAAACGAAAGGACCGGACCAAGCTCCTCGAGGCCGTGCGCAAGCTCGAGGCCCGGGGCGATGTGCGGATTCTCCGCGGCCGCTTCCGCCTGGCCGCCCGCAAGGGCCTCGTCCGCGGCCGGTTCGTCACGGCCCGGCCCGGCTTCGGCTTCGTCGCCCCGGAGGGCGGCGGCGCGGACATCTTCGTCCCCGCCCGCCATGCCCAGGGGGCCCTGCCGGGGGACGAGGTCGCCGTCGTCGTCGACGAGGAGGGCCGGTTCGGCAAGCCCGAAGGCCGCGTCGAGCGCATCCTGCGCAAGGGCCGGAAGGTCCTTCTCGGGATCTACCGGGAACGGGGCGGCGCCCCCTTCCTCCAGCCGTTCGACTCGCTCTCCCAGGACGACTTGCCTATCAAATCGCGCGGCCGGCTCCGGCCCGAGCCGGGGATGATCGTCGAGGCCGACCGGGCCACCCTGGCCCTGACCCGCGTCTTCGGCCGGCCCGAGGACCCTGGCGTGGATGCCCAGGTGGTCATCTCGCGCTACGGCCTCAGGTCCGAGTTCCCCGAGGACGCCGCGGTCGAGGCCGAAGCCCTGCCTGCCGAGGTCCCGGACGGGGCGTTCGCCGGCCGGCGGGACTTCCGGGACTGGACCTCCGTGACCATCGACGGCGAGAAAGCCCAGGACTTCGACGACGCCGTCAGCATCCGGACGCTCGACGGCGGGGGCTGGCGCCTCGGCGTCCACATCGCCGACGTCTCGCACTACGTGCGGCCGGGGAGCCCGCTCGACCGGGAGGCCGAAGCGCGGGCGACGAGCGTCTATTTTCCCGGCCTGACCCTGCCCATGCTGCCCGAGAAGCTCTCGAACGGGCTCTGCAGCCTGCGTCCCCGGGTGCCCCGTCTCGCCGTGTCCGTCCTGATGGACGTCGCACCGGACGGCCGCGTGACCGGGGCCGAGTTCGCGCCGTCGGTCATCCGCACGGCCCACCGCCTGACATACATGTCCGTCTTCGCCGTATTCGAAGGGGACGCCGAGTCGACCCGCGCCTACGCCGACGTCGTCCCGGACCTCCTGTCGATGCGGGCGGCGGCCGCGGCCCTGAGGGCCCGGCGCCTCGCCGAAGGCAGCCTCGACTTCGACCTGGTCGAGCCCGAGCTCGTCTACGAGAAGGACCGGCTGCTCGCCGTCGCCGCCGCCGAGCGGAACGAGGCCCACCGGCTGATCGAGGAGTTCATGGTGGCCGCCAACGTCGCCGTGGCCTCGGCCTTCACCACGCGCAAGCTGCCCGCGATCTACCGTGTCCACCCCGCTCCGGACGCCGGCGACCTCGGCAAGCTCCGGGACATCCTCCTCGCTTTCGGCCTCGCCTTGCCCGACCCGGACAAGGTCCGGTCGAAGGACCTGCAGCGCGTCCTGGAGAAGGCCAAGGGCCTGCCCGGAGAGAAGTTCGTCGGCACCCAGGTCCTGCGGGCGATGAAGCTGGCCGTCTACGCGGCCAAGAACGTCGGCCACTACGGCCTGGCCAAGACCGATTACACCCACTTCACCTCGCCCATCCGGCGCTATCCCGACCTGGTCGTCCACCGCCTCCTCAAGGGCCTGCTGGCCCGGGAGGGCCCGAGCCCGCTCGCCCTCGCCGAGATCGCCGACGGAGCTTCGCAGCGCGAACGGAACGCCGCCGACGCCGAACAGTCGCTCGTCGAATGGCGCATCTTCCGCCTGCTGCGGGGCCGGCTGGGCGAGGAGTTCGCCGGCATCGTCGTCGACGTCGTCAAGGCCGGGCTCGTCGTCGAGCTCGACGGCTGGTTCGTCTCCGGCCTCCTGCCCTTCGCGTCCCTGCGGGGGGATTACGAATCCCGGCCCGGGGGCCGGCGCCTCCGCCCGAAGCGCCGCCGGAAAACGTTTGACTTGGGTGACGCGGTTCGTGTAATCCTGGTGTCCTGCGATCCGGCCCTTCGCCGCATGGGCTTTGTCCCGGCGCCGGACCCGGAGGAGCGCCCGTCATGAAAGCGCCCGCGTTCGACGCCGTCCTCGATTTCCCGCTGGGACCCGACCGCCGCGAGCTCCGGGCCGAGGCGGTCTTCCTCGGCGGCCGGGTCACGGCCCGATTCACGGACTATGCCGTGCCGGGCCGGAAGGCCTCGCCCTTCGTCCGCGTCCTGGCCGCCGGCCCCGTCGACGTCCGGTGGGGCGATCCCTTCGAGGTCCGGACGGACGGCGGCGCTCTCGCGGGCCGCGGCCGCTGCCTCTACCCCGGCTCCCCCCCGCCGGAGGAAATGAAGCCCGCGAAGCGCAAGGCCGTCCTCACCCGCCTTGCCCTCGGCGAAAAGGACATGATCCTGGCCCTGACCGAGCTCGGCGGGCTCCAGGGATTGAAAGGCGAGGACCTATCCCTCTTCTGCCGCCTGTCGAGGACCCGGGTCGAGGAGTTGGCCCGGGCGCTCGAGGAAGAGGACGCGGTCCGCATCCTCCAGTTCGCGCCCCTGCGCCTGGTCTCCAGGTCCGGCCTCGACTTCCTGCGGGGCCGGATCGTCTCGTTCCTCACCCAATACCACAAGAAGCACCCCGGCCAGCGGGGCGCCCCGCTCGAGAAGCTGGAGACGCGGTTCGACGCGCCGCGGCCGGTCCTCGTGCTGGCCCTGCGGCTCCTGGCCAAGGAGGGCCGGGCCCTCGAGGAAGGCGGAGTGGTGCGTCTGCCCGATTTCCGCATTCCTTTGAATGCCGCCGACGAGGAAGCCCTGGCCGCCCTCGAGGCCAAGGTCCTCAGCGGCGAGCTGGGCAGCGTGACCCCGGAGGACCTCCGGGCCGAGCTCAAACTGACGATCGGGAAGCTTCAGACGCTCCTCGGCGTCCTGGCCGAGCGCAAGAGGATCGTCGAGGGCTTCGAGGGATTCATCCTGCACTCCCGCTGGCTCGACGAGATCGTCGCCAAGGTCCGCGGGTCGGGGAAGCGCGAGCTCACGGTGGCCGACTTCAAGGTCATGACCGGCCTGTCCCGTAAATACAGCATTCCGTTGTTGGAATTGCTAGACAGCATGGGGATCACGAGAAGGAAAGGTTCTGTGAGAGACATTCTCTGATCCCCGTGCAGTCCTCATCCCGCTGTTGTCAGCAGGATGAGGGCAGTATGGGGATCACCCGACGGAAGGGCTCCGTGCGGGATATCCTTTAGTTACTTCGGCTCTTTGCCCTCGGGCTTCTCTTCGGCCGCTTCTTCGGGAGTGCCTTCGGCCTCGTCCTCGGGCTTCTTCTTCAAGGCCGTCTTGAGCAGGTCGCCGAAGATGCCGAACTTGGGCTCGTCCTTCTTCGGGGCCGGCTTGAACTCCTCTTTCTTCTCCCGGGCCCGCTGCTTTTCGGGTGTTTCTTCCTCTTTTTCCTTGACCGCGGCCAAGGCGGCCCGCTCGGACTCCTCCTCGGCGATCTTCTCCTCGATGACCCGCCGCTCGCTCTTCTTCGGCCGGGGGCCCTTATCTCCCTCGGTCTTGGGCTTCTTCCGCTTGAAGACCTTGTCCTTTTCCTTTTTCGTCGGCGGTCCGGGCTCCGGGCCGGGCCCGACGGGGCCGGACGGCTCGACGATCCGTTGGTCGGCGCGCGTGTCGGGCTCGATGCCGAAAAGCTCATCGGCCACGGATTCGAGGGCCGCCTCCTCGGGCGTATAGGCTTCCGATGCGGACTCCTCGTAGCCCTCGGCGTAGGCGCCCTCCTCGGGGATCTCCTCGGGGATGTAAGGCTCGTGGTAGGTGAAGACGCCCTTCTTCTTGTCGGACTTGGTGAACTCCGGAGAGTTCAGCAGCGTGAACTCCACGTCCTCTTGCGTCGTCTGGCGGATGATGTCGATGAGGTGGTAGGCCCGGAGGAAGTGGAGGGACCGGGCCGCGCCGGCCAGGCCGGTGTCGCCGTAGACGGTGACGACGAGGTCGCGGAGGTCGTGGCCCTCTCGCAGCGGGGCGAGGGGCAGCAGGCTGGCAAGCGTCTCACGCTCGATGTAGATGATCTTGTTGGGCTCGGCGAAGGTGTAGGCCTCCTCGCCGGAGTCGACGAACTCGTCCCTCTCGGCGTCGTAGGCCAGCCGGATGACGGACATCTTCTTCTTCGACTTCTTGACCCAGAACTTGAACGTGGTCGGGCCGGTGCGCTCGAGGGTCAGGCTGGCGCCCTGGGGGATGTTGTGACTGGTGTAGAAGTCCTGGAGCCCGAGGAAGAAGTTCGGCACCGGGAAGTAGTAGACCGTGTAGGGTTTGTTCTCGTCGGGATCGGTGAAGGTGTACTCTCGGGCGTGGGAGAGCTCCTTGGCCAGGCTGCGGGGGACCTTGATGCCGCCCGACAGGATCTCGCGCCAGGTCAGGTAGATCTTGATCGGGAAGTCCTGGACGATGCTCATCTCGGGCTTCTCGATCTCCTCGAGGTCGGTCAGGTCGGCCATGGGGGCCGACAGGGCCAGGCCCTCGGGCATGGCGTTGAGGATCGACTTGAGGTGCCACTTACCCCAGCCGGTGTCGGCCAGGAGGATGAACTCCTTCTTGTACTTCTTCTCGAGCAGGGCGCTGAGGCTCAGGCAGGTCAGGTCGAAGAGGTCCGACGAGGCCTCCAGGCCGAAGTGCCCGCGGACCAGGTCCTCGGTGGTGGCCGACTTCCCGGTCGAGACGAACGCCGCTTCGATCTCCTGGACCTTTTCCGGCAGGATGTCGACGCGCTTGGCGGCCAGGTGCCAGAAGTCGTTCCAGCCGAAGAACCTGGGGTCCTTGGCCAGCCTGATCCGCAGGCTCTTCTCGAGACCCCGGAGATCGCGCTCCGTCATCGGCAGCTCGGTCAACCGGGGATCGTCCCCGCGGGACATGATCTCCGCGGTCTTGGCCCGGCCCTCGAAGTTGGAGGGCAGGAGGACCTGGGTCCGCGTTTTCTTCATATAGTCGATGTACTTGCGGAAGACCCCGCCGCCGGGATAGTCGACCTCGAGCATCTCGCAGTTGAAGTGCTTCGAGTAGGTCTTGGCGACGATCTTGAGGATGACCCGCCCCTCGAAGTGTTCGACGGACTTGCTGCCTACCGTCAGGGGCTCGTTATAGGTCTTCTCGATCGTGTCGCCGACCTCGAAGCGGACGTCGGGATCGTAGATTTTGACGTCCTGGGTCCTCTCGGTGGCCGTCTTTTCGAAGGCCAGTTTGCCGGTCAGGTCGCGGGTCGACCGCGGGGCGGGCGTCTGCCCGAGCTCGCGCTCGACCTGGGCCAGGTCCGCGTCGGTGACGTTGGTCAGTTGGGTCGGTTCTTCGGTCATGGTCATCCCTTTTCACCCATCAGCGCGAGCAGGATGGCCTTCTGGGCGTGGAGCCGGTTCTCGGCTTCGTCGTAGACGACGGAGTTCGGGGAGTCGATGACCTCGTCCGTGACCTCGTCGCCGCGGTGGGCCGGCAGGCAGTGCATGAACAGAGCGTCCTTCTTGGCGTGGCCCATGAGCTTCGCGTTGACCTGGTAGGGGGCGAAGATCTTGGCCCGCTTCTCCTTTTCGGCTTCCTGGCCCATGGAGGCCCAAACGTCGGTGTAGACGGCGTCGGCGCCGGCCACGGCCTCTTCGGCCGAATGGGTCAGCGTCAGGGCGAAGCCGGTGCCCTGGCCGTCCTCGCGGGCCCAGCGGACCATATCCGGGTGGGGCTCATAGCCGGCCGGGGTGCCCACGGCCATCTTCGTGCCGCCCCTGGCGGCCGCGAGCATGAGGCTGTGGCAGACGTTGTTGCCGTCGCCGACATAGGCCAGCTTGAGGCTGGACAGGGCGCCCTTGTGCTCGCGCAGGGTCTGGAAGTCGGCCATGGCCTGGCAGGGGTGGGACAGGTCGGTCAGGGCGTTGATGACCGGGATCCGGCAGCTCGCGGCGAGGTCCACGGCGATCTGGTGGCCGAAGGTCCGGATCATGATGCCGTCCACCCAGCGTTCGAGGTTCTTGCCGATGTCGTAGGCGCCTTCGCGGCTGCCCATCTGGATGTCGGAGGGGGCCAGGTAGATGGCCTCGCCGCCGAGCCGGAGCATGCCCGCCTCGAAGGTCATCCGCGTGCGCAGGGAGGGTTTCTGGAAGATCATGGCCAGGATCTTGTGCTGGAGCGCCTTGCGGTACTTGTCCGGGTGCTTCTTGACCTCGTCGGCGCGGTCCAGCATCTGGCCGAATTCGTAGACGCTCAGGTCCCTGACGGACAGAAAATCTTTCTGCATCGCGGTTCCTCCTAGTGTGACGCGACGATCCGCGTTCCCGACCGGTTGAGCAGGGCGGCCTTGAGGTGGGTGTCCTTGGTGATGAGGACCTCCCGGCCGCCGGCCTCGATGTACTCGACGGCGGCCCGGATCTTGGGCCCCATCGACCCCGGGGGGAACTGACCGTCCGCCAGGTGCTTGCGGGCCTCGTCCACGGTCAGGACCGGGGCCTCCGCCTGGTCGGGCTTGCCGAAGTTGATGTAGACGCGCTCGATGGCGGTCAGGATGACGAACAGGTCGACCTTGACCTCGCGGGCGAGCAGGCTCGCGGCGTAGTCCTTGTCGATGACGGCCTCGACGCCCTCGAAGAGGCCGTTGGCGTTGATGATGACGGGGATGCCGCCGCCGCCGGCCGCGATGACGATGCGGCCGGCCTCGACGAGCTCCCGGATGATGCCGTTGTTGACGACGTCGATGGGCCTGGGCGAGGCGACGACCTTGCGGTAGCCGCGCCCGGCGTCCTCGATCATCGTCCACTTCTTCTCCCGGGCCAGCTGCTGGCCCCGGAACTTCGAGTAGAACGGGCCGACCGGCTTGGTCGGCTTGTGAAAGGCCGGGTCGTCCTTGTCGACGACGACCTGGGTGACGAGCGAGGCGACCTCCTTGTCGATGGAGCGCCGCCTCAGTTCGTTGACGATCGCCCTCTCCAGCATGAAGCCCATGCTGCCCTCGGTCATGGCGTCGCAGACGTCGAGCGAATAGGGCGGGATCTTGTTGGCCGCCTCCTCCATCTGGATGAGGAGGTTCCCGACCTGCGGCCCGTTGCCGTGGACGATGATGAGCTCGTAGCCCCGGCGGACGAAATGGACCATGAGCTCGGCCGCCCGCTGGGCGTTCCGCATCTGCTCGGACTGCAGACCCCTCTGGTCCTCGGGCAGCATGGCGTTGCCGCCGAAAGCGACGAGGGCGATCTTCGGTCTCATCGGGCCTCAGAACGCCTTCAGGACGTCCTTGAGCGTGGGCGTGCCGATCTCCTCGAGCTCGTAGCCGACGCGGAGGATGGGCTTGCCGACCTTGATGACCCGGGTGATGTCGATGGGCGTGGCGCTGACGACGAGGTCGCAGTCGATGGCCTCGATGGTCTTGGCCAGCTCGCGGGTCTGCTTGTCGCCGTAGCCCATGGCCGGCAGGACGTTATCGAGATGGTTGTACTTCTCGAAGGTCTTCTTGATCGAGCCGACGGCGAAGGGCCGGGGATCGATGATCTGGGCCGCGCCGTATTTCCGGGCCGCGACGATGCCGGCGCCGTAGGTCATGCCGCCGTGGGTCAGGGTCGGTCCGTCCTCGATGACCAGGACGCGCTTGCCGCGGATGCGCTCGCCGTCCTCGACGATCGTGGGAGAGTTGGCCCGGATGATCTTGGCCTTGGGATTGACCTTCTTGGCGTTGGCCAGGACGGTCTCGATGCCTTTCGGCGTCGCCGTGTCCATCTTGTTGATGACGATGACGTCGGCCCGGCGGAAGTTGGTCTCGCCGGGGTAGAAGGTCAGCTCGTGACCGGCCCGGTGGGGGTCGGCGACCACGATCTCGAGGTCGGACTTGTAGAAGGAGAAGTCGTTGTTGCCGCCGTCCCAGAGGATGACGTCGGCTTCCTTCTCGGCCTGGCGGAGGATGGCGCCGTAATCGACGCCGGCGTAGACGATGATGCCCTTGTCGATGTGGGGCTCGTACTCCTCGCGCTCCTCGATCGTGCACTCGTGCTTGTCGAGGTCGGCGTAGGTGGCGAAGCGCTGGACCTTCTGCTTGACCAGGTCGCCGTAGGGCATGGGGTGCCGGATGGCGGCGACCTTGCGGCCCTTGGCCTGCAGGATCTGGGCGACCCGGCGGCTGGTCTGGCTCTTGCCCGAGCCGGTGCGGACGGCGCAGACGGAGACGACCGGACGGCGGCTCTTGATCATCGTGTCGCAGGGGCCGAGGAGCACGAAGTTGGCCCCGGCGGCCTGGGCCCGGGAGGCCATGTGCATGACGTACTCATGCGGGAGGTCGCTGTAGGCGAGGTGGACGTCGTCGACCTTATGGGCGGCGATGAGGGCCTCCATCTCGGACTCGGCCTCGATGGGGATGCCCTTGGGATAGAGCTTGCCGGCCAGCTCCTTGGGATACTTCCGGCCTTCGATGTCCGGGATCTGCGTCGCCGTGAAGGCGACCACCCGGTAGTCCGGATTGTCCCTGAAATACGTGTTGAAGTTATGGAAGTCGCGCCCGGCGGCGCCCAGAATGAGGACCTTCTTCATGTCATGACTCCTTTCTCAATATAGAAAAACTTCTCCGTCCATAAATTCCAAAACTCTTCAATTGTAAAGAAACGGACGTAAAGTATAGCCCAATCAGAGCCTTAAATCAATAAAGGATGTAGAAGCGTCCGCCGGGACCGGATTCTAGCCCTACAGGGGCGATTCTGTCCGTCGGCCACCCTATCGGTTCGGAAACCGGCTTCGCCCTCATGGGAAAAGTTCGAAGACGCCGGTCCGTGCACCGGCCTCGGCGTCCAAACAACTCGCTCGGCTTGCGCTAAGCCTCGCTCAGACACGTTTGGCCGGTTTCCAGGGAAACTGCCCTCGGCCGTCACGCGCACCGGCTGAACTTTTCCAAATCGGGCTCGGCCGGCCTCCTCACCGGGCTTGGCCGACGGATCACCCAACCACACAAGAGCGACGCGATAACCTTGCCTTCCGCGGACGATAAAGACAAAATACTGATTATAAATTATTTAGATTTGCCGACAGGGGAGATCTTGCGGCCGGGGGCCCTCTTGGCGAACCCACCCTGGAGGCGGGGAGGCGGCGGCTGCCGGCGGGTCTTTTGCCAAACGGGTTTCTGGCGGCGGTTGACGGGATGGGACATGGCGCACCTCTACAATTCGATGATCTCGGCGGCCCGGGCGGCGGGATCGAACAGCGCGACGGTCGCCTTCCCCCTGAGCCAGCCCGAGGCCTCGCCGGGATTGACCAGGAGAGCCCCGCCCCGGCGCTCGACGAGGGGCCTGTGGGAGTGGCCGAAGACCAGGACGTCGCAAGTCTTCCCCGCCAGGTACCTCTCGACGGCGGAGTCGAGGTGGCAGACGAGAAAGCGGAGCCCGGCGTGCTCGAACCTCAGGGGAGACTCGGCGATCTCCCCCAGTCCCTGAAAAGCCCGGGCCAGGCCGGCTTTCTCGCCGTCGCAGTTGCCGTAGACCGCCTTGACCGGGGCTTTCAGGTTGCGGAGCTCCTCGGCCGCGAAGGGGGCCACGAAGTCGCCGGCGTGGACGACCAGGTCGCAGCCGGCGTCCTCGAACAGGCGGACCGCCTGGCGGACCCGGATGAGGTTGTCGTGGGTGTCGGACAGGATGCCGATCATGGGCCGCCTTTCCCTCAGATTATATCCGAAATGTGGCGAATGGCAGGCTTTCCTAGAAATTCCAGCGACATAGCCCAGAAAAATCCACGGGACACGATCCCTTTTCCGGAGAAAAGGGTCATGTCCCGGATTTTTCCGCGTCCCGGAATTTCTCAGCGTTTCCTTCCGGAAACGCCGTATTGACAGTTCGGGCCGATTTGCTTAATATAGAACGGCTTTTAAAGGCGAACGATAGGCGCGTAGCTCAGTGGGAGAGCGCTTCCCTGACACGGAAGAGGCCGTGGGTTCAATCCCCTCCGCGCCTACCACTTTCGACTCAAGCGGTCAGAATTCAAGGGGCCGTCGTCCCGGCCGGATTGGATCTCCCGCCCATGGGAACGGCAATTGAGCATGAGTGACGATAAACATTCTCCGATCGAGGTCCTGAGACACAGCGCGGCCCACCTTCTGGCCCACGCCGTGCTCGATCTCTACCCGGGGACCCAGACCGGCGTCGGTCCGGCCGTCGAGACCGGGTTCTATTACGACTTCCTCAGGGGCGAGCCCTTCACGCCCGAGGACCTCGAGCGGATCGAGAAGCGGATGAAGGAGATCGCCCGGGAGGACGTCCCCATCGAACGTCTGGTCCTGACCAAGGACGAAGCCCTCCGCATGTTCGAGAAGCAGGGCCAGCCGCTCAAGGTCGAGCTCATCCGGGAGAAGGGCGAGGCCACGGTCACCGTCTACCGCCAGGGGCCCTTCGCCGACTTCTGCCTCGGGCCGCACGTCGCCTCGACCGGCCTCCTGCAGAACGTCAAGCTCATGTCCGTCTCGGGCGCCTATTGGAAGGGCGACGAGCGCGGCGCCCAGATGCAGCGCATCTACGGCGCCGTCTTCCCCACCGCCCAGGAGCTCGCGGACCACCTGCGCCTGCTCGAGGAAGCCAAGAAGCGCGACCACCGCCGCCTCGGCACGGAGCTCGACCTCTTCAGCTCCAACGAAGAGCTCGGCGGCGGGCTCATCCTCTGGCACCCCAAGGGCGCCCGGGTCCGGGCCGTCATCGAACAGCACTGGCGCGAGCGCCACTGGGCCGGCGGCTACGACATTCTCTTCACCCCCCACATCGGGCGGGCGACCCTGTGGCAGACCTCCGGGCACCTCGGCTTCTACAAGGACAGCATGTACTCGCCGATGGACATCGACGATCAACCCTACTACCTCAAGCCGATGAACTGCCCCTTCCACATCGAGATCTATAAATCCCGGATGCGCTCCTACCGCGACCTGCCCCTGCGTTGGGCCGAGCTCGGCACCGTCTACCGCTACGAGAGGAGCGGCACCCTGCACGGCCTGTTGCGCGTCCGCGGCTTCACCCAGGACGACGCCCACATCATCTGCACCCCCGACCAGATCGAGGCCGAGATCCTGAGAGTCCTCGATTTCTCGGTCTCCATCCTGGCCGACTTCGGCTTCACCGACAACAAGATCGAGCTGTCGGTCCGCGACCCCAAGAACCTCGGCAAGTACTGCGGCGCGGACGATCTCTGGTGCCAGGCCGAGGCTTCGCTCGTCAAAGCCCTGGAGACCCGCGGCTACCCCTACGAGCGGATGGAGGGCGAGGCCGTCTTCTACGGGCCCAAGATCGACATCAAGATCAAGGACGCCATCGGCCGGCACTGGCAGTGCACGACCATCCAGTTCGACTTCAACATGTCCGAGCGCTTCGACATGACCTACGTCGGCGAGGACGGCAAGGAGCACCGGCCGTACATGGTCCACCGGGCCCTGCTCGGCTCGCTCGAGCGCTTCTTCGGCGTCCTCGTCGAGCACTACAACGGCGCCTTCCCGCTCTGGCTGGCCCCGGTCCAGGTCACGGTCCTGCCCATCGCCGAGCGGCACGAGGAGTACGCGCGATCGCTCGTCGCCCGCCTCGGCGCGAGCGGCCTGCGCGCCGACGCCGACCTCAGCCGGGAGAAGGTCGGCAAGAAGATCCGGGGGGCCGAGCTCCAGAAGGTCCCGCTCATCCTGGTCGTCGGCGACAAGGAGGTCGAGCGCGGCACGGCCGCCCTGCGCGTCCACGGCCAGGGCGACAAGGGCGAGGTCGACGTCGCCCGGTTCCTCGAACAGGCCCAAGAACTCGTCAAGAACAGAAGTCTCACGGTACATTTCTAGAGGAGGACCGACCATTTTCAAGAGACACGGTTACTATCCTGCGGTCGCCAAGGCCAAGCCCCACCGGATCAACGAGATGATCTCGTCGCGGGAGGTCCGGGTCATCGACGAGGAGCGGAACGCCCTCGGCGTCATGCCCACCGCCCAGGCCATCCAGCTGGCCCGGGACCGGGGCCTCGACCTCGTCGAGATCGCGGCCACGGCCGACCCCCCGGTCTGCAAGATCTCTGACTACGGCAAGTTCCTGTACGAGCAGCACAAGAAGGACCACGAGGCCAAGAAGCACCAGAAGCAGATCCAGATCAAGGAGATCAAGTTCCGCCCCAAGATCAGCATCCACGACTACGATTTCAAGATGAAGCACGTCAAGCGCTTCCTCGGGGAAGGCAACAAGGTCAAGATCACCGTGATGCTGCGCGGCCGCGAGAAGCAGAAGCCGGAGCTCGGCTACCAGGTCCTCGACCGGGTCCTCGGCGACGTCAAGGAGATGGCGACCCAGGACGGGTCGGCCCGGAAGCAGGATTGGGCCGTGTCGGCCCTGTTGGTCCCCACTAAGACAGGAGGAAAAGATGCCAAAGTTAAAAACCCACAAGGGAGCCCAAAAGAGGTTCAAGGTCACGGCCAAGAAAAAGCTTCTTCACAAGAAGGCCAATAAGGGCCACATCCTGACCAAGAAATCGTCCAAGCGCAAGCGCCACCTGGGCCAGAGCGGCGAAGCCAGCCCGGGCGACCGCAAGGCGCTGAAGACGATGCTCCCGTACGACATGTGACCCGCGCCCCGCGCACAAGGAGAAGACCATGCCACGCGTAAAACGCAGCACCAAGAGACGCGACCGGCGGAGGAAGGTCCTCACGCTGGCCAAGGGATACTTCGGCGCCAAAAGCCGCAACTACCGCACGGCCAAAGAAGCCGTCGAGAAGTCCCTGCTCTACGCCTACCGGGATCGACGGGCCAAAAAGCGGGACTTCCGCAGCCTCTGGATCGTCCGGATCAAGGCCGGGGCCGTCGCCAACGGGACCTCCTACAGCCGCTTCATCCGCGGGCTGAAGGTCCTCGGCGTCGAGCTCGACCGCAAGATCCTGGCCGACCTGGCCGCCAACGCCCCGGAGACCTTCGCTCACCTGGTCCGGATGACGCAGACGCCGGCGGCTTAGCTCCCGCCATGGCCAGCCTGAAAGACCGGATCGAAGGTCTCAGGAAGGCGTTCGAGGAAGGGCTCCTCAAGGCCGGCGATCCCCGCTCGCTCGAGGAGCTCCGGACGGCGTACCTGAGCCGCAAGAAGGGGCACGTCACCCTTCTGTTCGAGGACCTGAAGTCCGTCGCGGCCGAGGAGAAGCGCGAGGCCGGACGGCAGGTCAACGAGCTGAAAACCCTCGTCCAAGACGGGATCGCCGCCGCCGAAGCCCGGGTCCAGGCGGCCTTCGCGGCCGCCGCGAAGGCCACCGCCGTCCGCCCGGACCTGACGCTCCCCGGCCGGAAGCGCTACGTCGGGAAGCCCCACCCCCTGACCCTGTTCCAGGAGAAGATCGAGGCCATCTTCCTCGGCATGGGCTTCACCGTCGAGGAGGGGCCGGAGATCGAGACCGACTACTATAACTTCGAGGCCCTCAACTTCCCGCCCCACCATCCCGCCCGCGACAAATGGGACACGCTCTTCATCAAGGGCGACCTGCTCCTGCGGACCCACACCTCGCCCGTCCAGGTGCGGGTCATGGAGCGGACCAAGCCGCCCATCCGCATCATCTGCCCCGGCCGGGTCTTCCGGCACGAGACGCCCGACCCGACCCATCTGCCGATGTTCATGCAGGTCGAAGGCCTGGTCATCGACGAAGGCGTCACCTTCGCCCACCTCAAGGGCACGCTCGAATATTTCATCCGGGCCCTGTTCGGCGAGAAGGTCAAGGTCCGCTTCCGGCCGAGCTTCTTTCCCTTCACCGAGCCGTCGGCCGAGGTCGACATCGAGTGCATCGTCTGCGGCGGCCGCGACCGGGCCTGCCGCGTCTGCGGCGGCACGGGTTGGAAAGAGATCCTGGGCTCGGGCATGGTCCACCCCCAGGTCCTCAAGAACGTCAACATCGACCCGGAGAGGTACTCCGGCTGGGCCTTCGGCCTGGGCATCGACCGCACGGCCATGCTGGCCCTCGGCATCCCCGAGATGCGCCACTTCTACGAGAACGACCTGAGGTTCCTCAGGCAATTCGGGACCCCATGAGAATCAGCCAGGACTGGATCAAGGACTATGTCGACGCCGGCCTCTCCCGCGAGGAGCTCGCCGAGCGGTTGACCATGATCGGCCTCGTTCCCGAGACCGTCGAGGAGAGGGACGGGGACGCGATCCTCGACCTCGAGACTTACGCCAACCGGCCGGACACGCTCGGCCAGCTCGGCGTCGCCCGCGAGATCGCGGCCCTGCTCGGAAAGCCGCTTCTCGCGCCGGACTGGCCGCTCACGGAGCTCCCCGAAGCGACGGCGGACGTCGCCGACGTCCAGATCACGGCCGAAGCGCTCTGCCCCCGGTACTGCGGCCTCGTCGTCCGGGGCGTCCCGGTCGGCCCCTCGCCGGACTGGCTCCGGCGCCGGATCGAGGCCATGGGCCTCAAGCCGATCAACAACGTCGTCGACGTCTCGAACTACGTCCTCTTCGCCACGGCCCAGCCCATCCACACCTTCGATCTCGGCCGGATCGGCGGCGGCTGCATCGTCGTCCGCAAGGCCAAGCGGGGCGAGACCCTCGTCGACCTCGACGGGCGGACCCTCGAGCTCGCGGCCGACATGCTGGTCATCGCCGACGAGTCCCGTCCGGTGGCCCTGGCCGGCGTCATCGGCGGCCAGGCCTCGGGCATCACGGAATCGACGCGCGACGTCTTCATCGAGAGCGCCCATTTCGATCCGCTCTCGATCCGGCGGACGGCCAAGACGCTGGGGATCTCGACCGACGCCTCCTACCGCTTCGAGCGGGGGAGCGACGTCGCCTTCGCCCCCGAGGCCGCCCGGATGGCCGCCTCGCTCCTCTGCCGGATGGGAGGCAAGGCCACCCGGGGGCTCATCGACCGCTACCCCCGTCCGCCCAAGCCCGTGACGGTCCGGCTGCGCCTGCGCCGGGTGGCCGAGCTCCTCGGCGTCGACATCCCCGAGGACTTCGTCGCCGGCCTGCTCGAGCGCCTGGGCTTCCGGGCCGACACGTCCCATCGGGGCGCCTGGCGCGTCCAGGTCCCGACCTTCCGCGTCGACATCTCCTGCGAGGCCGACCTCGTCGAGGAGATCGCCCGGTTCTACGGCTACGACCGCATCCCGTCGGCGCTCACGCCGGTCGACTCGTTCTCGCCGTGCGCCAACCCGAAGCGGGAGCGGCGGGCCCGCGTCCGCGAGGCCCTGCTCGGACAGGGCTTCGACGAGGTCATCAACTGGAGCTTCGCCGATCCCGAGCGGGAGGCGTCGGCCCGGAGCGGCCGGGCGCCCATCCCCGTGCAGAACCCGATCTCGGTCCGGGCCTCCGTCATGCGCACCACCCTTTTCCCCGGCCTCCTCGAGAACGCCGCCTGGAACCTCAACCGGGGTCTCGAAGGCGTCCACGTTTTCGAGATGGGCCACGTCTACTACTGGGAGGACGAGGACAAGCACCGCGAGGACCTCCACCTCGGCCTGCTCTCGACCGGCCTCGTCCCCGGGACGGGCTGGACCGCGGCCGCGACGGAAACGGATTTCTTCGTCCTCAAGGGCGCCGTGGAAGCCGTCTTCGAGGCCCTGCGCTTCGACCCGGTCGCGTTCGCGGAGCAGGACCACGCCGCCTTCGAGCCCGGCCGGGCCCTGGCGATCCTCTACAAGGGCCAGGAGGTCGGCCGTCTGGGCGCCCTGCGCCGGGACCTCGCCGCGGTCGCCTCGGTCGAACGGACGGTCTACGCGGCCGAGGTCGACCTCACCGCGCTCTTCGAGAAGACCCCCCGGGCGTTCCAGTTCGTTCCGGTGCCGAAGCTGCCGGGCGTCGTCCGCGACCTGTCGTTCCTCGTGGCCGCCGACGTCCCCTACGGCGAGGTCGCCCGCGTCCTGGGCCGCGCGAACCAGCCTCTGCTCGAGGGCTTCGAGCTCCGCGACCGGTTCGCCGGAAAGCCGCTGCCGGAGGGGCAGGTCAGCCTGACGGTCCGCTTCCGCTACCGCCATCCCCAGCGGACGCTCCTCGCCGAGGAGGTCGACCGCGTCGAACAGGAGATCGTCGGACAGCTCCGGTCCGCGCTGAACATTCCACTCAGGGAGGGTAAAAATTGACATCGGAACTCGAGCGAATTAAGATACTCGAAGGGAAGATCGGGCAGGTCGTCGACCACATCCACAAGCTGACGGCCGAGAACGAAAAGCTGCGGCAGCAGCTCAAGGAGTCCCGGAGCGAAAAGAAGGAGCTCGAGGACAGCGCCCGCAAGCTCGCCAAGATGGACGAGGACATGAAGAAGTACGACGGCGAGCGGGAGCTCCTGAAGGGGAAGATCGAAGCCATCATCGGGCAGATCGACAAGCTGGGGTTATGACCGAAAAAATCCTCGAGATCGAGATCTTTGGCCAGCGGTACAAGATCCGCGTCAAAGGAGAAGAGGATGAGCGATATATAGGCCACTTGACCTCGCTCGTTGACCAGAAGATGCACGAAGTGGCTGTGAAATCGAAGTCCGCGGACACGACCAAGATCGCCGTGCTGGCGGCCTTGAACATCGCGGACGAGTTGTTCCTCAGCCAGAAGAAGCTGGATCAGCTGAACGAGGCCTTGGGCCACATGGAGACGGAGATCGAAAGTTTGGAGGTTCATCTCTTCGCAGATGAGAATACATACACGGACGCCGATAAATCCCCGTCGTGACGCGCCGCCGCCCCGCGCGCGGCGCGCCGGCCGGGCCGATCCCGGCACGGGCATCTGACGCCTCCGCACTTTCCTTCGCGTCTCCTCATTCGAATAGATGAGGAGGTTCGTCATGCAAGGGGTTCTCAGCATTGTCGGCCTGGCGCTCAGCGCCATTTTGGCCGTCGTCGTCGTCGTCCTCCTGCTCAAGCGCCAGGAGAGCACCCGCAAGGCCGCCGAGGCCGAGGAACAGGCCAAGGCCATCCTCGAGCGGGCCCGGGAGGACGGGGAGAAGATCAAGCGGGAAGCGGCCATCGAGTCCCGCGAGAAGGACCTGGCCCGCCAGAACGAATTCGAGGCCCAGAACCGCGAGAAGCAGCGCAAGATCAACGAGACCGAGCGCCGTCTCCTCAGCAAGGAGGAGAACCTCGAGCGCCGCTTCCAGTCGATCGAGCGCAAAGAGCGGGACAACTCCCAGAAGGAGCGCAAGCTCTCGCAGCAGGAGAAGGACCTCGAGGCCGAGGCGGCCAAGATCGCCGAGGCCATCCTGAAGGGCATGGAGGAGCTCGAACGGATCTCCGGCATGACCCAGGAAGAGGCCAAGGCCATGCTGATCAGGAAGATCGAGGAGGAGGCCAAGCTCGAGGCCATCGCCTCGGTCCGGCGGATCGAAGAGGAGGCCCGCGAGAAGGCCATCCAGTCGGCCCGGGAGATCATGTCCGGCGCCATCCAGCGCACGGCCGCCGAACACGTCGTCGAGACGACGGTCTCGGTCGTCGACCTGCCCTCCGACGACATGAAGGGGCGGATCATCGGCCGCGAGGGCCGGAACATCCGCGCCCTGGAGATGGCCACCGGCGTCGACATCATCGTCGACGACACGCCCGAAGCGGTCATCCTGTCGAGCTTCGACCCCATCCGCCGGGAGCTGGCCCGCCTGTCCATCCAGAAGCTGGTCACCGACGGCCGCATCCACCCGGCCCGGATCGAGGACATCGTCGAGTCGGTCAAGAGCGAGCTCGAGCAGAAGATCAAGCAGGAGGGCGAATCGGTCGTCCTGGAGCTCAAGGTCCGCGACATCCACCCCGAGCTCATCAAGCTCCTGGGCAAGCTCAAGTACCGGACGAGCTACGGCCAGAACGTCCTTCAGCACACCAAGGAGGTGGCCATGCTCGCGGCCATGATGGCCCGCGAGATCGGCCTCGACACCAACGTCGCCCTGCGGGCCGGCCTGCTCCACGACATCGGCAAGGCCGTCGACCGGGACACGGAAGGGACGCACACCGAGCTCGGCGTCGAGCTGGCCAAGAAGTACGGCGAGTCGGACAAGGTCTGCCAGGCCATCGCCTCCCACCACCGCGACATCGACTTCCCGTCGATCGAGGCGGTCCTCGTCCAGGCCGCCGACACGCTCTCGGCCGCCCGGCCCGGGGCCCGGCGCGAGCTCCTCGAAACCTACATCCAGCGGCTGGAGAAGCTCGAGGAGATCGCCGCCGGGTTCGAAGGCGTCTCCAAGACCTTCGCCCTCCAGGCCGGCCGCGAGATCCGCATCATCGTCGAGAGCCTGAAGATCTCGGACGACAAGGCCGCCCTCCTGGCCAAGGAGGTGGCGACGAAGATCAAGAACGAGCTGGATTACCCCGGCCAGATCAAGGTCACGGTCATCCGGGAGATGAGAGCGGTCGAGTATGCCCGCTGAGTTCGGCATCCTGTTCCTCGGCGACATCGTCGGCCGGACGGGCCGGCGGGCCATGGACAAGTTCCTGCCCGGCCTGGTCAAGAAGCACGCGCCGGCGATGATCGTCGCCAACGGGGAGAACGCCGCCGGGGGCAGCGGCATCACCGAGGAGATCGGCAAGGACCTCTTCCTGCACGTCGACGTCCTGACCTCGGGCAATCACATCTGGGACAAGAAGGAGGCCCTGCCCTACCTCGAACGGGAGACGCGGCTCCTCCGGCCGGCCAACTACCCCGCGGTCAATCCGGGCCGGTCTTCCTATGTGTTCCAAGCGGCCGACGGGACCAAGGCGGCCGTCCTCAACCTCCAGGGGCGGGTGTTCATGGAGCCCCTGGACTGCCCCTTCAAGCGGGCCGACGAGGAGGTCGAGCGCCTGCGGGCCGAGACCCCCATCATCCTCGTCGACATCCACGCCGAGGCGACCTCCGAGAAGCAGGCCCTCGGCTGGCACCTCGACGGGCGGGTCTCGGCCGTCGTCGGGACGCACACGCACGTCCCGACCTCGGACGAGCGGGTCCTGCCCAAGGGGACGGCCTACATCACGGACGCCGGCATGGCCGGCGGCCGCAACGCCGTCATCGGCATCGCCCGCGAGCAGGCCCTCCAGAGGTTCCTGACCTCGCGGCCCCAGCGCTTCGAACCGTCGCGCGACGGCCTGTTCCTGTCCGGCGTCTTCATCAAGGTCGATGCCAAGACCGGCAAGGCCCTGTCGATCGTGAGAGAGGTCCTGGCGGAGGATGGTCCCCACGAAGATTGAAGGATTGGTGATCAAGGACCGCGTCTACACGGTCTCCGAGGTCACCGAGATCGTCAAGACGGCCCTCGAGGTCGCCTTCCCCCAGGTCTGGGTCGAGGGGGAGGTCTCCGGCTACAAGAAAGCCGCCTCGGGCCATGTCTTCTTCAGCCTCAAGGACGAGAAGAGCGTCATCAAGGCCGTCCTGTGGCAATCGGCCGCCCGCAAGGTCGCCTTCGACCTCAAGGACGGGCTCAAGGTCGTCTGCCGGGGCAAGGTCAGCGTCTACGAGCCCCGCGGCGACTACCAGCTCTACGTCGACCAGGTCGAGCCCAAGGGCAAGGGCGCCCTCCAGCTGGCCTTCGAGCAGCTCAAGGAGAAGCTCCGGGCCGAGGGCCTGTTCGACGAAAAGCGCAAGAGGAAGCTGCCCCTCCGGCCGCGGACGATCGGCGTCGTCACCTCGCCGACCGGCGCCGCCATCCGAGACATCCTGCGGGTCCTCGAGCGGCGCTACGCCCGCCTGCACGTCGTCATCTATCCGGCCCGGGTCCAGGGCGAGGGCGCGGCCGCCGAGATCGTCGAGGGCATCGACGCGCTCGGCGCGCGGCCCGGGATCGAGGTCCTCATCGTCGGCCGCGGCGGCGGCTCCATCGAGGACCTCTGGGCCTTCAACGAGGAGCCCGTGGCCCGGGCCATCGCCCGCTCGCCGGTCCCGGTCATCTCGGCCGTCGGTCACGAGGTCGACTTCACCATCGCCGATTTCGTCGCCGACCTGCGGGCCCCGACGCCGTCGGCGGCCGCCGAAATGGTCATCGCCACGGAAGAGGCCTTCGTCGACAGGATCGACGGCGCGGCCCGGCGGCTGGCCGACCTCCTGCGCTACGGCCTGCGGGACCTCCGGGGCGAGGTCGACGGCCTGGCCCGCAACCGCATCTTCCAGAACTTCCAGGTCCGGCTGGCCAACCTGGCCCGGCGCATCGACGATCTCGAGACGCGGGGACGGAACGTCGTCGCCGCCGAGCAGCGGACGATCGCCCGGCAGAAGGGCGCGGCCCTGCTGGCCGCGGAGAAGCTCGCCAATATCGCGCGCCGGACGGTCGCCGAGCAGCGGGCCGCCTGGGACCGGCTCACGGCCGCGCTCGACGCCCTCAGCCCGCTCGCCCCGCTCCGGAAGGGCTACGCGGTCGTCTGGAAGGAAGGCGGCCTGCGGGTGGCCGCGCGGATCGAGGACGTCGCCCCGGGCGAGACCGTGGACGTCGCCTACCTCAAGGGCGAGTTCGCCGCCCGCGTGGAGTCCGTCGACCGCAAGAAGCTCCTCGAATCCCGGTTCCTCAAGGAGAGCTCATGACCAATCTGACGTTCGAAAAGGCCCTGGCCGAGCTCGAGCAGATCGTGGCCAAGCTCGAGAAGGGCGGCATCTCGCTCAACGAATCGCTGGCCCTGTTCGAGAAGGGCGTCAAGATGTCGCGCTTCCTCCGCGGCGAGCTGGACAAAGCCGAGCGCAAGGTCGAGATCCTGCTCAAGGACGAGAAGGGCCACCTCAAGGCCGAGGATTTCGAGGCTGAAGAGGACGGGAAAGAGGAGGGGGGCGGCGACGCCTGAGGCGAAAGGAACGGACATGGCCGCGATCCTCGACCGAATCCACGAGCCGGCCGACCTGCGGAAGCTCTCCGAAGAGGAGCTCTCGACCCTGGCCATGGAGGTCCGCGGCCTCATCCTCGATACGGTGGCCAAGAACGGCGGGCACCTCGGCTCGAACCTGGGCGTCGTCGAGCTGACCCTGGCCCTCCATCTGGCCTTCGACTCGCCCCGCGACAAGATCGTCTGGGACGTCGGCCACCAGTGCTATACCCACAAGATCCTGACCGGCCGCCGGGAGCGCTTCCCGGGGCTGCGGCGCTGCGGAGGCCTGCTCGGCTTCCCTTGCCGCGAGGAGAGCGAGCACGACGCCTTCAACACCGGCCACGCCTCGACGGCCCTGTCGGCCGCCCTGGGCATGGCCGTGGCCCGGGACAAGGCCGGCGAGAAGCACCACGTCGTGGCCGTCGTCGGCGACGGCAGCCTGACGGGCGGCGTGGCCCTCGAGGCCCTCAACCAGATCGGCCACCTGCGCGAGCGGCTGATCATCGTCCTCAACTTCAACGAGATGTCCATCTCGATCAATGTCGGGGCCTGGTCGAAGTACTTCTCCTACCTCGTCTCGGGCCAGCGCTACATCCGGATGAAGGACCAGGCCAAGTCGCTCCTGCGCCGCCTGCCCTGGCTGGGCGACGCGGTCATAAGATCCGGCCGGGCCCTCGAAGAGCTGGTCAAAAAGATCCTATTCCCCGGCCTCGTGTTCAAGGAGCTCGGCCTCCGCTACCTCGGGCCGGTCCACGGCCACAACGTCCGGTCGCTCGTCGAGGCCTTCGAGACGGCCAAGACCTACGACGGCCCGGTCCTCATCCAGTGCGTGACCCAGAAGGGCAAGGGCTACCAGCCGGCCCGGGCGCACCCCGAAAAGTTCCACGGCGCGGGGCCGTTCAAGGTCGCGACGGGCGAGCCCCTCAGCCGCGAGTGGGGCCCTTCGTACTCGGCCGTCTTCGGCGAGGCCATGATCGAGATCGCGGGCAAGGACACCAAGGTCCTGGCCATCACGGCGGCCATGGGCGAGGGCACGGGGCTCAAGGAGTTCTCCGAGAAGCTCCCCGACCGCTTCTTCGACGTCGGCATCGCCGAGCAGCACGCCGTGACCTTCGCCGCGGGCCTGGCCGTGTCCGGCTGGAAGCCGGTCGTGGCCATCTACTCGACCTTCCTCCAGCGGGCCTACGACCAGGTCTACCACGACGTCTGCCTGATGGACCTGCCGGTCGTCTTCGTCCTCGACCGGGCCGGCGTCGTGCCCGACGACGGGCCGACCCACCAGGGCGTCAACGACATCGCCTATCTCCGGACGATGCCGAACATGATCGTCATGGCCCCCAAGGACGAGAACGAGCTCCGGCACATGCTCTGGTCGGCCCTGGCCTACGGCCACCCGGCCTCGGTCCGCTTCCCCAAGGCCAAGGGCCTGGGGGTGCCGATGGACGCCGAGCTCAAGGCCCTGCCGCTCGGGCGGGCCGAGCTCGTCCGCGACGGACGGGACGTCCTCTTCGCCTTCGGCCACATGGTCCAGCCGGCCCTCGAGGCCGCCGAGGCCCTGGAGAAGGAGGGCCTGTCCTTCGCCGTGGTCAACGCCCGCTTCGTCAAGCCGCTCGACCGCGACATGGTCCTGCGCTTCGGCGGCGAGGGCCGGACCTTCATCACCCTCGAGGAGGGCGTCGTCGACGGCGGGGCGGGAAGCGCCGTGCGCGAGCTCCTCGACCGGGAAGGCCGGTTCGAGGTCCGGTTCAAGGCCATCGGATTGCCGGCCGAGGTCTATCCCGTGGGCAAGTCCGACGAGATCCGGGCCGCCCTCGGCTTGGACGTTCCCGGTCTCGTCCGGCAGATCAGGGAATTCCGCCAGACGCCCCGTTCCTGAGGCGGCGATGAAAGAGCGCGCGGACAAGCTTCTGGCCGCCCGAGGGCTCGCTCCGAGCCAGGAGAAGGCCCAGGCCCTGATCATGGCCGGCCTGGTCACGAGCGGGCCGCGGCGCGTCGAGAAGCCCGGCGAGCTCATCGACGCGGAAGCGCCGCTCGAGGTTGCCAAGCCCCTGCCCTTCGTCGGCCGCGGCGGTCTGAAGCTCGAGGAGGCCCTGGAGCGGTTCGGGATCGACGTCGCCGGGAAGGCCGCGCTCGACATCGGGGCCTCGACCGGCGGGTTCGTCGACTGCCTGTTGAAGCGCGGCGCGGCCCGCGTCTACGCCGTCGACGTCGATACCAAGCAGATCGACTGGAGCCTGGCCAAGGACCCGCGGGTGGTACTCATCGAGAAGAACGCCCGGTCGCTCGTTCCCGAGGACATCCCCGAGCCGCCGGACGTCGTCACCATGGACGTCTCGTTCATCTCCGTCCTCAAGATCCTGCCGGCCCTCGCGGCCCTCCCGGGCGCGGGGACGGTCGTCTCTCTCGTCAAGCCCCAATTCGAGGCCGGTCCCAAGGACGTCGGGAAGAAGGGCGTCGTCCGCGACGCGGCCGTCCACGCCGAAGTGCTGGCGCGGGTCGTCGCGGGCGCCCGCGCGATCGGCTTCGGTCCGGCCGGGCTCATCCGCTGTTCGACCCACGGCCAGAAGGGCAACGTCGAGTTCTTCGTCCTGTGGCTCAAGGGACGACCGGACCTCAACACGGACCTCGTCCCAGCCTGGATCAAGGAGGCCTCCCGCCATGATTAACGTTCGCCGAGCCGGTATCGTCATCAAGCCCCACGCGCCGTCGGTCGAGGGCATCCTGAAGATGGTCGTCGAATCCCTCGAGGGCCGGGGCGTCGTCTGCATCCTGGAAGAGGCCGCGGCCCGCAAGCTCGGCCGCCCCGACGGGACGGCCCGCGAGGCCGTCGCGGCCGCCTCGGACCTGGTCGTCGTCCTCGGCGGCGACGGGACGCTCCTCAGCGTCGCCCACCACGCGGCCCGGGCCGGCGTCCCGGTCATGGGCATCAACCTGGGCCGGCTGGGCTTCCTCACGGAGATCCCGGTCAGCGAGGCCCTGTCGACGCTCGACCGCTTCCTGGCGGACGGCGGCCCCCTCGTCAGCCCGCGCTGGCTGGTCGAGGCCCGGACCGGGAACGAGATCGCCTACTGCCTGAACGACGTCGTCGTCACCAAGGGCGCCAAGTCCCGGATGATCGAGCTGGCCATCCTCGTCGACGGCCGGGACGTGGCCGTCCTCAAGGCCGACGGCCTGATCGTCTCGACGCCGACCGGATCGACCGCCTATTCGCTCTCGGCCGGAGGGCCCATCCTCCACCCCAAGGTCCCGGCCATCCTCCTGACGCCCATCTGCCCGCACACGCTCTCGTTCCGGCCCATGGCCGTGCCGGCGACCTCCACGGTCGGCGTCCGCCTGCTGACGGGCGGGGAGGAGGTCCACATGACCCTCGACGGCCAGCGCGGCGGGGCCATGGCCGCGAACGACCTGGTCGAGGTTCGCAAAGCCCCCTTCGAGCTCCAGCTCGTGGCTTCGCCCAAGCGGTCCTACTACGACCTGGTCAAGGAGAAGCTCGGCTGGGCGGAGTAGGAAAGGCGGGGGGCTTCCCCGAAGGCGGCAAACCGGCAAACCGTCATGATCGTCCATTCGCCCGGCACAGCAGGCTCGTGCCTTTGCCAGGGCCTTTTGGCATCAGCTCGGTTATCTCTATTCCCTCGATCAGGATCGTGCGTTCCGTGTGACCGACGGGTCCGTGAACGCCTCCAGCCCGCAATTCGACCCCGATGGCCGGTATCTGTATTGGATATCGGACGTCCGTGTCAATGTGGAAGATTCCTTCTGGGACGGCGAACATCATCTGGTCGATCCCTCGACGATCGTGGCGGCCACCCTCGGGCGGGAGGCGATGTCGCCTTTTGCCCCGGGCCTGGAGAACGCCGAACCCACCGCCGGAACGGCCGGGGCATCGCCGCTGCGGATCGATGTCGAAGGGCTGGCGGACCGGGCCGTGGCCTTGCCCATTCCGGATTCCTCGTATGGATCCCTGCGGGCCGTCGCGGGCGGATTGATCTACAGCTCGTCCCCGGCCGGCGGGGAGGCGTGCTTCAAGCTGTTCGATCTGGCCTCGAAGGCAGAGACGATCCTCAGCCGCGACGCCTTCTTCCTGGTCCCGGCCGCCCGTTCGGCGACGGCCGCCTAACGGACCTCCCGGACTCGGCCAGGAGCTCAATCATCTCCATGGAAGAGATGTTCGCGAACAGGGTCCATGAGATCAGGGACGTTCAACGAACTGGATCATCGTGATCATGCTCTGCGTCGTCGAGATGGATCGGACTCGCGCTCATATCAGATCCTCTGAAGGAAGGTGTCAATCCCGATGCCTTCCTGATCGACAAGGCGGGCCGGGACGTCGTCCTTACGTTACATTCCCGCCCGACGCTAGAAGGCGCCCGGCGCCTGACCGTGAGACCGGCGGCCTACTCGGAACGCGAGGGCGATCTCCTCCGATATGCCGATTGGGTTTCGCGAAACCGGGACGCGGTGGACAAAGCGAGCGGAGGCCGGATCGGGTACCTCCACCTTCCCGACACCTATACCTCGGGGATAGCGGCCGTTCTTCCGCCAGGCCCCCGCCGAGCTCCATAAGGAAGGCTTGGTCCTGGACATCAGGTTCAACAGCGGCGGGTATACGCCTGTTTGGATGCTCGAGCGGCTGAACCGCAAGGTCACTTTCCGGTCTTCGCTTCCGCACGGGAAAGCCTCGATCTCCGAACCCGATCCGGTCTTCAGCGGCATCAAGGCCTGTCTGACCAACGAGAGCGTCGAATCGAGCGGCGAGACGTTCGCGGCCATCTTCATGATCGTCCATTCGCCCGGCATCCCGACCGCTACTCATTTGACGGTAAGTTGCTCCAGGTGTACGATGTTTATGGGGCGCTCCTAAAGGACTTCATCTATATGGGAAGCCGGCTCATCGCCGAGTACGACCACGTCGGTGCGCGCCTTCTCTACTATACCCCCGATCAGATCAATTCTACCCGCGTCGTGACGGGCCAGAGCAGAAACGTGGTCTATCCGGCGACCTAGGCTGTGCTGAATTAAGACGATCAAAGAGAGGAGAACCGAAATGGCGTTGCCTCTTCCGCAGGCTCCCAAGGGGTCTTTCGTATTCGTTATGGTCTTCTTTTTTATCTGCATGTCGGGAACTGTAATGAGCACGGGTCCGGGCCGACAGGGTCGCCAATTGGAATGGAGCCGGGTCGTAGAGGCCTATGATGCGTTTATCGATCTGCCCTCGCCCCAAAACGCCGATCGTCTCTTGTCGGCTCTCCCCGCCGACCGCATCGTTGAGGAGATTGGTGATGGTGTCAGCGCCCTTGATCATATGTTCCAGGAAGTGGATTCCCTGGTCCTTTATGAAGAGGTCATTTCGGGAGAGAGATACGCCCTCGAAATATATATTAGATTATTGAGATATGTTGACGGCTATTACCGGGAGTTCATCGAATCCACATTGGGTTGGCTCGCGCGTGATAAGCCGGATCTTCTTTTGGATATGTTCCTTAAGTATAAAGATTTCGAACCCTTTAAGGATCACGGTTTTCCCGTCTCGTTTATCGGCATGGGGCATAATGTTCATCTGAAGGCGGCGGATTTTATTCTGGGAAAGCGGCTCCTGGCCTTGAGTTCCGTAAAGGACCCTAAGTATGCTGAGATACAGGCCCAGTGTATTAATGATATCAAGAAAGCTCTGAAACGGCAGAGAACGATTGACTAGAGCCCCAGGGCAGGGAGCCTGATGCTGATATTCCTCTTGGTCCTGGCCGGCATCTACGTTGGTTGACAACCCTGCGGCGAGCGGCTATTATGGGGACTCGCCGATATACTACAATAATACTAGGAAATGGAGATACCCATGTCCGACGCCATTTTCACCGGCACCGACGCCGGCTTCGACGCCGACGTCATCAAGTCCGATCTGCCCGTCCTCGTGGACTTCTGGGCCCCCTGGTGCGGCCCCTGTCAGATGATCGCCCCGCTCGTCGAGGAGATCGCCGAGGCCCACAAGGGCAAGCTCAAGGTGGTCAAGATGAACGTCGACGACAACGGCCAGACGCCCCAGACCTACGGCGTCATGGCCATCCCGACGCTCATCCTCTATAAGGGCGGCCAGGTCAAGGAGAAGGTCGTCGGCTTCATGCCCAAGGCCAAGCTCGTCGAACTCATCGCCAAGTACCTCTAATTAGCCCATGGGCGAGCCCCGGGACGTCGTCATCGTCGGGGCCGGACCGGCCGGCCTGGCCGCCGCCCTGTATACGGGAAGGGCCCGGCTCTCGACGGTCGTCCTCGAGAAGGCCATGCCCGGGGGCCAGATCCTGCTCACCGATTGGGTCGAGAACTACCCCGGCTTCCCGACCGGAGTCACTCCCTTCGACCTCATGCAGGGCTTCCGCAAGCAGGCGGAGGCGTTCGGCGCCCGGATCGAATCGGATGAAGCCCTTTCTCTCGCGAAGTCGGGGAGCGGATTCGTGGTCAAGGGCCACGGCGCCGCGTATGAGGCCCGGGCGGTCATCGTGGCCACCGGCTCGTCCTACCGCCGCCTGGGCGTCCCCGGCGAGGAGCGCCTGACCGGCTCGGGCGTGTCCTACTGCGCCGTCTGCGACGGGGCCTTTTTCACCGGCAAGGACATCGCCGTCGTCGGCGGCGGGGACAACGCCCTCAAGGAAGCCCTCTACCTGACCCGCTTCGCCCGCTCCGTGACCCTCGTCCACCGCCGGGACAAGTTCCGCGGCGAGAGGATCTATCAGGAGCGTCTGGCCGCCAATCCCAAGGTCCGTGTCCTCCTCGACACCGTCGTCTGCGCCGTCGAGGGGGAGAAACAGGTGGCCTCCGTCACCGTCCGGAACCTCAAGGACGATGTTTCCTCCAGCCTGCCCGTCTCGGGGCTCTTCGTTTCGATCGGCACCACGCCTCAGACCGGATTCCTGGCCGGCGTCCTCGCGCTCAATGAATGGGGACAGGTCAAGGTCGACGCGAACATGCAGACGTCCGTTCCGGGCGTCTTCGCCGCCGGGGACGTCTCCGACGCTTGTCCCAAGCAGATCGCCACCGCCGTGGGCACGGGCGTCCACGCGGCCCTCGTCCGTCCAGGATTATCTCGAGCGGCTCACTTAGGCGCGACCGCGCCGGCCTCGTACTTCTCGTTCAGCACGGCGGCCAGCTCCGCCCCCCACAGCAGGATGACCAACGAGGACGTGATCCACAGCAGGAAGAACAGGACCGAGGTCAGCGTGCCCTGGAGGATCTTGCTGAGGACGATGCCGACCGCGGAGAAGTGGATGACGTAGAAGGCGAAGGCCCGCTTGAAGACCTCGAAGAGCAGGGCGGCGACGATGGCCGGGATGAGGGCGGCCCGGGTGTGGACCTTGACCTCCGGGACGAATTTGTAGAGGACGAAGAACATCAGCACGCCGAGGGCGTAGGGGATGAGGTACTTCAGGAAGACGTTGTTGATCAGGACCACGGCCTCGGGATTGAGCGTCGTCCGGACGAGCTCGCTCGACTCGAGGGTCCGGCCCAGGGCCGTCCAGACGGCCGTCATGGCCAGCGAGAAGAACATGAAGATGCCGACGACGGCCATCAGCAGGAACTCGATGAGCCGGTTGTAGACGAAAGAGCGGTGGTAGGTCGTCCTGAAGATCTGGTTGACGGTCGTGATCAGGGTCGAGAAAAGGAACGAGGCCGAGACGAGCGAGCCGACGATCCCGAAGAGGCCCAGGTCGCCGATCCCGGTCGAGAGGTCGGCCAGGCCCTTGAAAAAGCCCGGGTCGAGCCGGGCGAAGAACTCGTCGGTGAAGATATTGAGGCTCCGCAGGGCCATCTCGGTGTCGCCCAGGAACCGCGCCGCGACGGAGAAGAACAGGGCGATGAGAGGGACGCAGCAGAGCAGGGCGAAGTAGGAGATGACGATGGCCGAGGTCCAACACTTGTCCCCGTTGAACCGCTTGAAGGACGCGGCGATGAGCGAAAGCGTCGAGCGCGTCATCCTCTCCGGGGGCCGCGAGGGCCTCGGCCAGGCTCGGGCTTAGACGTATTTCCCCCACTGGACCATCAGGATGATGATCGTGATGAGCAGGGCGTAGATGACCAGGGTCTCGATGAGGACCAGGCCCAGGACGAGCAGGCCGCGGATGGCGGGCGCGCCGGCCGGGTTGCGGGAGATGCCCTCGCAGGCCGAGCAGATGGCCCGGGACTGGCAGAACGCGCCGGCGATGACGGCCAGGCTGATGACGGCGCCGCCGACGATGAGCGACAGCTTGAACAGGTCGGCCCGGGGCTTGGCCAGCTCGCCGGCCGGGCCCCCTTCCTGGGCCAGGACGGGGAGGGCCATGAGGGCGACGCCGAAGGCCATCAGGCACAGGGCTTTGGTTCTCTTGGACATGGGGAACTCCTTTACTTTGAATGCTCTTCTTCATGGGCGACGGCGCCCGCGATGTAGACGCAGGACAGCAGGACGAAGACGTAGGCCTGGATGGCCGAGGTGAAGATGGACAGGGCCATGAACGGCAGGGGCAGCAGGAAGGGGATGATCGAGGCCATGATGAGAATGAGCAGCTCCTCGGCGAAGATGTTGCAGAAGAGCCGCATCGACAGGGAGATCGGCCGGGAGAAGTGGCTGATGAGCTCGATCGGCAGCATCAGCGGGGCCAGGGCCGGGATCTCGCCGATGAAGTGCTTGAAGTATTTGAGCCCCTGGGCCCGGACGCCCATGGCGTGGTAGTAGACGAAGACCGTCAGGGCGCAGCCGACGGTGACGTTGAGCTTGCTCGTCGGCGACATCATGCCGGGGATGAGGCCGATCATGTTGCTGGCGAAGACGAAGATGCCGACCGTCCCGACGACGGGGACGTACTTGCGGCCCGCCGGGCCGACGGCGTCGGTGACCACGCTCTCGAACATCCCGACGATGGTCTCGGCGACCGTCTGGCGGCGGCTCGGGACGAGGGCCGGCCGCCGGGCGGCGAGCTTGAGCAGGATGGGGACCACGACGGCCACGATGAGGACCATGACCAGGTAGTCGGGGACGGCGTGCAGGGGATCGGGGATCTCGATGCCGACGAGGCCGAGGACGGCGGCGATGGGCCGGCCGAAGACGCGGTTGAACGCCTCGACGATCCAGAGGCTGTGTTCTAGGCCTTCCATTGTCTCAGCTGAAGAAGACCGCGGACGGCCTCGGCCAGGGACACCGGGACGACCGTGGAGAAGCCCGCGACGAAGGCGAGTATCTTCTTCGGATAGAGGAGGATTATAAGGAAAAAGACGGCGCAAATCAACACGAGACGGAGGGCGTAGAGGAGGACGCCGGAGCGCCGCGCCCCCTGGACGCCTTTCGACAGGAAGCGGGTCAGGGATTGCCTGAGCCAGATGAATCCCAGGGCGGAGAAGAGCCCTCCGGCGAGGAAGAAGAGCCCGGTCGGGAGGTCGAACAGGAGCCCGGCCGGCAGGGCCAGGACGGCCGCCAGGCCGGCGATCTCGAAGGGTATCCGCCTCAGGAGGCGATCCTCGAACGTGCCCTGGTCCTCGGTCGTCATGGCGCCCGGATTATATCACGTCCCGGCGGCCGCCGCTAAGTTGCGTATATAGGAATGGGCGCCTCCGGCCGCCTTGACTTCGCCCGGCCCCTCCCCGAGAATAGGGCCGGGAGCGGCGCCGCGCCCGGGAGGGAGAAACGCCATGTCCACGGAATTCCTGGTCGAGCTGGCCGGGCTCTTTCTGGGCGTCATGGCCCGGACCGTCCTGCCCTGGCTGAGGAAGGTCAAGGAGGGCCGGGTCCGGCGCTTCGATCGCCGCTACCTCTATTCGGCGCTGGCCTCGCTGGCCGTCGGCCTCATCTTCACCCTGGTCCTCTTCCCGCGATTCGAGGCCGGGGCCGAAGGACGGACGTTCGAGGCCTTCTTCAAGCTCTTCGCCCTGGCCTTCGGCTTCGGGTTCGGCTGGAACGCCCTGGTCAACGAGGGCGGGGCCTGGGCCTCGAAGCCCGAGGGTCCCGACGAGGCGGCCGCCGGCGCCGCGGGGACGCCGGTCCGATGAGCCTCAAGACCCGCCGGTCGGATTTCGCCCGGTGGGCCGAGCTGAGCTCGATCGCCCTCATCCTGCCGTCCTCGATCGCCGTCGGCCTCTTCTTCGGCTATTTCCTCGACCGCAAGCTCGGCACCGAGCCTTGGCTGCTGCTCATCTTCACGGTCCTGGGCATCGCCTCCGGCCTGCTCAGCCTGTTCCGGGCGATCAGAAAACAGTGGAAGGACGAAAAGCCGCCGGACGCCTGACGATCGGCTTTCGGCCATTCCGCCCCTTCGGGGCCGTTTGCTTCCCCCCGCCCGCTATGTTACAAATCCGGCGATGGAGCTTCGTCCTTTCCGGCCGGCCCTCCGGGGAATCGCCCTGGCCCTCTGCCTGGCGGCCGGGTCCGCGCCGGCCCGCGTCACGGCCCAGGCGGCCGCGACGCCCGAGGTCCGGATCCTGGCCCGGACGCAGGAGCGGACGGCCGACCGCATCTTCGCCTCGGGCGACGTCGAGGTCCGCTACGGGGACATCCTCCTCTTCGCCGACCGGGTCGAGTACGACCCCGGAACGAAGGACTGCCGGGCCGAGGGCAACGTCGTCGTCCAGTCGGGCCGCGAGGTCCTCAGGGGCGAGCGCCTCTTCTTCAACCTCGAGTCCGGCCGGGGCTCGATCGAGGAGGCTTCGGGCCTCATCGCCCCCACTCTCCTTTTCGAGGCGGCCCGCATCGAGCGGCGGCAGGCGGACCTCTACAGCCTGACCAAGGGCTTCCTGACGGCCTGCGCCCAGCCCAACCCGCGTTGGAGCTTCGGTCTCTCGCGGGCCGAGGTCCGGACGGACGACCGCCTCGAGCTGTGGGACGCCGTCGTCCGGATCAAGGGCGTCCCCGTTCTCTACCTGCCTTACCTGAGCTATCCCCTCAAAGAACGGGCCACGGGGTTCCTCATGCCCCGGCTCGGCTTCGGCGGCTCGAAGGGCTTCTCCCTCTCCCAGAGCTTCTACTGGGCCATGGCCCCGAACATGGACGCCACGGTCGGCGTCGATCTCTATGCCGCCCGCGGCGCCGGGGCCGGTCTCGAGTACCGGTACCTCTTTCCGGGCGGCACGAAGGGCGACCTCAACCTCTATTACTTCGTCTATAAGAGGCAGGGCGACGGCACGAAGCCCGGCAACTCGTCCATCGTCCGTTTCAACCACACCCAGGCCCTGCCCCTCGGCTTCACGCTGGTCGCCAACGTCGACTACCAGACGTCCTACAGCTTTCTCCGCGACTACGACAACGACTTCCAAAGGGCCCTGTCCTTCAACCGCACCTCCCAGGTCTACCTGTCCCGTTCGTGGAAGCGGTTCAACCTGAGCGCCCGGGCCTCCCGTTTCGAGACCTATTTTTCCGAGCTCGACGACGCCAACGTCTCGACCTCGCTCCCCCAGATCAACTTCAACGTCTTCAAGACCCGGCTCTTCGCCCCGGTCTACTTCTCGCTGGCGGCCTCCCTCAACCGCTGGCAATACGGCTGGCGGTCCGATTTCGAGGCCGGGACGGAGCGGCGCTCGACCCGTCTCTCGGCCAGCCCGACCCTGAGCGTGCCGTTCGCGTCCATCCCCTGGCTGACGGCCACGACCTCGGTCACGGCCAACCTCAACTATTACGGCCAGAGCCTCGACCCGGAAACGGGCGCCATCGTCGACGAGCCCCTCTTCACCAAGAACGTCGTCGCCTCGGTCGAGGTCGTCGGCCCCGTCCTCTACCGGATCTTCCACGGCCGTGACGGCCGGGCCCGCCTCAAGAACGTCGTCGAGCCGTATGTCGCCTATTCCTACGACAGCCCGACCCGGAACTCCGACCGGGTCGTGACCAACTTCGGGTTCTTCCGTTACCACCAGATGAGCTACGGGGTCACCAGCCGTTTCCTGTTCAAGGACGGGGACCGGGCCGTCGAGGTCTTCTCCCTCGGCCTGGGGCAGACCTATTACTTCTCGCCCGCCGACGGGCCTCTCTCGCGCTTCCCCGTCGACGGCGTCGCGCCCCGCTTCTCGGAGATCACCGGGACGCTCCGGTTCTATCCCCGGGCCAAGGTCAGCTTCGACGCCTCGGCCGCCTACAACCCCTATTACGACAGCCTCTCGAGCCTGAGGCTCAGCGGCACGGTCGGGGCCCGGGCGGAGGGGAATTTCCTGACGGTCAACTGGTTCACCAGCCGGAACGCCTGGATCACGGGGGTCGATCCCGGCCTCGTCGCGCTCTACAACCGCGACCAGGTCGGGGCCTTCGCCGGTTTGCGCCTGCCCCGCCTCGACCTCGACCTCGAGGCCGAGGCCGACTACAATATCGAGACGAAGAAGCTTCTCTACACCGGCGCCCGCCTGACCTACCATTACCAGTGCCTCGACTTCCTGGTCGACGTCCGGTCCTACTACTACCGCGATCCGCCGGACGTCCAGGTCCGCTTCTCGCTGGGCCTGGGGTCGATCGGCCGGTCGCTCGATTTCCTCGGGGGGTTCGGATTTTGAGAAAGGGAGAACGGCCATGAGCGCGGAACGGACCCTCGACGGAAAGACCATCCTGGTCACGGGAGGAGCGGGATTCATCGGCAGCCATTTCGTCCGGTCGGTCCTCCGCCGCTTCGAGCGGACCCAGGTGATCGACCTGGACCGGCTGACCTACGCCGGAAATCTCGACAACCTCGAGGAGGCCCGGGACGACCCGCGCCACGAGTTCGTCCTCGGCGACATCCGGGACAAAGCGCTGGTCCGGGGCCTCGTCGCCCGGGTCCAGGGGATCGTCCACTTCGCCGCCGAGACCCACGTCGACCGGTCCATCTACGACGCGGGCGAGTTCGTCCTGTCCAACGTCCACGGGACCTATACGCTCCTCGACGCCCTGCGGGCCTTCCCGGAGATCGAGTTCTTCGTCCACGTCTCGAGCGACGAGGTCTACGGCAACCGGCCCGGGCGGGCCGCCCGGGAGACCGATCCCCTGGCGCCGTCGTCGCCCTACGCGGCCAGCAAGGCGGCCGGCGACCACCTGGCCCGGGCTTACCACGTGACCTACGGCCTGCCGACGATCGTCCTCCGGCCTTCGAACACCTACGGCCCGAACCAGTTCCCCGAAAAGCTCATCCCCCGCTTCCTGACCAACGCCCTCGAGGGCCGGCCCCTGCCGGTCTTCGGCGACGGGATGAACGTCCGGGAATGGCTCTACGTCGACGATCACTGCCTGGCCGTCGAGGCGGCCATGCTGAGAGGACGGGGCGGCGCCGTCTACAACGTGGGGAGCGGGATCGAAAAGACCAATCTCGACGTCGCCGGGCGTCTCCTGGACGCCGTCGAGGCCTCCCGCGAGCTCATCCAGTTCGTGCCCGACCGTCCGGGCCACGACCGCCGCTACGCCATGGACTCGGGCCTCATCCGGGCCCTGGGCTGGGAGCCGAGGACGCCGTTCGCCGAGGGGCTCGAGAGGACGGTGCGCTGGTACGCCGCCAACCGGAGCTGGTGGCGGAAGGTCAAGACCCGTCCGGTCTGACCGCCGGCGCTACTTGTCGCCCACCCGCGGGGCCTTGATGCGGCCGTCGATCAGCACGTGCGTCGGCTTGCCGTCCGGGCCCTTGACGAAGACGACGGTCATCTCCTCGACGAGCTCGAAGAAGCGCGTTTCCGATTCGGGATAGAGCTCGATCCGCTGCTTGCCGTCGATCGCGAAAAGCGTCTTCCCTTCGAGGGCGATGGTGATCACGTGCCCCGGGGACATCTCGTAGCGTCCCTCGAGCGCGGCCAGCGCCGCCGGCGGGACCTCGACCGTCGTCCTCACTTGGGGCTTCTGGGAAGGCCAGTCGTACTCCTGGGCCACGGCCCGGAGGATCTCCGACGCGAGGCGCGAGCCGCCGTCGCCGTTGGTCATGACGACGGCGCCCCGGCCGTTGGCGATGAAGGCGGTCATCAGGCAGCGGAAGCCTTCGTTCGAGCCGCCGTGGCCGAAGCTCGCCGCCGGGCCGAGGCGCTGGAGCGATAGGCCCAGGCCGTAGCCTTCCTTGACGACGGTCGTCATGAGCTTGGCCGTATCGGCGGAGATCACGGACGACTGGCCCGCGAGGGCCTGTCGGATCTCGAGGAGGAAGCGGGCCAGGTCGGTCGGCGTCGTCCACAGCCCCGCCGCGGCCATCTCGGGATAGGTGTGGGCGCGGCCGGGAATGGGCTTGCCGTCGGGGTCGTGCCCGGCCGCCGCGACGCCGCGCCGGGCCTCCGGCAGCGGCTGTTCGTACGTGCTGTCGGCCATCCCCAAGGGCTTCAGGACGAGCTCGGCCATGAGGTCGGGAAAGCTCTTTCCCGCCGTCTCCGTCATCAGGAGCTGCATGACCGTGAAGCCGCCGCCCGAATAGCTCCAGCGGCTCCCGGGCACGGCCTCGGCCCGGACCGCGGCGCTGTTGGCCGGCTTCGCGCCGTCGAGCACCTGGACGACCGTAGGCACGGCGTCAGCGGCGGGGTAACCGCCGAAGCCGTGCACGGTCAGGCCAGCCGTGTGGCTGAGCAGCCTGCGCAGGGTGACCTTCTCCGTCCGGGTGAACTCGTTCTCCGGCACCTTCCAGGAGACGAGCCGGACGTTGACGTCCTCGTCGAGGGCTAACCGGCCCTGCTCGACGAGGCGCATCGCGGCCAGGGCGGCCACGGACTTGCTGATGGAGGCCGCCTGGAACAGGGTCGCCGGCGTGACCGGTGTCGGCGATCCCGCCTCGGCCACCCCGTAGCCCTTGGCCCAGGCGACGGCGCCGCCGTCGATGACGGCGACGCTCGCGCCCGGGACGTGAAGCGCGGCCATGCGCTCGGCGATCGAAGACGCGGGGGATGGGCGGCCGGCGATGATGATCCCCGGCAGGAGCCCCTTCTCGACGCGGGCCGCCCGCGCTTCGGGGGAATCGCCGGCCCCGTTGGGGGCGTTCGTTTGGCCGGGGGCGAGTCCGGTCCCGGCCGTCGAAAGGGTCAGGGCCGCAAGGACGGCGGCGAACGCGAGGGTTCGGGCGATAGCGGTTCTCTTCATGGCGCTCCTCGGCGGACGGAAGATGGGGAGAGGCCGCAGCCTCTTACCAGATAATACTCGACGGGACCGGCAAAAGTTCCCTCCGGGCTCAGATGTTGAGCTCGAGCTGGGCGTCCTGTTCCCGTTTGCGGTCGGCCTCGATGTCCTCGAGCAGGTCCGGGGTGATGTCGCCGGTCGGGTAGACGCCGTCGAAACAAGCGGCGCAGAAGCTCTTGATCTTGGGATTCTCCTGCTGGACGGCTTTCTTGAGGGCCGCCAGGGACTGGTAGATGACCTTGTCGGCGCCGATCCTCTTGGCCACCGCGGCCTCGTCGGCGTCCTGGGCGACGAACTCGGTCTTGGTCTGCATGTCGATCCCGTAAACGCAGGGGAACCGCAACGGCGGCGAGTAGGAGGCGAAGTAGACCTTCTTGGCCCCGGCCTCGCGCAGCATCTCGATGATGGCCCTGGAGGTGTTGCCGCGGACGATGCTGTCGTCGACGAGCAGGACCCTCTTGCCCTTGATCTCCGAGGCGATGGGATTGAGCTTCTGGCGGACCGAGCTCTTGCGCTCCTTGTCGGCCGGCATGATGAAGGTCCGGCCGATGTAGCGGTTCTTGACCAGGGCCTCGCTGTACTTCAGGTCGAGCTTGCGGGCGATCTCGATGGCCGCGTCGCGGGCCGAGTCGGGGACGGGCACGACGACGTCGATCGCCAGCTTCCGCCGCCGGATCTCGAGGGCCAGGGACCGGCCGAGGTTGACCCGGCACTTGTAGACGTTGACCTTGTCGATGAAGGTGTCGGGCCGGGCGAAGTAGACCCACTCGAACAGGCACGGCGAGGGGCAGCCCTTGGCGACCTTCTTCCGGTGCAGGGTCCGGGCCTTGTCGATGAAGACGACCTCGCCGGCCTCGACGTCCCGGATCTCCCCGAAGTTCATGATGTTCAGGCTGACCGTCTCCGAGGCGAAGGCGTAGGACGGCAGGAGGCCGTCGCGCCGGATGCCGTAGACGAGGGGCTTGATGCCGAACGGATCGCGGAAGGCCACCAATCCCTGGCCGGCGATGTAGGCGACCACGGAGTAGCCGCCGTGGACCTTTTTGAAAACCGCTTCGACGGCCTTGAAGATATGTTCCGGGGACAGGTCCTTGGTCCGCTCCCGGGCCAGGGACTCGGCGAACAGGTTGAGGATGATCTCGACGTCGCAGTCGGAGTTGAGGAGGCGGTGGCTCGTCTCGTAGAGCTCGTCGCGGAGCTCCCGGTAGTTGGCCACGTTGCCGTTGTGGGCCATGATGATGCCGAAGGGCGAGTTGAGCTGGAAGGGCTGGGCGTCCTCGCTGCCGCCCCCGCCGATCGTCGGGTAGCGGGTGTGCCCGACGCCGATCGGGCCGCGGAGGCTCTCGACGGCCTCGGGCGTGAAGATGTCGTGGACGAGTCCGTTGCCCTTCTTGGTGTGGAAGCGGCCGTCGAAGGTGATGACCCCGGCCGAGTCCTGGCCGCGGTGTTGGATGGCCAGCAGGCCTTGATAGAGGTCGCGAATGACGGGGCCGTTGCCCCAGATGCCGATGACGCCGCACATGGTCAGGCTTTGACGGCCCGGCCGGGATCGACGACGGCCTCGTCGACGATCATGACCGGGATGTCGTCCTTGATGGGATAGACCCGGTGGCAGGCGACGCACTTCAGGCCCTTCTCGTCGGCCGTGAGCTTGACGTCGGCCTTGCAGCGGGGACAGGCCAGGATGGCCAAGAGGGAGGCGCTGATCGGCATATGACTCTCCGCTTCCAGAATAGTCTCCGGAGGCCCTCGCCGTCAAGCCCGCCTGGGGCTGCGAGCCGGCGTCAGAAGCGGAAGCGGACGCCCGCCCGCACCGATGTCCCCGACAGGTTGACGACGGCCCGGCGCGCCTCGACCGCGTCGTCCGGCACGCTTCCCGAGACGTAGAGGAGGGGATAGTCGTTCCCGTCGGCCGCGGTCTTGTGGATGTAGTACAAGGTGCCCGGCTCCGTCGTGACCGAGCCCGCGAGGTCCGTGACGGTATTCTCGCCCGTCAGCCTGGCGAAGCGGGCCATGCGGAACCCGGCCTCGGCGAAGAAGACCGTCCGGGCCCCGATCTCCCATTCCCCGCCGAACGCGGCCTCGGCGCCGAGGCCGCTGCCCTTCGCCTCGCCCTTCATCTGCCGCGAGCCGCCCGAGTCCGGGAGCTCGTGCCGGTAGAGGTAGGTGGCCCTGACGGAGTAGATCCCCAGTCCGCCGCGGACGTAGAAGCCGGCCCCCGGATAGTAGCGCACGAGGAGCTTCACCGGCACGGCCCGGGCCGCCGGCCGGGTGACGAGGGTCTCCGTGAAGGCCGGGTCCTCGTACGCGGTCTGGTCCCGGTGGGCGGAGCGGAGGTAGTCGGTGCCGAGCCCGAAGGCCAGCCGGGGAGAGAACCGGTAGCTCAGCTCGAAGCCGACGACGTAGGCCAGGTGCAGGATGCCGGGGGACGGGGGCGCCGCGACGCCGTTCTCGGCGGCGGTCCAGTCGGCGTAGCCCCGCGTGGCGTCGTTGACGTCCCGCGGCGCGACCGAGCCGAGGCCGCCGGAGACGGCGAACTCCAAGGGAAAATCGCCCGTGCGCAGGTCGGGCATCCGGATCTTCCCGATCCGGACCCGCCGGGAGGGCCGCTTCGCGGGCGCCGCCGCCGTTCGGGCCGGCTCGATCGCCCGGGCGGCCGGCGCCGCTTCGACGACCTCGACCAGGCTCTCGTGGATCCAGCCGCCGAGGACGCCGCCGTCCTCCAGGGCATAGCGGACGAAGTACCACTCGCCGTCCTTGCGGTCGGCCTCGAGGACGACGCCCTCGGGGATCTGCTGGACGATAGAGCTGCCGATGTCGGGCTTCTCGCGGAGGTTGGCCTGCTCGGCCGTGACCTTGACCTTCGTCGGCCGGACCTGCCCGTCCGGGGCCGCGGCCAGGAGTCCCGCGCCGAGCACGAGGATCGACAGGACGGAGAGGACGGTTCGCGTCATGCGCATGCGAAAATCACCCTGCCTGGATTATAGACGACTTGCCCAGGCCGGACAAGGGCACGCGGACGCCGCGCGACCGGCGCCCCTGCCGGGAGAGGGCTCTGTGCGGCGGACCTTTAGAACCGGTACCCGAGCGTGAGGCCGGCGAAGCCGGCGTCGAAGAGGTCGATGCCCTCCTCGGTCCAGCACAGGTAATAGGCCGTCAGCTGGAAGTTGCCGAACATCAAGCCGACGTTGACCTTGGGAGCGAGACTGCCGGTGTCCGATTCGCCTTCGTAGAACGCCCACGGCAGGACGGCCCCGGCGCCGACGAAGAAGTTGCCCGCCCGGTAGTTCAGCATGGCCCCCGGGTAGACGAGCGTGCCGCCGGCGCCTTCGAAGAACATGCTGAGATAGTTGAACACGACCATCACTTCGGGGCTGATCTCGAAGGAACGGCCCAGGCGGAGGCCCACCCGGACGTCCGCGGTGAACAGGGCCTTGTCGAACGAGCTGCCGTTGAAGATGTTGGTCTGGACGCCCCCGTTCAGGCTGAAGGCCACTTTCTTCTGGTCCTGGCCCCAGACGGGAGCGAGGGCCGCGGAACCCACGATCGCGATCACGAGAAGAGCCATGGCGGCTTTTTTCATCGACCACCTCCTGGCGGGAGAATTTCCCGGACTTGCCGGGCCCGCTCCCCTCTATTACCCGCTTCGCCGGGCGGGTTGTCAAGGAATTATCGTCCGCCCGGGGCCGGAAGGTTTGTTCACGGCCTTGGGATCCGCGCCGGTGGAGAGGGCCGGAAGAAGTCCGGCCGTGGTGCGCCCGCCGCGGCACGGGGACGCCGTGGGGCCGGCGCCCCCGTGCCGCGGACGGGCGCGAAGAGGCGGGGAGCCGTCAGAACCTGTACCCGAGGCTCAGGCCGATCAGGTTGTACTGGAAGATCGAGTGGGTGTCCGTGAGCAGATAGGCCGTCACGTTGACATGGGCGCCCCGGTAGCCGAGGTTGATCTTGGGCAGAAGGTCGCCCGTGTCCGTCTCTCCGCCCCAGAAAACGACGGGCAGCACGACCCCGGCCCCGGCGAAGAAGCCCCCCTTGGCGGTGTAGTTCAAGAGGACGCCCGGGTAGAGCAGGACCGGATCGAAGCTGAAGCTGTCGTCCGTGATGATCATGACCTCGGGGCTGATCATGAAGCTCTTCGTGAGGTGGATGTCGAGCTGCGGCGCGAACGTGAACAGGACATCCGAGAAGGATCCGCCTTCCCCGAGGTCCGTCATCGCGCCCAGGTTCAGGCTGAATTCCACCTTTTTGCCCTGGGCGAAGGCCTGCCCGGTCCCCAACCCGGCGGCCAGCACGGCCGCCACGACCATCACCATGACCTTTTTCATGAGCTCCCTCCTTGATGGGAATATTCGCCCGGTTTCTCCGGGCAGCCCTAAGATAGGGACCCGCGGCCTCCGACTTGTCAGGGAGTTGTCAAGAGGGGGTCAAGATTTCATTCGTACTCGGCCCAGTGCCTGATCTCGAGATCGGCGGGCTTTTTCGCGGCCAGGGCCTGGACGAAGAGATCGGCCGCCTGGAGGTTGGTCAGGATGGGGAGGGAGAAGTCGACGGCCATGCGCCTCAGCTTGTAGGCCGAGTTGTACTCCACCCTCCTGGCCGGGTCGGGGATGGAGATGACCAGGTCGATCTTCCGGGCGGCGACGAAGTCGCGGATGTTCGGACCGCGCCGCTCGTGGACCTTGAAGAGCCTCGTGTTGGCGACGCCGTTCTCCTTGAGGTAGGCCGAGGTTTTCTCGGTGGCGTAGATCCTGAGGCCCAGGCCGGCCAGCGTCCGGGCGGCGCCGAGGAAGCGGTGCTTGGGCTCTTCGCCGCCGACCGAGACGAGGACGCTTTTCTTCGGGAGGGTGAAGCCGGTCGCGAGGATGGCCTTGAGGTAGGCCTCGTGGACGTCCTGGCCCAGGCAGGCGACCTCGCCGGTCGAGGCCATCTCGACGCCGAGCACGGGATCGGCGCCCTTGAGCCGGGAGAAGGAGAATTGGGGCGCCTTGACCCCGACGTAGTTCAGGTCCAGGGTCGATCGCCGGTTGCGGACGGGCTGGCCCATGATGGCGGCCACGGCGATCTCGACGAAGTTCGTCCGGGCCACCTTGCTGACGAAGGGAAAGGAGCGCGAGGCCCGCAGGTTGCACTCGATGACCTTGAGGCCGTTGTCCTTGGCGATGAACTGGATGTTGAACGGCCCGGTGATGGCCAGGGCCCGGGCGATCTCCCGGCCGATGCCGCGGATGCGGCGGATGGTCTCGATGTAGAGCTTCTGGGGCGGCAGGACCATGGTCGCGTCGCCGGAGTGGACCCCGGCGTTCTCGACGTGCTCGACGATGGCCGAGGCGACGACCTCGCCGCGGTCGGCCACGGCGTCGAGCTCGATCTCCTTGGCGTTCAGGATGTACTTGGAGATGACGACGGGGTACTCGGGGGAGACGCGCGAGGCCTTCTGGAGGTAGCGGTCGAGGTAGGTCTCGTCGAAGACGACGCTCATGGCCGCGCCGCTCAGGACGTAGGAGGGGCGAATGAGCACGGGATAGCCGATGGTCCGGGCGAAGAGCTTGGCTTCGCGGACGCTGCGAAGCTCGCGCCAGGCGGGTTGGTCGACGCCGAGCTCGTCGAGGAGACGGGAGAACTTGAAGCGGTCCTCGGCCCGGTCGATGCTCGCCGGCGGGGTGCCCAGGACGCGCACCCCGGCCCGGTGGCAGCGGAGCGCGATGTTGTTGGGGATCTGCCCGCCCATGGACAGGAGGACGCCGAGCGGCCTCTCGCGCTCGTAGATGTCGAGGACGCGCTCGAAGCTGAGCTCGTCGAAATAGAGGCGGTCGCAGATGTCGTAGTCGGTCGAGACCGTCTCCGGATTGTAGTTGACCATGACCGTCGAATAGCCGAGCTTCTTCAGGGACAGGGCCGCGTTGACGCAGCACCAGTCGAACTCGACCGACGAGCCGATGCTGTAGGAGCCCGAGCCGAGGACCATGACCTTGCCCTTGGTCCCGCGGCCGTTGCGGAAGGGGACGTCGTCCTCGCGGCCGTTGTAGGTGACGTAGAGATAGTTCGTCCGGGCCGGGTACTCGGCGGCCAGGGTATCGATCTGCTTCACGGCCGGCCGCAGCCCGGCCTCCCGGCGGCGCCGGCGGACGAGGAGCTCGGACGATCCGGTGAGGAGGGAGATCTGCTTGTCCGAGAAGCCCTTCCGCTTGGCCTCGAGGAGAAGGTCCGGCCCCAGGGCCCCGAGCCGCCGGCCCCGGAGGCGGGCCTCGCAGTCGACGACGGACTTGATCTTCTCCAGGAACCAGCGGTCGATCCGGGTCAGCTCGTGGATGCGGTCGACCGCGAGGCCCTTCTTCAGCGCCTCGGCGATGCCGAAGAGCCGCTCGTCGGTCGGCTGGCGGAGCTCCTTCTCCAGGTTCCGGAAGGAGTAGTTCTCGTTGGCGACGAGGCCGTAGACGCCGACCTGGAGCATGCGGGCCGCCTTCTGAATGGCCTCCTCGAAGGACCGGCCGATGGCCATGACCTCTCCGACCGATTTCATCTCCGAGCCGATCTTCTTGGAGACCCGGCCGAACTTCTTGAGGTCCCAGCGGGGGATCTTGACGACCAGGTAATCGAGGGCCGGCTCGAAACAGGCCGTGGTCACCTGGGTGATCGAGTTCCGGAGGTCCGGCAGGAGGCGGCCGAGAGCCAGCTTGGCGGCGACGAAGGCCAGCGGGTAGCCCGTGGCCTTGCTGGCCAGGGCCGAGCTCCGCGACAGCCGGGCGTTGACCTCGATGATGCGGTAGTCGCCGTCCCGGGGATTGAGGGCGTACTGGATGTTGCATTCGCCGACGATGCCGAGGTGGCGGATGGCCTTGATGGCCACGGCCCGCAGCCGGTGGTATTCCTCGTTCGTCAACGTCTGGGAGGGGGCGATGACGATGCTCTCCCCGGTGTGGATGCCCATGGGATCGAAGTTCTCCATGTTGCAGACGGTGACGCAATTGTCGGCCCGGTCGCGAACGACCTCGTACTCGATCTCCTTCCAGCCCTCGAGGTACTCCTCGACGAGCACCTGAGGCGCGGCCGTGAAGGCCTTGCGCAGGGCCTCGCGCAGCTCGCGGGGGGAATAGGCGATGCCGCTGCCCTTGCCGCCGAGGGCGTAGGCCGCCCGGGCCATGACCGGGTAGCCGATCGCCGCCGCGGCCCGCAGGCCGGCCTCGACCGTGCGGGCGGCGATGCCGCGGGGAGTCTTGAGCCCGGCCTCGGCCAGGGCCCGGTTGAAGAGCTTGCGGTCCTCGGTCTTCTCGACCGCCTCCATCGGCGTCCCGAGCACGGGCAGGCCGGCCGTTCCGATGACCCCGCGCTTCCAGAGCGCCAGGCCGCAGTTGAGGGCGGTCTGGCCGCCGAAGGAGACGAGGACGCCCTGCGGCTTTTCCCGGGCGATGACCTTGCCGACGAAATCCGGCGTGACGGGCAGGAAGTAGACCCGGTCGGCCATCCCCTCCGAGGTCTGGATGGTGGCGATGTTGGGGTTGATGAGGACGACCTCGAGGCCCTCCTCCTTGAGGGCCTTGATGGCCTGGCTCCCGGAATAGTCGAACTCGCCGGCCTCGCCGATCTTCAGCGCCCCGCTGCCGAGGAGGAGGACGCGGCGCGGCTTCGTCATCGGGCGGCCTCGAGGAAGAGGTCGAAGAGGAAATCCGTGTCGGTGGGGCCCGGCGAGGCCTCGGGATGGAACTGGACGCCGAAGACGGGCAGGCGCCTGTGGCGGATGCCCTCGTTTGTGCCGTCGTTGGCGTTGCGGAACCACGCGGCCCAGCCGCGGGGCAGGCGCGACGCGTCGACGGCGAAGCCGTGGTTCTGGCTGGTGATGTAGCAGCGCTTGGTGCCCTCCTCGAGGCAGGGCTGGTTCTGGCCGCGGTGGCCGAACGGCAGCTTGTAGGTCGAGCCGCCGGCGGCCAGGGCCAGGACCTGATTGCCCAGGCAGATGCCGAAGAGGGGGATCCTTTCGGCGATGAGCCGGCGGGCCGCGTCGACGGCGGCCCCGGCCCGGCGCGGATCGCCCGGGCCGTTGGAGAGCACGACGCCCTTGGGGGCGAAGGCCAGGATGCGGCCCGCGTCGGTGTCGGCCGGGACCCGGACGACCGAGACGCCGCGCCGGACGAGGGCCCGGACGATGCCCATCTTGGCGCCGCAGTCGACGAGCACGATGGTCCGCGGGGCCCGCGGGTTGTAGATGCGGATCTCGGGCGTCGTGACCTCGGCCACCAGGTCGCGGGCGTTGGGATCGGCGACGGCCCGGGCCTCGCGCCGCAGGCGGGCCGGGTCGAGCGGGCGTTCCGAGCCGGCCAGGAGGCCGGTCATGACGCCGTGGACGCGGAGCTTCTTCGTCAGGGCCCGGGTGTCGACGCCGGAGATCCCCGGGACGCCGCTCTCTCGGAGCCAGTCGTCGAGAGTTTTGCGGGAGGTCGCGTGCGACGGCCGGGCGCAGAGCTCCGAGACGACGTAGCCGGCGATCTGCGGCCGCTCCGATTCGAACCGGGAGGGATCGACGCCGTAGTTGCCGATGAGCGGGTAGGTCTGGCAGAGGATCTGGCCGCGGTAGGAGGGATCGGTGATGGATTCGGGGTAGCCGACGATCCCCGTATTGAAAACGACTTCCCCCCCGCTATCGGCGCTCGCGCCGAAACCTACGCCCTCGAGGACAGTGCCGTCCGCGAGGGCCAGTGCCGCTCTTCGAATGGGTTTCGCCTCCGGTCCATTTCCGGGGCAGTATAGCACAACAGCCGGAAAAAGGGGACCCGGCCTATTCCTCCGGAAAAGGGGCCGTCATCCCTCATTCCGGTGAGGGATTTCGGCCGGAGGCGGCCCTCGCGGCCGGAGGGGGGGCCATCTCACCCCTTGAATCATCCGCCGGGGGCATGCTATTTTCATCGGGCCGGGGGATAATCGTTCCCGGACCCGATCCGAAGAGGAGAGCCATGTCCGTAAGCGACGGCGGCGTCAAGCCCGTGACCGGGGGCCCGTCCGCCCCGCCGGTCCCGACCGTCGTCATCCCGGCCGACAAGGACGAGCTCATCCGGTCCATGACCCGGTCCCTGCGGGTCGCCTTCAAGATGGCCTCGATGTACAACGCCGAGCATCCGGCCTTCAAGAGCAGCGTCAACGAGCTCATGGCCAAGCTCGAGGCCCTCTTCGTCCACATCAATCCCATCACCATCGGCTTCTCCCCCCACGCCCTGCTCATCGACGGGCGCTTCTGGGAGGGCGAGCGGACTTATATGGACCTGGCCCAGCTCTTCCACTTCCGCAAGATCAAGCGCCTCGAGATCCGCCCGGGCGTCCCCCACGCCGAGTTCATGCGCTTCGCCTCCAAGGTCATGCTGCCGGTTAAGCTGTTCATCAAGGAGGGCGGCGCCCAAGCCATCATCAAGCGGGAGAACATCGTCCACATCGCCGTCGACACGCTCGAGTACTCCATCCTCCTGCAGGGCGAGGGCGAGGAGATCAAGGACATCTGGCCCTACCTCCTCATGGAGGCCGTCGAGGAGAACGACAGCGACAAACTCGAGCAGATCTCCGGCACCTTCGGCAAGGTCGTCGGCAAGTTCAACACCGAGGACCTCATCCAGAACGAGGAGCTGCACAAGAACTTCGCCAAGTTCTTCACCTACCTCAAGGATACCTCCGAGGAGAAGCACCGGACCTGCGCCAAACAGCTGCTCAAGTCGATCGTCTCGGCCCGTAAGACCCCGGCCGAGGCCAAGTTCGAGAACCTCAAGCTCCTCATCTCCGACCTCAGCGAGCAGGACCTGGCCTCGACGCTCTGGGAGGAGATCATCGGCAACGACAAGTTCGATTCCCTGAGCTTCAGCATCTTCTCCCGGCTCATCGACAAGGAGCGTCATAAAAAGATCTCGACCTCGCTCCACGCCCTCTTCCACACCGACAATCCCGGTAACCGGAGGTCCGAGACCGAATCGAAGATCCGCATCCTCCTGTCCGGCGTCTCTTCCCAGCTCCATTCGGAGATGTACCGGCAGACGCTCTCGAACCTCCTCAACGATATCGCCTTCGACCGCAAGCTCGTCCTCGACCGGCCGCTCCTCCAACGGAATTACCGATTCCTGCTGCTCGTCCTTCTGTCGCAGGAGGAGAAGCGGGAGGCGGCCGTCGGCGACCTGAACCGGGTCACCGAGGAATGGGAGCGGATCGTCGAAGAGGGCGACTTCGAGTTCCTCCTGGCCCTCGACGAGATCCTGGACCGCCGGACGGCCGAGTGGCCGGGCGAGCCGGCCGTCGAAGCCATGCGGCGGTCCATCGCTGAGCACGTCGAGGGCTGCATCCTGAGGGGCGAGACCCAGCCGGAGCTCGACCGGTTCGTCGACCGGCTGGGCCGCAGCCTCCACGAGTGGGAGGCCTACGCGGCGACCCTGTTCACGGACCGGATCGTCTCCTCCACCCTGCTCAAGGCCTGCTTCCGCTTCTTCCCCGGGGAGACGGAGTCGCTCCACGCCCGCCTCAAGAAGAGAGCCTCCGATTCCGAGCTCCTGGGCCGGATCGCCGACGCCCTGATGCTCATCGACACGCCCGCCTCACTGGAGACCCTGGAAAGGCTCTACGAGGCCGGCGACGCGGCCGTCAAGGTCAAGGCCCTCCAGGCCATGCAGAACCTCAAGGAGTTCGACGAGGCCTTCCTCTTCCCGGTCCTCGAGGTGAAGAACGATCTCATCCAGGCCGAGGCCCTGGTCCTGCTCATGCGCCACGAGCGGACCAAGCACGTCGCCTTCACCAAGCTCTTCGGCCTGGCCTCGCCCTACGGCTGGCGCAACCGGGCGCTCCTGCGCAATCTCGGCATCGTCGAGCGCTACGGCCTGCGCGAGGCCGCTCCGTACGTCGCCCCGCTCGCGGAGCGGAAGGATTTCTGGAACCGCAAGGTCCGGCAGGAAGCCGGGCGCGTCCTGGAGAAGTGGCGTGAGGGATAAGATCAAGATCTGCTTCATCTACCTGATGAACGCCATCCAGGCGGGCAAGATCTACGCGGGCGACCACCCCAAGTTCAAGGAGTACCTCAACCGGCTCTACGGCGTCGTCCAGGAGATCCTGGAGGACCGCAAGGACCTGGTCCTGGGCATCATCGGCGGCGAGGCGGCCTGGGAGGACGAGATCTTCTTCCACCTCCGCGGCAAGCTGGGGCTGCTCATCGACTTCCTGGAGAAGAACGGCGTCGAGCGGATCATCTTCCAGCAGGGCCTGCGTTTCGAGGAGCTGCGGGAGTTCATCATCTTCCTGACGCGGGTCAAGCGCCAGGAGAAGATCAGCGAGCAGGAGTACTTCAGCCTCCACGGCATCCAGAACATCCGGGCCGGCAAGCTCCGGACCATGGTCAAGGTCGAGGGCGCGGCGGCCGAGGCCGCTGAGACGCGGACGCGCTACGAGGGCTCGGTCCAGACGGTCTCGAACGCCCTCAACGTCGTCCTGGACAACGAGGATGTCGATTACCTCGACCTGCGCTTCAACATCCTCGGCATCATGGAGGACTTCGTCGGCCGCCACCAGGAGCTCCTCAACCTGGTCTCGGTCAAGAGGCGGGACCTGGTGACCTTCGTCCATCTCCTCAACGTCACCCTGCTGGCCATGTTCTTCGGCTCCAAGCTCCAGTTCGCCAAGGACGACGTCCTCGACCTGGGCATCGCGGCCCTCTACCACGACGTCGGCAAGCTCTACATCTCGCTCAAGGTCATCCAGAAGGAGAGCAAGCTCTCCGACAAGGAGTTCCTGCAGGTCCGCAACCATCCCCTCCTCGGGGCCCGCATCCTCGACGGCTACAAGGACGCCCTGGGCGTCCTGCCCATCGTCGTCGCCTACGAGCACCATCTCCGTTACGACCTCTCCGGCTACCCCAAGTCGCTTTACCACCGCAAACCCCACCAGGCCTCGATGATGGTCAGCATCTGCGACGTCTACGACGCCCTGGCCCTCAAGCGGTCCTACAAGAAGGACTACCCGCCCGAAAAGATCCACGAGCTGATGATGCTCGAGCGGGGCAAGATCTTCGATCCCCAGCTGCTGGACAAGTTCTTCTCGTTCATGGGGGTCTGGCCGGTCGGGACGCTCGTCTCGATGAGCGACGGGCGGGTCGGCGTCGTCCGGGCGATCAACGAGATCGACATCGACCGGCCGTCCGTCCAGGTCCTGGCCCCGGAGAACGCCGGGGAGGTCGTCGACCTGGCCCTGCGGCCCGACGTCCGCGTCCTGTCCTCGCTCAACCCCCAGGGAGAGGGCGCCAAGTACCTGCCTCTCATCGGCTGCCCGGAGCCGCCCGCCGTCGCCGGCGGAGACGACGCCGGGGAGCCTGAGGCCGACCTGGGATAAGGAGTCCCTCATGTGCGGCATCATCGGCTGCGCCGGCGCCAGGGACGCTGTCCCCGGGCTCATCGAGGGCCTGCGGCGGCTCGAGTACCGGGGCTACGACTCGGCCGGCATCGCCGTGCTCAACGGGGACGGGCTCGGCCGGCGGCGGGTCAAGGGCAAGATCCGCGACCTGGCCGAGGAGGTCCGCCTCCATCCCCTGGCCGGGGCCTGCGGCATCGGGCACACCCGCTGGGCCACCCATGGCCGGCCGAGCGAGGACAATGCCCACCCCCACACGGACTGTAGCGGTACGATCGCCCTCGTCCACAACGGCATCGTCGAGAACTACTGGGCGCTCAAGGAGAACCTCAGGTCCGAAGGCCACGTCTTCCGGACGGAGACGGACACCGAGGTCATCGTCCACCTCGTCGAGAAGCACTTCCGCGGCTCGCTCGAGGAAGCCCTCCGGGACGCCGTCCGCGAGCTCGAGGGGGCCTTCGCCGTGGCCTGCATCTCCTTGCGCGATCCCGGCAAGATCGTCATCGCCCGCAACGGCCCGCCGGCCATCGTGGGCTTCGGCGAGGGCGAGACCTTCGTCTCCTCGGACCTCACGCCGCTGCTCTCCCACACCAAACGGGTCGCCTACATGAGCGACGGCGAGATCGCCGTCCTGACCCCGGGCGGGGCCCTGTTCCGGACCTTCGCCGGGGAGCCCGTCGCCAAGCCCGTCGAGACCCTGGATTGGGAGCCGGCCATGATCGAGAAGCGCGGCTTCGAGCACTTCATGGCCAAGGAGATCTTCGAGCAGCCCGACGTCGTCCGCGATACCCTGAAGAGCCGGGTGTCCCTCGATTCCGGCCGGGTCTTCCTCGACGATCTCGGCCTCGCCCCGGAGGTCTTCCGGGAGGTCTCGCGGGTCGTGCTCGTCGCCTGCGGCACGTCCTACCACGCCGGCCTCGTAGGCAAGTACCTCCTCGAGACGCTGGCCCGGGTGCCCGTCGACGTCGAGTACGCTTCCGAGCTCCGCTCGCGCGACTTCGCCATGGACCGGGGGACGCTCGTCCTCGGCATCTCCCAGTCGGGCGAGACGGCCGACACGCTGGCCGCCCTGCGCCTGGCCCGGGACAAGGCCCGGGCCGTCCTGGCCGTCACCAACAACCTGAACTCCTCGATGGCCCGGAGCGCGGACGGCGTCCTCGACCTCCACGCCGGGCCGGAGATCGGCGTCGCCGCGACCAAGACCTTCGTCGGCCAGATGGCCGCCCTGGCCCTCTTCGCCCTGGCCTTCGCCCAGGCCCGCGGCGCCCTCGGCGAGGCGGATAGCCTCGACCTCGTCCGCGAGCTCCAGCGCGTGCCCCACAAGATGGACCGCGTCCTGGCCCGGGCCGCCGACATCGAGAGGGCGGCCCGCGGCCTCCTGGGCTGCGAGCACTACCTCTTCCTCGGCCGCTGGATCAACTTCCCCATCGCCCTCGAGGGGGCCCTGAAGCTCAAAGAGATCTCCTACACCCACGCCGAGGGCTACGCCGGCGGCGAGATGAAGCACGGCCCCATCGCCCTCATCGACGAGGGCCTGACCACGCTGGCCGTCGTTCCGCGCGACCGCGTCTACGAGAAGATGCTGTCGAACATCGCCGAGGTCCAGGCCCGCGGCGGCCGCATCCTGGCGGTGGCCTCCGAGGGCGACGACAAGGCCCGGGCCGTGGCCGGCGAGGTCTTCGCCATCCCCGAGACCCATCAGCTGTTCACGCCGTTCCTGACCGTCCTGCCGCTCCAGCTGTTCGCCTACCATTCGGCCGCGGCCAAAGGCTTCGACGTCGACCAGCCGCGCAACCTGGCCAAGAGCGTCACGGTGGAATGAGTTTCGAATAATCTAGGCTTGATGGAAACGATGGGGCTGGAGTATCCTTGATGCTTGAGGAGTCACCGATGAACAAGAACGCCGCGCGCCTCGCCGCCGCCCTGGCTGCCGTCGCCGTCCTCGTGCTGGTCCCGGCCGTCCGGGCCCAGGCGAAAAAGCCCAAGGCCGTGTTCAAGGGAACGTCGCACGATTTCGGCAAGATCAAGCAGGGCGACGTCGTCACCCACGAGTTCGTCTTCGTCAACGGCGGGGACGCCCCGCTCGTCGTCGAGCGGGTCGAGACGACTTGCGGCTGCACGGCCGCCCTCGTCACCGAAAAGCGGATCGCCCCCGGCAAGGAAGGCCGGATCAAGACGACCTTCGACACCCGCGGCTACGCCGGGCGTCTGGCCAAGTACCTCTATCTCGTCTCCAACGACGCCGAGAACGGGAGGCGGGAGCTCAGCCTTGTCGCCGAGATCGAGGTCCCGCCCTCGGCCCGGGTCGACGTCGACCGCTACAACGTCGACATGGGCCTCTGCCTCGAGGGCGAGACGCCGGGCGCCAAGATCGTCGTCCGCAGCACGGGCGAACGCGAGCTCAAGGTCGAGATGGACCACGAGAGCGTCAAATTCTTCTCCGGCGGCAAGCCTCTGCCGTCCCCGTTCTACCTGCCCGCCGGCGGATCGCGCGAGGTCGAGATGCGCTTCCCGCCCCAGTCCCGGACCGGGGTCCAGCGCGACTACATCCTCATCAAGTCGAACGATCCCGTTCGCTCGACCCTGTCGGTCTATGTCAGTCGCTACGTCGTCACCAAGATGGAGCTCCGGGAGCTCTTCGAAAAGTATGCGACCGTCCTGAAGGACAAGGACTAGGAGGACAGCGCCCCGGACGTCCGGACGTGGGGGCGGCGGAAGGGACGAGCCATGGCCCGCGTCATCTCGGTCAAGGTCCAGCCGCGCGCGAAGGCGCCGGGCGTCGAGGAGACGGGCCCGGACGCCTACCGGGTCCGCGTCACCGCCGTGCCGGAGAAAGGGCGGGCCAACCGCGAGGTCGCCGAGCGGCTGGCCGCGCACCTGGGTCTCCCGCCGTCCCGCCTGACCCTCGTCCGCGGCGCGTCGTCCTCCCGCAAACAGTTCCGCGTCGAACCCTAGACACCGGGGGCGCCGATGACCGTCTACAACTTCGTCAGCTTCGCGGGCATCCTCGTCCTGGCCGGCGTCGCCTGGCTCTGCTCCTCCGACCGTAAGGTCGTCAACGCCCGGGTCGTCCTCTGGGGCATCGGCCTGGAGCTCCTCGTGGCCTTCTTCATCTTCGTCGTCCCGGCGGGCCGCACGGTCTTCCTCTGGGCGAACGACGCCGTCACGGCCGTCCTGGGCACGGCCACGGCCGGGACCCGGTTCGTCTTCGGACGGCTGGCCCTGCCGCCGGGCGCGGTGAGCGAGGCCGGCGAAACGTCGCTCGGCTACTTCCTGGCCTTCCAGGGGCTGCCGACCATCATCTTTTTCGCCGCCCTGCTCGGGGCCCTCTACTACCTCGGGATCATGCCCTTCTTCGTCCGGCTCTTCGCCCGCCTCTTCTCGCGGTCGATGCGGATCAGCGGGGCCGAGGCCCTGTCGGTCTCGGCCAACATCTTCGTGGGCGTCGAATCGTCGCTCGTCGTCCGGCCCCACCTCGCGGACATGACCCGTTCGGAGCTCGGGACCATCATCACCGCCGGCATGGGCACCATCGCCTCGACCGTGCTGGCCATGTACGTCATGATGCTCCAGAAGGGCATCCCGACGATCGCCGGCCACCTCGTTTCGGCCTCGTTCATCTCGGCCCCGGCCTCGATCGTCATGGCCAAGCTGATCATGCCCGAGACCGGAAAGCCGCTGACCATGGGCGTCGACGTCAAGCCCCATTACGAGCGCGAGGACAACCTCATCATGGCCGTCATCAACGGGGCCGGAGAGGGGCTCAAGCTCCTGGGCGGCATCGTCACCCTGCTCATCGCCTTCCTGGGGCTCCTGGCCCTGGTCAACCTCGGTCTGGGCTGGACCGGCGGGCTCCTCAACGGCCTCCTCGGCTGGCACGTCGAGTGGTCTCTCGAAGCTTTCCTCGGCTATCTCTTCTACCCCCTGACGATCGTCATGGGCGTCCCCCCTTCCGACGCGCTCGCCATCGCCAAGATCCTCGGCGACCGGACCATCCTGACCGAGGTCTTCTCGTACGGACGGCTGGCCGAGCTCATGTCGACCGGCGCGCTCAAGGACCCGCGCTCGGCCATCATCGCTTCCTACGCCCTGTGCGGATTCGCCCACGTCGCCTCGCTGGCCATCTTCATCGGCGGGACGAGCGCGCTCGTCCCGACCCGGGTCCGCGACCTGTCCCGCATCGGCTTCCGGGCCCTGCTCGCGGCGACGCTGGCCTGCCTCATGACCGGGGCCGTGGCCGGAACGTTCTACACCGGCTCGTCCGTCCTCTTCGGTCGGTAAAGCCCGTTTTCCCGATATTTCCCAACGCCGCCCCTCCGAGCCGCTCCGGGGCGGCGCTAATGGTCGCTCCGCAGACTCCGCTCCCTGCCGGTCCCTCCTCCAGCAACGGGGATCTACTAGGCCACTAGCTCACCCTGTCCCGAAAGGGGCGAGGACAATCCCCTTCGCTCGCTCGAGAGGAATGATCCTGAAGCCAAAGTTTTGGGACGATTCGGCCTCGCCGGGCGTCCTTAAGAGGCGGAGCGACGCGTGAACGACCGAGAGCTGTGCTGGCTGGCCCTGCACCTCGTCTTCCACGGGCCCTCGGCCGCCGCCCGGCGCCTGCTCGGCCGCTTCCCCTCCGTCCCGGAGGTCTTCCGCAGGGGGCGGGCCGACTTCGAGGGCCTGCGCCTGGACCCCGCCGCCGTCGAAGCCATCGTCTCGGGGCGGGCCCTCGAGCGGGCCGGCCGGGAATTGGAAAAAACGGCGGGGAAGGCGTATACTCTCTTGACCTTGGAAGACCCGGGATACCCGGGCTGCCTGAGAGAGATCTTCGATCCTCCGTTCGTGCTCTATTGCGAGGGCGATCCGGAGGTCCTTCGGAATCCCGCGGTGGCCGTCGTCGGAGCGCGGAGGCCCACCCCCTACGGGCGGGCCGTGGCCGAGAAGATCGCGGGCGACCTGGCCGGCCGCGGCTGCGTCGTCGTCAGCGGGCTGGCCGCGGGCATCGACGCCTGCGCCCATCGGGGGGCTCTCAGCCAGGGAAGGACGGTGGCCGTGCTCGGATCGGGTTTGGACGTCATGTATCCGTGGGAGAATCGCGCTCTGGCCCGGGAGATCGCCGGGCGGGGAGCCGTGGTGTCGGAGTACTCCCTGGGGACCCCGCCGCTCGCCGAGAACTTCCCCGTCCGCAACCGGATCATCAGCGGCCTGGCCCTCGGCCTGGTCGTCGTCGAGGCCGCCCGAAAGAGCGGCTCGCTCATCACGGCCCAGCTGGCCTTGTCCCAGGACCGGGAGGTCATGGCCGTTCCGGGCAACGTGACCTCCGAGCTCAGCGCCGGGCCGAACGGACTCATCCGGGAAGGGGCCCGGCCGGTCGCGTCCTGGGAGGACGTGGCCGAGGCCCTGCCCTCGCCGTGGGGGGAGATTCTCCTTGCGCGGGGCGGCGGGAAAGAGGAGAATAGCGCCGCTTCTCTGAGCCCGGACGAGCGCCGGCTCCTGGATGAGCTCGCCGTCGACGCCGCGACGCCGATCGACGACCTGGCTGAGAGAACGGGGCTCTCCGTCTCCGGCCTGCTGGCGCTCCTCCTCGGCCTCGAGCTGAAGGGGGCCGTCGTCCAGCTGCCCGGGAAAGAGTTCCAGAGGAGAATGTAATTGGGGACATCACTCGTCATCGTCGAATCGCCGGCCAAAGCCAAGACCGTCAACCACTACCTCGGCAAGGACTTCACGGTCAAGGCTTCGATGGGACACGTCCGCGACCTGCCCAAGAAGAAGCTGGGGGTCGACGTCGAGAAGGACTTCGAGCCGACCTACGAGGTCATCCCCGACAAGAAGAAGATCGTCGCCGAGCTCCGCAAGGCGGCCCGAGAGAGCGACCGGGTCATCCTGGCGGCCGACCCCGACCGCGAGGGCGAGGCCATCTCCTGGCACCTGGGCCGGCTCCTCGAGGACGACAACAAGAACATCTTCCGGGCCACATTCCACGAGATCACCGAAGAGGGCGTCCGGGGCGCGTTCGAGCACCTGGGCCAGATCGACCTCAACCTCCTCGACGCCCAGCAGACCCGGCGCGTCCTCGACCGGCTCGTCGGTTACCGCATCAGCCCCCTGCTCTGGAAGAAGATCGCCCGGGGCCTCTCGGCCGGGCGGGTCCAGTCCGTCGCCCTGAGGCTCATCTGCGACCGGGAGAAGGAGATCAAGGCCTTCGTCCGGGAGGAATACTGGACGATCGCCGCCCGGCTCGAGGCCGCGAACCCGCCGGCCTTCAAGGCCGCTTTGGCCAAGCTCGACGGCAAGAAGGCCAAGGTCGGCAACGAGGAGCAGGCCCGGATCGTCCGCGAGGAGTGCCAGCGGGCCGCCTTCGTCCTGGACAAGGTCCAGATCAAGCCCAAGCTCAAGCACCCCGGCCCGCCCTACATCACCAGCACCCTCCAGCAGGACGGGTACCGGCTCCTGCGCTACCCGGTCAAGAAGACCATGTTCGTGGCCCAGAAGCTCTACGAGGGCATGCCCATCGGGGAGCTCGGCCAGACCGGCCTCATAACCTACATGCGCACGGACTCGGTGCGCGTTTCTGAGTCGGCCCAGGCCGCGGCCCGGGCCCACATCGCCCAGGCCTACTCGCCGGCGCACGTCCCGGCCAAGCCGAACGAGTACAAGAGCAAGAAGAAGGCCCAGGACGCCCACGAGGCCATCCGGCCGGCCCACGTCGAGCTCACACCCGAGAAGGTCAAGCCCTACCTCAAGAAAGAGGAGTACGACCTCTACAAGCTCGTCTGGAAGAAATTCATCGCCTCCCAGATGGCCCCGGCCAAGATCGAGGAGACGGCCTTCGACATCACAGCCGGCCGCTACCTCTTCCAGGCCAAGGGCGAGGTCGTCAAGTTCGACGGTTTCCTGGCCGTCTGGCCGAACGGGAGCAGCGACAAGGAGACCCTGCCCAAGGCCGCCGCCGGCGAGACCCTCAAGCTCCTGGAGCTCGAGGCCAAGCAGAAGTTCACCGAGCCGCCGGCCCGCTACACCGAGGGGACGCTGGTCAAGGAGCTCGAGGCCCGGGGCATCGGCCGCCCGAGCACCTACGCGCCGACGATCGCCACCATCCAGACCAGGACCTACGTCGTCAAGGAGGAGGGCAAGTTCCGGCCCACCGAGCTGGGGATGTACGTCACCGATTTCCTGGTCAAGCACTTCGCCAAGCTCATGGAGTACAAGTTCACCGCCCACATGGAGGAGGAGCTCGACCAGATCTCCGAAGGCGCCCGCAAGGGGGTCGACAGCCTCCGGGAATACTATAAGCTGCTCGAGACCTACCTCAAAGCGGGCGGCGAGACGGAAGGCGTCAAGCAGACGGGCATCCCCCTCGACGAGAAATGCCCGAAGTGCGGCGCCGCCCTGGTCGTCAAGGGCGGCCGTTTCGGCCGGTTCAAGGCCTGTTCGGCCTATCCCGAATGCAAGTTCCGCGAAAGCCTGGACAAGAGGGAGTCGAAGCCTCTCGACGAGAAGTGCCCCGAGTGCGGCTCGCCGCTCGAGCAGAAGTTCGGCCGCTTCGGCCCCTTCGTCGCCTGTTCGAACTACCCCACGTGCAAGTACATCAAGAAGGACGTCAAGGACACCGGCATCGCCTGCCCGCTCGGCTGCGGCGGCAAGATCCTGCGCCGGAAGACCCGGAAGGGCAAGCTCTTCTTCGGCTGCAGCCACTATCCGAAGTGCACCTTCGCCTCTTGGGACGAGCCCGTCGACCGGGCTTGCCCCCTGTGCGGGGCGAAGATCCTCTATAAGAAGAACCTCATCAAAGGCGAGCCATACATCCACTGCAAGAACGAGAAGTGCACGTTCAAGGAAGCGGCGCCCCGGGAGAAGTTATGGGAGAAGGCGGCCGAGGGGGACGCCCCGGCGGCGGCCGAGGCCGGGATGCCCGCGGCGGCCCCCGTCGAGCCCGGCCCGGCCGGGCCGGAAGCGCCCGGGCCGGACGGCGGCGATGAACAGGGAAATCTCTGAGTTCCTGGCCTATCTGCGGCACGAGAAGAACGCCTCGCCCCACACCGTCGCCGCCTACGAGCGCGATCTCCGGCAGGTCGCGGCCTACCTGAAGGAGCGGGAGGTCCGCTGGGACAAGGCCGGCAACGTCGTCCTGCGCGGTTTCCTGGCCGAGCTCCACGAGAAGAAGCGCAAGAAGACGACGGTCGGCCGGAAGCTGGCCGCCCTGCGCTCCTTCTACGAGTTCTGCGTCGGGAAGAAGTGGATCGCCGAGAATCCGGCCGTCCTCCTGGCGACGCCGCGGCAGGAGAAACGCGTTCCCTCGTTCCTTTCGGAGGACGAGACGGCCGCGCTGCTCGACCTGCCCCGTTCGGACGAGCCCCTGGACCTCCGCGACAAGGCCATTCTGGAGCTCTTCTACGCCACGGGCATCCGGGTGTCGGAGCTCGTCGGCATCGCGCCGCCGGACCTCCACTTCGGGGAGCGCCTCGTCCGCGTCCGGGGCAAGGGCAAGAAGGAGAGGATCGTCCCGTTCGGCCAGAAGGCGCGCCTGGCCCTCGAGGGCTACCGCCGGGTCCGGCCGGAGCTTCTGCGGGGCGGCGGGGACGGCGAGGCCTTCTTCCTGAACTATCGAGGCGGCCGGCTGACGGCGCGGTCGATCCAAAGGATGGTCCATAAGTACATCCGTCGCACGGCCGTGGCCCGCAAGATCAGCCCCCACTCGCTCCGCCATTCCTTCGCGACCCACCTCCTCGGGCGGGGGGCGGACCTGCGGGTCATCCAGGAGCTGCTGGGCCACGCCAGCCTGGCCACGACCCAGAAGTACACCCACGTCGACCTCCAGCAGCTGCTCACGGTTTACAAGAAGAGCCATCCCCGATCTTAGGGGACTGTTTCTCCGCAGATATAGATCCCTCTTCCAAGATATTTCGCAGAATCGTGGCTTCGAGCGCTCAGCCCCGATTCTGCAGGTCCGCTTCGAGGACTTCGCTCCCCGTTAGGCCCGCCCCTCCGCGACGGGGCCCATACACGACACCCAGCCCTGCCCGGGTCGCGTCACCATGCGCATCGTGCCGCTAACCGCTGTTTCCTCGCAAGACTTTGTTTCGTCTACACTGCTTGACGCGAAAGCCGGAGGCTCTTCTGTAAACGATTCCAAACAATAGGAAAAGAAGAGCGAGCGGCTGGCATGCCCTTTGCACTTGAGGCGGGCGAAAGGAGACTTCACCATGTTCACATCAAGGCACAAGGTCCTGGCGCTCGGGTTGGCGGCGGTCGTCCTGGCGATCTCGTTCGCGTCGGCCTACGCCCAGTCGGCGGCGCCGAAGGCCAAGGTCAACATCAACACGGCCCCGGCCTCGGAGCTCGAGACCCTGCCCCGGATCGGGCCCAAGGTCGCCCAGCGGATCATCGATTTCCGGGCCAAGAACGGGAACTTCAAGAAGGTCGAGGAGATCATGAAGGTCCAGGGCATCGGCGAGAAGGTCTACGAGCAGATCAAGGACCTGATCACCGTGGGCGCGGAGAACGCGCCGAAGTGACCGCCTGGGCCCTGTCCGGAAGGTCCCCGGACAGGGCCTTCTTTTTCTTCTCGACGAAGGCCCTCAGCTTGCGCACGGCCCGGCCGCGGTGGCTGATCCCGTTCTTGATGTCCGGGGGGAGCTCGGCGAAGGTCTTCCCGAGCGGCGGGTAGTAGAAGAGGGGATCGTATCCGAATCCGGACGCGCCGCGCGGCGCGAGGCCGATCCGGCCGCGGACCTCGCCGCGGAATTCCCCGACGATCCGGCCGCGCACGGCCAGGACCATGACGCAGACGAACCGCGCTTGGCGATCCTTCGCCGGGACGGATCCGAGAAGGCGGAGGACCTTGCGGTTGTTCTTCTCGTCGGTCGGCCGGGGAGCTGAGAAACGGGCCGACCGGACGCCCGGCGCGCCGCCCAAAGCCTCGATCTCGAGCCCCGAATCCTCGGCCAGGACCGGACCGGACCACCGGCGGCTGTAGTGAAGGCCCTTGGCCCGGGCGTTCTCGGCGAAGGTCCGGCCCCTCTCCGCCGGAGACGGGCCCGGCAGGACATCGCCCAGCCCGACGACAGGGAGGGAAAGCCCCCGGAGGGCCCGGCGGATCTCGCGGACCTTGCCGGCGTTCCCGGTCGCCAGGAGCAGGCGCCGCTCAGTCAATCTTCAGCTCTTCGATGTCGGCCAGCTCGAGGAGACCCTGGTTGAACTCCTGCTCCTTCTCCTCGGAGGCCGAAAAGGAGAAGGTCAGGAGGTAGGACGAGCCCTCCTGCTTCATGGTCAAGCGCTCGAGCCGCACGCCGTGGTGGAGGGCCAGCTTGCGCAGGCTCGAAAGGATATAGGGCCTGGCCTTGGCCTTGAGATGATAGTGGAACTGCGATTTGTGGAGATAGGAGGCCTCGATCTTCCCGAACAGGAGCAGCGTGACGATGGTCAGCGCGGTGAAGATCAGGGCGGGCACGTAGTAGCCGGCGCCGATGACCAGTCCCAATCCGGCGACCAGCCACAGCGTCGACGCCGTGGTCAGGCCGGCGATCGTCCCCCGCGCCTGGAAGATCGTCCCGGCCCCGAGGAAGCCCATGCCCGTGATGACCCCCGCGGCCATGCGGACGAGGGTGTCGGGAGACCCGCCCTTGCCCTCGACCAGGAGCACCGCCAGGGTCATCATCATCGTCGAGCCGACGCAGACGAGGATGTTCGTCCGGAAGCCGGCCGGCTTCTGGCTGGCCTCCCGCTCGAGGCCGATGAGCCCGCCCAGCGCAATGGCCAGGACGAGCTTGAGAAGGGTCGCAAGGATGTCCATGGCGCCTTTGTAACATCGGCCGGGGAGGTTGTCAATCCGGGGCTTCCTCTGCTAGAATGGCTCGGCGCGTTCGCCAGGAGGAACACCATGCCCGCATACATCCGGAAGGTCCAGGCCCGCGAGATCCTCGATTCCCGCGGCAATCCCACCGTCGAGGTCGAAGTCGTTCTCTCGGACGGCTCCTTCGGCCGCGCCGCCGTGCCCTCGGGCGCTTCGACCGGCGTCTACGAGGCCCTCGAGCTCCGCGACGGGGACAAGGGCCGCTACCTGGGCAAGGGCGTCCTCCAGGCCGTCGCTCACGTCGCCATCGACATCGCCGAGATCGTCCACGACCTCGACGCCTTCGACCAGGCCGGCGTCGACCGGGCCATGCTGGCCCTGGACGGGACGGAATACAAGAGCAAGCTCGGGGCCAATGCCGTTCTGGGCGTCAGCATGGCCGTGGCCCGGGCCGCGGCCGCGTCGGCCCGGATGCCCCTCTACCGCTACCTCGGCGGCGCTTCCGCCAACCTCCTGCCCGTGCCGATGTTCAACATCCTCAACGGCGGCGTCCACGCCAACTGGCAGAGCACCGACCTCCAGGAGTTCATGATCGCGCCGGTCGGGGCCCCGAACTTCCGGGAGGCCCTGCGCTGGGGCGCCGAGACCTACCACGCCCTCAAGAGCGTCCTCAAGTCGGGCGGCTACTCGACGGGCGTCGGCGACGAGGGCGGCTTCGCCCCGGCCTTCAAGAAGAACGCGGACGCGGTGGAGAACATCCTCAAGGCCATCGAGAAGGCCGGCTACAAGCCCGGCGCGGACATCGCCATCGTCCTCGATTGCGCCGCCTCCAGCATCTTCGAGGACGGCGTCTACCATCTGCGGACCGAGGGCAAGAAGGTCGGCGCCGCCGACATGGTCAAGATCTACGAAGACTGGGTCGGGCGCTACCCGATCGTCTCCATCGAGGACGGCCTGGCCGAGGACGACTGGGAAGGGTGGGCTCTCCTCCAGCGGACGCTCGGCGGCCGCATCCAGCTCGTCGGCGACGACCTCTTCGTCACCAACGTCAAGCGCCTGGCCCGGGGCATCGCCGAGAAGTCGGCCAACTCGGTCCTGATCAAGCTCAACCAGATCGGCACCCTGACCGAGACCGTGGCCGCGATCGAGATGGCCCGCAAGGCCGGCTGGACGGCCATGATCTCCCACCGGAGCGGGGAGACCGTCGACAGCTTCATCGCCGACCTCAGCGTGGCCATGGGCACCGGCCAGATCAAGACCGGGGCGCCCTGCCGGGGCGAGCGGGTCGAGAAGTACAACCAGCTCATGCGCATCGAAGAGGAGCTGGGGTCGAACGCCGTCTTCTCCGGCCGCTCGACTTTCAAGCGGTAGGGCCTCGGATCCCACCCGGTATTTGCCGCGACGGGATCCTCCGCTCTACTTAAGATATTTCTCAGCGCCGCCCCTCCGAGTTGCTCCGGAGCGGCGCTGATGGTCGCTCCGAGGACTTCGCTCCCTGCCGGCCCCCACGCCGATGTGTCGCCGCTCCCGCCTTTCCCGCTTCGGTTGACGTCCCCGCTTTCGCCGGATCTCTCGAGATACGGATGATCTCTCGATTGGGGCGAGCGGGGGGGGAGGAGACGGGATCCGACCCGAAAAAAAAGGCCTTGACAGAGGGCGGGTCGAAGGTGTTAAATGACTTAGTCAATTGATTAAGTCAATTAACAGGGAGGCCCCATGAGGCTTTCGACCAAGGGCGAATACGCCAGCCGGGCCATGCTGGAGCTTTCCCGACGCTACCTCGACGGGCCCGTCCACAGCCGGGAGATCTCCAAGGCCCAGGAGATCCCCCCGCATTTCCTCCAGCAGATCCTCCTCCTCCTGAAGCGGGCCGGCTATCTCAAAAGCCGCAAGGGACAGAAAGGCGGCTACGTCCTGGCCAAACCGCCCGGGGAGATCAATGTGGCCGAGGTCATCCGGGTCATGGACGGCCCCTTGGCCCCCATCGACTGCGTCAGTGTCATGGCCCACGAACCCTGTCCCATGGAAGGCACGTGCGGCCTGCGCTGGCTGTGGAAGGACGTCCGGGACGCGGTCGCCGAGATCCTCGAGAAGACGACCTTCGCCGATCTGGTCCGCAAGAGCGTCCCCGCGACGGGCGCCAAGGGAAGGCCGTCATGAGCGCGCGATCGGCAGGGCTCCTTCTGCTGCTCGCTTTGATGGCGGGGGTATCCGTACCGGCGGAGCCGGCCCCCGCGGACGCCGCCCGGAAGGCCGCGGAACAGGCGGCCGTCAGGCCGGCTCGCGGCAACCTGTCCCTGTCGGGCGCCTGGGCCCTCTACCCTCTGGCGGTCCGTTGGCAGGAGGAATTCCAGAAAAGCCATCCGGGCGTCAACATCGACGTCCAGGCCGGCGGCGCGGGCAAGGGCATCGCCGACGCCCTGGCCGGCGTCGTCGACATCGGCATGGTCTCGCGCGAGATCAATCCCGCCGAAGTGGAGAAGGGCGCCGTGGCCCTGGCCGTGGCCAAGGACGCCGTCATCGCCACGATCAGCCGGAAGAACCCCTTCCTCGAGGAGATCCTTCGCCGCGGCTTCCGCAAGCAGGACCTGGCGGCCGTCTGGATCGGCAGGACGGTCACGACCTGGGAAGCGCTCCTGGGGAGGAAGGGCCGGACGCCGATCCATGTCTTTACCCGCTCCGACGCCTGCGGGGCCGCGGAGACCTGGGCCGCCTATCTCGGCGGGCACCAGGAGGACTTGGCCGGGATCGGCGTCTACGGCGACCCCGGCCTGGCCGAGGCCGTCCGGCGCGACCCTCTGGCCATCGGCTTCAACAACGTCAACTTCGCCTACGATGCCAAGACCCTGGCGCCCGTGACCGGCCTGGCGATCGGGCCACTCGATCTCGACGCCAACAGCGCCGTCGATGCGGTCGAGAAGGTCTACGCCACGCGCGACGACCTCACCCGGGCCATCGCCGCCGGCGTCTATCCCTCGCCGCCCGCCCGCGATCTCTACTTCGTCGTCAAGGGGAAACCCGGCCGGCCGCTCCTCTCGGAGTTCCTCGAATGGGTCCTCGTCGACGGCCAAGCGTTCGTCGCCGAGATGGGCTACATCGCCGTCGGGCCGGACCGGATCGCTTCCGGCCTGGCTCTCCTCCGCGGCGCGTCGGAGAAGAAATGAGGCTTCTCAAGGACGCCCTGGCCCGCCGGGCGATGGGCCTCGTCGCCGCCCTGCCGGGCCTCCTCGTCCTGCTCGTCGTGGTCGGGCTCTTTCTCAAGTCGCGGGCCATCCTCCGCGTCGAGCCCCTGTCGAAGCTCCTCTTCTCCCCGGCCTGGCACCCGCTCAAGGGCGAGTTCGGGCTCCTGCCGTTCATCACCGGGACCGTCTGGGTGACCGTGACCGCCCTGGTCCTGGCCGTGCCCGTCTCCATCCTGGCCGCGATCTACCTCTCCGAGTACGCCCCGCGCGGGGTCCGCGAAGCGGCCAAGCCCGTGATCGACCTCCTGGCCGGCCTGCCGTCGGTCGTCTACGGCGTCTGGGGAGTCATCCTCGTCGTCCCCTTCGTCGGCGGCGTCCTGGCCCCTCTGGCCGGCGTCTATTCGTCGGGGTACAGCATCCTCGCCGGCGGCATCGTTCTGGCCGTCATGACTTTCCCGACCATCATCCACGTGACGCTCGAGGTCTTCTCGTCCGTGCCCCGCTCCCTCCGCGACGCCTCCCTGTCGCTCGGGGCGACGAAGTGGGAGACGACCCGCCACGTCGTCCTGCGCAAGGGCGCCCCAGGCATCCTGGCGGCTTCCGTCCTCGGCTTCTCGCGGGCCTTCGGCGAGACCATGGCCGTGCTCATGGTCGTGGGCAACGTCCCGGCCGTGCCCCGCTCCCTCTTCGACCCCGGCTACCCCCTGCCGGCGCTCATCGCCAACAACTACGGCGAGATGATGTCGGTGCCCCGTTATGACGCCGCCCTCATGATGGCCGCCCTCGTCCTCATGATCATCGTCCTGTTCTTCAACATACTGGCCCGGACGATCCTCGTCCGCGTCGAGCGGAGGACTCGGTGAACGGCGCCGCCGACCGCCGCCTGGGACGGCGCAAACGGGTCGACCGCCTCTTCCGCGTCCTGGCCACGGGCTCCGCCGTCGCCGTTCTCCTCTCGCTCCTGGTCATTCTCGGCACCATCCTCTGGAAATCGGTCCCCGCGCTGGATCTGGCCATGCTGACCCGGACGCCGCGCGGCGGCTTCTACCTGGGCAAGGAGGGCGGCATCCTCAATGCCATCGTCGGCTCCCTCTATCTCGGCCTCGGCGCGACCGTCCTGGCCTTCCTCCTCAGCCTGCCGCTCGCTCTCTACCTCAACCTCTATAAAGGAAGGGACTCCCGGACGGCGGTGTGGACACGCTTCTTTCTCGACGTTCTCTGGGGCGTCCCGTCCATCGTCTACGGCGCCTTCGGCTTCGTCGTCATGCTGGCCTTGGGCCTGCGGGCCTCGCTCCTGGCCGGCATCCTGACGGTCGCCCTGCTCGAGTTCCCGATCATGTGCCGGGCCATCGACGAGGTCATGCGCCTGGTCCCCCGCGAGCTCAAGGAGGCCTCGGCCGCGCTCGGGGCGACCCGGTTCGAGACGGCCCTGAAGGTCGTCGTCCGCCAGACCGCGCCGGGCATCCTGACGGGCGTCTTGCTCGCCTTCGGGCGCGGCATCGGCGACGCCGCCTCGGTCCTGTTCACGGCCGGCTTCACCGACCGCGTCCCGGCCTCTCTGGCGGACCCGGCGGCGACCCTGCCGCTGGCCATCTTCTTCCAGCTGGGCACCCCGTTCCCCGAGGTCCAGCAGAGGGCCTACGCTTCGGCCGCGGTCCTGACCGTGATCATCCTCCTCATCAGCCTGGCCGGCCGGGCGATGAGCCGAAAGGCCGACCGCCATGTCGTCAAGTGAAGGACGGAACGCGCCCATGAACGGCGAGACCCCCATCCGCATCCGCGGCCTGAGCGTCTGGTACGGCGGCCTGCCGGTCCTGAAGAACGTCGACCTGGACATCCCGGCCCGCCAGATCACCGTCATCATAGGGCCATCGGGCTGCGGCAAGACGACGCTTCTCCGCTCGCTCAACCGTCTGCTCGACACGACCGACGGGGTCCGCCTCACGGGCCGCGTCCTCCTCGACGGCGAGGACATCTACGGGCCGCGGGCCGAGGTCACCCGCATCCGCAAGAAGATGGGGCTCCTGTCCCAGAAGCCCCAGGTCCTGCCCATGTCGATCTACGAGAACGTGGCCTACGGACCGCGCCTCCACGGCCTCGGCCCGAAGAGCGACCTCGACCGCCGGGTCGAGCACTACCTCAAGCTGGCCGGCCTGTGGGACGAGGTCAAGGACCGGCTGCGGGAGCCGGCCTCGGTCCTCTCGGTCGGCCAGCAGCAGCGGCTCTGCCTGGCCCGGGGCCTGGCCGTCGAGCCGGAGATCATCCTCGGCGACGAGCCGACCTCGGCCCTCGATCCCCAGTCGAGCCAGAACGTCGAGCGCCGGCTGACGGAGCTGAAACGCGACTACACCGTCGTCGTCGTCACCCACATCCTGCGCCAGGCCCGGCGCATCGCCGATCACCTCGCCTTCCTCTATCTCGGCGAGCTCGTCGAGCACGGCCCCGCGGCCGAGGTCTTCGCCTCCCCCAAGGACCCCCGGACGAAGGCCTATCTCACCGGCGAGATCAGCTGACCCGGCCGGCTCACCCGTCGGCTCATTCGTCTGCGTCGGCCGTACCGGGGACCCCGGTTCGTGAGCGGTCCCGGCTCGGCTTCCCTGACCGCCCGGGCGCGGACCGAACTGTGCCCCGTCGATCCGCGGAATGGGTTCCTAACTATATTAAAGAAATATGGCCGGGCTGTTACTTTTATGCTTGACATAGAGGTCGATGGCCGCATAATATTCTTATTAACATGAAGTATGACGAATTTGATAAGGGGATCTTGAAAATTCTCTATGAGGACGGCAAGGTCTCCAACTCCACCCTGGCTCAAAAGATCAAGCTCTCGCCGCCGGCGACCCTCGAGCGGGTCCGGAAACTCCGGACGAACGGCATCATCCAGGGACAGAAGGCGATCCTCGACAAGAAGAAGCTCGGCCGCGGCCTGACCTGCTTCATTGCCCTGCAGATCAAGCACCTTCATCGCCAGGAGGCCTACCAGCGCATCGAGGAGCACCTCAAGCAGCTCGAGGAGGTCGAGGAGATCTATTTCCTCACCGGCCGGATCGACTACTTCATCAAGGTCAACGTCCGGGACATCGACGAGTACAGAAATTTCTTCATCGCCAAGCTGTCGAAGGTCCAGATGATCGAGCGGGCCGAGACCTTCGTCGTGGTGTCCTCCGCTGCCAATCCGAGGTACAACCCGATCAACGTCGACCCGAAGGAGCATGACCTCGAATGAGGCCTACCCGCCCGCCGAGAGTCTTGACAAGCCCTCTCCAAAGGCTTTACCCTTTAATGCTACAGGGAGATATCATCCTGCTCGTCGCCAGATCAGGCGCGGTCCCGTATCGGGCGCCCCGCAGACCCACCGTTCGCTGAGGAGGACGATGACTCAGAGCACACCGGCACAAGCACAAGAAGCGCGGTGAACCGCGGCGGTTCGCCAGAGAACCAACACAGACAGGGGATTCAGAGGAGGTACGAAGAACCGATGAAAAAAAGATTGTTCGTTTTCGTCCTTATCGCGTGTTTGTCAACGGCCGGGCTGACCTTCGCACAGGTCACGGGCGAAGGCCGCATCGCCGGCAAGGTCGTCGACGGCCAGGGCGCCCCGCTGCCCGGGGTATCGGTCAAGGCGACCAGTCCCAGGCTGGTCGGCTCGGCCACGACGGTCACCGACGGGGAAGGCGTCTACCGGCTGATGGCGCTCCCGTCCGGGACCTACGAGATCACGTTCGCCATCCAGGGCTTCAAGACCCTGGTCCGGCAGAACATCCTTCTCGAGCTGTCCCAGACGCTGGCCCTCAACGTGACCATGCAGGAGGCGACGATCGAGGAGCAGGTCACCGTCATCGGCGAATCGCCCCTCATCGACGTCAAGAGCACGGTCAAGGGCCAGACCATGACCAAGGAGACCTACATGGCCCTGCCCCGCGGCAGGTCCTTTGATTCGCTCATCAGCACCATCCCCGGCGTCCAGAACGAGAGCATCACCGGGGGCATCTCGGTCGACGGCGCTTCGGGCGCCGAGAACATGTTCTACGTCGACGGCGCCGACATCACCGACTTCCACCTGGGGGTCAAGGGCCAGAACGTCGTCCTCGAGCTGCTCGACGAGGTCAAGGTCACGGCCTCGGGCTACAACGCCGAGTTCGGCGGGTCCATGGGCGGCGTCGTCAACGTCATTTCCCGGACCGGCGGCAACGAGTTCCACGGCGACCTCATGGGCTTCTACGAGAACAACACCCGCCTGATGCAGGGCTACGCCCGGGACTTTCTCCGCACCAATCCGGAGGACGACTACCTCTACGAATACTGGAACAACGACACCCAGTATTTCCGTGACGGCCGGAACCGCGACGACTACAACCGCTTCGAGGGCATCTTCAGCCTCGGCGGCTACATCATCAAGGACAAGCTGTGGTTCTTCGGCTCGGTCGACGTGGGCTACGACCGGACCTCGGCCCTGCGCGACTTCAACCTCCGCGAGGGGCCGTTCTCGACCTTCCGGAGCCGGAACTACGGCTACAACGGGTCGGTCAAGCTGACCGCGGCCCCCTTCGCGGGCCTGCGGGTGTCGGCCAGCTTCCTCAACAACTTCACCAAGTACCGCGGCACCCTGCCCAGCCTGGTCGGGACCGACGACAGCGAGTACGAGTACAACCTGGAGGGCATGGACTATCCCAACTGGACGGCCGCCCTGACCGCGGATTACTCCCTCGGCAACAACGGCCTGCTCAGCTACCGGGCCGGCTGGCATCGGCAGAACGAGAACAACCAACAGATCCTGCCCCCCGACGGCTCGACCTACTATTTCTACTATTCGAATAACATCTACGACGACGAGCCCTTCTACATCGACAACCCGGACCTCGTCAGGGTCGGAGGCTACGCGACGACCTGGAACTACTTCGAGACCCAGAGGTACATGACGGAGAAGATCAGCAACAACCTCGACGCCACCTTCTACCTGAGCGCGGGGGGCGAGCACTCCTTCAAGGCCGGCGTCGGCTACGCCTACCTCCACGAGGACGTCCTCGACGCCTCCACCCACCCGCGGGTCTGGCTCTACTGGGGCCGGACCTACACCGGCCTGGGCTTCCCCGTCGGCGTCGGCGCCGATCCCGAGAGCCCCTACTACGGCCAGTACGGCTACTACTACGTCCGCGGTTCCTACACCTCGCCCTACGGCGGCGTCTGGAAGATCCACGCCAACAACTGGTCGGCCTACCTCCAGGATTCCTGGACGATCGGCGGCAAGCTGACCGTCAACCTCGGACTGCGGACCGAGAACCAGTACATCCCGGCCATGACCGAAGACACGTCCTATGTGGGCTACAACGCCAGGCCGGTCGATTTCAACTTCGGCCAGATGCTGGCCCCCCGCTTCGGCGTGGTCTACGACGTGTTCGGCGACTCCAGCCTGAAGATCTTCGGCAGCTTCGGCATCTACTACGACGTCATGAAGCTCTACATGGCCGAGCTGACCTTCGGCGGCTGGAAGCGCAAGCAGGACTACTACTCCCTCAACGTCCTGGATTGGCGGTTGATCGCGGCCAGCGGCGACCTCGATGACGCCGCGAGCCAGGGCGCCGGCGGCACCTACGCCGGCACCGTCGACTTCCTCCCGCCCTCGTTCGACCGGGTCGATCCCGACCTCAAGCCGACGGCCCAGCGGGAGATCTCCTTCGGCGCCGAGAAGAAGCTGATGGAGGACCTGTCCCTGTCGCTCCGGCTCGTCCAGAAACACCTCATCCGGACGATCGAGGACGTCGGCGTCTATGTTTGGGACGGCGAAACCCTCGAACAGCAGTTCTACGTCACCAACCCCGGCTTCGGCGTCTCGCGGCCGGTCTCCGAGGGCGGCCTGTTCTCCGACGACTACTGGCGCTGCCCCAAGGCGACCCGTGAGTACTACGGCGTCAACGTCTCCCTCGAGAAGAAGTTCGCCAACAACTGGCAGGGCGGCGTCAACTACACCTGGAGCCGGGTCACGGGCAGCTACACCGGCCTGGCCAGCGCCGACGAAGGCGGCCGGCTCGGCCCGAACGTCGAGCAGGACTACGACCGCTGGTTCATGGGCTACGACGCCCTGGGCAACGTCCTCGACGGGCCCCTGCCCCAGGACCGCACCCACTACTTCAAGGCCTACGGCTCCTACTACCTGCCGTTCGGCCTGACCGTCGGCGTCACCGCCTACGGCCGCAGCGGCCTGCCCTTGACGACCAAGCTCTACTACAACGGCAAGTACTTCTATCCCAACGGCCGCGGCGACATGGGCCGGCTCCCCTTCACCTTCTGGGCCAACATCTACCTGGATTACACGATGAAGATCGGGGCCAAGTACCGGGCTTCGATCAACTTCCAGGTCGACAACGTGACCAACACCAAGACCATCCAGAACCGGGTCGCGGACTTCAACCTCGACGGCTATTCGGGCTACGACGACGAGATCCTCGACGGTAGCTTCGCCACGAACTACCCGGCGTACACGGCCGACGAGGACGATACGCATCCCGCGTACAACTGGTGGTCGAGCCGGTTCGCGCCCTGGTCCGCGCGCCTGGGCCTCAAGTTCTCCTTCTGAGCTCCTGTTCTTTTAGCGGAAGCAGCGCACGAGAGCCCGCTCCCCGAGAGGGGGGCGGGCTCTTTTCTTGACTATTGCCGGGAATCCCTTATTCTGGAGAGGATCCCATGAGCCCCCGAAAAGACAGCCTTCGGCCGGTCGGCGCCGGCAAACCGCGTCGGAAGGCGTCCCTGGTCCTGGCGGCGGCCGCCCTGGCCGTGGTGGCCCTGGCCGCCGGTTATCTGGTGCTCCGTCCGGGGACCGGGCGCGGCGCCGCGCCCGACCCGGCCTCGCTCAACGTCCTCCTGATCACCCTCGACACCACGCGGGCCGACCGCCTCGGCAGCTACAGCTACGCCCCGGCCAGGACCCCGCGCCTGGACGCGCTGGCCGCCGAAGGCGTCCGGTTCGCCCGGGCCTACTGTCCGGCCCCTCTGACGCTGCCCTCGCACTGCACGATCCTCACCGGGCTCACCCCGGCCGCGCACGGCGTCCGCAACAACGGCCGCGACCTCGATCCGCGTTCCCAGACGTTAACGGAGATCCTCAAGGGTCACGGCTTCGCCACGGCGGCCTTCGTGTCGTCGTTCTCGGTCGATTCCCGCTTCGGCCTCGGCCGGGGCTTCGACGTTTACGAGGACACCTTCCAGGCCGACTCGCCCTTGAAGGGCGCCAACGCCGAGCGCCGGGCGGAAGAGACCTTCGACCGGTTCTCGCGCTGGTTCGACGGCGCCGCCGGGAAGCGCTTCTTCGCCTGGGTCCATTACTACGATCCCCATCTGCCCTACGCCCCGCCCTCGCCCTATGCCGAGGAGTTCGCCGGCCGCCCGTACGACGGCGAGATCGCCTATATGGACCGCTACGTCGGGGCCGTGCTGGACCGCCTCGAAGCGAAGGGCCTGACCGACCGGACCCTGGTCGTCGTGGCCGGCGATCACGGCGAGGGTTTTGGCGACAAGGTCGAGACCGGCCACGGCATCTTCCTCTACGAGGAGACCGTGCGCGTGCCGCTCATCTTCCGGAACCGTGGCCTCTTCCCCCGCCCCCGCGTCGTCGAGAGCGCGGTCCGGCTGGTCGATGTCGCCCCGACCGTCCTCGGGGCGCTCGGCCTGGCCGGCGAGGCCGCGGCCATGCAGGGCCGGGACCTCGCGTCCCGGATGCGGGGCAAGGAGGACGGGGACCTCGACGCCCTCATCGAGTCCTTCTATCCCCGCGAGAACTTCGGCTGGTCCGAGCTCGTGGCGCTCGTCTCCGGCCCCTGGAAGTACATCCAGGCGCCTCGGCCCGAACTCTACGACCTCGTCCGCGACCCGGGAGAGAAACAGGACCTGGCCGGGTCGTCGGCCGCGAAGGCCGGCGAAATGGCCCGGAAGCTCGAGCAGGAGCTCCTCCGCGTGAGCGAGGGGTCGGGGAGCGGCGGCGCGCCGGCGGACGGCGCCGGGGTCCGGGAGAGGCTCCGGTCGCTCGGCTACGTCAACTTCGCCCCGGCCGGCGGGACCGCGGCCGCCGCCGACCCCAAGGACCGGATCGGCCTGCTCGCCAAGATCCAGCGGGCCCAGCTCCTCGAATTCCAGGAGAAGTTCGCGGAGGCCGAGCAGGCCTACCGCGAGGTCGTCCGGGACATCCCGGATTCCCCGGAGAGCTACGTCAACCTGGCCCTCGTCGAGGCCCGGCAGAACGCCTTCGACCGGGCCGTCGCGACCCTGGAGGAGGGGCTGGCCCGGGTCCCCGATTCCGACGTCCTCCTCGTCCGCCTCGGCCACACCTACCTTGTCTCCGGCAAGCCGCGCGAGGCCCTGGAGACCATGGAGAAGGTCCTGGTCCTCTATCCGGAGAGCGTCGACGCGCTGACCGTGGCGGCCGGCATCCTCGACGCCACCGGACGGAAGGCCGAGGCCCGGACCCTGTACGAACGGGCCCTGGCCGTCGAGCCCGAAAGCCGGCACCTGCGCATGAGCCTGGCCGGGAACCTGGCTTCGACCGGCTCGCTGAAGGAGGCGATCGGGATCTACGAGAGCCTCATCGCCGATTTCCCGGGAGAGCAGGGTTTCTACCAGTACGCCGGCATCGCTTCCTCTTACCTGGGCGAGTTCGACCGGGCCGTCTCGTTCCTGCGCCGGGCCGTGGACATCGTCCCGACGCCGACCGGCTATTTCAACCTGGCCGTGGCCTACGAGAAGAGCGGCGATCTCAAGAACGCGGCCGGGACGTTCCGCGCCTATCTGGAGAGATTCCCGGGCGACGACGCCAAGAACGTCCGGCAGGCCAGGGCCGTGCTCGAGAGCCTCGAAAAGAAGCTCGGCGCCGCCGCGCGCTGACCGCGGTCAGGTCGTCCCGATCCTCCGAAGCCCGGCCCGGAGGGCCTTGTCGATCCGGGCGATACGCGCCGGCGAAACCCCCGCGCCGGACTCCCAGCCTCTCCGGAAATATCTGAAAACGCGTCCGTTACGGGTGTGCCGGTAGGCGAAATCGACCCCGGCGTGGCCGAAGAACAGGGTCATCAGGGTCGAGGCCATCCGGGAGAGCGGCGGCCGGTCGATGTGTCCAAGCCGGAAGCGCGCGACGATCCGCGTCCCCTTTCCCGTCGCCGACTCGAGGACCACGCGGCCGCCGCAGGCTTCGGCCGTATGGGCGAGCAGGGGCAGGCCGAGCCCCGTCCTCTTCCTCCCCGTGGTAAAGAACGGATCAAAAGCCCGGGCCCTCTCCTCCCCGGACATGCCCCGGCCGTCGTCGGCGACCCTCAGGATGAGCACGTCCCGCGCCGCGTTCTCGTTGACGGAGACCGAGACCCGGGAGGCGCCGGCCGCGACCGCGTTCTCGACGATGTCGAGGATGTGGAGGGACAGGTCTTCCATCATGGCCCGAGGACCCTCCGTCCGTCCCGCCCGGCCAGGGCCAGGCGGACCTCCGCGAGCCCGAGCGAGGCGACCAGGAACTCCGTCACCGCCGTACCGATCTCCTCCGGCCGGTGGGCGTCCGAGAAGCGGACGACCGCGAGCGGGGCGAACGGCCCGAACCGGGCTTCGGCCTCGGGTGGGTTCGAGCGCGGCGACACCTCGACCGCGTCGAGCCCGAGGCCGGGCGGGATGAAGCCGAGCTGAGAGACGAGGCTGAACGAGTCCCGGTCGATGTGGCAGGCGATGGCCAGCCCGCCGTAGCGGTGGATGAGCGCGACGGCCTCGTGGACGGTGAAGAGCGTCGCGCCGAAGAGGCAGCGGGGATCGAAGCCGGTGACGTAATCCTCCGCGTCCACGACGACCTGGTCCTCGATGAATTTCCGTTTGGCGGGGACGTCGGGCAGGTTGCGGTCGATCTCCGCCTGGAACGGGCCGACGTCGGACCCGGCCTCGAAGAGGCCCAGGATGTGGACCTCCTCGGAGGTCGTCACCTCGATGCCGGGGAGTACGGCCAGGCCCGTGCCCTCGGCCGCCGCGGCGACGGCGCCGGCGTTGCGGGTGGTGTTGTGGTCCGTGACGGCGACGAGGTCGAGCCCCGCGGCGCGGGCCCGTTCGACGACGGCCCGCGGGGACATGGCCAGCTCGCCGCACGGGGAGAGACAGGTATGGATGTGAAGGTCGGCCCGGACACGCCGGAGAGCCATCAACTCCCCTTGACGCCCATCCCGTGCAGCCGGCCGGCCAGCTCGAAGGACGACAGGGCGGACCCCAGGACGGGAACCTTCTCCCGGGCCGCCTGCTCGAGCGTCTCGGCGGCCGGCTCCCGTCCGTTGACCAGGACGATCGCGGCCAGCTCCTTGAGGACGGCGACGGCCACGACGTTCGGATGGACCTGGATGGTCAACCAGAGGTCCCCCTTGCGGCCGTGGCCGATGACGTCCGATAGGAGGTCGCCGGTGTAGCCGCCGAGGACGGGCCGGTCGAGGCCGGGCCCGGCCGTGAAGACCTTGAGATCGAGCCGATTCGCCAGGTCGCCGAGGGTCATGGCTTCTCCTTCTTCGTCTTCCTGTTCGCCCGGCCCGCAGGCTTGGCGGCCTTATCCGGCTTCGTCGCGACGAACGGGCAATCTTCGAGGCGCGCGTAGCCGCGGACGATGTCGTCGGCCAGCGTCCGGCAATCGGGCGCTCCGCACACGCCGCAGTCCCGGAGCGGCAGGCCGGCGAAGATCTTTTCCCGGCGCTTGGCCTTGCCGATGGCCTTGGCCGGGTCGTGGTCCAGGGGCCTCGATTCCGCGGGCGCCACGGGGTGGTCGAACGACAGGAAGTTCTTGTGGTAGAGCCGGCTGACGTCCTTATGGTCGACGACGGCGTGCTCGCCGGCCGCGGCGACGAGCTCCAGGACGCGGCTCTTGGCCAGGAAGCGGTTCTCGACGCCGAGCGGCCCGCCTACGCACCCGTCCGGGCAGACGGTGCACTCGAGGACGTCGATGTCCTGGAGCAGGCCGCCCTCGACCTCGTCGAGGACGCGCATGGTGTCCCGGATGCCCGAGACGGCCACGGCCCGGTGCCGCTTGAGCCCGCGCGTCTCTCCGCCCGAGAGCGGCCAGCCCATGCCGATGCCGCTGAAGAGCGTCTCCGGGAAGAGGTGCCGCATGAGCGAGTCCTCCTCGCTCTTGCGCAGGGCCTGGAGGATCTGGGGGAAGATGTCCCGGATCGAGATGGCCCCGTCGAGGTAGGACTTGGCCAGGGTGGCCGGGCTGTTGATGGACACCATCTTGGCCGGGCAGGGCGTGATGTGGATGATGCCGATCTTCTCGGCCGGGATGCCCAGCGATTTGGGCAGGATCGTCCGCAGGATCTTGGCCGCGATCTCGCGGGGCGGCTCGATGGGCAGGATCTGGCTGCAGAGCGTCGGGTAGCGGCGCTGGATAAGGCGGACGACGACGGGGCAGGTCGAGGTGATGAACGGCCGGGGCCGGGGGTGCTCGTTGAGGTACTCCTCGGTCGCGGCGCAGTTGAGCTCGCAGATCGAGCTGAGGTCGTAGACCTCGTCGAAGCCGACCCGCCGCAGGGCCGAGAGGATCTCGTTGGGGACGACGGTCGGCCCGAACTGTCCGTAAAGGACGGTCGAGGGGATGGCCACCTTGTATTCGAAGGCCTCGAGCGAGGCGAACGACGTCATATGGGAGTGGATGGCCTCGTGGGGGCAGACCCGGAGGCACTCGGCGCAGTCGATGCACAGCTGGTCGATGATGCGGGCCTTGCCGTCGGCCACCCGGATGGCCCGGGTCGGGCAGGCCGACAGGCAGTGGACGCAGCCGACGCACTTGTCCTTGGTGATGTGGATGGCGTGGAAATTCCGGGCGATCGTGTCGGTCATGGGCTTACATGTCCGTTCGTGCGGATGGTGATGTCGAGGCGGGTGCCGCGGCCCACCTCCGAGTCGATGGCGAAGACGTCGGCGTTCTTCTTGATGTTCGGCAGGCCCATGCCCGCGCCGAAGCCGAGCTCCCTCATCTCCGCCGTGGCGGTCGAATAGCCCTCGGTCAGGGCCAGCTCGACGTCGGGGATGCCGGGGCCGCGGTCGTCGACGACGAGGCGGACCTTGCCGAGGGAGACCGTAAGGTCCATGCGCGCCTCACGGGCGTACATGATGACGTTCATCTCCGATTCGTAGGCCACGATGGCCGCCCGGCGCACGCTCGCGGCGTCGATGCCGAGATCCTTGAGGAGCTCCTTGATCTCGCAGGCGGCGGCGCCGGCGTTGGCGAAATCCCCGCCCTTCACCGGGAACTCCTTCCGGTAGACCGACTCAGCCTCGCCCATGGCCTCCCTCCCCGGCGAGGCCGGCGATGCGGGCGCAGGCCTCGAACATGGGCATCTTGGTGGAGACGAGAGGCAGGCCCTTGGCCCGGGCTTCCTCGACGACGGCCGGCGAGGGGCGCTTGCCCTGGACGAAGACGACGCCGGCCACGTCGGCCACATGGCAGGTGCTGACGACGTGGGAATTGGCCAGGCCGGTGAGAAGAAGGGAACCCGGCTGGGCCGAGGTCAGGACGTCGCTCATGAGATCGGAGGCGAAGACCTGTTGGAAGGCGGCTTCCGGGTCCGTGCCCGGGGTCAGGACCTCGGCGTCGAGAAGGGCCAGAACGTCCTTGAGAACGATCATCGGGACCTCCCTCCGGGCCTGGGCTTTCGGGATAGCCCCATTATATATGGAACCGGGGGCAAAAAAAAGCCGGGCGGAGTGCTTCGGAGCCACGATCCCGGGAAGTATCTGAAGGGCGGGAAAAAAAGGGGAGGGGACAAGTCAGGGCTTGTCCCCTCCCAAGAGGAGGCAATTCCGTGCGCAGCCGCGCTTACTTCGCCTTGAGGATCTTCTGCACTTCGTCCTTGTCGACGTCGGTGATGAAGGGGATGCCGCTGATGTCGGCGGCTTCCTTGGTGATGGCGGCGATGTCGTCGCGGGTGATGTAGTCGAGCGTGAACTTGCGCTCGCCGGCCATCAGCTGGCGGAGACCCTGGTTGAGGCGCTCGAAGTAGGTGTAGACGCCGATGGCCCCGGCCGGGAGGTCTTTGAACCGGTCCCCGAAGTGGTGCTTCAGCTCGGGGGCGGTGACGAAGATCTCTTCGCGCGAGTTGCCGAAGCGCTCGACGTAGACCGGGATCTGGCCGTCGTTGATGCGCCCGCCGATGGTCTTGCCGACCATGGCCGCCGCCAGGGGCGAGCGGGCCATGCCGACGAGCTTGACGTAGGGCGCGCCGATCGACAGGGCCTTGAAGATCTGGTCCTCGAAGGTGATGCCGCCGGCGAAGGCCAGGTCGGGCACGTACTCGCCCTGCTTGGCCAGCTGGTCGGCGAACTTCCAGGTCAGGGACCAGATCTCGACGGTCGGGATGCCCCACTCGTTCATCATCCGCCAGGGGCTCATGCCCGTGCCGCCGCCGGCGCCGTCGACCGTCAACAGGTCGAGCTTGGCCTTGGAGGCGTACTTGACCGCCCGGGCCAGGTCGGCCGGCCGGTAGGCGCCGGTCTTGAGGAAGATCCGCTTGGCCCCGACCTTGCGCAGCTCCTCGACCCGGGCCATGAACGAGTCCTCCTCGACCATGCCCAGGCGGGAGTGGCGCTCGAACTCCTTGAAGCTGCCCTTTTCGAAGGCCGCGATGATCTTGGGATCGTCGGGATCGGGCAGGACGATGTAGCCCTTCTTCTTCAGGGCCTGGGCCTTCTTGACCGACTTGATCTTGACCTCGCCGCCGATGTCCTTGGCGCCCTGGCCCCACTTGAGCTCGACGGTCTCGATGCCCAGCTTCTCGATGGCGTATTCCTGGACGCCGAGGCGGGTGTCCTCGACGTTGGCCTGGACGACGACCTCGCCGTAGCCCTTCTCCTGCCAGTCCCGGTACGACTTGATGCGGAACTCCATGTCCGGGGAGCGGACGACCCGGCCGTTCTTGATCTCGGTCTCGTCGTCCATGCCGCAGACGTTCTCGCCGATGGTCAGGATGGCCCCGGAGATGGCCGCCCCGCCGCCGAGCCCGGCCCAGTTCTGCTTGGCAACGTTGGTCGAGCCCATGCCCGCGATGACGAACGGCACCTTGAGCTTGAGGTCCTTGTTGCGGCCGATCTTGGTCTCGACGGAGACCTTCTCGAAGGTCGCCTTGTCGCTGTCGGCCGGCACGCCCCAGGCCCCCTTGGCCGTGCCCATGATGCTGAAGTGGGACAGGTCGACGGGATAGTCCTTCTCGCAGCCGGCCGTGATGATGCCGAACGGCTGGGGATAGAGGACCTCGTGGCCGCGGTAGGCGGATTTTCCGATCTCGCACATCCCGATGCAGCCGTCGACGCAGGTCACGCACATGCCGCTGAAGGGGCTGATCGACCCTTCGGTCCTGTTCTTGGTCAGGGTGGCGGCGCTTCGATTGAGTTTCGTCAGACTCGGCATAGAATTACCTCCTCGGTGTCCTTAGGATTTCTTTTCTTGAACGCAGGTCCCGCAGCGGCCCGCGTCGTACATCCAGCACTGGAGATCGTCGTAGTGGTCGAGACAGCTCGGCTCCATGGTCAGGCAGCCGTTGCAGACGGCCGTGTCCGCGTCCGGGCCCTGGCAGCGGAGCTGGCAGGCCGGGCAGATATACATGCAGGCCCCGCACAGCCGGCATTCCTCCGAACGCGCGTCGAAGGGCGTCGAGATCTTTCTCTTGTGGCCCCGCTGCTGGAACCCGATGGCCCCGGCGTCCATCTGCTCGGCGCAGATCCGCGTGCACAGGCCGCAGAGGACGCACTCCGTGTGGCGGAGGGCGAAGCGGACCTGCGTGACGTTGAACTGCGAGGCCAGGTCCTGGAGGACCTTCGAGCCCGGAGCCATGGCCAGCATGAGCTCGATCATCATCCGCCGCGCCTTCCAGACGCGGTCGGAGTCGGTCCGGACGACCAGCCCCTCCTCGGCCGGGTAGGTGCAGGAGGAGACGAGCTTGGCCCTCGGGCCCTCTCCGATCTCGACGACGCAGAGGCGGCAGCCGCCGTGCGGCGTCAGCCCCTCGTGGAAGCAGAGCGTCGGGATCTCGAGCCCGTAGAACTTGGCCGTCTCCAGGACGGACCAGCCCTCCTCGGCCTTGACTTCCAATCCGTTCATGCGAAAGGTGATCATGGTCCCTCTCAGACGATCTGAATGGCTTCGTCGCGCTGCTCTTCGATGGCCTCGAACTTGCAGGCCTCCTTGCAGGCGCCGCACTTGATGCACTTCGACTGGTCGATGAGGTGGACGTCCTTGAGCGTGCCCTTGATGCAATCGTTCGGGCAGGCCTTCTTGCAGGACTGACAGCCGGTGCACTTCTCGGCCAGGACGACGTAGCGGATGAGGCTCTTGCAGACGCCGGCCGGGCAGCGCTTGTCGAGGATGTGGGCGTCGTACTCGTGGCGGAAGTAGCGCAGGGTGGTCAGGACGGGGTTTCCGGCCGTCTGGCCGAGGCCGCACATCGAGGCGTCCTTGGTGATCAGGGCCAGCTCCTCGAGCAGGGCCAGGTCGCTCTCCTTCCCCTTGCCCTCGGTGATGCCCTTGACGATCTCGAACATCCTCTGGGTCCCCTCGCGGCAGGAGACGCACTTGCCGCACGATTCGTCCTGGAGAAAATTGAGGAAGTACTTGGCGACGTCGACCATGCAGGTCTTGTCGTCCATGACGATCATGCCGCCCGAGCCCATCATGGCCCCGGCGGCGGTCAGGCTCTCGTAGTCGACGGGCAGGTCGAGCATCTTGGCCGGCAGGCAGCCGCCCGACGGGCCGCCGATCTGGACGGCCTTGAAGTCCCGCTTGTCGGGGATGCCGCCGCCGATCCCGTAGACGATGTCGCGGAGGGTGATCCCCATGGGGACCTCGACCAGGCCCGTGTTGGCGATCTTGCCCACGAGGGCGAAGATCTTGGTCCCCTTGCTCGTCTCCGTCCCCAGGCTCGAGAACCAGGCCGCGCCCCGGCGGATGATGTTGGGGACGGTGGCCCAGGTCTCGACGTTGTTGATGACCGTCGGCTGGCCCCAGGCCCCCTTTTGGGCCGGGTAGGGCGGGCGTTGGCGGGGCATGGCGACCTGGCCCTCGACCGAGGCGATCAGGGCCGTCTCCTCGCCGGAGACGAACGCGCCGGCGCCCTGGACGATCTCCAGGTCGAAGGCGAAGCCCGTGCCCAGGATATCCTCTCCGAGGAGGCCGTTCTCGCGGGCCTGGGCGATGGCGATCTCGACGCGCTTGATCGCCAGGGGGTACTCGTGGCGGATGTAGATGAAGCCCTTCGAGGCCCCGATGGCCTTGGCCCCGATGACCATGCCTTCGATAATGGCGTGGGGATCGGCCTCGAGGACCGAGCGGTCCATGAAGGCGCCGGGGTCGCCCTCGTCGCCGTTGCAGATGATGTACTTCGGCGTCCGTTTCTCCTTGGCGCAGAGGGCCCACTTGCGGCCCGTGGGGAAGCCGGCGCCGCCGCGGCCCCGGAGGCCGGAGGCCGTGATCTCGTCGATGACGGCTTGGGGCGTCATCTCCGAGAGGGCCTTGGCCATGGCCTCGTAGCCGTCGAAGGCGATGTATTCCTCGATCTTCTCAGGATCGATCCGGCCGCGGTTGCGGAGGGCGATCAGGCGCTGGTGCTTGAAGAACTCGATGTCCTTCATCTTCGGGACGGGCTGCTTCTCGGCCGGCGGGACGTACATCAGCTTCTGAACCGGGCGGCCCTTGAGCAGGTGCTCCTCGACGAGCAGCGGGACGTCCTCGACCTTGAGGAGCTGGTAGAACACGCCGTCGGGCTGGACCAGGACGATGGGGCCCCGCTCGCAGAAGCCGTTGCAGCCCGTGGCCACGACCTGGATCTCGTCCTGGAGACCCCTCTTTTGGACCTCCTTCTCCAGGGCCTCCTTGATCTTGAAGGAGCCGCAGGAGACGCAGCCCGTGCCGGCGCAGACCAGAAGGTGAGCTCGATATTGTTTCACAGGTCCCTCTCAGTACATGGTTTCGCTGCCGACGCCGAGGACCAGGTCGACGACCATCTGCCCGCCCAGGATGTGCTGGACGAAGATCTTCTGCATCTTCGCCGGCGTCAGATAGCCGTATTTCACGGGGGGGTGGCCCTTGAGCTCGACCGTCATCATCGGCTCGGCGTTGCACAGCCCGGCGCAGCCGGACGTGGTCACGATGATGTCCTGGACGTTGGCCTTGCCGATCTCTCGGAGGAGGATGTCCATGATGTCGCGGGCCCCGGCGGCGATGCCGCAGGTCCCCATGTGGACGGTCACCCGGGCCCGGCCCTCGCTCTCCCGGATGGTCATCAGGGATTTCGTCTTTTCGCGGATCTTCGCCAGGTCTTGGATGGTGAGTTTCTTGGTTCCGGCCATCGGATGTCCTTCCTTTCCCTCAGGACGCTTCCGGCGCCTGGTACTTGCCGAGGATCGGGGCGATCTTCCGGATGGTGGCGTGGCCGTGGTACTCGCCGTCGACCACGACGACGGGGCCGATGGCGCAGCAGCCGAGGCAGGCCACCGTCTCCAGGGTGAACTGGCCGTCCTTCGTCGTCTCCCCGGCCGGGATGTCGAGCTTGCGCTCGAGCTCCTCCAGGATCTTCGGCCCCCCCCGGACGTGGCAGGCCGTCCCCAGGCAGACGAGGCAGGTGTGCTTGCCCCGCGGCTTGAGGCTGAAGGCCCGGTAGAAGGTGGCCACGCCGATGACATCGATGAGGGGCATGCAAAGGGCCTTGGCGACGTGGCGAAGCGCTTCCGGCGGGAGGTAGTTGAAGGTCTCCTGGACGTCGAGGAGGATGGCGATGAGGTTCTTTTTGAGACCTTTGTGTTTGTCGACGAGCGACTGGACCTTGGTTTTGTCGATGTCCAAATCATCCCTCCGGTACGAGAATTTCCCTCGGGGTCGGGCGTGGAAGAAGCGCGGGCGTCGCGGGGACGGGGCGGGAGAGTGGCCAGGCTGAGGCGAGGTGGGCCTCTCGGCCCTCCGCCGGCCTCGGGGTCGGACGACTATGGTCTATAAAAATCCAAATCTCCTTACGGCGATGCCAGGAGAAGTCAGACCATTCTGATAACCCGGGTTTTATAACAGAACGAATTCGCGCTTGTCAAGTTTCAAGTTCGATCGTCTCGACGACGAGCTCGCGGCCGGCGACGATCTCGACCCGCCGCGAGCCGCATGCGGCGCAGGAGAAGTCCGTGTCCTCGCGCGCGGTCGCGCCGCCGCAGTCCGGGCAGCGCAGGCCGACCGGCACGACGACGATCTCCAGCCGGGCCCCTTCGGCCAGCGTTCCTTTCTTATAGATGTCGAAGGCCGACTCGAGGAGGTCGGGCACGACGCCCGACATGACGCCGACCTTGAGGACGACGCGGACGACCCGGGCCGCGCCGTGCTCGCGGGCCTTCTCTTCGAGGACCTCGAAGACCGAGGCGACGAGCGACAGCTCATGCATGGCCGGACCTCAGGCGCTCGAGGGCCTCGACGAGCCAGGCGGCCAGCCCGTCGACGCCGTCGCCCCGGAGGGCCGACACGGTGAAGACCTTGAGCCCGGGCTTGATCGACAGGGCCTCGGCCGCCGCCCGGTCCGGGTCGAAGGGGAGGTAGGGCAGGAGGTCGGCCTTGGTCAGGACGAGGGCGTCCGCCGAGAGGAAGGCCTGCGGGTATTTAGCCGGTTTGTCGTCGCCTTCGGGCGCGGACAGCAGGACCAGGCGGAGGTCCTCGCCCAGGTCGTAGGAGGCGGGGCAGACGAGGTTGCCGACGTTCTCGATGAACAGGAGATCGATCTCGGCGGGGATCCGGTCGAGGACCTTGCCGATCATCTTGGCTTCGAGATGGCAGGCCCCGCCCGTCGTGATCTGCCAGGCCGGCACTCCCTTGGCCCGGATGCGCTCGGCGTCGCGCTCGGTCTCGATGTCGCCTTCGATGACCGCCATGCGGTACCGGCCGCGGAAGCGGTCGGCCAGGGCCTCGAGCAGGGTCGTCTTGCCCGACCCGGGCGAGCTCATCAGGTTGACGCCGAGGATGCCCCGGGCCCGGAGCTCGGCCCGGATGGCGGCGGCCGCCTGCTTGTTCGTGGCCAGCAGGTCCTGCGCGACGGAGATCGTCTTCACGGTCATGACCGGGCTCCCTTCAGGAAATCCAGCAGGAAGGCCAGGGCCAGCTTGAGGTTCTCCTCGGCCCGGGCCGTGAGGCCTTCGCCGACCGCGAAGCTGTGGCCGCGGACGGCCAGGAGCCGGGCGTCCGGCGACTTGCCGTACAGGCCGGCCGTGACGCCCAGGACCGCCCCGGGCGAGAGCGCGTGGCTCAGGGCCGGCAGGCCGGCGGCCGGGCGGACGCGGCGGAACGAAAAGGGACGGCGCAGGCCGCGGGCGGCGTCGACGAAGACGACGAGGTCGAAAGCCGCGCAGGACAGGGCGTCCTCGACGTTGAGCTGGTAGTCGGCGTCGCAAACGACGCCCTGGAGCCGGCGCTTCGCCAGCCGCTCGACGAGGGCGGCCCCCAGGCCGTCGTCGCGGCGGCCCGGATTGCCGATCCCCAGGACGAGCGCCGCGGGCCTTTTCGATGGCTTGCGGATCAGCGGACCTTCCTCTGGAGGACGCGGCCGCTCCCGTCGACCAGGCTGACCTCGAGCGGCATCCGGCCGACGGCGTGGGTGGCGCAGCTCAGGCACGGATCATAGGCCCGGATGGCCACCTCGACGCGGTTGAGCATGCCCTCCGTGATCTCGGCCTTCTCCGACAGCATGTTCATGGCGACCCAGTGGACGGCCCGGTTCATCGGTTCGTTGTTGTTGGTCGTGGAGACGATGAGGTTGGCCATCGTGATCCGGTCGTCGTCGCCGACGCGGTAGTGGTGGAAGAGCGTGCCCCGCGGCGCTTCGACCAGGCCGACGCCCTCGGGGACCCGCTTCCCCTTCTTGACGAGCTTCGTCCCCTGGATGTCCTTGTCGAGCAGGAGCTCCTTGATGACCTCGGCCGCGTGGAGGAGCTCGATGAGACGGGCCCAGTGGGTGTGCAGGGACATGTTGTTGGGCTTGCCGTCGGTGTAGGCCTTGTAAGCCTCGAACTCCTTTTGGGCCAGGGGCGACGGGATATAATCGCAGGTGTTGAGCCGGGCCAGGGGCCCGACCCGGTACCAGCCGTCGGCCTTGCCGAGGGCGCGGAGGTAGGGGAACTTCATGTAGCTCCAGGACCGGATCTCCTCGCCGATGTGCTCGAGGTAGTCCTGGTAGTCGACGTCGTCGAGGACCTTGCGGCCCTCGGCGTCGACGGCCCGCAGGACGCCGTGGTAGAAGTCGAGGGCCCCGTCCTTGCGGACGAGGCTGAGGTGGTTGGAGGGGAAGGCGGCGAAGCCGTCGACGACGTCCTTGTTCTTGCGATGATAGTCCTTGAAGAGCTCGACGGCGGCCTGGGCCCAGGCGATCATCTGGTCGATGTTGAGCGGGGCGGCGCCCTTGAGGAGGCGGTCGAGGTCCTCCGGGGCCAGGCTCTTGTTGATGCCGCCCGGGATGGCCCCCGTGCCGTGGATCTTCTTGCCGGCCGTGGCCAGGATGACCTCCTGGCCGAACTTGCGCAGGAGGACGGCCTGGGTCGCCAGCTCCTTGTCGAGGCCGATGATGCCGATGACGTTCCGCAAGGCCGGGTCGGAGTCCATGCCCAGCAGGAAGTCCGGCGAGCACAGGTGGAAGAAATGCAGGGCGTGGGACTGGAGCATCTGGCCGTAGTGCATGAGCCGGCGCATTTTCTCGGCGGTCGCCGGGATCTTCCCCGGCCCGGCGCCGACGATGACGTCCATGGCCTTGGCCGCGGCCAGGTGGTGGCTGACCGGGCAGATGCCGCAGAGCCTCTGGACGAGGACCGGGGCCTCCCAATAGGGACGGCCCTGGACGAAGCGCTCGAAGCCGCGGAACTCCACGATATGGAAACGGGACTGGGTCACCTTGCCGGCGTCGTCCAGGCGGATGGTGACCTTGCCGTGGCCCTCGACGCGGGTGACGGGCTCGATGGTGATCTTTCTACCCATGGGTGTCGATCCTTCAGTCGAATTTGACCAGGTCGTAGGTCAGGTCGATCGGCCGGCCCTCGACCAGGGCGGTCACGGCCTCCCAGATGAGGTCGGCCGAGGGCGGACAACCCGGCAGGAAGTGGTCGATCTTGACGATCTCGTGGCAGGGATAGACCTTGTCCAGGATGATCGGCAGGTCGGGGTCGTTGGGGATGAGGCGGTCCTCGGGATCGACCGTCGGGGAGTTCAGGTAGGCCTCGTCCAGGCACTCTTTGAGGGGGATGCCGTTGCGCAGGGCCGGCAGGCCGCCCATGATGGCGCACTCTCCGAGCGAGACGAGGACCTTGCAGTTCTTGCGGAAGTCGCGCAGGACGTGGACGTTCTCGCTGTTGCAGCAGCCGCCCTCGATGAGGCCGACGTCGACGGGCTTGGTGAAGGTCTTGATGTCGTCGATCGGCGACTTGTTGAACTCGACGAGCTCGACGAGCTTGAGGATGCGCTCGTCGATGTCGAGGATGGACATGTGGCAGCCGAAGCAGCCGGCCAGGGACGCGGTGGCGATGACGGGCTTGCTCATGGGGCTACCTCCCGGTCCCTTTCTCGACGTCGCTCCCGATGGGGGCGCGGTCGTATTTGCGCTTTCCGATCGGGACGGCGAAACCGGTCTCCTTCTTCAGGATGGCCCCGACCGGGCAGACGTCCATGGCCTTGCGGGCCTCCTCCTCGGAGAGCTTCGCGGCCAGCTTGCGGTCCACCTCTATTGTAACACGGGGGCCCCGGTCGACCGCGGCGAAGACCTTCCGGCCGTCCTTGGCCCGGATGGCCCGAACGCAGCGAGGCACTGGATGCAGCGGTTCCGCTCGAGCATGAGCAGGGGGGCCGCGGCGTCGAGCTGCGGGCGCAGCGCAGGCACTGGATGCAGCGGTTCCGCTCGAGCATGAGCAGGGGGGCCGCGGCGTCGAGCTCGCGGCCCGGCCAGAGATAGGGGAAACGGGGCACGGTCAGCCGGTAGCGGTAGCCCAGGGCCTGGAGCTCGCAGTTGCCGCTCTTCTCGCAGGCGGGGCAGAAGTGGTTGCCCTCGACGAAGAGCATTTCGACCAGGGCCTTGCGCATGTCCTCGAGGTCGGGGCTGGCGTTCTCGACGGCCAGGCCCTCGGTCACGGGCTGGGTGCAGGCGGCCATGAAGCGTCCCGCGACCCGGACGGTGCAGATCCGGCAGCTGCCGACGGGCTTGAGCCCCTCGTAGTGGCAGAGCACCGGGATCCAGACGCCGTTCTCCTTGGCCGCCTCGACGATGGTCTGGCCGGGCTTGGCGACGCAGGCCTTGCCGTCTATCGTGAACCGGATCTCACTCATGGGGGTCCTCCTGGCACAGGGGCTGCCTGTCGGCGGCCGTGCAGCCGTCCTGGATGGCCGCGGCGAGGTCGAATTCGGTGACGAAGTCCTCGCCTTTCCGGATCCGGGCCTCATAGAGCTCGGGAAAGTTCTTCAGGGTCGTCAGGATCGGATTGGGCGAGGTCTGGCCGAGGCCGCAGCGGCTGGTGGATTTGACCAGCTGGCCCCAGGCCGCGAGATCGCGGAGGTCGCCGGCCGTGCCCTTTCCGGCGGCGACCTTCTCGAACTTCTTCTTGAGCAGGACGTTCCCGGCCCGGCAGGGGACGCACCAGCCGCAGGATTCCTCGACGAAGAATTCCATGAAGCTCTCGACGATCTCGAAGAGGTCGCGGTCCGGGCCGAAGACGATGATCGAGCCGCCCGTGGCCAGGTCGGAGAAGCAGATCTTCCGGCCGAACCCGGACGGGGCGATGCAGTTGCCGGAGGGGCCGCCGACCTGGACGGCCTTGGCGCCCGAGCCGCCGGCCAGCTCCAGCAGCTCGGCGACGGTCAGGCCGTACTCGACCTCGTAGACGCCGGGCCGGTCGCAGTCCCCGGAGACGCTCAGGAGCTTGGTGCCGGCGGACTGGGCCGTGCCCATGGCCTTGAACCAGGCCGCGCCCTCGGCCAGGATGCGGGCGGCCGTGGCCAGGGTCTCGACGTTGTTGACCGTCGTCGGCAGGTTCCGGTAGCCCGACGAGACGGGGAAGGGCGGCCTGTCGCGAGGCTCGCCGCGCTTGCCCTCGGCCGATTCGAGGAGGGCCGATTCCTCGCCGCAGATGTAGGCGCCGGCGCCCGACTTGATGACGATGTCGAAATCGAGGTCCTTCGACCCGGCCGCGCCGCGGCCCAGGAGGCCCTCCTTGCGGAGGCCCGCCAGGACGGACTCGAGGTGGGCCCTGAGGTAGGCGTACTCGGACCGCAGGTAGAGGATGCCGAGCCGGGCCCCGACCGCGTAGCCCGCCACGGCCATGCCCTCGAAGAGGAGGCGCGGGAGCTCGGTCAGGATGACCCGGTCCTTGAACGTCCCGGGCTCGCCCTCGTCGGCGTTGCAGACGACGTAATGCTCGGCGGCCTTCTCCCGCCGGCAGAACTCCCACTTGAGCCCGGTCGGAAAGCCCGCCCCGCCCCGGCCGAGCAGGCCCGATCTCTTGATCTCGTCGATGACCTGCTCCGGCTTCAGGGAGACGGCCTTGCGGAGGGCCGCGCCCGGCTCGTGGGCGCCGAACAGGACCGGGCCTCGCCGGCGGATGTTGTTGACGACCATGGCCCGGACGAGCTCCGATTGGTTGGCCCCGTCCCCGAGCCCTTGGCCCAGGCCCGCGGCGGGCGTTCCGGCGCGGAGTCCGCGGACGATGGCCCGGGCCCGGTCCGGAGTGAGGGCGGTGAAGACGACGCCGTCGACGATGGCCGAGGGCTCCTGGTCGTTCATGCCGATGCAGGAGGTCGGGAAGAGCCCGACCCGGCCGTCGGGCGAGACCTCGCCGAAGGGGCAGCCGGCCTCCGCCTCGAAGGCCGCGGCCACGGCCGAGCGGCCCTTCATGCGCGAGGTGATGGAGTCGTTGAGGTAGACCGTCGAGGCCCCGCGCGGCGCCAGGGAGAAGAAATGATAGAACGTGGCCGCGCCGCGGACCTCCGCTTCGGAGAGCTTCAGGTGGGCGGCGACGCGCGCGACGGCCTCGTCGGAGATCCGGCCGGAGACGGCCTGGACCTCGCGGAGGACGTCGAGCAGGACCGCCGGGTCCTTGGGATGGCGGGCGATGACATCTTTCTCTTGTGACATGGGCGAACCCCGTGTTCGGATTTGCGAGCCGGTCAGTTTAACACAAAACGGACGCGAGGGGAATCCGGTCCCGGCGAGGTCAGAAAAAGGCTTGATTTTTTTACCGGAAAAAAGATATCATTCCCTCAGAGAAGTCTCGGAACGGAACAGACAGGAGGTACCATGCGGAACAAGACACTGATCGTCCTCGGTGTTTTCGTCGCATTCTTCGTCATCCAGGGGTGCACGTCGGCGCCGGAAAAGACGCTTCTGAAGAAGTATTTCAACGCCGTCACGATGAACGACAACGACACGATGTCGAGCATCGCCCTCGAGCCCTTCCAGCCCGAGCTCGGCTCCTGGAAGGTCGTGAGCATCGGCGAGGAGAAGATCGAGCCCGCGTCCCTGCCCGCCCTGAGCGCGGCCGAGACCGAGGCCAAGAAGGCCCAGGACGCCCAGATCGGCCCGACCATCGACGCCAACACGCTCCTCCAGGACGCCCAGTACGAGAAGGACACCTCCCGCTCGGCCGCCGGCAAGGCCGCCGCTCAGAGGAAGATCGACGAGCTCCAGGTCAAGTACGACGTCGAGAACGGCAAGATGCAGGAGTTCAAGCGGGTCTACAACGCCGCCAAGGCCGCCGCGGCCGCGGAGGAGGAGATGACGATGTTCTCCCTCGGCGCCCGCGAGCTGCCGGTCGTCCGGGAACTCGTCGGGGACGTCCACTCCAAATCCGTCGAGATCTCGGTCACGAACCGGGCCGGCGCGACCAAGAATTATAAGCTCATGATGAAACAGTACCTGCTCCGGGACGAGGTCAACAAGCTCCCGCACCGCGGCCGCTGGGTCATCATCAGCTTCGAGCCCCTCTCCTGAGGGGCTCGGGCTTTCCGCGGCGTGATTTGACTCTTTCTCCCGCCTCACTATAATAGTGCTTTTTCCGGGCCGTTAGCTCAGCGGTAGAGCACCGGCCTTTTAAGCCGGGTGTCGCTGGTTCGAATCCAGCACGGCTCACGTGCTTTCGCCCCTGTCGTCTAGAGGCCCAGGACACTGCCCTTTCAAGGCGGCAACACGGGTTCGAATCCCGTCGGGGGCGCCACCCTCTCCGCTTTCCCGGGGCGGCCTCAGGGCTGGCCCGGGTCTCTGTCCCCCTCGTCCGCCGGCCGGTCTTCGGCCCTCTTCACCCGAGCGAGCCTTTTTTTGTAGTGCCAGAACACATAGACCGCCGGAAGCTCGTAGAGCACGATGATGACGGGAGAGAGGATGAGCCAGTAGATATTGAAATCCCTGCCGAAGATCCAGAGGAACGCCCCGATCCCGGCCAGCGAGAGAATGATGGAAGCGGCGAGCAAGGATCGGATCTTCGCTTTCGGGCTGAGCATCTTCATTCTTTTTTCGCACCTTTCGCGAGATCAAGCTGGGCAAGGGACATGCGGGCAGAGTCATCTCTCAAGATATTTCGCAGGAATGCGCCTCCGTGCTGCTCAGGAGTATACGATAAGCCTGTCTATTAAGATAATTCGCAGAAACCCGGCTGCGTGTATACTCCGGCGCAAGCCATAAAGCGCTCCATTAAGATATTTCGCAGAAGTCCAGCTCCGAGTCGCTCCGCTGGACTTCTGCCTCCTCCGCTCGCTACGCGAGATCAAGGCTGGCAAGGGACATCCTGGCAGAGTCATCTTTCAAGATATTTCGCAGAAGTCCGCCTCCGTGTATGCTCCGGCGGATTTCTGCTCCTCCGCTCGCTGACGCTCGCTACGGGGTGGGCGGTGCAGGGTTCGAACCTGCGACCCCCGGCTTGTAAAACCGATGCTCTACCGCTGAGCTAACCGCCCGAAAAGCGAGTTAAGCGTAGAGAAACGGCCCCTGCCTGTCAAGGCCGCCATGCCTCTGGAATTCGGGGCCAGAGGGAATTCATGGGACACGATCCCTTTTCAAGAGAAAAGGGTCATGTCCCCATTTTCCCGCCCGTCAGGCTACGCCTGCCGGGTCATTTGACTTCCGGACGCCCCTATGTTAGATTTGTCGTTCCATTTTCTTATCTTTTCCGAAGGGTAGGCCACCATGTACGCAGTGATCCTGACAGGCGGCAAGCAGTACCGCGTCAAGGAAGGCGACGTCTTCGCCGTCGAGAAGCTCGACCTCGAGCCCGGCCGGAAGGCCCATTTCGACCGCGTCCTCCTGATCGAGGACGGCGCGACGGTCCAGGTCGGCACCCCCGTCCTCGACAACGCCATGGTCCTGGGGCTCGTCCTCGAGAACTTCAAGGACGAGAAGGTCCTCGTCTTCAAGAAGAAGAGAAGGAAACAGTATCGCCGGACCCGCGGCCACAGGCAACAGCTGACCAAGGTCCGCATCACCCGGATCACCCCGGACCGGACCTCGATCACGGCCGCCGATCTGGCCGAGGAGAAGCCGGCCCCGGTCGAGAAGCCCGTCCCGGCGCCCAAGCCCAAGAAAGTCGCCCCGGCCCCGGCCGAGGCGCCCGCCAAGGGCAAGGCCAAGCCGGCCAAGAAGGAAGCCGCCGCGCCCAAGGCCGCGAAGAAGCCGGCCGCCCCCAAGAAGAAAGCGACCAAGGAGTAAGCCATGGCCCATAAGAAAGCCGGCGGAGCCGGCAAGAACGGACGAGACAGCGCGGGGAAAAGGCTCGGCGTCAAGCGCCATGGCGGCCAGCAGGTCAACGCCGGAACGATCTTGATCCGTCAGAGAGGCACGCCCATCAAACCCGGTCTCAACGTCGGACGGGCCAAGGACGACACCCTCTTCGCCACGGTCACGGGAACCGTCAAGTTCTCCGACAAGGGCCGGAAGGGGAAGGTCGTCTCCGTCCTGCCCGCCTGAGGAGGAGCCCGCCCTCCGTTGTTCGTCGATCAGGTCACCGTCACACTGAAGGCCGGCCGGGGCGGCAACGGCTGCGTCAGCTTCCGCCGCGAGGCCCGGGTGCCCAAGGGCGGTCCGGACGGCGGCCGGGGCGGCGACGGCGGCTCCATCGAATTCGTCGCCGACCAGAATATCAGCTCCCTGGCCTGGTTCCGGTTCTATCCCATCCAGAAGGCCAAGAACGGCGCGCCCGGAGAGGGCGGCAACCGCCAGGGCAAGCGGGGCGCCGACGTGCTCCTGACCGTCCCGGTGGGCACCGTCATCAGGGAGAAGGACGGCGGCGCCGTTCTCTTTGACCTCGTCCGCCACGGCCAGTCCGGCGTCGCGGCCCGAGGCGGCAAGGGCGGCCGCGGCAACGCCACCTACGCCACATCGACCCACCAGACCCCCCGGGAATGGCAACCCGGCCGGCCCGGCGAGGAGAAGGAGCTCTTCCTGGAGCTCAAGCTCATCGCCGACGTCGGCCTCGTGGGCTTCCCCAACGCCGGGAAGTCCACCCTCATCTCCCGCGTCTCGGCGGCCCGGCCGGTCATCGCCGACTACCCGTTCACCACGTTGGCCCCCAACCTCGGGGTCGTCGACGTCGGCGAGTACCGCAGCTTCGTCGTCGCCGACATCCCCGGTCTCATCGAGGGCGCCCACCTCGGCCAGGGGCTGGGCATCCGCTTCCTCCGTCACATCGAGCGGACCAAGATCCTGGTCCACATCGTCGACGTCTCGCCGTATTCCGGACGCGACCCGCTCGACGACTACCGCGTCGTCATGAAGGAGCTCGAGGCCTTCTCGCCCGAAGTGGCCGCCCGGCCCCAGTTCATCGTCGCCAACAAGGTCGACCTCCTCGGCGAGGACAGGTCGCGCCTCGTCCGGCTGAAGCGGATGGCCGCGCGGAGGAAGGTCCCGTTCTTCGCCGTCTCGGCGCTCAAGCGCGAAGGGCTCCGGCCTCTCGTCGGCGCCCTGGCGGCGGCCCTCGACCGGCTGGCCGAGAAGGCGGCGGACGGGACGCCCCCGGCGGGGGGATCGGGGACAGGGCGCTGATGGAGACGATCGGCCTCTTCGGCGGCACCTTCGATCCCGTCCACCTCGGCCATGTGACGGCCGCCGCCGAGGTCCGGCGCAAGACGCGGCTCGACCGCATCTTGTTCATCCCCTCCTACCTCCCGCCGCACAAGGCCCGGGGCACGGCGGCGCCGGCGGCCGACCGGCTCCGCATGGTCGAACTGGCTTGCCGGCGGCGGGCCGGGCTCGAAGCCTCGCCCCTCGAAGTGGAAGCCCGCGGGAAATCGTACTCCATCCTGACCCTGAGGAAGATCAAGGACCTGGCCCCCCGGGCGCGCCTGTTCTTCATCCTCGGCGTCGACGCCTTCCTCGACATCGGGACGTGGCGCGAGTACGAGAGGGTCCTCGAGGAATGCTGGTTCATCGTGACGGGACGGCCGGGGTTCGATCTCGAACGGGCCCGGGGCGTCCTCGGCGGGCGCCTCCGCGATGACGTCGGGCCGCTGGTCTCCGCCGCCAGCCTCTCGGGCGGCGCCAGGCCGCCGACCCGCGTCGCCTTGCTGCCCATCCGTGCCCTGGACGTCTCCTCGACGGTCGTCCGGGCCAAGGTCCGCCGCGGCGAACCGATCGACGGGCTCGTGCCGCCGGCCGTCGCCGCCTACATCCGAGAACACCGACTCTACCGAGGTCGATAGGAGCCATGGCCGAAGAGAAGAAAAAAAGGTTCACCAAGAGAAGTCTGCCCGCGGCGGTCCGGCTGGCCGTCGAAGCGTGCCTGGCCCGCAAGGCCGAGGACCTCTGCGTCCTCGACCTCCGGGAGCTGTCGTCGTTCACCGATTTCTTCCTGGTGATGAGCGGCAACTCCTCCCGCCAGAACGGCGCCGTGGCCGAGGCGGTCGAAGCGGCGCTCAAGCCCGCCGGCCTCCGGCCCCTGAGCGTCGAGGGCCGCGAGTCGGCCGATTGGATCCTGCTCGATTACGGCTCGATCGTCGTCCACGTCTTTTCGAAGGCCGCCCGCGAGCACTACTCCCTCGAGAAGCTCTGGGGCGACGCCCCCCGGCTCGATTTCTAGACGGCCCCGGCGTCCCGTCCCCTCCGCCCCGAAGAATCGGGCCGGAGGGGTTGACAAGCCGGGAACGAATCGCTATTGTTTGAGGGCGTTTTTGGCGATGCGCTTGAAATTCCTCTGGCCCGGCCGGACGAAAAGTCCCGAGTTGCGGGGGTTGCTGGGCTTCTACGAAGCGCGCATCAGGCCGTTCGCGGCCTGCGAGATCGTCGAGACGCGCCAGGCCCGCGGTCTCGAGGAGAGACAGGCCGACCGGATCAAGGACCTCGAAGCGGTCGGCTTCGAGAAGCACCTCGAAGGCGCTTACGTGATCTCGCTCGACGATCGCGGAAGGGAGATGACGTCGGATGAATTCGCCCGTTTCCTACGCGGCCGGGAGCAGGAGTCGGGAAAGCCGCTGGTCTTCGTCGTCGGCGGCTTCCTCGGGCTCGCGGACCGCGTCACGGAGAGGGCGGACATGAGGCTTTCGCTCTCGCGGATGACGTTCTCGCACGAGCTCGCCCGCGTTCTCCTGCTCGAGCAGGTCTACCGGGCCCTGACCATCATCGGGGGCCGGCATTACGCCAAATGAAGGGATGGTCCCATGGCCAAGAAGATGTACAAGAAAGAAAAAGACGAATTCCGGAAGCTGCTCGCCGCCAAGAAGGAAAGCATCATCCGTAAACTGACCGACACCATCACCGAGAGCAAGGAGATGGAGGCCAACGTCGCCCAGGACCTGGTCGACAAGGCCGAGACGTCCTACACGAAGGAGTTCCTGCTCAGCCTCACCGACGGCGAGCGGGAGACGCTCCTGCTCATCGACGAGGCCCTCAAGCGGCTCGAGCATTCCGAGTTCGGCGTCTGTCAGACCTGCGGCAAGGAGATCGGCGGCAAGCGGATCGTCGCCATCCCCTGGACGCCTTATTGCATCGACTGCCAGGAAAAGGCCGAGGAAGAGCAGAAAGCCCAGTGACCGGTCGCCTCCGGGCCGGGGCCTCGGCCCTGGCCAAGCTGGCCGAGCTCCTTCTTTTCCCGTCCTTCTGCCGTCTCTGCCGCGAACCCCTCGACCGGCCCGGCGAGCGGGTCGTTTGCGGCGACTGCCTGGCCCGGATTTCGCCGCGTACCGCGGCCGAATGCTCCCGCTGCGGCCGGTTCCTCGACACCCCGGCCGGCGAGCCGGTCTGCGCCCGGTGCCTGCGGAAGGAGCCGCCCTACAGCGTCCACCGCTCCTGCGGCGCCTACGGCGGGACCTTAAAGGACGTCATCCTGCTTTTCAAGTACCGGCGATACGCGCCGCTATCCCGCCCGCTGGCCCGTTTCGCCGCCGATTGCCTGGGCGAGGACGACCGGCTGTGGCGGGATGCCGACGGGATCGTTCCCGTGCCCCTGCATCCGGCCCGCCGCCGGGAGAGGGGCTTCAACCAGTCTCGCCTGCTGGCCCGCGAGCTGGGCCGGCTCAAGGGGATCGGGGTCCTCGACAGATGCCTGATCAAGACGCGAAATCGCCCGGCCCAGGCCGGCCTCCGGGCCGCCGACCGGGAGAGGAACGTCCGGAAGGCCTACGCCGCGCGGCAGCCGGACCGTATCCAAGGGAGAACGCTCGTCCTCGTCGACGACGTCACGACGACGGGCGCGACCCTGCGGGAATGCGCCCGGGTGCTCATCGAGGCGGGAGCGAAGGAAGTTCGGGCCATCACTCTGGCGCAAGCCTGAGAAAGTAGAATCCGCTCCCAGCCGGCCCCTGCGGGGCCGCCTTGGCGGGGATCGATACGCCTTACTTCTTGGCCTTCTCGGCCGGAACCGCGATCGGCTTGAGGATCTTGACCTTGCGGGGCTTCAGCTCGGCCCGCTTGGGCATCTTGATCTTGAGGACGCCGTTCTCGTGCTCGGCCTCGATCCGGTCCTGGTCGATGTAGCTCGGGAGGGCGAAGGACCGGAAGAACGAACCGTAGGACCGCTCGATGCGGTGATAGTTCTCCTCCTTGGTCTCCTTCTCGAACTTCCGCTCGCCGCGGAGGGTCAGGTTGTTGTCCTCGACCTTGATCTCCACGTCCTTCTCGTCGACCCCCGGGATCTCGGCGCTCAGGACGACCTCGTTCTCGGTCTCGTAGATATCGACCGAAGGCGCCCAGGAATGGGCCATGAGATCCTTCTCCTCGCCCTTCTGGGTGCTCATGTCCTCGAAGAGCCGATTCATCCTGTCCCTAAGGGTCACCATGTCCCTATAGGGATCCCATCTGATGATTGCCATCGGTAACCTCCGTTGGAATATATCTTAGTAAGATAACAATATAATATCTTAGTATATGTATGTCAAGTATTATTGGAAAAAATATATATCATCTTAAATTATTGATAATAATCATTAAATATGACAGATGAGCCTAACGGAGGCCTTCGACGAGGATGGTCGCCTCGCCCTTGAGGGTCCGGGATCCCACGGCGGTGGCGATCTCCGACGCCGTCCCCCGGAGGAACTCCTCGTGGACCTTGGTCAGCTCCCGGGCTATGACAACTCGCCGGTCGCCCAGGATCCTTGCCGTCGCCGCCAGGAATTCGGGGATCTTGCGCGTAGGCAGAAAGAAGACCAGGGTGGCTTTCTCCGGGGCGAGCTCCTCGAGGAGCTTCCGCAATCCGGTGGCCTTGGGCGGCGGGAAGCCGACGAAGAGAAAGCGATGGGTCGGCAGGCCCGCCGCGGAAAGGGCCGCCGTCACGGCCGAGGGCCCGGGGATGGGAACGACCGGGAGGCCCCTCTTGAGGGCCTCGCGGATGAGCGGAAAGCCGGGATCGGAGATCCCCGGCGTCCCGGCGTCGGAGACCAGGGCGACGTCCTTGCCCTCCTCGAGCAGGCCGATGATCTCGGGGATGCGGCGCCCTTCCTGCGGCTGAAAATAGCTGATGAGCGGCTTGCGGAGGCCGTACTTGTTGAGGAGCTTGACCGTCTGGCGGGTGTCCTCGCAGGCGATGGCCGCCACCTCGCCGAGTACGCGGAGGGCCCTGAGGGTGATGTCCTCGAGGTTGCCGACCGGGGTCCCGACGACGTAGAGACGGCCGGCCACGGCCTATTTGCCCCAGTCGTAGGGATAGAGGAAATCGTGGCCCACCGAGCGCGGCGAAAGCTTGGCGATCGGCGGCATGCGGCGCTTGAACTCCGAGGCCTTGATCCTCTTGAGGACGCGGTCGACGGCGGCCGGTGCGTGCCCGGCCGCGACGATCTCGCGGCGGCTCTTCCGGCCCTCCACGAGGACGTAGAGGATCTCGTCCAGCTCCTCATAGGCGAGCCCGATCTCGTCCTCGTCGGTCTGCCCCGGCCACAGCCCGGCGGTCGGGGCTTTCCGGCGGATGGCCAGGGGGATGCGGAGATGCCGGGCGAGCTCGCGGACCTGGGTCTTGTAGAGGTCCCCCATGGGGTTGACGGCGCAGGCCATGTCGCCGTGGATCGTGCCGTAGCCGATGAGGAGCTCGGTCTTGTTGCTCGTGCCGAGGATGAAGGAGCCCTCGCGGGCCGAATGGTCGTAGAGCACGGCCATCCGCTCGCGGGCCATCTTGTTGCCGCGCCGCACGCGGCTCGCCTTCGGGTCGGCCGCGAAGTAGAGGTCGATCTGGGGGGAGATGTCGATCGTGTCGTGGCGGATGCCCAGGCGGCGGGCCAGGGCGATGGCGTCGCGGACGTCCTGCGGGAAGGCCCCGCCGTAGGGCATGATCAGCGCGTGGACCCTCTTCGGGCCCAGGGCCCGGACGGCCAGGGCGGCGCACACGGCCGAGTCGAGGCCACCCGAAAGGCCCAGGAGGCCCTTCCGGCAGCCGCACTTGCCGAGCTCGTCGCGGATGAAGCGGACCAGGACCTTCTCGACGAAGGGGGCGTTAATCTTCGGAGGCACGGACGATCCTTTCGAGCGATCTCCAGACGACTTCGGGCTTCTCGTCCCTCTTGAAGAGCCAGGTGCGGCGGGCCCGGCCGACGGCGCTCAGGTCGACGGGACAAACGAGGAGGTCCGGGTCGACCGCGGCGGCCCGGCCGACGAGCTTCCCGCCGGGCGCGAAGACGAACGATCCGCCGGCGAAGGTGACGCCGTCCTCGACGCCGACGCGGTTGGCGTAGACGACGAAGGCCGTGGAAAAGTAGGAGAGGGCTTCGCCCATGAGCTCCCACATCCGGCTCGTCTCGAACGCGTCGCCCCCTCCGACGCCGCGTCCCGGGGCGGCCGAGACGCAGACGATCGCGTCCGCCCCCGAGGCGTAGTGGACGTAGCTCGCGCCGTAGTGGAGGAAATCCCGGCAGATGAGCAGGCCAACCCGGCCGAAGGGCGCGTCGAAGGTCCGGAACTCACGGCCCTGGGCGAAGAACTTGGCCTCCTCGAACAGGCCGTTGGTCGGCAGGAAGACCTTGCGGTGGACGTGGACGATCCGGCCGTCGGCGACGAGCGCGGCGGCGTTGTAGAAGAGGCCCCTCTCGGCCGGGCTTTCCTCGACGAAGCCGAAGACGGCCGAAAGGCCCTTGGTCCGGGCGACGAGCCGGCCGAACCGGCGGTCGGCGCGGGGATCGAAGGCGACCTCCTCGACGAGGTCCTTGAGGGTGTATCCGGTCAGGCCGAGCTCGGGGAAGACGACCAGGTCCGCCTTCTTCTTCCGGGCCTTCTCCAGGATGTCCGCGTGGAGCTCGAAGTTGGCCGCGACGTCGCCGAGCTTCGGCGCGATCTGGGCGAGGGCGATGTTCATGCCCCGAAATTAGCACATTCGCGGGCTCCTTTCAATGAACGGACCGCGGAGGCTTCCAGCGACCGGCGGGATGTTGAAAATTCCGGGCGATAGGGATATAGTGAGCCCGGTTCGAGGTTTACCCACTCCATGAAGCACATCGCGACCCACCTGCGCGACATATTCTTCAACAAGAAGACCGGCCGCCTCATCTACAGGCGGGGCGACATCCTCAAGTACTTCTTCTTCGAGAAGGGCGCCATCCTCCAGGTCAAGACGAACCAGCCCGACGAGCGGCTGGGCGAGATCCTCTACAAGCTCGAACGCATCCCCCGGGACGCCCACGCCCGGCTCGACGAGTACATCGAGCCCAACAAGAACATCGGCGAGGTCCTCCGAACGCGCGGCGTCATCTCCGAGGAGGACCTGGCCGAGGCCCTGGCCCACCAGATCCGCGAGAGCGTTCTCAACGTGTTCATCTACTTCGACGCCGAGATGGAGTTCCAGGCCCACGACAGCTTCTCCGGCGGGGTCGACGAGTCGAGGGTCAGCGTCCCGCTTCTCATCGAGTACGGGATCCGCCGGATGCAGACGAACCCCCTCCTCCAGGCCTTCCTGGCCCGCCGGACCCCGTCCCTGGGACGGCGGACATACGCCTACCTCCTGACGGTGGAGGAGCGGGACATCCTGGAGAAGGTCAACGGCACCGATCCGTCCGAGGTCATCCTGCGCACGCTGACCATCCCGCCCGACCAGTTCTGGAAGAGCCTCTACCTCTTTTACTGCCTCGGCGTCGTCGATCTTACGGGCGAGCCGCCGGTCGAGGCCGCCGATCCCAAGACCCGCCTCCGCCCGACGGCCGCGGCGCGCCCCGACCTCCCTCGGGAGGTCGCCGAGGTCATGTCCTTCCGCGAGATCCTGCCGGCGATGACGCTCTACCAGATCCTCGACGTGCCCAAGACCGCCACGGACGACGACATCAAGAAGGCCTACTTCCAGATGGCCCGTAAGTTCCATCCCGACCGCTTCGACCGCAAGACGGTGGCCGACTTCAAGGCCCAGATCGACGAGGTCTTCGACGGCATCACCAACGCCTACCGGGTCCTGAGCAACAAGGACTCGAGGAAGATCTACGACGCCAAATCCGGCGAGACGACCACCCAGGAGGATGTCCAGGACTCCTTCCGCAAGGCCGACATCAAGTTCCGCCAAGGCAAGACCCTGCACAGCCAGGCCCGTTATGACGAGGCCATCGCCTACCTCGAGGAGGCCGTCCGGGTCCGCAAGGACAAGGGCGACTACTTCCTCCTCCTGGCCATGTGCGAATCCAAGATGCCGGCCTACGTCCGGAAAGCGGAACAGGATTTCCTCAAGGCCATCCAGCTCGAGCCCTGGAACCCGGAAGGCTACGTCGGGCTCGGACTGCTCTACAAGGCTGAGGGGCTCCAGACCAAGGCCGTCAAGCAGCTGGAGAAGGCCCTCGAAGCCGAGCCCGGCCACAGCGCGGCCCGCGAAGCCCTGGACGAGCTGACGGGCGGGGCGAAGAAGGGACCGAAGAGCTTCTTCAAGATGGACCTCTTCGGCTCGAAAAAGAAGAAATAGCTACGGCTTCCGGCCGACCAGCCGGTCGAACTCCCCCGCGTCGATCGTCCGGACCCCCAGTTGGCGCGCCTTGTCGAGCTTCGAGCCCGGCGAGTCCCCGACGATGAGGCCGGTCGTCTTCTTGGTCACGGACGAGCCGACCTCCGCGCCCCGGGCCTCCAGGAGCTCGCGGACCTCGTCCCGGCTCAGGCCCTCGAGCGTCCCGGTGATGACGAAGACCTGGCCGGCGAGCGGCCGGGGGCCGGCCGCGGCCGCCGCGGCCCGGACGCTCACGCCCGCTACCCGAAGCCGGCGGACGAGCTCCCGGTGGACCGGCTGGGCGAAGAAGAAAAGGATGCTTTCGGCGACCTTGGGGCCGACGTCCTCCACCTGGACCAGATCATCGCCCGTGGCCGCCTCGAGCGCCTCGAGCGTGTCGAAGCGGGCGGCCAGGATCTGGGCCAGGCGCTCGCCGACGTGGCGGATGCCCAGCGCGAAGAGAAGGCGGGCCAGGCCTCGGCCTTTCGAGGCCTCGATCTCTTCGAGGAGGTTGCGCGCGCTCTTCGGGCCCAGGCGTTCGAGGCCGACGAGGTCCTCGGTGCGGAGGCCGTAGAGGTCGGGGATGGCGCGGACGAGGCCGGCGGCGAGGAGCTGGTCGACGACCGCCTCGCCCAACCCGTCGACGTCCATGGCCCGCCGGGACGCGAAGTGGAGGATCGATTCGCGGATACGGGCCGGGCACGACGCGTTGACGCAGCGCGAGATGACCTCGCCCTCGGGCCGGAAGACCTCCGTGCCGCAGACCGGGCACCGGGTCGGCCAGGGGAAGGGTTTCGAGCCCCGGGGCCGGCGGTCCTTCATGACCGAGACGACCTGGGGGATGACATCGCCGCTCCTCTCGAGGAGCACGTAGTCGCCGACCCGGACGTCCTTGCGCCGGAGCTCCTCCTCGTTGTGCAGGGTCGAGCGGCCGATCGTCGTGCCCGACAGCTTGACCGGCTCGAGGACGGCCACGGGAGTCAGCGCGCCGGTCCGGCCGACCTGGACCACGATGTCGTTGACCCGGGTCGTCGCCTGCCGGGCCGGGAACTTGTAAGAGATGGCCCAGCGCGGCGACTTGGCCGTCGTCCCGAGCTCCCGCCGCGCCTCGGCGGCGTCGGCCTTGACCACGATGCCGTCGGCGTCGTAGGCGAGCTCGTCGCGCCGGGCGTTCCACTCCCGGTAGTAGGCAAGGACGTCGCCGATCGCCGGGCAGAAACGCGAATGGGGGTTGGCCGGGAACCCGAGCTCCTTGAGCCGCTGCAAGGCGCCCCACTGGCTGGCCTCCTCGCGGCCGTCGACGAAGAGGTAATAGAGGAAGACGTCGAGGTTGCGGGAGGCCGCTTCCCGCGGATCGAGCAAGCGCAGGGAGCCCGCCGCCGCGTTCCGGGGATTGGCGAAGAGCGGCTCGCCGGCCTCTTCGCGGCCGCGGTTGATCTCGCGGAAGGACGCGAAAGGCAGGTAGACCTCGCCGCGGACCTCGACCTCGCGCGTCTCGGGGATGACGAGCGGCAGCGAGCGGATGGTCTTGACGTTGGCCGTGACGTCGTCGCCGCGGACGCCGTCGCCCCGGGTCACGGCCCGGGCGTACTTGCCGTCCCGATAGAGGATCGAGATGCCGAGCCCGTCGATCTTGAGCTCGGCCGTGTAGGCGACCGGCCGGTCCCCGAGGATCTTCCGGACGCGGCTTTCGAACTCCCGGATCTCGTCCTCGTCGTAGCCGTTGTCGATGCTGAGCATCGGGGTCTTGTGGACGACGGAGACGAAGCCTTCGACCGGCCTCTCGCCCACGCGCCGGGTCGGGGACTCCGGCGTCACCAGCTCGGGAAAGCGGTCCTCGAGGGCCCGGAGCTCGGCCATGAGGCGGTCGAACTCGGGGTCGGAGATCTGGGGATCGTTGTCGACATAGTACTTCCGCTCGTGGAAGAGGATGTCGCGGCGGAGCGCCTCGGCCCGGGCGCGCTCCTTCCGGCCGGCGGACGAGGGAGACACGTCAACCCTCCTGTCTATCGGAGACTCCTCGCCCCCGGCTCTCGATCGGGCCGGGGACGGGGGTCGGGGGCCGTTCCGGGAATAGCCCTATTTGCCGAGCCTGGCCTTGACCTGGGCGACCAGGGTGTTGAACTTGTCGAGGACGCCCTTCTGGCTGGCCTGGATCTTGGCGATGGCCTGGTTCTCGGCCTCGATATTGGCGTTCAGGGTCTGGAGGAGCCGCTTGTCCGTCGCCGAGAGGTCCTCTTCGCTCTTGCCCTCGAACTTGGTGTCGATGGTCTTGTTGAACTCCTCGATGGCCTTCTTGTGCTCCTCGATCTTGGCGTAGCTCGAGGCTAGCTCCTTGTCCTGGCCGACGAAGAGGTTCTGGGCCTGGCCGAGGAAGTTCTTCGACTGCGCCGGTACGAGGAGGGCGGCTTCGATGTTGGCGTTCACCGCCTCCATGGTCTTGGACGGATCGGTCTTGACCTGGCTGTTCAGGATGATGGCGATGTTCTGGGCCAGACCCCCCGCCCTCTTCTTGGCATAGGCTTCCCTGTAGATGGCCAGGGCCTCGGCGACCTTGTTCTGTTTGTAGAGGGTTTGGGCATAGACCGTGGCGCTCTCGGGGCCCTGGTCCGCGGCGTAGAACTTCTGGAGGACCAGCTCCGCTTCCGCGAATTTCTGGGCTTTGAGGAGCTTGTCCGCCAGGCTCTTGATCTGCTTGACGATATTCGGGTCCTTGAAGGCGTCGTAGGCCAGGATATAGTTCTCGGTGGCCTTGACGTTGTCGCCGGCCTTCTCGGCGGAGTTCCCGATGAGGAAATAGCCGGTCGCTTTGAGCTGGGAGCCCGTCTTGGCGTCGCTCAGGCCCTTGCCGTAATCGATGAGCTTGCCGGCCGCGGCATCGCCCTTGTCGGCCTGTCCGGCACGAAAGTAGAGCTGGGGAATGGCGATCATCAGCTGGAGCTTCGTCGCATTGTCGATACCGGCCATGCCCAGGGCCTTCTCGCCGGCCGCGGCGGCTTTGCTGGGATCGGTCGAGGCGCAAGGCGTCAGGCAAAAGTAGGCGTAGGCCCAGTGCTCGTTGGTCGTGCCCTGGCCGGCATACTTGCCGATATAGGCCTCGAGGGCCTTGGCCTTCTGGCAATTATCGGAGATCTGCATGGCCGTGAGATAGTCCTCGTCGGCGCTCTGGGCGACGGCGAGTCCCGTGAGAACGAATCCCAAGGCCACGATCGCGAGGAGTGTCCTTTTCATGCTAACCTCTCTGCCAAAATTTCAGGCATCATAGCCCGCATCCGTGCTGTTTGTCAATATCGCCTCATTCCACCCTCAATAATAGCAATAAATATGCCAGGATTGCGGTATAATACCCGCCATGGACCGGAAAATCGCCTTCGAAAAGGCCTTTCTCGAGGCCGTGGGCGCCTCCCCCTCGAGGAACGTGCCCCTTTCGGCCCTCTCCAGCTTCGGCATCGGCGGGCCGGCCGACCTCTTTTTCGAGGCCCTGACCGAGGAGGAGCTGGCCAAGGCGGTCGCCCTGGCGTTCGCCGAGAAATACCCTTTCTATATCATCGGGGGCGGGTACAACCTCCTCTTCGATGACGCCGGCTACCGGGGGCTCATCATTCGCAATCGCCTCGAGGGCGTCCGCCGGGAGGGCCAATGCCTGAGCGTCCTCTCGGGGACGAGCCTGTCCTGCGTGCTCACCGAGGCCGTCGCGGCCGGGCTCACCGGCCTCGAGTTCCTGGCCGGTATCCCGGGGACGGTCGGGGGGGCGGTCTACGGCAACGCCGGGGCCTACGGCTGGAGCGTCGGGGACGTCCTCCGCTGGGCGACGATCCTCTGGCCCGACGGGGAGCGCAAGACGGTGGCCAGGGAGGACCTGGGCTTCGGCTACAGGGATTCGGTCCTCAAGAGAAAAGCCGGGATCGTCCTCAAGGCGACGCTCCTTTGCACACCGGGGGACAGGGCCGAGTCGGAGGCCCGGATCCGGGATATCCTCCAGAAAAGGTGGGCCAAGCACCCGCCCCACGGGACGGCCTGTGCCGGGAGCTACTTCAAGAACTCCTGCTCCGCGAGCGGGGCCCGGGTCGCCGCCGGGCAGCTGCTGGATCAGGCGGGAGCCCGGGGCCTGTCCGTAGGCGACGCGGCCGTCTCCGACATCCACTGCAATTTCATCATCAACAGGGGCAACGCCAAGGCGGCCGATGTCCTGCGCCTGGCCGAGGAGCTCAAGGAGAAGGTCTTCCGGAAATTCGGCGTCCGCCTCGAGGAGGAAGTCATCCACCTCCGAGCCGACGCTTCAATGCGCTGACCCGGCCGGCGGGAAGGCCGCTCCGCGCGGCCAGGCCGAGGATCCGGCGTCCCAGGACCTTATAGATCTCCAAGGCGGCGGGATCGCCGCCGAGGGCCTCCAGGTGTTCCCCTACGGTCGCGACGTCCCCCCTGAGAATGGGCCCGGTCAGGGCCTTTTCCAGCCCAAAGTTTTTTACGTTCTGTAAAGTTCCTTGTACGAGGGGGAGGAGCACGGCCTCGGCGGCCTCGCGGTCGAGACCGGCCCCGGCCAACAGCCCGGCCGCGGTCGCCTCCAGGGCGACGAAGGCGTTGGACGCCAGGCTGCAGGCGGCGTGGTAGAGGGGCTTATCCTTCTCCGCGAGGAGAAGGACGTGGCCGCGGAGGGCTCGGATAATCCGGCCGCAGACCTCGACGGCCGCCGGGTCGCCCTCGACCCCCCAGGTGATGCCGGCGAAGACCGAAGCCGGGGCGTCTTTCCGCGGGAAGGACTGGACCGGGTGGCAGGAGGCGGTCCGGGCGCCCCGCCGCGCGAGCGGAGCGAGGACGCGGGCCGGCAGGAGCCCGCTCGTGTGAACGACCGTCCGCCCCGCCCAGTCGACGCCGCTTCTCGCCAGGGTCGCGGCGACCCGGGCGACCTGCGCGTCGGGCACGGCGACCACGACGAGATCGCCAGGGCGCGACGAGGCCTTGATGGCGGCCGCGGCGCGGCCGGCTCCGACGATGCGGCGGCTGTCGCGCGCTTCACGCGGGTCGCGGTCGACGATGAGCGCCAAGGTCCAGCCCCGCCGGGCGAGCGCCGCGGCGAGCGCCGTCCCCAACCGCCCCGCGCCGACGACCGAGAAGTCCTTGGTCATGGCTTGGATCTGAAGACCTCGTCCCAGAGATCGATCTCGAGCGAGGACGGGGCTTCCGTCCGCTTCTCGAGCTCGCGCCGCTTCTTGCCCTCTTTGATCGCCGCCTTGAGCTCGCGGGCGAAGGTGTCGGACGTGAGGGCTTCGATGCCGCTCTTTTTGGCCAGCTCGCGGAGGGCCCGGTCCGAGCTGACGAGGAAGAACCGTCGCCGGTCGGCCTGGGCCTCGATCATGTCGCGGATGACGTCGTCGGCGCTCTGGCCCGCGCCGGGGTAGTGGATGGTGAACTTGTCGTTGACCGGGACATCGGTCCGGCTCTCCTCGGGATTGCCGTCGAAGACGAGGTGGATGCGGGCCCGGGTGACGCGCTGGAAGGCCAGCAGCCGGACGACCAGGCCGTCGCGTCCCGTGCGCTCCCTCAGCTCGTGCGGGGCGATCCGCCCGAGCAGGTTGTTTCCGTCGATGAGATAAGCCATGCCGCGCCGCCTGCCGCGTTCTCCCGTCTCACCCGGGCGGCCAAAGGAGGAGCCGGCCGCCGAGGACGTGGAAGTGGAGATGGAAGACCGACTGGCCCGCGTCCCGGGCCGTGTTGAGGACGATCCGGTAGCCGCTCGCCCCGACGCCCTTCTCCCGGGCCAGCGTCCGGGCCCGGAGCAGGATCTCGCCGAGCAGGGCGGCCTCTCCCTCGGGGACCTCTTCCAGGGAGGAGAAGTGGCGTTTGGGGACGACGAGGACGTGGACGGGCGCCTTGGGATGGATGTCCTCGAAGACGAAGAGGCGCTCGTCCTCATAGACGACCTTCGACGGCAGCTCCCGCCGGACGATGCGGCAGAAGAGGCAGTCCGCGGCCGGCTCTCCGCTCATGCCGGGATCCTTTCGATCGAGGCTCCCAGGCCGCGGAGCTTCGCCTCGATGCGCTCGTAGCCGCGGTCGAGGTGTTCGATCTCGGTGACGGTCGTCTCGCCGGCCGCGACGAGCCCGGCCAGGACGAGGGCGGCCGAGGCCCGCAGGTCCGTGGCCACGACCTCGGCCCCGGAGAGCGGCGTCCGGCCCTTGACGACGGCCTTGTCGCCCTGGACCTCGATCGAGGCGCCGAGCCGCACGAGCTCGTTGACGTGGGAGAAGCGCCGGTCGAAGATGGTCTCGGTGATGATGGACGTCCCCGCCGCCTGGGTCAGGAGGACCATGAACTGGGCTTGCATGTCGGTCGGGAAACCCGGGTAGGGCGAGGTGGTGATGTCCTGCGCCCGGACCTCCCCCGTCCCGACGACACGGAGGGCCGACGCGCCTTCGGGTTCGACATAGGCGCCGGAGGCCCGGAGCTTGTCGACCACGCTCTGGACGTGCTCGGGGACGACGCCGCGGACGAGGAAGTCGCCGGACGTCAGGGCGCCGGCGACGAGGAACGTGCCCGTCTCGATCCGGTCGGGGATGATGGCGTGGGCCGCCCCGCCGAGCTCCTTCACCCCGCGGACGCGGGCCGTCTCCGGGTCGAGCCAGTCGATCTTCGCGCCCATCTTGTTGAGCAGGGCGGCCAGGTCGGTGACCTCGGGCTCGCGGGCGCAGTTCCGGAGGACGGTCTCGCCCTTGGCCAGGGCGGCGGCCATGAGCAGGTTCTCGGTCCCCGTGACCGTTTTCTTCTCGAAGACGATCTCGGCGCCGCGGAGGCGGTCGGCCTCGGCCCGGATGTAGCCGTGCTCGAGGGTGATCCGCGCGCCGAGCTTCTGCAGGCCGGCGATGTGGAGGTCGATCGGCCGCGAGCCGATGGCGCACCCGCCGGGCAGGGCGACGACGGCCTTGCCGAAACGGGCCGTGAGCGGGCCGAGGACGAGGATGGAGGCGCGCATGGCCCGGACGAGCTCGTAGGAGGCCTCGTCCGAGCGGATCTTCGGCACGCGAAGGGAGACGGCGTCGCCGGAGGCCTTGGCGGAGCCGCCGAGATCGGCGATGAGGGTCAGGATGGTCTCGACGTCCTTGACCCGGGGGACGTTGGTGAGCCGCAGCTCCTCTCCCGTCAGCAGCGAGGCGGCGATGGCCGGCAGGACCGCGTTCTTGGCCCCGCTCATGCGGACCTCGCCCCGCAGGCGCAGGTCGCGGCCGCCGCGGATGAGGAGCTTCTCCATGGGCCCGATTGTAAAGGAAGGCCGGGGGGAATTCAATCCGCCCCGACGGCCTTCCCGTCCTTCGTCCACCCCCAGGCCTCGTAGTAGGCGTCGAGCACGGAGTTGTAGAACGCCTCGTCGACGGCCCGGCCCTTGTGGGCGCCCCGGCTGAGGGGGACCTTGAGCTTGGCCGGAACGAAGGCGTCGTAGGTCCGGTCGCGGCCCTGGAGGTTGTTGACGCGCCGTTCCAGGGCGTAGATCCGCCGGCCGCAGGCCTTCAGGGACTCCGGCGTGTAGGCGATGCCCGTCAGGGCCCGGTAGAGCGAGAGGAACGGTTCGGCGGTGATGTCGCCCGTGAAGAAGTCGCAGAGGCCCAGGGAATCGACGAGGGCCTTGCCGCTCTGGCCCTCGGCGACGTAGGCGGCCAGGTCGCGGGCGTCCTTGAGCCCGCCCTCCTCGGCCTGGACCGTCCAGGCGTAGGTGTGGTCGCCCCGGCCCCGGTTCGACGTGCCGTAAGCGGTGAACATGCCGGGGAAGGCCTTGGGGCTGATGCCGGCGTAGCCCAGGCCGCCGTAGACGGTCGTGGCGCAATGGGCGATGTCCGGGAGCGCGGACGCGGGGAAGGCCGCCGTGACCTCGGCGAGCATGCGGTCCGTGTGACGTCCGAGGAGCCGCCCGAGACGGCTCGCGGCATAGGCGATGTCCTTCAGGGTCTGGACCATCCCGGCGGCGTCGCCGAAGCGCGGGCCGCCGCCGAAGGGGGCCAGAAAGCCCTTCTCCGAAAGCTCCATGGCGCCGGCCATGACACTGCCGAAGGTCATCGTGTCGACGCCGAGCTCGTTGCAAAGTTGGTTCAGATGGAAGATGGCGTCGCGGTCGAGGATGCAGCAGTTGATCCACAAGGCGATCGTCTCGAATTCGGGCCGGACGCCGGAACCGGCGTAGGGGCCGGACGGGACGCCGGCCGCCCGGGTGCAGAAGATGTGGCGGCACTTGTTGCAGACGCTGTGCTTTCCGGAGATGGCCAGGAACGCGTCGGTCGAGACTTTAGCATAGTCGGCCTCGTCGAAAGCGCCCTCGTCGAAGTTGTGCCAGGGCAGGTAGCCGCCCCGGACGCCGAGGTAGCGGCCGTTGAAGGCCCGGTCGAGCCACCAGGTCGTGCCCGTCGCCGGCCGGAACGAGGCCGTGCGGGCGGGGTCGTCGACGCTCGCCTTGACCAACAGGTCGATCTCCCGGCCGAACTTCCGGAAGGCCTCGTCGTCCTCGACGGCGACGGCCGCCTTGCCGTAGGCCGTGACGGCGACGAGATTTTTGGAGCCGAAGACGGCCCCCGCGCCGCCGCGGCCGAAGTTCCGGTGATAGTCGGCCGTGAGACAGGCGAAATCGACCAGGTTCCAACCGGCCGGACCGACCGTCAGCGTCGAGCCGCCCTTGACGCGCGCGGCCAAAGCGTCGGTGATCTCCGAGGCCCGCCGGGGGACGCGCCGTCCGGCGACGGTCTCGAAGAGATCGTCCTCGGCGTCGACGATGCGGAGCGCGCCCTCGACGGCCTCGAGGCGTACGGGGCGGTCGGCCTTCCCGTCGATGACGATCTGGTCGAACCCGGCCCTCTTGAGCATGTTGGGGAACAGGCCGCCGGCGCTCGAGTGGGTCAGCAAGCCGTGCACGGGCCGGTGGCCGGGGACCCAGGCGGCGTTCTCGGGAGAGCGGGCCATGGTCCCGACGAAGGAGCAGGAGCCGCGGCCGGCGGTCGGGACGGCCGTGTCGTTGAGGGCCGCGGACCCTATGACGATCCGGTTCCGCGGCGAGAGCGGGTCGAGGAGCGGGCCCGTCCTCTCGAGATGGTCGGCGATGAGCCGGGCCTGTAGGCCGCGGCCGCCGACGTAGTCGCGGCAGAGGCCGGGGTCCGCCGGCTCGATGCGGACGGTGCGCTGGGAGAGGTCGACGAAGGCCCAAAGGCCCCGGTACCCGGTGATCCCTTTATGGTCGGTCATGATGTCCTCTCGTTCGGCTGTGTTCGTCGTCGTTCCCGGGCCGGACCCGCGGCTCAGAGCGACTTCAGGGCCTGGTCGAGGTCGCCGATGACGTCGTCGGGGTGCTCCGCGCCGACGCACAGGCGGATGAGCTGGGGCGGCACGTCGGCCATCCGGCGGGCCTCTTCGCCCTGCTGCTGGTGGGTCGAAATGGCCGGGATGGTGGCCACGCTCTTGATCCGGCCGAGGTCGGTCGCCCTGTAGATCATCCGGAAGCCGTCGAAGACCTTGCGGGCGTTGGCCGGCGGGCCGTCGACCCGGAAGCTCATCAGGTGGCCGTAGCGGTTGATCTCGCGGCCCGTCCCGTCGTCGGAGTCGACGAGCTTCATGTAGTTCTTGGCGACGCCGTGGAGATGGTAGCTCGGCAGGCCGAGGTAGTCGACCTGGTAAACCTTGGGGTGCTTTTGGAGCCACTCGGCGACCTTCTGGCAGTTCTGGCTGACGACGTCCATCTTCGAGCGCAGGGTCCGCAGGTCGTTGAGAGCGAAGAGGGCGTTCACCGGGGCGGAGGCCGGCCCGTTGTCCCGGTAGGGCAGGAACTTGACGTATTCGGCGAAGCTGGCCTTGAACAGGGGATGGTCGTTCACGACCTTCGTCGTGATGGGCTTGCGGCTGATGAGCGCCCCGCCGATGGCGAAGCCGCCCGAGGTGATCGACTTGGTCAGAGAATGGACGACGACGTCCGCCCCGTGGGCGATGGGGCGCATCAGGGCCGGCGTCGCGCAGGTGGCGTCGATGATGAGCGGGATGCCCCAGGAGTGGGCCAGGTCGGCGAGCGCCATGACGTCCGTGAACGACTGCTGCGGGTTCGAGGGCATCTCCATGTAGAGAAAGCGGGTGTCTCCGTCGATATGAGACTTCCAGTCCTCGATGTCCCAGGGGTGCCGGACCCAGCGGCATTCGGCGCCCCGCTCCTTCATCTTGCGCAGGGAGAAATGCTGGAAGGTGCCGCCGTAGACCTGGATGCAGGAGACGAAGTTGATCCGCTCCGGGCCGTCCTTCTGCTTGACCAGGAAAGGATCGACGGCCGACATGATGGCGCTCATGCCCGAGGCGGTGACGCAGCACGATGTGTCGCACCCCGTCCGGTAGCCCTCGAGCAGTGCCAGGACCCACTCGAGGTAGTAGGTCGTCGGATTGGCGATGCGCGTGTAGCACCAGGTCGGGACGAGGTAGGCCAGGGCCGCCTCGAGCTCGTCCGAATCGGCGTAGGCCTGGGACGTCGAGAGGTAGAGGGGCTCGATGATGGCGCCCTGGTTCCGGTTGAGCGCCTCCTCGACCGTGTAGAGGCCGTGCACGGCGACGGTGTCGAAACGCATCGTCTTCATGCGGGCCAGCGCGGCGTCGCGCTCGGCCAGGAGCTTCTGGGCGGCCTCGACGTATTTCATGACGCCGGGGGAATAGTTCGGGGCGGAGCTCATGGGTCCTCCAGTCGGGGTTTAGGCGTAGACGCGGGGGAGAGAGAACGGAAATTATCGTTTATGGCAAACGGCATGACACAGTCGAAACTGCGCCCCTAGCATATAAAGAAGAAGGGCGGCGAGTCAAGCCGCCC
>CAWDSL010000027.1:0-55701 GCA_963805015.1 uncultured bacterium
CCAAGGGCATCCTGGACCTCAAGGACGCCGTCTACTTCCTGAGCCTGTCGTTCTTCGGCCTCTTCCTGGCCCACTCGGCCCTGCAGTCGAGGCGGTGGAGGTGATCCCATGGACAAGCTGAAAAAGAACCTGAACCTCGTCGCGGCCGGGCTCATCGTCGCGGCCCTCGCCGTGGCCACGGTCTGGCCCTACCGGAACACGGCCATCCTCGTGCTCGGCGCGCTGGGCCTGGCCGCGCTCGCGGCCCACGTCGTCCTCAACCGGGCCGCGCTCAAGCGGTCGTTCACCCGCAAATCCTTCCTTTACTCGGGCAACCTTCTGCTCATCGTCGTCCTCGTCCTGGCCATCCTGGTCCTGGCCAATTACTTCGTCTCGAAGCACGACTACCGGAAGGACTTCACGGCGGGCAAGCTCCACAGCCTGTCCGGCCAGTCGGTCGCCGTGCTCGAAGGCCTCAAGGCCGACGTGTCCTTCAAGGGCTTCTTCCGCGAGGGCAATTACGGCCGGGCGGCCATGGAGAACTTGCTCAAGCTCTACGCCTATCACTCCGGGCGGGTCCATTATGAATTCATCGATCCGGACAAGAACCCCGGGCTGGTCAAGCGCTACGACGTCACCCAGGACGGCACGACCATCATCGAGGCCGGCGACAAGGACGGCCGCATCACGACGACCTCCGAGGAGGACCTGACCAACGCCCTGATCAAGGCCACCCGGGCCCGGAAGAAGGTCGTCTATTTCCTCGAGGGTCACGGCGAGGAGTCCGTCGACGAGACGGGCGACAACGGCTTCTCCACGGCCAAGGCCGAGCTCGAAAAGATCGGCTACGAGGTCAAGAAGCAGAGCCTGGCCCTGGCCGACCGGTTCCCCAAGGACTGCGCCCTGCTCGTCGTCGCCGGGCCGCAGAAGGACCTCCTGCCGAACGAGTACGAGACGATCCGGGCCTACATCCAGGACGGCGGCCGGACCTTGTTCCTGGTCGATCCCGAGACGCCGACCCTCCTGCCGCTCCTCCTCGCCGATTACGGCTTCAAGCTCGAGAACGACATCGTCGTCGACACCGTCTCGAGGCTGCTCGGCGGCGACTACTTCATGCCCGTCGTCAGCGAATACGAGCCGCACGCCATCACGGCCAAGTTCGGCTACGCCACGTTCTTCCCCTACGCCCGCTCCGTCGAGGTCGGCGAGACCAAGCCCGAGGGGGCCACGGTCGCCGCGCTGGCCAAGACCAGCCCGAACTCCTGGTCCGAGCGCGAGCTCGACCAGAAGGAGGTCAAGTTCACGGCGGAGAAGGACAAGCAGGGCCCGATCGGCCTGGCGGCCGTCTCATCGTTCAAGACCAAGCCCGCCTCCCCGGCTCCGGCCGAGGCCAAGCCGGGCGAACCGGCGCCGGCCGAAGTGGCCGAGAAGGAATCCCGCGTCGCCGTCGTCGGCGACTCCGATTTCGCCAAGAACCGCTACTACGGACTGTCCGGCAACGGCAATCTCTTCCTCAATATCGCCAACTGGCTGGCCGAAGAGGCCGATCTCATCGCCATCCAGCCCAAGACCCAGACGCCGCGGACGGTCCAGATGACGCCGTCGCAGGGGCGCCTGCTCATGCTCGTCAGCCTGGTGCTGCTGCCCCTGGCCATCCTCGTCGCCGGTGTCACGGTCTGGCTCCGGAGGAGGTCGCTGTGAAGCTCAAGACGACCCTCGTCCTCGCCGGCGTATTCGCCGCCCTGCTCGCCGTCGTTCTCTATTTCGACTCGAAGGGCGAGAAGACCAAGGCCGCCGAGGACAAGACGAACACGCTCATCGACCTCGCCGCCGACGACCTCCGGAAGGTCGAGATCGTCCGGACCGGCGAGCGGTTGACCTTCGAGAGGGACGAGGCCGGCGCCTGGCGGCTGACCTCGCCTCTGCAAGCGGCCACCGACGAATACGAGGCGAAAGGGCTCATCGAGGCCCTGGCCTCGCTCCGCATCGAGCGGGTCGTCGAGAAGGAGGTCAAGGACCCCGCCGCTTATGGCCTCCCGGGGACGGAGGTCTCGCTCTGGACCAAAGGAAAGGACGTCCCGGTCAAGCTCCTCGTCGGCATGGAGAATCCGCTCGACAAGAGCCTTTTCGCCAAGCGCGAGGACGACCCGCGGCTGGTCCTGCTGGCCTCGACCCTCAAGTCCACCCTCGACAAAAAGGTATTCGATTTCCGGCAGAAGGACGTTTTCAAGTTCGCGGCCGCCGACGTCCGGAAGATCAAGGTCAGGGCCAAGGACGTCGCCTGGGAAGCGGCCCGCGAGGAGAACGGCTGGATGCTGAAGGCCCCCGTCGCCGCCCTGGCCGCCAAGACCAAGCTCGATTCGCTTCTCGACTCCCTGTCGGGCCTCCGCGCGAAAGAGTTCGTCGCCGAGGACAAGGAAGCCGGGGTGGCGGAGAAGTTCGGGCTGACCAAGCCCGATTACGAGGTCGCGCTGTCCCTCCCCTCCTCCAACCAGGAGATCGTCTTTATCCTCCACAAGCAGGGTGAATCCCAATACGCGACGACCTCGCTCTCGACGAAGATCGTCGCCTTCGAGGGCACCGTGCTGGCCGATCTCGATCGCAAGGTCGAAGAGATCCGGGAGAAGAAGGTCGCCGAATTCTACGCCTGGGACGCCAAGTCCGTCCTGATCAAGCGGGACGGGCTCGAGATCTCGGCCGTCAAGGAGAAGACCGGCGACGAAGAGAAATGGCTCCTCGATCCGGCGACCAAGGAAGAGGCCGACGGGACCAAGATCGAAGATCTCGTCCGCAAGATCGAGGGGCTCGAGGCCGCGGCCTTCGTCGACGCGCCCGGCCCCCTCGCCGGCTACGGTCTCGATCCCGGGACGGAGATCCGGATCAAGACCCGGGACTACCAGGGCCAGGAGAAAGAGGTCGTCCTCTTCGTCGGCAAGGAGGACGCGGCGAAGGCGCAGGTCGCGGTCAAGGCCGCCGGGCTCGGCTATCTCTTCCTGGTCGACTCCGCCTTCCTCGCCGACATGCCCAAGGCCAAGGCCGACTGGAAGGCCGCCGCGCCCAAGCCCGAAGAAGGTCAGACCGATAAGAAATAAGTTCGCCGTCAAGCTCCTGGCCTGGTATGGGACCCGGCGCCGCGACCTGCCCTGGCGCCGGACGAGGGATCCCTACCTCATTTGGGTCTCCGAGATCATGCTCCAGCAGACGACCGTCCCGGCCGTCGTCCCCTACTTCGAGCGCTGGGCGCAAGGTCCTTCCCCGACCTCGGCAGCCTGGCCCGGGCTCCCCTCCGCAAGGTCCTGCGGGAGTGGCAGGGCTTGGGATACTATCAGCGGGCCCGGAACCTCCACCGCGCGGCCGGGATCGTCCTCCGCGAGCACGGCGGACGGGTCCCCGACGACGAGGCGACCCTGAGGAAGCTCCCCGGCTTCGGCCCCTATACGACGGCCGCCGTCCTGAGCCTGGCCTACGGCCGCCCTCTGCCCGTCATCGATGCCAACGTCCGGCGCGTCTTGATGAGGGTCCTCGGCCTGGAAGGCCCGGCCGGTCCGCGCGTCGACAAGACGCTTCTCGCATTCCTCGCCAAGGTCTTCCCCGCGGCCACTCCAGGCGATTTCAACCAGGCCCTGATGGAGCTCGGCGCCCTCCTCTGCCGGAGCCGGAATCCCCAGTGCCTGGACTGTCCCGTTCGCTTCGCCTGCCGGGCCGCCCGGGAGGGCACTCAGGAGATCATCCCCCGGCCCAAAACCCTGAAGCTCCAGGAGATCGAAGCGGTCGTCGCGGTCATCGAGCGCGACGGCCGTTACCTCATCCAGCAGAGAGCGGAGAAGGGCCTCCTGGCCGGGCTGTGGGAATTCCCCGGGGGCAAGGTCGAGCCCGGCGAGAGCCTGGCGGCCGCGCTCAAGCGCGAGGTCCGCGAGGAGGTGGGCGTCGAGGTCCGGATCGTCCGGCGGCTGGCGGCGGTGCCGCACGCCTACACGCGGTTCCGGGTGAACCTCCACCCCTTCGTCTGCGCCCTCCGCGATCCGGATCTCAAACCGGGTCCGCGGCGCCGCTGGGTGACGCTCGCGACGATCGGCAGGTATCCCCTCCCTTCGGGGAGCGTCCGGATCGTCGACGTCCTGGCCGGAAAGCGCTAGCCCGCGAGCCCGAGCTCGCCGTGCTTGGCGGCGATCGTCTCGGCCAGCCTGTCGATGGCCTCGAGATCGGCCGGCTTCGGCGCTCCCTTGCAGATCGACGGGCGGCAGGAGCTCGACCTTCAGGTTGGGTATGGCGGCCTTGACGGCGTCGACCATCCGGCTGCCCCAGCCGTAGGAGCCCACGATCGAGGCGAACCGGACCTTGGGCCGCAGGGCGTTGGCCAGCACGACCGCGTCGAGGACCATCGGATGGGGCCCGACATGGACGGTCGGGGCGGCCACGACGATCGTCGCCGCGTCGACCAGGGCCATGGCCAGCTGGCCGATGTCGGCCGTGGCCATATTGAAGGGGAAGACGCTGATCCCCCTCTCGACCAAGTCGTCGACCAGCCGCCCGACCAGCATCTCGGTCGAGCCGTGCATGCTCACCCAGGGGATGACGACGCTGTTGTGGGGCCTGTCGTCGGTCCAGTCCCGGTAGGCCTGGACGATCGTGGCGGGATCGCGGTGGATGGGACCGTGGCTCGGCGCGATCATCCGGATATCCAGTCCCTTGATCTTCTCCAGGTTCTTCTGGACGATCTTGCGGAAGGGCATCATGATCTCGGCATAATACCGCTTGGCCTCGGCCAGGATGCAATCGGAGCAGTCGGCGAAGAGGTCCGTCTGGGCGACATGGGCCCCGAACCAGTCGCAGCTGAAAAGGATCCGGTCCTCCTCGAGGTAGGTGGACATCGTCTCGGGCCAGTGGACCCAGGGCGTATAGAGGAAGCGCAAGGTCTTTCCGCCGAGCGAGAGGCTTCTCGCCGTCGGCGACCGTGCGGATCCGGGCCGGGTCGATCGCCAGGTGATCGACGAGCATGGACTTGGCGGGCTCGGAGGCCAGGACGACGGCCCCGGGATAGCGCTCGAGGAGCCAGGGAATGCCGCCCGAATGGTCCTGCTCGGTGTGGTTGGAGACGACATAGTCGATCCTCGGGACGTCCTCCAAGTAGGCCCGGAGGACATCGAGCTTCTGGGGCTCGACGGCGTCGATGAGCGCGATCTTGTCGCGGCCGGTCACGAGATAGGAGTTATAGCTCGTCCCGTCGGGCAGGGGGATGAGGGCGTCGAAGAGCCGCCGGTCGAAGTCCGGCACCCCGACGTAGTGGACATCGGGAACGATCTCACGGGGTTTCATGAAGTCCTCTCTCCTTGGATATTAATTCCTATCAATTCTATAGTAATTGGATCGAAAAATAAAGGTACTTCTCCCATTTCCGGGCTTCCCTCTCGAGGCGGCGAGGGATGTTGCCTCGAAGATCCCCGTTGCTGGGGAGGGGACGGCAGGGAGCGGAGTCTGCACCTAGGGACGGCGTGTCCTTAGCAAGCGCAAGATGTTCGCAGGCGACTGGTGCTCCGTCCGATCCGCCTGGTCGCTTTGGAACCGCCCCGTTGCGAGCAAGCCGAGAGAGGGCTTCGATCGAGGCATGGAACCTCAGACTTCAGGACGCTTGCGCTTGGCGAAGTAGATGATCTCCGGATGCTTCTTGTAGCCGAGCCTCTCGAAGACGGCCATCGATACGGCGTTGTCGTCCTCGATGAGGCAGGCCAGGATGTCCAGGCCTTGCGACTCGAGCCATCGTTCGGCCTCGGCGACGAGCCGGGCCCCCAGGCCCTTCTTTCGCAGGGCCGCGTCCACGGCCAGACGGTTGATCCAGCCCTTGCGGCCGTCGTGGGTGGCCAGGACCGTGCCGACGACCCGTCCCCCCTCACCCGCCTCGGCCACGAGGAAGCGGACATTCGGGAGCCCGACCTGGCGGACGATGGCCTCCCGGGAGTCACGTCCTTGCGGCTTGAGCGGCAGGCCGCCTTCGGCCCACAATTCCATGACCCGGCCGTAGTCCCCGGGCCGGAAATCCCTGATGCCTATGGCGTCCGATGCGGAATCGACCGGCATCGCCTCTCCCCTTTCCCCGGTCCGGCATCGAGCGGCGACCGGCCGGGACGCTTCAGCGGATGAACACGACGAACGCGCCGACGGCCAGGGCCGCCGCGGCGGCCCCGGTCAGGACGGCCGACGGCCAGGACTTTTTGTGCACGGTCCGGGCGACCAGGATGAAATCGCGCACGGCCAGCGCGGCCGCCGCCGCGAAGAACGCGAGATAGACCGTCTGCCACGGACCGGGCTCCGAAAGGAAGCCCACCCACTCCTCCTGACCCATGCCCAGGACCATGAACGCGGCCTGGACGAAGGACGGCACCCAAGCGACGAGAAGCGGCCCGCCCCAGGCCCAGGACGTCTCGGCCAGAAGCACGCTCCGGCGCCAGCCCTTTTTCCCCAGCACCAGGATGACGCCCGAGGCCAGGACCCAGACGGCGAAGATCATGGGCAGGACGAGCAGGGCCTGCCAGACGTAATAATTATCGAGGTCGAGCCCGGAGAGGACGGGGGCCGTCGGGACGGCCCCGGCGGCGGCCAAGGCGATCGAGGTGACGACGTAGAGGCCGCCCACGCCGCCGAGGAAGATCGAGGCCCGGCGGAGGGGATGGCGCCCCTTGGCGATCCCGTGGTCCAGCTTCCGGGGCCGAAAAAGCGCGACGGCCATGTCCTCTCCCCCTCAGCCCACGACCAGGTGGTGGCTGGCGAAATGCGGATCGGTCGTCAAGTTGATGCCGAACCGCCGCAGTCCCGCGTCGTCTCCCGGCGTCGGGATGTGTGTGATGTGCACCTCCGCTCCCTGCAGCTCCTTCATCTTCTCCAAGGCCATGTGGGCCATGGGATTGGCGGCGGCGTTGATGCTCAGGCAGATGAGGACCTCGGAGAGGTCGAGGCTGACCGACTTGGCGCCGAAGACGCTCTTCTTGAGCTCGCCGACGGACTCGACGATCGAGGGCGAGAGCAGATGGATCGTGTCCGGGATCCCGGCCAGGGTCTTGACCGCGTTGAGGACCAGGGCCGAGGCCGCGTGCATGAGGGGCGAATTCTTGCCCGTGACGATGGTGCCGTCGCGGAGCTCCATGGCGGCCCCGACGAAGACGCCCTTGTTCCCCTTGCCCGCCGTCCGGGCCTCCTCCGCGGCTTGCCGGGCCGGCCCGACGACCTTGCGGTCCTCGGGCTTGACGCCGAGCTCCTTCATCAGCAGCTCGGCCCGCTGGACCGTCTCCTTTTCGACGAAGCCCAGCGTGTACTCGCAGGAATAGCGGAAGAAGCGGCGGATGAGCTCCTGCCGGGCCGCGTCCTGGCAGACCGCGTCGTCCGCGATCCCGAAGCCCGCGGCGTTGCAGCCCATGTCGGTCGGAGACTTGTAGAAGGACGGGGCGCCGGTGATCTTCTCGATGATGCGCCGCAGGACCGGGAAGACCTCCACGTCGCGGTTGTAGTTGACCGCGGCCTTGCCGTAGGCCTCGAGGTGGAAGGGGTCGACCAGGTTGAAGTCGCCGATGTCGGCCGTGGCCGCTTCGTAGGCCACGTTGATCGGGTGCTTGAGCGGGATGTTCCAGATGGGGAAGGTCTCGAACTTGGCGTAGCCCGAGCTGAGACCGCGGCGGTGCTCGTGGTAGAGCTGGGACAGGCAGGTGGCCAGCTTGCCGCTCCCGGGGCCCGGCCCGGTGACGATGACCAGCGGGTGCTCCGTCTCGATGTAGTCGTTGGCCCCGTAGCCCTCGTCGCTGACGATGACGTCGACGTCCGTGGGGTAGCCCTTGGTGAAGCTGTGGGTGTAGACCCGGATGCCCTGGCGCTCGAGCTTGTTCTTGAAGATGCGGGCGGCCGGCTGGTTGTCGAACCGGGTGATGACCACGGCCTTGATGCGGATGCCCCACTCCGCGAGGTCGTCGATGAGCTTCAGGGCGTCGACGTCGTAGGTGTGCCCGAAATCGGCCCGCATCTTCCGCCGCTCGATGTCGCCGGCGTAGATGCAGAGGAGGAAGTCGGCCTGGCTGCGGAGCTCCTGGAGGAGCTTCATCTTGACGTTCGGATCGTAGCCGGGCAGGACCCGGGCGGCGTGGTAGTCGAAGAAGAGCTTGCCGCCGAACTCGAGGTAGAGCTTGTTCGAGAAGCGGCCCATCCGGTCGAGGATGGCCTTCTTCTGTTCCTGGAGGTAATGGGCGTTGTCGAAGCCGAGGACGTGATTCATCGGGAGGTGGCGCCTTTCATGAGCTTGAGATCGTCGAACAGGCCGTAGTCGACGAAGCTGTATTCCGATCCGGGCGGGAGCCCGCCCTCCGCTCCCTGTTGGAAGGAACCGGGCCAGGCCCGGCCGAGGGGCGGCGCGTTGTGGAAGGGTCCGAGCGTGTTCTTGAGCGTGCCGTGCACGACGACCGAGACCTCGTTCCGGCCGGGGACCAGAGCCGAGGTCAGGTCGATCCGGTACGGCGGGAAGGCCGCCGTGCCGGCGCGTCGGCCGTTGACGAAGACCTCGGCCGTGGCGCCGAGCCAAGAACCGAGTTCGATGCGATAGGCCTCGCCCGCAGCGTCCGCGGGGATGACGAATGTCCGGGTGTAGCGGACCCCCGCCGCGAAGAACGGCCAGCCCTGGGCCTTCCAGGAGCCGGCGGCCAGGGGCGCGGGCGGATGGATCTCGAAGCCCCGGGCGGCGCCGGCCAGGCGGAAGTCCCCGAGGAGGTAGACGGGCTCGAGCTCGGAGTGAATGGTGAACGGTTTGGCCTTGACCGTGATCCGGTTCAGGCCCGAGACCACATGCTCTCCCACCGGGAAGACGCCGAAGGCCCGGTCCAGCCACCACTCGCCCGCTTGGGCCTGCACTTCCTTCCCATTGACGAAGACGCGGAAGAGGGCGGGCCGCTCCACGACGGCCTTGAGGTCGGCGAAATCGTGGGCGTCACCCTTGACCGCGCGGAACCCGAAAGCGGCCTCGAATCCCGAATCGGCCGGGAACTTGTCGAGGTCCAGGATGTTGGTCTTGTATTGTACGGCGCTGTCCCAGGGATTGCGCTCGAGGCCGTGGGCCTGGAAGGTCTTGCGTTGGGCGTCGTAAAAATAGAGGTCCTTCTCGGTCCGGCCGCGGAGGACGAGGTCGCAGTAGTCAAGGGTCAGGACGTTCGGGCCGAGCGGCTCGACGGCCAGGCCGCCCTCGGGGGCGACCTCCTGCCAGACGAGGGCCGGCGGGGCGGCGACCGGCTTGGCCTTGGCGTCCTTGACGCAAAGCAGGAGACTGCCTCCGGGCGGCAGCGAGAAGCCGATATCGAGCTGGCCGCCGCGGCGCTCGAAGGGATAGGGCTTCGCGGTCCCCATGAAGGGGTCCCACTCCTCCGCCGAGCCGCCGGCGAGGCTCATCGAGGCCGAAACGGTCGCCTCGGGATCGGAATTGGCCAAGAATACGAGGCGCAGGCCGTCGAACTCCCGGCGCTGATGGAAGAGCCTGTTCCCGGCGGCAAGGCCGGAGAAGACGATCGCGGGCGGGCTCATGGCCCGGACCTTGTCGAAGCCGCTGCCGGGCCCGGAATTGAGCCAGCGGTCGCCGAAGGATTCCTGCAGGAGCCGCGCGTCCTCCGTGAGGAGCCCGTTGACGTAGTCGGGCGGCGCGACCCAGGACAGGACCTTGCCGTCGCGGATGAGGAAATCGCGGACCAGGGCCAGGGTCGTGTCCTCGAGGTTGCGCATGCCGGGGGGCAGGAGGACGAGGCCGTAGGAACAGGCCCCGACGTTCAGCCGGGCGTGGGAGATCGAGCCGAACTCCTGGAGCGCCTTCTCGCTGACGAGGTCGTATTCGATCTGCTCGGCCTCGAGCAGGCGGACGAAGGCCTGGAAATCGGTCCCCACCGCCCGGAACTCGTCCGACTCGGCCGCCGGCGAATAGGACATCCAAGCGGTCGTCGTCGGCTCGATGACCAAGATACGGTTGACCTGGCGGCCCAGGCTCATGACGACCGAAAGGCGCCCGAAATAGTCGGCCAGGGTGTTGTAGGAGGGCCACCAGGGCTCGACGTCGGAGAACGAGAGCGGGTGGTCGCGCTTCCGCGCTCCCATGACCGTGGCATAGGACAGATGCTGGTTAAGGAAATTGACCCCAAGGGCGTATTCCCAGTCGCCGATCCTCTTTTGATCGGCGAAGGTCATGTCCCAGCCGCCGGCGCCGTAGGTCTCGGACATGGTCCGCGCCCGGCCTTGCTGGTTGGCGGCGCTGCGGATCTCGCGGACGGCCCGGGCGTTGCCGAACTGGGCGTCCGGGGCGTCGCTCCAATCGTTCATCAGGACGTCGATGCCGGGCATGTGGGCGTAGGAGGCCATGGCCAGGCTGTCGGGCGAGACCCGCGGCCGGGGCCACTCGTGCTCCCAGTAGTGGCCGGTGAAAATGAGCTTGTTGTCGGTGGCGTACGCGAAATAGGGCTTGGCCCAGTTCTCGATGAACAGGTCGAGGAGCGTCGAGTAGAAATCGTGGCGGACCCGCTTCCAGTTGCCGGTCTCCTCGTAGAGGGAGACGAGGCTGGTCTTGAGGTCGTAGCCCCAGCGCGTCTGGAAGGCCGTGAACAGGGCCGGGGTGTAGTTGACGGCCTCGCGGCCGCCGGCCGGAGAGATCTCGGCCTCGTCCTGGAAGACGCCGGGAACCGTTTGTCCGAACTCCTTGCCGATCGCGGCCTTGTAGGCGTTGAGGGTCAGGTCGAGGAACTTCTCGGTGACGTCCTTGCGCATGATGTCGACGTAGGTGAAGCCGCCGTGCCAGGGCGAGGGGGTGGCGCGGACGACGTCGAAGACGTAGTAGACGGCGGCGTCGGAGCCCAGCGCCTCGAACCTGCCCGTGACGTCCTCGAGGCCGGTCAGGGTCCGGCGCAGGACGACGAGGGGGGCGGGCTCGAGCGGAGTCGGAGGCGGCCCCTCGAACTTGCGCATCCTCAGACCGGACCGGGCGGCGTCGGGCATGGCCGCGGGCACGTGACCGCCGGCGAAGCCGGAGGGGTAGGAATTCTCGTCGTAGAGCCAGATCTTGAGCCCGAGGGCCTTGCCCTTCTCGACGGCATGGGCGCAGAGCGCGAACCACTCCTCGGTGAGATAGGGCGTGATGAGGCCGGGCCGCGGGTGGATGAACGCGCCGCCGATGCCCCGGGCCTTGAAGTCCTCGAGCTGGCGGTCGATCTCCTCCCTGGTCATCCGGTCGTTCCAGACCCAGAGCGGCGCGCTGCGGTACTCCGCCGGCGGGTCGGCGAAGGTCTTGAGCAGGGCCTCATAGGAAGGCCCTTCCGCCTTCTTCGCGCAGGATAGCCCAGAGGCGGCGAACGCCAGGGCGAGGGCGCAGAGGACTACGGCGGGGCTTCGACGGGTGATGGTCATGGCGGGTCCCTTTCGCGCTCGACGGACGGCGCGGCGGACGGACGGGTAAGGCCGCGGGCGAGCGCACATTTGTCCCTCAATCTAGGGGAACGGGTGGCCAAAGTCAAGCCGGGCGAGGGGCCGGAGGACGGCGGGACGCCGCGGGCGTTCCGTCAGAGGGAAAGGGAATGGCGGAGAGGGCGGGATTCGAACCCGCGGCCCCGGTTTGAGCCAGGGCAAACGCTTAGCAGGCGTTCCTGATCGACCACTCCAGCACCTCTCCGCGGTCGGGGAACCGGGCTATTCTAGCACGAGACCGGGGACAACGCCAAACCCCGGACGGCCCTCAGCAGGGGCCCCACGAATGGCGGGGATGGCGCTTCTCGTATTCCGCGGCCGTCTTCTTGGTGATCTTATGCCACGGCTCCCCCGTCTTGGCGCCGACGATCCCGGCCAGGGCGCAGCGGCAGAGGGTTTTGTCGACCTTCGTCCGGAGCTCGTGGAAGACGTCGTAGGGGTCACGCTTCAGGAAGTCCTCGGCCGTCTTGATGCCGATCTTCTCGAGTTTGACCGCAGTCGTCTTGCCGATGTTCGGGAGATCGGTCAGCTTGGTTCCGGCGCACGCCTGTTTCGTTTCTTGCGGAATCGAGCTTCTTTCCATGATATCGCATCCTTTCGGGCAAAACTGACTTACTCGATCAGCCTGAGGACGGTCTGCCAATTCCGGGTCGTGACGTCCCTTCCCAGCGACTTCTCGAGGAAGGCCATGAGCTCGGGGGTCCCGGCGCCTCCGGAAAGCGCCACGGCGCTGCAGACCTCGGCCGGCCGGACGCCGACGATGCGGACGCCTTTAGGAGGCGCGGGCAGTTTGGCCCCGGCAGCTCCGGGCCGGGGAAGGAACGTCACGTAAAGCTTGTTGTCCGGGCCGGGCGTCAGGCCTTTGAACGGATCGGCGGCGATCAGGGCCGCGAGCTCCTTCATCGAGCGCAGCAGGACGGACACCGGGAAGCCGAAGGCCCCGGCCAGGCCGCGGGCGATCGCCCCCTCGAGGTCCTCGGCCTTCTTCCCCGTCGTCTCGAAGACGACGTTGCCGCTGGCCAGGACGGTCCGGACGTTCCTGAAGCCCATGGCCTCGAACGTCTTCCTGAGGTCGGCCATAGCGATCTTTTTATGGCCGCCGACGTTGATGCCTCTGAGGAAGGCGATGGTGGCGGAGGGAGAGGGATTCGAACCCCCGTTCCGGAGGACCGGAAAGCGGTTTTCAAGACCGCCGCCTTCAACCACTCGGCCATCCCTCCGCGCCACGGTCTTCATTCTACGTGCCGAAAGCCCGGCTGGCAAGCCTTGTGTGGCGTGCGGGACGAGCGAGAGCGGAGTGGTTAGGCCCGGGCGATCCGCTCCAGGCCGTTCATGTAGGGCCGCAGGGCCTCGGGGACGACGACCGAACCGTCGGCCTGCTGGTAGTTCTCGAGGATGGCGCTGACGGTCCGGCCGACGGCCAGGCCCGAGCCGTTGAGCGTGTGGGCGAACTCGGGCTTGCCCTTGGCCTCGCGCTTGAAGCGGATCCCGGCCCGCCGGGCCTGGAAGTCCATGCAGTTCGAGCAGGACGAGATCTCCATGAAGCCTTCGCGGCTGGGCATCCAGACCTCGAGGTCGTAGGTCTTGGCGCTGGCGAAGCCCATGTCGCCCGTGCAGAGCAGCACGGTCCGGTGGTGGAGCCCCAGGCGCTTGAGGACCTCCTCGGCCGAGGAGGTCATGTACTCGAGCTCGTCGAAGGAGCTCTCGGGCCGGCTGAAGATCATCATCTCGACCTTGTTGAACTGATGCTGGCGGATGAGGCCGCGGACGTCCTTGCCGTACGAGCCCGCTTCGCTCCGGAAGCAGGGCGTCCAGGCGGCGAACCGGATCGGCAGGGCCGCGCCGTCGAGGATCTCGCCCCGGTAGAGGTTCGTCAGCGGCACCTCGGCCGTCGGGATGAGGTACCAGTCGAAGCCCTCGAGCTTGAACAGGTCCTCCTTGAACTTGGGCAGGTTGCCGGTGCCGGTCAGGCTGTCGGCGTTGGCGATGAAGGGCGGCAAGACCTCGGTGAAACCGCGCTCGCGCGTGTGGAGGTCGAGCATGAAGCCGATCAGGGCCCGCTCCAGCCTGGCCCCGGCGCCGAAGTAGACGGTGAACCGGGAGCCGGTGATCTTCGAGGCCCGTTCGAAGTCGAGGATGCCGAGCTTCTCGCCCACGTCCCAGTGGGCCTGGGGCTTGAACTCGAAAGCGGGCCGGTCGCCCCAGCGGCGGACCTCCCGGTTGTCCTCGGCGCCCTTGCCCTCGGGCACGGACTCGTGCGGGATGTTGGGGATATTGAGCAGGGTCGCCTTGAGCTCCTCGTCGAAGCCCTTGAGCCGCTCCTCGAGGGCGCCGATCTCGTCGCCGACCTGGCGCATCTCGGCGATGATCGCGGAGGCGTCCGCGCCGGACCTCTTCAGCCGGGAGACCTCCTCGGAGGCCTTGTTCCTGACGGCCCGGAGGTCCTCGGTCTTCTTCAGGACCTCTTTCTTCTCGCGGGAGACGCGGACGAACTCGTCGAACGAGATGCGCGGGCCGCGGGCGGCCAGCCTATTCTGAACGGACTCAAGGTTTTCCAGGACGAATTTCGGGTCGAGCATGAGGCGATTATAGCATGGAAAGGGGGGGCCGCGAATGGGGGTTTTTGACTTGGGCCGCATAATGGTCAACAATAGGCGGGATGAGCGGCCAGATCCAGGTTTACACGGGCAACGGCAAGGGCAAGACGACCGCGGCCCTGGGCCTCGCCTTCCGCGCGGCCGGCCACGGCTTCAGGACCTATGTCGCGCAGTTCCTCAAGGGACAGCCCACGGGCGAGGTCGAGGCCGCGAAGAAGCTGGCGCCTCTCATCCGCATCGAACAGTTCGGCCGCGAGGGCTTTATCACCATCAAGGACGGCCCCGCCGACGAGGACGTCTCCCGGGCCCGGGAAGGCCTGGCCCGGGCCACCGAGGCCATGCTCTCGGGGGACTACCGCATCGTCGTTCTCGACGAGATCAACACGGCCGTCCACTTCAGGATCGTGCCGGAGGCGGACGTCCTCGACTTCCTCGACAAGCGGCCGGACGGCGTCGAGGTCGTGCTGACCGGCCGCTACGCGCCCGCCTCGTTCATCGAGCGGGCCTCTCTCGTCACAGAGATGAAGGACGTCAAGCACTACTTCGATAAGGGCATCCCGGCCCGTGAGGGCATCGAAAAATGATGCGGCGGCCAAACCCCTTCGGCCGGAGCCCGTTCCGGCCGTCCATGGACCCCGGCCGGTTCGAAGGGCTCGTCGCCGAAGCCCTGGACGAGATCCCGGCGAAGTTCCGCAAGCTCATCGACAATCTCAACGTCCAGGTCGAGGACGACTGCCCGCCGGGGACGAACCTGCTCGGGATCTACCACGGCGTCCCCTACCCCCACCGCAGCCCCGCGTCCTACGGCAACTACCCGCCCGACGTCATCGTCATCTACCAGCGCCCCATCGAGTCGATCTCGCGGTCCGACGACGAGATCAAGGACCATGTCCGGGACACCGTTCTCCACGAGGTCGGCCACTATTTCGGGCTCGGCGAGGCCGAGCTGCGGGAGATCGAGCGGGCCATCCGCGAGATGCGCAAAGGAGAAAGCTCGTGAGCAAGCCCCTGGAAGGGATCTACGCCGCCCTGACCACGCCGTTCATCGGTGAGGACCTCTCGCCCGCCCGGATCAAGGACAACGTCCGCAAGCTCAACGCCACCGGGCTCACGGGCTATCTCGTCCTTGGCTCGACCGGAGAAAGCGTCTTCCTGACCGACGCGGAATCGCTCGCGCTCGTCGAGGCCGTCCTCGAAGCGGCCGCCCCCGGCAAAAAGGTCCTCGTCGGCACGGCCCGGGAATCGACCAAGGCCACGATCGAGTTCACCAACAGCCTGCCGGAGCGCGGCATCGCCGCGGCCTTGGTCAGACCGCCCTCTTACTTCAAATCGAAGATGACCCGCGAAGCCCTCAAGGCCCACTACCTGGCCGTGGCCGAGGCCAGCCGCCTCCCCGTCCTCATCTACAACATGCCCCAGAACACCGGCATCTCCCTCGAGCCCGGCTTTGTCGTCGACCTGGCCCCGCACCCGAACATCATCGGGCTCAAAGAGAGCTCGGGCAGCATCGCTTTCCTGGAAGAGGTCGTTCGCCGGGTGCCCGATGATTTTCATTACTTCGTCGGCTCGGGCCACGTCGTCTATCCAGGCCTCGAGATGGGGGCCTCGGGGGCCATCCTGGCCGTGGCCAACGCGGCGCCGGAGATCTGCGCCGAGATCTTCCGCCTGTTCGTATCCGGGAAGAAGGACGAGGCCCGCAAGCTCCAGCTCGACCTCGTTCCCCTGAACAAGGCCCTCATGGAGACCCACGGCATCGCCGGGCTCAAATACGCCCAGGACTTGCGGGGATTTTACGGCGGCCCGACCCGGCTTCCTCTGCTCCCCGTCGGGGAGGCGGCCAAGCTCGAGATCGCGGAGCTTCTCCGGAAGCTCGGCCTCCTCACTTCTTGACGACTTCGACCCGCCGGTTCTTGGCCCGGCCTTCCTCCGTCGCGTTGTCCGCGACGGGCTTGTCCTGGCCCCAGCCGGCCGCGCTCAGCCGGGAAGCCTCGACGCCCTGGGCGACGACGGCCTCGACGACGGCCTTGGCCCGCGCGTCCGAGAGCGTCTTGTTGCCCTGCGGCGTTCCGGTGTTGTCGGTGTGCCCTTCGATCGAGACCCGGAGCTCGGCATGGCCCGTGAGCAGGGCCGCTATCTCGCCGACGATCCTCTGGGACTCCGGCTTGATGGTCGCCTTGCCCGTATCGAAGTGGATCTCCAGGGCGATACGCCCGTCCTTCTCGAGGGCGGCCAGCATGTCCCCCGCCGTGATCTCCTGGGTCATCTCCCCGATCTCGAGGACGGTCAGCCTGTAGACCGTGCCGCTGTTGGCCGTTTCGACGGCCACCCAGACCTGGCCCGAGCCCCGGACGATCTTCAGCGATTCGTAGATGTCGGTCTGGTAGACGACGAGGCCGCCGGCTGCCTTGACGGCGTTGGCATAGTTGCGGAGGATCTGGAGCTCGGACGGCGTCGGCGCGCCCTCCGGCAGATAGTAGTTGAGCACGGTCTTCTGCCCTTCGAGCGTCTGGGCCTTCTCCTCGCCGACGTAGAATTCGACGGCGTCAAAGTTCGATTCACACGAGCTGATGATGAAGCCTTTCATCCGGTTGAAAAGGGGGTGGTCCTTGCAGCCCTCTTCGTCAGTTTCCTGGGCCCGGACCGCAATCGGGAGCAGGCAAATGATGGCAAAAGCACAGAGACAAGACGTCTGTTCATGGGTCCCTCCTCCGGCGATGAGGGAATGGTAGACCGGTGCCTCACTGGAGTCAAGAAAAGAGAAGGGGAATTAAAGGGCTTTGCGAGGAATATTTTGGCAGAGCTCTCTTTTCCGATATTTCGCAGGGATCCTGCTCCGTGTATCTCCGCAGGATCCCTGCCCCCGCTCGCTACGCTCGGTAAGGGAAACGCGGGATCAGGCAGAGCTCTTTTTTCCGATATTTCGCAGAAATCCTCCTCCGTGTTCGCTCCGGGGGATTTCTGCCTCCGCTCGCTGACGCTCGCGGCAAAGGAAAGACCGTGCACCCTGCTCCGACAACACTCTCCCTGCGTGTCCCGGACCGCCGGCTCCGGCGAGGCTGACTGCCGCACAAGGGACCTTCCCGTTGCCGCTGCTGCCTTCCGGCCCTGACGGGGTTCGCGGGCGGCCCTTCGCGCAGGGCCCCGGCCTTCAACGCCACGTGCCCGGGCACCGGCCAGAAAGAGGGAAGCCTCGGCAGGGAGTTCGACCCCACTGGAGCGGATCGTGGGCTACAGGGCACCGCTAGCTCCCCGTCTAGCACGGTCGGACCTATTATACATTTTTTGCCGGGAATCGGGTAAAATGGAGGTCTGATCCAGGAGGAATGACCATGTTCTTCGGCGACCCGACGTTCTTGCTCGCCATCCCCGCCCTCATCCTGGCCTTTTACGCCCAGGCCCGGGTCAAGGGGGCCTACCGGAAATACAGCCAGGTCTTCGCCGCGTCCCGCATGACCGGGGCCCAAGCCGCCTACCAGCTGCTCCAGGCGGCCGGGGCGGGAGCCGTCACCATCGAGAAGCAGCCGGGCCAGCTGACCGACCACTACGATCCCCGGAAGAAGGTCCTGAGGCTTTCGGAAGGAGTCCACGACAGCACGTCGATCGCCGCCCTGGGCATCGCCGCCCACGAGACCGGCCACGCCATCCAGCATCACACCCAGTACGGGCCCATGGGCCTGCGCTCGATCATCTATCCCGTCGCCAACCTGGGCTCGACCCTGGCCTTCCCGCTCTTCTTCATCGGGTTCATCTTCGGCGGCAAGACCTCGACCGTTCTTATGGATATCGGCATCCTGCTTTTCGCCGGGGCCGTCGTGTTCACGGTCGTCACCCTGCCCGTCGAATTCGACGCTTCGAAGCGGGCCGTCGCCCTGCTCGAGGAGCGCCGCTTCCTCAGCGGGGACGAGCTCATCGGGGCCAAGAAGGTCCTGGGCGCCGCGGCCCTGACCTATGTCGCGTCGACGGCCATGGCCGCCTCCCAGCTCATCCGCATGCTCGTCCTGCGCTCCTCCCGTGACTGAGGAGAGGCCGCGATTGCTTTCGCTCCCCTCCCCTGCTATGCTTCGCGCCTGATAGCTTGGGACGCGCCCGGCGCGAACGGAGGAGCGATGGAAAACAGGGCCAAAAGCCGCAGGCAGTTCATCAAGACGTCCGCGATGGGCGCGATCGGCGCCGGCCTCGCCGGGGGCCGGGCCCTCGCGGCCGCCCAAGCCCCGGCCAACCCGCCTGTCCCCGGAGAGACGCCGAGGATCCGCGAATACCGCGTCCTCGGCCGGACGGGCTTCAAGGTCTCCGACATCTCCTGCGGCTTCATCATGGACGAGGGGGTCATCCGGGCGGCCTACGAGTCGGGGATGAACTACTTCGACACGGCCGAGCAGTATCCCGGACATCACCGCGCCCTGGGCCGGGCCCTTCAGGGCATGGACCGCAAGAAGGTCTTCGTCGCGACCAAGCTCGAGGTCGCCGACGACAAGTCCAAGGACGGCTTTCTCAAGCGGGCCCGCAAGGCCCTCGAGGAGCTGGGGCTCGAATACGTCGACTGCCTGATGATGCACTGTCCGGAGAAGGCCGAGACGCTCAAGACCGAGGGCTTCCACGCGGCCATGGCCGAGCTCAAGGCCGAGGGGCGCCTCCGCCATGTCGGCGTCTCCCAGCACGGCACGTTCTGGTTCCGCGATCCCGAGGAGACGATGGATAAGATCCTCCTCGCCGCGGCCGAGGACGGCCGGTTCGACGTCTTCCTCATGGCCTACAACTTCCTCCGCCGCGACAACGCCGAGAAGGTCCTCGAGGCCTGCCGTGACAAGAAGATCGGCGTGGCCCTGATGAAGTCGGCCCCCATCGCCATCTACCACACGCTCAAGGAGCGGGTCGAGCGGCTCGAAAAGGAACAGAAACCCGTCAATCCCCTTTACGCCGACGGCCTGGCCCGATATAAGGAAAAGTACGAGGCCGCCCAGGCCTTCATCGCCAAGCACGACCTCCGGAACCCCGACGAGATCCGAGACGCGGCCATCCGCTTCGTTCTCGGCCATCCCGATGTCCACACCGTCTGTTATCAGACCCAGACCTACGACGCCCTCAACACCATCGTCCGGCTCTCGGGCACGAGGCTGGCCGCGGCCGAGACCGCCAAGCTCGAGGCTTACACGGAGGGCTGCGGAGGGCTGTACTGCCGGCATGCCTGCGGCCTCTGCGAGCCGAGCTGCCCGCACGGCGTCCCCGTCAATACCATCCTCCGCTACCAGCAGTACTTCGCCGGCCAAAGACGGGAGAAGGAGGCCATGGGCTACTACGCGGCCATCCCGGGCGCACGGGCCGACGCCTGCGGGGACTGCTCCGCGCCGTGCGAAGCGGCCTGCCCCTACGGCATACCGGCACAGGGGATGCTCCTCCTCGCCCACGACACGCTGACCTGGCCCTGAATCAGGCCCGCGCGTCTTGACAGCCGCTCCTCCCCGGTGATAGATAGACCTCTTTGATCTTCGTCAGGAGGTCGTCCATGAAAAGGTCCCCCGCGATCGCCCGTCTGGCCCTGGCCCTGGCCGCGCTCGTCCTCGTCGCCGGCTCGCTGGCCGCCCAGACCCCGCCCGACAAGTTCCTCGGCCACAAGGTCGGCGAGGACCGCAAGCTCGCCGACTACACCCAGATCAGGGCCTACTTCGAGAAGCTGGCCCAGGAGTCGAACAGGATCAAGCTGTTCACGATCGGCGAGTCCGTCCTCAAGAAGCCGATCATCATGGCCGCGATCTCCACGCCCGGGAACCTGGCCAAGCTCGACCGCTGGAAGGAGATCACGCACAAGCTCCGCGACCCCCGGGCCACCTCCGTCGACGAGGCCCGCAAGCTGGCCAAGGAAGGCAAGGCCCTCGTCCTCATCACCTGCTCCCTCCACGCCACCGAGATCGCCGCCTCCCAGATGTCGATGGAGCTGGCCTACGACCTGGTCACGGGCAAGACCTTCTTCGACGCCGGGAAGATCCTCGACGACGTCGTCGTCCTGCTCGTCCCCTCCCACAATCCCGACGGGAACCAGCTGGTCGTCGACTGGTACGAGAAGTACGTCGGCACCCAATACGAAGGCAGCAATATGCCCTGGCTCTATCATCACTATGCGGGGCACGACAACAACCGCGACTGGTACATGTTCAACCTGCCCGAGACGAGGGCCGTGACCAAGGTCCTCTACCACGACTGGCTGCCCCAGATCCACGTCGACGAGCACCAGCAGGGCAGCAACGGCGCGCGGCTCTTCGTCCCGCCGTTCATGGACCCGCCCCTCCCCAACATCCAGCCCTCGGTCTGGCGGGGCGTCAACCTCGTCGGCACCGAGATGAGCTACGACCTCCAGAAACACGGCCTGAGCGGCGTCGTCAACGGCCGCTCCTACACGGCCTGGTGGATCGGGGCCTGCGACGACACCTCCTGGCTCCACAACGTCATCGGCATCCTCAGCGAGGCCGCCTCGGTCCGCACGGCCACGCCCATCTACATCGAGCCGAACGAGCTCCAGACGGGCTACCACGAGAAGCGCATGGACTTCGTCGACCCCTGGCCCGGCGGCTGGTGGCGCCTGCGCGACCTCGTCGACTACGAGCTCGTCCTGTCGAAGAGCATGATCAAGACGGCCGGGCTCCACAAAGAGGACTTCCTCTTCAACTTCTACCAGATGTACAAGAACTCCGTCGAGAAGGTCGAGGCGGGCCAGCCCTACGCGTTCGTCATCCCGGCTATCCAGCGGGACTACCCGACCATGCTCAAGATGCTCGAGGTCCTGAAGACGGGCGGCGTCGAGATCTACCAGGCCAAGGCCGACTTCATCGCCGGCGGCCGGTTCTACAACGCCGGCTCGTTCGTGGTCAAGACGGCCCAGCCCTACAAGACCTTCGCCTGGGCCCTGCTCGAGAAGCAGAAATATCCCGACATGCGTCAATACCCCGGCGGGCCCCCGACCCCTCCCTACGACAACGCCGCGTGGACACTGCCGCTCCAGATGGGCGTCCTTTGCGACGAGGTCGAAGAGGCTTTCGAAGCCAAGCTGGAGCGGATCGAGGCCGTCCCCTACCCCAAGGTCCCGGCCCAGGGCAAGAGCGAGTACTTCATCCTGGACGCCAGGGTCAACGCTTCCTACGCCATGGCCGTCGCCCTGCTCAAGGACGGGGCCGAAGTCTGGCGGACGAAGGCCAAGGCGGCGGTCAAGGGCCACGACCTCCAGGCCGGCTGCTTCATTGTCAAGAATTCGGCGGCGGTGAAGAAGGCCCTGCCGGGCCTCGCCGAGAAGCTCGACCTGGCCGTCCTCGACGTCGACGACGTCTCCGCCCTGGCCAAGGACCCGGTCAAGTTCCCGCGCATCGGGCTCTTCCAATCCTGGCGCGGCAACATGGACGAGGGCTGGACCCGCTACGTCTTCGACGATATGGGCATCCCCTTCAAGACCCTGCACAACGCCGACATCAAGGGCACCAAGGAGCAGAAGGCCGACCTGAGGGCGGGCTTCGACGTCATCGTCTTCGCCGACGAGAACGCCAACACCATCAAGGGCACCCGGCCCGGGGCGGCTCCCGGCGCCGCCGAATCGCCCATGGCCCGGATGTTCCGCCAGGGCCCCGTGCCCCCGGAATACGAGGGCGGCATCGGGCAGGAGGGCGTCGACGCGCTCAAGGCCTTCGTCGAGAAGGGCGGCCGGCTGGTCGCGCTCAACGGCGCCTCGGAGTTCGCCATCGCCGAGTTCGGGGCCCCGGCCCGCAACTCGCTGACGGGCCTCGACCGGGCCAAGTTCTTCTGCCCGACCTCGCTCCTGCGGATCCTCGTCGACAACGAATCGCCCCTCGGCTACGGCATGCCCAAGGAGGCCGCGGCCATGTTCGTCAACAGCATGGCCTTCGACACCTTTTCGCCCTCCTACGACTGGGACCGCAAGGTCGTGGCGGCCTACCCGCCGGACGAGATCCTGGCGAGCGGCTGGCTGCTCGGCGAGGAGTATCTCTCCCGCAAGGCGGCCGTGGTCGATACCAAGTACAAGGAAGGGCGGATCTTCCTCATCGGCGTCCGCTGCCAGAGCCGGGCCCAGTCCCACGGGACCTATAAGTTCCTGCTGAACGCCCTGCTCTACCCGGGAATGTAAGCGTAACGGTCCGGGCTACTTCGCCCGGAGCCGGAGCGTCCCGCCAGGCGGCAGGTCGGCGGCGATGACGGCGCCGGCTTGCCGGACGGCGACGCCTTGGAGGCTTCGGCCCGATAGGCACGGCCCCGGAAAGGGTCCTCCAACCGGAGCGGGCCGCCTTTTTCCGAGACGATCCGGACCTCGACGACCTTTCCGCGCTTTATCGCCGCGGACACCAGGAAAGCCCCTTCGGCCCGGAGAGAATCGAACGCGACGTCCGTCCAGGCCGCCGGCACGGCCGGGAAGACGCGGACGACGCCGGCGTGGCTCTGGAGGAGCATCTCCTGGATGCCCGCCGCGAAGGCGAAGTTGCCTTCGAGCGTGAAGGGCCGGTAGGTCATCTTCGACTTGCCGCTTTTTGTCTGGTCGCCGTTGGCGTGAAAGCTGTTGGGCAGGCAGAAACAGTCGGCGAAGGTGCGCAGGGCCTGCGCGGCCTTCTCGCCGTCGCCGGCCCGAGCCGCCAAGTTCCCCAGCCAGCTGTAGGAATAGCCGCACCACCAGTCCGGGCCGAGGCGGTCGAGCTCGGCCAGCGCGCCGCGGATGGTCCTCGCGTCGGCCTCTCCCCTGCTTAGGTCGACGATCCCCAGGGGATGGATGGCCATGAGATGGGAGAAATGCCGGTGGGATTCCTTGAGGGGATAGCCCGGCGCGACGAGGAGCCGGCCGTCGTCCTCGGCCAAGGCCAGGTCCGGCCATTCGCCGAGGATCGTCCGCCATTTCGCGGCTTCGTCGGCGAGCCCCAGCTCGCCGGCCATGACCGCGGCGGCGCCGTAGAGCCAGCGGACGAGGGCCAGGTCGAAGTTGGTCGTCTCCGGGAACCAGGCCTCGATGCGGTTGTCGTTGATCTCGGGGCTCGAGCTCAACGGGAGCCGCCGTTTCCCGTCCGGGCGCCGGACGGATAGGTTGTCGAGAAAAACGGCCACGCCCTTGACGTAGGGATAGGCCCGCCCTTCGAGGAAATCCCGGTCGGCGCTGTAACGCCAATGGAGCCAGAAGTGATGGGCCAGCCAGGCCGAGACCGTCGGTCCGAGCGAGTACTGGATCCAGCCGCCCAGGGGAGCGCCGTCGAGGGCCGCGACCCCGGGGACGTTGAGCCCTTCGACCCCAAAATACTTTTTCGTGTATTCCTCGGAGCGGGGCTTGATGGCCCAGAGCCAATCGAGGAAGGCCAGGCCCTCCTCCAGGCGGTTCCCGCTGTAGCAGGGCCAATAGCTGAGCTGGGTGTTGAGGTCGTTGTGGAAATCGCCCTTCCACGGCGGCAGGCCGCCGTCGTCGGCCGTCCAGACGGCCTGAAGGGTGATCGGCGGCGCGCCGCGTCGCGAGGCCGCGCCGAACTTGTAGGTCTCGAGGTACCACTGCTTTTCGAGCACGGGATCGGGCAGGCGGACCGTCGACCGGGCCCAGTACCCCTTCCACCAGGCCGCGTGCGACTCGAGATCCCGCGGGAGAGTCCTCTTGAGCGCGCGGGCAGCCGAATCCGGGGCCAGCTCGTCGCCGCGTCCCCCGGGGACGGACCCGGTCTCGCTCTCCGGATAAAGGGCGCTCACGCTCCAGGCCCCGGTGAGCATCCCGTAATCCGGCATGCCCCAGTCGACGGCGACCTCGTAGCTCATCCCTCCCCATCCCTCCTGGTGGTAACGAACGGAGGTTTCATCGGCCGCGAGCTCGGGTTCCGGGTAGCCCAGCCGGGCCAGAGATCCCGGAGTGAGGGAGTTCGGGGCGCCTTCCGGCCCGGAGGCCGGAGCGGCGTAGGCGGGCGGCACGAGCTTCGGCCTCTTCCCGGCCGGCCAGCCCTCGAATTGGAACCAGCCGACGGGCTCCGTGGCGTGGACGAAAACGGTGAGCCGCGCCCCGTTCGTCCACCTCACCCGGCAGACGGCCTCGGCCAAGGACAGGCGAACGGACTGGATCTCGCCCAGCCCGGAGATGTCGAACTCGAGGGCCGCGGCCGGGATCTTGGTCGGCGCGGGATCGCGGTCGTAGGGGGCGTCGCCCATCCGGTGGACGGGCTCGTAGTCGTTCTTGAGGACGTGGTCGCGGACCCAGGCGAAGCGGAACTCGGGTCCGGCGAACCCAGCCACCGGCCGGAGGTCCCAAAGGTCGGCCCGGTCGAGTGACAGCCGGAGGGAATCGCCCTTTTTCCAGACCAGGGCCCCGAGGAGGCCGTTGCCCAAGGGGATGCCCTCGTCCCAGGTCGAGGCCAGCCGGTCGAAGACGAGATCGTGGCGCGGGGCGGGAAGCGCGTTCTTCTCCCCCGCAGGCGTGCACGCGGCCGCGAGGGCGAGCGCCGCGAGAAGGGGTAGGGCAAGCGTGGGCCTGAGCTTCATGCGGAGACCGCCTTTCCCGTTTATTCGGCCAGGCCGGCGACGAATCCCGAAGCCCAGGCCCAGGCCAGATTGAAGCCGCCGCGGCCGGCTTGGACGTCGAGGACCTCGCCGGCGAAATAGAGCCCTTTCCGGAGCTTCGAGGCGAGCGTTCCGTGCTCGACCTCGCGGGCGTCCACGCCGCCCGAGGTGAACTCGGCCTCGTTCCAGCCCCTCGTCCCGTGGACGCGGAATTCCCTGGCCTTGAGCAGGGCCGCCAGTCGCCGCGTCGCCGTCCGCTCGTTCCCGGCCCCCACGGCGAAGCCCTGTTCTTCGAGCAAGCGAGGCAGGAAATGGGAGAATTTCTCCGGCAGGAGGCCGGTCGCGAGATCCTGCGCCGCCCAACCCGAGGTCAGCCGGCCCAGGAAGATCGCGGCCAGTTCGTCCTCGGACATGAACGGCACGAAATCGACGACAATGGCGACGTCGTCCCGGCCTTCGCGGTTCATGGCCACGGACAAGCTCTCGCTGACGTCGAGGACGGCCGTCCCTGAAAGACCGTATTGGGTGAAGAGGAGCTCCCCCTCCGCGGCCTGGCCGGGCGCCCCGCCGATCCGGCTCTCGACCCGGGCCTTCATCCTCAGTCCCTGGAGGAAATGGCACATCCGGACCTTGACGAGCAGGGGCACGGCGCTCGGCACGGGCGTCACGATCCGGTGGCCGGCGGCAGCGGCCAGTGCGTAGCAGGAACCGTCCGAGCCGAGGGCCGGGTAGGACTTGCCGCCTCCGGCCAGGATGACGGCCCCGGCCCCGACGGTCCGGCCGTCCACGGCGGCGACGGTCTTCCCGCCCGCCGTCTCCTCGATCGACCGCACCTCGAAGCGGGTCTCGACGGCCGCGCCCAGCCTGAGGGCCTCGAGCTCGAGGACCCTGAGGACGGAGACGGCCTGGTTGGTCGCGGGATAGACGCGGCCGCTCTCGTCGGTCTGAAGGCGCAGGCCGAGACCCTCGAAGAAGGCCCTGATCTCGGCTACACCGAAGCGCCCGAGGACCGAGGCGACGAGGCCGGGATCGGTCGAGGTGAACGCCGAGGGCGAGAGGCTTTCGTTCAGGAGATTGCACCGGCCCCCGCCGGTCGCCAGGAGCTTCTTGCCGATCCACGGCAGGCGCTCGAGCACGACGACCGAGGCTCCGCGACGGGCGGCGCTCGTCGCCGCGACCAGGCCGGCGGCCCCGGCCCCGACGACGGCGAGATCGTAGCGTTCGCGCACGGGTCAAGTGTAGCCCATAACGGGCGGTCCGGTAAAGAGAACTGCGGGATCCGCCGCCCGCTCAGGCTTCGAGGACCTGACAGGCCCTGTCGATGTTGGAGACGTCCAGGACGACCGAGACGCCGTTGCCCTTCCGGGACAGGGTGCCGTAGCAGTACTCGATGTTGATGCCCTCGTCCCCGAGCTTGGTGGTCAGCTCGGCCAGCGCGCCGGGCCGGTTCTCCAGGTCGACGCGGATGACGTCCCGGAGCTCGGTCGTGTAGCTGAGCTTGCCGAGCAGCTTCACGGCCTTGTTGAGCTGCTGGACCACGATCTTGGCCGTGTCGTGGAAGACGCCGATGGCGTCGACATTGATCTCGTTCTCGGCCAGGAAGCTGCACAAGTCTCCCAGCTGGGACGGCTTGTTCTCGAGGATGACGTAGATCTCGGTGATGCGTTCGACGACCATGACGGACCCCCTATTCGGTAGGATGGATCATAGCCCCTTACCGCTATGATATACCACTATTCTCCGCCCCTTTCAAATGCTCCGCGACACCTCCAGGTGGGCGGCCGCCCCGCGCACGGGTGTCCCCGGAGGCGTCAGTCGAAGATCTTGCCGGGGTTCATGATGCCCGTGGGATCGAAGACGCGCTTGATGCCGCGCATGATCTCGATCTGGCGGTTGTCGAAGACGAGCGGGAGGTAGGGTTTCTTGACCAGGCCGATGCCGTGCTCCCCGGAGATGACCCCGCCGCGGCGGCGACAATCCTCGAAGATCTCCCGGCGGACGGGATCGGCCTTGTCGCGCCACTCGCTCTCCGGGATGGGGACCATCGTCCCGTTCTCGTAGCGGGCCTTCATGATGTGGGTGTGGACGTTGCCGTCGGCGGCGTGGCCGAAGGTGGGCAGCCATAGCCCGTATTGCGCGGCGATCTCCCGGACCCTGCGGACGTGCCCGGCGACCTCGGCCCGGGGCACGGCGATATCGAGGATCTCGACCGTCCCGGACTTGATGGCGTCGTAGATCTTGGAGCGGATGGCCAGCACCTCGTCCTGCTTGGCGGCCGTGTCGGCGATGAAGACGTCGATGGCCCCCTTCTCGCAGCAGATCTCGGCGACGGCCTCGGACAGCCTGTCCATCTCCTCCTCGGACGCGGCGTCGAGGATGACCAGGAGGTGGGTCCGGCCGAGCTTGGTCGGCCATTTCTTGTGGATGTGCTCCTCGGTCAGGACGATGGGCTCGATCTCCAGGAATTCGACGGCCAGCGGCACGATGCCCCGCTTCATGATGAGCGGGACGGTCTCGAGGGCCGGCTCCAGCTCCTCGAACGGCACGACGAGCGAGCGCATGATCCCCGGCTTGGCCTTGAGGTGGAGAACGACCTTGGTGACGACGCCGAGCGTGCCCTCGGAGCCGATGACGAGGTGCATCAGGTTGTAGCCGGTGCTCGATTTTTCGAGCTTGCCGCCCAGCATGAGGACCTCGCCGGACGGGGTGACGAGCTCGAGGCCGCGGACGTAGGTGCGGATCGTCCCGTACTTGACGGCCCGGCTGCCGCCGGCGTTGGTCGCGACGAGGCCCCCCATCATGGCGCTCTCGTCGCCGGGATGCGGAGGGAAATAGAGCCCGGCCTCCTCGACCGCCCGGGAGAAATCGGAGAGGCGGACGCCGGCCTCGGTCACGGCCATCTGGTTGTCGGCGTCGACCTCGAGGACGCGGGCCATCCGCTCGAGCGAGAGCACGATCCCGCCTTGGACGGGGACGCAGCCGCCGCAGAGGCCCGTCGCCCCGCCCCGCGGGGTCACGGGGATGCCGTGCTCGTGGGCGATGCGCAGGACGGCCGCGACCTCCCCGGTCGACCCCGGCAGGACGACGAGGTCCGGGTCGCGGGCGATCTCCCGGAGCGAGAACTCGTCGTGGCCGTAGTCGACGGTCCGCTCGGCGTCGGAGATGACCTGGGCCGCGCCGACGGCGGCTTCGAGGGAGGCGCGGATCGCCGGGGTTATCTTCGAGGACATGGGTTCACTCCTTGTCGTCCGGCCGGACGATCTGGACGGGCAGGCCGATCATGATCTGGGGGCGGCCCTTGTAGAGCTCGACGAAGCCGGTCGCCTCGAGCGTCCGGCCCTCGAAGTCGAGGGTGCCGGGCAGGGTCTTGAAGACCTCGAGCGGGATGGCCGCGTCGAACGCCGCCCCCTCGGCTTCGAGCAGATGGAAGCCGCTCCGCTTGAACGAGCGGCGGCAGCGGAAGCGGACGGTCAGGATCTCGCCGACTCGCGAGCCCGCGTCGGCGGCGTCCACCACGGGATATGGCTCTTCGCGCCACAGGCCCCGGCCGGCCTCTCGGGCTTCGCTCTCGGCCGCCCGGAGCTCCTTCCTCAGGGCTTCGTCGAACGGGAACTTGAGGAAGGCGTGGGCGAAACCCTCCCGGACGAGGGTGACGTTGAAGATCTCCCCGGTCCTCCGTCCGGACGAAGGCCAGGAGCCGGCCGTAGTTGTCCCTCTCCTCCGGGCCCGGCAAAAGCTCCACCGTCGTCCGGTAGAGGCGACTGAAGGCGTAGCGCTTGGCCAGGAAGGCCATGAGGCGGACCGGCTCGCGCTCGTCGTCGAGCTCCGGCGAATCGACGCCGATCAGCCGGACCTTCTCGTCGCCAAGACCGTGCAGGCGGACCTTGACGGTGTCCCCGTCATAGACCGTCGTCACCAGACCCTTGAGAACGGCCCGGCCGGCGACGGAAGCGACCGGACGGATACGGGCGGCGGCGACCGCGGCGGCCAGGCCGATGGCCGCGACGACGATCCCGATCGATAGGAGCCGGCGCGTTCTCAACGGCCGAGGAGCTCCTTCGCGGCCCGGGCGATGTGCGCGGCGGAGATGCCGAACCGCTCCAAGAGCTCGTCGGGTTTGCCGGACCGAGGCAGCTCGCGGACGCACAGGTGGACCAGGGCGGCCTTCCCGGCCAAGGAGCCGGCCACGGCCTCGCCAAGCCCGCCGGCCGGATAGTGGTCCTCGACCACGACGACGCGGCCTCCCGTGGCGGCGGCCGCGCGGCCGATCCCGTCCGCGTCCAGGGGCGCGACGGAGTAGGCGTCTACGACCCGGAGGGCGATCCCTTCCTTCTTCAGTGATTCATAGGCCTTGAGGGCTTCATGGACGGTGACCCCTGCCGCGACCACCGTGACGGCGTCCGCCGTTCCCTTCCGCAGGACTTTGGAGCCGCCGATCGGGAAGGCCTCGCCGGCCGGATACAGGATGGGCGTCGCCGGCCGGGAGGTCCGGATGTAGCACATCCCTTTGTGGGCGGCCGCGGCGGCGACGCAGGCCTCGGACGAGACCGCGTCGCTCGGGTAGAGAACGACACAGCCCGGGATGGGCCGGAACATGGCCAGGTCCTCGAGGCCCATCTGCGACGGGCCGTCCTCGCCGATGCTGACGCCGACGTGGGAGCCGCAGATCTTGATATTGGAGAACGAGTAGGCGGCCATGCGGACCTGGTCGTGGGCCCGGCTCAGGAAGGCGGCGAACGTGGCCATGAACGGCAGATAGCCCTTGGCGGCCAGGCCCATGCCCATGCCGACCATGTTCTGCTCGGCGATGAAGGACTGGAAGGCCCGGCCGGGAAAGGCCTCGAAGAACTTGTCGGCGTAGGTCGAGTTCTTGACGTCCCCGTCGACGGCCACGACCTTGGGGTTCACCTTGGCCAGGCTGAGCAGGGCGTTGCCGTAGGCCAAGCGCGTGGCCGTCTTTTCCGTGTAGGCGGTCCGCGGGAAATCGACCGGCGCGGCGGCGGCCTTGGCCCGGAACGGCCGCGGCTTGCGGACGAAGCGGCGCGCGTCGACGTCGGGAAGACAGCCGATCTCCTCGAGGGCCCGGGCCAATTCGTCGGCTTTGAGCGGCTTCCCGTGCCAGCCGTTGCGGTCCTCGATGAAGCTCACGCCCTTGCCCTTGAGCGTCCGGGCCAGGACGACGGTCGGCCGGCCCTTGGTCCCGGCCCGGCCGAGGGCGGCCAGGATCTTGTCGATCTTATGCCCGTCGATGATCACCGCGTCCCAGCCGAAGGCCGTGAACTTGCGCTTGAGCGCGGCCAGGTCGTGCTGGTGCATGGTCGGATCCGATTGGCCGAGCCGATTGACGTCGACGACGGCGCAGAGGTTCTTGAGCTTCCCATGGGAAGCGGCGGCCGCCGCCTCCCAAACCTGCCCCTCGGCGCACTCGCCGTCGCCCATGAGGACGAAGGTGCGGGCCGGCGACTTGTCGAGGCGCTGGGCCAGGGCCATGCCCACGCCGACCGACAGCCCCTGGCCGAGCGAGCCGGTCGCCGCCTTGATCCACGGCATCCGGGGCGTCGGGTGGCCTTCGAGGTCGCTCGTGATCTTCCTGAGACCGAGCAGGCTCTCGAGCGGGACGACCCCGGCTTCGGCGTAGGCGGCCCAGAGGAGCGGCGCGGCGTGGCCCTTGGACAGGACGAACTCGTCGTTCGCCGGATCGTTCGGGTCGGCGGTCGTCCAGCGCATCTCGTGGAAGAAGAGGCCGGCGACGAGGTCGGCGGCGGAAAGGCAGGTCGTCGGGTGCCCCGAGCCGGCCGCCGTGGTCATGCGCAGCGAATGGATGCGGAGGCGGGTCGCGATCTTGGCGAGGTGTTCGGTTCGGGCCATGGGGTGATGCTCCTCCCGGATCTCGGAGTTCGGGCCCCCGAGAAAGGGATGATAGCATGAATCGCGGACCGGACAAAGCCGGGACGCGCGGCGCAGATCACCGGGCGAAAGGCGTGTCGGGCAGGGCGATCCGTTCCGTCCGCTTCTTCCCGGAAACGGCCTCGGCCAGTCGCAGCAAATACGTCCCGATGCCGGCCGCTCCCTGCATATAGCCGGTCTGGGCGAAGAGATAGTCGGGCCTCGTCCGGTGTTCGGCCTGGACCCAGGACATCCGGCCGTCCTCGACGGTGGCCTTCGCCAGAAGACGGGAGGCGACGCGCTTCGAGAAATCGAGATAGGCCTTGTCGCCCAGTGCGCCGTACAGGTCGAGGAAGAACTCCCCTACCCCGGCCAGGCCGCAGCAGATGCCGGCGTTGTTCCAGAAGCCGGGCGTCTCCTGCTCCGGGATGCCGCTTTGGAGGAGACCGTTGGCCGACCGTTTGACCCATTCCAGCCAGGCCTTGTCTCCCGTGACCTCTGCGAGAAGGAAAAAGAGCCGGGCCGTGCCGACGGGACCGTGGCACCAGCCGAGATAAAAGAGGTCCGTGTGGTCGGGCTCGTCGTGGAAAACGAGGCAGCTGTCGCCCTCGGTCTTGGCGATCGACAGGAGATATTTCGCTCCGGCCAGGGCCGTGTCGAGGAATTCCCGGCGCCTCGTTTCCCGATAAAGGACGGCCAGGAAATAGGCGACGCCCGCCGTGCCGTGCGAGAAGTTCGGCATGAGCCTCGGGAAGCCCGGGTCCATGGCCCACTTCAGGCCGCCGTTCTCGGGGCGGCCGAGCTCGGCGAGACGCGTCCCGGCCCTGGCGGCGAGGTCGAGCCAGGCGCGATCGCCGGTCTCGCGGTAGGCATAGATCAGGAACAAGCCGGTCCCGGCGCCGCCGCTGACGATGTCCGTCGTCGGGCCCCATTCGACGCCGGCTCCGGACGGCTTGGCGGAGTCCTTGAGGCGGCCGAGGGCTTCGAGGAAGCCGCGACGGTGCCGTTCGTCCTTCGAGTACCGGTATGTTTCTTCGAGCGCGAAGGCCAGGCCGGAGAGCCCTTCGTAGAGTCCCGTTCCTCCGACCGCGGACATCTTGGCCATCAGATAGTCGGCGCCGCCCCGGGCCTCGTCGAGGTAAGCGCGCGTCCCGGTCGACGCATAGGCCTGGACGTAGAAGAGGACGACACCGGGGATGCCGCTATAGAGATCCAAGGTGGCGGGCTGGGGCTCGGAGGGCACGGCGGGCCAAGCCACGCCGTCGGGGCCGGCGATCCGGCCGGCGGAGATCCAGCCGGCCGCTCCTTCGGCCGCCGCCAGATACGGGGCCCGGGAAGGCGAGGACTTGCATGACGCGACGAAGGCCAGGGCCAGAGCCCAGGCCGCCCAGGATGGGAAGGTCGCCGGAGCGCGCCGGTCTCTGTCCATGGGTCCTCCCGCGAAGCTCAGAGGATGGGCCAGGCCTTGGGCAGGAAGATCTGCTCGAAGAGGGCCATGGCGTAGCGGTCCGTCATGCCGGCGATGAAGTCCCCGACCCGGACGATGACCGGATCGCCCGCCGGATAGGGCCGGATGTATTCCTCGGGCCGCTCCGTGATGTAGCCGAAGAGGTCGTTGATGATCTTCTCGGTCTTGCGCAGCTCGTCGCGGGCCGCGGAGTTGAAGTAGACGTTCTGGTAGAGGAACTCGCGGAGCTCCACGACGGCCTTCATGATCCGGTCGCTCATGGCGATGCGCTCCAGGTCCGTGGCCAGACTGGCCTCGACGACGTCCATGACCATCCGGTCGATGCGCGTGGCGTGCCACTTGCCCAGGACCTTGACCAGTCCGGCCGGGATGTCCTCGTCCCGGATGATGCCGGCCCGGAGGGCGTCGTCGATGTCGTGGTTGACGTAGGCGATGACGTCGGAGACCCGGACGATCTGGCCCTCGAGGGTCGACGGCATGTCCTCGGCGTCCTCGTCGAAGATCTCGCCGCGGCCCTTGGAGTGGCGCTGGATGCCGTCGCGGACCTCGAAGGTCAAGTTGAGGCCCTTGCCTTCGTACTCGAGCTTCTCGACGACGCGCAGGCTCTGGTCGGCGTGGTGGAAGCCGGAGGGCAGGAGCTTGCGCAGGGTCTGCTCGCCGGCGTGGCCGAAGGGCGTGTGGCCGAGGTCGTGGCCGAGGGCGATGGCCTCGGTCAGGTCCTCGTTGAGCCGGAGGGCCTTGGCGATCGTCCGGGCGATCTGGGAGACCTCGAGGCAATGGGTCAGCCGGGTGCGGTAATGGTCGCCGAACGGCGAAAGGAAGACCTGGGTCTTGTGCTTGAGCCGGCGGAAGGATTTCGAATGGATGATCCGGTCGCGGTCGCGCTGGAAATCCGTCCGGAGGACGTGCGGGGCCTCGGGCCGGACGCGGCCCTTCGAGCCGGCGCTGAGGCAGGCCTTGGGCGACAGGATCGCTCGCTCGGTCTTCTCCAGCTCTTCGCGGATGGTCATCGGCGTTCTCCCCGGACCGGCCGATTATAGCAAATATCGGGGCCCCGGGCCTAAAAAAGAAGGGGTCGAACCCGCCGTTATGCCGGCCCGAACGCAATCCGGCCTATTTGTCGGCAGGCTGAAGGATCGGCTTTCCTTTATCGACCACGAAGACATGCACGATACGCGCGGGAATGTCGCCGACGTCCCGAGTCTCGTGAGCGAGGCCACGAGGAATGTGGTAGGCCTCGCCAGCCGATAGGCGCTGCCTCTCACGGCCTTCGGCACTCAATTCCAAAGCGCCGTGAAGAACAACGGTGTACTCATCCCCCGGATGTGTGTGGCGCCACATCTTGCTCCCCGCGGCGAACTCGACGGTCACTATGATCGACTCCTTCGTATCATCGCCGCTCAGCGTTGTTTTGAGAAGCGGTTTTGCGGTAATGCCGGGTGCTTGAGCATTCGAGCTGACCAGGAAAAATCCCGAAACGACGATACCGACTGCGATCGGGGCCAAGGACGCGAAGCGATAACGATTGCGTATCATGTCACCCTCCTCACTGGGCTCTTCCCAAATCAGTCATGCCTTCCCCTGCGTATCACGCCGTAAAAACGTATCGGGTTCCGGCTGTATTAATGATCACTTGGCCAGGCATCTCTTGCTGAAAAGCCGCGACAGCCTCAAATCCTGTGCAGTGCATGGGAGCGATGTACTCCGGCGAAATCGCCTTGATATCGGCAATCGTTCTCTGAATGACTTCTGGCCTGGCCCCGCTCAAATGGAAACCTCCGATCACGGCATGGACCTTTTGCGCCCCGGTCATCTTCTGCGCATGCTTGATCGTGTTGACGATCCCCGAATGGGCGCATGAGGAAACCACCACCAAGCCCTTTCCTTTCACATTAAACACGAGTGATTGTTCACCGGCGAAGCAATCGCGCTGCATTTTCCCTTCCTTCTTGATCAGTAACACAGGAGATCCCTTCTCGTACTCCGTCACTCTTTTGATTTCCCCGGTCAGATAAGCGCCGGGAACGATCATCGTCGGTTCCTTAATTTCTACGATCTTGGCGACATCAAGGCTATCGATCTCATCTCTTCGCAGCTGCCCCAGGTCGATCATGCCGTTCACCTCGAAAGTCCCCGCTGGCAGATTGGCGAACCTCCGGCAAAAGGCCTCCTCGCCGACATACAAGGGAAGCCCCAGCCGGATATCCGCCCTATAAGATTTCAGAATGGCAATGAGACTCCCCCAATGGTCAAAATGCCCATGGCTCAATCCGAGTGCCTCGACTTTTTTCATGTCGATGTTGAGCAGATCCATATTCTTGCCGACACCATGGAAATCCAGGCCAAAATCGAACAGGAATGCATGAGGCTTGCTTTTGACCACCGTCTCGATGTGATAGGCCAGCCCATGCTCCGAGTGGATAGAAGTGCCGGGAATGATGAAATGCCTCTTGGCGACCTTGTCATTTGGCCTCAGGCAATCATAGTAATTATCGGTAATGACGGTAATGACTAATTGTTCCACCTCTGGAATCTCCAGGGGACCAGAGTCCGCCGCGCCCGCATTTTTTAAAACACCCCCCGCCATCCATATCGCGCCGGTCGCTGCTGTTGTTTCTAAAAATTCCCGCCGATTCAATCCTCTGGGCATGACTCCCCTCCTCCGGATGGATTAACCTTGAGGCAAAGAGCTCGAAGAAGAGAACGCAGAATGAAAGCGCAGACTCCGGATATTGAATCACCCCTTTGCATCGCGAAATGAGGATATTGCGGCCCGGGGCAGAAGTCAAGAATTGAAGAACTATGAATGACGCGCCGGACCCGCCGCTTTTTTGATACAATGGGCCGGATGAGCGTGATCACCTCGAACGTCAAAGCCGTCCTCGCGGAGCTCCCGGCCGGCGTCGAGCTCGTCGCCGCGGCCAAGACCCGGACCGCCGCCGAGATCCTCGAGGCCATCGACGCGGGCGTCAGGATCGTCGGCGAGAACTACGTCCAGGAGGCGGCCGAAGCCCTGCTCGCGGTCGGCCGCCGGGCCCGCTGGCACTTCATCGGCCACCTCCAGACGAACAAGGTCAAGAAAGCGGTCGAGATCTTCGACCTCGTCGAGACCGTCGACTCGATCGGCCTCGGCCGCGAGATCGACAAGCGCGCCGAGGCGGCCGGGAAGACGATGGAGGTCCTGCTCGAGATCAACAGCGGCCGCGAGCTTCAGAAATCCGGGGTCCTGCCCGACGACGCCGAGGCCCTGGTCCGGTCCCTGGCGGCCCTCCCCCGCCTGCGGGTCGCCGGCCTCATGACCATGGGCCCGTTCGCGGGGGATCCGGAGGATTCGCGGCCCTACTTCCAGGAGACGCGGCGCGTCTACGAAGCCCTGAAGGCCGCCGCCGTCCCGGGCGTGGAGATGCGCCGGTTGTCCATGGGCATGAGCCATTCCTGGCGCGTGGCCGTCGAAGAGGGCGCGACGACGGTGCGCCTCGGCACGGCCCTCTTCGGCCCGCGCGGCTGAGCGCCGCGCGTCCGCGGCTCACTCCTCCTGGGGATCGCGCTCGCCCGGCTCGAGGGCCGGGAGCTCGCCGGCGCCCAGGACGGCCTCCTCCTCCAGCCCTTTCAGATGCCTCAGGTCCTCGATCTTCTCCAGGGATTTATCCAGCTTGGTCTTGCGGACGCCGGTCATCTGGCCGAACTCCTTGCGGGCGCCGTCGAGCTTCTCGCCCATCTTATCCATCGACTCCGTGAACTTCTCCCATTCCTTCTTGAAGTTCTTGACCAGCCCCAGGATCTCCGCGGCGGTCTTCTCCATGCTGAAGTTGTCCAGGGACTGGCGGATGATGGCCAGGATGGCGAAGAGCGTGAAGGGCGAGCAGAGGATGACCTTGTTCTTCAGGGCCTCGTCCACGAGCCCCGGATCGTTCTCGTTGATGAAGGCGTAGACCTGTTCGTTGGGGATGAAGACCAGGACGTAGTCCAGCGTCTTCTCCTCGGGATTGATGTAGTCGCGGGTCGTGACCTCCTTGATCCGCGTGCGGACGTCCCGGAGGAACTGGGCCTTGTGGCCCTCCCGCGCCGGCTCGGCGTCGGCCTCGAGGTAGCGGAGGTAGCTGTTGAGCGGGAACTTGACGTCCATGTTGACCTTGAGGCCCTGGGGCAGCCGGAAGGTGTAGTCGGGCCGTGACGCGGCCATGTCCAGGACCGTCTGCCTGATGTAGTTCACGCCCTCGACGAACCCGGCCAAACGCAGCACGTCTTCCGCCATGCGCTCGCCCCACTGTCCGCGGGCCTTGGTGCTGACCAGGGCCTGGCGCAGGTGGTCGGCCGTGTCCTGGAGCCGGGAGGTCTCGCGGGCCGCGGTCTTCAGCTGGACGTCGAGCTCGCCGTACTGGCGGGCCCGCTCGCTTTCGAGCCGGGACACGAGGTCCTGCATCTTCTGCAGGTCGCCCTTCATCGCGCCCAGGTTCTGGTCGATGAGCTGCTTCTTCGACTCGAGCTCTTTCGCGCCGAGCTGGGCCCGGCCGTCCAGGTTCTCCCGGGCCAGCTTGAGGAGCTCGCCCGTGCTGGCCTTGAGCGCCTCCTGGGACAGGGCCCCGAAGCTGTCGCGGACGCGGCCCAGGAGCGCTTCGAGGTCCTGGACCTTCTCGGCCTCGGTCTCACTGACCAGAGCGCGGGCCATCTCCCGGGTGTCCTTCTTGCGGAGGAGATGGACGACGAGGACGACCGAGGCGCCGAAAACGACGCCGCCCGCGAACAGCAGGATCTCCGTCATGGGGGCCTAGACCAGGATCCCTTCGTCCCAACCGAGCTTGACCAGCTCGATGCGGGCCGGGTCGGCCACGCCGAGATGGTGGCGCGTCTCGGCCAGGGCGATGTGGTGGGGCGTCATGGGCAGGGGCCGGTCGTCCCCGAAGTGCGCCCTGCGCTTGGCCTCGATGATGCGCAGCCCCGTCGCGTCGGCGGCCACGGGATCGCGGCTGACGATGAGCCCCTTGTACTCCCAGACGTAGTCCTTGGCGTAGTTGTGCGGCCCGACGCTGTGGAACAGGGGTGTGAACATGACCAGGACGTTGAGCCGCGTCTTGCCCTTGACGGCGGGCAGGTCCCAGATCGCGGCCAGGTCGGCGCACGTGTCGCCGTGCCAGGCCGAGGGCTGGGGCGTGAACATGATGTAGTTCTTGATCAGGCTGCCGACGCCGGACCAATGGTGCGTCCGCATCGGCCGGGCGTTGACGAGGGCCGTGGCCTTCTGGAAGACGGGGTTGCGGAGAACGCCCCGGTCGTCGATGCCGATGTCGGTCTCGGCGACCCCGGCGTCCATGACCCGCCGCTTGATGGCCTGCTCGACCTCGGTCGTCGTCGGGATGTAGCGCCAGGCGTTGGTCTTGATGCCGACGACGTCGTCGGGCCGGATGAGGCTCTTCCAGGCCTTGACGACGTCGGTCTCGCCGAGCAGGGCCTTGACGGCGTCGTCGAGCATCCGCTGGACGACCTCGGCCGGCGGCGCCCCGCCGGCCCCGAGCGGGCTCGGGTCGCGGACGAGGACGACCCGGACCTTGTCCGCGGCCGCGGCGGGCGCGCCGGAAAGGCGCGGCAGCAACGCGCCGGCCAGCGGGGCCGCCGACGCGACCTTGAGGAAATCCCTGCGGGTGATGGGCTTTCGGGTCATGCTCGTGATCCTCCTCTTTTTCTATGTCGATCTATCGGCCGGGCCGAACGGACCGCTCCTTGGCCAGGGCGAAGACCCTGTCCAGACGGTCGCGCGCTTCCCGTTCCGAGAGCGCATCGAAGACGACGGCGACGAACTCCGCCCCGTAACGGACGGCGGTCCATTTCCCGTTCTCGGTGCGGACGGCGGCTTGGTCGCCGGCCTCGGGCAGGTACGCCCGGACGAAGGACGCCCGGGCCCGGGCCGCGGCTTCGGCATTGACGTAAGCCGCGACGAAGAGCCGGCTCCCGCCGTATCCGGCCAGCACGGCGTCGGTCGTCCGGTCGAGAAGCAGGACGTTCGTATCAGCCACGAAGAAATGGTAGTTGAGGACGGAATGGCTGTGGAAGAAGCGGACCCGGCCGGGCTCCAGACCCTCGGCCGGCAGGAGCCTCAGGAGTCCCGGCTTCTCCCCCGATCCCGGGATGGCCGCGGCGATGCGACGGCCCAGGTCGAGGACGAGGGCTTTGGTCTCGACCGTCTCCTCCTCGGCGTAGACCGACAGGAAATAGCGGTCCTTCCAGAACGACAGCAGCCCCGCCTTGTAAGCCGAGCCTTGGCCGATCGCCGCATCCTCGCCGTCGAGGTCGTGGGTGAAGACGCCGAAGGCGTCCTCCGAGGAGCCCATGTCGAAGGCGTCGACGACGACGTCCGGCCGGCCGTCCTTGTGAAAGCGCCGGGCCACGAGCAAACTCATGTTATAGGAGCGGTAGACCTCCCCGGCCCCGTCGATGTAGTCGAAGACGGTATCGGCGTCGAAGACCTGGTCGGCTTCGGAGAGCCAGGGGCCGGCCGTGACCGGGATATAGGACGCCAGCCTCCGGGCGTCGGGCGTTTCGGCTCGGCTCATGACGAAACCCCCTCCCATCCAGGCCAGGACGGCCGCGAGGACGACGGTTCGCTTCATTTCGTTCGATTGTATCATGCCCCCCGAAGCCAGACAAGGAAACGGACCGGCCGCAGCGGGAGTTTGCAAAATAGGACGTTTCAGGGAATAATAGTCCGGAAGGAGAGCCGTATGCCAGTGCGTCGTACCGCCGCAGCCGCCGTCCTCGTCCTGATCCTGGTCGCATTCCTGGCCTCCTGTCAGGCCAAGGACGACAACGAGGTCACGCCCGTCGACATCCCCGCCGAATCGATGGCCTATATCGTCCTCGCCTGGAACGACCTCGGCATTCACGAGATCAACGCGACCTACGGCGCCGAGGTCTTGCTGCCGCCCTACAACACCCTTTGGGCCCAGGTCGTCCGCCGGGGCGATCCGCCCCAGGTGGTGACGACGGGCGTCACGCTCGAATACCGGCTCGTCGACAACACCTATTCCTACGGCAAGACGACGGCCGACCCCGTCCGGGACTACGCCGGGTTCTGGGACGACTCCTTCGACCTCTTCGGCGTCGCCTTGGCGAACGACACCGGGCTCAACCTCGTCGACCCCGGCGTCCACAACGGGCTCACGGGGACGATGCTCCTCAAGGGCGACCATTTCCAGGCCGACGGCATCCCCGTCGTGCCCCTCAAGGACGACCTGACCTGGGAACCCTACCAGGTCGCGGAGGTCACCGTGCGCGACGCTTCGACCGGCGACGTGCTGGCCCGGACCCGGGCCACCGTGCCGGTCTCCGACGAATGGGGCTGCGCCACCTGTCACAACGGCGACGACGCCGAATCGGTCCTGGCCACGCACGACGAGCTCGAGGAGACGACCTTCGTCGCCGACGGGGTCCCCGTCCTTTGCGCCGACTGCCACGGCGATCCCGCGCTCGGGCAGACCGGCGAGGGCACCTCGGAGTTCTACCTGTCCAAAGCCATCCACGGCTTCCATGCCACCCAATCGGGCATTACTTGTTACAGCTGCCATCCCGGCACGGAGACCGCTTTCCACCGGAGCACGGCCCACATCGGCAGCGCCACCGACGGCAACTGCACCACCTGCCACGGCTCGATCTCGACCCTGACCACGATGATCTACGCCGGCCGCGTCCCCTGGGTGGGCTTGCCGGCTTGCGTCAACTGCCACACCTTCGTCGCCGAGGTCAACACCGGGGACACCCTCTACCGCAACGCGACCGGCCACGGCGGCCTGGCTTGCCCCGCCTGCCACGGCAGTCCCCACGCCCAGGTCCCTTCGAACGAGGTCAAGGACCACGAAATGTTCCTGCAGTACCAGAACAAGGCCCTGCCCCTCGGGAGCTGTCTGGTCTGCCACAGCACCTCGAAGGGCGGCGGGATCAACGGGATCGTGGACGCCCATGGCGGGGTCCGGCCGACCTCGTGCCGGGTCTGTCACACGGGATCGATCACGACGAACAACCCCTCCCAGTACCCGCACAAGTTCCAGGGCCGGAAACGCTGACCCGCGGCGCTCAGGGCCGCGGCTTCGACATCCGGTCGACGTACATCCTCAGAAAGCGAAGGGCCTCGTCGGCCCTCCGGAAGACCGGGACGCCCGCCTTCTCGAGGTGGTCGGCCAGGGGATCGTAGAGCACGCCGGCGTCGAGGTTGACGACGACGGGCTTGGCCGTCGACCGGAAGATCTCGATCACCCGCGAAGCGAAGCTCCCGGGCGCGGCCAGGTCCTCGGCGTGCCCCGGCCCCGGCGGCAGCGTCCGCATGGCCTTGGTCAGGGGCACGTTGGAGATGACGGCGCAGTCGACGCCCGGGTCCTCGACGAAGGCCCGGGCGCTCTCCGCGAACGCGGCGTCGTCGGCGACGGGGGTGACATCGAGGGGGTTGTGGACGTCGAGTAGCTTGTCGATCCCGAGCGGGCGGAGGCTCTCCAGGATCCGTCCGTTCGTCGCCGGGGCGAAGGCGGCCAGCTCGAGCCCGGCCCCGTCCTTGAGGTTGTCGGCCATCATGACGCATTCGAAGCCGGCGTTGCTGACGAGGCCGACCCTCCGCCCTGAGACGGTACGGCCATCGAGGAAGGCCATCCCTTTCAGGAAGCTCTCGAATTCGAACAGGCTCTCGGCCACGACGGCCCCGGCCTGCCCGCAGAGGGCCTTGAAGACGCCGTAGTCCCCGGCCACCGAAGCCGTGTGGCTCGAGGTCGCCGACCGGCCCTCGGGACTGCGGCCGGCCTTGTAGACGAGGACCGCCCGGCCCGAGGCCGTGATCTCGCGGATGGCCCGCGCGAAGGCCAGGCCGTCGCCGGGCTTGAACCCCTCCATGTAGACGCTGAAGACCCGGATCTCGGGATCGTCCTTGAGGAAGCGGAGGTAGTCGGAGGCCGTGAGGTCGATCTGGTTGCCGAGCGAGACGGAGTAGACGGGCTCGATGGCCGGCATCTTGCTCATGCGGCAGATCATGAACGCCCCGCTCTGGCTGATCATCGCGGAGGCCGTGCCGGCCTTCTTCGGGCGCGGCAGCTTGTAGTCGGGGATGAAGAGCGTGTCGTAGCGGCCCGGCTTCGACACGACGCCGAGGCAGTTGCCTCCGTTCACGACGGGCGTCGTCCGGCCGGACCGGCGGCCCTCCCGGAGGAGCTCCCGGATCCGCTCCTCGATCGAGGCCCCCCCCTCCTTCTCCCCCATCCCGCCGGCGATGAGGATGACCGAACGGGCCTTGCCGTGGTCGACGAGGTCCTTCATGACGTCGTAGCATTGGTCGGCGCCCAGGGTCAGGACGAAGAGGTCGACGGTCGCGGGCATGGCGGCGACGCTCGGAACGCAGCGGCAGCCCTCGATGGCGTCGAGCCCCGGCTTGACCACGACGACGTCCTCCGGAGCGAACCCGCCTTTGAGAATGTTGTTCAGGATGACGTGGCCGATGTTCATCTTCTCCGAGACGCCGATGATGCCGATCGTCGCCGGCCGGAGCAGCCGCCCGACGCCCTCGACCGGACGCTCGCTGGCGACCGCCTTGCGGCGGGAGAACCGGCAGATGCCGTCCAGCGGCACGAGCCGGCCGCGGCGGACGACGAAGGGATTGACCTCGGCCTCCTCGAGGACGAACGGCGTCGACGGGTTGAAGGGCGAGAAAGCCTCGGCCAGGTCGCGGAAGCGGAGAAGCGTCGCGACCAGAGCGGCGGGCCGGACCAGGGGCTTGCGCCCCCGGAACTCGGCGACCAGCTTGTCGTAGAAAGCCAGCGGCTCGAGGAGCTCGCGCGCGCCGGCTTCGTCGAGGAGGTGGGCCGAGGCGATGCCCGCGGCCCGGCCTTCCTTGAGCCGGGCGTTCATGTATTCGACGTCGACGCCGCCGGAGCCCACGGTCAGCACCGGCCCGAAATCCGGGGAATTGCGCAGGCCGAACAGGATCTCCGAGCCGAAGCCGACGTCGTCGAACTCGACCTTTTCCACGACGAGGAAGCCGCGGACGGAATCCCGGACGGCTTTCCGGTCCGCGGCCCCGGTGCGGGCGACGACCGTCCGCAGCATGGCCGCGCAGGCCTTCCTCACGGCGGCCGGCTCGGCCTGGCACACGGCGACGCCGCCGATGTCGGACTTGTGGATGACGAGCGGCGAGACGATCTTGACGACGACTTTGCCGGCGCCCAGGGCCGCCAGGGCCTTTCGCGTGACCTTGCCGTCCGTCGCGAGGAGGGCGTGGCGGGGGACGGCGATCCCCGCGTCGCGCAGGACCGCGTAGACCTCGGGCTCGAGCAGGAAGCTCCGGCCGTCCCTCTCCGCGCGTTCGAGGATGCGGAGGGTCCTGGTCCAGCCGGTCTTCATGAGCCGAGAGCCGCTTTCTTGCCGAGCGCGAAGGCCTTGAGGTTGGCCTCGAGGACGGGCGTCCCCCGGCCGCGGAAGAGCTCCTCGATCGTCCGGAGGAGAGAGGCCTCGGCGAGGATGAGGCTCGGCGCGGCCGCGCCGAGCAGGACGATGTTCTGGGCCTTGACCGTCCCGGCCTCCTTGGCCAGCTTTTCGGCGTCGACCACGACCGAGCGGGGCGCCCGGCGGACCGCCTCGAGGACCTTGTCGAGGTCGGGGTAGTCGGGGATATTGCGGAAGGGCGTCGAGCTGGTGATCACGATCCCGTCCGGCCGGAGGTAGTCCAGGTAGCGCAGGGCCTCGAGCGGCTCGACGCTCAGGACCATGTCGGCCTCGCCCTTCGGGATGAGGTCGCTCCAGATGGCGCCCTTCGAGAGCCGCATGTGCGACTGGACGGCCCCGCCCCGCTGGGCCATGCCGTGGACCTCGGCCTGCTTGAAGAACAGGCCGTCGGCGAGGGCGGCGTTGTCGATGACGTAGGCGATGGACAGGATGCCCTGGCCTCCGACCCCGGCGAGGATGATGTCCTGCTTCATGGCCTAGCTCCTTTTCTTCCGCTGTTCCTGGACGCACTCGCGGACGGCGACGACGACGGACAGGCCGCGGTGGTCGATCTCCTCCCGGAGGACCTGGACGTTCTTCTCATGGTTCTTGGGGAGGGGCTCGATCGTCCGGAGGTGGTCCTTGGGGACGCCCAGCCCTTCGACGAGCTTGAGCAGGCGCTCGCCGGAGCCGTAGGTCGGCTGTCCGCCCGTCATGGCCGTCGTCGCGTTGTCGAGGATGACGACGGTCATGTTGGCGTCGGCGACGGCCGCGCCGAGCAGGGGCGTGATGCCGGAGTGGGCGAAGGTCGAGTCGCCGATGACCGACACGGCCGGGTGGAGGCCGACGTCCGCGGCGCCCCGGGCCATGCCGATGCTCGCGCCCATGCAAACGCAGCTGTGGATGGCGTTGTAGGGCGGCAGGGCGCCGAGGGTATAGCAGCCGATGTCGCTGAAGACGTTGGCCCCGGCGACGCCCTCGAGGGCCTTGTTGAGGGCCTTGAAGGTGTCGGCGTGGGGGCAGCCGACGCAGAGCTGCGGCGGACGGCCCGCGAGGGGCAGGCCGCTCGCTCCGAGGGCCGGGAGGGCCGGGCGGCCGAGGGCGGCGCGGACGATGTCGGGGGAGAGCTCGCCGGAGGCCGGCAGGGTCCCGTCGGTCTTGCCCCGCACGGTCTTGCCGGCGATCCCGAACAGGCCCTTGAGCTGGCGCTCGATGAACGGGTAGCCGTCCTCGAGGACGAGCACCGTGTCGACGCTCCCGACGAGCTCGCGGACGAGGCCCTCGGGGATGGGGTAGGTCGAGATCTTGAGGAACGGCGGCGGCGCGGCCTCGCCGGCCACGGCCTCGCGGAAATAGTTATAGGCGACGCCGGAGGCGATGACGCCGAGCGAGCGGTCCTTCGTCCCGGGTTCCAGGACGTTGAACCGCGACTCCGTCCGAGACGCGGACCATCTCGGCCTGCAGGTCGAGGAGCCGGGCGAAGCGCCGGCGGGCGTTGACCGGCAGGAGGATCCAGTCCCGGGCCGCGCCCTTCCGCAGCGCGTTCTGGGGCCTCGGCTCGCGGACCTCGACGGCCGAGCGGCTGTGGGAGAGCCGGGTGACCATCCGGACGAGGACGGGCAGCTCGAGCCGCTCGGACAGGTCGTAGGCCTCCCGGGTCATGTCGTAGGCCTCCTGGTGGTCGGAGGGCTCGTAGGCGAAGATGTGGGCGAACTGGGCGTAGAAGCGGCTGTCCTGCTCGTTCTGCGAGCTGTGCATGCCGGGATCGTCGGCGCTGATCACGACCAGTCCGCCGTTGGCCCCGGTGATGGCCGAGTTCATGAACGGGTCGGCGGCGACGTTGAGGCCGACGTGCTTGAAGGACACCAGGGCCCGCTTCCCGGCGAACGAGGCGCCGAGGGCTTCCTCGTAGGCCGTCTTCTCGTTGACCGACCAGACCGCCGTGAAATCCTTGGTCTCCGCGGCCTTGCGGACCAGGTACTCCAGGATCTCCGAGGCGGGGGTGCCGGGATAGGAATAGGCCGCCGACAGGCCGGCGTGGACGGCCCCCAGGGCGATGGCTTCGTCGCCGAGCAGGATCTGACGGGACATGGGCGTTCCTTTGCGTGTGGGATCGAGAGGGCTAGGATACCCATTCGTCGCGGAGGGTGTCAAGGCCGGCCGGGGCCCGATGTCCCGGGCATTGAGTAAATTGATAATTCCTATCAATCTGTGTTGATATTACGGGAAAAGCCGTATAGAATGGAATGAGGAGCCCGCGATGATCAGACTATCCACCAAGGGGCGCTACGGCACGCGCCTGATGCTCAATCTGGCCCGTCACTACGGGAACGGCAACGACGCCGTCATCCTCAAGCACATCTCCGAGGACGAGTGCATCTCCATCCGCTACCTCGAGCAGATCATCATCCCCCTCAAGATCAACCGCCTGGTCAAGAGCATCCGCGGCGCGGGCGGCGGCTACACCCTGGCCCGCCGGCCGGAAGAGATCAAGCTCAGCGAGATCCTCCATGCCCTCGAGGGCAATTGCTGCCTGGTCGAGTGCGTCGAGGACGGGACCTACTGCGACCGTCTGGAGTCCTGCCCGACCTTCGAGATCTGGAAGGACGCGACCGTTCTCCTGAAGGACTATTTCGACAACATCACGCTCAAGGACGTGGTCGCCCGGGCCGAGAAGAAGGACAAGAAGGCCCAAGGCCCGCAACGCCCGCTGAGGCCCCATTCACGCCCCGACGGCCTGGGACGGGGCCGTCTTCAGGTTTTTCCCAATCCCGCGAAGAACGCCGGCCAGAACGGATCCTGCTCCGGCACGGCCAGCGCCTCGGTCCGCCCGTCGCGCCGGACGATCGTGCGACGGCGCCGGTCGGCCACGACCCGCCCGACGACCGAAGCGGCGATGCGCCGGCGCTTGAGCCGGACCAGCAGGTTCGCGCTCTTTCTCGGCCGGACCGTCACCAGCAGGCTGCCCTCGGCGATGGCCTTGACCGGATCGATGGCGAAGGCTTCACAGACCATCCGCACCTCGTCCGGGTAGACGAACAGCCGCTCGTCGACCTCCATCCCCACGCCGCTCGCCGAGGCGATCTCGAACAGGCCGCCGACGACCCCGCCCTCGGTCGCGTCGTGCATGGCGGTGACGCCTCCCGAGGCGGCGGCGGCGAGCGCGTCGGCGACGACCGTGATCGACCGGGTCAGCGCCTTGGCCTTGGCCACGAGGGCCGCCGGGTGGGCGGCGAGCAGCTCCTCCTCGCGGAGACAGGCCAGCAGGGCCGCCGTCTCGATGGCCGGGCCCTTGGTCAGGACGACCTCGTCGCCGGGCCGGGCCCCGGCCGGCGTCACGACATCCTTCTTCCTGGCCAGCCCGAAGACGGCGATGCCGCCGATCGTCGGCGCCGTGAAGCCCGGATAGAATCCCGTGTGGCCGCCGACGATGGCGATGCCGAGCTCGCGCGCGGCGACGTGGATGGAATCGACGATCCGCCCGACTTCGCCGCGCCCCGTTTCGGGCGGCAGGAGCAGCGTGTAGGTCATGTAGCGGGGCCGGACGCCCATCACCGCGACATCGCTCGCCCCGATGTGGACGGTGAACCGGCCGAACGTCTCGAGCGGGAGCCGGGGCATGGTGAAGATGGGGTCCTCGGCCACGACCAGGACCCGGCCGCCGCCGAGATCGATGACGGCCGCGTCGACGCCCGTCCGGGGCGGGACGAGGACCGTCGGGTCCCGGCGCCCGAACTTGCCCATGATCAAATCGCGGAAATCCGCTTCGTCGATCTTGCCGATCTTCACGGAAGGAACTCCGGTCTCAGGCCGCGAGGCCGGCCTTGCGCTCGGCCGCCTCGATGGTGTTCATCATGAGCATGGTCACCGTCATGGGCCCGACGCCGCCCGGGACCGGGGTGATGGCCGAGGCCTTCTCCTTGACGGGTTCGAAATCGACGTCGCCGACGAGGCGAAAGCCCTTGGGCGAGGACGGGTCGGGCACGCGGTTGACCCCGACGTCGATGACGACGCAGCCGTCGGGGACCATCTCGGCCTTGATGGCCCGCGGCACGCCCATGGCCGCGACCAGGATGTCGGCCTGGAGGGTGAACTTGGCCAGGTCCGGCGTGCCCGTATGGCAAACCGTGACCGTGGCGTTGGCCCCCTTCCTCTTCTGGATGAGCATGGCCGCCAGGGGCTTGCCGACGATGTTGCTCCGGCCGCAGACGACGACGTGCTTGCCGTCCGGGCCGTAGCCGCCGCGGACGAGGAGCTGGACGACGCCGTAGGGGGTGCAGGGCAGCGGGCAGGGCTCGCCCCGCAGCATCTTGCCGACGTTGACGGGATGGAAGCCGTCGACGTCCTTATCCGGAGAGATGAGGTTGATGACCTTCTCGGCGCTGACGTACTTCGGCAGGGGCAGCTGGACGAGGAAGCCGTTATAGCGATCGTCGCGGTTGAGGGTGTCGACTTGGCGGAGGATCTCCTCCTCGGAGGAGTCCGGCGGCATGCGGATGGTCGTCTCGAAGATGCCGATCTCCTCGGCCGCCTTGGCCTTGGCCGTCACGTAGGAGACCGAGGCCGGGTCCTCGCCGACGAGAACGACGGCGAGCCCCGGGACACAGCCCTTCTCTTTGAGACGGGCCGCCCGGCCCTTGAGCTCCTCCCGGATCAGGCCCGAGACCTCTTTCCCGCTGATGATCGTCGCCGGCATGGTGTCCTCCTCTATACGAATGGCAATCGCGGTCCCCCCTACCTTAAAGAAAACCGCCCGGCCGGTCAAGGCCGCCGGCCTCGGCGCAACTTGAATTGCCGGCGGACGGCGCGTATAATTCTTGACGATTTTGGGAACCGGGGTAAGCGTCGAACGGAGGTCGAGAATGAGAGTCGGGATCCTGACGGGCGGGGGCGATTGCCCCGGGCTCAACGCGGTCATCCGCGCCGTGACCCGGAAGGGTATCGTCCAGTACGATTACGACATCCTGGGCATCAAGAACGGCTGGCTCGGGCTCATCGAGGGCCGCATCCTGCCCCTCGACCTCAACGCCATATCGGGCATCCTCCCCCGGGGCGGCACCATCCTCGGCACGACCCGGACCAACCCCTTCCGGGTCGAGGACGGCGTGGGTAAGATCTTCTCCCAGGTCGAGAAGTTCGAGCTCGACGCGGTCGTCGCCGTCGGCGGCGAAGACACGCTCGGCGTCGCCAAGAAGCTCCACGACAAGGGCCTGCGGTGCGTCGGCGTGCCCAAGACGATCGACAACGACCTGGCCGGCACCGACTACACCTTCGGCTTCGACACCGCCATTTCGATCGTCGCCGAGGCCCTCGACCGCCTGCACACCACGGCCGAGGCCCACCACCGCGTCATGGTCGTCGAGGTCATGGGCCGCCACGCCGGCTGGATCGCCGTCGAGGGCGGCCTGGCCGGAGGGGCCGACATCATCCTCATCCCCGAGTTCCCCTTCGATCTGGACGAGATCTGCGCCCAGATCCAGAAGCGCCGCGAGCGCGGCAAGATGTTCAGCATCGTCGTCGTGGCCGAGGGCGCCAAGCCCCAGGACGAGAGCCTCGTCCTCCAGTCGGGCGAGAAGGACTCCTTCGGTCACGTCCGGCTGGGCGGCATCGGCAACATCATCGCCCGCGAGATCGAGATGCGCACGGCCATCGACACCCGAGTCACGGTCCTCGGCCACATCCAGCGGGGCGGCTCCCCCACCGCCTTCGACCGCGTCCTGGCCACCCGCTTCGGCGTCGCCGCGATCGAGCTCGTTCACGAGGAGAAGTTCGGGTACATGGTCGGCCTCCGGGGCAACAAGATCGTCCCCGTGCCCTTCGAGGAGGCCCTGGCCGAGCCGAAGACCGTCGACGCCGAGCTCTACGAGATCGCCAAGGTCTTCTTCGGCTGAGCCCCCGGCCCCGAAAAGGCTTGATCTTAAAAGAGTTGTCGGCCGCCGGGGGATTGACAATCCCGGTCCGGCCGTGATAGCCTTCCAGGAGCCAGGAGGCGCCAAGACATGATCCGGAAGCTCGCTCCGTTTTTCGCCCTTTTCCTGATCTTCGGGGCGGCCGCCCCGCTCGCGGCCGACATCCGCTTCGAGCTCGGCTTCGGCTGGACCCTGGTCCGGCCGAACATGAACGCGACCTACATCAACCGCTACCAGCCGTCGTTCACCCCGGCCGACCGGTACATCTCCGGCCTGGCCCAGCAGACGGTCCGGTTCCGGGGCAAGACGACCTACGGCTTGAACGGCTTTTTCAACGTTCTCTTCACCGAGAACTTCGGCCTTCAGGTCCTGGCCGACTGGCACCGGCCCAAGTTCGGGGGCTCGAACGATCCCTATGCCTACAGCGTCCAGTTCCAAGCCTTCGAGCCGGAGACCTTTGCCGACGAGATCGACTGGGAGGCCTCGACCGGCAACATGACCACGACGGCCTTCAGCCTCAACGCCCTGGCCCGCTTCCGCGTCGCCGACAACCTGTCCCTCAGCGTCTCGGCCGGCCCCAGCGTCTTCCACTTCGAGGGCAAGGCCGGCCATATCGGCTACACCTTCTTCGAGCTCACCCAGAACGGCGACCAGTTCGAGCTGAGCGGCGGGACCTACCGCATGGTCGTCGCCTTCGGGCCCCAGACCAAGTACGGCGCCAACCTCGGCGTCGAGGCGGCCTACGAGGCCTTCCACAACGTCATCCTGGCCGTCGACCTGCGCTACTACGCCTCCCCGAAGACCCCGCTGCAGCTGCACGTGGTCGAGGACGAGCTCATCACCCGGCCGATCGACGAGATCGAGGCCACGATCGGGCTGGGAACGCTCGACGTCAATCCGTCCTACATCCGGGCCGGGCTGGCCCTCCGCTTCATCTTTTAAAAGCGGCTCAGAACTTCGCCCGGCGGAGCCGGAGCGAATTGCTGACGACGGAGACCGAGCTCAGGGCCATGGCCGCGGAGGCGATCATGGGATCGAGCAACACGCCGAGGAACGGATAGAGGACCCCCGCCGCGACCGGGATGCCCACCACGTTGTAAGCGAAGGCCCAGAAGAGGTTCTGCCGGATGGTCCGGATGGTCCGGCGGCTGAGCTCGCGCGCCGCCACGACCCCCTCCAAGTCCCCCGAGATGAGGGCGACGTCCGCCGAAGCCATGGCCACGTCGGTCCCCGTCCCCAGGGCCACGCCGACGTCGGCCCGGGCCAGCGCGGGCGCGTCGTTGATGCCGTCGCCGACCATGGCCACCCGCCGGCCTTCCTCCTGCAGCTTCCGGACGATATCGGCCTTGTCGCCCGGCAGGACCTCGGCGACGACCTCTTCGATGCCGGCGGCACCGGCCACGGACCGGGCGGTCCGGGCGTTGTCGCCCGTCAGCATGACGACCCGCAGCCCCTGCCGGCGGAGCTTATCGATGGCCGGGCGGGCGCCCGGCTTGAGCGTGTCGGACATGGCGAAGAGGCCGGCCAGCCGGCCGTCGAAGGCGGCGTAGGCCGCGGTCTTGCCCTCGGCGGCCAGCCGCGCGGCGTCGGCCGCGAGCGGGGCGACATCGACTCCCGCCGCCGCGACGAGCCGGAGACTGCCGACGAGGACCCGCGCTCCCCGCGCCACGGCCTCGACGCCCATGCCCTCGAGGGCCCGGAACTCATCGACCTTCTCGGGGACGATACCCGACGCCGCGGCCCGGCGAACGAGGGCTTGGCCCAGCGGATGCTCGGAGGGACTCTCGACGGAGGCGGCGAGCCTGAGAAGGTCGTCGGCGGCGATCCCCGGCGCGGGAACGACGTCCGTGACCTCAGGCCGTCCCTCGGTCAACGTCCCCGTCTTGTCGAAGACGAAGGTGTCGACCTTATGGAGGGTCTCCAGGCTCTCCCCGCTCTTGATCAGGATGCCCCGCTCGGCCCCCTTCCCCGTCCCGACCATGATGGCCGTCGGCGTCGCCAGGCCCATGGCGCAGGGACAGGCGATGATGAGGACGGCCACGAAGTTGAGCAGGGCGAAGACGAGCCGCGGCTCGGGCCCGAAGACGGCCCAGACGCCAAAGGTCAGGACGGCGACGCCGATGACGGCGGGCACGAAGGTGCCGGCGATGACGTCGGCCAGGCGCTGGATGGGGGCCTTGGAGCCCTGGGCCTCCTCGACCAGCTTGATGATCCGGGCCAGGGCCGTGTCCTCGCCGACGCGGACGGCCCGGAAGCGGAAGCTCCCCCATGTGTTGATCGTCGCTCCGACGACGGAGGCGCCGGGGGCCTTGTCGACGGGCAGGCTCTCGCCGGTGATCATGGACTCGTCGACGGAAGACTTCCCTTCGACGACGACGCCGTCGACCGGGACGGTCTCACCCGGCCGGACGACCAGGATGTCGCCGACGCGCACATCTTCGAGGGCGACTTCGCGCTCGCCGTCGGGCCCGATCCGTCGGGCCGTCCGCGGCCGCAGGCCCATGAGCCGCCGAATGGCGTCGGACGTCCGGCCCTTGGCCCGGGCCTCGAGCATCCGGCCGAAGAGGATGAGGACGATAATGACCGCCGAAGTGTCGAAGTAGACCTGGGGCTCGATCCCCGCCCGCCGGAAGAAGCCGGGCAGGACCGTCGCCGCGACGCTGAAGAGGTACGCGGCCGAAGTGCCCACGGCGACGAGCGTGTTCATGTTCGCCGTCCCGTGCTTGAGCGCGTTCCAAGCGCCCTTGTAGAAGCGCAGGCCGAGGACGAACTGGACCGGCGTCGCCAGGGCCCAGAGGACGAAGAAGCCCTGCAGGAACGCCGGCATCCAGGGGAACCAGTGCCGCATGCTGCCGAGGAAGATGAGGAGCGCCAGGGCTCCTCCCCATAGGACGGAGAGCCGGAGGGCCCGGTATTCGGCGTCTCTCTGCTCCGCCGGGTCCGCGGCGGGCTCGGCGACCCCGTACCCGGCGCCCTTGATGGCCGCGGCCAGGGCGGCGGGCGAGACGGCGCGAGGGTCGTAGACGATCGTGGCCTTGGTCGTGGCGATATTGACGGCGGCTTCGCGGACGCCCGGGACCTTCCTCAGCGCCCGTTCGACGTTGGCCGCGCACCCCGCGCAGCTCATGCCGGTCACCGCGAACTCGGCGCGGACCGACCCCTCCCCTTCTTGATGTTTATTCATAGAGCCCCCCCGTCCGGGTCTTCGTCAGACCTCGCAGCTCTCGCTCTTCTTGCCGCTTTTCTTCGTCGAGATGCGGAACGGCACGTAGGCCGGGCAGACCCCGACGAGCGTGGTGATGACGAACATCGCGGCCACGATGGCCAGGACGATGGCCAGCGTGCCTTTGACGAGCCCGAGGATCAACAGAACGGCCAGAACGGCCGCCGCGACGAGCCTGAGCGTCTTGTCCAAGCTCCCCATATTGGTCTTCATGCGAACCTCCTTCATCTCGGCGAATTATAGCATATTCACGATTATAGCATATTCCCTACCATTGTTGTAGGGATTCCCGCCGCGGTTGCGCGGGCCGTGTGTTTGTGCTACTATTTTGGGGCTCTAAGCCATAAGGAGACGATCATGTCCGGACATTCCAAGTGGGCCTCGATCAAGCATAAAAAGGCCGCGACCGACGCCAAGAAGGGCAAGATCTTCACCCGCCTCATCCGCGAGATCAGCATGGCGGCCCGGGCCGGCGGCGGCGATCCCGACAAGAACGCCGCTCTCCGCAAGGCCATCAACGACGCCAAGGCCGCCAACATGCCGGCCGACAACGTCAAGCGGGCCATCATGAAAGGCACGGGCCAGCTCGAGGGCGCGACCTTCGAGGAAGTGTCCTACGAGGGCTACGGGCCCGGCGGCGTGGCCGTCTTCATGCAGGCCGTCACCGACAACAAGAACCGGACCGTCTCCGAGATCCGCCACATCTTCATGAAGAACGCCGGCCAGATGAGCGAGAAAGGCTCCGTGGCCTGGATGTTCAAGCGCATGGGCTACATCGACGTCGAGAAGGCCAAGGTGTCCGAGGACATCCTCATGGACATCGCCCTGACGGCCGGCGCCGACGACCTCAAGGACGAAGGCACCCTCTTCGAAGTCACGACCTCGCCCGATAAGTTCGAGGCCGTCCTCGAGGCCGTCAAGAAGGCCGAGATCGAGATCGCCGCCTCCGAGGTCGGGTTCCTGCCCCAGAACTACGTCAAGGTCGAGGGCAAGGAAGCCCAACAGGTGCTCCGCCTCGTCGAGGAGCTCGAGGACCACGACGACGTCCAGTCCGTCTCCTCCAACTTCGACATCTCCGAAGAGGAGATCGCCGCCTTCTCGCAGGCCGGGTGACGCCCCGGCGGCATCCATGCGGGTCCTCGGGATCGATCCCAGCCTCCGGTCGACGGGATTCGGGATCGTCGATGAGGACGGCGGCCGGCTCAAGCCCATCGCCTTCGGTATCATCAAGCCCACGGCCTCCCTTCCCCTGCATCTGAAGCTCGCCGAGATCAAGACCGAGCTCGAGGCCATCATCCGGACCTACGGCCCGGCCGAGGCGGCCATCGAGAACGCCTTCTACGCCCAGAACATGAAGACGGCCCTGCTGCTGGGACAGGTCCGCGGCGCGGTCCTCGTGGCCGTGGCCGCGACGGGCTGCGGACTCGCCGAGTATTCGGCGCTCGAGATCAAGAAGGCCGTCACGGGCTACGGCCAGGCGGACAAGGAGCAGGTCCTGACCATGGTCCGCTCGCTCCTCGGCCTCGACGACGACGACGTCCCGCTCGACGCCTCCGACGCCCTGGCCGCGGCCATCTGCCACCTCAACGCCCGGTCGTTCCAGGTCAAGGTCGGGGACAAGGAGCCGTCATGATCGCCTACCTCAAGGGCACCCTCATCCACAAGACGCCCGGCCACGTCGTCGTCGAGACGGGCGGCGTCGGCTTCGCCGCGGCCATCCCCGTATCGTCGTTCGTCCGGCTCGGGGAGGTCGGCGGGATCGTCGAGCTCCTCATCCACACCCACGTCTCCGACGACGCCCTGGCCCTCTACGGGTTCCTGTCGCAGGAAGAAAAGGACATGTTCCTCAAGCTCATCGGCATCTCCGGCATCGGCCCCAAGCTGGCCATGAACATCCTCTCGGGGATCGCGCCGGAGGACCTGGCCGAGGCCGTCCGGGCCAGCGACGTGGCCCGCATCTCGCTCGTCCCGGGCATCGGCAAGAAGACGGCCCTGCGCATCACCATGGAGCTCCAGGACAAGCTGGACAAGAAGGAGAAGCTCCTGGCGGCCAAGAGCTCGCCCGAGAAGGAGGACCTCCTCTCGGCCCTGCAGAACATGGGTTTCCGGCCAAAAGAGGCCGAACGGGCCGTCGACCAGACGCTGGCCGCGACCAAACCCGGCACGGAATTCGAGAAGCTCCTGCGCGATTGCTTGAAGCGCCTGGCCAAAATATAGTAAGACTACGGCATGCCCGCGATCCTCAGCCCGATCCGCACCAAGGAGGACGTCCTCTTCGAGGACAGCCTGCGGCCGAAGACCTTCGACGAGTTCGTCGGCCAGGACAAGGTCAAGGCCAACCTCCGGGTCTTCATCGAGGCGGCCCGGAAGCGCGACGAGCACCTCGACCACGTCCTCCTCTACGGGCCGCCCGGCCTCGGCAAGACCAGCCTGGCCTACCTCATCGCCAAGGAGATGGGCGTCGGCATCAAGCCCACGGCGGGCCCGGTCATCGAGCGGACGGGCGACCTTTCGGCCATCCTGACCAACATGCAGGCCAAAGAGGTCCTGTTCATCGACGAGATCCACCGCCTCCAGCCCTCGGTCGAGGAGATCCTCTACTCGGCCATGGAGGACTTCAGCCTGGACATCGTCATCGGCCAGGGGCCGGGGGCGCGCAGCCACAAGCTCAAGATCAAGAAGTTCACGCTCATCGGCGCCACGACCCGGGCCGGCCGCATCACGGCCCCCCTGCGCGGCCGCTTCGGCATCATCCACCGCCTCGATTACTACCGGGACGAGGACCTCCAGAAGGTCATCCAGCGCTCGGCCCGGATCCTCAAGGTCAAGGTCGACGACGCCGGGGCCGGGGAGATCGCGCTCCGGTCGCGCGGCACGCCGCGCGTGGCCAACCGGCTGCTGCGGCGCGTCCGCGACTACGTCGACGTCAAGGGCGACGGCGTCATCACGGCCAAGGAGGCCCAGCGGGCCCTGGACATGATGGAGGTCGACGCCCTCGGCCTCGACGACGTCGACCGCAAGATCCTGTCGACCATCATCGAGAACTTCGGCGGCGGGCCGGTCGGCATCGGCACGATCGCCGCGGCCATCGACGAGGAAAAGGACACCATCGAGAGCATCTACGAGCCCTTCCTGATGCGCATCGGCTTCCTCGACCGGACCATCCGCGGCCGGGTCATCACCCCGAAGGCCTACGCCCACCTGGGCTACGAGTTCCGCGAGCCGGGTTCGCGCGGGAAGGCCAGGCCGGCCGGCCAGAAAAAGCTGTTCAAAGACTGAAGGGATCGCGACCGGCCATGACCTCCGGCAAGCCCCTGCGCGTCTCCGATTTCGACTATCATCTCCCGGCGGAGCTCATCGCCCAGCGTCCCCTCCCCCACCGCGACGATTCGCGGATGATGGTCGTCGACCGGAAGTCCGGCACGATCCGCCACGGCCGGTTCCGGGAGTTCTCGGGTACGATGGACCCGGGCGACCTCCTGGTCCTCAACGACACCCGGGTCCTGCCCGCCCGGCTCTGGGGGACGAGCGGCGAGGCGAAGATCGAGTTCCTGTTCATCCGGGAGGTCGATCCCGGCCGCTGGGAAGTCCTCTGCCGGCCGGCCAAGAGGGTGCGCGAAGGGGACGCCGTTCGTTTCCCGGGCGGGATCGAGGCTCGCGGGACCGCGCTCGCCGAGGAGGGCCGGCGGGTCCTCGACTTCGGAAAGACCGATGTCCGCGCCCTTCTCCACGATTCCGGCTACGCTCCCCTGCCGCCCTACATCAAGAGGGCCAAACAGGACGAGCGGACGCGGCCCGAGGATATCGACCGCTATCAGACGGTCTTCGCCAAGAAGGAAGGCGCCATCGCCGCCCCGACCGCCGGACTGCACTTCACTCCGGGCGTGCTGCGGGCGCTCCGGGACAGGGGCGTCGACGTCCGCCGCGTCACGCTCGACGTCGGGCTGGCCACCTTCCAACCCGTCCGGGCCGAGCTCGTCGCCGACCACAAGATGCTCGAGGAAGCGTACGCGATCGCCCCGGCCGCGGCCAAAGCGGTCAACGCGGCCAAGGCCGAGGGACGGCCGGTCGCGGCCGTCGGCACAACGGTCGTCCGCACCCTCGAAAGCGCCGGACGGGAAGGCCCGGTCCGCTCCGGCCGCGGCGCCACCTCTCTCTTCATCACCCCCGGCTACGAGTTCCGCGTCGTCGACCGGTTGCTGACGAACTTCCACCTGC
>CAWDSL010000028.1:0-138896 GCA_963805015.1 uncultured bacterium
GGACCTCCTGGCCAAGAAGCCGGAAGAGGTCATCAAGAAGGCCGTCTGGGGCATGATCCCGAAGGGAAAGCTCGGCCGGGCCCTGTACAAGAAGCTCAAGGTCTACCGCGGACCCTCCCACCCCCACGAAGCCCAGAACCCCCAGGAATACAAGTTTTAGGAGGCACCTTGAGTCTGATCCAATACTACGGAACCGGGAAGAGGAAATCGTCCATCGCCCGCGTCTTTCTGCGCTCGGGCAAGGGCGACATCACCCTCTATGTCAATAAGCGGCCGAGGCCCTACAACGACTATTTCCGCCTCGACGCCTACAAGACCATCATCCGCCAGCCGCTCCTGCTCACGGAGACCGAGGACAAGTTCGACATGTTCCTCCGGGTCAGCGGCGGCGGGGCCAAGGGCCAGGCCGAGGCCATCCGGCTCGGGATCGCCCGGGCCCTCGTCGAGTTCAACCGGGAGCTCAAGCCCGTGCTCAAGTCCGCCAGCCTGCTGACGCGCGACGCCCGGGTCAAAGAGCGCAAGAAATACGGATTGCTGGGCGCCCGCAAGGCTCCTCAGTACCACAAGCGTTAATCAGGAGGCAGCCGTTGGTTTCCGTAACGATGAAAGAACTGTTGGAGGCGGGCGTTCACTTCGGGCACCAGACCAAGCGCTGGAACCCGAAGATGAAAGAATACATCTTCGGCCAGAGGAACGGCATCTACATCGTCGACCTCCAGAAGACGATCAAGAACTTCAAGGAAGCCCTCAACTACCTGCGCGGCGTCGCCGAGGACGGCAAGATGATCCTCTTCGTCGGCACCAAGAAGCAGGCCCAGGACATCGTCCGCGACTACGCCACCAAGTGCGAGTCGGCCTACGTCAACCAGCGCTGGCTGGGCGGCCTGCTGACGAACTTCGGCGTCGTCCGGACGAGCGTCGACAAGCTCAAGGAGCTCGAGGAGATGAAGGAGGACGGGCGCTGGGACCTCCTGTCGAAGAAGGTGCAGTCCAAGCAGGAAAAGGTCTATCGGAAGCTCCAGAAGAACCTCGGCGGCCTGAAGACCATGGCGGGCCTGCCCGGGGTCCTGTTCATCATCGATTCCTCCAAGGAGACGATCGCCATCGCCGAGGCCCGCAAGATGGGCATCCCCATCGTGGCCGTCGTCGACACCAACGGCAATCCCGAGGACATCACCTACCCCATCCCCGGCAACGACGACGCCGTCCGGGCCATCGAGCTGTTCGCCTCGAAGGCGGCCGAATCCATCATCGAGGGCAAGAAGAACCGCATCAGCAAGGAGCTCCTCGAGCAGAAGTCGGCCGAGGAAGCGGAGGCCGGCGAGATGCCCGAGGGCGGAACCCCCGAAAACAACTGAAAACCCGGACCGGAAAGAGGATATCATGGACATCACGGCGGAAAAGGTCAAAGAGCTGCGCGAGCGGACCGGCATCGGCATGATGGAGTGCAAGGCCGCCCTGGCCGAGTGCGACTGCGACATGGACAAGGCCATCGAGATCCTGCGGAAGAAGGGCCACGCCCGGGCCGAGGCCAAGTCGAGCCGGGCCGCCAAGGAAGGCCTGGTCGGCTCCTACATCCACATGAACGGCCGCATCGGCGTCCTCGTCGAGCTCAATTGCGAGTCCGATTTCGTCGCCCGCAACTGCGAGTTCCAGGAGCTGGTCAAGGAGATCGGCATGCAGATCGCGGCCGCCAAGCCGCGCTGGATCTCCTCGGCCGACGTCCCCGCGGACATCGTGGCCAAGGAGAAGGAGATCATCCAGGCCCAGCTCGGGGACATGAAGAAGCCGCCCGAGATCCTGGAAAAGATCGTCCAGGGCAAGCTGGGCAAGTTCTTCGAGGAAGTCTGCCTCCTCGACCAGCCCTACATCCGCGAGGACAAGATCAAGGTCCGGGACCTCATCACCCGGCTGGTCGCCAAGATGGGCGAGAACATCAAGATCGGGCGCTTCGCCCGGTTCGAGATCGGGCAGGACTGACCCTCACCCTTCGCGAGCGGGATTGAACTCCGGCCGGAACGGGTATAGAATACCCGCCGGAGTCCAAACCCATGCCCCAACCCGTCTATAAGCGCATCCTCCTCAAGCTCTCCGGGGAGTCCTTCCTCGGCGACATCACGACCGGCATCGACTTCAACCGGGCCGTGGCCGTCGCCCGAGAGATCAAGGAGGTCCACGCGCTCGGCGTCGACGTCGCCGTCATGATCGGCGGCGGCAACCTTTTTCGCGGGGCCAAGGGCATCAGGGACGGCATCGACCAGGGCTCGGCCGACCAGATGGGCATGCTGGCCACGGTCATCAACGGTATCGCCCTCCAGGCCGCCCTCGACAAGGCGGGAGCCGACACGCGGCACGTCTCAGCCATCGAGATCAAGTCCGTGGCCGAGCCGTTCATCCGGCGGCGGGTCATCCGCCACATGGAGAAGGGCCGGATCATCATCTTCTCGGCCGGGATCGGAAGCCCCTTTTTCACCACCGACACGGCGGCCGCCCAGCGGGCCCTGGAGATCGGGGCCGACGTCATCCTCAAGGCCACCAAGGTCGACGGCGTGTTCTCCTCCGACCCCGTCAAGGACAAGGCGGCCAGGAAGTTCAAATCCATCCGCTACATCGACGTCCTCAAGAAGAACCTCAGGGTCATGGACGCCACGGCCATCTCCCTCTGCAAGGACAACGGCATGCCCATCCTCGTGTTCGCCCTGGGCAAGGGCGGCAACATCATGCGGGCCGTCCTGGGCGAGGCGATCGGCACCCGCGTCTATTAAGACGGGACGGATCCCTTCTTGTTGACAGGCCGGAGCGCCTATTCTATCATCGCTTCGGCCGCCGGAAGGACCTCCCTCTCCCGGGCCGGCCCCGGATCACCGCATTCGAGAGGATCGACATGGTCAAAGACGTGCTCGCCGACACCGCCAAGAAGATGAAGGCTTCCGCCGATCATTTCCGCAAGGAGATCGGCATGCTCCGGACCGGCCGGGCCAACATCAGCATCTTCGAGGAGATCAAGGTCAGCTACTACGGCGTCATGACGCCCGTCAACCAGGTGGCGACCCTCAAGGTCCCCGAGCCGACCCTCATCGTCATCCAGCCCTACGACCCCTCGGTCCTCGAGGCCGTCGACAAGGCCATCCGCGGGGCCGACCTCGGACTCAATCCTCTCAACGACGGCAAGCTCCTGCGCGTCCCCATCCCGCCCCTCGACGAAGAGCGCCGCCGGGAGATCGCCAAGAAGATCGGCAAGATGCTCGAGGAGGAGAAGACAGCCCTGCGCAACATGCGCCGGGAGGCCAAGGAGTTCATCGAGGAGCTGGAGAAGGAGAAGGAGATCACCGAGGACGACAAGTTCTCCGGTATCGAACAGCTCCAGAAGCTCCTCGACGATACGGTCGCCAGGGCCGAGGAGTCGGCCGCGGCTAAAGAGAAAGAAATTCTGGAACGATAATCCGCCTACCTATTGTCGGTGGCTTTCCTGTCTGTCGCGCCCCTATGAAATCGGCTCTGCGCCGGGCTGCGCCAGGCATTTAACAAGGGCTCGATGAGGAGCGATGACGCAACGGCGTCGGGGGCCCCCGCCCGCGCGCAGCCGCCGAGCCCGCATGGCCCCCGAGGGCGGCGAGCACGGACGAGGGTGACGCCGAGGAAGGAAGCGTCCCGAAGCGAGCGACCTTAACAGCCCGGCGTGGGTGTTGATTTCACGAACCAGTTCTCCCGCGAGCCGAACTTCGTCCGCAGGGCCACGCCCCAGCCGACGGCGTTCATCACCAGGCTGAACAGGAAGCCCAGCACGGGAACGAACCCGGCCACGCTGAAGACCGCGAGACCCATCAGCACCGCCCCGAGCGTCGATGGGTTCCGCGACCGCAGGGCGCGGAGGGCGCTCTCGCCGAGGAAGTAGAAGACGGCCAGGCGGCCGAAGACCTTGACGATGAATCCGGCCGCCCCGAGGGCCAGGGCCAGGGGGATGCCGATGAGGATGAAGCTCAGGAGGGCGGCGAAGATGACGAGCATGGTGAAGACGAGGATGGCCACGAGGCCGGTCCCGAAGATCGGCCAGAAGTGCTTCCGGATCTCCCCGGAGGCGAAGGCCAGGGGCTTGGGGAACAGGGCGGCGCCCAGGAGCGCGGCGATGAACCAGAGGAAGATGATGACCAGCTTGACGACGACGATGATGGGGATGAGCGACAGCGAGAAGACGCCCTGGAAGAAGCCGTTGTCCCGGAACAGCCGGTCGCTGAGCTCGCGGGTCTGGAAGTAGATCGTATCGCCGCCGATGGAGCAGCCGGCCTCCTTCTCGAGCGTCCCGCCCAGGGCGGCCAGGTCCTCCTTGATGACGGCCGTGGACTTGACCAGGATGCGCGAGCCGATGCCGACGACGGACTGGCCGACTTGGCCGCTGACCGTGATCGACCCGCCGATGACCATGACGTCCTCCCGGATCTCGCCTTCGATGACGACGTGGCCGCCCAGGCTGAAGATCTTGTCCTGGATCTCGCCGGGGCCGACGTGGATCTCTTTCTGCGCGCCGACCTCGGCACGGGCCGCCGCCGGGAGGGCGAGCGGCGCCATGAGGAACAGCCCGAAGAAGGCCAGGGCCAGGCATTTCTTCATCATGATCTTTCTCCCGGGGAGTGGAATCGTCTCGCCCCGAACCAGGCGAGCAGGACCAGGAGGCCTCCCAGGCCGACGATGGCGGCGATGCCCTGGGGACCCAGGAAGCGGGCGACGGCCCCGGCGCCGTCGAGGATCATCCCGACCATGTCGGCGGCGACCTTCAGGAGCAGGCCGGTGATCTTGAACAGCTTGACGGCGGCGGGCAGACAGCCGGTGATGCAGGATCCGAGGAAGCGGTTGAAAGCGACGAGAAGGCCGGACAAGCTCTGCCCGGTGAACAGATAGAAACCGAAAAGGGCCACGAGGAACGAGGGCACCCCGGCGAGGAGCGGTCCGAGCCAGCCGTTCCGGGCCGTCTCGGGCTCCGGCAGGGCCTTCATGACCGACCCGGCGAAGTCCGCGGGGACCTCGAACGGCGGCAGCGTGGTAAAGGCCTCGTGGAGGAGACGGCGCTCCTCCAGCCGCTCGAGGCAGCCGGCGCAGGCCTCGACGTGCTCCTCGATCTTCCGGGCCTCGTAGGGGCCGAGCTCGCCCTCGAGGTAGAGGTAGAGGTCTTCGGCGCGCGGACAGCCGTTCACGACACCTCCATCCTTTTCCTGAGCATTTCCTTGGCCTGGAAGACGCGGTTCTTGACCGTCCCGACGGGCAGGCTCTTGATATCCGCGATCTCCTCGTACGAGAACTCGTTGACGTGCCGGAGGACGAAGAGCTCCCGGAGCGTCGCGGGGATCGTCTCGAGGGCCCGCTCGATCTTCCTTCGGATCTCGGCCAGCTCGAATTTGCGCACGACCGACGGGCCGGGATCGGCCACCTGGGGCAAGAGGTCCTCATCCTGGCCGTCGACGGGTTGGTCGAGGGAGATCGTCGGCAGCTTCTTCTTCCTCCAGTGGTCGATGAGGTGGTTGGAGGCGATCTTGAACAGCCAGGTGCTGAACTTGTACGAGGGGCTGTAGGAGTCGAGCGAGCAGTAGACCTTGAGGAAGACTTCCTGGGAGAAATCGAGGGCCGCCTCGCGCTCCCCGGTCATTCGGCCGAGGTAGCTCGTGAGGGGCTGCTCGTATTTGCGGACCAGCATTTCGAACGCCTTGCGGTCTCCTTTGAGGGCGCGGGATACCAATTTCCGGTCTTCTGTCATCGAGAGAGTATCCTGCCCTCGGGTGTTCATACGGACCGGCGGCCTAATGGTTCAGCGCCTGGCGGATGGCGCTTCCCGTGTCGTCGATGACCTCGGTGTCCGGGGGGACTTTCAGGGAGAAGGTCCGGTCGGGGATGCGCACCCCGGTCCGGACCTGGCTGAAGACGAATTCGCGCTTGTTCCCGGCCCACTCGAAGAAAAGGACCCGGCGCGGCAGCCAGGTGGCCTCGTCGATCTCGAGGAGGAGGTAGGAGTAGTCCCCCTCGGTCTTCGGGGTCAGCTTGACCTGGCGGACGCGGGAAGCGTCCGTAGGGAAGGGGCTGTCCTCGACTGCGTAAGCCTCCTCGAAGGACATCACCCCGAGAAACAGGCCGAAGATGTCGGACTTCAGGGCCTCTTCGGCGACGGGACTGCGGGTGAGCTGCTTCTCCTCGGGCAGGTACATCTCGAGGACGCCCGCTTTGTAGAGGAAGACCTTGTCCTGGGGGTCATTGTATTCCCAGCGCATCCGGTCCGGTTTCCGGAGGAAGAGATCGCCCTTCTCCCGGATAGGCTGCGAGACCGTCAGGGAATAATGGAGCTGTTCGAATTTGGCCCGGAGGGTGGTGACGGCCCGGAGGGCGTTCTGCAGCTTGGCGACGGCCCCGCCGGGCGTGAGGGCCGGCGTCGAGGGGGCGGCTCCGGCCTGGGGCGCCGGCGACGCGGCCGGGACTTGGGCGCGAGCCGGGCTCAAGACCATGATCGCGGCCAGGGCCGCGGCGGCCAGGACAGGAGCGACGGGCAATGAACGGCTCATGGGGGATATTATAGCGGAAAACGGGGGGCGCTTGTTATATACTCCCGGCGTATGAGAACCGGATTCCTGTTGTCTATCCTCGCCTACGCGGCCGTCATTTGGGCCGTGGCCTCCGTCGGCCTCCGCCGGAAGCCCGAAGGCCTGGAGGCCTTCTTCCTGGCTTCGCGGCGACTGGGCGCGGGCCGGCTCGCCTTCACCCTCTGCGCGTCCTGGATCGGCGCCGCGTCGCTCCTGGTCTCGACCGATGAAGCCTTCCGGTCCGGCGCGAGCGCGGTCTGGATCGTCGGCGTCCCGGCCGTGGTCACCCTCCTCGTTCTCGCGGCGCTCGTCCGGCCCATCCGGGCCGTAACGGGCCTGACGCTCTCCGGGCTCATCCGTGACCGCTATGGCCGCGCGGCCGGAGCGGCGACGACCATCCTCATCGTCTGGTATATGATCCTTCTCGCCGCGTCGCAGATGGTCGCCGCGGGCCCTTTCCTCGGGGCCTTCTTGGGCACAGGGCCCTTTCTCAGTCTCCTCCTCGCGGCCGGACTGGTCGTCGTCTATTCCGCGGTTGGAGGCCTGCAGGCCGTGGCGAGAACCCATGTCGTCCAGTTCGGTCTCCTCGTCGCCGGCGTCGCCGGGATGATCGCCGCCCTGGCTTCGCGCGTCTCTTGGACGGATGTCCGCGCGGCCGCCGCCGCATCCGGCAAGTCTAATTATTTCAATGCTTTGGCTGGAGCCGATCGCGGCGTCCTCATCGCCCTCTCGTTCGCCTTGGCTTGGACCATCTCGCCCATCGCCTGGCAGCGTCTGCAGGCCGCCAAGAGCGAGAGCGCCTCCCGCCGGGGCGCGCTCGCCGCCGCGCTGCTACTCGCCGGCTTTTACGCCGCGATCGTCGCGGCCGGGATGCTGTTCCTGCCGCTCTTCCCCGGCGGCGCGACGGGCGTCCCTCTCGTCACCCGTTTCGTCGGGCTCGAGAGCGGCCGTTTCCTCGGCGGGCTCGTTTTCGTCACCGTCCTGGCCGCGATCCTCTCGACCATGGACGCCGCCCTCAACACCGGCGCCTTCACGCTGACCGGGGACCTCCTCGGCCGGGGGAAAAGCGCGGACGCGCCGGCCGGGCGGCATCCCCTCGTTCTGGCCAGGGCGTCGACCGTCGTCCTGGCCGCCGCGGCCCTTCTTGTGGCGGCCCGTCTGGGCGATATCCTCAAGACGCTCGGCTTGGCCTCGGCCATCATGGCCGAAGGACTGCTCGTTCCGGGCCTGGCCGCCTTGTTCTTGAAAAAGAGGGCCCCCCTGGCCGGGCTCCTGTCTCTCCTGGCCGGCGGAGGATATGCCCTGGCCGGGTTTCTCGCCGAAGCCGGCCTCCTCCGGCTCTCTCTTTCTCCCTGGCCGCGCTCTCTCCCCACGGGATTGTTCTTGGGCGCTGGGGGCTTCCTGGCCGGCCTCCTCCTTGCCCGTCTCCGGTCGCGCCGGGTGCGGGCCGGCACGCCGGCCGCTTGACTTTTCCCTGGAAATGGTAGAATAAGGGGCACGGAGGGAGAAAATGAAAAAGATCCTGTTTGTTTTCGTTTTGGCCGCTCTCGTGGCCGGGCCCGCCCTGGCCCAGACGGCCGCCGACCATATCGGGATGGGCGACCAGGCCTACGCCGTGTTCGACGACACCAAGGCGCTCGAGCATTACCAGGAAGCCCTGAAGCTCGAACCGGCGAACTACGAAGCCCTCTGGAAGGCTTCCCGGGCCATGGTCGACATCGCCGACGTCATCCCCGTGACGCCCGCGACGAAGAAGAGCGTCGAGGAACAGCAGAAGAAGATGTACACCGAGGCCACGGCCATCGCCAAGAAGGCCGTCGCCGCCAGCCCTAACGACACCTGGGGCCACTTCCAGTACGCGGCCGCCAACGGCAAGCGGCTCCTGCTCCTCGGCAAGAAGGAACAGATCGACGCCTCCAAGGCCGTCCGGGCCGAGATCGACAAGGCCCTCGAGCTCGATCAGACCAATCATCTCGCCTGGCACGCCCTGGGCCGCTGGCACCGGCGGATGGACGAGATCGGCGGCATGAAGCGGGCCCTGGGCAGCCTCATCTACGGGTCCATCCCGAAAGGCTCCTACGCCGAATCCGAAAAGGCCCTGCGGAAGGCCATCGAGCTCCATCCCGAGTACGTCAACCACTACCTCGAGCTCGGCCGCACCCTTGTCGCCCTCAAGAAATACGACGAGGCGCGCGGCTGCTTCCAGAAGGCCCTCGACCTGCCCAAGACGACCTCCAAGGACGATGTCATCAAGGCTGAGGCCAAGACGGAGCTCGACGCGCTGGCGGCCAAGAAGAAGTAGCGGCCCGGCCCCCGCGGGCGCCTATTCGGAAAAGACCTGGGCGGTGAAGACCTCGATCTTCGCCCCCTTCTTCCACTCGTCGGGGGGCAGACCCGCCTTCAGGCAGCCGTGGCGCAAGAAGGTCTCCCGGTCCCAGCCGTGCTCGACCGGGACCTGGGGCAGGAGCAGTCCTTTGTCATAGCCCTTCGAAACGATGATGCCGTGGCGGCCGACCACGACCTCCGCGGGATCGGAGACGGGTTCGGGCAGTCCCAGGACGGAGATCTCGATGCGGAGGCGTCCCATCTCGTCGGGGCCGACCGGCTCGAACCGGGTGTCCTGGCTGGCCGCGGCGACGGCCATCTCGACGACGGTTTCGTCGAGGCGCTTGACCGGCAGGGGATAGCCGATGCAGCCGCGCAGGTCGCCGCCGACGGTCAGGGTGACGAACGCCCCTCTCTTCTCTTTGAGCACGCCTTTCGCGGCGGGCGGGTGGAGACGGTCCCCCGTGCGGAAGTAATGTTCGAGGGCCCGGCGGGCCAGGTCAAGGCAGGCTCGCTCCTCTTCGCGGGTCAGGGGTTCACTCACGGGCCTTCTCCTTTCCCGCCGGCGCGAGCCCGATGGGATCCAGGACAAAGCCCCGTTCGAACTCGACGACGTACGGACGGATGGCCGGCGTCCGAGCCGGACCGGACAGGCGAAGGAAGAGCTTGCCGTACCAGGCCGGCCCCCGGACGGCCTTCAGGAAAGCGGCTGCCGGGCGGAAAGCGAACAGGCCGATCGTCCGTCCCGGCCAGACGCCGTCTAGCCCGGCGAGCAGGCGCTCGTCCGGCGCGGCCCGGCCGTCCCCGGCCGGGAAAGCCTTTTCGACGACGAACCGGGGACCCCTTCGGTGACCGACGAGCACGCCCCACGCGCCCGGCATCGGCCGGAAGACCGTCAGGGCCTCGATCTCGCGCCGGGCCTCGGGCGTGATGAACGCGTCCACGGCCCGATTATAGCACTCTTTGGCCGGGTTGACTCGCGTCGAGCTTTGGCATTAATATGGGCCGGGGAAAGCGATGAAGTACGAGATCGTCGTCGTCGGCGCCCTGGACACCAACTGTTACCTCGTCTACTGCGAGGAGACGCGCGCCTGCGCCGTCGTCGACCCGGGCGCCGATCCCGAGAAGATCATCGCGACGATCGCCGAATTGGAGCTCAAGCCGGCCCTCGTCCTCAATACCCACGGCCACGTCGACCATATCGGGGCCAACACCGACATCGTCCAGAAATACGGGGTGCCGCTGGCCATGCACGCCGCCGACACGGATATGCTCCAGGTCAGCGATTTCATCGAGCTCAGCCTGCTCCTCGGGGCCCGGAATTCGCCGCCGCCGGACCGCCTCCTCGTCGACGGGGACGAGATCGCCATCGGCCGGACCTCGCTCCGGGTCATCCACATGCCCGGGCACACACCCGGGAGCGTCGGCTTCGTCCACGGCGGGCTGCTCTTCTCGGGCGATACGCTCTTCTGCGGCGGCGTCGGCCGGACCGACCTGCCGGGGGGCTCCTGGAAGGACCTCGAGCGGTCGATCCGGGAGCGCATCCTGACCCTGCCCGGGGAGACCCTCGTCCTGCCCGGCCACGGGCCGTGGACCACGGTCGAACAGGAGCGCCTCTCCAATCCCGTCCTGACATGAAGCAGCCCGCTTCCTCGTTTGAGGACGCCCTCCGGCTCTTCCTCGAGTACCTGACCGTGGAGAAGGGCCTCGCGCGCAACACCGTCCAATCCTACGAGCGCGACGTCCGCAAGCTCGCCGCCCACCTCAAGGCCGGGCGGACGCCCCTTCCCCGCGTCACCGAGGACGTCCTGACCGGCTTCGTCCGCAAGGCGAGCCAGGCCGGCCTTTCGGCCCGGTCCCTGGCCCGGCTCATCTCCGCCCTGAGGTCTTTCTTCCGGTTCCTCGTCCTCAGCGGCTTCGTCAAGCGGGATCCCTCGGCCCGGTTGACGACGCCCTCCACCTGGCTGGCCCTGCCCAAGTTCCTGACCGTCGAGGAGGTCGAGGCCCTGCTCAAGGCGCCCGACGCGAAGAAGGCCCATGGCGTCCGGGACCGGGCCATGCTCGAGGTCCTCTACGGATCGGGGCTGCGCGTCTCCGAGCTGGCGACCCTGAAGGTGGCCGAGGTCAACCTCGGGGACGGCTTCCTCGTCTGTCGGGGCAAGGGCGGCAAGGAGAGGATCGTTCCCCTCGGCCGGTCGGCCTGCGACGCGGTCAGGCGCTGGCTGGCCGAGGTGCGGCCGCTCGTCGACGGAGAGGAGCGGGAGGAGCTCTTCCTATCGCGGCGGGGCTGCCCCTTCACGCGCCAGGGCCTGTGGAAGCTCCTCCGCCAGCACGCCGCGACGGCCGGCCTCGGAGCCAAGATCAGCCCTCACGTCCTGCGGCATTCGTTCGCGACGCACCTGCTCGAGCGGGGCGCGGACCTGCGCTCGGTCCAGCTCATGCTCGGCCACAGCCAGATCACGACGACCCAGATCTACACGCACGTCAGCCGCGATCGGCTGCGCCGGGTCTACGACAGGTTCCACCCCCGGGCCTGAGGGGCGTCAGCGCATGGCCAGGGCGACGACGGCCTTGACCGTGTGGCGGTCCGAGAAACCGTAACGGGCGTCGGACGGGCCTCCCCCCGTTTCCCATTCCCAGGAGAAGGTCCGCTCGGCCCGGCGGCGGGAGAGGTCCTCGGCCGGGATGACGACCCGGTTCGAGCCTTTGGCCAGACCGTCGTCGTAGCGGTCGCCCGGGAAGGCGTCAGGTGGCGCCGCGGTGCGGGGGAGAGTGAGGCGGGCCCTGACGGGGGGACCGTGGACCGGAACGGCGACGGCGCCGTCGAGCCCGAAATCGAACTCGACCAGCTTCCCGTCCCGCAGGACGTAATTGAGGCGCAGGTCCGGCGCCAGGGCGTCCGTGGTCTCGAAGAGCGTCATCCGGCCGGGGGACATGGCCCTTTCGGACAGGCGCCACTCGAGGACCTCGGTCTTGAGGTGGACGAGCAGGAAATCGTCCTCGTCCGGCTCCAGGCGGCCCTCCCAGCGGGCCCGGAACGAGTACTTCCCGACGACGGGCGTCCCCCCCGTCCCGGCGGCCCTGGCGCCGAGGCCGTATTCCCCCTCCACGGAGACGATCAGGCGGATGTTCCACCAGGCGGGCCCACCGGATGGCCTGGGGCCTGGGGCGGCCGTCCCCAGGGCCAGGGACAAGCCCAGGCAGAGGAGCGCCCCGGTCAAGGGGCCTTTGAGGCGCCGGCAAGAACCTTTATTCATGCTCGTCCGTATCTCATGAAGACACCTCTATTGTACCGCGGCTCCAGGCTCTTGACAAACGCCGCGCCGAGGCGTATCTTATCCAGAACTGTGAGGTTCTCGAAATAAACTCACAAGTTCACCGGATAAACTAAATCGTCCACCGGCTGACGTCATAAGGTTAAAAACGATGAAATCCGCCGATCTCCTGCGAGAACGCGAGCAGCGCCGCCGGGCCTATTACCGGGAGGCCATCCTCCACGCCGCCGAGCGGGTCATCCTGCGCAAAGGCTACAGCGCCACGACGATGGACGACGTGGCCCGGGAGGCCCGGCTGTCCAAGGCCACGATCTACAAGTACATCCCCGGCAAGGGGGTTCTGCTGTACGAGATCCTGAGCCACTACTTCGACGACCTCCGGCACAAGATGGAGAGCATCGAGTCCGGGCCCGGCACGGCCGGCGAGCGGCTGACGTCGGCCATCCGCATGGCCCTCCGCGAATCCGAGTCCAAGCAGAGCCTCACCCGGGTGCTGTGGATGGACAAGTCGATGCTGAAGCTCATGCACATCTTTGCCGCGGCCGCCGGAAAGACGGGGACGGCCTCGACCGCCGACCGGAAGAGGCTCGGCCAGCTCCTCGAGAAGCGCCAGGCGCTGAACAGCGTGGGGGAGCGGATCTTCCACGACGGCGTGGCCTCCGGCGAGTTCCGGCCCCTGGATACCCGGCGGGCCGTGGAATTCCTAGAGGCCGTGGTCGAAGGCTACGCCCATCTCCATTTCTGGAAGAGCGGCGCTCCGGCCTCGGCGGACGCGGGGGACGAGCTGGCCCGATTCGTCCTCGACGGCATCCGGAACCCCGAACGAACCCCGAAGGAGAATTGACATGAGGAAGACAGCCTTCCTGCCGATCCTGACGATTCTGGCCGTACTCGCGCCGGCCGTCCTCTCCGCCCAGGAGCCCAAGCCGACGGTCGTCCTGACGGTCGAAGAGGCCGTCGCCATGGCCCTGCAGCAGAACCCTTTCCACCTGGCCTCCCGGGAAAAGATCGCCCAGGCCCGGGCCGGCGTCCGCCAGGCCGTGTCGGGCTTCCTGCCGACGCTCAACGCCCAGGGCTCCGACACCCTGGACGAGAAGCTCTTCGTCCTCGAGTTCCCGTCCATGGTCCCCGGCGAGCCGCCGACGCGGATGTCCATCGACTTCACCAAGGACTACCAGATGGCCTTCTCCTTCGGCCTGCCCCTCTACGCCGGCGGGCGTCTGACCGCCGGCTACAGACAGGCCAACTATGGGCTCAAGGCCAGCCAGGAATCGGTCCGCCTGTCCGAGCAGGAGACGATCCTCGAAGCCAAGCGGGCCTTCTACGGCTACCTGCTGGCCAAGGAATTCTCGGCGGTGGCCGAGGAAGGCCTGGCCCTGGCCGAGAAGTTCATGGAGAACGTCAAGAACCTCCATGCCGTCGGCATGGCCTCGAAGTTCGACCTTCTCCGCTCGGAGGTCCAATTGGCCAACCTCAAGCCGCAGGCCATCCGGGCCCGCAACAGCGTCGACGTGGCCGCGCTCGGCCTCAAGACGGTCTGCGGCATCGACCTCGACGTCCCGGTCGAGGTCAAGGGCGAGCTCGTCGCGCCGCCCCTCGATGCCGAAGCCCGCGACGTCGTCGCGGAGGCCTTGGCGCAGAGGCCGGAGATCCGCCAGCTCGACTACCAGCGGCGCATGGCCGGGGAGTCGCTCAAGATCGCCCGCGGCTCCGTCCTGCCGACCCTGGCCCTCGGCGGCCAGTACAGCGTTTGGGCGGACGCCTTGAACTTGCGCAAAGGCACCTGGCAGAACTACTACACGATCAGCCTGTCGCTGTCGCTGCCCCTCTTCAACGGCTTCGAATCGCGGGCCCGGATCGGCCAGTCCAAGGCCGCCCTCCGCGAGCTCGACTGGACGCGCAAGGGCCTGTCGAACGCCATCGCCTTCGAGGTCCGCCAGTCCGTCCTCAACCTCAACCAGGCCCGGGAGACCCTGCTCTCCCAGGAAAAGAACGTCGAACAGGCCCGCGAGGCGGTCCGCATCGCGGAGCTCAATTACGCCGAAGGGCTGGCCACCAACCTGGACGTCTCGACGGCCCAGGTGGCCCTGAGCCAGGCCCGGACCAATTATTCCCAGGCGCTCTATGACTGCGTCATCTCGCAGGCCCAGCTCGAAAAGGCCGTCGGCCGGAGCCGGTCGGAGAGCCGCTCGAACTAACGGAGGAACCATGAACACGCCCCACATCGCCAAGAAGCTCGTCGTCACCGCCCTCGCCGCGGCCGTCGTTCTCGCCGCCGCCTGCTCCAAGGACGCCGCGAAGACCCCCGCGGACCAGACCTTCGGCGCCGCGCCGGTCAAGGTCTTCAAGGCCGCCCGGGAGCGGATCACCGAGAAGATCACCTATACCGGGACGCTCGAGGCCCTGAACAAGATCAATATCACGCCCGAGACCGGCGGCAAGATCGCGCGCATCTACGTCGAGCCCGGCGACCGCGTCGCCAAGGGCCAGCTCCTGGCCGAGCTCGAGACGGAATCCGTCCGCCTCCAGCTCAAGCAGGCCCAGGCCGGTGTGGCCGTGGCCGAGGCCAGCTATGCCGACGCCCTCCGCAACAAGGAGCGCATGGACCGGCTGATCAAGGAGAGCGCCGTGTCCGAACAGCAGCGCGAAAAGATCCAGCTGGCCTTCGAAGCCGCCGACGCCCAGCTCGAGCAGGCCCGGGCCGCGCTCAATCTGACCCAGCACGCCCTGGACGTCTCGCTCATGAAGGCCCCCTTCGCCGGCGTCGTGGCCTCCAAGAACGCCGAGGTCGGCGACGTCATCAATCCCATGATGGGCGGCGCCTACGGCGGCGGGGCCGGCGGCGTCGTGACGCTCATGGATTACTCCAAGATCAAGCTGGCCGTGGCGATCTCCTCCGAGGACATCGGCCGCATCCGCAAGGGCCAGGACGCCATCCTCCGGGTCGGGTCCCTGCCGGGCCGCGAGTTCCGGGGCCTTGTCCGGGTCGTCAACCTGACGGCCGACGCGCAGAACAAGAAGTTCGACGTCGAGGTCTACGTCGACAATCCCGACGCTTCGCTCCGGCCGGGCACCTTCGGCGACCTCGTCTTCGAGGTCGAGTCCCACGAGAACGCCCTGGTCGTCCCGCAGACGGCCATCCTCGAGAACACCTACGTCTTCGTCGCCGAGGGCGGCAAGGCCGTCCGGAAGAACGTCACGCTCGGCATCCAGAACACGACCATGATCGAGATCCTCGGCGGCCTCAGCGACGGGGAATCTGTCATCGTCGAGGGCAATTACGGCCTCGAGGAAGGCTCGCCGATCCAGGTCCTCGAAGAGGTGAAGAAGTGAAGCTCCCCGAATTCTCGGTCAACCGCAAAGTCACCGCGTCCATGATGGCGGCCATCCTGGTCGTCCTGGGCGCCATCTCGTTCACCCGGTTGGGCTTGGACTTCTTCCCGGACCTCGAGTTCCCGACGGTCTCGGTCATCACGACCTATTCGGGCGCCGCGTCCGAGGACATCGAGAACGTCCTGACCCGGCCCCTCGAGCAGGTCGTGAGCTCGGTCAACCGGGTCAAGAAGGTCACGTCGCAGACGTCCGAGGGCGTCTCGGTCATCAGCGTCGAGTTCGAATGGGGCACCAACCTCGACTTCGCCGCCCAGGACATCCGCGACCAGATCGGCCTCTACGAGCAATACCTGCCCGAAGAGGCGGGCGAGCCGCTGGTCATGAAATTCAGCTTCAGCTCGTTCCCGGTCATTTTCTACGGCATCACCAGCGACCTGCCGGCCATGAGGCTCAAGACGATCGTCGAGGACGAGGTCGCGCCGCGCCTCGAGCGCATCGACGGCGTCGCTTCGGCCCGGGTCTTCTCGATGGACGAGCGCGAGATCCTGGTCGACGTCGACCGGTCCGCCCTGGAGAGCCGGGGCCTGACCCTCGACCAAATCCGGTTGGCCCTGGGGGCCGAGAATCTCAACCTGCCGGCCGGGAACCTCGTCGAGCGCCACTCGGAGGTCCTCGTCCGGACCATGGGCGAGTTCAAGAGCCTTGACGATATCAGGCGGACCGTCGTCGGCATGTCCGCGACCGGCGAGCCCGTCTATGTCTCCGACGTCGCCGAGGTCAAGGACACCCTCCGGGAGATGCGCTACTCCGCGCGGATCCAGGGGCAGAACGGCGTCTATCTCATCGTCAGCAAGCGCTCGGGCGCCAACACCCAGATCGCCAGCTCGGCCGTCAAGTCGGAGATCAAGAAGCTCATCGGGACCATGCCCGGCAATCCCGTCTTCCACGTCGCCATGGATCAGGGCAATATGATCGAGCAAGCGACCAGCAACACGGTCACCAACGCCTGGCAGGGCGGCCTGCTGGCCATCCTCCTCATCTTCGCTTTCCTGAGGAACTGGCGGCCGACCTTCGTCATCAGCCTGGCCATCCCCCTGTCCATCATCACCACCTTCATCGCCCTCTACGCGGCCGGCTACACCCTCAATCTGCTGACGCTCGGAGGCCTGGCCTTGGGCGTCGGCATGCTCGTCGACAACGCCATCGTCGTCATCGAGAACGTCTACCGGCATCTCGAGGAAGGCGAGGGAGCCGACCAGGCCAGTATCGCCGGGGCCACCGAGGTCGGCATGGCCATCACGGCCTCGACCCTGACCACGATCGCCGTCTTCTTCCCCATGATCTTCGCCTCGGGCATCACCGGCAAGATGACCCAGGCCCTCGGCCTGTCCATCGCCTTCTCCCTCCTGGCCTCGCTGTTCGTCGCCCTGACCATCGTTCCCCTGTCCACGTCCCTCCTCTTCCGCTCGAAGAAGAGCCTCCAATCCATCGCCAAGGCGCCCGAGGAGCGCCAGTTCGCCAAGGCCAAGGCTTTCTACCGGAAGTGGCTCGACAAGGCCCTCCACCACCGCCGTTGGGTCCTCGGCGGGGCCGTCCTGGCCCTGGTCCTTTCCCTGGCCATCGTCCCCTTCCTGGGCACGGAGTTCATTCCCGCCCAGGACATGGATATGATCATGCTCAAGGTCCGCATGCCCGTCGGCACGTCCCTCGAGGAGACGGACCGGGTCGTCGGGCTGGTCGAGAACATCATGGCCAAGATGCCCGAGATCACGATGATCTCGGCCCAGAGCGGCTCCCAAAGCGAGCAGGACGCCGGCGACTCGGCCTCGAGCTTTTCCAATTCGGGCACGCACGAAGGCCTGCTTTGGGTCGGGCTGGTCAAGCGCGACCAGCGGAAGGAGTCCGACAAGCAGATCCTGGAGCGGATCCGCCGCCAGCTGCCCAGCCTGCGCGGCGTCCGGTTCGAAGCGCTCGACATGAGCCAGTCGATGATGGGCGGCTCCGCGTCCCCGGTCGAGATCAAGCTCTTCGGCAAGGAGCTGGCCACACTCGAGGGCCAGGCCGACCAGATCGTCAGCTCTGATCTCGGGGGTCGAAGGGGTCCGCGACCTCACCCATAGCCTGGCCGCCGGCAAGCCCGAGGTCCAGATCAAGATCGACCGCGAGCGGGCTTACCGGCTGGGCCTGTCCGTCTACCAGGTGGCCAACACCGTTCAGACGGCGACTCTCGGCCGGGTAGCTACGCGCTTCCGGGAGGGCAGCGACGAGATCGACGTCCGGCTCCGCTTCAAGAAACAGTACCGGGACAACTTGGACGAGGTCCGCAGCATCCCGCTCCGGACGGGCTCGGGCCAGACGGTCTATCTCGAACAGGTGGCCGACATCACCTCCGGCCAAGGCCCCATCCGGATCGACCGCGAGAACCAATCGCGCCGCGTCACCGTGTCCGCCAATATCGCCGACCGCGACCTCGGCAGCGTCGTCCGGGAGATCAAGGGCCGGCTGGCCGGCTTCGAAAAGACCCTGCCGCCGGGCTATTTCCTCGAGTACGGCGGCTCTTATGAGGACATGCAGGAGGCCTTCCTCATCCTGGCCGCCGCCTTCGCCCTGGCCATCCTGCTCGTCTATATGATCATGGCCTCCCAGTTCGAGCACTTCACCCACCCCTTCATCATCATGTTCACGGTCCCCCTGGGGATGATCGGCGTTATCATCGGCCTGCTCGTCACCGGCCGGACGATCAGCATGGCCGCCCTGGTCGGGGTCATCATGCTGGCCGGCATCGCCGTCAACAACGGCATCGTCATGATCGACTACATCAACCAGCTCATCAAGAGGGGCGTCGACAAGCGGGAGGCCATCCTGCAGGGCGCGACGACGCGCCTGCGGGCCGTTCTTCTGACCGCCTTGACGACCATCCTGGGCACGCTGCCCATGGCCTTCTCCCGGTCCTCGGGCTCCGAGTTCCGGGCGCCCATGGGCGTCGCCATCGCTTTCGGGCTGACCGCGACGACCGTGCTGACGCTTTTCGTCATCCCGGTCATCTACAGCGTGGTCAACAAGATACGGTTTAAAGAGAAGGCGGCCGCGGCTTAGACGGCTTTTCGGCAGCCACAACTACGGCCGGGACCCCGCGCGGGGTCCCGGCCTTTTTTTTCAGGATTTGTACTTCAAGAAAGCGCCGATCTCGCCGTAGCGGTCGAGCTTCGACGGCGGCGTGATGTGCCTGACCGTCCCGCCGCGCTTGAGCACGGTCTCGATGGCCTCGTCGACCACGTCCTGGACGATCTCCGTCTTCTTGTCGCAGACGGGGCACTTGAGCTCGGTCAGGTAGAGGATCCGGTGGGTCGGGCAGATCCGGCCCGGCCTGGTGAAATTGTGGGTCACGACGAGCGTCTGGACCTCGAACTGGTTGAGGCGGTGGATGGTGTCGCGGAGCCCCGACGCGGCCAGGCCGCCGCGCTCGATCTCGGCGACGAGCTTCTGGACGGTTTCCTCCTCCTCGGCCTTCTTGAGCTTGGCCTCGACCTCCAGGACCTCCTGGAGGACCTTGGCCGGGGCATCGCCCACGCGGGCCTTGAGCCGGGCCTTGGTCCGGTCGCGGAGATAGGCGTGGAGGTGCGGCTCGAAATCGGGGCAATGGTTGTCCTCGCAGCCGATGAAGAGCCATTCGAAGGGGTGTTTCTTGCTGAGATCGAAGGTCCGCTGGGCCGTCCGCTTGAAATGGTCCTGGAGATGGGCGTCGATGTGGCGCTCGATCCTCTTGGCCGCGGTGCCCTCGAAGCCGCCCTCGCGGATGCGGCCGGGGACGTCGCTCTCGAGCTCGTCGAGGAGACGGATCTCGTTCATCGCGACGTCATACCAGCGGGCCTCGCGGCGGCTGATGAGCAGGGCGCAGATGGGACTGTATTTTTCCAGGATGGCCGCCAGGGGCCGGATGTAGAAGTTCGTGTCGAAAACGGCCCGGCTGCGCGGTCCGTGGGGCAGCTCCAGGGCGTGCCAGAACTTCTTCTGGCTGTGGGAGAAGAAGGCCAGGCCGGCCGCGTTGGAGGAGGCCAGGGCCTGGGCGCCGTGGTCGGCGACGAGGTCGAGGTCGCCGAGCAGGGATTCGGTGCGGCTCTTGGCCGCGCCGAGCGCGCAGGCCCGGGCCCGGGCCTCGCTGAGGAGGTTCTTCAGGGCGAGCTGGATCTCTTTCTTGGTCAGCCGGCCCTTGTCCGTGTCCAGGTAGAACGACGTCACGAGATCGCCCTGGGCCTTGAACTTGGCCAGGGCCTCGATCTGGGAACGGCTCTGTAATTTCATACATCCTCCTAGGGAGAGTTTAGGCGGGTTTTTCGCAAACCGGGGAAGAGTCCAAAGCGGGGATCCATCAACATCCCCACAATAGGCGCGCGGGGGATGTTTGTCAAGCGGCCCTCGGGCTATCCTCTCAGGGGATCCCCCCTGCTACGCTCGCTTTATTCCCGGTTTTCGGCCGCGGAGTCCTCGGGGATCATCTCCGCTCGCTGCCGTGATTCTTCAGGCCGTTCCGTTCGTCGAACTCGGCGCCAGGACACCGGGGGGCACCTGCCTTCGGCACGTGTCCCCATAAGAGACGGACTCGCTTCAGATATCTATCAGAATCGTGGCTTCGAGTGCTCAGCCCCGATTCTGCAGGTCGCTCCGAGGACTCCGCTTCCCGCCGCTAAGGCCTCGCTCAAACACGTTTTGGCGGTTTCCAGGGAAACTTCCCTCATCCGGCTCCGGACCTGCTAAATCACGGCCGATGCTCGCTCCGATGACCCCCTCGGTCTCTCATCCGCGGCCTCACCCGGAATTAGGCGTCCGCAGGGGAACCCTCTCGACGACAGCCCTCGGGCGAGAATCGGAGGAATAGGTCGGAGGCTTTACCTGAAGACCCGAAATCGCTATAATACCCGTTCCCTGAGGGCGGAAGTGGCGGAATTGGCAGACGCGCAAGCCTCAGGAGCTTGTGGCCGCAAGGCTATGGGGGTTCGAGTCCCCCCTTCCGCACCATCCCTCCCTCGCCCCCGTCTCTTGATAATTCTTCCCCCGAGGACTACCTTAGAGGGCGAAAGGACGAGAACCCGATGAGAACCGTTCCCCCCGCCAAGACCGTCGTCCCCGCCCTCGCGGCCCTCGGCGCCCTGGCCCCGGCCCTGCTCGCGGCCGCCGGCCTCTTCGCCGCCTCCGCCTGCGGGACCTACAAGCTCGAGCGCAAGCTCGGTCCGGCCCACTCCGACTTCCTGTCCAAGGTCGGGTACATCATCACCAAGGAGGAGCGCAAGATCTTCCTCGAGCTCCCCGCGGACGGCCGGGACGATTTCGTGGAGGAGTTCTGGAGGCGGCGCGACCCCGATCCCGACACCGCCCTCAACGAGTACCGGCTCGAGTACGAGCAACGGGTGGAGCGGGCCGGACAGCTCTTCCACGGCGAGGGCCGGTTAGGCTGGCAGACCGACCGCGGCCGCATCTACATCCTCTTCGGGCCGCCCTCCGAGCGCCAGACCTACCCCATGGACGCGGGCGGCTACTGCCGGGAGGTCTGGTACTACGGCAGCTTCCCCGTCATCTTCATCGACGAGCACTGCTCGGGCAGCTTCGTCCTGCGGGCCATCAACCTGGAGCACCTCCAGGAGCTCAACATCGCCCAGGGCCATTTCCAGAAGACGTTCGACCAGGACAAAAGGCTCTTCGACTACGAAGTGAACATGCAGAAGGTCAGGTCCGAGGCGGACGTCTTCGAGGGCAAGGTCTTCGTCGACATCCCCTACAACACGATCTGGTTCGACTTCAAGAACGGACGGCTGGAGACGGCCTTCGACGTCCGGCTGGAGATCTCGGACGAGGCGGGCAATCCCGTCTGGGACGCCGAGGGCTCGTTCCCCCTGTCCCTCGAGGAGCGCGAGCTCACGGAGAACCGCAAGGGCCGCTTCCGCATGGAGTTTTCCATCGTGCTCGACAAGGACCTCGACAGGCTGAGGACGAAGAAGCTCCGGATGGACATCACGGTCAAGAGCGCGGCCGAGGGCGAGGGGCTGAAGAAGGCCGTCGAGTTCCGGCTGAAGTCCTAGAATCTCAGGTTCAGGTTGAACCGGATGACCCGAGTCCCCCACAGCGGCTTGAAGACGTTGTAGGCGGCGCTGATCACGCGCGTGCCCGTGCTCGCGCCCTCCCCGTCGGGGGCCCAGGTCCCGCCGTCATTGAGGTCGAGCGTCCGGTATTTGTCGCCGAGCAGGTTGAAGACGTCGACCGAGACGGCGAAGGGGACGCGACCGGCCTTGGCGAACTCCTTCTCGATCCTCAGGTCCAGGGTCTTCCACCAGTCGTACCGTCGTGAGCCGGGGCTCTCCAGATAAACGGTGACGGGCGTCATGGTGGCCTCGTGGGCCGCGGCCCAGGCCGTCGGCGGGATGATCGTCACGGTGCGGGCCCAGGGCGTGCCGCTCTGGGCCTTGAGGAGGACGCTGGCGAAGAAGCCCCCGCCGAAGTGGACCGTCCCCGCCAGGCGGGCGACGAACGGACGGTCCTGGAGGAGGACGTCGCTGTCGGAGATGTTGGTGAAGGCGTTCGGCGTCAGCAGGACCGGGGAGTTGCCGGCGCTCCAGCGGGAGGCCATGGTCGTCGTTCCCGTGGCCCGGTTCCAGGCCAGGGACCCGAACAGCTGCCAGTTGTGCGAGAACTTCTTGTGGAAGGCGAACTCGACGCTCCGGTACCTGGCCGTGAGCTCGGGCACGTTCTCGATGCGCTCGAAGAACTCGGGGGCCGTGGTCGAGCGGAGATAGACGGTCACCGGGACGTCGGCGTATCCGTCCGCGCCCGGCACGACGGTCGAAAAGGGGACCCACCAGCCGTCCGGAGCTTCGTCGAGCCGCCACCAGCGGGCCCCGGTCGAGGGGTCGTAGACGACGTGCCCGATGTTGTTCGTCGAGCGCCGCTCGATGTAACGGGCGGAGAGGGTGAAGTCGCGGGCGACCTGCTGTTCCAGGCCCGCCGTCCACTCCTCGATGACGGGGGCGGTGAGGTCGGGGTCGACGGCCTGCCGGAAATACTCGCTCTTGTAGATGCGGAAGTCGTAGGAGACGAGCGCGTAGGTGTCGCTCGTGTCGACGAGCCCGTCGCCGTCCTCGTCGTACCAGACGAAGTCGTGGGAGGCCAGGGGATCGACGGGCGACAGGTCCTGGGAGTAGCCGAGCCCCAGGTACTCCGGGAGCCGGGCCCAGGAGCCCTTGAGGACCGTGCGGCCGCTGCCGAAGAGGTCGATGGCCAGCCCCACGCGGGGCGACAGGGTGTTCCAGACGATGGCCTTCTCCCACGCGCCGAGGCTGACCGTGCTGTAAATGTTGTAGCCCATGAGCGGATCGATGAGGGTGCTGCCCACCGTCGTGCTGACGGTATTGCCGCTGGAGCCCTTGGAAACGGACGCGAAACGGGCGTCGGACCGGTCGAAGCGGAGGCCGCCCGAGAGCGAGATGCGGCCGCCGATCTTGATCGTATCCTGGGCGTAGGCGCCGATCCGCTTGAGCTCGCGCTTGAGGGTCATCGTGTCCCCGGCCGCCGGCGCGATGTAGAAGCCGACGAGGCCCCAGCCGACTTCCTCCCCGGAGATCGGAGAGACAGTCGTTCCGTAGGTGTAGGGGCTGCCGCCCGCGTAGTTGTAGATGAGGTTGTCGGCCTTCCAGGTCTCGGATGTCGTGTAGGTCGTCTCGTAGTCGCCGCCGAGGACGATCTCGTGGAACATGCCCAGGAATCCATCCTGGAACCGGGTGACGGACGCGCCGGCCCGCATGCGATTGGCCTTTTCGCGGTCGTTGACCGAGCCGCTGCCCCAGCGGCGCCCGGTGATCACGTCGTAGTATTCGGGCTTGGAGGTCCCCAGGTCGCTGAGGATGAGCGGCTGCGCGTATTTCGCGTACCCCAGCGAGAGGTCGATCCGGGTGCCCTGGTTGACGGCGTAGCTGCCGCCGAAGCGGGCCCGGAAGAGGTGCTCGCCGTCGAGGGCGCGGGTCGCCGCTTCCGGACGGAGGTCGTCGACCTCCGCCTCGGAGACGGGCTGGTCGACCTTGGAGAAGCCGAACTCCAGGACGCCCTTGAACATGTTGAGGAGATTCATCTGCATCTTGAACAGGCCCGATAGGTCGCGGTTGGCGAAGTCGAAGACGAAGTTCCGTCCCCCGGTGGGGTCGGTCCAGTACCGGTAGGGCGCCCGGTAGCCCAGCGTCCGGTAGCGGACGTTGGCGAAGAGCCAGGCCATGTCCTCGAGCAGGGGAGCGCCGTAGGTCAGGGATAGATCGTGCTCGCGCTTGAGCGAGAGGGGCTCCGCCCCGTCCATCTCGGCGATCTCGTCCTCTTTCCAGAGGGAGTCGACCAGGCCTTTGCCGGAGACGCCGTAGGACAGGCTGCCCAAGGTCGCGCCCGCCCCGGGATGGTGGAGGATGTTGACGTAGGCTCCTTGGGCGGGCCCGGCCTCGACCGGATGCCCGGCGGTCTCGACGACGACCTCGTCGATGATGTCGACGTTGATCGGTCCGAAGGCCCGGGCGTCGACGGGGTGGGTGACGATGACCCCGTCCTCGACCAGGACGTTGGCCGTGACCGGGGCCCCTTGGAGGGAGGCCCGCATGCCGGGCTTGTCGTTCTCGAAGACCAGACCGGGGACGAGGCTCAGAAGGGCCGTGAAATCGCGGGCTAGGGGCAGCCGGGCGATGAGGTCCTTGTCCAGCACGACGGTCGTCCGCGCGGAATCCCGGTCCAGGGTCGGGCCGGGCCGCTCGGTCGTGGGCTCCTCTTCGATCTCGGTCGGCTGCATCCGGAAATCGAGGGAGACGGTCATCCCGGAGGACAGGGCCACGCCTTCGACGGTGACGGTCTTGAACCCCGGCATCTCGGCGACGACCTTGTAGCTCCCGGGCACCAGGCCCGAGATGGCGTAGCGCCCCGACTTCGAGGTGATGTAGTTGGCTACCCCGATGGCGGTCGGCGAGGTCACGTAGAGGTAGGCCCCCGAGAGAGGGGCGCCCTTGTCGTCGACGATCCGGCCCTTGAGGGAGCCGTCGGGGCCCGCGGCGGCGGGAAGGCAGAGAGCGAGCAGGACCGCGACGGCGGCCAGCGCGGCGGGGATTTTCCTGGTCAAAACGGCCTCCTTGGTCTCTGTCTTCACCGTACTTTTATATTTTGTTCGTTCGGGATTGTCAAAGCAATTAACTCCCGATCCCCCGGTATCGTTCCCAGCGGCGCGGACCCGCCGGATCCCCCCCCTCATCCCCGTCGTCCGGCCCCGAGACGGGCCCAGGCGGCGGCGCCCACCAAGCCGGCGTCGTTGCCCAGGGCGGCCTTCTCGATCCGGCACCCCGCGAAAGAGAGGGGATTGGACCGCCGGCGGGCCTCCTCGACGACCGGCCCGAGGAGGATCTTCCCGGCCGAGACGACCCCGCCGCCGAGAAGGATCATCTCGGGATTGAGCAGATTGATGACGACGCCCAGGCCGATGCCCAGCCAGTAGGCGAGCTTCCGGAAGCTCTCGAGGGCGGCCGGATCGCCCGCCTTGGCCAGGAGGTAGACCTCCTTGGACTCGGAGACGTCCGTCCGGCCCGTGAGGGCCCGGAAATCGCGGACGAGCCGGGGGGCCGAGGCCTCGGTCTCGAGGCAACCGCGGCCGCCGCAGGCGCAGGTCTCGCCCTCGGGATTGACGGTGATATGGCCGATCTCGCCGGCAAAACCGCCCTCGCCCTGCCAGAGCTTGCCGTCGAGGACGAGGCCCGAGCCGATGCCCGTCCCGACGGTCAGCAGGACGAGGCTGCGGACGCCCCGTCCGGCGCCGTGCTTGAACTCGCCGAAGGCGGCCATGTTGGCGTCGTTGCCGGCCCGGATGGGCACGTCGATGAACTCGCGCAGGGCCTGGACGAGCGGGTAGCCGTCGAGGCTCGGGCAATTGGGCGATTGGAGGATCTTCCGCTCCCGGATGCTGTAGAACCCGGCGATCCCGAAGCCGCAGGCCCGGATCGGGCCCGGGGCCTTCCGCTTGAGGGCCTTCCAGGTGTCCTCGAGGGCGGCCAGGATGCCTTCGATCGTCTCGGGGCTGCGGACCTTGCCCCGGTGGACCAGGCGCCCGTCGCGGTCGACGAGGCCGTACTTGATGTCGGTGCCGCCGATGTCGAAGCCGGCGTCGAAGGACGATGTCATGGGGAATGCTCGATGGCCGGCCCGGCCGCGTACGCCGCCGGGCGGCGGGGCAGGGGCGTCAGCTCTTGGGGGGCTCGGGGTTCTTCGGCCCGTCCTGGTCGTCCTTGGTGTTGATGGACTTCTTGAAGTTCTTGATGCCTTCGCCGATGGACTTGCCGAGGTCCGGCAGCTTCCGGGCGCCGAAGATGATGATGACGATGAGGAGGATCAGGATCAGTTCGGTCGGTCCGATGGAGCCAAGCATGCGATTCTCCTTCGATGTCCTCAGAATGACGCTGTTTTCTCCCCTAGAAGATACGCCCTCCCCCCTGAAAAGTCAATCCGACCGGGGACACGTACCCGGGTTACGTGTCCCCTTATCTTTTAAGCGAAAATCTGCCATAATAAGCGATTCCATGAAGAACATCAGGAACTTCTCCATCATCGCCCACGTCGACCATGGGAAATCCACCCTGGCCGACCGGTTCATCGAGCTGACCGGGGCCCTGTCGGCCCGGGAGCTCAAGGAGCAGGTCCTGGACACCATGGATCTCGAGCGGGAACGGGGCATCACCATCAAGGCCCAGACCGTCCGCCTGACCTACAGGAGCCGCTCGGGGGAGGACTACATTTTCGACCTCATCGACACCCCCGGGCACGTCGATTTCTCCTATGAGGTCTCGCGGAGCCTCCTGGCCTGCGACGGCGCCCTTCTCGTCATCGACGCCTCCCAGGGCGTCGAGGCCCAGACCCTGGCCAACACCTACCTGGCCATCCACAACGACCTCGTCCTTATCCCGGTCATCAACAAGATCGATCTGCCCCAGATCCAGATCGAAGATTGCCTCGAGCAGATGGAACACGTCATCGGCCTGCCCCGCTCCGAGGCCCTGCTCGTCAGCGCCAAGACGGGCCAGGGCCTGCCCGAGCTCTTCGAGGCCGTCGTCGAGCGCATCCCGCCGCCGAAGGGAGACCCGGAGGCGCCGCTCAAGGCCCTGCTCTTCGACTCCTGGTTCGACGTCTACCGGGGCGTCATCGTCCTCGTCCGCGTCATCGACGGCGAGCTCAAGACGGGCGACCGGATCGTCCTGATGGCCTCGGGGGCCGAGTACGAGGCCGAGGAAGTGGGCTACCTGGCGCCCAAGCCCGTCAAATCCGGCGTCCTGAGGACGGGCGAGGTCGGCTATCTCATCGCCGGCGTCAAGAAGCTGAGCGACGCCCGGATCGGCGACACGGTCACCCACCGGAACCGCCCGACCGAAAAGCCCCTGCCGGGCTTCAAGGACGCCAAGCCGATGGTCTTCTGCGGCCTCTTCCCGGCCGGCGAGAGCAACATCGAGGAGCTCCGCGACGCCATGGAAAAGCTGCGCCTGAACGACGCCTCGTTCCAGTACGAGCCGGAGAACTCGCCGGCGCTGGGCCTCGGCTTCCGGGCCGGCTTCCTCGGGCTGCTCCACCGGGAGATCGTCCAGGAGCGCCTCGAGCGCGACTACGGCCTGACCCTCATCACCACGGCGCCGAGCGTCGGCTACCGGGTGACGGACCGGAATGGGGAGACCGTCGAGATCCACAATCCCTCCGAGATGCCCGAGCCGACCGAGGTCTCCGCCATCGAGGAGCCGATCATCGACGCCGTCATCCTGACGCCCGACCGCTATCTCGGCGGCCTGTTCAAGCTGCTCGAGGAGCGCCGCGGCGTCCAGAAGAAGATGGAGTACATCGGCCCGGGCCGCGTCCTGCTGGCCTACTCCCTGCCGCTCAACGAGGTCGTCTTCGATTTCTACAACCAGCTCAAGCAGCTGTCCCAGGGCTACGCCTCGCTCGACTACGAGTTCTCCGGCTACCGCGAGGGACCGCTGGTCAAGCTCGACATCCTCATCAACGGCGATCCCGTCGACGCGCTGTCGCTCATCGTCCACGAGGACAAGGCCGTGACGATCGGCCGGGGCCTCGTCGAGCGCATGCGCAAGGTCATCCCCCGCCAGCAGTACGAGGTCGCGCTCCAAGCGGCCATCGGCAAGCGCATCATCGCCCGGGAGACCGTGAAGCCCTTCCGCAAGGACGTCCTGGCCAAGCTCTACGGCGGCGACTACACCCGCAAGATGAAGGTCCTGGAAAAGCAGAAGGCCGGCAAGAAGCGCATGCGGCGCGTCGGCAAGGTCGACATCCCCCAGGAGGCCTTCCTGGCCATCCTCGAAGTCAAATAGGCCTCGGCGACCGGTTCCTGCGCTGGTTGGCACTTTCCTTGGCCGGCCGCTTCCGGTCCTCGGGGATCGTCTCCGTTCGCTGGGCTGATTTTTCACGCCGTTCCGTTCGCCGGGCTCAGCGCCAAAACAACTCGCTCGGCTTGCGCTAAGCCTCGCTCAAACACGTTTTGTCGGTTTCCAGGGAAACTCCCTTCGCCCGTCTCCGGCACGGCTAAATCAGCCCTGATGCTCGCTCCGACGACACCCCTCGGCCGCCTTTACCCTCGGCCTTCCCGAGTCCGCCCTTGCGCCACCGTCCTTAGCCGCTCGACCGATCCCCTCGGCAGAGCGGGGGTCTTTGATCGTCAGAAACACGGTTGAACGGCGCCGGGGAGGCCGTCGTATAATGAAGCGCGATGAGCAAGAAAGGCGTCGAAGCGGCGCTGGCCCGCGGCGTCGAGATCCTCGATAGATTTCTGCCGCTCAAATCCTGGCTCTTCTTCCCCGTGCTCTATACGGCTTGCGTTTGGGCCGTCCGGCGCGTCTTCGACTACCGCGAGCGGATCCTGGCCTGGCAGGTCTGGCTCGATCCCGAGTTCGTGCGGACCAAGCCCGACGATTTCATCCTGGCCTTCTTCCGCGGCCACGAAGCCCTGGCCCGCGAATACGCGGACGAGATCGGCCGCGGCGACCTGCGCGTCCTCAGGGCCGCTTTTCCCGCCCTCTATCCCATTCTCGGCCTCGAGGACGCCTTCCTCAAAGCCCTGTTCAAGGCGGAGATCGATGCCGCCGACTATCGGACGGTCGTCGTCGAATTCGCGGCCCGGACGGTCCGGGCCCGGGACGACATCGAGCCGGCCGCGGCCGACCCGGCGTTCTGGAAGGCCCTGGTCGCGATCGGCGCCGAGGCCGCCTCGCTCGGGCTCCATTTGCTCGCGGACGAGGAGGTCCAGAACATGATCGTCGGCCTGATCAAGGGCCCGGTCGTCCTCGGCCCGACCGTCCCGCCCGAAGCATGACCGCCCGGACCCGGTCCGCCTTCGTCGCCCTCGGCCTGGCCGGTCTTCTCACGGTTTCCTGCCTGGCCCCGCTCCACCGGGCCAAACGCTATTACGCCGAAGGCCGGGAGCACGCCGCGGCCCTCCGCACGGCGGAGGCGGTCGCCTCCTGGAAACGGTCCCTGAGCGAGTCCGGGCGCGCCTGCCGCCGGAAACCCTCGGCGCAGTCGTTCACCGTCAAGGGCCTGGCCGAGATCCAACTCGGGCTCTGGCGCGAGGCCGAAGCCTCGTTCCTCGAAGCCTTCGGGCTGGGATTCGAAAAGGGCGAGGCCTGGGCCGCGGACGCCGCCTTGGCCGGCCTGGCCGCGTCCTTCGAGGAGATCGGTCTCACGGCCGCCGCCCTGCGGATCCATGCCCAGATCCTCGACCGGTCCGACTTCAAGCCGGCCCTGATGTTCGCGGCCGAGAGACGGACGAATCTCGTCCTGGCCGGGGCGGCCGGGCTCGAGACGAAAGAGCGGGAGAGGGCCCTGGCCGCGCTCCTCAAGACGCTCGACCGGCTCGTCGACCGGGACTTCGCCTGCGGGCTCTACCACTACCTCCACGCCCAGGTCGACGGCCACCTCGGCGACCTGCGCCGCTCGTACGAGGAGGCGGTCATGGCCCGCGAGCTCGGCCTGCCGACGGCGAAGATCGGGCGTGACAACGACAATCAGCTCGTCTATTGTTATAACCGGCTGGCCGAGGCCCTCCCCGCGGAGGACCGGGCCGCCTTCGTCTCGGCCCACGCGGCCTGGGCGAGGAAATGGGGCTGGCGGGACGACCGGACGCCGGCTTGGAAGAAGGAGTGACCATGCTGCCGACGATCGCCTGGCGCGGCCGGTCCGTCGTCATGATCGACCAGCGCAAGCTGCCCGCCCTCGAGACCTACGTCCGCTGCCGGACCTATATCCAGGTGGCCCAGGCTATCGAGAAGATGGTCGTCCGCGGCGCGCCGGCCATCGGCATCGCCGCGGCCTACGGCCTCGTCCTCGGCGTCATGGCCATGAGCGCCGCCACCGGGCGTTCCATCGACCGGGAGTTCGAGAAGGTCTACGAGCGGCTCGGCCGGACGCGCCCGACGGCCCGCAACCTGTTCTGGGCCCTGGAGCGGATGAAAGCGGTCTACGAGCGGTCGCGGGCGGCCGGCCTGCGGGCCCTCCGCGAGGCCCTCCTCGAAGAGGCCAAGGCCATCGAGCTCGAGGACGCCGAGACGAACCGGGCCATCGGCCGCCACGGCCAGGTCCTCCTCCGCGACGGCTGGACCGTGCTGACCCACTGCAACGCCGGCGCGCTGGCCACGGCCGAGTACGGCACGGCGCTCGGCATCGTCCGGGCCGCAGTCGCCGAGGGGAAGCGGATCCGGGTCTTCGCCGACGAGACGCGGCCGTTCCTCCAGGGGGCGCGGCTGACCGTCTGGGAGCTCGACCGGGACGGCATCCCGGTCGTCCTCATCACCGACGGCATGGCCGGCTGGTTCATGCGCCGCGGCGAGGTCCAGGCCGTCGTCGTCGGGGCCGACCGCATCGCCCGCAACGGCGACACGGCCAACAAGATCGGGACCTACTCGGTGGCCGTCCTGGCCAAGGAGAACGGCGTCCCGTTCTACGTCGCGGCCCCGACCTCGACGATCGACCTGTCGCTTCCCGACGGCGGCGGCATCCCGATCGAAGAGCGCAACCCGGACGAGGTCCGGGAGGCGGGCGGGAAGCTCGTGACCTTGCCCCACGCCGAGGTCCGCAATCCCGCCTTCGACGTCACGCCGGCGGCCTACATCACGGCCATCGTCACCGAGCGCGGCGTCCACCGCCCGCCCTATGAGAAGAGCTTGAAGATCGCGGGAGAATAGCCGGGGGTCATCTCCACCGTAAGGGGGCATCATGGCCAAGAAATCCTTTCTGGCGGTCGCTCTTGTCTTCTCAGCATCTTCCTTCATCTTCACAATCTCGGCCTGCTCGAAAAAGGCCGCCGAGGCCGGCTGGAAGGCCGAGGTCGAGATCGTTGATGGCGTCAAGATGATCCGGAATCCGGAAGCTCCGCGGCACGGTTCATTCGCTTTCGACCTCGTCGAGGACCTGGCCATCGGCGAAGAGAAGAACGGAGCTTACTTCTTCCCCGAGAGCGCCTACGTCAACGTCGACGGCCAAGGCCGGATCTATGTTTGTGACATCGGCAATCTGCGTGTACAGGTCTACGAAAAGGACGGCCAGTATCTCAGAACGCTCGGCCGGCAGGGCCAGGGTCCAGGGGAGTATTCCTTTCCCTTTAATGTTCTACTTGCCGGCAATGGAGATGTCTACATCGATTCGGGCCGTTCTTTCGTTGTCTTCGGCCCCGACGGGATATTCAAGAAGAACGTCACGCTTAAAACGTTCCTCTCGACAAATAGCCTGGGGCCGGGTGGCACGATCATCGGCGGGCCGCAGCCCAGTTACCGGGAGGAAGGTGGGCCGAAACGCAAGCTTGTCCAACTCAGCCCGGATGGGGAGATGCTTCGGACTCTGGCCGAATTCCGTGCCTACGGCGCGAGCGCCGGAATGATGCTTCTCCATTGGTATTCAGGTAACATCTCCTACGCCCTAAGGTCGGAAGATTCTCTATTTTACGGCTACTCCCTTGAATACAAGGTCCAAGTCGTCGACGGGGAAGGCCGTGATCTGTTCTCTTTTTCGAAGGCTGAGAAGAGCCAAGGGATCACGGGAGAGGAGGCCGATTTGACGCGCGAAAAAGGGATCGGGGCCTGGTTCGGTCAGGGGGATCGAAAGACGGCTCCCTTGGACCTGCCGGATCACCGGCCTTTTTTCTCGAGGTTCTTGAGCGACGACCTCGGACGTCTGTACGTGATCCGTTTCCTGCCGATAACGGAAAAGGCCGTGACGACGAGCGAAGTCGACGTTTTTTCCAAGGACGGGATCTATCTCTACCGGATGACCTGGCCCTTCCTCCCTCAGATCATCAGGGGCGGATTTCTCTATGAGGTCCGGCAGGACGAGGAAGCCGGATTGACCAAGATCGTCAGGCATCGGATCGCGAATTGGAAGGATTTCCGGTTGGAGTAAGGCCCGCCGGCCAGGATTAATGATATCTGGACCAGTGGCCATGAGAATCAGGAGGCGCGCCCGTTCGATGGGAACAAAGCGGCGCTCCAGAGCGGGCCTATGGCTCGCCCTCTTCCCCGCGCTTTTCCTTTCGCCCCTGGTCGTCGGCCAGGGTCAGGCGCCGGTCGGCTACCTCTCCAAGGACCGGATCGTCGAGCTGGCGTCGGCGGCCGATCCTTCCGTGGCGGCCTTCGCGCCTTCCCCGGCCGCGCTGGCCTCGTTCGTCGCGTTCGTCGACCCGGTCCACCTCCGGGTGTTCCTCTGCGCGTCGCGGCCGGCCGACCTCGTCCTGGCGGCCAAGATCGGCCGGGCCGTCGAAGCCGCCGCGAATCCCGTCCTGACCGCGGAGTTCGTCGGCGTCGCCGCGGACCTCTCTGAGCCGGCCGGGCTCATTGCCGAGAACGCCGTCACGGCCGCCCCCGAGATCGTCGTCTATTGGATGGGGCAGGAGATCGCCCGGATGCGTCCCGAGGCCGGCGGGGCCGTCGACGAGGAGCTGGCCGCCCTGATCAGCCAGTCACGCACGCGGATCGCCGAGGAGATGATCCTCGACAACGAGTTCTTCCGCAACGTCTTCCACTCGGATCTGCTGCTCGACTGCAAGCGCTGCCACGGCCCCCTCCGGCCGAGAGAAAGTCCCCGAGGGCCGCGACAGGCCCGCTAATTCTTCTTTTTTCCGAATAGCCCGCGCGCTTCGCGGGCCTTCTCCGCGCCCCAGGCCCGCAGGCCGTCCCCGTGGTAGTAGAGCACGGGGATGACGACGAGGATGAGCAGGGTCGAGGTCGTCAGGCCGCCGACCGTGCAGAGGGCCAGCGACGACCAGATCTGACGCTTGTTGGTCTCGGCGGTGATGAGGAGCATGCGGCAGCATGCCGAAGACCGTGGTGGCCGTGGTCATGAAGATGGGGCGGACCCGGTCCCGCGTGCCGCGGACGACGGCCTCCAGGAGGCCCAGCCCCTGTCTCCGCCTCGCGTTGATGTGATCGACGAGCAGGATGGCGTTGTTGACCACGATCCCCGAGAGCAGGATGACGCCGATGTAGGCCGTCGGATCGAAGGGCGCCTTGGCCACGATGAAGGCGACGAAGACGCCGATGAGCGAGAGCGGCACGGCCAGCAGGATGAAGAACGGCAGGACGAACGACTCATAAAGGGCCGCCAGGATGATGAAGATGATGACCAGGGCGACGGCGATGGCGAAGTTGATCTGCTTCTGCTCCTCCTCGGTCACGAACCAGTCCTCCTCGAGGCTGGCCGAGAAGCCCGGCGCGAGGTGGAGCGAGGCGAAGACGGCCTTGCGGTAGCGCTCCTCGGCCTTGGCCGGGCCGCGGAACTCCCACATGATCGTCTGTTGGAACTGCTGGTCCTCGCGGTCGATCGAGCCGGGGATGGCGGCCTCCGTGAAGGCGGCGATCTCGCCGAGGCGGAGATATTCCCCGCCCCTCGTCTGGATGAGGGCTTCCGTGAGGCCGCGCATGTCCAGTGTCGCCGCGTCGCGGATACTTGACCGAGACGACGATGTCCTTGCCGCCCGTCCGGATCCGGGCCGGCTGGCCGAAGGTCCCCTGGATCATGGTCTGCAGGGCGAAGTAGAGGTAGGCCGGGTCGACGTCGTAGCGCTTGAGGGCCGCCTTGTCGATCTTGAGGACGTCCTCGACCGTGTCTCCCCGCCACCAGCCGAAGCGGCTGGAGACGGTCCGGACCTCCTTGATGCGCGGATTGCGCCTCAGGGTCTTCTCCAGGTCGGCCGTGATCTCCTTGAGCTTGCGAAGGTTGTAGCCGTAGAACTTGATCCGCGAGCTGTAATAGGTCCCCGCGCCCATGCTCGAGGCGTAGTACTGCGGGTCGAAACCCGAGACGCTGATGTCGATGCCGGCGAACTGGGTGGCCAGCTGGATGAGCTCCTCCTTCAGAGCGTAGGGACGGTAGGACTTCTCGATCTCGGGCGGGAAGCCGATGATGGCCTGGGCGCTCTCGGGGACGATGTAGACCTTCATCTCCTTCTCGTAGTCAAGGGCCACGACCTTCTCTTCGAAGGCGCGGATGGTCTCGTCGGTCCGGGCGATGTCGGTCCCGGGCGGCATCCCGACGCGGACGTAGAGGTATTCCTTCGAATACCAGGGATACCACCGGCCCATGGTGACCTCGGCCCGGAACCATTTGTAGGACCCGAAGAGCAGGGCGGCGACGACGAGCAGGACCTCCACGGGATGGCGGATGAGAACGCCGAGGGCTTTCTCGAAGCGGGGGCTCCTCTTCTCCGCCCAGGCCGTCCCTTTCCTCTTCTTGAGCAGGCGCGGGCTGAGGGCGGGGACGAGCGTGAACGAGACCAGGAGCGAGGCGGCCATGGCCGAGGCGATGACGATGGCCAGGGGCAGGTAGTAGATCTTGAGCTTGCCTTGGAAGAAGGGAAAGCTGAAGAAGACGGCCATGGTGGTCAGGGTCGAGGCCAGGACGGCGATGAAGACCTCCTTGGGGCCCTGGATGGACGCTTCGCGGGCCTCCATCCCGCCCTCGCGGAGGCGGAGGATATTCTCGAAGACGACGATGGAATTGTCGACGAACATGCCGAAGCCCAGGGCCAGCGCCCCCAGCGTCAGCATGTTGAGGGAAATGCCGAAGGCGTAGATGAGGTTGAAGGTGATGACGATGGAGAAGGCGATCGAGGACAGGATGAGGAGCGACGGCTTGACGCGCCGCAGGACGACGAAGACCATGACGAAGACGATGGCCGTGATCAACCCGGCGAGCAGGTACAGGTCGTTGAGGTTCTTGCGGATCTCCAGGCTCTCGTCGTCGCCGGCCTTGAAAACGAGGTCGGGCGGGAGCTCCCGCTTGACCTCCTCGAGCTTGAGCTTGACGTCGCGGGCGACGCGCAGGGTGTTCGCCCCGCGCTCCTTGGACACGGTCAGGTTGACCGTCGGCTGGCCGTTGATGCGGTGGACGGCGCGGATGTCGGCGTAGGTCACTTCGACCTTGGCCACGTCCCGGACCAGGATGGGATTGTCGCCCGAGTGGGCGACGACCGTGTCGCGGAGCTCGTCGAGGCTGTCGATGCGGTCGGCGAACTTGAACAGGAACTCCTGGTTTCCGCGGCGGACCCGGCCCGTCGGATAGGTCCCCAGCCGGGCGCCGATGGCCGCGTTGACCGTGTAGGGGTGGAGGCCGTAGGCCTTGATCCGGTCCTCGTCGAGGACCACCCGGATCTCCGGCTCCGAGCCGCCGGAGACCTCGACTCCCGAGACGCCCCGGACCGAGCCCAGGCCGATCTCGAGCTTCTCCTTGACCAGCTCCTGGAGCTCCTGGAGGCCGTAGTCGCCCGAGACCGTGTATTCGAGGAAGGGCCGGACACGGAAATCCTCGGGGACGTAGGGCTGGAGCAGGGGCCGCACCCGGGGCGGCAGGACGGCCCGCGTCTTGGTCAGCTCTTCCCGCAGGGCGAGCTGGGCGAACTCCATGTTCGTCTTGGGATCGAACTCCAGGGTGATGCGGGAGAGGCCGATCTGCGAGGTCGAGGTCATCTTGGTGACGCCCTTGACCGTGGCGCAGGCCTCCTCGAGCGGCGCCGTCACTTGGGTCTGAACGACCTCGGGCGGCACGCCGTACCAGCTCGTGACGATGTCGACCTTGGGAAAGGTCTCCTTGGGGGCCAGCTCGATCGGCGTGTTCAGGAAGGAATAGACGCCGGTGGCGAGCAGGGCCAGGAAGACCATGGCCGTCGCGACGGGCCGGTCGATGAAGAACTTCATCGCTTCCTGCTCTCCACCCATTCGTAGATGACCGGGATCAGGACGAGCGTCAGGAAGGTCGAGAAGAAAAGGCCGCCGATGACCACGACGGCCAGGGGCTGCATGAGCTCGGCCCCGCGCTCGAGGGCCAGGGCCATGGGGATGAGGCCGACGAGCGTGCTGCCCGTGGACATCAGGATCGGCCGCAGCCGGACGTGGCTGCCTTCCTCGACGGCCTCGCGGAGAGGCATCCCGCCGCGACGGAGCTGGTTCGTGTAGTCGATCTTGACCGTGGCGTTGTCGACGACGATGCCGACCAGCACGACCAGACCGATGATGGAGATGACGTTGAAGGTCCCCCCGGTCAGGAGCAGGGCGACGATGGCCCCGGCCGCGCCCATGGGCAGGGTGAACATGACGATGAACGGATGGACGAGCGATTCGAATTGGGCGGCCATGATCATGTAGGTCAGGAGCGTCGCCAGGAGCAGGGCCAGCACGAGCGAGCGGAACGACCGCGCCATCTCCTCGCGCTCGCCGCTCCAGACGACCCGGTAGTCGGTGGGCAGACGGAGCCCGGCGATGGCCCGGTCGATGGCCGGAGTGACCTGACTGATCTTGCGGCCCTTGAGGTTGGCCGTCACCAGGACCTCGCGCTCCTGGTTCTCGCGGCGGATCTCGCGGGGCCCGCGGACGACCTCGTAGGAGACGAGGTCGCGGAGCGGGACGAGCTTCCCCTCGAACGGCAGGGTCTCGCCGAGGAGGGCTTCGATGTTCTCCCGCGAGGCGTCCTCGAGGCGGACGAGGACCTCGTATTTCTTCTCCATATCCCGGAACTCGGTGGCCACCCGGCCGCGGACGGCGCTGACCAGGAATTCGCCGATCGTCTGGGGAGAGAGGCCGGGGTATCTCTTGAGGGCGTCCTTGTCGACCGTGACCTTGAACTCGGGCTTGCCCTCGCCGATATTGGTCGCCACGTCCGCGACGCCGGGAATGGCCGCGAGGCGGGAGGCCAAATCGCCGGCGATGTCCTTGAGCCGGTCGAGCTCCCGGCCCTTGACCTGGAGGCCGATCTCGGCCGTGGACAGGGCCAGGAACTGGCTGACCGTCGACTGCTCCCGGAGGATCGTGTAGGTGACGTCGGGGAACTGGGCCAGCCGCCGCCGGGCGGCGTCGAGAACGCCCTCGAGCTGCTTGGGCTTGGCCACCTCGACGAACAGGCGGGCCGAATTGACCGAGATGTCGGGATCGGCGCTCTCCATGCCGCTGACGATGCCGATCTGGGACAGGGCCTTGGTGACGGGGGCCAGGCCGCGGATATGCGATTCGAGCATGACGGCCATCTCGGTCGTCTGCTCGAAGGAGAAATCGACCGGCATCTTCAGGTCGAGCTCGAAGGTCGTCGTCTCCATCCGGGGCATGAGCTCGCGGCGGACGAGGCCTCCGAGGGCGAAGACGACGGCGAAGAAGACCAGGGTCCAGGCCATGACCCGGCCCTTGTGGTCGAGGCTCCAGCGCAGGAAGCGCTGGTAGCCGTCGATGAACCGGCCGTAGACCCGGTTGAAAGCCGAGAAGACGGCCTTGAGGAGGGGCCGGAACGGCAGGGCGATATAGTGGGCGGCGAAGGCGAAGAGCTGGATGGCGAAGCTGGCCAGGAAGTTCAGGACGAAGCCGACCCCCTTGAAGAGGGCGTAGAGCAGCCAGCGGACGGCCCGGACGGGCGCGGAGAGGACCCGCGGCGCGCGGGCCGGCCCGGCGCCGGCGGACCCGGCTTCGGGATGCCAGACCTTCCCGAGACCCCATTTCCAGTGCCAGCGCTCTTCCTTCCCGATGCCGAAATCGAACTCCCGCGACTGGAGCGTGGCGATGAGGGTCAGCGAGACGAGGAGCGAGGCCAGCAGGGCGAAGGTCACGGTCAGGGCCGTGTCCTTGAACAGCTGCCCGGCGACGCCGTGGACATAGATGACGGGCAGGAAGACGACGATGGTCGTCAGGGCCGTGGAGACGACGGCCGGGCCGACCTCCTTCGTCCCGATGTAGGCCGCTTCCTTCAGGCCCTTTCCGAGCGAGCGGTGGCGGAAGATATTCTCCGAGACGACGACGGCGCAGTCGTCGAGCATGCCCACCCCCAGGGCCAAGCCGCCGAGCGACATGATGTTGAGGGTGATGTTCCCGAAGAAGAGCAGGCTGAACGTGCCGATGATGGAGATGGGGATGACCGTGCCGATGATGAGCGGCGTCTTCCACTCCTGGAGAAAAAGGAGCAGGGTCAGGAAGGCCAGGACCGCGCCCTGGATGAGCTCGTCCTTGACGGCGCCGATGGCGTCCTCGATGGTCTTGGCCTGCTCGTTGACGACGCTCAGGGTGATGCCGGGGTTCTCGCGCCGGATCTGGCCGATGACCTCGCGGACGAGCTTGGTGACCTTGACCGTGTTGGAGCCGGACTCCTTGCGGACGAGCAGGCCGATGCTCTCGGCGCCGTCGAGGCGGGTCATGCCCTGGCGCTCCTCGATCCCGTCGCGGACCGTGGCCACGTCGCGGAGGCGGACGACGCCGCCCTCCGGGGTGACGAGGAGGCCGATCTCGCCGATCTCGTCGAGCGACTCGAACTCGCCGACGACGCGCAGGGCGTACTTGAAGGTGCCCTTGCGGATGGTGCCTCCCTGGAGGTTGCGGTTGAAGGCGTCGACGCGGCGGGCGACGTCGTCGATGGTCAGGCCGTAGAGGGCCAGCTTCCGCGGGTCGGCCTCGACCTGGATCTGGCGCTCGACGCCGCCGGTGATCTCGGCCGAGCCGACCCCCTCGATCTGCTCGAGGCGCGGCTTGATGAGCTCCTCGGAGAGCTCCTTGAGCTCGAGGAGCGTCCGGTCGCCGGCCAGGGCCAGGGTCATGATCGGCCGGCTCTGGGGGTCGAGCGGGATGATGGTCGGGCTCTCGGCGTCCTCGGGGAAACGGTCCTTGGCGTTGTCGAGCTGCTCCCGGGTGTGGAGCATGGTGAAGTCCATGTCCGTGCCCCAGTCGAACTCGAGGGTCAGGAGGGAAACGCCCTCCTTCGAGACCGATTCGACGCGGCGCAGGCCGGGGACGCGGCTGACGGCCGATTCGAGCGGGGCGGTGATGAGGGTCTCGACCTCCTCGGGCGCGACGCCGGGGTAGTTGGTGATGACCGACAGGCGCGGGTAGCTGATGTCGGGCAGCAGGTCGACGGAGAGCTCCCGGAGCGAGACGGCGCCGAGGAGGATGATGGCGAAATAGAACATGTACATCGTCACCGGCCGGTCGACGGCGATGCGGGCGAGCTTCACGACGGCCTCCTCGTACTCGTTCTCGTTCTCATATCGTCCTCCTCACGCCGTCGCCGCTCCGATGGCGATCGTTCATTTCGGGATCCGGTATTTCCGGAGGACGGATGTCTCGTCCTCGGCTTTCTCGACGACCCACAGGAACTCGCCGTCGAGGGCGGATTGGCCTTGCGCCATGAGGCTTCTCCGGGCCGGCCCCGGCAGCTTGAGCCAGAAACAGTCCCGGTAGGCGCCTTCGCCGTCGAAGACATCGACCAGCACGCCCTTGGCTTCGTCCGTCGTCGACGTCACGGCCCAGATCTCGCCGGCCCGGGTGAATAGGTTCTTGACGTCGTTCTCGTACTTCCTCTCCGGGCGGGTGTAATGCTTGTCGTTGATGTTGATGCCGCCCTGCTTCTCCTGCTCGGTCAAGGGGATCCCTTTGACCCGCGGATAGGTCCGGCGAAACTCCCGGACGACCTTGTTCGCGGCCGGATCGAAGAGCTTGACGAGGTAATCCTCCGTATGGGTCAGGGCGAGATACCTCCCGCCGAAGGGGACGGCGATCAAGTTCGTGATGGAGAACATCCCGCCGCTCCCGCCGGGCGATGTGACGACCCAGGCCCTGGTGATGAACGTGGCCAGGGCCGTGATCGCCCCCTCCGGTTCGCTTACGGCGACGATCGTCCGGGGATTATCGATGAAATCCGGATCTCCCGTCGTCCGGGGGAACTCCCCCGAGTCGAAGTAGAACCGGCCCGCCTGCCAGCCGATCAGGGACGGGAGCCGGCGGCCTTCCCTCCGGACGGCGATCTCCTTTTCGTATCGTCCGGTCCGGTCGAAATAGACGAGCTTGCCTGGATAGACGGCAAAGACGACGATGTGAGTATCCGTCGCGACGGCTTCCCCGGGGTTCGGCGTCTCGCCCGGCCCCTGTCCCTTCTTGAAGAGGTTGCCGAGGAACTTGCCGTTCGCGTCGAACCACAGCACCTGATCCGGCTCACGGACCAGAAGCGAGCCGTCGGGCCCGGGCCTGAGGCCGTGCGGCCATTTGAAATAGTACTCGCTCGTCCCTTCGTCGGAGATGGCCAGGACCTGTTGCGGTGTAATGACCCGCCCGGCGTTCGTCGCCGTTGGTTTGGCCGGGTTTTCGATGATCTGGGCGAGGGCAGAAGCCGCAAAAAAGAACGTTCCGATCATGACGAGTGAAATCGCGGCCAGCTGCTTTTGCCATCCGAGCTCGTGTCGGGAAGCCATTTTCCTCATCGCCATCCCCTATTTATCGATCCTGTATTTCACGATCGTGATCGTCTCGTCCTCGTTCTTTTCCTGACAGAAGAGAAAGCCCTCCTTAACGGCCATCAGGGACCGGCCGGCTCCCAGATAGAAGCTGTCGACAAAGCGCCCCTCCCTGTCGAAAACGTCGACAAGCCGGCCCTTGGCCTTGTCGTCCGTGGACGTCACAACCCAGAGCCCGTCTACGACGGGGAACAGCTCATCAACGTCCGGTTCAAATGCCTTTTTCGGAGTTCCGTGTTCCTTCCGGAACGCGGACTCGTAATCGTCCTCGACATGGGGAACCTTATTATAAGCCCGTGACAAGCGCTTGCTGATGTGACCAGAGGGGATGTCGACGACGTCGATGAGGTATTCCCGGGAATGGACCGTGAAGAGCCGCTTCCCATCGGGACTCAACTCGGTGATAGCGGGATCCCAACCCATCCCCGCTGTCGGGGCCAGGTAGGTCTTGGGCCGGAACGTCACGAGGTCCCGCCGCTCCGAGCCGTCCCGGTCCACGAGGGCCACGATGTGGAGGATCTCCATGAGTTTTCCTGTTCGCTCGTTCGGCGGCGGCCAGACGGACTTAAGGAACAGGAAGCCCTCTGGGATGATGCCCACGAACCCCCGGTAATCTTTTTTCCCGAGGTTGATCGGCCCTTGGAAGACGCCGTCGAGGTCGGCACGCCATAAGCGCTGCGAAGGCATGTCTTGGATGAACAGGGAACCGGCGCTGATATGATAATAAAAATCTTCTCCTATCTCGCCCGGCCCCTGGCCTTTCTTGTACAAGTTGCCGAGGAACTTTCCGCCCACGGAGAACTTGAGGAATTGTTCGGTGTCCGCCAGGAAGAAGAGGCCGTCCTCCGCGATCCTGAGATTGCTCGGATATTTTAAATAGAACTCCCCGCCTTCGTCCGTTATCCGCCAGATCTTGGTGAGCTTTAGGACGCGGCCGGCGCTCTTAGCTAGCGGCTTGGCCGGGTTTTCGATGACGGTCTGTGAAAAAGCTGCGACGCCGGCCATCGCGGCAAGGAGCAGGAGGCTGAACAAGCGCCCGCGTCCCATCCGGACCTTTCTCATTTCTCCACGATCCGGTACTGGTAGACCGTGACGCCGCGCTCGCGGTCGATGAGGAAGAGGCTGTCGCCGGTGATGCGGAGGACGTCGGCGAAGTGAGTGAGCGGGATCTCGCCGAGGAGGACGTCGTCCGGATCGAAGACGTCGAGCCGGAGGGCGTCGGTCGTGCGCAGGTCCGTGTTCCCCTCCGTCTTGATGGAGACGTTGCTGACGCCGGCCTGCCCGCCGACGCTCATCATCGAGGTCTGGACCCGCTCGTCCTTTTTCAGCTGGCGGGCATAGGTCAGGACCCAGCTCCGGCCTTTGGCGTCGACGGCGATGCCGGCCGAGCAGGTGTTCATCTCGGGCGCGCTCATCGAGACGCCGCCCCCCGACGTGTCGAACTTGCCCTTCTTCTTGACCTCCGTGCCGTAGTCGAGAGGCCGGTCGGCCCGCCAGAGGAGACGGCCGCCGGGGCCGTACTTCTCGACCCGGTTCTGGGCGGTGTAGGTCACGAGCAGCTCGTCCCCGGCGCCGACGGCGGTCTCGGTGGTGTTGCCTACGGCGTTCGTCATGGTCTCCCCGAAATCGTCGAGTGTCCCGAACGAGGCCGTGACCCGCCCGTCCGGCGCCAGGTGCCGGAACAGGCGCATGTCGGCGATCTTCGGGGTGTCCTGACCGCGCATCGGGTAGATCCAGGTCGAGGCCCGGCCGAGGTAGCCGCCGGCGGCCAGGCATCGGACGCCGTAGAGGCGCTCGCCCTTGAGGATAATGGATCGCTCATCCTTCCCGTCGCCGATGATGACGTGAAGCCGCGACTGGGCCGTATCGCCGACGACGAGGTTGCCGTCGCGGTCGATGTCGAGGCCGTCGGGCATGATGAACTCGCCCGGCCCCTGGCCCTTGCGGCCGATCGTGGCCAGGTACGCGCCTTCAGGTCCGAACTTCTGGATGCGGGTGTTGCCGGTGTCGAGGATGTAGATATGGCCGGCCTTGTCCACCGCCACGTCCGACGGAAAGTTGAAGGCCAGGTGCTCGTCCTCGGTGTCGACGTCGCCGATCTTGCGGACGAGCTCCAGGGCGACCTTCGGGGCCTTCCCCCACAGGCCGCCTTTGATGTTGTGGACGATGCGGACGCCGTCGACCGTCTCCACGTTCTGAGCCGCCGCGGGGACCGCGGCCGCGAGCCACGGCAAGAACGGGATGATCGCGAGAACGATGCGACGCCGGGATCGGATCATGTCATCCTCCGGGAGGCGAGCCGGCTACTGCGCGATGCTGACCCGGGTATCGTGGGCCAGGGTGATGTGGCCCTCGACGATGACGGTGTCGCCGGCCTGGACGCCCCAGCCCGGCTCCTTGCCGGGCAACACTTCGGCAAAGCGCTCGTTCTCCAGGCCGACCTCGATGTAGCGCCACTTGGCGATGTCGCCCTCGACGGCGAAGACGAGCTTGCGGCCGCCGCGGACGAGGATGGCCTGCTGCGGGACGAGCAGCCGGCCGGTGAAGATCTCGGTCGGGAACTCGACCTCGGCGTGCATGCCGGGCTTGATCTCTTCGGACGGGTTGTCCATGGCGACGTAGACGCCGCAGGTCTTGTCCTCGGCGTCGATGACGGGGCTGACGGCCTCGATGCGGCCGTGGAAGGTCCGGCCGGGGAAGGCGCTGAAGCGGAGGTCGACCTCGCGGCCGGCCACGACCTTGCCGACCTCGCTCTCGAGGACCTTGGCCTTGACCTTGATGCGGCTGATGTCGACCAGGGTGAAGAGCTCGCGGCCGGCCTCGAGGCGCTCCTTGGGCGAGAGCTTGATGTCCGTGATGATGCCGGCGAAGGGGGCCCGGATGCGGGTCTTTTCGAGGTCGAGGCGGGCGATCTTGACGTCGACCTCGGCCTGGGTCAGCCCCTTGGTGGCGGCCAGGACCTCGTCCTTCTTGCGGCCGGCCTCGATCAGGGCCAGCTCGAGCGCGGCCTGGGCCTTCTCGAGGTCGGCCTGGGAGGCGACGCCGCTCTTGAAGCCCTCGGCGACGCGGTCGTAAGCGGACTGGGCCTTGGCCAGCTTGTCGACGAGGGACGGGGAGGGCGGCTCCTCGGCCACGGAGAACTGCCGTTCGAGGAACAGCTCCGAGAGGTAGCGCAGGCGCTGGGCCTCGAGCCGCTCCAGGTTGAGGCGGTATTCGCGGTCGTCGAGCTCGACGAGGAGGTCGCCCTCGCGGACGTGGCGGCCCTCGGAGGCGTAAAGGTTCTTGACGTCCCCGCCGACCTCGGCCTTCATGGCGACGCGCTTTTCGGTGTAGGCCTCGCCGGGCGACTTGAGGGTCATGACCAGGTCGCCCATGACGGCCTTGGCGACCTTGACCGGCAGAGGGGCGGCTTCGACCTTCTGGTCGGGGGAGCCGTTGGGCGAAGCGCCGGAGGCCTCGGCCGAGGCGGTTCCCGCCTGATCTTCAGGCTTGGCCGGGCTCTTGTCGAGAACGAGGAAATAGACGCCGGCGGCGACGAGGACGAGGACCAGGGATACGCCGAGAACGGCTTTGGGAATTCGCATCGGCCACCTCCGTTTGTATCTGAACAGAAGGACGCGTTGGGCGCTAGGCTGCTGACGATGGCCGGATTTTACTTCCCGTCAGAATAAATAGCAACTTTCGGGCCAAATCAACAGGAAAAGCGCCCATTTATCAAGACAGCCGGGGGGGCGAAAAATTCCCACGGCCTTCGAGAATGATACGCCGGACCGGCGTGGTCTGTTGCAGAAATTGCTAAATTTTTAGCATTCGTCGATCCTCCAGGCCGGGACTGAGGCTGGGACGGGAGATCTGTCTCCCTGGTACGTGTCCCCAGCCCCTCCCTGTTCTGCCTGACTGGGCCGGGCATTTCTGCTAAGATAACGGCGAAAGGCCGGCCCGACGTGCTCGTTCTCGCCATCGAAACCTCCTGCGACGAGACCTCCGCGGCCGTTCTGCGCACGCCCGAACCGGGGACACGGCTCTCGACGCTCGCGACTGCCCGAGGAGGTCTCGATGTCCCCGGACGCGGCGCCCGAGGTCCTGAGCAACATCGTCCTGTCCCAGGACGAGGTCCACGCGCCCTACGGCGGAGTCGTGCCCGAGCTGGCGTCGCGCCAGCACATCAAGACGATCGCGGCCATCGTCGGCGAGGCGTCTGGGACGGGCGGGCGTCGGCCTCGAGGCGATCGATCTCTACGCCGTGACCCAAGGGCCCGGGCTCATCGGCTCGCTCCTCGTCGGGCTGTCCTTCGCCAAGGGCCTGGCGTACTACCACAAGAAGCCGCTCCTCGGCGTCGACCATCTCGAAGCCCACCTCGAGGCCTGCTTCCTCGAGAATCCGGGGATCGCCTTTCCGGTGTTGGGACTCCTCGTCTCGGGCGGCCACACGGCCCTATACCAGATGGACGAACCGCTTTCCTACAAGCTCCTCGGCCGGACGCGCGACGACGCGGCGGGGGAGGCGCTCGACAAGATCGCCAAGTTCCTGGGGCTCGGCTATCCCGGCGGACCGGTCATCGAGAAGCTCGGGAAAGACGGCGACCCGCGAGCCTTCTCCTTCGCCGTGCCCCGGACGAAGGACCGCAGCCTCGATTTCAGCTTCAGCGGGCTCAAGACCGGGGCCATCAAGATCATCCGGGAGAACGGCGTCACCAAGGAAGGCCCTCGCCTGGCCGATTTCCTGGCCAGCTTCGAGGAGATCGTGGCCCGGACGCTCGTCGGCCAGGTTCGCGCGGCGGCCGACCGGGTCCAGCCCCGGTCGCTCGTCCTCTGCGGCGGCGTGGCCCGGAACACCCGGCTGCGGACGCGGTTCCAGGACTTCGCCCGGTCGGCGGGGATCGACGCCTACGTCCCTTCGCCGAAGATGTGCACCGACAACGCGGCCATGGTCGGCGCCGTCGCCCTCAAGATGTTCGCCCGCCGCCCCGAGCGGGCGCCCGACCTCGACCTCGACGCCTACCCCCGTTAAATCGGGGACACAATACCATTCACCAATTTATCATCTGCGGAAATTTCGGGGACACGAAGCCTTTTCCGGAGAAAAGGGTCGTGTCCACAAATTCCCTATCGCCGGATTTGACGGAAATTGGTGAATAGGTATTGTGTCCCCGAATTAGCGGACGTCGTAGCGGACGAAGAGGACGAAGGCCAGGAAGTAGACGACGCTCAGCACGAAGACGTTGATCAGCAGGTACCGCAGCGCCGGCCCCACGCGGTCCGCGAACGACATCGGCCGCTCCTCGAACTGCGGGACCTTCTCGAAGGCGACGGGCTTGCGCGTCGTCGAGACGTTCTCGTAGGGATTGAACCAGTGGGGGCTCGCCGTGTCCCCGGCGTCGAGGGCCTTGAAGAAGCTCAGGAACTGCTCCTGGTAGACGTGCATGTCCGTCCAGGCCTTCCGGAAGCGCAGATAGCCGCCGCCGGCCACGGCCTCGGCCAGGTATTCGTAGAGCGAGACCGGCGAGATCGCGGTCACGAGGCGCGTCCGCTCGAACTGGCGGAACATGGCCCGATAATAGGCGTCGTGGATGCCCTTTTCGGCCGCCAGCCGTTTCGTCTGGAGGTTGGCGCGGAGCTCGTGCTGGGGCAGGAACGGATTCCCCGAGTTCATCATCCAGCTCCCCGGCGGCGCGTTCTTGTTCAGGTCGTCGAAGGCCGCGGAGACGTTCTTCTGGATCGTCTCCGCGCTGTCGATCGGGTAGAAGCTCTTGGCGATGAACGTGCTGGAGTTGGGGATGACCACGGCGAAGACGAGCCAAAACGACAGGGCCAGCAGCAGGCTGACATTGGAGCTGCGCGCGACGACCGAAGCCAGCAGGCCGAACGCGGCGAACGTTCCGGCCAGCGAGCCCGGCCACGGCCAGATAGCCGAGGACCTCGCCGGCCAGGGCGGCCGAGGCCCCTTCCGGTCCGAGCCCGACGACGATGAGGAGGCTCGTCAGGACCCCGGCCGAAACGATGGCCATGACGGAAAGGACGGCGCTGGCGAGCTTGCCGGCGAGGAGCGTCCCCCGGGAGACGGGGTTGGCCAGCGACAGGGCCAGCGTCTTGGATTCTTTTTCCCCGGAGACGGCGTCGAAGGTGAAGAGCAGGGCGATGAAGCTGACGATCAGGGCGGTAATGAAGGTCCAGCTCAGCTCGTCGAACCTCTTGAGGAAGGGATTGGCGCTGCCGCTCTTGTTCTGAAAGGAGAAGATGTTCCAGGCGCTGAAGACGATGGCGTTTGGCAGGTATCTCTCCTTGGCGTCGCTGATGAACGCGTTGGCCCGGGGCTTCAGGGAGAAGGTCTGCCTGCGGACCGCGAGATCGGTGGCGTTCTCCGCGGCCCGGGAGCGCATGTTCTCCAGGTATTGCTCCTGGGTCTGCCGGTATTTTTCGAGGCTGGCCGCCTGGCTCTGGACGAACGACACGGCCCCGGCGGCGAAGACGGCGATCAGGAGGGCCAGGGAGATGAGGAAACGCAGACTGTAGAGGTTGTGGAGAAGCTCGCGCCGGAGAACGGTTCGGAACACGGCTCACCTCACGTCGTAGCGGATGAAGGCGACATAGCCCAGATAGAACAGGAGCACGGCCTCGATCATCAGGAATCCCACCCAGGGCACGGACGACTCCAGCCCGGAGAGGAGGGCGGCCGCCCGGACCTCGAAGCGGGGCATGTCGGAGACATCGAGGAAGGGGAAATCATCCGGCCTGTCCCCGGCGACCTTGACTTGGCTGACCTTGATCCAGCGGGCCCGGGCATCCGTCTGCTTGGAGGCCCAATCCTCCAACTCCCGAGCCGTCTTGAATTCGCCGCCCGTCCGCAAGGCGACGAGCTCGTCCTCGTCCCGGAAGGCGGCCGGGTCGGTCGGGGTGATCCAGCGGAACGACGAGAAGATGTCCTTCCCGCGGAGCCAGCGGATGAACGTCTCCCGGTATTGCCGGGCCCGGTCCATGTGGCGCTCGTGGGACTCCAGGTCCGTCCGGCAGACGGCCGAGGCCACGGCCCGGAACAGCCCGGCGGGGGACAGGAAGGAGAGCCGGGTCCCCGCCCGCGCCTGACGGGAGAGGCCGTCCAGGTAAGCCTTCTGGGAGGCCCATTTCCGGTCGGCATAATCGATCCGGATGGGCTCGGAGATAGCGGCCCGCCGGCGGAAATTCTCGAATTCGTCCCGGGAATTGCCGTAGGTTTCCACCGACCCGTCGTCCTCACCCGAACACCACCAGCAGCTCCAACCCTCGGGGACGCCCTGGGCTTTGAAGGCCGCGCTGATCGCCGCCTCGCGCTCCTCGTCGAGGTCCCGGAGAACCCGGTCGAGATTGTCCCGCGACGCGACGCCGACGAAGCTCTCGGCGAAGTTGGCCGCGACGACGGGAATGACGAAGACGAGGAGGACCCAGAGAAAGAGGCAGACGACGAGGCTCGTCACGGAACTCCTCGACCGGGTCGAGACGAAGAGCCCGATGAAGACGAAGACGGCCAGGTAGACCAGGCTAGCCGCGAAAAGCAGGACGATCCGGCCCCAATCCCCGGCGCTAAAAGAGATATCGCGGGAAAAGAGGATGAGCAGGGCGCTCAGCAGGAACGAAAAGACGAGGACCGGCAGGAGCGTCGTCAGGATGCCGAGCAGCTTGCCGGCCAGGGCCGTCGAGCGGCTGAGCGAGTTGGACATCTGCAGCTTCAGCGTGCCGTCCTCCTTCTCGCGGCTGAAGGCGTCGTAGCTGAAGAGCAGCGCCAGGAGCGAGAAGACGATGGCCGCGATGTCCACGAAATCGACCGAGAAGAAGGAGGCCAGGAAAGGATTGTCGCCGGCGGCCGTTTTGCCCTCGGCGAGCAGGGGCTTGTCGCCCAGCCGGATCCGGACACGGTTGCCGACCTGGTCCGCGACGCCCTTGCCGAAGACGCTCAGAGGTTCGGGCGGCAGGACGATCTCGGGCCGGAGCGCGGAATAGACGCGGACCTCGGTCGAAGCCTTTTCCGCGGCGTCCCGGTCGAGCCGGTACTGGGCCGCGCGCTCCCGGTAGCTGCTGATATTGATCAGGATGCTGAAGGGGATGAGGACGAGGCAGAGGATGAAGCCGATGACGAAGCGGGCCGAGACGAGGTTCGTCAGGAAATCCTTTTTGACGATGGTGCGCGATCATGTCCCTGCGGCTCCCTCAGCGGACGTCGTAGCGGATGAACGAGACATAGGCGGCGGCGAACAGGACGACGCCGTAGCCGAGAAGGACCGCGAACGGCGGCAGGGCGGCCCGGACGCGCCCGCCGAGCCCTTCCTCGGTGTAGCGGAAGCGCGGCGCATCGGTCATGTCGACGGCGGTGTTCGAAGTGTCCATCGTCGGGTCCTTGGCCCTGAGCTCGGCGACCTTCTTGGGCTGGTAATCCTGGTAAAAGCCCTGGCCCCAGAGCCGGGCGAGCCGGCCGAAGTGGACCCGGTTCCGGGTGCCCGTCGACGATAGGTCCGTCGCCAGGTAGCTGAAGTCGGCCAGGGGGGAGATCATGGAGATGGCCCGGGCCAGCCCCGTCTGGGCGGCTTCTCTGCGGCTGAGGTCCTCTTCGAGGACGGCGGCCTTCTCCCTCTGGATGCGGTTGGCCTCGGCCCAGGCCCGTTGGCTGGCGGCGCGATGGGCCTCGAAAGCCGTCCGGTACTCGGGATCCTCCGCCACCCGCCGCTTGAGCTCGGCCTCCGTCAGCCGTTCGCCCAGCACCGGGTAGGCCTTGAGGACCTCGGCCTGGTATCGGTCCTGGAGCTTGCGCCCGAGATCGTCCCGGTCGACGTCGGTCAGGCGGGCCGTCTCCCGCGCCACTCGGATCCGCGACGGGGCCGGCGAGAGGAACGACGCGACATAAGGGCTGAGGTTGGGCACGACGAGCACGAGCAGCGTCCAGATGAAGAGCGAAGTCATGATCGACGTGGCGCTCGACCGGTGGATCGATGAGACAAGGATGCCGATGAGGGCGAACACGACGGCGAAGACGACGGCTCCGACCAGGATCAGGCCCAGCGCCAGCCAATCCGCGCCGGTCCAATCGACCCGGGGATCGAGGACGATGACGAGCAGGCCGGCCGCCAGCGAGACGACGAGCGGGCCGAGGAGGGTCAACCCGGCTCCGGCGGCCTTGGCCAGGATGATCTTCGAGCGCGGCAGGCCGTTGGCCAGCATCAGCTTCAGCGTCCCATCCTCCTTCTCGCCGCTGACGGCGTCGTAGGTCAGGATGAGGGCGATGAGGCTGACCAGGATGGTGACGATGAAGGTCAGGTCGATCAGCGGGAACATGACCGGCAGGGGATCGTTGTCGAAGGCCTCCATGTTGACGTCGGCCGTGAGGCCCCGGATGAGCGTCTGGAAGGGGACGGGCGGCTGGGTCGGCTGGAGAACGCCCCCGATCCGGTTGAAATGAGCGTAGGTCCGAAGGTAGCGGTTGAGCTCGGTCTGGCGGGCGGAATATTCGTCGAGCTGGCGGACGTAGTCGCCGGTCAGGACGAAGGCCGTGACCACGACGAGGACGAAGAGGATGACGAAGCTGGCCAGAAATCGGAACGACAGCAGGTGCGCCCGCAGCTCCTTGGCGATCAGCGTCCCTCCCATGGCATCACCTCACGTCGTAGCGGACGAATCCCGCCCAGGCCAGGGCGAAGGCCAGGATATTGAAGACCGCGAGCCAGGCGGCGTCGATGAGGGCCCCGCCGGCGAAGACCTCGCCGACGGACCTCGGCCGGTGCGCGAAGGCCGGGTACCGGGCGTCCCGCCTGTCGGCGAGCCGATCGGCGATGATCATTTCGATGATCGAGTTCTTGTAGCGGACGATCTCCGTTTTGAGCCGGCTTTCCGAGTCGATCCCGGTCCCGGCGATCTCGGTCGCGGCGTCGAGGAGGCTGGCCGCGGGCGAAAGACGGTTGATGTTCCGGGCCAGGCGCACCAGGCGCGCGAACCTGAGGCGGTAGTCCTCCTCCATGCGGTCGTTCTCCCGGCCGATCGTCCGCCAGTGCTCGCCGATGTCCGCGCCCTTGGCGATGCCGAGCAGGATCTCGCGGGTCCAGGTCTGCTCCCGCTTCTCGCTCAGGGCCTGGACCGACGGGACCTGGACGAACTGGCGGGCGACGAGCGTGCCGAGGTTCGGCAGGACGAAGACGAGCAGGGCCCAAACGAAGAGGAGGATGATGAGCGACGTGGCCGCCCGCCGGGACAGTGCCGACACGAGCATCCCCAGGCTCAGGAAGAAGGCCAGGTAGAGGACGGACAGGGCGCCGATGAGCCCGAACCGGGCCAGTTGGACCGAAGAGAAGCGGGCGGCCGGATCGAACTGGAGCACGGCCGTGCCGAGGAGCGTGATCAGGAGGAACGGCGCGGCCAGGCTGATGAAGTTGCCGAGCCACTTGCCCGCCAGGATGCGGGCCCTCGAGACCGGGGAGCCGACCAGGAGCTTGAGCGTCCCCTGTTCACGTTCCCGGCTGATCTGGTCGAAGCCGAAGAGCAGGGCTGCGAGCGACAGCACGACCCGGACCACGTAAAGGAAGTCGGGGGCCGGGAAGAACGCGTAGATGATGTTGCCGGACGACTGCCCGGCCCGGACGTCGACGCCGATGACGCCGATCTCGTACGAGCGCGTCATGGAGTCCTCGAGTCCTTTGGCGAAGATCGACAGGGGATTGGGCGGCACGACGGCGATCGGGGCTCCCGGCTCGGGTCGGATGACCTGGTAGTCGGCCACCCGCGCGGCGAAGTCACGATACATGACGAACAGACTCGTCGCGACGAGCAGGACCATGAGCAAGATGACGATGGTGAACTTGTAGCTGAGGAGGTTCCCGACGATCTCCTTGCGGGCGATGGTCCCGATCATAGGCTCGCTCCTAGACGGCCAGCGGCTCCGACTTCATATAGTCGATGTAGATCTTGACCAGGTCCTCGTACTGCAGCTCCTGGCGCGTCCGCTCCATGACCAGGCGCCCTTCCTTCATGATGCCGACCCGGTCGCCGATCTCCTTGGCCCGGAAGATGTCGTGGGTCGACATCAGGATGGCCTTGCCCTCGTTCTTGAGCTCGGCCATGATCTCCAAAAACTCGGTCGCGGCCTTGGGGTCGAGCCCGGAGGTCGGCTCGTCGAGCAGGATGGCCGGGGCATCTTTGATGATGGCGATGGAGATGCCGAGCTTCTGCCGCATGCCTTTGGAGAAGTTCTTGACCCGCTGGTCGAAGGCCTTCTCCTGGAGCGAGACCCGGCGCATGACCCGGTAGTAGTCGTCCTTGCCCAGGCCGGTCTTGCCGCCGAGCTTGGCGAAGAAGTCGAGGTTCTGGCGGGCCGTGAAGTTGCCGTAGAGCATGACGTTCTCGGAGACGAAGGCGACGTACTTCTTGGCCTCGAGGGGGTCCCTGTTGACGTCGATGCCGTTGATGAAGCAGGTCCCGGTCGTCGGCGGGATGAAGCCCAGGAAGAGGTTGATCGTCGTCGTCTTGCCGGCGCCGTTGGCTCCGAGCAGGCAGTAGACCTCCCCGGGCCTGACCTCCAGGTTGAGGTGGTCGAGGGCCAGGACGCCGTCCTCGTAGCGTTTGGACAGGTCGTCGGCCTTCAGGATGGGCTGTGTGTCGGTCATGGTCTTCTCCTTGGCCCCGCGCTTGCCCTATCTTCTCGTCAGCTTGATGCCGAAGACGACGATGCCGACCAGGAGCCCGACGAGGAGCAGGACCAGCGCCCCGATCCCGATCACGTTGGCCTTCGAGGTGATGTGGATGCGGACGATCTTGTCCTCGGACTCGACCCGGCGGTTGTCGGCCAGGGCGTCGGTCCGGATCTTGGGCTCGTAGTCGCCGACCGAGACGCCGTCGGGCGGCAGGAACCTGATCTTGACGACCTCGTCCTTGTTCTGCTCGAGCGTGGCGATGAGGTCGGGCGCGATCTCGACCCGCCAGTTGAGCGGCAGGTCGCAGAACACCCGGATGTTGTTCAGCCTCCGGGTGCCGGTGTTCCGGATGGTCACGTCCATGGCGATCGTGTCGCCGACCTTGATCTCGTGATAGAGGTTGACGGCCTGGACCTCGACCTTGGGCACGCCGCGGGGGATGAGCTCGAGCTTGACCGAGCCGGCCTTGAGGCCCTCGATGGCGTCGAGACCGAGCGTCTCGGCCCCGCCGGCCGCCGTCTCGATGTCGCGGAGCTTCTGGGTCTGGTCGTTGTCCAGGGCCAGGACGAAGAACTCCATGGGCTTGTCGAGGACGACCTTCTCGTCCGGGTTCTTGGGCAGGTAGAGCTTGAGCTGGAGCTTGAGGCTGGTGACGCCCTCGGTGAACTTGATCTGGGACAGGCGGGCGCTCGTGGCCGGGTCGCTGAACTCGTAGGTGATCTGCCGCGGCAGGTTGACGGCTTCGAGCTTGAAGACGTTGGCCTCGCCGCTGAACTTCTCGAGCGACAGGTCGTAGGTCGCCGTGCTCTCGAGATCGGCCTCCTGGGAGAACTGGGCCGAGTTGACCGTGACCATGTTGGCGCTGACGCCCTTTTGGAGGAAGACCGAGGTCGTCTCGGTCTTGCCCGAGTACGAGACCTTGATGTCCAGGTTCTCGACGTCCTTGAGGAGCTGGAAGGTGACCTCGCGCTCGGTCTCGATGGGCATGGAAGCCACGGACTTCTCGTACGGATCGGAGATGATCTTGCCCTCCGACAGGAGCGAGACGTAGACGTCCTTGATCTCCTTCATGAAGTCGAGCGGGAAGAGGTCCTCGGCGCTGATATTGAGCTTGGCCAGCTCCTTGAGCTCCTTGGAGGCGTAGCGCAGGGCCACCCGCACGAATTTCTTGCCGCCGCGGTCCTGGTACTTGACGGCGCTGGCGACCGAGATGCGGGCCTCGCTGCCCATGAAGCTGATCAGGGCCTGCTGGTAGTCGACCTGGGCCTGGAGGTAGGCCGTCTGGCGCTGGGCGTAGTCGGCCTCGGAGGTCAGGCCGTCCTCCTTGAGCTTGAGGTAGCGGTCGAAGTCCGCCTTCCGCAGCTCGAGCGAGAGCTGGGCGCTCTTCAGGCGCAGGAGCTTCATGCTCTGGGAATCCTGGGCTTGCGTGCCCAAGGTCTGTGCGCCCAGGTTGAAGACGACGAGCAGGATCGTGGCCAGGACGAGAACGAACTTAAGGGCTTTCATGATCGGGCCTCCAAAAAGATTCTCTCCGTCTAATGCAAGGATGGTGCCAAGCCGGCCATTCGGCCATCAAGCCTTGGTCCTGGCCTGAAGATTGCACTCATCGGTCTATCCGGACCGGCCGAATGAAGATATCCATGAGTTCCGTTACTTGTTTTACCCATTCCTGGGAATACGATTACCCAGTTTACACGATCCGGGGAGTTTTTACTTTCCTACGGGTTTGCGGTATCCTCGTTCGACAGGAGCCCATGAGATGACCATCCTCGACCGCCTCAGGGGGGTCTTTCGGAGAAAGGCGCGCCGGAACGCCCCGTCCTGGACGATCTTCCGGGAGTTCGCGGAGAGCCTCAATCTGATAGAGGATTTCGATCAGATCGCCATGAACCTGCTGGGCACGATCAAGGAGGCGGCGGCCGTCGAGCGCCTGGTGCTGTTCATCCATGACGGCGACCTCGGCCAGTTCCGGGTCGGGGCCTCCTCCGGGTACGATCCGGCCGAGCTGAAGGGCGTCTTCCTCTCCGGCGAGGACCGCCTGGCCAAATGGCTCAAGGTCAACAAGACCTTCCTCGACGTCGCCGGCCGTCCCGGGGTCTTCGACTTCCTCGGAGAAGCGGAAAAGGACGTCTTCGACCGGCTCGGGCTCGCCCTTTGCTATCCCGTGCTTTCGATGAACAGGCTGATCGGCATCCTGGGCATCGGCCGGAAAGGCGCCCGGAAGAATTACTCCGCCGATGAATCGGCCTTCATCGATTCCCTCATGCCCCAGGCCGGGATCGCCCTCGAGAACGCGCTGCTCTACAAGGAGCAGAAGGAGCGCTTCCGCCGCATGCTCCGCGCCGACCGGCTGGCCACGATCGGCGAGCTCGCCGCCGGGGCCGCTCACGAGATCCGGAACCCCCTGACCTCGATCCGGTCCTCCCTCCAATACCTGGAGTCCCGCTGCCGCGAGGACAACGAAAGGAAGCTCCTCGGCGTCGCCCTGCGCGAGACGGACCGGATCGACGAGATCCTGTCGGCCCTCCTGTCCTTCTCCCGGCCTTCGGAGATCCGCAAGGAGCCCTGCGATCTCGTCGCCCTGATCGAGGAGAGCGCGGCCCTCGTGTCCATTCAGGCCAGGGCCAAGGGGATCGAGGTCCGGACGGCCTTTCCGCCGCGCGCCATCGTCGTCGACGCCGACGGCTCCCAGCTCAAGCAGGTCTTCCTCAACGTCTTCCTCAACGCCGTCCAGGCCATGGAGACCGGCGGCTGCTCTGAGCATCGAGGACCTCCCCCTCGAGAGCGGGAGATCGTTCGTCCAAGATCACCGACACCGGACCGGGCATCTCCGAGGAGGCCCTCGAGAAGGTCTTCGATCCCTTCTTCACGACCAAGAAGGGAGGCACGGGGCTGGGCCTGTCGATCTGCTACACCATCGTCAAGGCCCACGGCGGCGAGATCGAGCTGCGCAGCCGCCTCGGCGAGGGGACGACGGTCCTGGTGAGCCTGCCCGCGAGCCCGAGGAGCGCGCCATGAATCCCCGTATCCTGATCATCGACGACGAGCGGAGCATCCGCGAGGTCTTCAGCGTGCTCCTCGGCGACCACGGCTTCCTCGTGGAGACGGCCGAGAACGGCCGACTGGGCCTGGAGAGGGCGCGGACGTTCGCCCCGGACGTCGTCCTGCTCGACATGAACCTGCCCGACCTGCCGGGCCTCGAGGTCCTGGCCGGGTTGCGCGAGTCCCGGCCCGAGCCGGGGATCATCATCGTCACGGCCTTCGGGACCATCCGCAACGCCGTCGAGGCCGTGAAGCTCGGCGCCGCCGCGTATCTCGAGAAACCCGTCGACAACGAGGAGCTCCTGCTGGCCATCACCCGCATCCTCGAGGTCCGTAACCTCCGCCACGAGGTCGAGGCCCTGCGCTCGGAGCTGACCTCGCGCTACCGGTTCTCGGCCATCGTCGGGACCTCCGCCCGGATGAACTCGGTCTTCCAGCTCATGGAGAAGATCAGCCGGGTCGACGGCACCGTCCTGATCACCGGGGAGAGCGGCACCGGCAAGGAGCTCGTCGCCCGGGCCGTCCACTTCGCCAGCCCCCGCAAGGACGGGCCGTTCGTCGTGGTCAACTGCGGCGCCGTGCCTCGCGACCTGATCGAGAGCGAGTTCTTCGGCCACGTCAAGGGCGCCTTCACCGACGCCCGGTCGGACAAGACCGGCAAGTTCGAGCAGGCCAACGGCGGGACGATCTTCCTCGACGAGGTCGGCGAGCTGTCCCAGGACGCCCAGGTCAAGCTCCTCCGCGCGCTCGGCGAGCGGGAGATCAGCCGGGTCGGGGGGACGAAGACCGTGCCCATCGACGTCCGGGTGATCGCGGCCACGAACAAGGACCTCGAGGCCGAGGTCTCGCGCGGCGGCTTCCGCGAGGATCTCTATTTCCGCCTGGCCGTCCTGTCGATCGCCCTGCCGCCGCTGCGGGAGCGGGCCGAGGACATCCCCCTTCTGGTCGAGCATTTCGTCCACAAGTACGCCGGCGAGCTGGGGAAGGGACTGCTCGGCTTCACGCCCGGCGCCGTCCGCCGCCTGGCCGGCTACGGCTGGCCGGGCAACGTCCGCGAGCTCGAGAACGTCGTCTACGAGGCCATGGTCATGGCCGAGGGCGAGTGGGTGACGGAAGCGGCCCTGCCGGTCCGGCTGAGGCTCGCCGCCGTCTCCGCCGCTGCCGAGCCGGAACCGGCCGCGCCCCCCTTCGGGCCTCTGAAGGAGGCCGTCCAGAGCGTCGCCGGCGCCCGGGAGAGAGCGCTCATCCTCGAGGCCCTCCGCCAGGCCGGCGGCAACCGGACCAGGGCGGCCAGCGATCCTCGGGATCAGCCGGAAGACGCTGTTCAACAAGATGACGGCCCTCGGCGTCCGTTGGCCGGAATGAACTAAAAAGGCCGGATTTCGTATAAATAATGAGTCGTATTTCGCGTTGGCATCGTTCTTGCAATTAGAAATTCTTCGTGGACATCTTGCTGATCGGAGGACGGACATGACCAAAAAAGCGGCATTTTATGCTCTCGTCGCCCTGCTTCTCGTCTCCGGGCTCGGCTTCGGCCAGGAGACGGGGGACCTCACCCTGACCCTCGAGGACTCCATCGTCAGGGCCCTCAGGAACAACCTCAACGTGGCCGCCGAGGTCATCAACCCCGGCTTGGCCTCGGCCTCGGTCTCCCAGGCCAAAGAGTTCTTTATGCCGACCTTCGCGGTCGACTTCACCGGGAACCGGTATGAGCAGCTTTCGACCTGGTCCCTGCAGAGCGCCGGCAGCTACATCAACAAGAGCACGAGCTCGACCGCCTCCCTCGCCCAGCAGATCCCCTTCGGCGGCCGCTTCACCGCTTCGTTGAGCTACGATTACTCCAGGACCAACCAGCTTTTCCAAAGCTACAATCCTTCCTACACGGGCCGCCTGAACTTCGCCCTGACCCAGCCCCTGCTCAAGAACTTCGGTTGGACCGTCAGCCGGAGGGCGATCGTCATCGCCCAGAACAGCTTCGACATCTCCCGCGGCCAGTTCAAGACCGTCCTCATGGAGACGGTCTACAACGTCGAAGCGGGCTATTGGAACCTGGTCTACGCCATCGAGAACCTGAAGACCCTGCGGCAGGCGCTCGATAGCGGCCGCGACCTCCTGACCAAGACCAAGCGGGAGGTCCAGGTCGGCACGAAGGCGCCCATCGAGGTCCTCAACGCCGAGGCCACCGTGGCCCGCCGCGAGGCCGACATCCTCCAGGCCGAAGCCCTGGTCATGCGCAGCCAGGACCAGCTCCGGACGCTCCTCAACCTGGGCGTCGATCCCGGGTCGCGGAACCAGTCGCTCCTCCCGGCCGACAAACCCGAGTTCAAGCCCTTCGCCATCACGCTCGAGGAGGCCTACGCCAGGGCTATTGCCAAGCGGCCGGAGCTCGAATCGGCCAAGGCGACGATCGGCACGAAGATGGTCAACTTCCGCTTCGCCAAGAACCAGATCCTGCCTCAGCTCGACCTCCAGCTGTCCAAGACCAGCCCCGGCACGTCCGGCCAGCAGTATATCTACGACCCGGATAATCCCTTCGGGGACCCCACGCTCGGCGACCCGGGCAGCGCCTCGCAGGCCTTCCGCGACGTCTTCAAGTTCCTCTACAACAACTGGACCGCCGGCCTGACCCTGACCATCCCCCTGGGCGATGTCGTAGGCCGGGCCAACTACACCTACGCCAAGCTCGACCTCGAGCAGGCCCAAGCCCGGCTCAAGGTCCAGGATCAGCAGATCTACCTCGAGGTCAGCGACGCCGTCCGGACCCTCGAGACCGCGGCCAAGAGCGTCGACGCCTATCGCATCGCCCGCGAATTGGCCGAGCGGCAGCTCGAGGCCGAGATGAAGAAGCTCAACGTCGGCATGTCGACGAATTACTTCGTCCTGACCTACCAGGACGCCCTGGCCAGCGCCCGGTCGCTGGAGATGAAGGCCATGGTCGACTACAATATCGCCGTGGCCGCCATCGCCAAGGTCACCGGATCGACGCTCGAGGCCCGCAACATCAGCCTCGGCGAATACATCAAGTAAGGGTCGCGGAAGGCTGGCCCCCTCGCGCGCGCTGTGCTAGAATTGCCGGGTGAGCATCTTCCTCGTCGACGCCGGCCGTGAGTGGCGCGAGAACCAGCGCCAGCAGCTCTATATCGCCCGCGAGCTCCTCAAGAAAAGCGTCGCGGCCCACATCGTGGCCGAGCCCGGGAGCGGCCTCCTCGGCCAGGCCCAGGCCGAAGGCCTCTCGACGATCCCCCTGCGGATGCGCGGCCGTTTCGCCTTCTCGGTCCGCCGCAGCCTGGCCCGGGCCATGCGCGCCCGGGGCTGCAAGCTGGCCCATTTCCACGAGACCTTCGGCGCCGCCCTGGGACTCGCGGCGGCGGCCGTCGCCGAGGTCCCGGTCCGCGTCCTCTCCCGTCCGGCCGACTCCTCGCCCCTGGAAGGCAAGCTGCCGTTCGCCTCGATCGACGCGTTCGTCGCCGGTTCGGACGCCGTCCGCTCCATCCTCGTCCGCGGCGGGGTCGCCGAGGACCGCATCGAGGTCGTGCCGCAGGGACTCGATTTTTCCCGCTTCACCTCCGAGCCGCGCGGCGACCTCGTTCGCCGCGAGCTCGGCCTCGCGCCGGACGATTTCCTGATCGGCGCCGTCCTGCCGCTCGAGGACGCGCGCGGGCTCCGGGCCCTCCTCGAGGCGGCCGCCCTGGTCCGGGCCCAGTCCCCCAAAGCCCGGTTCGTCGTCCTCGGCGAAGGCTCGCTCCGTCTCGACGCCGGCGAACCGGAGGACGGGGAGCCGGCGCCGCCGGCCGAGGGCGTGCACTATTATCTCGGCTCCTGGAAGGACGCGCCGAGGATCCTGGCCTCGCTCGATATGTTCGCCGTCTTCTCCCACCTCGACGGTCTCGGCGGCTTCCTGATCGAGGCCATGGCCTCGGGCCTGCCGGTCGCCGCGGCCGACATCGGGACGGCCAGGGACGTCGTCACCCACCGCGAAAGCGGGCTCCTCGTCCCGGCCCGCAACGCCCGGGCCCTGGCCGACGCCGTGGCCAAGATCCAATTCGACCGGAACCTGGCCGCGCGCCTCGCCTCCGGCGGGCGGGAAGCGGTCCTCGAGAAATACTCGGCCGAAGCGATGGCCCGACGGATCATCGGCGTCTACGAGTACCGGGCCCACCGCAAGGGCCTCAAGCTCGCCTGAGCCCTCAGTTCTTCTCCAAAAACCTCTTGAAGCGGGCCCGGTAGGCCTTGTATGCCGCGGCGCCGGCCTCAGTCAGGCGGACGAGGGTCAACGGCACCCGCCCGCGGTAGGTCTTCTCGATGGCCACGTAGCCGGCTTCCTCGAGCTTGGCCAGGTGGGACGAGAGATTGCCCTTGGTCAGGCCGGTCTCCCGCTGGAGGTAGAGGAAATCCGCGCTCTCGACGACCGAGAGGATGGCCGTCAAGGCCAGCCGGGCCGGCTCATGGATGACCTTGTCGATGTCGGCGAGGAGGCGGACGTCAGTGGGCATCGGGGCCCTCCGGGCCTTCGGCGGCGGGCCGCGGCGACCGGCGGAGGTAGATGACGAGTGTGACCAGGCCGGATAGGACGACCGCGGCGCCGAAGAGGCCATAATAGAGGCTGACGCCCTTGATATCGCCGATCCCCGCCGCCGTGACGGCGAAGCCGATCGCCGCCGACAGGGCGGCCAGGACGAAGAAGCGGACGAGGCCGATCTTGTTGGCGAAGAAAAGGACGGCGATCGCGAGGAGCAGCCCGTTGAGGGCGGGGAGAAGGACCTTGACCGACGGGGAAAGACTGTACAGCGCGGCCAGCGAGGCGCCGATGATCCCGGCGACGACCGCGGTCGCGACGCGCCTCCTGGAACTGGCCTCCTTCTTCTTGAACGTCACGTAGCCTGTCCGCGGGTAGGTGATACGGCGCTTGAAGAAGCGGAGGATGCGGCTGGCGAGGAAGGCCGAAGAGCCGATGGCGAGGACGAAGAGGATGCTCAAAACGTCTTCGAGGGTCGAGCCTTCGGGGGCGGTCATCTGGGCGAAGAAATAGCCGCCGAGGAGGAGGAAGACCGCGCCCAGGGCGATCTCGAACAGGCCGTCCTCGTAAAAGCTCCGGACCGTCCGTTTCTCGATCTTTTCGATGTCGATCATATTTTTGCTCCTGTAGAGTTTGTAATACAAACTAGTTTGTATAATATCACGGCTTCCGCGCTTGTCAAGCGATTTTGTTTTGGATTATGTTAGGCGGGATTCACGAACGCGGAGGACCGCCGATGGCCATCGAACGGATCGAGATCGACCTCGTCAAGCTGCCCTACGTCCATTTCTTCGAGACGAGCTTCGGGCGCTCGTACGACCGGACCTTCAGCCTGGTCAAGGTCTGCGAGGGCGGAGTGTGCGGCTGGGGCGAGTGCGTCGCCGAGGAGGCTCCCCTTTACAGCGGCGAGACGGCCGAGACGGCCTGGCTGGTCATGAAGCAATTCCTGATCCCCCTCGTCTTTCGCAAGGGCATCGTCGAGCCGGAGGACTTCGCCCGCGAGGCGGCCGTCTTCCGCGGCAACCGGATGGCCAAGGCCGGGATCGAGCTGGCCCTCTGGGACCTCAAGGCCAAGAAGGCGGGCGTCGCGCTCCGCGAGCTCTACGGCGGCGTCCGGACCGAGATCGAGGCCGGCGTCAGCTGCGGCATCGAGGACTCCCTCCCGGACCTCGTCGCCCGCATCGGGGACTACCTCGACCAGGGCTACAAGCGGATCAAGATCAAGATCAAGCCGGGTTGGGACGTCGCGGCCTGCGCCGCCGTCCGCGAGAGGTTCCCGGACATCATGCTCCAGGTCGACGCCAACGGCGCCTACGGCCCGAAGGACACGGAGACGCTAAAAGCCCTCGACGCCTTCGACCTGCTCATGGTCGAGCAGCCGTTCGCCCCTTACGACCTGTGGGAGCACGCCAAGCTCCAGAAGCAGATGAAGACGCCGGTCTGCCTCGACGAGAGCATCCTCGGCGGCCGACACGACCCGGGCGGCCCTGGAGATGGGCAGCTGCCGTATCGTCAACATCAAGGTCGGACGGGTCGGCGGCGTCGTCGAGACGCGCCGGATCCACGACCTCTGCCAGGCGACCGGAGTGCCGGTCTGGTGCGGCGGCATGCTCGAGTGCGGCATCGGCCGGGCCCACAACCTGCACATCGCCGCGCTCCCGAACTTCAGGTACCCGAACGACCTCAGCGCCAGCCGGCGGTATTATAAAGAGGACCTGATCGATCCGGCCATCGAGCTCAGCGGGCCGGGGACGATCAGGGTGCCCGACGGTCCGGGCATCGGCGTCAATCCGGTCGAGTCCCGCATCGCCCTGGCCTCGCTCCGCCGCGAGATCTTCAAATAGACGAAGGGACCGGGTCCCTTCTTTGTCGGCAGACTTCCACCTTCGGAGGGGAGGCTCCCCCTCATCGGTTCGCGGCGGCGGCCCCCTCAGGCCTCGGCGGTGAAATGCTCGGCCAGGATGTCCTGGGCTTCCTTGGCGCGGTTCGCGGGGACGAGAAGGGACGCGACGCCCATCCCGTCGACGGTCATCCCGAGAACCTTGCCTACGGCTTCGGCGCTCACCCGCGCGGGGATGCCGAAGGACTCGAGCATGTTCTTGAGGATCTCCGCCTCCGTGACTCCGTTGGACCTGTGGACGATGACCCAGTTCATGCCCTCATCATAGCACGACCGGGCCGCGTCTTGCACTCGCTCCCGAGGTGTCGTATTGTTCCCCCGTGAAGTACGGGGCCCACTGTTATCTCTTCACCCGCAGCTGGTCGGACGCCGACGTCCGCTTCCTCGATCTGGCCCGCGAGATCGGCCTCGACATGGTCGAGCTCTCCGTCGGCGACGACGTCGTCTTCGACCCCCGCCTGACCGGCCGCCGCGCCGCCGCGCTCGGCCTCGACCTCGTCGTCGGTCCCGGCGGCCGCTGGCCCCTCGACGCCGACCTCTCCTCCGACGAGCCCGCCGACCGCGCCCGCGGGCTGGCCTGGCACAAACGCCAGATCGACCTCTCGGCCGAGCTCGGGGCCTGGGCCTACGCCGGGTGCCTCTACGGCCACCCCGGCGTCGTAAAGCGTCGCCGCCCGCCCGCCGACGAGCTCCCCCGGGCGGCCGAAGGCCTCCGTGCCCTGGCCGAATACGCCGCGCCGCGCCGGGTCACCGTCGTCCTCGAGCCCATGAGCCGCTTCCGTACGCACCTCGTCAACACCCCGGCCCAGCTGGCGCGGCTCATCGCTCTCGTCGGCCACCCGGCGGTCGGCGCCACCTTCGACACCTATCACGCCGTCACCGAGGTCCGGGATTACGCCGCGGGCCTCCGCGCCCTCGGCTCGCGCCTGGCCCTCGTCCACGCCTGCGAGAACGACCGGGGCGTCCCGGGCGGCGGGCTCGTGCCCTGGGAGACGGTCTTCCGGACGCTGGCCGAGCTGGGCTTCGACGGGACCGTCGGGCTGGAGACCTACAATACGAGCCTGGGGGATTTCGCCTACGAGCGCGGCATCTTCCAGGACCTCTGCCCGGACGGCCGGGCCTTCGTCGAACAGGGGGTCGCCTTCCTGCGGGCCCTCGAGGCCCGTTTCGCCGGGCTCAGGCCGCGTCGTCCTTGATGGCCTTGAGGTATTCCTCGATCCGCTTCTTCAGGACCGCGTCCTGGACTTTGGGCAGCGCCGCTTCGAGGACGGTCCTGGCCTTGGCCGGCTCGCCGCTGTTGATGTAGGCGATGCCCAGGTTGACCTGGAGCCCGACGTCCTCGGGAGCGAGGACCAGCCCGGCCTGGAAGCTGCCGGCGGCCTCGGCATGCCGGCCGAGCTGGTTCAAGATGACGCCTTTGAGGTTGTAGGCTTTCGGGCTCTGGCCTTTCTTACGGATGGACTGGAGGGCGTAGTCCAGGGCTTCTTCGTAGCGCCCGGCGTTGTAACAGAGCTTGCCCAGGAAGAAGGCGGTGTCGGCGTTCCCGTCGAGGGCGAAGGACTTCTTCAGGGCGGCTTCGGACTTCTCCGTCTCCCCGAGCTCGGCCAGGGCCAGCCCGAGGTTCTTCTGGACATCGCCGTCGCCGGGCTTGATCTCCGCCGCCTTCCCGTAGGCTTCCGCGGAGAGGGCGAACTCGCCCTTGGTGTAATAGGCCGAGCCGAGCAGGTTCCAGCCGTCGAAGTGACCCGGATCCAGGGCGACGGCCGCCTGACCGTAGCGCACGGCTTCGTCGGTGAGCCCGTACTTCAAGGCGATGACGCCCATCTCGTACTGGGCCTGGGGATTCTTCTCGTCGGAGGTTTTTTTCTTCTTCTGGAGATCGGCGGCGTCCGTCGCGGCCGGCGCGGTCGCGGCGGAGCAGGCCATGGCCGGCAGGACCGTCGCCAGGAATACGGTGGCCAGGATCCTCGCGGTCTTCGGGGAAACGATCATGGATGCCTCGAAAATATATGATGGCACATCCATCGGAGGGGTCAAACCTCAACAAATTCGCGTTTCTGTTTGAGGCATTATGCTTCGTCTGGCTCCTGGAGCGATCGCAAAAAGCGAATTGTTGAGGTTTGAATCATCGGTCTTGTCGAGGACAGGTCCCTTCGTCTACAATGGGTCTCCGGAAAGCGAAACCATGGATAAGGAACCCCTGACCGAAGAGGACGTCGCCCGGCTCAAGACGCGGGAATCCGAGATCCTCGTCCGGATCGACCGCCTGAAGCGGACGATGAGCGAGACCAAGGCCATCGACACCATCGCCTTCAAGGCCAAGCTTCTCAAGGAAGCCCAGGACGAGCTTCACCGCGTCCAGGATAAGCTGGCCGGCCTCTCCGAGGACTGAGCCCCGGGCCCGGCGCCCGAACCCCGGCTCCTCTACTTGACGGTGAACGCCGCCGTCGCCTCCCCCTGCATCGTGCCTGTCGGGTCCCGGGCCGTGATCTTGAGGACGTGCGGCCCGGGCGCGAGGCCGCCGAAGGCGAGCTCGAGGAGGCAGAGCCTCAGGTCCCTGGCCGTCCGGACGCCGACGACCGTGACCGGCACGTCCGTCGCGGCGCCGCCGAAGGTGTCCTTGGCCTCGAATCCGAGCTCCGTCTCCGGCGCCACCAGGGCGCAACGGACCGCGGCGTGGACCCGCCGGGGGCCGGCCGGCAGGCTCCCGGTCCAAGGGACGTATCTCGCCGGATCGTAGCCGAAGAGGGCCGAGACGGTCGATTCGGGAGCGACCCCGGCCTCGAAGCCCCCGACTCTTTCGTCGAGCAGCAACGGAGGATCGAGCCGGATCGGGGCGGCGGCGGGATTCGTGAAGGCGACCGAGGCCGAGCCCCGGGCGGCGAGGCCTGTTTCGACGTTCTGTACGATCATCCGGCAGGCATAGCGGCCGGGCTTGGTCGGGACCGCGAAGGTGGTCACGGTCTCCGCCGGGCCGCTCGCGGGCGGCTTCAGCCGGTAGCTCTTGACCGCGGACTTCCCCTGCTCCTCGTCGTAGACGAGCAGGTAGGCGTCGGCGGCCTTCCCGATGACGGCGGCCGCCGCATCCTTCGAGATCCGGACATAGGCGACGAGGTGAGGCCAGCCGCCGACGAGGACCGGGGTCACGACCATGGCGGTCTCTTCGGGCAGCCGGGCCAGGGGATTGTCGCTGAGGGCCAGGTCGGTCATCTGGAGGAGCCGCTCGAACCGGGAGTACTCCGAGAACGGCTTGGGATTGTAATAGCCGTTCTGGCTGACGACCTTACAGCCCGGCCGCAGGATCCTGACCTTGATCTTGTGGAACGCGCCGTCCCAGGTGGCCGGGACCGTGTAGCCGAGGACGTAGAAGGCGCTGGTGATGTCCTCGACGGCGGCCAGCGCGTTCTTGGTGTCCATGCTGTTGCTGAAATATTTCCCGCCGCTTTCCCCGGCCAGCTGGATGAGCGAGTCCTTCCCGGTGAACTCCCGGTTGCTCATCGACGTGCCGACCGGATTATTGATGTCCATCTCCCCGGCCGTCGGGGAGCAATCGATGGCGTAGATCGGGCTGTTCGCGTTCTTGAGCTCCTTCAGGGCCTGGGCGAACTCCGTCCGCACCCCCGTGTTGGATTGGGCGTTGTCGTAGGCGTTGAGCTCGGCCATCATCTGGTCGGGATTGCTCGCGTCCATGTTCGGGACGTTCATGCCGCGCCGTTCGCCGTAGATGAGGGCCCGGCTGATGCCCGACGAGAACAGGATGATGTTCTTCCAGCCGGGCACGTAGCGCATGGCCCGGCTGAGGTTGGTGAAGGTCTGGGCGAACTGACGGGCCTGGTCGGTGTAGCCCTGCCGGCGCCCCTCGTCTACGGCGCCGGCGGTCTGGGCCCGGGCTTGTTCCTGGAAAAAGGAGTCCGCCGCGGTGTCGCTGCGGGTCGTCGGCCCCGTGGCGGGCTGGAAGGCGCCGGGGGCCGGATTCACGCCTGGGCCGTCCTGCATGTGACGCAGCTCGTCCGCGTAGATGAGGTTGGTCAGGCTCTCGGCCCGCCCGACGACCGCCCTGAGGCCGAAGGCGTCCACGACGGTGCGGACCTTGGCGTGGTCGGTCGTCAGGTACTCGTGGATGGTCAGGCCGCGGGTGGGGGAATAGGACATGACCCCGACCTCGTCCGCGGGCCGGATCGCCGTGTCCAGGAAATGGAGGGCGGCTTCCCGGGCCTTGCGCGTGCTGCGGGGATCGGAGAAGGCGAAATCGAACAGGAACAGGAATTTCCGCCCGAGCTTCTGCGCGTCCGCCGGCCCGGCCGGCGCCAGGGAGTCCCCGCCGACGACGTGGTTCTCGAAATGCGTCACCGCGACCGTCTTGCCGTTGTCGGTGACCTCGAAGTCGGCCGCCGTCAGATCGGTCACGGGCTTGCCGTCCTTGGTCGTGACGTAAGCCTGGATGAGCTTGAGCGTAACCGTGACCTCTTCCCGGATCTGTCCCGTCCGGTCCCCGGCGCCGGCCCGGGCGTCCGGCCCAAGAGACAGGATGAGCCCGAGAGCGGCCGCCCCGGCCGCGATCCGGACTCCGGCCTTCGCCAGCTTATGGATATTCCGTTTCATGACCTTCCCCCTCCGGAGATCTTCCATGGAAATCCCCTCCACTTATTATGGAACTAAAGGGACGAGGGGTCAAACCGGTCGCGTAAATTCCTTTTACGGCGGGGGCGCGGCACCCTCATGGGAAAGTGCGGTCTCGCCTGAAGATCCGACCGGCCGGTTGGCCCGAACCTTGCTGCATCGAGGGATATCGTGCAGTTCCGAATGCGGCAGGTCGCGGAGATGAGATCCCGGACGTTGATGGCCTTTCTGGCCCTGGCCGTTTGCCTCTGCGCCTGGCCGCTCCTGCCGGCCCGGCGGCAGGGGAAGGGCCCCGTCGAGCGCCTGGCTCGGCTCTACGAGGAGTGCCGTTATTTCGAGCTGCGCGACGCCCTCCCCCCGCCCGAGGTCGAGGGGCCGGTCGACTTGGCCTTCTTCCGGGGCGCCGTCGATCAGGTCTTCAACCGCCTGGAGCCGGCCGTCCACGGGCTGAGGAGCTATATCGAGGCCACCCGGAACGGTCCCCCGCGCATGTTGGTGAAGGAAGCCTGGGTGCTTCTCGCCGACGCCTACCGCCGTCTCGGACGCTACAAGGAGGCCGCGGACGCCTACCGGCAGGCCCTTCTGCGCTTCGGCCCCGTTCTCGACGGCGACGAGCGGGCCAGCCTGAGAAGCCACGCCGGGCTCTGGGCGGCCCTGGCCGGAGTCCCCCCGCAGAGGGCGGAGGTCGCGCGGGACGCGACGGTCCGGATGACGAAGCGGCGTTTTCCCGTCCGTGTCGCGGACCGGACCGTCCTCTTCGGCTACGACACCGGCTCCAACATGTCCATCCTCTACAAGTCCGTGGCCGACGAGCTGGGCCTCGCGCTCTACGGCCCCCCGGTCAAGGTCCAGACGGGATCGGGGAATTCGGTCGACGGCCGGATCGGCGTCGTGCCGGAGCTCGGATGGGAGTCCGTACGGATCGAGAACGCGATCTTCCTGGTCCTGCCGGACGAGCTCTTCCCCGCCGAATCGGGACGGACCGTCGCCGGCCGGAAGGGCCTGCTCGGCATGCCCGTTCTCGAGGCCCTCAAGGAGATCACCGAGACCCGGACCGGCGACCTGGTCGTCCCGGCCCGCCCCCGCTCCCGCCGCGTGCGGAACATGTGCTTTTCGGGCTTCATGCCCGTCGTCGAGGTCGTCCATCGCGGCGCCCGGCTCCGCCTCTGCCTGGACACGGGGGCGTCGGCGACCTCACTCTACCCGCCGTACTACCGGCGCTTCCGCGGCGAGATCAACGGCCGCTCGAGGCTCCGGGAATCCGTCGTGGGCGGCCTCGGCGATCCCCGGACGGTCGCCGTCCGGATCCTGGACGAGTTCGCCTTTCAGGCCGGGGGCATGGATTTCGCCCTGCGCCGGGTCCTGGTCCAGACGCAGGAAACCCACTCCGATTCCCTCCGCTTCCACGGCACGATCGGCGTCGACCTCCTGCCTCTCTGTTCGCGGATGACGATGGACTTCGCATCCATGAGCTTCGTTGTGGAGTGAATCCTGAAAAAGGCCGGGATCCCCCTCCCGGCTCCCCGGGCGTGGTATAATCCTTGACCGAGCGAGACATCATGAGCGCCATGGCCCGGCCCGCGAAACACAAGCGCGCCCGGGCCGCCGTGCCGGCCGTCGGGGTCCCCTCCGGACCCGGACCCTCACCGCGCCGTTCGCCGCGGTCCAAGGTGCGGCTGCGACGGGCGGCCGACATCGCCCTCGTCGTCCTGGGTCTCATCGCCGTCGGGCTGTTCGTGGCCGTCAAGATCATCGGCGGGCGTTCGGACGCCGGGATCGCCGCCAGCGGCAAGGCCGGCGCCGTGACCGCCGCATCGACGATCGGTCCCGACAACACGTCCGGCCAGGGCGGCTTCGCCGACCTCGAGTCCGGTCCGGACGAGTTCGAAGGCGACGGCCAGGACGATCTCCTGCTCGGCCCGGCCATGGTCTCCGACCCGTACGCGGCCCGGCCCTTCTCGCCGGTCGACGATCCGCGCCTGGCCGCCCTGCTCGATCCCGAGATCGAGCGCGCGCTCAAAACCGGCCGCATCCCGTCCATGGCCGTCGTTCTCGTCTCGGGCGACCGCGTCGTCTGGACGCGCTCGGCGGGACTCTCCAACGTCCGGGTCAAGACCCCGGCCGCCTGCGACACGGTCTACCTCATCGCCTCGACCTTCAAGACGATGTCGGCGACGGCCCTGCTCCAGCTGATGGAACAGGGCCGGTTCAAGCTCGACGACCGGGTCAACGACTTCCTCGGCGATCTGCGGATCGAGGGCGAGAACAAGCGCTATCCCGTGACCTTCCGCCACCTCCTGACGCACACGTCCGGCCTGCCCACCGATTTCGGCCGGCACGCCGTCTGGGAGGACGCCGCGCCGCCCTCCCTCTCCGACTACCTCTCCGGCAAGCTCCGGCTCTGGCGCCGTCCGGGGACGCGCGTCCTCTATTCCAACATCGCCTTCACCCTCGTCGCCCACCTCATCGAGAAGCTCTCCGGCGTCCCGTTCAAGGAGTACATGCGCAAGAATGTCTTCGCCCCGCTCGAGATGCGCGACACGGCCTTCGAGCCGCGGGCGGACATGGCCGAGCGCCTGGCCATCCCCTACATGCCGGTGCGGCGGCGGGCCGGGATGTTCCGGCCCGTCGACTGGGTCAAGGCCGACGCCTGGCCGGCGGGCGTCGTCTACGGCACGGCCGTCGACCAGGCCCGCTGGCTCACGGCCGCCCTCAACCACGGCGTCTACAAGGGCAAGCGCATCGTCAGCGAAACGACCTTCCGCGAGATGACCCGGCGGCAGTACGACCGCTTCGCCGGTCCCATCAACGGAGGCTGGCTCAACGAGACGTCGGGCTACGGCCTGGCCTGGTGGGTCTCGACCCTCGAAGGCGAGAAGGTCATCGCCCACAGCGGCAGCGTCAACGGGTACACGGCTTTCCTGGCGGGGAACGTCGACCGGAAGACGGGCGTGGCCATCCTGACCAACGGCAACAAAGCCCACCGCTGGCTCTATTCGCTGGCCCTCAAGGCCCTGGCCGCCCTGAAATAAAGTTCTTCTCCCATTTCCGGGACGCCCTCTCGAGGCGGCGAGCGGCAGGGAGCGGATTCCGAGCAGCGACCATCAGCGCCGCCCCGGAGCGACCCGGAGGGACGGCGCTGGGAAATATCTTAAGAAAGGGCTTTTTGAAGATATTTCGCAGAAGCCCGGCTCCGAGTCGCTACGCCGTGCTTCTGCCCGGTCCGCTCCCAAGAGTCCGCTTCCCGTTCCCCGGGGGGCCGGGGAGCCAGAGGATATCGCCGAGCTAAGGCCCGAGAGAGGGATATCCGGGAATCCGGCGAAGAACATCAAATTAGCCGGCCGGGCTCTAATCCTCGGACCCTCTCCCCATCCGGCCGCCGAGGCCGATCCCGACCGTCAGGCTGAGCACGACGTCGTTCGAGGCGCTCAAATAGAAAGCGGACAGGGTCAGGCGCGCCGGGCCTGTGAGCAGGCCGGCCTGGAACTTGGGGACGAGCCAGCCGCCGGCGCTCTCGGACCAGTCGGAGACCCGCCGGACGGCCCCGCCGCCGAAGAAGAAGCGCCCGAACCTGAGGTTGGCCGTCGCTCCCGGAACGAACTGGACGGCGCCCCCGCGGGACTGCCGGATCCAGATCGAGGCCTCGGGATTGACGGAGATGTGCCGGCCGAGCCGTAGCTCGAGCTCGGGGCCGATCAGGATCCATTTGGGGTAGTCGGCCAGGTTGACATAGCCGAGGTCGAGGAAGAACGCGACCGGTCTCGTGTCCAGCCGCGGCTGGGCCCGGGCGGGAAGGCCCGCCGCGAGCAGGAGTCCGGCCGACGCGATGAGGGTCCCTATCGTTTTTTTCATGTCCGCACGCTCCGTACTTCCATTATACCCCGGAGCGGGGGAGTCCGTTGCGCCGGGCCGGCCGCGCGGGTCCGGATCCGGCCTTACGGCCGGGTCCCGACGACCGTGATGCTCAGGACGGACGCCCCGGACGCCCGGTAGGCGGCGAGGTCTTCGACCCCGATGTGCCCGAGCAGGACCTCGTCGGGCAGGTCGAGCTTCTTCGAGGCCTTGACCTCGATCCCGGCGAATCCCGTCTTTCGGATGAGGCCGAGGTATTCGTCGGCCTGGAGGGCGCCGGCCACGCAGCCGACGTAGAGCTCGGCGGCCCGACGGAGCTTGGCCGGCAGCGCGCCCTCGAGGACGATATCGGAGACGCAGAACCGCCCGCCCGGCTTGAGGACGCGGAAGATCTCGGCGAAGGCCTTGGCTCTTGTCGGGGACCAGGTTGAGGACGCAGTTGCTGACGACGACGTCGGCCGCGGCGTCCTCGACGGGGAGCGTCTCGATGTCGCCCAGGCGGAACTCGACGTTGGCGAAGCCGCGGCGGGCGGCGTTCGTCCGGGCCTTGTCGATCATCTCGGGGGTCATGTCGACGCCGATGACCCGGCCCGTCTCGCCCACGACCGAGCGGGCGATGAAGACGTCGTTGCCGGCGCCCGAGCCGAGGTCGATCGACGGTCTGCCCCGGGGCGAGACCGGCGTGCTGGGTCGGCAGGCCGCAGCCGAGGCCGAGGTCGGCCTCCTCGACGTGGCCGTCGAGCTTTTCGTAGGCGTCCTTGAGCCCGGCGACGTCCTCGGCGTAATAGGTCGCGGCCGAAGGATCGGGGGCCGGGGCGCAGCAGGGACTCGGCGAAGGGGACGAACAGCAGCAGCAGGAGGAAGCGGGCGGCTTCGCGGGCGCCTGACCCGGGGCCGGCGCGTCTTTGGCGATCTGACCGTATTTCTCGCGGACGAGCTCCTTGAGGCGCTCGCTCTCCTTGGGTCTCTTTTTGAATAGGTTCATGAGGGCTCCTTTCCTTTTTTGGTGGATCTTCCGGCCCGGGTCGTCGGGCGGCCGCATCCTTCCCGGCCGAGGCGGGCGAAGAGCCCGGCCAGCGCCGAGGCCGCTTCCGCTATGGACCGGGCGTCGAGGCCATAGCAGGTCCGCGGCCCGTCGATCTCCCCCCGGATGAGCCCCGCGTCCCGGAGCTCCTTGAGGTGCTGGGAAACGGTCGATTGGGCCAGGGGCAGGAGGTCGACGAGGCCGCCGCACACGCAGCCTCGCCGGGCGGCCAGTATCTCTAGGATGCGGATGCGGACGGGATGGGCCAGGGCCTTGGCCAATCCGGCGGCCCGGACGAGGGCCGGATCGAACGCCGAGGTCTTCGCTTGGGCCATGGCCGCTCCTTTCGGTCTATCGTATATCGTAAATATACGATAGACAGGTCCGCTTGTCAAGCGGAAAAGCGGCGGCCATGCGGACGTCCGGGCGGCGCTCAGTAGATGTAGGCGATCCCGCCCCCGAAATATCCGGCCTCGGCCTTCGTGAAGGTCGGATGGTAGGCGCCGTCCGTCTGATTGTACCGGTACTTCCGGTATTCGGCGATGAGGCCGATCCTCCGTCCGAGGCGGATCTTGACGCCGCCGCCGTAGAAGGAGATGCCGCCGCAGGTCAGCGCGGTCCCGACGCCGGCGCAAACGAAGGGGACGACGACGGGCGTGGGCGCGTTGAGGGCGACGTTGAGCGAGAACGGGACGGCCTCGAGGACGTGATCGATGCTCAGGCCGAGGGCCACGACGCGCGGCAGGGCATACCACCAGAAGGACTTGACGATCCCCAGGCGCCCGTTGCTGACCGAGCCGACGGACAGGTTCGACTCCCACCGGGGGACCTTCCCGGAGGAGGCTGCCGCGCCGCCCGGCTCGCCCGCGGCGAGCGCCGGGGCCGACAGGCAAAGGACGAGGACCAGGACGGGAACGGCGGCGCGGCTCACGCCGGACATCGGCTTCTCCTTCGGCGGGCGGTCTCTCTCATTTGTGGTAGAGGATCTTGCCGCCGACGATCGTGTAGAGGACCTCGGTCCCGGGGATGTCGTCCTCCGGGCAGGTCAGGATGTCCCGGGAGAGGACGGTGATGTCGGCCAGCTTGCCCGGCGTGAGCGAGCCCTTGAGGCTCTCCTCGAACCCGGCGTAGGCGCCGTTGATGGTGTAGGAGCGAAGGGCCTCCTCGCGGGTCATCCTTTGATCGGGGTAGAAGATCGTGCCGTCCTTGAGCTTACGGGTCACCGCGGCGAAGAAGCACGACATGGGATCGATGGGCTCGACCGGGACGTCCGTGCCGTTGGGGATCGTCGAGCCGGCGTCCATGAGCTTGCGCCAGACGTAGGCCCCTTCCGCGGCCCTCTTCTCGCCGAGGCGCTTGAGGACCCAGGGCGCGTCGGACGTGCAGTGGATGGCCTGCATGGCCGGGATGACCCCGAGGGCGTGGAAGCGCGGGACGTCGGCGGGAGAGAGGTGCTGGGCGTGCTCGATCCGCCAGCGGAGGTCGGTCTTGTCCGGATGGGCCTTCATGGCCTCCTCGTAGACGTCGAGCGTCTCGCGATTGCCTCGGTCGCCGATGGCGTGGGTCGAAAGCTGGAAGCCGTTCTCGACGGCGAACTTGGCCGTGGCCTTCATCTCCTCGATCGATTCCGTGTTGAGGCCGGCCGGGTTCGCGGCGCCGGCGGCGAGGTCGGCGTAAGGCTCCAGGAGCCAGGCCCCGTGGGCGCCGAGCGCGCCGTCCATGAGCCGCTTGATCGTCCGGACGGTCAGGTGGTTCGCGGCCGCGCCGATCATCCGGTAGGCGGCGCCCCGTTCGGCCAGGGCCCGGCTGTCGGCGCCGAGCATGACGTACAGGCGGACGGGCAGGGCGCCTTCTTCGGCCATCTGCTTGTAGAGGTCGACCGTGGAGAAGCCGGCGCCGGCGTCGTGGAAGGTCGTGACGCCGTGAACGAGGCATTCCCGGGAGGCCAGCTCGACGAGCTTGCGCGTCCGCGCCCGGGCCTCCTCGGGCGTGAAATGACCGGCCTGGTAGCGGACGAGGCTTTGGGCCGTCTCGATGAAGGCCCCGATGGGCTCGCCCTTGGCGTCCCGGACGATCTCCCCGCCGTCGGGATCGGTCGTCGTCCGGGTGATCTTCGACAGCTCCATGGCCTTGGCGTTGGCCAGCGACGAGTGGCCGCTGGCGTGGGTGAGGAGGACCGGGTTCAGCGGGCGAGGCCTGGCTCAGCGCGCCGTGGAAGGGGAGCCCGTCGATGTTGGGCTCCGGCGCCCGGTCCCATTTCTCCTGGTGCCAGCCCCGGCCGAGGATCCAGTCGCCGGGCTTGGCTTCCGCGACGGCCGCCGCGACCATGGCCACGATGTCGTCCCAGGAGCGGGCCTTGGTCAGGTCGAGGACCGTCTTGGACTGGCCCAGGCCGGTGAAATGGCCGTGGCTCTCGATGATCCCGGGGATGGTCAGGGCGCCCCCGAGGTCGACGATCTCGGTGCCTTCGCCGACGTAGCGGGTGAAGGCTTTCGGATCGGCGCCCAGGGCGGCGATGCGATCGCCCCGGACGGCGAGCCAGGCCGCCGCCGGGACGCGGTCGTCGACGGTGACGATCTTACCGTTCACGAGGACGAGGTCGGCCGGCTCCTCGGTCTGACGCACGCGGCGGTTGACGATGAAGAGAACGGTGATGAGGGCGACGAGGAGGACGAGGAATCCCAGGCGGCGGTTTCTCGGGGCCATGACGCTGCTCCCTTCCGGACGGGCGTTCTCGAAAAGCCAAGGATAGGGCTGCCGCCCTTTGCTGTCAATTCCCTTTTGGGGTCGGACCTCAGGTTGCTCATTGTTATGAGCACGATAGAACGGGTTCGATCCTCCCCCATCGGCTTGGAGCGTGGCCCTCATCGATGTTTTTAGGGCCAAAAAGGGAATTACCGATTGATTTCGGGTTTTGCGATTCATAAGATAGCGGCATGTCGCACCACGAACCCACCCCTCCCGGCTCGCCCCTGGTCCGTTGTCTCGGCACGGGCAGCATCGTCAGCATCGTCGTCGGCACCATGATCGGCTCGGGCATCTTCATCGTCCCGGCCACGGTGGCGGGCGAGGTCCGTTCGCCGCTCCTCATGCTGGCCGTCTGGATCGCCGGCGGCATCGCCTGCATGTTCGGCGTCCTGGCCCTGGCCGAGCTGGCCGCGGCCTTCTCGGAGACCGGCGGCATCTACGTCTACTTGCGTGAGATCTACGGCCCGATGTTCGGGTTCCTGTTCGGCTGGACGATCTTCCTGGTCGTCGATTCGGGGACGATCGCGACCCTGTCCGTCGCCTTCGCCTCGAAATACCTGCCGCACTTCATCCCGATAGGCCCCGTGGCCCAGAAAGCGGTCGCCGTCGCGTTCATCCTTTTTCTTCTGGCCATCAATTATTTCGGCGTCAAGCGGGGCGCGTTCCTCCAGAACATCCTGACGACGCTCAAGTTCGCGGCCCTGTTGGGGATCATCGCCGTCGTCTTCCTGTCCGGCAAGGGCGACTGGGGGAATCTGACCTCGCCGGCCTCGTCGGGCCTCGGGAGCGACTTCATCAAGCATTTCGGACTGGCCCTCGTGGCCGTGCTCTGGGCCTACAAGGGATTCGAAGTGTCGACCTTCAACGCCGGAGAGACGAAGAACCCGGCGCGCTCCCTGCCCATCGGCCTCATCGCCGGGTGCGGCATCGTCACCGTCCTCTACATCCTGGCCAACGTCGCCTACCTCTACGTCGTGCCGGCGGCCGAGATGGCCAAGGCCGACCGGATCGCGGCCGTGGCCATGAACGTCGCGGTCGGGCCCGTCGGGGCCTCCATCGTCTCGGTCATCATCCTGTTCTCGATCCTGGGCGCGGCCAACGGCCACGTCCTGACCGGGCCGCGCGTCTACTACGCCATGGCCAAGGACGGGCTCTTCTTCAAGAAGATGGCCTCGGTCCACCCGAAATACCACACCCCCCACGTTTCCCTCATGGTCGTCGGGGCCTGGAGCATCGTCCTGAGCCTGAGCGGGACGTTCGAGCAGCTGCTGACCTACGCGGTGTTCGGCAACTGGATCTTCCTGGGCCTGGCGGTCTTCGGCGTCTTCGTCCTGCGGAAGAAGAGGCCGGACCTGCCGCGCCCTTACAAGACCCTGGGCTACCCGGTGACCCCGGCGATCTTCGTCCTGGCGGCCCTGTTCGTCATCGTCAACTCCCTCATCGGGTCGTTCCGGAACTCCTTCGCCGGCCTGGCCATCATCTCCCTGGGCATCCCGGCCTACCTGTATTGGAATAAAAAAAGGGGCGGCCAGGCGGCCGCCCCTCAGGCGTGATCGGGAAAACGGGCCTTACTTTTTCTTGCGGATGTAGATGTCGCCGGTGAAGGTGTTGAACGAGATCTCCGAGCCGCCGCCGTTGACCTGGCCCAGGAGGGACTTGTCGAAGGTGATGTGGAACTTGCCCTGCTCGGTCTTCTCGGCCGCCTCGGCCCGGGTCGCCTTGCGGCCCACGTTCATGTCGAAATCGGTGTAGATCTCGCCCTGCTCGGTCTTCATCTTCAGGCTGGCCTTGACGTCGGCCGGCAGCGTGACGTCGATGTCGCCGTGCATGGTGCTGAACGACAGCGGCTTGTCGGCGGAGACCCGGGTCAGCACGGCCTCGATGTCGCCGTTGACCGTGTGGACGAGGGTGTTGCCGGAGACGTTCTTGAGCGTCACCGGGCCGTTGATGTTGTTGATGTCGATCTCGCCGCTGACGCCCTCGACGACGATCGTCCCGTCCATGGAGGTGCGGACCTCGAGCGAGGACGAGACCGGGACCTGGATGACGATGTCGGTGGCCGCTTTCCAGGACTGGGCGCTGATCTGGACGACGTTGTCGTCCTCCTCGATCTCGAGGCCGGAGGTCGTCCCGCCGAGCTGCTTCATGCCGGCGGTCTTCTTGGCCTTCTCTTCGCGCCGCTTCTTGTCGTCCTGGAAGTACTCGTCGTAGATGGCCGTGGCCTTGGCGTACTGCTGGCCGGTGACCTTCTTGGCCAGGACCTCCTGGTCGGCCAGCACCTCGGCCAGCTTGGCCTCGACCTCCTTCTGCTGTTTTTCGCTCAGCCGGGGCACCGGCGTCGGGGCCGTGGCCGGAGCCGGAGTGGCCGGGGGCTCCGGCGCGGGAGGGGCCAGGACGGCCCAGGGGCCCGTTCCGGCGTAGGCTCCGGCGGCGTATTGGCCGGTGAGATAGCCGGAGAGCGCCTTCTCCCGGGTCCGGGCCTCGACGATGATCTCCTTGCCCTGATAGCCCTTGACCGTGATGCTGCCGCGCATGATCGAGACCTCGATCTTGGCCGGCTTCGACGGGTCGGTGAGCGGGACGACCGCCCGGTCCGGGGGCTCTTCCTTCGACTGGGCGACGGCCCAGCCGCACGTCCCGGCGACGAGAAGCGCCAGGACGGCGATGTTCGCGATCTTCTTCGTGCTGTTCATGTTCTCCTCCTTGTCCTTTCAGGACATCAGTTTCGAGCGTTTGGCGATCAGGATGTCGCCGGTCAATGTCTCCAGACGGATCTCCGGGCCGCCCTTGCCGGCGCGGACGCCGAAGGACCCGTCGCTGCGGTAGACGTACTTGCCGCCCTTCTCGCGGCGCTCCTCGCGGACCGGGGGCGCCTTGGGCAGGACGGTGACGTCGAAGTCGGAGTAGGCCTCGCCGTGCATGGTCTTGATCCGGAAGTCGGCCGAGGGCGTTCGCCGGGAAGCCCACCTCGACGTCGCCGTTGACGGTCTTGAAATGGCAGGCGCCGCCGGGCTCGCGGCGGAAGACGACGGTCACGCCGCCGTTGACGGTCCGGGCGTCGCCCGCGGCGGCCGCGTCGACGATCCGGACCCGGCCGTTGACGTTGCGGACGTCGAACCTGCCCTCGACCCCGCGGACCTCGACGTCGCCGTCGGTGACCGTGGAGACGACCAGGCTCGACTTCGCCGGGACCTTGAGCGTGAATCCGTAATAGACCCGGTAGCCGGGGTCGCGCCGCATATGGATGTTCCGGGAGCGGCCTTCTCCGTCGTCCTCGCGGAAGGGCCCGTCGACGTAGATCTCGATGGTGTTGCCCTGCCCGCCGATGTCCAGCGTGACCTCTTCCTCGGCCTTCCGGGCCCGGGCCTCGTCGCGGGCGTAAATGATCTTCCGGGCCTCGAGGACGACCTCGGCGCCGGCGTAGCCCTCGACCGTGACGGGGCCGAAGACGTTGTCCACGGCGACCTCGCCGGGCTTCGAGGGATCGGCGAACTTCAGGGTCTGGCGAATGTCCTCGGTCTTGAAGGACTTCCAGTCGCGCTCGTTATCCCATCCGCTCTGGGCCGGCCCGGCGGCCGCGGCCAGGACGGCCAGGCCCGCGACGGCGGCGAGGATCAGGGTGTGTTTTCTCATCGCGGCCTCAGAGCGTGATCTGCTTCAGGCCTTGTTCGGCCCGCTTCTTGACGTCCGGCGTGAGCTGGTCGCCCTCGACGAGCTTCTTGAGCGCCTCGGCCGCCCGGGCTTCTCCGCACCTCGACCAGGAAGTCGATGAGGGCGACCTGGACGAGGGGATAGGTCTGGGCGGACAGGGATAGGACCAGCCGTTCCCGGACGCCCGGCCGGTCGCGGAAGAGATAGAGCGCGTCGACGGCGGCCAGGCGGACGTTCGGGTTGGGGTCCTTGTCGACCGCGTCGAAAAGCGCGGCGAGCGTCGCGTCGTTCGGTTCCTCGACCTCGGCGGTGTAGCCGACGCCCTGGATCCGTTCCGTGGCCGAGGAGCGGCCCAGGAGCGACACGGCCATCTGCTGGCGCATGTCCTGGACCTCGCGCGAAAGGCTCGCGTATTTCTGCCGTCCGGCGGGGCCGCCGTTCATGAGCCAGCCCGCGCCGAGGCCGAAGAGCAACAGGAAGGCCGAGAACGCCGCGACGAAGGCCGGGCGCCGGAAGCTCATCCACTCCCGCCAGGCGGGGCGCCGCGCCTCCGCGCTCTTGTTCTTGTACTCCTCGAGCATGGCGTAGAACCGGCCGCGCAGGGCGCCGCTCGGCTGCTCCTCGGGCAGGACGCCGAGCTTGGCCCAGACGACGGTCAGGTCCTCGAGGTCCCCGCGGCAGGCGGCGCAGGCGGCGATGTGCGCCCGCACCTCGCCCCGGCCGGCCTCGTCGAGGTCCCCGGTCAGATAGTCGGCGAACCGTTCCTGGATCTTCTCGCAGGTCATGACACATTCCCTTTCTGCAGCTCGAGGTAGATGCGGCTGAGGTCCTTGAGGGCCCGGTGGACCTGGGCCTTGACCGTGCCCACCTGGATGCCCATGAGCTCGGCGATCTCCCGGAGCTTGAGGTTTTGGAAGCGGAAGAGGACCAGGATCTCCCGTTTCTGGACGGGCAGGCGGTCGAGGGCCCGGCGGACGAGCTCGGCCTCCCGGTCGGCCTCGTAGGCCGCCCCCGTCAGGGGATCGCGGCTCGGGGCCTCGACGAACAGGTCGTCGAGCGGGACCGTCCCCTTCTGCTTCCGCAGGTGATCGACGTGGGCGTTGCGGGCGATCTGGAAGAGCCAGACGTTGAAGCGGCTCTCGCTGAGGTAGCCGGCCCTGTACTTCAGGACGCGCATGAAGACCTCCTGGACGAGGTCCTCGCTGGCGGCCCGGTTCCCCGTCAGGCGGAGGAAGAAGTTGTAGAGCGGGATCTGGTACCGCTCGAACAGGACGGCCAGCCTCTCGACCCGGCCGTCCCTGACGTCTTCCATCAGCTCGTTGTCGGTCGGGGACATGGGTTCGGTCTTCTCTCGCTCGCTATTCCCGGCGTTCATGGGTAAATACCGCCCTCTGGGGAAAAGGTTACACCCCGGGGAATACAGGGTCAAACCTCAATTGACTTCGCCGCGGGGGGCTGTTATAAAAAGGAGCGCATCTTCCCCTGGAGAACGGACATGCCCCGAGTGACCTATAAGCAGGCCGGCGTCAACATCGACGCGGCCGACCGCTTCATCGGCCTGATCAAGCCCCTCGTCAAGTCGACCGGCCGGCCCGAGGTCCTGGGCGGCCTCGGCGGCTTCTCGGGCCTTTTCCGGCCCCGCCTGGCCGGGATGAAGAAGCCCGTCCTGGTCTCCTCGACCGACGGCGTCGGGACCAAGCTCCTCATCGCCGACATGGTCAAGAAGTACGACACGGTCGGCGTCGACCTCGTGGCCATGTCCGTCGACGACGTCGTCGTCCTCGGGGCCGAGCCGCTCTTCTTCCTCGACTACATCGCCGTCGGCAAGGTCGTTCCCGCCATGCTCGTCGACCTCGTCAAGGGCGTCGTCCGCGGCTGCCGCGAGGCCCGCTGCGCCCTGGTCGGCGGCGAGACGGCCGAGCTGCCCGGGCTCTACGGCCCCGGCAAGTGGGACCTGGCCGGCTTCTGCGTGGGCCTGGTCGACGAGCCGAAGATCATCGACGGCCGGACCTGCCGCAAAGGCGACGCCGTCATCGGCCTGGCCTCGAGCGGCCTCCACAGCAACGGCTATTCCCTGGCCCGCAAGGTCTTCTCGGAGCGGGAGATCAAGGCCGGGCTGTGGCGGGACCTCCTCCGCCCGACCCGGATCTACTGCACGGCCATCCTCGAGGTCCTCAAGAAGGTCCGCATCAAATCCATGGCCCACATCACGGGCGGCGGCTTCTACGACAACATCCCCCGGGTCATCCCCGAGGGCTACGGGGTCCGCGTCGAGAAGGGCTCCTGGCCCATCCCCCCGATCTTCCGCAAGATCCAGCGGGCCGGGAACGTCGACGAGCGGGAGATGTTCCGGACCCTCAACATGGGCATCGGCATGGCCCTGGTCGTCCCCCCGGGCGACGCGGACCGGACCATTTCCCTGTTCGACAGGCAGGGCTTCAAGGCCTGGACCATAGGCGAAGTGGTCCGCGGCCGGCGCGAAGTCACCCTGATCTGACGGGCCCCCGGGCCCGCCCCATCTGACAATAACTGACATATTCGGACATGCCCCGAAAACCCATTGACACCCCCGTTGGATGGGGTATTTTTCCATATGGAACAAGAAGGTGCGGTTCGAAGGCCCCAAAAAGGTGAGGTTTTAGCAAAGGGGGGCCTTTTTTTTACCCCAGGACGGCACCCGTCCTGGGGAGGACGGCCACTCCCCCCGATGACGGCTTCCCGGTCGGATAGGTTGGCGGCGATCCTCGTCCTCCCGGCCGGGCCTCCCTTCGAGTCGATGAGATAGGCGTCCGGCCCGAATTCCCCGAGAAGCCCTTGGACCCGGCTCCGTCCGCCCCGCAGGGCCAGGACCCGCCGGAAGAGCCCCTTCTCCTCCGGTCCCAGGAGGGCCAGCTTGTCGCTGTCGATGACCAGGTTGTCGAGGGCGCCGGCGCAGAGGGCGTAGAGCTCCCGTTCGTTCCGCGTGAGCTCGATCTCCCGGTCTCTCAGCAGCAGGCAATCCGGGTCGTTGAGCCAGAAAGCCCGGTGCATGAATTGGCGCATCAGGGCGTTCTTGAGCGCGAAAAAGGCGTTCGGGCCCTGGAAGGGCGACGGCTTGGTCTTCCAGTAGGGCGCCGTGTCCTCGCCGATGCGCATCCCGTCGACGAGCCCTACCGAGGGCAGGAGGGGAGCCCCGCAGGCGAGGACGAAGCCGTCCCCGGCGGCCTTCCGGATAACACGCATCCCTTCGCGATAGGCTTGGATCGGGGTCACGCGCTTCCGTCGCGTTCCGGACATGGCGGCCGCGAACAGGAAGTCGATCTTGAGGTAATCGAATCCCGCCTTCCGTAGCGCCGCGAAGGTCGCGGCCAGCCACGCTTTGACCTCCGGATGGGTGGTGTCGAGGGCGTAGATCGTCCGGCCCCAGCCCCGGTAGCAGGGCTTGGGCTTCCCGCCCTCCGCGACCATCCAATCGGGATGCTCGGCGAAGAGGCGGGACGACTCCGCCGCGCTGAACGGGGCCGTCCAGATGCCGGCCCGAAAGCCCCTGTCCGTGATGGCCCGGGCCAGGCCGGCGAGGTCCGGATACCCGGGCTTGGCCGTCATCCAATCGCCGATCTCGGTCTCGTAGCCGTCGTCGACCTGGAAGACGTCGAAGGGCAGCGCTTCGCGGTCCCGCGCCGCGGCCTCGACGTTCTCGAGGACGTCCGGCCAGCCGAGCTTCCCGAAGTAGTGGTACCAGCTGCACCAGCCCACGGGGTTCCAGGGATTGACGCGCACCCGATTGGCCCGCTTGACGAGCCGGCCGTAGGCGTCGAGGAGGTCCGCGACCGGCCCGCCCGCGAGAACGGCCAGGGGCTCGATCGGGACGGGCGCGTCGAACACGGCGTCGAAGTAGTCGACCCAGCCGACGAGATCGCCGCCCTCGACGGTGAAGAACGGATGGCCGGCGCGCGAGGCCGTGAACCCGGCCAGCCCGCCGTCCCAGGCCGCGAAATAGTCGCTGACCGGGCCTTTGAGGAGCTCGCCGGGGAGCGGCGAGAAGAGATAGGGGCTGTATTCGCGGACGATGGCCTCGAGCTCGGGGTAGCGGGTTTCCGGCGTGACGCGCCTCCATCGGCCCCCACGACTGCCAGTTGTTGAGAAGATACGTTGCGGGGGCCGGGGCCCTGAAGACCTCGATCCGTCCCGGCCGCCCCGAGATCCAGCCGCGGACGACGTGCCCGGCGTCCGTTCGCTCGACGTCCGCCTCGAGACGGGCCTCCGCATAGCGGCGGACGAGCCGGCCGGCGCGGGCGGGTTTGCCGAAGAGTTGGAAGGTCAAGGCCGGGTGATGTCGTTCTTCTTGCAGAAGTAGGCGATCTTCTCGGCCAGCGCGTCGGCCTTGGCGATGGCCTTCTCCTCCGTCAGGGTCTCCCTCAGCTGGGCCAGCTCGGCCTGGACCTTCTTGATCTGGACGACGGCCGTCTCGGAATCGAAGGTCGTGTCCATGCCGATCGATCCGGCCCGGCCCGAGGCGCTCAGGAACTTGTTGACGACGACGGCGTAGCGCTCGCCGAGGTGCTTGACCAGCTGGACCTCCTCGGAGGACGTCCCGCTCGTCTGCTGGTACACGAAGTACGCGGCCGCGGCGATGAGGACGAAGAACGACGATCGTTTTGCCCATGGCAACTCCTCCCGTCCGCATTCTATGCCACCTCCGGCACCGAGGCAATAGGGGAGACGGCGGCCGGGCGGCGAGACTCCCGGCGGAGTTTCCGCTATAATCAGCGCGCCATGCGTGATGCCTTTGCCCCCGGTTGCGCCCTGGCCCTTTACCGGCCGGACCTGGCGAAGAGGATGACGGCTGTCCTGTCCGAACGGCTCGGCCCGATCGCCGAACATCCTATTTGCTGCCATCACGAACCCGGCCTGCCGCGCGGGACCCGGGTCATCAACGTCTGCCCGGGCTGCGACAAGCGCTTCCGGACCCTCTATGACGGGATCTCGACGGTCTCGCTCTGGGAGGTCCTCGCGGGCGATCCGTCCTTTCCCTTCCCCGACTATGGCGGCGCGAAGATGGCCGTCCTCGACGCCTGCCCGACGCGCGATCAGCCGCGCGTCCACGAGGCCGTCAGGAGCCTCCTCGTCCGTATGAACATCGAGCCGATCGAGCCGAAGGCCACGGGAACGCACGGCATCTGCTGCGGCGACAGCTTCTACGGGATCGTCCCGGACGCCGAGGTGAAGGCCCTGATGAAGAAGCGGGCCCGGGAGATGCCGGCCGAGGATGTCGCCGTGTACTGCGTGTCCTGCGTCAAGGCCATGCATCTCGGCGGCCGGAGGCCGCGCCACCTCCTCGATCTCCTCTTCGGGGAACCGACTCTTCCCGGGACGTGCGAGCCCGACGAGTGGCACCGGACCCTCGACGCCTACATCGACGCCCATTAGGGCGGCCCTGACCCGGGACTTGCTGAGTTTTTACGGACCGTCGAGAATTGATATCTGCGCCCTCTGGATATATCATCATCTCCTTGGTTTTCCATCGAGGAGGGGTAGCCGATGAAAGAACGGCCGGGGATTCTCCCGAGTGTTCTTACGGCCTTACTCTCAGTATGCGCTTTGGGATCCGGACAGATCGTTGAGAATCCCGCTAAGCCGATGGCGGCGAACGCCGGCCGGATCGTCACCCTGAAAGAAGAACTGCGGATAGAGGATACGGGAGCGGGCTACTTCTTCAAAAACCCCGGTCCGATCCGCGTTTCGCCCAGAGGTGACTTATTCTTCAAGGATGGGCCGGAGCAGGCCCTCCAGTTCGATCCCGAAGGCCGATTCGTCCGGAATCTCTTCAAGAAAGGTCAAGGCCCCGGAGAGTTATCCACTATCGGCGATACATGGGCTTCCTCCGACCGGCTGTACCTGAGGGGCTATCCGCCGAAGATCCTTGTCTTTGACTATGAAGGGAACCTGGTCCAAGAACTGCCTCTCCGCGGCGATCTCCTCGGTGGCCGGTTCATCTTGGCTGATCAGGCGAACCTTCTCCTGTATGGGATGGGCCGGCTCGGCCCTTCCGGCGGCACGGGTTTCATAGATATACCCTGGGATATCATCGAAATCGCCCCAGACGGCAGCTCTCAAAAGACGATCGGGTCATTTCCGATCCGTTCTTTCCAGGAAGTCCAAGAGGGGGGTGCGATCAGCGGAACGAGCTGGAACCAGCTTCAAGTTGTCGCTCTCAATGGCAATTCGCTATTTCTGAATTCCACGCCTGAATATCTAATCGAGAACTTCGTTAGAGACAAGAAAGCGGTGGTTCTTCGTTTCCGGAGGCCCTATACCCGGCAAAAAAGAACCGGAGGCGGCGGGGTCTCGGTCTCACGCGGGAGCCAGCCCCCTGCCCCTGAGTTCTGGCCGGATATCTATGCCCTCCATATCGTCGACGGTGGGTTGTGGGTTCAAACATGGACGGTCGTGGAAGGGAAAGGCATGCTCTTCGATGTCTTCGATGCCAAGGGCCGATACACGGACAGCTTTTATATCCAATCGATGATGAAGAGCGAGGACGGCCAGCCGGCCAGGGTTCGCATGACGATCGCCGGGGGGTGCGCCTATTTCAACGAGGAAACCAGCGATGGCCTCATCGTGATCAGAAAGTGCCGCCTCCTCGGGCTCTGATTCCCCGCCCCATCTCGATAGCGAATTAGGCCTCTTGCGGATCGTCGCGATCTTTCCATTCATTTGCTCAAGGTCGGATCAAGCCTTTATTTGCGGCTGACCGGATCATCCCTATCCGTTTCGGTTTTCCGTTGGTTTGGTCAAGATTTGGTCAAGACCGAGATTCGGTCCGGCTCACAGGGAAAGGAACTTCATCTCCAAAGCACTCGAGACACGATTAGCTCGTGGTAGCCCGATTCCTTCACCCGATGAGAATAGAGTTGGCCCTTCTTTATGAACGTATATCGGGATCCGAGATACAGGCCGGACCATTCGACGTCGAGGTCCACGCGGCCAATAAATACGCCCTCTGGATTAAAGATATCCCAAATGTACTCGCCAGGATGGGCTCCCGGTTCATAGGTCATGACGAAGATCCTCCCCTCGTCATCAGTGAAGAACTGGTTGAGAGGTGGAAGAGGGTCTGAGAAATATCGGTTCTGGGAGCTTCCCGGTTTCCGATAATCAGGGCCGAGGATCGCTTTCTTGATTTCTTCTGTCACCTTGACCGGCCGAAACTCCTTTCGGATCTTCCTGATCAAATGTCCGTCCAGGTCAAAGACCCACAGTTCGTATCCCCGAGCTTCATTGGCCACGATGATCTGATCTCCCGATACCCGCCACATGAAGAAGGGAACCTGTCGGGAATCGTCCGAAGGAAACTCATAGCGGTCAAGCACCTTGAGTTCGTTGAATCCCGTATCGCGGAGGGTCAAGGCATAATAGAAAGCCTTGGCGGCGGGGTCTATGTGCGGCCCAAAACATACGAAACTCCCGTTCCCGAGCGGGTTTAGACGATCCGGGTGTTCCAGTCTCCTCTCTCGCAAAACCCGGCCGTCGAGGTCGTACACAATATATTTCATGCCCAAAAAATCAGACAAGGCAATCTCCCCGCCGAATACGCCGGAAAGAGAAGGCCCCGATAGCTCGTCAGGCCCTTGGCCACGCTTCCCGAATGAAGCCATCAGACGGCCTTCGCGGTCAAAGCGGTAGATGAAGTTAACGCTATTCTTAAATCCAACGACGAATATGTTGCCGTCGTCATCCGCATCCCATTCGCCCCCGCTCATTAATCCAGCACTTGCTATGTCTTCCCTTTCCAGATCGATCGAGAGAGCCTCTTGCAGGGAAAACGTCGTGGGTTGCCCCTCTATTCTATATGGCTCCATATGATTGAGAATAACCTCGACGCCTTCCTCAATAGTCCTATCGATTCGGAGTTCGTTGCCTCCGCATGAGGCTGAGAGTCCGACTGCTAAGAACATATAGAAGATTTTATTCATATTCCCCTGATCCACCTTTACACAATATTCGGCCGCTTCACATATCTAGTCAATGGCTTATATTTAGTTGTTCGTAGATCGCCTTCGGGATCCCGCAGGAAGCCGTCTATAAGGGACGCGGCTCTCCATGATTACGAACTCCCTATTGGGCGCCACGGCCGAGAAGAGCTTCGCGAACTTTTCGACGCTCGGCACGGACCGGCCTTGCTCGTACCGGGCATAACTGTTCGGTGACCTCGAGCCCAAGCGAGCCGCGACTTCTTCCAGGCTCAGCCTGGATTTTTGTCTCATCCGCCGGAGCAACAGGGCCGTGAGGCCGGCTTGATCGGAGGCCCCGATCTCGAATACTCCTCCAGTCGCCCCAAACACGCGGACCTCGAAACCCTTCTTGTTGACGAGAGATTCGACGGCATCGGCGATCATCTCGTACGCCTCTTTCTTGGTCTTGCCTTGCGAGACGATGTCGAGGATGGGGATCTCGATCGCCCAGGACTTCCCGACCCTGAATACTTTGCCCACAAATCTCATGGCTGGGTTCAATATACACATATCCGTGTAAATATCAAGCGACCTGAGGCGGGTTTCTTCTCTAGGGGTCCTTCGGTTGAAGGCGGATTCCCGTTCTGCTATCATGAGGGGGCTTCAAGGACCAAGAAGCGTCGATCGTGGGCGGTTAGCTCAGTTGGGAGAGCGCGGCGTTCGCAACGCTGAGGTCGGGAGTTCGAGTCTCCTACCGTCCACCATTTTTTTATCCGGCCCGCGGCTCGGCGGAGGGCCGCTGACGGGGGAACGATGATCGGTCGGGAGATCTGGATGCTGGCCGGCACGGCCGCCACCCTCGGCCTCGTCCACACGGTCATCGGCCCCGACCACTACCTGCCCTTCATCGTCATCGGCCGGGCCCGCGAATGGACCCTGCGGAAGACCTTGGGCGTCGCTTTTCTGGCCGGCCTCGGCCACATCCTGAGCTCCATCGTCCTGGGATTCATCGGCATCGCCCTGGGCATCGCCGTGGCCAAGCTCGAAGGCGTCGAATCGACCCGGGGCACGGTCGCCGCCTGGCTCCTCATCGGCTTCGGCTTCGCCTACTTCGTCTGGGGCATGCGCCGCGCCTGGCGGGCCAAGCCCCACACCCACCCCCACTTGCACGATCATCTCCACAACGCCGTCCCGGCGCCGGCCCACGACCACGGCCCGGACGCCGGACATGAGCACGGCCACGACCACGAACATGCCCATCCCCACTCCCATGAGCTCGCCTCTCACGCCCATCCCCACGGCGAGGCTCCCAAGAAGGCCAACATCACGCCCTGGGTCCTGTTCACGATCTTCGTCTTCGGGCCCTGCGAGCCGCTCATCCCGCTGGTCATGTACCCGGCCGCCCGTCACAGCGCCGCGGGAGTGGCCCTGGTCGCGGCGGCCTTCGGCGTGGTCACGATCGCCACGATGCTGGTCATCATCGCCGCCGCCTCGTACGGGGCCAAGTTCGTCAAGCTGGGCAAGCTCGAGCGCTACTCCCACGCCCTGGCCGGGCTGATGATCTTCGTCTCCGGCCTGGCCGTCCAATTCCTCGGCCTATAGGAGGTCCGCGTGACCTTCGTCGCCGACTGCATGCTCGGCCGACTGGCCAAGTGGCTCCGCATCCTCGGCTTCGACGTCCTCTATTTCTCCAAGGCCGAGGACCCGGCCCTGGTCGAGATCGCCCGGCGCGAGGGGCGCGTCCTCCTGACCCGCGACACCGGCCTGATCGAGCGGACGGCCAAGCGGGAGAACCGCCTCTTTGTCCGCAGCGATGTCTGGGAGGACCAGGTCGTCCAGGTCCTTGACGAATACGGGCTCTGGGACGAGGTCCGGCCGAACACACGCTGCATCGCTTGTAACCTCCCGCTCAAGGCCCTGAGCCGCGAGCGGGCCCGCAACCTGGTGACGCCCTACGTCGGCGAGCGCGCCTCGGCCTTCGCCGTGTGCCCCGGCTGCGACCGCGTTTTCTGGCAGGGCACGCACGCGGGAGACATGGAAAAGAAGATCGAGCAGATCCGCTCGCGGCGCGCCCTCCCCGCTTCCGGCGATTGACATTCGCCCGCCGTTCTTCTAGAAGTGAAGACTGGCGTCGTCCGATCCCCATCCAGGAGGGCCGTCCATGAACGCTTCCGCCCGCCCGATCGCGCGTCTCGTCCTCGCGAGCGCTCTCGTCCTCTCGATCTCGTTCCTTCCGGCCGTGGCCGCGCCGGCCCAAGACGCCGTCCGGACCTTCGAGGGCCGGGCCCTCGGCGAGGTCGCCTTCCCGCTCGGCGGCATCGGCACGGGCACGATCTCGCTCGGCGGCCGCGGCAACCTCCGCGACTGGGAGATCTTCAACCGGCCCGGCAAGGGCGTCCACATGCCCTTCACCTTCTTCGCGCTCTACTTCGAACAGTCCGGCCGCAAGCTCGTCCGCGTCCTCGAGGGGCCGCTCGAGCCGCCGTTCACGACCGGCTTCGGCTTCCGCCGGGTCTACGTGCCGGGCCTGCCGCGCATGGAAAAGGCCCGCTTCAAGGGCGAGTATCCCTTCGCCGAGGTCGCGCTCTCGGACGGCGCCATCCCGCTCGAGATCACGCTCGAGGCCTTCAATCCGTTCATCCCCCTCGAGGCCGACGACTCGGGCATCCCGGCCTTCGTCCTGCGCTACCGGGTCAGGAACACCGGGAACGCGGCCGCGAAGATCACCATCGCCGGCTCGGTCGTCAACCCCGTCGGTTACGACGGGGTCGGGACGGTCGACGGCCTCGGCCACGACAAGTTCGGCCAGAACCTCAACGAGGTCAAGGCGACGCCGACGCTGCGCGGCCTGGCCATGTCCTCGCGCAAGGTCAAGCCGGAGGAGGCCGCGTTCGGGACGATGGCCCTGACGACGCCCTGGCCCGAGACGACGACGCTCGCCCACTGGGTCCGGGGCGACTGGTGGGACGACCTGCAGATCTTCTGGGACGACTTCGCCGCCGACGGCCTGCTCAAGGACGTCGCCGAGCCCTCGCCCTCGCCCGACAAGCAGACCGACGTCGGCACGCTCGGCCTGGTGGCCGTGATCGAGCCCGGCCAGGAGGTCGTCCTGCCCTTCATCCTGTCCTGGAACTTCCCCAACGTCCTCAACTACTTCGACATCGTCCCGGAGCAGCGCGGCCGCATCTTCAAGAACCACTACGCCGAGAAGTATCCCGACGCCTGGGCCGCCGCCGAGTACCTCCAGAAGAACCTGCCGCGCCTCGAGGCCTCGAGCCGGGCCTTCCACGACGCCTTCTTCTCCTCGACCCTGCCGCCCTACGTCCTCGACGCCGTCTCGAGCCAGGCGGCCATCATCCGGACGACGACCGGCCTGTGGCTCGAGGGCGGGAACTACTTCGGCTTCGAGGGCTGCGGCGACCAATCGGGCTGCTGCCCGCTCAACTGCGCCCATGTCTGGAACTACGCCCAGTCGCTGGCCTTCCTCTTCCCGGCGCTCGAGCGGACGATGCGCGAGACCGACTTCCTGACGAACGTCAAGCCCGACGGGGCCATGGTCTTCCGCACCTCGCTCCCCCTCGGCAGCGGGGTCCTCTGGAACTTCAAGCCGGCCGCCGACGGCCAGATGGGGCGGATCATCAGCCTCTACCGCGACTGGCAGATCTCCGGCGACACGGCCTGGCTCAAGAAGCTCTGGCCGCAGGCCAAGAAGGCCCTCGACTACGCCTGGACCCAGTGGGACGCCGACCGCGACGGACTGATGGAGGGCGAGCAGCACAACACCTACGACATCGAGTTCTACGGCCCGAACAGCATGATGGGCGGGTTCTACCTCGGCGCCCTCAAGGCCGGCGCGGCCATGGCCTTCGTCGCCGGCGACGTCGTCGCGGCCAAGAAGTACCTGGCCATGTACGACCAGGGCCGGGCGGCCTACGACCGGGAGCTCTGGAACGGCGAATACTATGTCCAGAAGTACGCCCAGGTCATGGAGAAAAAATACCAGTACGGCGAGGGCTGTCTCTCCGACATGCTCCTCGGCCAGTGGCTGGGCATGGTCTCGGGCCTCGGCCGCTACCTGCCGGCCGAGCGCATCCAGTCCTCGCTCCGGTCGATCTACACGCACAATTTCCTGACCGACTTCCGCAACTTCTCCAACGTCCAGCGGACCTACGCCCTCAACGACGAGAAGGGCCTGCTCCTCTGCTCCTGGCCCAAGGGCGGCCGGCCGCCGCTGCCCTTCCCGTACTCCGACGAGGTCTGGACCGGCATCGAGTACCAAGTCGCCTCGCACCTCATCTACGAGGGACTCGTCGACGAAGGCCTGAGCGTCGTCAAGGCCGTCCGCGACCGCTACGACGGCTGGCGGCGCAATCCCTGGAACGAGGTCGAATGCGGCCACCACTACGCCCGGGCCATGTCGTCCTGGGGCGTCCTGCTCGCGCTCGCCGGCTTCTCCTACTCGGCGCCCGAGATGAGCATGACCTTCGACCCGAAGGTGAGCGCGGCGGACTTCCGGACGGTCTGGACGGCCGGCTCCGGCTGGGGGACCTATGCCCAGAAGGCGGCGGCCGGAAAGGGGATGACCCTGCGGCTCGAGGCGGGGGCCGGAGCGGTCGAGCTCAAGGACATGGTCGTCACGCTCCCGGCCGAAGCGGAGGGCAAGGCCCTGCGCTCGATCAAGGGCACCCTGGGCGGCGCGGCGATCGTGTCGACCACCCGGCGGACGGGGAACGCGGTTCGCATCCAATGGCTGAAGCCCGTCCGGGTCGAGCCGGGCAAGCCGCTGGAGCTCGCGGTCCAGTTCTGAAGTTCCCTAGCGACAGACTCGATTTCGTTTTGGTAAGATAGGGGCCTTATGGATCGTCCTTCGTTCGGAGGAAGCGCTTGAGAAAGACCCGCCCCGTCCCCATCGCCCCCGTCCTCGCCCTATCCGTCGCCGCGGCCCTGCTCGCGGCCTGCGCCACGCCCCCGCCGGCCCCCGTTCCGGCCGGCCCGAAAGGCCATCTCTTCATCGTCGGCGGCGGCGACCGCGACGAACCCCTGATGAGGCGCTACGTCGAGCTGGCCCGGGCCGGCGGCCCCGCCAAGGTCGTCATTTTCACCATGGCCAGCGGCGTCCCCCTGGAGACCGGCCCCGCGCTCGTGGCCGAGTTCAAGGGCTACGGCGTCAGCGACGTCGCCTACTTCCACCTGACGCGGGAGGAGGCCCTGGACCCGGCCAACCTGAAGATCCTCGACGGCGCCACCGCCGTCTGGTTCTCGGGCGGCGATCAGGCCAAACAAACGGCCGTTCTGCTCGACACGCCCCTTCACAAGCGGATGCTCGAGCTCTATAAGGAAGGGTGCCTCATCGGCGGGACGAGCGCGGGCGCGGCGGTCATGAGCGAGTTCATGATCACCGGCAACGAGAAGCGGGCCGGCGGCGAGGAGGGCAGCTGGGAGGTCATCCTGGCCGACGATGTCGAGCACACCCGGGGCTTCGGCTTCGTCACCGGGGCCGTCATCGACCAGCATTTCGTCACCCGGCGGCGCCACAACCGGCTGATCGCCGTCGTCCTCGAGAATCCGGCACTCGTCGGCGTGGGCATCGAGGAGGCGACGGCCGTTCTCGTCCGGCCCGACGGCAAATACGAGGTCCTCGGCGAGGGGCAGGTCGTCGTTTACGACGCCCGCCGCGCCGCGACCCGGCGGTCGGCCGACGGCCACCTGGGCGGACATGGGCTGACCCTGCATGTCCTCCTGGCCGGAGACGTCTACGACCTCGCTTCGGGGCGCGTCGTGGAGCCCGCGAAATGAAGGCCCCAAAGATCAAGCTCCCGCATACCCTCATTCTCATCTACATCATGGTCGTCCTGACCGTGATCGCTACCTGGCTCATCCCCGGCGGCGAGTACCAGCGGGTGGAGAAGGACGGCCGGACCGTGCCCGTGGCCGGGTCCTACCACCGCGTCGAGAGCGCGCCGCAGGGGCTCGACGGCCTGTTCGTCTCGCCGGCCAAGGGCTTCGTCGCAGCGGCCATGATCATCGCCATCGTCTTCATCTGCGGCGGCGCCTTCAACATCATCCAGAAGACGGGGGCCATCACGGCCGTCATCCACAACCTGTCGCTGAAATTCGGGGAGAGCAAAGCCCTGCGCGTCCTGTTCATCCCGGTGACCATGATCGTCTTCTCCCTGGGGGGGGCCATCTGGGGCATGTGCGAGGAAACCATGCCCTTCATCCTCATTTTCGTCCCCCTCTCCCTGTCTCTCGGCTACGACACCATCGTCGGCGTGGCCCTGCCCTTCGTCGGGGCGGCGTCCGGGTTCGCCGGGGCCTTCTTCAATCCGTTCACGGTCGGCATCGCTCAGGGCCTGGCCGGCCTGCCTCTCTACTCGGGGCTCGGCTACCGGCTCATCGTCTGGGCCGGGGGGACGGCCATCGCCATCGCCGTGGTCATGCGCTACGCGGCCCGCGTCCGCCGGGACCCCAAGATCAGCCCCACCTACGAGGACGACCTCGAAAAGCGGGCCCGGTACGAGGTCGACAAGCCCGTCGTCGAGAAGCTTCCCGTCAGCGCCGCCCACAAGCGGGTGCTGATCGTCTTCGCGGCCGGCTTCGCCGTCATGATCTTCGGCATCCTCAAGTACCGCTGGGAGATCGGGCCGATCGCGGGCGTCTTCCTGGCCATCGGCGTCTTCTCCGGCATCGTGGGCAAGCTCTCCGGCGACGAGGTCGGCAAGGCCTTCGTCGAAGGGGCCAAGGACATGGTCAACGCGGCCCTGATCATCGGCACGGCCCGGGCCATCCTCATCGTCGCCCAGGACGGCAAGATCCTCGACACCATCCTGTCCGGCCTGGCCGGGGCCATCTCCACGTTCCATCCGCTCGTCTCGGCCCAGCTCATGTTCGTCAGCCAGTGCGTCATCAACTTCTTCGTCCACTCGGGCACGGCCCAGGCGGCCCTGACCATCCCCATCATGGCCCCGCTCGGCGACCTGGTCGGCATCACCCGGCAGACGGCCGTCTTCGCCTTCCAGCTGGCCGAGTATATCAATCCCGTCCTGCCGACCTCGGGCGTGACCATGGGCGTCCTGGGGCTGGCCGGCCTGAAGTGGGAGAAGTGGGCCAAATGGATGGTGCCGCTCCTGGTGCTCTGGGTCCTGTTCGCGGCCCTGACCCTCATCCCGCCGGTGTTGATGAAGTGGGGCCCGGCGTGATGCGGATCCGCCAGGCAAATCCTGTTCCCATCTGTATCTTCGCCGTCGTCCTCGGCGGGCTGGGCCAGGCTTTCCTGGGTGCCCGGTCTGTTCAGACTCCGGCCCGGAAAGTGGACGTCCCGGTCGTGTCCAATCCCAAGACCCCCGCGCCTCCGGCTGGCCAGAGGAAGAGGCTCGTGTTCAAAGAGGAGTTGAGCATCGGAGAGAAGGAGGGCGACGAAAAGTATCTGCTCGGAGCGAACGTGGCCTTCGGCACGGACGACGTCGGCGACTTTTACGTCACCGACTGGGACAAGGGGGAGATCCACAAGTACGATACGTCGGGGAAGTATGTCCGGACGATCGGCCGCAAGGGACAGGGCCCGGGAGAGTTTCAGAATCTCTCGATCCCCCGAAATGGGCCAAGTGGATGATCCCGTTGCTCATCCTCTGGGTCCTGTTCGCGGCCCTGACCCTCATCCCGCCGGTGTTGATGAAGTGGGGCCCGGCTTAAGCGGGACAGCCCCCCGCCGGGGACAATCCCTTTACCTGGCGGGGGCCGGCCGGCGGACCCGGGAGGGATGGCGGAATTGACACGGGGAGAACGAGACCCTATCCTTGGAAGCGAAGAGTCGGTCGAGGCGAAAGCGAAGCCGCGATGAGCGATGATCCGAAAGGCGCACCCCGGATCAAAGTGACCAAGGACGGCCCTTATATCGTCAGGGGGAACGTCCCTCTAGCTGAGGAACACGTCGTCTACGGCCCCGACGGCGAGCCGGCCCGATGGGACCGAGGCCCGGCGCTCCCGCACAAAGAGACTTATGCTCTATGCCGATGCGGCGCGTCGAAGCACCCGCCGTTCTGCGACGGGAGTCATGCCGGGGTCGCCATGGACGGGACCGAGACGGCCCCGCGCGGGGCGGATCATAAGCACATCGAGAAGACGACCGGTCCCGGGGTTGATTTGACCTGGTGCGAGGAGCTTTGCATCGTCGCGCGCTTCTGCCATTCGGGAAAGGACGCTTGGGGCTACGCCGAGGCTTCGGACAACCCCGAGGATCGCGCTAGGGCCGTCGAAGAAGCCGGCAACTGCCCATCGGGGAGTCTCGTTGCCTGGGACAAAGACACCGGGACGGCTATCGAGCCCCCCTATCCGCCCGGGATCAGCCTGATCGAGGACCCTCAGAAAGGCCTCTCCGGTCCGATCTGGGTCAAGGGCGGCATTCCGATCGAGGCGGCCGCCGGCTTCGAATATGTAAAAAGGAACCGGGTGACCCTCTGCCGCTGCGGCCGTTCGGCCAAGAAGCCTTTCTGCGACGGTTCGCACACGGCCGCCGGCTTCAAATCCAGGCCCTGACGCCTTCCGCTCCCAGGCAACCTTTTACCCCCTGTTTTCATCTATACGGGTGTGGACGACATGAGCGCTTACACCCTGGTCCTGGCGACGGGAGGCCGATTCGGCGATAATAGCCTCCGTGCGGACCATGATGCGTTCTGGGAGGCGCTCTTAGCCATGGACAGGGACCGGGGGGGACAATCGGGCTGGGGCTCGATCGACCGGGCCCGCCTCGACGACCTCGTCGCCCGGGGCCGGACCGGTGATCTGGCCGCCCTGGAATCCCTCTACGGCATGTTCAAGGGGCCGGTCTTCGGCCTCGTCTATCGCTACGCCCAGAACCGGGCCGCCGCCGAGGACCTGCTCCAGGACGTCTTCCTCAAGGTCTTCAGCCATATGAAGGACGTCCGGGACGCCTCGACCTTCCCCGCCTGGGTTTTCCGGATCGCGGTCAACACGGCCTACAGCCATCTCAGGCAGAAAAAGGTCCAGGCCGACCGGACGGTGCCCCTCGAACACGTGGAAGGGAGCCTCGAGGACCGGGCGGGGGAGCCCGTGGAAAAGGACCTGCAGAAGCCCCTCGAGGAGGCCATCGGCCGGCTGGCCCCGCGCCTCCGGAGTGTCTTCGTCCTGCACGACGTCCAGGGCTTCAAGCACGAGGAGATCGCCCGGACGCTCGGCTGCGCGGTCGGGACCTCGAAATCGCAGCTGTTCAAAGCCCGGATCAAGGTCCGCGATCACCTGAAGGCCAGGGGGGCCGTTTGAGGAGAATGACGATGAGATGCCGCAAAGCGCATAGATATATCGACCGGTCGATCGACGGCGAGCTCTCCGGCCGGGCGCGCGAGCGGCTCGAGCGCCACCTCGAGGATTGCGCCGAATGCCGCGAGCTCCGGGAGGACATGCGGCGGATCGTCGGCCGCGCAGCCGTTCTCGAGACGCCGGAGCCGTCGGACAAGGTCTGGCGCAATCTCCGGGCCCGGCTCGAAGCCGGGACGGCGAGGCCGGCGGCCGAGGGGGCCCCGCTCGATCGCCGCCCGCTCTTCGGACTGAGCCTCCCGGCCCTGCGGTACGCCGGGGCGGCCGCGCTGGCCCTCGTCCTGCTGGCCGCGGGGATCGTCGTCGGCCGGCGCTTGGGCCGGGTGGACGCGCCGGCGGCCGCGAAGGGCGGCGAGTCCTACACCCTGGCCAAGCTCGACGAAGCCGAGCGCCACTACGAACAGGCGCTCAAGGCCCTCGGCGAGGCCTTCGCGGCCGGGAAGGGCGGGCTGGCGCCCGAAGTCGTCGACTTCTTCGACCGCAACCTGTCGGTCGTCGACGCCACCATCCAGGCCTGCCGGGCGGCCGTTACGGCCGAACCGGACGACCTCGAGGCCCGCAACTACCTGCGGGCCGCCTATACGCGCAAAGTCACGCTGCTCGATTCGGCCCTGGACCTCCAGCGGAGGGACCGGGACGCCGCGATCGGGAGATCCATAATCTAAGAGCATGAGAAGGAGGACTACCATGAGAAAGGACCTCATGAAGGGAATGGCCGTTCTGGCCGTGCTGGCCTTCGCCGTCGCGTTCGTCGCGGCCCCCGCGCTGGCCGAGCAGAAGTTCGAACAGAAGTTCGAGAAGACCGAAGCCTTGGCCAAGAACGGCAAGCTCTATCTGAGCAACGTCTCCGGCGAGATCTCGGTCATGACCTGGAAGGAAGCCCAGGTCAAGATCGAGGCCCTCAAGACCTCGAAGGCCGGCTCGCTCGAGAAGGCCAAGGAGAACGCCGACCTGGTGACCATCGAGGTGACCAAGGACGGCGACCTCGTCCGGGTCGAGACGAAGTATCCCAAAAAGAGCGGCGGATTCTGGGGCGGCAACTCCATCAACGTCTCCGTCGACTACAAGGTCTGGGTGCCCGAGGCGGCCGCCGTCGAGATCAAGTCGGTGAGCGGCGACGTCGACGTGGCGCCGATCGGCGGGAAGGCCAAGATCGAGTGCGTCAGCGGCAACGTCGACCTGCTCGGCGCGGCCGGGGCCGAGATCAAGCTGGTCAGCGGCGATCTCGTCCTGGAGAACATCACGGCCGACGTGTTCATCAACGCCGTCTCCGGCAACATCACCGCGACCCGGATCAAGGGCTCGCTCGAGTCCGAGACCGTGAGCGGCGACATCCGGCTGACGGACCTGTCCGGGTCCCGGACGGTCGACGTCAAGACGGTCAGCGGCAACGTCACCTACATCGGCGTCATCGAGGCCGACGGCCGCTACGAGCTGAAGACCCACAGCGGCGACGTCCGGATGTCCATCCCGGCCGGCTCGTCCTTCGACTTCGAGGCCCACACCTTCAGCGGCGACATCGACAGCGACTTCGAGATCACGGTCGCCGGCAAGATCTCGGCCAAGGAGATCCGGGGCACGGTCGGCAAGGGCGGCGCGACGGTGGTGCTCAAGAGCTTCAGCGGCAACGTCGACCTGAAGAAGAAATAACAGAGCGGAGATTAATTCGGGGACACAATACCTATTCACCAATTAATAAATAGGTGAATAGGTATTGTGTCCCCCTTTTTTTATTATAATGGCGGGCATGCGTCGGGTGCATGTCCTCAACTTCGTCCGGACGATGGCCGTGACGACCGTCGCCTTCCTGGCCCCGCTCCGGTTCCTCGAGCTCGGCTTCGACGGTGTGGGGATCGGGCTCATCGTCGCCCTGTTCGCCGCCGCGCCCATCGTCTTCTCCTTCCCGACAGGCTGGCTGAACGACCGCGTCTCCATGAAAGCGGTCATGGGCGCGGCCCTGCTCGCCATGTCCGCATCGTTCACGGCCCTGGGTTTCGTTCGGAGCGTCGCGCCCATGGCCGGAGTCTTCCTGCTCCTCGGCGTGGCCAACAACGCCTTCAACGTGTCCATCAATAGCCTGTATTTCAAGGACGCGGCCGAGACGGACCCGAACCGCAAGTATGGCCGCTACGTCGGTTGGCTCTCGCTGGGGCCGCCGGCCGGGCTCCTGCTCGGCAGCTTCGTCGCCCGGGTCGCCGGCTTCCGGACGCTGCTCGGGATCATGGCCGTCCTGACGCTCGTCGCGGCGGCGGCCGTGCGCGGTCTCGGCGGGGGGAGATTCGCGGCGGTCTCGATCCGCGACTACCGGTTCAGCGTCTTCAACAAACGAACGCTCCTCTTTTCGGCCTTCCTGGTCCTCCTGGCCCTGCACTGGGGCACGGAGTTGACCGTCTACGGACCCTTCCTTCGGACCCGCCTGGGATTGAGCGACTCGGGCGTCGCCCTTTATATGTCGGGGGCCTACCTGGCCCTGGCCTCGGCCGCCTTCCTCGTCGGCCGGCTGAAGTTCGATCCCGCCCGCAACCGGCGGCTCTTCCTGGCCGGCATGACGCTCTCCGGCCTGGGCCTCATTCTTATGACCGTCGGCGACCTCCGGCTGTCGTTCCTCTTCCGGCTCATCCACGAGGGCGGGGACGGCCTGATGGGGGCTTTCGCCATCCTGACCATGTCGCGACTGTTCGAGACCAAGACGATCGGCGGGAGCGCCGGCATCCTGTTGGCCCTCCAAACGACGGGGCACATGGCCGGAAGCCTCCTGTTCTCCTGGATGGGATTCCGGGCCGGATTGCAGGTGCCGATGATCGTCGCCGGCGCCATCCTCCTCGCCAACGCCGCCTTCGGGCTCTACGCCCTGCCCAGAGAATAAATGTAGAATAGGACCATGATCGCCTCGAAAGGGACGGGGTTCGACGTCATCCTGGTCAGCGGCGAGCCCTATGCCGACCACCCGCTCTCGCCGGTCGGGATGATCGCCCGGGTCCTCGACGCCGAGGGCCTCGCGGTCGGCGTCATCGAGTGCCCGGACTGGAAATCCAAGGACGATTTCCTCAAGCTCGGCCGCCCCCGGCTCTTCTTCGGCGTCACCTCGGGCTCCATCGACTCCATGCTCGTCAACTACACCCCGCTCAAGCGCGAGCGGGCCGTCGACCCCAACGCGCCGTTCCGGTCGCGGATGCCCGACCGGGCCGTCATCGTCTACGCCAATCGCCTCCGCGAGCTCCACAAGGGCGCCCGCATCGTCCTCGGCGGCATCGAGGCCTCCCTCCGCCGCTTCGCCCACTACGACTACTGGGGCGACGACGTCCGCCGCTCCATCCTCCTCGACACCCGGGCCGATATCCTCGTCTACGGTCCCGGCGAGCTCCAGGTCGTCGAGATCGCCCGCCGTCTCGACCGCGGCGAGGGCCTCGACGGCATTCGCGGCACGTCGATCATCCGGTCCGAGGCGCCGGAGGCCGCCCTGGTCCTCCCGTCCTTCGAGGAGGTCCGGGACGACAAGGCCCGGTTCGCGGAGGCCCAGAAGCGCCTGACCAATCGCAAGACGATCGCCCAGAAGCACGCCAACCGGTTCGTCGTCCAGTACCCCGCTCCCGACACCACCCCGGCCGACCTCGACCGCGTTTACGGCCTGCCCTTCACCCGGCGCATCCCCGAGGGCTTCCCCGAGCTGGGCATGGCCCGCTTCTCGGTCCAGACCCACCGCGGCTGCGTCGGCCGGTGCTCGTTCTGCGCCCTCTCGCTCCACCAGGGCGACCGCATCGTCTCGCGCAGCGAGGCCTCCATCCTCGAGGAGGTCCGGCGGATGACGAAACATCCCGAGTGGAAGGGTTTCGTCGACGACCTCGGCGGGCCGACGGCCAACATGTACGGCCTGGACACGGCGGGGGTCGCGCCCGCCCACCGCCGGCTCATCGCCCTGATGCGGGCCGTCCGCAAGGTCCCCGGCGTCAAGAAGGTCTTCGTCCGCAGCGGCATCCGCTACGACCTGGCCCTCGAATGTCCCGATTACATTCAGGAGCTCGTCCGCCACCACGTGTCCGGCCTGCTCAAGATCGCGCCCGAGCACGTCTCGGAGAAGGTCCTGCGGTTGATGAACAAGAGCGGCGGCCGTCGCCGCCTCGACGAGTTCCGCAAGCTCTTCGCTTCCGTCGCGGCGAAGCCGGGCGGCCGGCCCCAGCACCTCAAGTACTACTTCATGGTCGCCCACCCCGGGACGACCGACAAGGAAGCCCGCGAGCTGGCCGATTTCCTGGGCGAGCTCGAGCGGAGCGGGGAGAAGCCGGTCGAGGGCGTCCAGATCTTCACGCCGACGCCCATGACCCGCTCGACCTGCATGTACCATACGGGCCTGGACCCCATCACCGGCGAGGCGGTCTACGTCCCCCGTCCCTACGCCGAGAAGAAGGCCCAGAAGCGGATGCTCGTCCGCGGCGCGGAAGACGAGTAAACAAAGAAAAAAGGGGCCAGGTCCCTTATTTGACCGTCAGGACGCCCTTCAGCCTGATGTCCCGCGACGAGCGGCCGACAAGGACCTCGAATTCCCCCGGTTCGACGACCTTCCTCATGGCCGCGTCGAGCATGGCCAGCTCCTCCGGTCCCAAGGTCGAACGTCACCGGACCGAAGCGCCTGGCTCCAGGAAGACCTTGCGGAAGCCCTTGAGCTCGATGACCGGCCGGGCGACCGAGGCCAGCCTGTCGTGGAGATAGAGCTCGACGACCTCGGCGCCCGCCCGCGGCCCTTCGTTCGTGACCGTGCACGACACGCGGGCCGTCCCGCCGGCGCCGATCTCCCCCGGGTCGATCGCCAGCTCCGAATACCCGAACGTGGTGTAGCTCAGCCCGTATCCGAACGGGAAGAGCGGATCGCCCGGGAGGTCGAGGTAGCCGTCGAACCGCCCCGTCGGCTTGTGGTTGTAGACGAGCGGCAGCTGGCCGGCGGCTAGCGGGAACGTGATCGGCAGGCGCCCCGCGGGATCGGCGTCCCCCCACAGGACATCGGCGACGGCCCGCCCGCCCTCCTCGCCCGGATACCAGGCCATGAGGACGGCGTCGGCGGCCTCGAGCCATTCGGACATGGCGATGGCGCTCCCGCCGTAGAGGACGACGATCGTCGGGGTCCCCGTCGCCGCCACGCGCCGGATCATCTCGGCCTGCCGTCCCGGGAGCCGGATATCGGCGCGGTCCCGGGCCTCGCCCTCCTCGATCCCGGCCGCGATGACGGCCAGGTCCGAGGCGCGGGCCAGGCGGACCGCTTCGCCGATCGCGCCCTCGACCTCGTGCCCCTCGCCGCCTCCGGCCTGCCGGCCGCAGCCCTCGGCGTAGCGGACGGTCGCCGCCGCGCCGGCCCTCTCCCTGATCCCGTCGAGGAGCGGGACCTTGCGGAGGCCCGGTCCGCTGTACCCGCCGAGCCTCGCTTCGACCGCGTCCGGCCCGATGACGGCGATCCTCGACGGCCCGCCGTTCCTTAACGGCAGGACTCCGTTCCCGTTCTTCAGCAGGACGACGGAATCCCTCGCGGCCTGCCGCGCCAGCTCCCGATGCTCGGAGTGGTCGTTCAGGCGTTCCGCCTCGGCCGGGTCGACATAGGGATCCTCGAACAGGCCCAGCTCGATCTTGGCCCGCAGGACGCGGCGGACGGCGTCGTCGACGCGCGCCGCCCCGACCTGCCCGCCGGTGACGGCCGGGCCGAACAGCGCCGCGTGCCCGATCTCGGTCTGGAAGACGACGTCGAGGCCGCTTTCCCAGGCCTGGCGCCCCGACTCGGGATAAGAGCCGGCCGTCAGGTGCAGGCTGAAGGCCCCCCCGACCGAGCAGGCGTCCGAGATGACGAAGCCCCGGAAGCCCCACTCGCCCTTGAGGATTCCGCTGAGGAGGCGCGGGTTCATGGAGCACGGCACGCCGTCCCAGGAATTGTAGGCGGTCATGACCGACCGGGCCCCGCCTTCCCCGATCGCGGCCTGGAACGGCGGAAAGTCGATCTCGCGCAAGGCCCGCTCGCCGTCGGCGATCGGATAGCTGTCACGGCCGCCCGCGCCGACGTTGGCGACGAAGTGCTTGGGCGTGGCGACGACGCCGCGCTCCTCGAAGGCCCTCACGAACGCGACGGCCATACGCGAAGCGAGGAGCGGGTCCTCGCCGTAGGTCTCCTCGACCCGGCCCCAGCGCGCGTCGCGGGCGATGTTGATGACCGGCGAAAGGACCTGGCGGATGCCGCGGCTTCTCGTCTCCGCGGCGACGGCCGCGGCGACCCGGCCCATGAGCTCGACGTCCCACGTCGCGGCCAGCCCGATCGCCTGGGGGAACGCCGTCGCGCCCGGCGCGACGAGGCCGTGCAGGGCCTCCTCGAAGGGGACGATCGGGATGCCGAGCCTCGTCTCCTCGCTGAAGAACTTCTGGATAGCGTTGAGCTTTTCGGCCGCGCCCCGGGCATCCGTAACGCTCCGGACTTGGAGCCCGAAGATGCCATCCTTCCAGGCGTCCGTCCCCGCGTCGAGATCGCCCGCGACCATGAACAGCTGACGGAACTTTTCCTCGGGCGTCATGCGCCCCAGCAGGTCCTCGACGCGCCGCTCGATCGGGAGCGAAGCGTCGCGATAGGGAAGGGCGCCCCGGTCGGGGCCGGGACCGCGGCCGCACGCCGCGAAGCCGGCGATCACGAGCGCGGGCAGGGATATTCGAAGTAGGGCGTTAGTCCGCATGCCGCGATTCTAGCCCTAATTCCCGAGCTTGAACAGGGCCCGGAACTCCGGGCTCTTCCGGATGGGAGGAGTAGCGCCTTGACAAGATCCGAGGAATAAAATATGAATATATCTTCATATATAGATATCATGAACGAGAAGAAGTTCGCGCTCAACATGCCCGAGGGGTCCGGTCTCCTGGCCTATCTCGAGAAGGGGTTTCGCGGGGTGCCGGGGTTTCCAGCCGGACGGTCCACGAGCTCCGCTTCGAGCAGGGTGCGCTCATCCTCCCGCCCGAGCTCGAAAAGAAGCTGGGCCTCGTTCCCGGGGCCCGCATCGAGATCGCCGTCGACCGCGGCCGGATCGAGGTCCTGCCCAACGTCCACAGCCTGAACCGGCTCTATGTCGAGCCGACCTCGCGCTGCAACCTGTCGTGCCGCACCTGCATCCGCAACACCTGGGACGAGCCCATGGGCGATATGGACATGGACGTTTTCGGGCGGCTCGTCTCGCAGCTCGGACGGTTCCCGCACCTCGAATCGGTCATGTTCGGCGGCTTCGGCGAGCCGACCGCCCATCCCCGGATCCTCGACATGATCCGCGCGGTCAAGGGCCTCGGCCTTCGCGCCGAGATGACGACCAACGCCACCCTCCTCGACGAGGCCCTCGTCGACGGCCTCCTGCGCGAGCGGCTCGACACGCTCTGGATCTCGCTCGACGGGACGACCGAGGAGAGCTTCGAGACGGTCCGGCCGGGAGCCGGCCTGTCGCGCGTCCTGGACAATATCGAGCGCCTGGCCCGGCGGAACGGCCGGGACGGGCCCGCGATCGAGATCGGCATCGCCTTCGTGGTCATGAAGACCAACCTCGGCGACGTCAAGCACCTCGACCGCGTGGCCCGCGCGGTCGGCGCCCGCCGCATCCTCGTCAGCCACGTCCTGCCCTACAGCGAGGCCATGGAGAAGGAGATGCTCTGCCTCCAGACCCTGACCCTGGAGACCTTCACCTTCGCCCCGGGCAAGACCGAGCTCAGCCTGCCGCGCATCGACGTCAACAACACGACCAAAGAGACCCTGTTCAGCCTGTTCCAGGGCTTCGAGAACCTGACCTTCATGGGCAACCGCGTCGCGGTCGACGCGCGCCGCTGCCGTTTCGTCCACGAGCGCACGTCGCTTCGTCCGCTGGGACGGCCGGGTCAGCCCGTGCATGGGGCTCCTCCACTCCCACCGGACCTTCCTCTACGGCCTCGAGCGGAGGGTGCGTTCCCACGACTTCGGCGACGTCCGGAGCGGTGACCTCCACGACATCTGGAGCTCGGAGGCCTACGCCTCCTTCCGGGACAAGGTCAAGGCCTTCGATTTCTCGCCCTGCCACGTCTGCGGCGGCTGCTCGTTCCTCGAGAAGAACGAGGAAGACTGCTATGGCAACTCTTTTCCGGCCTGCGGCGGCTGCCTGTGGGCCCAGGGGATCATCCAATGCCCATGAAAGACATCGTCAAGATCTTCAAAGCCCTGGCCGACCCGACCCGGCTGCGGATCACGCTCCTCCTGCGGCGCCACGAGCTCTGCGTCTGCGAGCTGATGTATCGTCCTGGAGATGGAGCAGTCGCGGGTCTCCCATCACATGCGCGTCCTGCGGGAGGCCGGCCTCGCCGAGGACGTCCGGGAAGGCCGCTGGATCATCTACCGGATCCCGGAGGAGGCCAGAGCCCTCGTCGGAGACCTCTTCACCGGCGCGCTCAGGGAGCGGGCCGAGGCGACGGCCGAGGCGGCGGGAGACTCCGTCAAGCTCGAAGCCTGCATCCGAGAGAATCTCCGCGGCCGCGTCTGCGAAGTTCAACCGCATCAGGAGGGATCATGAAAAGAAGCATCCTCTTCATCTGCGTCCACAATTCGGCCCGGTCCCAGATCGCCGAGGGCCTGGTCAATTCCCTTTACGCCGACCGGTTCGAGGCGGTGAGCGGCGGGACGGAAGCGACCCGCGTCCACCCCGGGGCGATCAGGGCCATGGCCGAGATCGGCATCGATATCAGCGGCCATCACTCCAAGAGCATCGACGTGTTCGCGGGACGGCGTTTCGACTATGTCGTCATGGTCTGCGACGACAAGCAGGCGGATTGCCCCTTCTTCCCGGGCGGGAAGGAGTACATCCACCACGCCTTCGACGATCCGGCGGCCTGCGCGGGGACGGACGAGGAGGTCCTGGCCTGCTTCCGAAAGACCCGGGACGAGATCAATAAGTGGATCGAGGAGACGCTGGTAAAACCTGTATGACCGGATATGAAGTAGGCCGCGTAGAGAAGGATCCTATGGATATATCGAGTACTCTGTTGAAGCTCCTCCAGGGCGGCTTGGGCAATCTCGCCGCCTATCTGGCCGCCCATGTCCTGCTCTGCCTGGTCCCCGCGTTCTTCATCGCCGGGGCCATGACGGCCCTGATCCCCAAGGAATCGGTCACTCGCTTCCTGGGCCGGAACGCCCCCAAATATGTCTCTTACCCGGCGGCCGCGCTGGCGGGTTCCGTGCTCTCGGTCTGCTCCTGCACGATCGTGCCTCTCTTCGCGGGCATCTACAGGAAGGGCGCGGGGCTCGGCCCGGCGATCACCTTCCTGTTCTTCGCCCCGGCGGCCAACATCCTGGCCCTGATCTACACCGGCGGCTTGATCGGGACCGATCTGGCCTTCGCCCGGCTCTTTCTCTCCCTCCTCTTCGGCATCAGCATCGGCCTGATCATGGCCCTCATCTTCCGGCGTTCCGACGCGGCCCGCGACCAGAACGGCGACGCGATGTTCGCCGGGAGGGCGACGCTGAAGAAGGCGTCACTCGCCTTCCTGGTCATCCTGGTCGCCCTTCTTCTTTCAGGCACGCTCAAGATCGGTCTGCTGACGAACTCCTACGGGAAGATCACGCTGCCGATATCGGGCCTCGACAGGCTCCAGTCGTTCCTCGGCCGGATCGTCCCGGCCGACGCCGCCAAGGGGCAGGAGGGCGTCAGCGTGCAGGGAGCGATCCTCATCGGGTTGCTCTTCTTGATCGCTTTCGTCTCGTGGCGCGGGCTAGGGAAGGTTTCCGAGGGCTTCAGCCGCTGGACCTGGATCTCGCTCGGCCTTGTCGTCCTCACGCTCCTTGTCGCCGCGGCCGGGATGACGGCACACGCCGGCGGCTTGGACATCCTGTTCACGGGCAAGATGTTCGGGGTCGTTCTGTCGGTGGGCCTGCTGGCCTCTATCGCCCGCAAACGGTTGACTTCCGATGAGGTCCGCGATTTCCTCTGGGAGTCCTGGCGTTTCATCAAACAGATCTTCCCGCTGCTCGTCGTCGGCGTGTTCGCGGTCGGGATGCTCCGCGAGCTCATCCGCCCCGAGTGGATCAAGGCCCTGGCGGGGCGGAACACGCTCCTTGGCAACATGGCCGGCGTCCTGTTCGGCGTATTCATGTACTTCCCGACCCTCGTCGAGGTGCCGATCGCCAAGATGTTCCTGAGCCTCGGGATGCACCGGGGCCCGCTCCTGGCCTACCTCATGGCCGACCCCGAGCTGAGCCTGCAGAGCATCCTCATGATCTCGGCCATCATTGGGAAGGCCAAGGCGTGGGTCTATGTCTTCTGGGTCGCCCTCTTCAGCACGATAGCCGGCCTGATCTACGGCGCTCTCGAGGACGGGGCGAATATTTTGACAATAGCCCTGTACCTGCTCATTTTCCTGGTCTTTCTCGCTCTTGGCTTGTGGAGGATGAACGAACGAAGCGCGAAGAGCTCCGCGGCTCAGCCGCCGGCCGCGAAGGAAGTCTGACAAATGGCGCGCCCGAGGAACTCCGAAGGAGGTATGAGATGAAGATCGTCGTTTTGGGACCGGGTTGTCCGCGCTGCCACGAAGTGGAGAAACGGGCCAAGACCGCTTTGGCCGAGCTCGGCATCGCCGCGGACGTCGAGAAGATCTCGGACATCAGGAAGATCATGGACTTCAATATCCTCAGCACGCCGGGTCTGGTGATCGACGGCAAGGTCGTGTGCTCTGGCAAGATCCCGCGCCTCGAAGAGATCAAGGCCTGGATCCTGGCGGCCGTTGCCTGAGAGGGGTTGGAGAAAGGACGAATTATGATCAAAGCAATCGGCCGACTGACGATGATCCCTATCTTGGCTTTGACCCTCATGGCGATCGGGGGGCCCTTCGGTCCCGCCGCCGCTCCCCGGCCCGTTCCGGACCAGGCCCCGATCTATGCGGTCAAGGGCGAAGTCCTGGTCACGAACCGGCTGGACATCGACTTTGCCAAGTACCAAGTGACATTCCTGGAGCTCGGCGCCGACCGGTGCATCCCCTGCAAGAAGATGCAGCCGATCATGAAGGAGATCGCCGCCATGTTCCCCGACCGGGTCCAGGTCGTCTTCTACGACGTCTGGAAGGACCCCGCGCCGGGAGAGAAATATCGCGTCCAGCTCATCCCGACCCAGGTCTTTCTGGACCAGAAGGGGACGGAGATCGCCCGCCACGTCGGGCTCTTTCCCAAAGAGGAGATCCTCGAGCTCCTGAAGAAGCACGGGATCCTGTGAGCTGAGAAGAGATGGGAAGCCTCTTCGGAGACGTTTCCGCGCTCCTCCAGCACAGCCCCTGGCTGGCGATCGTCGCCGTCTTCCTGGGCGGCGTGACGACCGCCCTGAATCCCTGCGTCCTGGCCATGGTCCCGCTCCTGATGGGCGTCGTCGCGGGGAACAAGGAGACGACGACGCTCAAGCGCTCGCTCGTCTTTTCGCTCTTTTTCGTCCTGGGCTTGGCCATCACCTTCACCGGGCTCGGGCTCATCTCCGCGCTTCTGGGACGGATGTTCGGCAATATCGGTCCGTTCTGGAAGTATCTCGTTGCGGCGGTCTGTCTTCTGATGGGGCTCCATCTGCTCGGCCTTCTCAAGTTGAACTTTCCCGTTCCCTCGGGCCTTAAGGTCAAGAAGCGGGGGTATATCGGAGCCTTCCTGCTGGGCCTGCTCTTCGGCGTCGTTTCGACCCCATGCGCGGTCCCCATCCTGGCCGTGCTCTTGGCTTTCGTGGCCGAGAAGGGGAACGTCCTCTACGGAGGGTTCCTCCTGTTCGTTTACGCGCTGGGGCACTCGGCCCTGGTCCTGATCGCGGGAACATCTGTCGGCGCGGCCAAAGGCCTGCTCGAGTCGAAAGGCCTTCGGAGGGCCCACGGCATCCTGCAGAAGGCTGCCGGCGTCCTGATCATCGGCATCGGATTGTATTTCCTGCTCGGGCGCTGAACATCTCGACAAGGAGGTCTCACATGACACCCGGGAACCCGAGACTCAAGTTCCTCGACCGTTACCTGACCCTGTGGATCTTCCTGGCCATGGCCATCGGCGTCGGGCTGGGGTATTTCGTCCCGGCCGTCGTCGGCTTCATCAACCGGTTCCAGTCGGGGACGACCAACCTCCCGATCGCCATCGGCCTCATTCTGATGATGTACCCGCCCTTGGCCAAAGTGAAGTACGAGGAGCTCGGCGACGTCTTCAAGAACGTCAAGGTCCTCCTGCTCTCCCTCGTCCAGAACTGGGTCATCGGGCCGCTGCTGATGTTCGCCTTGGCCGTCATCTTCCTGCGCGACAAGCCCGAGTACATGTACGGCCTGATCCTGATCGGCCTGGCCCGTTGCATCGCCATGGTCATCGTCTGGAACGACCTGGCCCAGGGGGACCGGGAGTACGCCGCGGGGCTGGTCGCCTTCAACTCGGTCTTCCAGGTCCTTTTCTTCTCGGTCTACGCCTACGTCTTCATCACCGTCTTCCCGACCTGGCTGGGGCTCGAGGGGACATCGGTCGATGTGACCATGCGACAGATCGCCGGGAGCGTCTTCATCTACCTCGGCATTCCCTTCCTGGCCGGGCTAATGACCCGTTTTAGCCTGCTCAGGCTCAAAGGGAGGACCTGGTACGAGACGAAGTTCATCCCTCGCATCAGCCCGATCACTCTCGTCGCCCTGCTTTTCACGATCGTCGTCATGTTCTCGCTCAAGGGCGAGTTTATCGTCAAGATCCCGCTCGACGTCGTGCGCATCGCCGTGCCGCTGCTGATCTACTTCGTGGTCATGTTCCTCGTCTCGTTCTTCCTCAGCAAGAAGGCCGGGGCCGATTATCCCAAGGCGGCCACGCTGTCCTTCACGGCGGCCAGCAACAACTTCGAGCTGGCCATCGCCGTGGCCGTGGCCGTCTTCACCATCGAGTCGGGGGAGGCCTTCGCGGCGGTCATCGGCCCGCTCGTCGAGGTGCCGGTGATGATCGGCCTGGTCAATGTGGCGCTGTATTTCCGAAGGAAGTACTTTTCGAAGCCGGGCGTGGCTGTCAGTTCGCCATCTTGATCGCGGCGAGCGTCGTCATGGCCGCGAGGTCTTTCGCCGTCCTGACCTCGAGGCGGAAACCGCGACCCTCGGCGTAGACGGGGGCCTCCTCGATCTCTCTCATGACCGCCTTCGGGAGCTTCCCCGCCCGGGCCGCCTCGGTGGCCTTGCCGCCGAAGACGAAGGCGCAGAGGAAATATCCTTCGCGGGGGAGGAGGTAGACGATCGTCCGCTTCTTGTGCTTGAGCCTCAAGGACCAGGCCCTGTAGAATCCCCAGGCCTCCTCGACGGGAGGATAGGCGTCGGCGACGCGCCGGACGAACTCGTCCCAGGGCTTTTTCGCGGCGCCCAGGCCTTTCGCCAGGGCTTTGTCGTCGGGGGGGTGGGCCTTGTCCTCGAAGCTCGTCACCTGCCCATTATAGACCTTGCCATCCCGGCCGCAAATATCCAATAATGGCCTGAGCATGGAAGACATTTCGCGGGGTGTCCGCTCCTTCACGATCGGCACGGCCCTCAGCCGGATCATGGGCCTCGTCCGCGAGTCCGTCTTCGCCCATCTTTACGGCGTCGGCGCGGCCACGGACGCCTTCAACGTCGCTTTCCGCATCCCCAACCTCCTGCGCGACCTCTTCGCCGAAACGTCCCTGTCGGCGGCCTTCGTCCCGGTCCTGACCGCCGAGAAGGCGAAAGGGAAGGAGGCCCAGAACCGCCTGGCTTCCAACATCTTCAACGTCCTGTTCGTGGTGACGGGCGCGGTGTCGCTGGCCGGGTTCGTCGCGGCGCCCACCCTCGCCAGGGCCATCGCCTTCGGCTTCGGCAAGGTGCCGGGCAAGATCGACCTGACCGCCCAGCTGACCGCCGCCCTTTTTCCCTTCCTCGTCTTCGTCAGCCTGGCCGCCTGGGCCATGAGCTACCTCAATACGGAGCGGAGGTTCTTCGTGCCCTCCGTGGCCCCGGCCGCCTTCAACCTGTTCTCGATCCTCGTCCCGCTCGGCCTGTACGGCTGGTATACGGCCCGCGGCTGGGAGCCCATCTTCGGCATGGCCGTAGGCGTCCTCGTCGGGGGGTTGATGCAGTTCCTCGTCCAGGTGCCGTCGCTGCGCAGGAGCGGCTTCCGCTGGAGCCCGGTCCTGAGCTTCCGCGATCCGGAGTTCCTCCGGGTCATGGCCCTGTTCGTGCCCGTGGCCATCGGCTTGGCCGGGACGCGGATCAACGTCCTGGTCAACACGATCCTGGTCACTCCCTTGGCCCAGGGCAGCGTCAGCTGGCTCAACTACGCCTTCCGGATCATGCACCTGCCTCTCGGGCTGTTCGGCATCGCCGTCGGGACGGTCGCCCTGCCTTCGCTCTCGAAGCTCGTCCTGGCCAACGAGGCCGCGGCCGTCAAGTCCACCCTGGCGGATTCGCTCAAGATGGTCCTGTTCCTGACCGTGCCGACCTCGGCCCTCATCGCCTGTCTCGCGGTGCCGGTCACGCGGGCGATCTACGAGCGGGGCCACTTCACGGCGGCGGACACCGTGGCCACGGCCGGCGCGCTCGTCCTCTACACGCTGGGCATCCCGTTCATGTCGGCCCTGCGCAACGTCGCCGCGGTCTTCTATGCGTACAAGGACTCGAAGACGCCGATGTTCGCGAGCTTCGCCTCGATCGTCCTCAATATCGTCCTCAACCTGACGTTGATGGGATCGCTCGGGTTCCTGGCTTTCCCGCTCTCGACGACCCTGGCCGCCATCCTCAACGTGGGTCTCCTCTACGCGTTGCTGCCGCGCAAGATCGGCGAGATGCGGCTCGGACCGCTGGCCGCCTACGCCGGCAAGCTCGCCGTCGCGTCCGCGGCCGGCGGGGGAGCGGCCTGGCTGGGGAACCGCGTCCTCGCCGCCGGGATCGGGACGTCGTTCCTGGCGACCGCGGCGAGCGTCGCCGCGTGCGGGATCGCGGGACTGGCCGTCTTCTTCGCCGCGTCGCGTCTCATCGGCCTCGCCGAGCCGCGCGAGTACGCCCGCCGCTTCCTTCGGAAGTAAGAGGGGGTCAAACCTACCCTTTATCAGAAAGTGATAAAGGGTGGTTTGACCCCTTCTTGACGGCGGATTATAATGCCCTCCCCTCCAGGCCGGTCGGCCGCAGGTGCGTGTTCCCATACCGACGAAGAGACCGCCGCCCGCGCGCGGAAAAGGACCGGCCGATGAGCCACGACGACTTCCTGAAGGGCCTCGGGCTCGACGTCGAGCTCCATCGCCGCATCTTCGACGCGGTTGACCGGAACTACCAGCGGACGGTTCTGTCTCAACGGCAGCGGCCCGCGCGGATGTCCTACTTCGATGGCGTCATCAGAGGCGCCCACGGCGAGCGCGTCCGGGAGATCGCCGCGAGGCGAGATGCCGGCGACAAATTCGTCGGCACGTTCTGCATCTATGTTCCCGAGGAGATCGTCCTGGCGCTCGGCGCCATTCCGGTGGCCCTCTGCGGCGGGACGGCGGCCTCCATTCCGTACGCCGAGAAGATGCTGCCCCGGGACATCTGCCCGCTGGTCAAGTCCACGCTGGGCCTGGCCCTGTCGAACACCTGCCCCTTCGGACCGATCGAGGACCTGGCCGTCGGAGAGACGACCTGCGACGCCAAGAAGAAGACCTGGGACCTCCTGTCGAAGGGCGGGGATTTCCACGTCCTCGAGGTGCCCCAGAAGAAGGGCCCCCGCGACCGAGAGCTCTGGCACGAGGAGGTCCGCCAGTTCCGGGCCCGGCTCGAGGAGCTCACGGGACGGACGCTCGAGCCCGAGGCGCTCGCCCGGGCCGTGCGCCTCATGAACCGGAAGCGACGGGCTCTGGCCCGGCTCAACGAGTTCCGCAAGGAGGCCGATCCTCCGATCAGCGGACTCGACGCCCTCGTGGTCATGCAGGCCGCCCTGATCGACGACACGCTCCGGTTCACGGACAAGCTCGAGGCGCTCGACGACGAGCTCGAGGATCGCGTCCGCCGGGGGCTCGGCGTCGCCGCTCCCGGAGCCCGGCGGATCATGGTCTCCGGCTGTCCATCGGTCCTGGGCAACTGGAAGCTCCATGCCCTCATCGAGTCCGCGGGCGCGATCGTCGTCTGCGACGAGACGTGCACGGGCTCGCGCTATTACGGGAACCTCGTGGAGGAAAGGGACGGCGGCCTCGACGCTCAGCTGGCCGCCGTCGCCGACCGCTACCTCAAGATCGATTGCTCGTGCTTCTCGCCGAACGACGAGCGCATCGCTTCGGTCGTCCGGCTGGCGCGGGAGTTCCGGGTCGCCGGCGTCCTCCAATACGTCCTCCAGTACTGCCACACCTACAACATCGAGGCCGTCTCCGTGGCCGCGGCCTTGAAGGAGGCGGGCGTCCCCAGCCTCAAGATCGTGACCGACTACTCCGAGGAGGACACGGGCCCGCTGCGGCTCCGCGTCGACGCCTTCCTCGAGGGGACGGGGCGGTAGGGGAGCGGCGTGGATCCCTCGAGCGTCTTCTTGGGCCTGGACCTCGGCTCCCGCACGACCAAGGTGGTCGAGATGGCCGGCGGGGAGATCGTTCGTTTCGAGGTCTTCGATACGGCCCACGATTCGCTCGACCGGGTCCGGGCCCGGCTGGCGGACGGGGGATACCGGCGGGCCGCGGCGACGGGCTACGGCCGGTTCCTCATGAACGCCCACCTCGACTGCCGGATCGTGACCGAGATCACGGCCTGCGCCCTGGGCGCCCGTTTCGTCCGCCCCGCGGCCGGGCTGGTCATCGACGTGGGCGGCCAGGACTCGAAGGTCATCCGGCTCGGTGACGGTCCCGGCCCGTTCGCCGACTTCGAGATGAACGACCGCTGCGCAGCCGGCACGGGCCGGTTCCTCGAGGTCATGGCCGGGCACCTTGGTTTCAGCCTGGAGGAGTTCGGCCGGGCGGCCGGCGAAGCCGGAGAGGCCGGCGAGCCGATCGCGCTCAGCAGCATGTGCACGGTGTTCGCCGAGTCCGAGGTCATCTCGCTCCTCGCCGCCGGCCGCGACCGGAAGGCCATCGCGCTCGCCCTGCACCGCTCCGTCGCCGACCGTATCTACCCGCTGGCGGCCCGGTTCGACGCCGAAGGCGAGATCGTTCTGGCGGGCGGCGTGGCGCTCAATCCCAGCTTCGTCAAGGTCCTGGCGGAAAAGCTCGGGCGCGAAGTCGTCATCCCCGCTTATCCGCAGATCGTCACCGCCGTCGGCGCCGCCCTCGTCGCCGCGCGGGACGAATGAAATCCCGGAAGGGACCAGGTCCCTTCTTTCCGGTATAATACGCCGCGATATGGAGACCCCCTTGTCCCCCGCCGATCCCGGCCTCCGCCGGACGGCCCTGGCCGTTTCCATGGTCTCGTCGTTCCTCACGCCGTTCATGGCCTCGGGCACCAACGTGGCCATGCCTCTCATCGGCCGGGAGTTCGGGCTGAACGCCGTGACCCTGGGCTGGGTCCTCACGGCTTACACGCTGGCCGCGGCGATGTTCCTGGTCCCGTTCGGCCGGCTGGCCGACCTCGTCGGCCGGAAGCGGATCTTCACCCTGGGCATCGCCGTCAACATCGCCGGCACGGCCCTCTGCGCGCTGGCCCCGTCGGCCTTCTTTCTCATCCTCGGCCGCGGCGTTCAGGGCGTCGGCGGGGCGATGATCTTCGGCACGGGCGTGGCCATCCTGACGTCCGTCTATCCTCCCGGCGGCCGCGGCCACGCTCTCGGCCTCAACACGGCCGCCGTCTATACGGGCCTCGCCCTCGGCCCCGTCCTCGGCGGCTTCCTCGTCCACGCCTGGGGCTGGCGGAGCGTGTTCTGGGTCACGGTGCCCGTGGCCGGGTTCGCCCTCGTCCTGACCCTCGTCCGGCTCGACGGGGAGTGGGCCGACGCCCGCGGCGAGCGCTTCGACCTCGTCGGCTCGGCCGTCCTCGGCGCCGGCCTCGTCGCCCTGATGGTCGGGTTCTCCCGCCTGCCCTCGGCGCTGGGCTTGGCCCTCACGGCCGCCGGCGCCGCCGCCCTGGCCGGCTTCGTCCGGTACGAGCTCGCGAGCCCCGCGCCGCTCTTCGACCTGCGCCTGTTCCGGCGGAACCGTATCTTCGCCTTCTCGAACCTGGCGGCCTTCTTCAATTACAGCGCCACCTCGGCCGTGGCCTTCCTGATGAGCCTCTACCTCCAGTACATCAAGGGCCTGCCGCCCCAGAAGGCCGGCCTCGTTCTCATCGCCCAGCCCATCGTCATGGCCGTCGCCTCGCCCTTCGCCGGCCGGCTCTCGGACCGCGCGGAGCCGCGGGTCATCGCCTCGGCCGGCATGGCCCTCTCCGCCGCCGGCCTCGTCCTTTTCTCCCTCCTCGGCGCGGACACGGGCTTCGCCTACATCGTCGGGAGCCTCGTCCTCATCGGCCTCGGCTTCGGCCTCTTCTCGTCGCCGAACACGAACGCCGTGATGTGCTCGGTCGGGAAGCGCCACCTCGGCGTCGCCTCGTCGGCCCTCGGCACCATGCGCCTGACCGGCCAGATGATGAGCGCCGGCACGGCCATGATGATCTTCGCGTCTGGTCATGGGCCGCGTCCCGATCGCGCCGGCCGTCTATCCGCTCTTCCTCCGCAGCGCCCGGATCGCCTTCCTCTTCTTCGCCGCCCTCTGCGTCGCCGGCGTCTTCGCCTCGCTCGCCCGCGGCGACCGCGGCCGGGATCCCGCGGACTGAAAAAAATAGTTTCCTCTGGATGTCGCGCAAGGGGCTTGTCAAACCTTCGCCCTCCTGCTATAGAATATTTTTTGTATCGCCACATCGCGTTCGAGGAGGGATCATGAGTCTCACCCGCAAAGGTTTCCTGAAGATGCTCGGATTCGGCGCGCTGGCCGCCGGCACGAAAGCCTACGGGCTCCCGTCCAGGGCGATCGAGGACGCCCGCGCCGGCAGCCAAGAAGCTCAAGATCACGGACGTCGAGATCTATCTCTTCGACATCCCGCTGACCTCGCCGTTCCGCATCGCCATCGGCGAGATGAGCGCGGCCAACGACCTGCTCGTCCGCGTCAAGACCGACCAGGGGATCGTCGGCCTCGGCGAGGCCTGCCCCTTCCCGCCGATCACGGGCGAGACCCAGGCCACCAACGCCGCCGCCGCCGTGAGCATCCGGGATATGATCGTGGGCAAGGACCCGCTGGCCATCGACGACATCGTCCGGCTGATCGGACCCATCGTCCACTCCAATCCCAGCGCGGTAGCCGCCTTCGACATGGCCCTCTACGACATCCTGGGCAAGGTCGCCGGCCTGCCGCTCTTCCGCCTGTTCGGCGGGACGAAGGCGACCTTCGAGACCGACATCACGACGAGCATCGACACGATCGAGAAGATGACCGCCGAGGCCAAGGGCTACGCCGACCGGGGCTATAAGACCCTCAAGGTCAAGGTCGGGCTCGATCCCGACGACGACTTCGCCCGGATCGAGGCCATCCGCAAGGCCGTCGGCCCCAAGGTGGCCATCCGCATCGACGCCAACCAGGGCTGGACCGTCCCCCAGGCCATTTACGCCCTCACGAAGATGGCCCCCCTGAACATCCAGTTCTGCGAGCAGCCCGTCAAGGCGGGCGACACCGCCGGCCTGCGCGCCGTCCGGGTCCAAAGCCCCGTCTCGATCATGGCCGATGAGGCCCTGTTCGGGCCGGCCGACGCGATCGAGCTCATCCGGGCCGAGGCCTGCGACACTTTCAACATCAAGCTCATGAAGGCCGGCGGCATCCTCAACTCCCTGCGCCTCGCCCACATCGCCGACGCGGCCAACATGCGCTGCATGGTCGGCTGCATGCTCGAGACGCGGCTGGCCCTGACGGCGGCGGCCCACGTCGTCGCCTCGCAGGCCAACATCATCTACGCCGACCTCGACGGGAACTCCGAGCACGTCAGCGATCCCATCGTCGACGGCATGACGGTCAAGGCGGGCACGCTGACGCTGCCTGAGAAACCGGGCCTCGGCTGCGACGTCGACCCGGCCTTCGTCAAGCGGCTGAAGAAGGTCTGACCGCGGGGGAGGACACATGGACCGGAAGGTCCGCTGGGGCATCCTGGGCTGCGCCGGGATCGCCGAGAAGGCGTTCATCCCGGCGGTCCTAGGCTCGGCCAACGGCGCGCCGGCCGCGATCGCGGCCCGGGACCCGTCGCGGGCCCGGGCCTGGGCGGACCGGTTCGGCTTCGCCCGCGCCCACCCGTCCTACGCGGACCTCGTCGCGGACCCGGACGTCGACGCGATCTACAATCCGCTCCCCAACGACCTCCACGCCGAGTGGTCCATCCGGGCCCTGAAGGCCGGCAAGCACGTCCTCTGCGAGAAGCCCATGGCCCTCGACGCCGCGGAGGTCGCGGCCATGATCCGGGCGGCCGAGGCCGGCGGCGTCCTGCTGATGGAAGGCTTCATGTACAAGTTCCACCCGCAGATCGACCGGACGCTGGCCCTCGTCCGGAGCGGCCGGATCGGCGAGGTCCGCTCCGTCCATTCCTCCTTCACCTTCCGCTTCGGGCGCGACGGCGCGAACTACCGTTGGTCCCCGGCCCAGGGCGGCGGCGCCCTCTATGACGTCGGCTGCTACACCCTGAGCGCGGCGCGCCTCGTCCTCGGCGCCGAGCCGGTCTCGGTCTTCGCCCGGGCCCGGATCGATCCCGCGACCGGCATCGACCTGACGACGTCCGCCCTGCTCGAGTTCCCCGGCGGCCGGTTCGCTTCGTGCGAGGCGAGCTTCGAGGCCCAATTCCAGAGCCTGCTCCTCGTCGTCGGGTCCGAAGGGACGCTCCGGCTCGACCGGGCCTTCTCGGCCAAGGATCTCGACGTCGCGATCGAGGTCGTCCGCGGCGGCGATACGGAGAAGGTCCCCGTGGCGAAGGCCGGCATGTTCCGGCTTATGGTCGAACACTTCGGCGACGCCGTGCTCGGACGCGAGCCGCTCCGCTATCCCGCCGGCGACGCCCTCGGCAACCTGCGTGCGATCGACGCCAGCTTCGAGTCCATCCGGACCGGGCAGGCCGTCGCTATCCCGAAGATCATCGAGTCAGGAGGCGCATCATGAGGTCAGCAAGATCCGCGGTTTTCGCCGTCGTCCTTGTCCTTCTCGCCGGTTGCGCGACCTACAAGTCGAGCCCGCAGATGAACTACTACCACGGCCCGAACGTCCCCGAGGGCTACATCACCGTCCTGCGGGCCTCGGCCGCCGAGATCGAGTTCCAGGTCCGGGTCGAGTTCGCCCAGAAGCAGATGTACCATCTCGTCCTCGAGGGCAACGATCCCGTCGCCGAGGGCTGGCACTCCACGCTCCGGGCCGGCGGCCAGGTCTACACGGTGACGATGAAGCCCAAGGCGGGCCGGACGTTCGAGGCCGGCAAGACCTACCGCCTTTGCATCGGCATGCAGAATCCCCAGGCGGTCCAGATGACCTCGAACAACTACGAGTGCATCGTCGACTACACCTTCGTCTTCCAGGAAAAAACCTGAGGCGCGCGAACAAATATTCAAAAAGTAGTTGAAATCACGGGCCGCCGTAGGGCATAACTACGCGCGGAGTCTGCCATGACAAACGATCGTCTCCGTCGCTCCGCGCTTCTCTTCGTCCTCGGGCTGGCCGCCGTTCTCGCTTCGTGCACGAGCTGCCAGTCTGCGGGCGACCCCGAGCCCGACGGCGTCACGCCCGAGGAGAGCTTCGAGCGCGTCGTCACCGCCCTGATGACGAAGTGGAACATTCCCGGCGGCGCGGTCGCCCTGGCCCGCAACGGCGTGCCCGTCATGACCGCGGCCTACGGGACGGCCGACAAAGCCGCCTCTTCACCCGTGACCGACGACTCGCTCTTCCGCATCGCCAGCCTGTCCAAGCCGGTCACCGCCGCGGCCATCCTCAAGCTCCGCGAGGCCGGCCTCGTCGACCTCGGGGCCCGGGTCTTCGACATCCTCGACGATGTCGTGCCTCCGGAGGGATCGACGCCCGATCCCCGGCTCGCCACCGTCACCGTCCTCGACCTGCTCCGGCATTCAGGGGGCTGGGACCGGGCCGTGAGCTTCGATCCCATGTTCCGGTCGCGGGAGATCGCCGCCGCCCTCGGCGTCGATCCGCCCGCCGATGCCGCGGCCATCGTCCGCTATATGACCGGCGTACCCCTCGATCTCGATCCGGCGACGAAGTACGCCTATTCGAACTTCGGCTACTGCCTGCTCGGACGGATCGTCGAGAAGGTGACCGGCCAGGCCTACGACGAATACGTCAAGGCCGCGGTCCTGGCCCCGGCCGGGGCGGCCGGGATGCGGCTGGGCCGGTCGCTCGAAGCGGACCGGGCCGCGGGCGAGGTCGTGTACTACGACTACTCCGGCGCCCCCCTGGCCGAGAGCGTCTTCCCGGCGGGGCCGGCCGAGGTCCCCTGGCCGTACGGCGGTTTCGCCATCGAGCCTATGGACGCCCACGGCGGGTGGCTGGCCTCGGCCGGGGACCTGCTGCGGTTCGTCCTCGCGGTCGACGGCCGGACCGCGACGCCCGACGTCCTCCAGCCGGCCTCGATCGCGCTCATGGTCGAACGGCCGCCCCTCGCGGAGTACTCCGGCTCCGCGACCTATTACGCGCTCGGCTGGCAGGTGCGGCCGACCGGCGGGGACGCCAACTGGTGGCACACGGGTTCGCTCCCGGGCACCGCGACGATCCTGGTCCGGACGGCCAACAACCTGAGCTGGGTCGCCCTGTTCAACTCCCGGCCGGCCGCCTCCGACAGCTTCTTCAACGAGCTCGACAGCGAGCTGTGGCGGGCGGTGAACGGGATCACGGACTGGAACTAGGAAAGAAGCGGACCATGCTGAACTTCACGAAGCCGGCCCTCGTCCTCGACGAGGGCCGGGCCCGACGGAACATCGAGCGGATGACCGCCAAGGCGGACCGCCTCGGCCTCCGGTTCCGTCCGCACTTCAAGACGCACCAGTCCCGGTACGTCGGCCGCATCTTCCGTGAGCGAGGCGTCGAAGCCATCACCGTCTCCTCCGTCGACATGGCCGCCTACTTCGCCGCCGACGGCTGGCGGGACATCCTCATCGCTTTCCCGCTCAACATCCTCGAGCTCGCCGGCATCAGGCGGCTCGCCGCGCGCGTCCGCCTGGGCCTGCTCGTCGAATCGGCGGACGGACTGGCCGCGCTGGCCGCGGGCGTCGGGCGGCCCGTCGACGTCTGGATCAAGGTCAACATCGGCGCGAATCGGGCCGGCCTCGACTGGAACGACCGGGCCGCCCTGGCCCGGATCTGCGGCGAGGTCTCCCGGCGGCCGAAGCTCCGTCTCCGCGGCCTGCTGACCCACAACGGACGCACCTACGCGGCCCGCACGCTCGCGGCGCTCGAAGCGAGCCACGCCGACTCCCTCCGCAAGATGCGCCTGGCCCGCCGGGGCCTGGAGACCGCGGGATTCGCGGGGCTCGAGATCTCGGTCGGGGACACGCCGGCCTGCAGCCGGCTGGACGACTTCGCCGGCGTCGACGAGATCCGGCCCGGCAACTTCGTCCTCCACGACGTCACCCAGCTCGAGCTCGGGAGCTGCGGCGAACGGGACGTGGCGGCGGCCGTGGCCTGTCCCGTCGTGGCCGTCCACGCCTCGCGTCGCGAGGTCGTCGTCTACGGCGGGGCGATCCACCTGTCGAAGGAGGACTTCGTCTCCGGGCGGGACGGCCGCATCTACGGCCGGGTCTGCCGGCCGCGCGGAGCGGGCTGGGGACCTGTTTTGCAGGGGACGGCCGTGCGCGGCCTTTCGCAGGAACATGGAGTGATCACGACGACAGCCGCCGAGATCGGCCGGGTCCGGCCGGGCGACATCCTTTTTGTCATCCCGGTCCATTCCTGTCTGACCGTCGATCTTTGGAAAGAATATGTGTGCCTGGATGGGACGAAGGTTCCGACGATCCGGTCATGCGACCTCTAATTACAATCCCATCAGCTAATTAACAGATGATCAATACCTCATAATTTTTTCTTGACAGGACAAAATATATCTTATATCCTGCGGCAGGTATGAAAATGGACTGGAAACCGTCTTCTTTTCAAGTCCCCGCGACTCTCAGCGAAACCATATACCAATCGCTCAAGAAAGCCCTGATCGACGGCGAGATCAAACCCGGCCAGAGGCTCCAGGAAAAAGAGATCGCGGCCCTCTTCAACACCTCGTCGACGCCCGTGCGGGAAGCGTTCTTCCGGCTGGCGGCCGAGAAATACCTGGTCATCAACGCCCGCAAGGAGGTCCTGGCCCAGGACACGACGCTCGAGCAGGTCCGGGAGCTCTACGAGATCGTCCGGACGCTCGACATCCTGGCCGTGCGCCGGGCCCTGGCCCGGATGAGCGCCGAAGATATCGACGAGCTGCGGGAGTTTACGGCGGAATTGGGCCGGTTCCACGACGCCGACGACCACCCGAACTACCTCGAGCAGAACCTGTGCATCCACGACCTCATCTGGCGGTGTTGCGGCAGCGCGGCGCTCTACGACACCCTCAGCGAGGTCATGGCCAAGATCCGCATCTACCATCGCAAGAACGACTTCTTGCCGTTCTCGGCCCGGCCGGCCCTCGAGAAGTCGTTCGGGGACCATATCGAGATCCTCCGGCTGATCGAAGCCCGGGACATCAAGCGGCTCGAGAAGCTGATCGAAGCCCACTGGGGCGAGGAATTCACGCTCGACCGCAGGGCCGAGCCGGAGAATTGAAAGCAGGCGAGGAGGTGAGAATCACCCCGGCTCCGCGGCATCCGATATCCGACAGCGATCACCCGTATTCAAGCATATCGAGGAGGTAACATCATGCGGTTCATGAAGAGCATCGTCGTGGCCTTCCTGGCCGTCTCGTCCGTCGCCCTGGCCTTCGGCCAGATGACGCCGACGGGCAAGCTGACCGGAAGCGTCTATGACGACGGAAAGATGCCCCTGCCGGGCGTCTCCGTCAAGATCAGCAGTCCGTCCCTCATCCTTCCCGAGATGGCGACCGTGACCAACGAGAACGGTCTCTATCGGTTCTTCTCGCTGCCCTCGGGAACGTACAAGATCGTCTTCGAGCTGCAGGGCTTCAAGTCCGGCATCCGCGAAGGCATCATCATCCGGGCCCAGTCCACGGTGTCCATCGACATGACGCTCGCCCCGGGCGAGATCAACGAGTCGATCACCGTCGTCGGACAGTCCCCGACGGTCGACATGCAGAAGACCCAGACGGGCTCGACCTTCACCACCGAGCTCATCGAGACCCTGCCCCTGTCGCGGGACCTGGCGTCCATCTTCAACTCGGCCCCCGGCATGTTCGCCCGGACGTCCCACGGCAGCGACGCCCGGTCCAACAACTTCATCGTCGACGGCGTCAAGATGCAGGACCCGGTCACCGGCGACCCGTACCAGACGGTCCCCTGGAACGCCATCGACGAGGTCGAGATCGAGACCAGCAACCAGAAGGCCGAGTACGGCGCCGTCAAGGGCGCCCTGGTCAACGTCATCACCAAGGCCGGCGGCAACGAGTTCAGCGGCGGCGTCAACTTCTACTTCCGCGACAAGAGCCTCCAGTCCGACAACACCCAGGGCACGCCCCTCGAGGGCCAGTTCGTCGGCTTCCGCCGGCAGTTCGTGCCGGGCTTCTCCCTCGGCGGTCCCGTCGTCAAGGACAAGCTCTGGTTCTTCACCAGCCTCGACGTCGACCTGTCCTCGTCCTACATCCAGGGCTTCCCGGCTCCCGCCAACTACGGCGACCCCCAGCCGGCGTCGGCCCCGACGGCCCAGAACACCTATGCCCCGTTCGCCAAGATGACCTGGCAGCTGGGCCAGAAGGACAAGGTCGTCGCCTCGGCCTACTACCGCCTCTACAACTGGGACCACCGCAACGCCAGCCGCTGGAACGTCCTCGACGCCAACTCCACGGAGGACAGCGCCGTCACCATCGCCAACGTCCAGTGGACCAAGACCTTCACCAACAACTTCTTCACCAACGTCAAGGCCGCCTGGTACTCCCTGCACCAGTACATCCTGGCCCGCAACACCCTGGCCCCGCTCGTCGATGAGGCCACGGACAACATCAACCGCGGCGGCGCCGGGTCCGACTGGTGGTACACGCGGCGGCGCGCCTCGATCACCGGCGACGCCACCTACTTCGTCGACAACTGGCTCGGCAGCCACGAGTTCAAGGCCGGCGTCGACGCGGAGTTCGCCTTCGACACCACCGAGACCCAGTACTATCAGGACCCCCACTTCGAGGGCGTCTTCCCCGAGGGCTTCAAGGCCGTGGACATCTATCTCTGGGACGGCGTGCCCAATTGGGCCTGGGTCGGCACCGAGTTCAAGCAGAAGAACAACCTCACCCAGATCGGCGGCTTCCTCCAGGACACCTGGACCCCGATCAAGCGGCTGACCGTCAACCTGGGCCTGCGCTACGACTTCTCCCAGGGCAGCTATCCTCCCCAGAGGACCCGGGACGGCAGCGAATGGGTCAACGAGAACACCATCAAGGCCATGACCTTCAACATGATCTCGCCGCGGCTGGGCCTGAGCTTCGATCCCGTCGGCGACGGCAAGACCGTCGTCCGGGCCAACTTCGGCCGCTACTACGCGCCCCTGCTCATGATCTACTACTACTTCAACAACCCGAACCAGAGGAGCTCCTTCTGGGCCCAGCTCAATCCCGACTGGTCGGTCAACTACACGACCCCGGTCTGGTCCCCCGGCATGACCGAGGTCGATCCGAACATCAGCTCGCCCTTCGCCGACGAGCTCAACATCGGCATCGAGCGCGAGCTCTTCGAGAACATCTCCCTGGCCGTGACCTACATCGCCAAGTGGGAGAAGAACCTCATCGACGACGTCGACCGCGGCCACCTCGACTGGGAGAATTACCTCGAGACGGGCGAGCTCGTCTGGAGCGGCTATCACACGGTCACCGGCACCGATCCCTGGACCGGCGGCGACGTCACCTTCTACGAGATGAACGACGACTTCGGGGATTTCCACTTCGTCTTCCAGAACGTCCCCGGCACGGCCCGCAAGTACCGCGGGCTCGAGACCAAGCTGACCAAGCGGATGTCCGACCGCTGGGCCCTGCAGGCCAGCTACGTCTGGTCCCGCGGCGTGGGCGTCCTCAACACCTCCCGCGACCAGAGCACGGGCTTCACCGGCTTCTACGACGATCCCAACTCCATGATCAACGCCTACGGCCGGCTCGACTACCAGAGGGAGCACCTGGTCAAGGTCCAGGGCACCTACGCCGGCCCGTGGGGCATCAACGCCAGCGCCTATTACCAGTTCGGCTCCGGCATTCCCTATTCGCGCGTGCTCAGGACCTACGAAGCGGGCCTCGGCTCTCTCTATCAAGGCGGCGTGGCCATCTTCGCCGAGGAGCGCGGCACCTACGAGCTGCCCGACCAGCACCTGCTGGACATCCGGCTGGAGAAGACCTTCCCCGTGTGGCGGGGCCAGCTGGGCATCCAGTTCGACTGTCTACAACCTGTTCAACAACAACCGGGCGACCAGCGTGGGCAACACCACCGACTACGACTGGTTCCAGGGTGTTGACGGACAGTCCATCTACGGTATTATGGGACCGCGCTACATGCAGCTCGGTCTGATCTACAAGTTCTAGCCACCGACGATCCTAACAGCAGGCCGGCCGGCGCCCCTCCGGGGGCGCCGGCCCGACCTGAGTCCGGACAGGAGGTCAAAGACATGGATCCGAAAACCGCTTCCGAAGACCGGACCGCCGGCCCGAACGGCCGGCGCGAGTTCCTGGCCAAATCCCTGGCCGGCCTGGCCGTCCTGGGCTCCTCCTACGGTTCCTTCGGCCGGCTCTTCGCGGACGACGACGAGGCCTTCCCGCTCGGCGACGCGTCCTTCCCCCCGGCCGGCGGCTTCCTCATGGAGAGCGCGCCCGGCCCCGAGACCGTCATCAACGGCAAGCGCGTCCTCTATTTCGGCGGCACGGGCTACTTCGCGCTTCACGGCCACCCCGAGGTCATCGAGGCCGGCGTCGCCGCCTTCCGCAAGTACGGCGTCCACCCCGCCACCTCCCGCACGGGCTTCGGCAACACGCGCGTCCAGATCGATCTCGAGCGCCGGATCGCCGAGTTCTTCGGCACCGAGGATTCCATCCACTTCGTCTCCGGCTACCTCGACAACCTCTTCCTCGTCCAGGCCCTCAAGGACAAGGTCGGGGCCATTTTCATCGACGAGACGGCCCACTTCAGCATCCGCGACGCCGTCTATTCGGCCCTCAAGCCGGTCCACGCCTTCAAGCACCGCGACCCGGAGGACCTGTCCCGCCAGCTCAAGGCCAAGCTCAAGGCCGGCGACGTCCCGCTGGTCATGAGCGACGGCATCTTCCCGACCTTCGGCGTCATCGCCCCGGTCCCCGATTATCTCAAGGCCATCGAGCCGTACGGCGGCTACCTCTGCCTCGACGACTCGCACGCCGTCGGCCACCTCGGGCCGAACGGCCGCGGGACATACGATTATTACGGCGTCAAGAACGACCGTTGCTTCTACGCCGGGACCATGAGCAAGGCCTTCGGCGGCCACGGCGGGTTCATCCCCGCGAGCAAGGCCTTCATCGACCACATCAAGGCCACCTGCGGCGCCTATCCCGGCGCGACGCCGAGCCCGACGCCGGCCATGGCCGCGTCGCTCATGGGACTGGAGATCGTCCGGCGCGAGCCCCAACGGCGCGAGCGGCTGCTCCGCAACGTCGCCCGGGTCAAGACCGGGCTCAAGAAGCTCGGCTACGACATGAACGACAACCCGGTGCCCATCGTCACCTGGGTCCTGAAGTCGCCCGAGGCCATGAAGAAGGTCCAGAAGGAGCTCTTCGACCGGGGCATCGCCGTCGCCCTCATGAAGTACGTCGGCGCCCCCGAGGGCGGGGTCCTGCGGGCCTCCATCTTCTCCGAGCACACGACCGGGCAGATCGACCGTCTGCTCGACGAAATGAAGCGGCTGGGCTGATCGGCCCGGACGGCGTTCCGGCCCGCGGCCCGTCGCCCCGAGAGGACATCATGAAGCGACATATCCCGTCCGTCCGGACCGCGGCCGTCGCCGCCGTCCTGACCCTGTTCGCGGCCGGCGCGGGCCGGGCCGCCACGGTCATCGACCCCGCCGCGACCCGGGCGCGGGTCGCCGAAATGCTCAAGGCCCGCGGCCTCGTCGGCCTGTCCGTGGCCGTCGTCGAGAACGGGACGGCCGTCCTGGCCGAGGGTTTCGGCACGCGGTCCGTCGAGACGGGCGAGCCCGTCGCCCCCGATACGATGTTCGCCGTCGGCTCGATCACCAAGCAGTTCACCGCGGCCTGCGTCCTGCTCCTGGCCGAGGACGGCAAGCTGGCCGTCACGGACAAGGTCGCCAAATGGTACCCGGGATTGACCCGGGCCTCCGAGATCACCCTGCTCGACCTGATGAACCACGTCTCGGGCTACCCCGACTACTATCCGCTCGACTTCGTCGACCGGCCCATGGCCCAGGCCATCGCCAGCGACGAGGTCATCCGCCGCTTCGGGACGCGGCCGCTCGACTTCGAGCCGGGCTCGCGCTACTCCTACTCGAACACCGGCTTCCTCATCCTGGGCCGGATCGTCGAAAAGGCCGGCGGCGAGCCGTTCGGGGCTTTCCTGGCCCGGCGGATCCTCCGGCCTCTCGGGATGGCCCACACCGCGTACGAGCCCGATCCCCTCGGTCCGGACTGCGCCCGGGGCCATTTGTCCTTCTGGCTCGGCGCGCCGGAGATCGTCCCCCTGGAAGGCCGGGGCTGGGTCGCGGCCGCCGGGGCCCTCTTTTCCACGCCGACCGACCTGGCCGCCTGGGACCTGGCCCTCGTCGACGGCAAGGTCCTGAAGCCGGAGTCGTTCAAGCTCATGACCTCGCCGCGCCGCCTGAACGACGGGACGCTCTCGAATTACGGCTGCGGATTGGCCATGGGCGAACGGGGCGGCGTGGCCTTCCTGTCCCACACCGGGGCGGTCAACGGCTTCCACGCCCTGAACATCGTCGTCCCCTCGACCCGCTCGGCCGCGATCCTGTTCTCCAACCTGTCGTCCTACAGCGACACCAACGCGGTCTACGGCGCGCTCACCGCCCTCGTGCTGCCCAAGCCGGCGGCGCCGCCGGCCGCGGCGGCCAAGGACAAGCCCAAGCCGCCGGCCCCGATGACGGGCATCCCGGCCATCGCCGGGCCGCCCGCGGCGGACCAGGCCCGGGCTTTCTTCGAGGCCCTCCGGCAGGGGAAGGTGGACCGCTCCATCCTCGGGGAGGAATTCACTTTCTACCTCAAGGACGCCGTCATCCCGGCGGCCTCGGCCCGGATGAAGGCCTACGGCGCGCCGACCGGAGCGGTCGTCGAATCGATCGGCGAGCGGGGCGGCATGGAGGTCTCGACGACCCGGCTCGAGTTCGCGACGGGGGCCCTCAAGGTCCTGATGTACCGGACCCCCGACGGCAAGATCCAGCAGATCTTCTTCCAGAAGGGCTGAGCCGGGATCAGGGCTTTCCGGGCTTCTTGGCCTTTTCCAGGAAGTAATCGTACGCCGCCCGGGCCATGACCCCCATCTTGTGCTTGAGCTCGTAGTGGATCTCGTGGAGGTCGTTCCCGAACAGGCAGACGATCAGCGTGCCGGCCTTCTCGGGCAGCCAGACGACGCCGGCGTCGAGCAGGACCGAGTCCCCGCCGTCCTTGGCCAGGCTGCCGCCCTTGCGGGCGATCTCGGTGCCGAAGGGCAGATAGCGCAGGATGAGCTCGGCCCCGGTGTGGCTCTTCATCGTGGTCAGGACGCGGTCGCTCGTCGCCCGGTCGACGATCTCGCCCCGGACGCACTTCTCGAGAAGGAGGGCGATCTCGCGGGGCGTGGAGGTGTTATGAACGGATGTCTCGAAGGCCTTCTCGGCGGCCAGCCGGCCCTTGTCCGTCCAGACGGACGCGGGCAGGGCGTCGAGCTCGGCGATCGTCAGCGGCTTCAGGGGATCGAGGCCGAGATAGCCCAGGATGAGCTGGCGCGTGTCGTAGTCGACCGTCGTCGCGCCCAAGCCCAGCTCGGCCATATAGGACGCGATGGCCTCCGGCGTCACGAGATGATAGAGGATATCCGTGGCCGTGTTGTCGGACCGGGCCATCATCAGGAGCTGGAGGTCCTGAATGGAGATGTTGAGGCCGGGCTTCATCGAGGTCATCAGCCCGCTGCCGAACGTCTTCATCCGCTCTTCGAAGTTGATGCGGTCGTCGAGGGAGATCCTGCCCAGGGCGATCTGTTTGTGGAGGGTGAGGAGGACCGGGATCTTGAACACGGAGGCCAGCTGGAAGCGCTCATCCTCCCGGAGGGCGAAGGTCTCCCCCGATTCGACGTGCTTGACGAGGACGCCGATCCGGCCGCGGACGGCCCCGGCCTGGGTCTTCAAGACTCGTTCGAGGTCGGCCCGGGAGCGGGGGACCGGGAAGGAATACTCCTGGGCGGAGAGGGGAAGCGAAGCCAGGCCGATCACGGCGGCCAGGACGAGGGCGGAAAGGGCCTGCGGGAGCAGCTTCTTCGATGCGCGCATGTCGACTCCTATCATAAAAGATCCAAGTGCGATATATTTTATATCTTGCGGCCGGCTTCAGGCAACAGATTACTCGCCCGGAAGGCGGGAATCGGCCGGGAAATGCTCTATAATAACGATATGCTCGACACGGATATGATCTTCATCAAGGAATACGTGGTCCACAGCTACGAGACCGACGCCCGGGGGCTGGCCAAGGCTTCGACCCTACTCAACTTCCTTCAGGACGCCGCCGGCGAGCACGCCGGCCGGCTGGGAGTGGGCGTCCCCGACCTGGTCAAGCGCCGGATGACCTGGGTGCTGTCCCGCTACCATATCGTCATCCACCGCTATCCCTCGATAGGCGCGCGGCTCGAGGTCACCACGTGGCCCTCGGGCAAGCAGGGCTACTTCGCCCTCCGCGACTTCGAGGTCGCGGACGGGAACGGTGCCCCGGTCCTGTCGGCGACGAGCTCCTGGATGGTCATCGCGCTCGACGGCAAGCAGCCCGTCAAGGTCGACGAGGCCATCGCCATCCCCTACGCCATCGACCGCCGGGCCCTGGACGATCCGTTCGGCTCGCTGCCCGTGCCCGACGCCCGCGACGCCGAGGTCCGTTTCCGGGTCGAGTCGAACCACATCGATTGGAACCGCCACGTCAACAACGCGGTTTATGTCCAATGGGCCCTCGAAGCGATGCCTCCCGACGTCCTGAAGACGAGCCGGCCGGCCGAGATCGAGGTCTCCTACCGGGCCGAGGCCTTCTACGGCGAGGAGATCGTCTCCGCCGTCCGGCGCGCCGCGGCGGAGGACGGGCGCCCCGCCTTCCTCCACCAGGTCCTCAACGCCGCCACGGGGACCGAGCTGGCCCGGCTGAGGACCCGCTGGGACCGTTGAAACGATGACAGGAATAGGATCGCCCATGAAACGAATCCTCGTCGGAACGGCCGTCGTTCTTTTCGCCCTCGGCGTCATAGCGGCCGCCGCCGCTCCGGCCGGACAGAAGGCCGAGAAGCCGAAGCTCCCCGAACGGTACCGGACCTGGCTCAACGAAGAGGCCGTCTACATCATCGCCCCGATGGAGCGGGACGTCTTCCTCAAGCTCACGACCGACCGGGAGCGGGACCTCTTCGTCGAGGCCTTCTGGAAGCAGCGGGACCCGAACCCCGGCACGCCGGAGAACGAGTTCAAGGTCGAGCACGCGCGCCGCATCGCCCACGCCAACCGTTACCTCGGCCGCGACGCGCCGAAGCCCGGCTGGCGCACCGACCGCGGCCGGATGTACATCATCCTGGGCGAGCCGCAGGACATCCAGCGGTTCGAGGGCAAGTCCTCGACCTACGACGCCGAAGTCTGGTTCTATCAGGGATTGACGAATATCGGCCTCCCGGCCGGCTTCAACCTGGTCTTTTTCAAGGACGGAGGGCGAGGCGAATACCAGCTCTACAGCCCGGTCGGCGACGGCCCCCAGGCCCTGCTCTCCGGCTGGTTCGGCGGCCCGGAATACGCCACGGCTTACAACAAGCTGCGGGAGATCGAGCCGAGCCTGGCCGCCGTGTCGCTGTCCCTCATCCCCGGCGAGAGCGCGGCCGCGATCGGCCGTCCGACGATGTCCTCCGACATCCTCATCCAGCGCATCGAATCCACCCCGGCCCGCACCGTGGAGGCCCGCTACGCCCAGAAGTTCCTGCAGTACAAGGACATCGTCGAGGTCGAGTACACGGCCAACTACCTCGAGAACGACAGCCTGATCAAGGTCTTCCGCGACCCGTCCGGGTCCTATTTCGTCCATTACGCCATCGAGCCGCGGCGGCTGTCGGTCAACCTCTACGATGGCGAGTACTCCACGACGCTCCAGGTCAACGGCCGGGTGACCTCGCCCGAAGGCCGGCTCATCCACCAGTTCGACAAGACCGTCTCCCTGAAGCTCTCCGAAGAGCAGATGAGCGGGGCCGCGCGCGCGCCCTTCGACTTCCAGGACCTCTTCCCCCTCCTCGGCGGCGATTACGAGCTGTCGGTGCTCATCAAGAACGAGGCCTCGAAGGAGTTCACGTCCGTCGAGAGGTCGCTCCGCATCCCGCAGCTCGGCGCCGCCGTCGAGCTGACCCAGCCGCTCCTCGGCTACCGGGTCGTCCGGCTGGAGCCGGCGGCCCGGCGGATGAAGGCCTTCCGGGTCGGTCCCTTCCAGATCTATTGCCAGCCCGGCCGCGTCTTCACGAAACAGGACACCCTGGCCGTGGTCTTCCAGCTCAACAACCTGTCGCCCGAGCTGGCCGCCTCCGGCGAGGTCCGGACGGCCTTCCTCAAGGACGGCCAGCCTTTCCGGGAGATCCGCCGCAAGCCGTCCGAATATCCCGACCTGCCCGTCGCCCTCGAAGAGGTGGCCCTGGCCGACTTCGCGCCGGCCCATTACGAGGTCCGGGTCTCGGTCGCGAGCGGCGGGACCGAGGTCGTCTCGTCATCCGAGGAATTCGACCTGAGCTTCGCCGAGGCCGTGCCGCGGCCCTGGTTCTCGTCGCGCATCCTGCCGGACCCCGGGGACCCGGCCTACGCGGAGATGCTCGGCGCCCAGCTCTTCAACCTCGGCCGGTATGAGGAGGCCCGGGTGTTCCTGGAGCGGGCCTTCCAGCGCAAGACGGGGTCCGAGGAAACGGCCGGGAGCCTGGCCCGGGTCTACCTGGCCCTCGAGGACGCGGCGTCCGCCGCCCGGATCCTGGTGCCCTTCGCCGATCCCGCCCGGACGGCCAAGTACGAGACCTACGTCCTCATCGCCGAGGCCCTGAGGCGGGTCGGGGAATTCGGGCGGGCCGTCGAGCTCCTCGACCGGGCCGTCGCCCACTACGGCGTCAACGCTTCGCTCATGAACCTGATCGGGGAGTGTCACCTGGGACTCGGCAAGAGGGACGAGGCCCTGGCGGCCTTCACGAAGTCCCTCGAGCTCAGCCCGGACCAGCCCGGCATCCGGGCCAAGGTCGACGCGCTCAAGAAGCGCGAATAGACATCGAACGGAGACGACGATGAAACGACTGATGACCTGTTCCATAGCCCTGCTCCTTCTGGCGGCGACGATCCCGGCCCAGGAGAACCTCGGCCGGGGCCGCATCAGCGGCGACGTGGTCGACGAGAACGGCGTCGGGATCCCCGACGCCTTGGTGACCGCCCAGATCGTCACCGGGGCGACCCGGCTCGAGGGCAAGACGGATAAAAAGGGCCATTTCGCGGTGGCCGGCCTGGGCTCCGGGACCTGGCGGGTGACGGCCTCCAAGGACGGCTTCGTCGGCGCTTACACGGAGCTTCCCGTCAGCCAGCTCAAGGCTAATCCGCCCGTGAAGCTGACGATGAGGCGGGTGTCCGCCGCGGCGGCGAGCCCCCGGACGGACACGGAGGCCGCCGCGCTCCTCGATCGGGGGAACCGGCTCCTCGACGAGGGAAAGACCGACGAGGCCTTGGCCGCTTTCGAGGAGTTCGCGGCGAAATACCCCGAGATCTACGGCGCCCGCCTCAACATCGCCACGGCCTGTCTGAAAAAGGGCGACCTCGACCGGGCCGAGGCCGAGTTCCGGGCCGTCCTTGACCAAGCCACCCAGGACCAGGGAGATCCGAGAAAAAAAATGGAAACGTCGCTCCGGGCCCTGTCCGGACTGGGCGAAGTCGGCCTGAGGAAGGGCGACCTCGAGGCCGCCCAGCTGGCCTTCCGCCGGGCCCTGGAGATCTCGCCGGACGATCCCGCCGCCGCCTACAACGTCGGCGAGATCTTCTTCTCGAACCAGCGCATCGACGAGGCCATCGCCTATTTCGAGATGGCCGCGAAGATCAAGCCGGAGTGGCCGAAGCCCTATCACCGGCTCGGCCTGGCGTTCCTCAACAAGGGCGACTTCGACAAGGCGCTGGCCAACCTGCGCAAATTCGTGGAGCTCGATCCGGAGAACCCGGAGGCCGGGGCCGTCAGGGCGACGATCGCCGCGGTCGAGAAGATGAAGAAGTAGGCGCGGCCTCCTCGCGGGCGTAGATGACGCCCACCTGCCGGAGCAGGGCCTGCGCTTCCTCCTCGGGGACCTCGGTCCGGACCTCGGCCTTGACGTCCTTGCCGACGAACAGGCTGCGGTTGAGGTCGTCGACGAGCGCGGTGATGCGGAGGTAGACCTTGGCCGGGGCCTTGTCCACGACCACGATCACGCGGTCGTCCCGGGCGGCGACCAGCCGGACCTCCGGGAACTTCCCCACCTTCTTGGCGAAAGCGGCGATGAGCCGTTTCTTCCGGTTGCGGATGAAGCGATAGAGGAAGAGGCCCATGAAGGCCGGGCCGATGAGGGCGCCCCAGTTGAAGTTGATGGCCACCAGGACGGCCGCGAGGGCGATCCCGGCGAACAGGATGGCCATGCCTTTATAGCCGCCCGGGAACGAGGTCTGGAACCAGGCGCCCCAGTTGCGGATGCGGTCGGCGACCGGGATCTTGGTCCGCGTCCCCGTCTCGAGGTCCTGCTTCAGGCGCTTGAGGTCCGCGGCCAGGGCGTGGGCGTCGGGATAGCGGTCTTCGGGGTTCTTGCGCAGGCAGCGGAAGACGATGCGGTGGAGCTCGGGCGTGAGGTTGCGGCGGACGATGGTCACCGGCCGGGCCTCTTCGTAAGCGATGGCGTGCATGGTGTCCAGGGGGGTCTCGCCTTTGAACGGCAGCTCCGAAGTGACCATTTCGTAGAGGACGGTGCCCAGGGAGAAGATATCGCTGCGCCTGTCGAGCTCCTTGCCGCGGGCCTGCTCGGGGCTCATGTAGTTGATCGTGCCCATGACCGCCCCGGGGATGGTCTGGACCCGGCCCTGGGTCAGCGTGCGGGACATCAGGGCCGGCCCTTCGGGCGCGTCCGTGCCGGGCTCGACGAGCTTGGCCAGGCCGAAGTCGAGGAGCTTGGCGTGGCCGTCCTTGGTGACCATGATGTTGTCGGTCTTGATGTCGCGGTGGAGGATGCCCGCGTCGTGGGCCTTGGCCAGGCCCTCGGCGACCTGAAGGACGATCTCGATGGCCGCCAGGAGGTCGAGCTCGCCGTCGGCGACGAGCTTGGTGACGGTCCGTCCGTCGACGAACTCCATGGCGATGAACAGGTTGCCGTCGACCTCGTCGATGTCGTAGACCTGGGCGATCGCCGGATGGGAGACGGCCGCGGCCGAGCGGGCCTCGAGCAGGAGCCGGGCCCGGCGCTCGGGATTGGCGACGAGGCCCGGCGTGATCATCTTGAGGGCCACCGGGCGGTCGAGGCGGGTGTCCCGGGCCCGGTAGACGACGCCCATGCCGCCCTTGCCGAGCTGGGTCTCGACGCGGTAGTGCTTGAGGGTGGTCCCGACGAGTTCAGCCATAGATATACGCCTTAGGATTATCATACGTAAGAACGGGGGTCAACTGTTCCAGGCGCGAAGCGCTGGAAGGCCGAGCGGGGAGTTGAGGGAAAATGGGGACAGAGGGAAAATGGGGACATGACCCTTTTTTCTTAAAAAAGGGATCGTGTCCCCGATTTTCCCGCAGGATGTCCCCGAATCTCACCCGCCGCGGGTTGAATTCGCCGGTCCTTTCATATAAATAGAGGATTCAGCTCCCTCGATTCGCGGAGGCGATCATGACAATGTCCTTACAGAAAAAGGCCCTGGCGGCCCTCGCCGTCGTCCTGGTGTCCCTCGTCCCGGCCTGCAAGAACGGGACCGAAGCGCCGCGGGCGACCGCCGCCAAGGAAGGAGGTCCGACGATGGAAGTTCGAAAAGAGCTCTTCGGGCGGCTCGCCGACGGCACGGCCGTCGACGTCTTTACGCTCGTCAACAAGGCCGGGCTCGAGGCCCGAGTCACGAACTACGGGGCCATCCTGGTGTCGCTCAAGGTCCCCGACCGGAAGGGCGTCCTGGCCGATGTCAACCTCGGCTTTGATACTCTCGACGGGTACCTCGGCACCCACCCCTATTTCGGGGCCATCATCGGCCGCTACGGCAACCGCATCGCCCAGGCCCGATTCACCCTGGAGGGCGTCGAATACCGCCTGGCCGCCAACAACAACGCCAACACGCTGCATGGCGGGATCAAGGGCTTCGACAAGGTCGTCTGGACGGCCGAGCCGGTCCGGAGCGCGGGCGGTGCCGGCGTCAAATTGACCTATCTGAGCAAGGACGGGGAAGAGGGCTTTCCCGGGAACCTCTCGGTCACGGTCGTCTATACCCTGACGGACGCCGATGAGCTCGAGATCCGCTACGAGGCAACGACGGACAAAGCCACGGTCCTCAACCTGACCAACCACGCCTACTGGAATCTCAAGGGCGAGGGGAACGGGAACATCCTCGGCCACATCCTCCGGCTCGAGGCCGACGCCCTCACGGCGGTCGATTCCGCGGCCAACCTCATCCCGACCGGCGAGATCCTTGCCGCGTCCGGGACGCCGTTCGACTTCACGGCGCCCCATGCGATCGGCGAGCGGATCGCCCTGGTCGAGGGCGGCTACGATCACAACTTCGTGCTCCGCGGCGGCGGCGGGACGATGGCTCTGGCGGCTTATGTCGAGGAGCCGGAGAGCGGGCGCGTCATGGAGGTCTGGACGGACCAGCCGGGCATCCAGCTCTACACGGGCAATTTCCTCGACGGCACGGTCGTCGGCAAGGGCGGGAAGGCCTATCGGAAGCACTTCGCCTTCTGCCTCGAAACCCAGCATTTCCCCGACTCGCCGAACCACCCGAATTTCCCGTCGACCATCCTGGAGCCGGGGCAGACCTACCGCTCGACGACGGTCCACAAGTTCAGCGTGAAATAACCGCGCTCAGGGCTTCTCGGGGATGATCTCCAGCCAGTAGCCGTCCGGGTCCTCGATGAAGTAGATCCCCATCGAGGGATTCTCGTAGCAGATGACGCCCATCTCCTCGTGGTGGGAGTGGGCCGCAACGTGATCGTCGACCGTGAAAGCCAAGTGGATCTCGTTGTCCCCGAGGTCGTAGGGTTCCTGGCGGTCGCGGAGCCAGGTCAGCTCGAGGCGATGGGCCGACCGGCCGTCGCCGAGGTAGACGAGAACGAAGCTCCCGTCCTTGGCTTCGTGCCGGCGCACCTCCTCGAGCCCGAGGGCGGACTTGTAGAAGATCAGGCTTTTTTGGAGGTGGAGGACGTTGATGTTGTTGTGGGCGAAGGCGAATCTCATAGGGCCCTCCCGGTCCGAGAGTGGACCGAAGTGTCACCGATGTATCTGAACTAGCCCTGATGGCTCCGTCAGCGCAAATGGGGTGTTATGAATCCCTCGACGAGCGCGGCGACGAGAAGGAGCGGCAGGACGACCAGCACGAACGAACGGACGACATTCCGGGTCAGGCTTTCATCCGGGGCCTCCGTCCGGTCCGGGCGGATCTCCGGGATCTCCAGCGGGGCCCCCGGAGCGGCTCCTGAGCCGGGCGCGATGGCCGCCGGCCTCCGGGCTTTCTTCGCTCTCCATGCGGCCGCGGCCTTCTTCCCCATGCCGGCCGACAGGTACAGCCCGAGGCTCGTCGCGTAGCAGACGGCGGTGAGCTCGAAGACGCCGTGCGGCAGGATCTGGGTCAGGATGATCCGGGGGACGTCGAGGCCGTTGTGCTTGGAGACCGAGGCCAGAAGCCCCAGGACCGCCCCATTGACCAGGGGATCGAGGATGGGCAGGAAGAGGAAGGGGACCGCGCCGGCCGCGACCGCGAGGACCGAAGCCCGGGCGTTGTGGTAGAACAGGGTCAAGGCCAGCACGAGCGCCGAACCTTCGAGGCGGATGTCCTTGAGCGCGTTGATAACGAGCTCCAGGGCCTTCTGTTCCTGGGCCGGCCAGAGCAGGAAGTAGAGGAAGCCGCCGACGAAGCCCAGGCCCAGGGCCCGGGCCGCGTGTTTGAAGTACTTCTTATAATGCCGGCGCCAGGCCTCCCGCTCCTCGCGGAGGAGGCTTCTGATCCGGCCGGCCGGTCCGGCCGCTCTCGCCGCGGGAGGGGTTTCCGGGTCTCCAACCGGCAGGATCTGAAGTTCGCTCATCCGGTCCTCCCGATCCTCATCCGCCGCCGAGATCGCGTTCGATCTGTTCGAGGGTCTTGCCCTTGGTCTCGCGGACCCGGGACTTGATGAAGATGAAGCCGAGGACGCTGATCCCGGCGTAGATCCCGAAGGTCCCGGCCGGACCGAGCCCCTTGTTGAGGAGGGGGAAGGTGTAGGTCAGGACGAAACAGGCCGACCAAAGCGAGAAGGTCGAGACCGACATGGCCGCGCCGCGGATGCGGTTGGGGAAGATCTCGGAGAGCAGGACCCAGGTCACGGGGGCCAGGGACAGGGCATAGAGGGCCAGCGCGACGAGGACCAGGAGCAGGATATGAAGGCCGCGGCTGTGCAGGGCATAGCTCGCCCCGATCAGCCCGAAGACGACCGCCAGCCCGGCCGACCCGGCGATCATCAGGGGCTTGCGGCCGACGCGGTCGACGAGGCGGATGGCGACGAAGGTGAAGACCAGGTTGACGGTCCCGGTGACGACGATGTTGAACAGGACGTCGCTCACGCCGTAGCCGGCGGCCGTGAAGATCTCCTGGGCGTAGTTGAAGATGACGTTGATGCCGCACCACTGCTGGTAGACGGCCAGGGCGACGCCGACCACGAGGACGCGGGCCAGGCTGGGCTCGAGGAGATCGCGGAAGCGCACCCGGCCGATCTCGGCGGCGGCCAGGGTCGCCCGGATCTCGTCCATGGCCCGTCCGGCGAAGGCCGGTCCGCCGACCCGCTCGAGGACCTTCGCGGCCCGCTCGGGGCGGCCGTTCTTGACCAGCCAGCGCGGGCTCTCCGGGACGAGGAACATCAGGAAGAAGAAGAGCAGGGCCGGCACGGTCTCGGCGCCGAACATCCAGCGCCAGCCGGTCTGTCCGTTCCAGGAGGCCAGGATCTCCGCGGCCGTGGCGCCCGCGGCGACCGGCCGGGCGATGAGCCAGTTGGCGACCTGGGCGGCCAGGATGCCGATGACGATGGTCAGCTGGTTGACCGAGACGAGCTTGCCGCGGATCTCCGCGGGCGCGATCTCGGCGATGTACATGGGGGAGAGGTTGGAGGCCAGGCCGATGCCGATGCCGCCGACGAGGCGGAAGACGACGAAGACGGTGAAGTCCGGGGCCAGAGCGGTCCAGACGGCCGAGACGGTGAAGAACGCCCCGGCCAGGATGAGGAGCCTCTTGCGGCCGAAGCGGTCGGAGAGGCCCCCGGAGACGAGCGCGCCGATGAGGCAGCCGACGAGGGCGCTCGACATGGCCCAGCCGATCTGCGACGGCGTCGTCAGATCGAAGAATTTCTCGTAGAAGGGCTTGGCCCCGCCGATGACCACCCAGTCGTAGCCGAAGAGGAGGCCGCCCATGGCCGAGACGAGGGTCGTCGTCCAGACGAAGCGCATATTGTAGGGTCGGGAGGCTGTCATCATGGCTCCAGACGGTCTTTTTATAACAAATCAGGGGAAAAAGGTAGGGAGATCGATAAAAAAGCATTTGCTTGCCGTCCTGATATCTGATATATTACGACTAAATACAGGGTAGAAGACCTCTGTATGAACAGGGACCATAGGGCATGAGCGACGTGACGGGACGGATCTTCGACATCAAGCGCTACTCGATCCACGACGGGCCGGGCATCCGGACGACCGTCTTCCTCAAGGGCTGCGCCCTGCGCTGTCTCTGGTGCCACAATCCCGAGAGCGTCGATCCCGGACCCGAGCTCATGCTCTGGCCGGCGAGGTGCAGCCGCTGTTACGCCTGCGTCGAGGCCTGCCCTCTCGGCGCGATCTCCAAGGATGCCGCCGGCGCCGTCGTCGTCGACCGGGCCAAGTGCGATCTCTGCGGCCGGTGCGCCGAGGCCTGCCTCTACGACGCGATGCAGATGGTCGGCCGGGAGATGACGGTCGAAGAGGTCCTGGCCGAGGTCGAGAAGGACAAGATCTTCTACGAGCAGTCCGGGGGCGGCGTCACGCTCTCCGGCGGCGATCCCTTCGTCCAGGCCGCGTTCGCCGAGGCCCTGCTCGACGCCTGCCGCGCCCGCGGCCTGCGGACGGCCGTCGACACCGCCGGGATGTCTTCGGACGGGATCCTCGACCGGCTGGCGGCCAAGACCGACCTCGTCCTCTACGACCTCAAGGTCATGGACGAGGGCCGCCACCGGGAGATGACCGGGGTCTCGAACGCGCCGATCCTGGAGAACCTGAAGCGCCTGGCCGCCCGCGGGACGGAGGTCTGGGTCCGCATCCCGCTCGTCCGGGGCGTCAATGACGACGACGACAACATCCGGCGGACGATCGCCTTTTTGAGCTCGCTCCGGACCGTCAAGCGGGTCGGCCTTCTGCCCTACCATTCCGGAGGGCTGGAGAAGGCCCGCCGGATCGGCAAAGAAAAGGATTTCCGGAGATTCGAACCGCCTTCCGAGGAGCGCATCGCGGCCGTCGAGGCCGCCTTCCGGGAGGCCGGGTTCGAGGTCCGGCGCGGAGGATGACCATGAACGAACGCATCAAGAAGCTCAGGACGCAGACGCTCGAGGCCAAGCCGACGATCAGCGCCGAGCGGGCCCGGCTCCTCACCGAGTTCTACAAGCGTCCCGAGACGCGCGGCCTGTCGACGCCGATGCAGCACGCCCTGGCCTTCAAGCACATCATGGAGAACAAGAGCGATCGTCTTCAACGACGGCGAGCTCATCGTCGGCGAGCGCGGCCCGGCCCCCAAGGCGACGCCGACCTACCCCGAGGTCTGCATCCACTCCGTCCAGGACCTCCGCTACCTCAACGACCGGAAGAAGACCGCCTTCGGCTCCGACGAGGAGACGCGCCGGGTCTACGCCGAGGAGATCATCCCGTTCTGGCAGGGCCGCTCGCAGCGCGACCGCATCTTCGCCGAGATGACGAAGGACTGGATCGAGGCCTACGAGGCCGGCGTCTTCACCGAGTTCATGGAGCAGCGCGCCCCGGGCCACACCGTCCTCGACGGCAAGATCTACACGAAGGGCATGAACGAATTCAAGAAGGACATCGAGGCGCGCCCTGGCCGCCCTCGACTTCATGAACGATCCGGCCGCCTACGACAGAGCAGGAGGAGCTCAAGGCCATGGCCGCGAGCTGCGACGCCCTGATCGCCTTCGGCCGGCGCCACGCCGCGAAGGCCCGCGAGCTGGCGGCGGGGGAGAAGGACGCCGCCCGCCGGAAGGAGCTGGAGACGGATCGCCGAGGTCTGCGACCGGGTCCCGGCCGAGGCGCCGCGCGACTTCTGGGAAGCGCTCCAGATGTACTGGTTCGTCCACCTGGGCGTCATCACCGAGTACAACACCTGGGACTCGTTCAACCCGGGCCGTCTCGACCAGCACCTCTGGCCCTTCTACGAAAAGGGCCTGGCCGACGGCACGCCTGACCAAGGAGGGCGCCCGCGAGCTCCTCCAGGCCTTCTGGGTCAAGTTCAACAACCAACCCGCCCCGCCCAAGGTCGGCGTCACGGCCGAGGAGAGCGGGACCTACACCGATTTCGCCCTGATCAACGTCGGCGGCCTCAAGGAGGACGGGACCGACGGCGTCAACGAGCTGAGCTACCTCATCCTCGACGTCATCGAGGAGATGCGCATCCTCCAGCCGAGCTCGATGGTCCAGATCAGCGCCAAGGGGCCGGATTCCTTCCTGCTGCGGGCGCTCAAGATCGTCCGGACCGGGTTCGGCCAGCCGTCGATCTTCAACACGGACGCTATCGTCCAGGAGCTCGTCCGGCAGGGCAAGTCGGTCGTCGACGCCAGGAACGGGGGGTGCAGCGGCTGCGTCGAGGCCGGGGCCTTCGGGAAGGAAGCCTACATCCTGACCGGCTACTTCAACCTGCCCAAGGTCTTCGAGATCACGCTCGGGAACGGCGTCGATCCGCGGACGGGGAAGACGATCGGGCTCGCGACGGGCGACCCGGCGGGGTTCGCGACCTTCGACGAGCTCTTCGAGGCCTTCCGGAAGCAGGTCCGCCACTTCGTCGACATCAAGGTCCGCGGCAGCAACGTCATCGAAAAGCTCTATGCGACCTATCTGCCCGCGCCCTTCCTGTCGGTCCTCGTCGACGACTGCGTCAAGACCGGCAAGGACTACCACGCCGGCGGCGCCCGCTACAACACGAACTATATCCAGGGCGTCGGCGTCGGCACGATCACCGACGTCCTGAGCGCCGTGCGCTGGAACGTCTTCGACCACAAGCACTTCACCATGAAGGAGCTCATGGCGGCCCTGGCGGCCGACTTCGAGGGTCACGCGGCGCTCCGCCAGCGCGTCCTCAACCGGACGCCCAAGTTCGGCAACGACGACGACTACGCCGACGGCCTGATGACCCGCGTCTTCGAGGCCTACTTCGAGGCCGTCGACGGCCGGCCGACGCCGCGCGGCGGCACTTACCGTATCAACCTCCTGCCGACGACGGCCCACATCTACTTCGGCAAGATGACCGGGGCCACGGCCGACGGGCGGCTGGCGGGCGACGCGGTGTCCGAAGGCGTCTCGCCGGTCCAGGGCGCCGACCGCAAGGGCCCCACGGCGGTCGTCAAGTCGCTCGGCAAGATGGACCACGTCCGGACGGGCGGCACGCTCCTCAACCAGAAATTCGCGCCTCAGCTGCTCGCCGACGACACGGGCCTGGCCGGGCTCAAGGACCTGGTCCGGTCCTACTTCCGGCTGATGGGCCACCACATCCAGTTCAACGTCGTCACGGCCGACCTGCTGCGGACGGCCCAGGCCCACCCGGAGAAGTACCGCGACCTCATCGTCCGCGTGGCCGGATACAGCGATTACTTCGTCGACTGCAGCACCGAGCTCCAGAACGAGATCATCCACCGCACCGAGCACCAGGAGCTC
>CAWDSL010000029.1:0-78721 GCA_963805015.1 uncultured bacterium
GGGTCGTCGAAGTCATCAAGAACACCGCCCTGTTCAACATCGTCCTCGAGGACCGGGCCGTCCTGACCACTTTCTATCCCAACATTCTCTCAGGCCCTCTGGCCTGGCTCGGCCTGTCGTGGCTCTACCCCTTCGCGGCTTTCGTTCTGGTCGCCCTGGTCATAGGGGCCGCCCGCAGGCTGGCCCTGCTCCCGGCCATGCTCGCCGCTTCTTTCGCCTTCATGATCGCGGCCTCGACGCCAGAGCCCCAGTTCATCCCCGTCCTGCTCTTCATGGTGGTCGTCGCCCAAGGGATGGCGCTCGAACGGAACGCCAAGGCCCTGGACATGCCGGGCCGCTTACCGGCGGCGCGGGAGGGCGGAGGAGCGGGGGAGCCTCGCCACGCGGAAGGCGGCCGGTTCGCGATAGCCCGCAAAGGCCGGGCCGTCGCCGTCCTGTTGTTCCTCTTCGCGGCGGCCTCGCCGGCCGCCAGGGCATCGATCCCGCGATCGACCGGGTCCCGCGCCGGTCCGGCTTTCTCGCTTTCTTTCGCTCCCGCAGTGCTCCAGCGCGGCCGTTCACTTTCGTGGGATCGTCGGATCCGCGCCTCCCGTTCAGCTTGGCTCCCGCGTCCTCCGACCTTGAGCCCGACCGCTCCCCGGGCAAGCCCAAAGGCAAGCGACTCCGGGCCTGGCTCGAACAGCTGGCCTTCTCCGTCGCGACCACGGTCAACTACTGGGCCTCCAACTCCTTTCCGGAGGACAGGGACTTCGCCATCGACGCCGACGCCCAGTTCTCGCGGGTTTTCCTCCTGGAGGGCCTGCGCTTCGACTCGAACCAGTTCTCGCTCAACTGGTCGCATGTCCTGGCCGGCGCGGTCTACTACCAGTTCGGACGGACGAACGGCCAGTCCTGGTTCTACTCGTGGATGATGTCGGTCGCCGGCTCGACCTGGTGGGAGATCGTCGGCGAGCCGAAGGAGGTCATCTCCATCAACGACCAGATCGTAACCGGCCTCGGCGGTTTCGCGACGGGCGAGCCCTGGTACCGGATCGGCCATTTTCTATGTCACCAACGCGGGCTCGTCCCGCGGGCGCTCGGCTTTCTCAATCCGGCCGTCAAGCTCAACCACTGGCTCGACCGCAAGGACCCGGCGGCCGAAGACTTCGTCCCCCCGGGTTGGCACGAGTTCCGGGTGTCGGTCGGGGCCCGCCGCGCGTCCGCCGGCGGGATCGTATCCGGCACGGACCTCACCTTCGGATTGGAAGCCCGGCTCATCGACCTCCCCGAGTACGGCCGGTCCGGAACCGTACGGCGCGCCGTCCGCGATCCCTACGTGAGCGAGATCACCGTCGATTACGCCACCCGCGGCGGGCACGCCGAGGAGACGCGTTTCGAAACCCGGGCGGTGACCTGGGGCCGGTTCGTCCAGAAGATCGACGCCGGCGGCGACGGCTACAGCCTGACCCTGGGCCTCGGCTCGTCGTTCGAGCTCTTCAAGAAGCGGCCGCTCGCGGATTACGACGCCGATCCCGTGCCCGTCAAGACCGACCTCTCGAGACTCCGGCTCGAGGAACCGCGCCGGTTCACGGACAAGCTGGCCCTCCTGCATGTCGCCGGCCCGGTCCTCGACCTGACGGTCTTCCGCCGCGGCCTGAAGCTCCGGACCGTCGTCGAAGCCTACCTCGACTTCGGCCTGGTCAACGCGGCCGCCCTCAACGACTATTCCCGCCTCCACGACATCTCCGGCCTGAAGACCACGGTGTTCTATTACGGCTACTATTACGGCCTGGGCGGGACAGTCTCGGCCAGCGCGCGCCTGGATTGGAAGGGATTCCGGATTCGGGGCCTGGCTTCCTTCGGCGCCTGGAGCTCGATCGACGACCTGGACAGATTCCAGGCCGAGGTCACCAACAACGCCCGGATGGGGGATTCCCGCGTTCGGCTTCTTGCCGGCCTCGGGTGGAGGGTGCCGGGCACGGCACTCGAGGCCTTCGCCGAGCTTGAAGAGGTCCGGCGGCGGGGGCGGATCGCGGATTTTGGAGCCGGCGGCCGGGAGACGAAAATCTACGCCGGGGTGGCATTCACTTTTTGACCCTGAACAATCCAGGGACCTCGTCCCACGCGCGAACGGTGACGATGTTCACGCCCTCCGGTCCCTTGCGCCGGTAGTGGTCCAGGCGGACGAAGCGCTTGTCCGGGAAGAGGCGCGAGAGACAGGCCACGGTCTCGGGATCGTCATCGACGTGCGTATCGATCGGATGCGCGTGAAGGACCGAAGCCTTGAACCGGTCGGCGTCTTCGCCCCCGTCGTTGTAGAACTTCCGGTCGAAGAGCCCCGACCAGCCGTGGCGTTCGAGCCAGCGCTCGGCGGCGCCGATCCGCTCGCCCGTCCGCGAGGTGAGGAGATAGAGGGTCGCCCCGGAGGCCCGCAGCTCGCGCAAGGCGGCCTCGGACCGGGGGAGGGGCTTGCGGAGACCTTCCGTGAGGGCGGCCAGACCGTGTTTGAAGAGCCCGGACGACCGGTGTCACGACCGGGACGGGCTTCTTCTTCGCCCGCGTTTTCTCCCAGGTCCGGCCCAGCACGAGCGTCGAGAGGACTCCGTCGAAATCGAAGGATATGATCATTGGGGTCGGACCGCAGGATCAATAATACAATAAACAACTTGAGTTAAAAAGGTCCAGCGCGGCCTTGCGCCCCCGCCCGTCCATCAAATAAGATAAGTCCACCCCATCATCGAGGTGACGACATGAGACACTTCCGCCGTGCGACGCTCCACGCTTCGATCGTCCTCATCGCGACCATCGCCCTCTCAACGCTCATTCCCGTCCTCTCTCACGCCCAAATCACCCGGGCCGATTACGAGAGGGCGACCGGTCTCCGGGCCAAGTATAATCCCCTCGCCCTCAACATCGTCGACCGGGGCGGTTGGATCGGCAAGACCTCCCGCTATTGGTACCGGAAGTCCGTCGCCGGCGGCAACGTGTTCTGGATCGCCGACGCGGTCGCGAAGAAGAAAGCTCCCGCCTTCGATCATGTCCGTATGGCGGCCGCTCTGGCCACGGCCTCGGGCGAAAAGTTCGAGCCCCTGGCCCTCCCGTTCACCGTCCTGACCTTCAGCGACGACGGGAAGTCGGTCGAGTTCGGCGCGGCCGGTTCCCGTTGGTCCTGCGAGCTTGCGACTTACGCCCTCAAGAAGCTCGATACCCCGGCGCCCCGGGACCCGTCCGGCTACCCGCTCTCCATGTGGGAGCGGGGGCCCGCTCCCCAGGCCGCCTCGAAGGAATGGAAAGCCTCGCCCGACGGCAAGTGGGAGGCTTCGATCCGCAACTACAACCTCGCCCTTCGCGAAAAGGGCAAGAAGGAGGAGACCCTCCTCAGCCGCGACGGGACCGAGGGCGATTACTACACCTTCGATTCGATCGCCTGGGCGCCCGACTCCAAGAAGCTCGCGGCCTACCGTCTGCGCCGGGGCTATCACCGCGTCATCCAATACGTCGAGTCCTCGCCGGCCGACCAGCTCCAGCCGAAGTATCACGCCATGGAATACGCCAAGCCGGGCGACGCCCTCGACATCGAGCGTCCGGTCCTCTTTGGGGTCGATGCGAAGTCCCGGATCGAGATCGACGACGCGCTCTTCCCCAACCCCTACGAGCTATCGGGTGTCGTCTGGCGCAAGGATAGCCGGGCCTTCACCTTCGAGTACAACGAGCGCGGCCACCAGGCCTACCGGGTCGTCGAGGTCGACGGCGCCACCGGCGCGGCCCGGGCCGCCGTCGACGAGCGGGCCAAGACCTTCTTCACCTACAGCGAGTGGGGCGGCAAGAAGTACCGCCGCGACCTCGACGACGGCCGCGAGGTCGTCTGGATGTCCGAGCGCAGCGGCTGGAACCACCTCTACCTCCTCGACGGGACGACCGGCGCCGTCAAGAACCCGATCACGACGGGGGAGTGGGTGGTCCGAACGGTCGACCGGGTGGACGAGGCCAAGCGCCAGGTCTGGTTCCAGGCCTGCGGCGTCGTGCCGGGCCAGGACCCCTACTTCGTGGACGCCTACCGGGCGAACCTCGACGGGACGGGCTTCGTCCGGCTGACCGAGCCCGGCGCGAACCACGTCGTCACTTATTCCTCCGACGGGACATACTTCGTCGACACCCGGTCGCGCGTCGACCTCGCCCCGGTGACCGAGATCCGGAGCGCCGCGGACGGCACGGCCGTCATGACCGTGGAGAAGGGGGACATATCGGCCCTCCTCGCGGCCGGATGGAAGCCGCCCGAGGTCTTCGCCGCCAAGGGCCGCGACGGCCTCACCGACATCTGGGGGATCGTCTACCGGCCGTCGAGCTACGATCCGGCGCGCAAGTACCCGGTCATCGAGTACATCTACGCCGGGCCCCACGATTCCTACGTCCCCAAGTCCTTCCGCGCCTACTCGTCCCAGCAGGCCTTGGCCGAGCTGGGCTTCATCGTCAGCCAGTGCGACGGCATGGGCACGAGCAACCGCTCCAAGGCCTTCCACGACGTCTGTTACAAGAACATCGCCGACGCCGGATTCCCCGACCGCATCCTTTGGCACCAGGCCCTGGCGGCCAAGGACCCGTCCTACGACATCACCCGGGTCGGCATCTACGGGAACTCCGCCGGCGGCCAGAACACCCTCGCCGGCCTTCTCTTCCACCCCGAGTTCTACAAGGCCGGCGTCTCCTCTTGCGGCTGCCACGACAACCGCATGGACAAGATCTGGTGGAACGAGCAGTGGATGGGCTGGCCGCTCGGGCCCGAGTACGCCGCCTCCTCCAACGTCGATAACGCCGCGAAGCTCCAGGGCAAGCTCCTGCTCATCGTCGGCGAGATGGACACCAACGTCGACCCGGCCTCGACCATGCAGGTCGTCAACGCCCTGATCAAGGCCAACAAGGTCTTCGACCTGCTGGTCATCCCGGGCGCGCGGGCACGGCATGGGCGGCGCCTACGGCGAGCGCAAGATGTACGACTTTTTCGTGCGCAACCTGCTCGGCGCCGAGCCGCCAAGCTGGAACGAGGCCAAGTAGGGGAGGAGGGCGGGGACGCTCAGGCCGAGGTCCGCTTGACGACGACGAGCGTGACGTCGTCGCACGGCTGCGTACCGGAGACGTAGCCGCGCAGGTCCTCGATGACCTTGCGGCAGATATTCCGCGGCCGGCAGACCGCCGTTCTCGCGGACGACGCGCTGGAGCCGTTCCACGGAGTAATCCTCGCCCCGGCCGTTCCGCCCTTCGGGGATGCCGTCGGTGTAGAGGACGGCGAGCCCGCCCGGGACGAGATCGATCGTCCGCGTTTCGTAGACGGAGCCGGCGAACATGCCCAACGGGAGGCCCGAAGCCTCGAGGATTCGCGTCCGCCCGTCCGGGCCCAGGACGAACGGCGGGTTGTGCCCCGCGTTGACGTAGCGCATCGCGGTCGTCCGCCGGTCCACTTCGCCGAAGAAGAAGGTGACGAAGCTCGACGGGCCGGAGCTCGCGTAGACGAAATCGCTCAGACGGGCGGCCAGTCGGGCGAGATCGTGATCCGGACGAACCTCGCCCCGCAGCGCCGCCCTGAGCGAGGCCATGACCAGCGCCGCGCCGATGCCCTTGCCCGCGACATCGGCGATGACGATGCCCAGCCGATCGGCGTCGATGGGGATGAAATCGTAGTAGTCGCCGCCGACCTCGTAGCAGGACACGTTGAGGCCGTCGATGTCGAAGCCGGCGAGCCGGGGGGCGGACTTGGGCAGGAGGTCCCTCTGGATGCGGGCCGCCTGCTCGAGGTCCGCTTCGACCCTCCGCAGAAGGCGTTCCGACTTCTCCTTTTTCTCCGGCCAGCAGGCGATGGGCCTTGCCCCTGAAGAGCGTTCGTTTGATCTTGTTTCATGCGAGCCCGTTCCGTTTCTTATCAAATATCGCCCCTAGAGCGCAAGCGGCCAAGTCCCGTCCATCCATCTCCGGATTATCCCGGTTTGTGGCATAATAGATGCAGATCCGAGGGCGCCGACTGAGAGGGGATAGGCAGAAGCTCGCGGACCGCCCTGATCAGCGATATAAGGGGATGATTCCAAAAAAGGGGGTCTGATCATGAGAAAGAAGCTCGTGGGTTTGGCCGTCCTCTCGGCCTGCGCGGCCGGCTTGTGGCTGGCGCCCCCGGCGTTCTCCCAGGAAGCGCAGCCATTCTTCCTGCGGGACCGCGGGCCGGGCATCCCGACCTCGATGTTCGGGACGTACATCCGGAAAGGGGAGTGGATCGTCTATCCCTTTTTCGAGTATTACCTCGACAATAACCTGGAGTACAGTCCCAACGAGTTTGGCTTCACGCTGGACCAGGATTTTCGCGGTCGCTACCGGGCCAGCGAGGGCCTGGTGTTCCTCGGCTACGGGATCTCGGACCGGCTGGCCTTCGAGGTCGAAGCCGCGATGATCCATGCCTCGCTCGAGAAATCCCCGGACGATCCGACCGGGATGCCCGCCAAGCTGACCGAGTCCGGGCTCGGCGATACGCAGGTCCAGCTCGATTGGATGTGGTCCAAGGAGTCCGAGCGCCGGCCCGGATTCTTCAGCTACGCGGAGGTGGTCTTCCCGCACCACAAGACCAAGTATCTCATCGGGACGCCCGAGCTCGAGACCAAGGCCGGGATCGGGCTCATCAAGGGCTTTCGCTGGGGCACGATCACCGTGAGGGCGGCCGTCGAGCAGGCCGGAGGCGTCTTCGACCTCGGCGAGATCGCCGTCGAGTATTACCGGCGGCTGTCGCGGGCCTTCTGCGTCTATGCCGGGTTCGAAGGCACCCAGGATGAGATCGAGTTCATCGCCGAGATCCAGTGGTGGCTGAGCGACACCGTCCGCCTCAAGCTCAACAACGGCTTCGGCGTGACCTCGAAAGCGACGGGCTGGGCCCCCGAGATCGGCCTGATGATCTCCATCAGATAGGAGGACGGGCCATCAACCACTCGCGGCCCCGCGGGGCCGGTTTATGCTAGAATAACCCCGGTTCTCGTCGCGCCTGTAGCTCAGCTGGATAGAGCGTCGGACTTCGAATCCGCAGGTCGCCCGTTCGAATCGGGCCAGGCGCGCTTCTTCTTCCCCCATATAAACGGCTGAAATCCGAGGGGATAAGGGATCAGGCCGATTGATTCGCTATAAGCTGTTTTAAGCAGGATTCAGCCGGATTATGGTCATATTTAGGCCACAATCTGGCGGAATAGATAGAATTTGCTAGTTGAACCCGGACCTATTCTTGCCTATTCTATTGAGAGTGTAGCCCGCGCGGCACTTGGGTGGTAGCGAGCCGGGGACTTCAATGAATAAAGCACAGAAGCTCATCCTTCTGGCCGCTGCAACATGGATTGTCTATCAGATAGTTTTTCCATCTTAGGGATCGTTTGATGCAATCATTTTTTTCAACGGAAAATTAATGAATAATCAAATAGACTGGGGATCGATCCGCTTGACTATAGGGATCGCCGGGGGGGCATTTGTAATTGCTGGGCGGCGGCGTCCGGGGAAAAAGGAATGATATAAGGGATGAAAAACCGGGCTTCCCGAATAGCCGGAATCATTGGGGCAATTCTATTAGGTTTGCTTGATGGTATGGTTTGGCTTAATGGGAATTGGAATAAGGTTTTTGGGGAGCCGATGGACTTGCTGGCGATTCCGGTAAAATTGCTGATTTTCCCGTTTTCTCTTGTCGTAAATAACCAAGATGATCTTATGGGGCCATACGTAATACTTACGTTCGCATACTACGCGGGAATTGGCTTTTTCCTTGGCCGCCTTGTTATATATATCTGGAATAAGCTTGTCAGAACGCCTGTAATGTAATCAAATGTTGGTCACAATAAATTGAAATACGGCCCGTAAGCAATTCATCATAAATCTTAGTTATAGGACGCCCCCCGCCCTTCGAATCCGCCTATCGCCCGTTCGAATCGGGCCAGGCGCGCTCCCCCTGCCTCATCTTCGACCCCGCCCTCAAAATTGACATCGTCTTGACAACTCTTCCCTCCGCGCGACCTATCGTTGGCTTGGATGATCGACAAGGAGAGAACGAAGAGGCGGACCTGGAAGCTTGTCCGCGCATCTCGAAGCGACTCTCCATTGACAACGTTCGCGCGAATTGGGCTATACTCAGGGCTGGAGAGGTGGGAACCATGAGGAAATGCGCCGTCCTGATACTCTATCTCGCTTTGATCAACGCTGCGGTCGAACCAGGGTGGGCGGCGGGGACGGCCCCGCTGTCTCCCGGCGTGCCGGCGGCATCGGGACAGACCGCCGCCGCCGACAAGGACCTGCTCGAGCTTCTGCCCCGGTCGACGGTCGTCGTCATGGTCCTCGACATCAAGCGACTTCTGGAGATCGACGCCATCGCCAAAGCTGTGGAAGGCCCCGAGTTCAAGAAGTTCTACGGCGAATTCGTCCATATGAGCGGCATCGATCCGAAGAAGGACGTCGCTTATGTGGGCTGGGGCATACCCTCCGCCGCGATCGCTGCCCGGCTGTCCATGCCGACGAGCCCCATCCCACTCAAGGATATGGCCATGGTCGTCGGCCTGACGTCCGATAAGACGCGGATCCAGGGCCTGGTCAAGGACAACGTGCCCGAAGCCAGGCAAGAGGCCTATAACGGAGTGACCGTCTTCAGTCTTATCGACGAGGCCACGGCGGCGGCCGCGCCGGGCATTCCGGCCGGAATGGGGATGACGTCGCTCCAGCTCGCCTTCCTCGATGACACCCATATCGTCCTTGGCGATAACTCGGGCGTCAGGGGCGCCATCGACGTTTACCAGAAGAAGACCGAGTCCCTGGCCCAAGACCTCGATATGTCCGCTTTCATGAGCCGGGTCGACAAGTCCGGCATCGTCTGGAGCGCCGTGTCTTATCCTCCTGAACAGGTCAAGATGATCGCCGACGCCAACCCTTTGCTCAAGGCCATCGAAGGATTCAAGGGAATGATCATGGCCGTCGACGACAAGGACTCGGCGTTAGTCGTCGATATCCGGACCCTCGGAGGGACCGCGGAGCAGAACGCCGTTTTCGCCACGAATCTCAACGGCCTCAAAGCCGTGGGCGCGTTGTACGCGGCCGAGCAGCCGGCCCTGGCGGAGCTTCTGAACAGGGTCGCCATCACCTCGGGCGAAGACTACACCCGGCTGAACTTGACCGTGTCGCACGAGACTCTGGGTAAGCTCTATCGGTTGGCCGAGCCTACGGGAGCCGGGCCGAAGGCAATGGAGTGGCAACCCCTCTCTAAGAGGGAGTGGCAAACCCTCTCTAAGCAAGCCGATGACCTCCGCCGCGAAGGACAGACCGACCGCGCCCTTGAAGTGTACGAACAGGCGCTTAAACTCGCCGAAGGGGCCCTCGGACCGGACCATCCCGACGTAGCCGGCGTGCTGAACGGGATCGGGAATCTCTATTATCACCAAGATAAGTACACGGAAGCGGAGCCTCCCTATAAACGGGCCCTGGAGATCAGGGAAAAATCCCTCGGCCCCGATAACCTCGACCTGGCTTGGAGCCTGAATAACCTCGCTTATAACTATTATTACCAGGACCGTTATGCGGAGGCGGAACCGCTCTACAAGCGCACTCTGGAGATCAGGGAAAGGGCCCTCGGGCCGGACCATCCCGACGTGGCCAGCATCCTGAACGGGTTCGGGAATCTCTATTATGACCAGGATCGGTACGCGGAGGCGGAGCCGCTCTACAAGCGTTCGATGGCGATCTTCGAGAAGGTCTATGGTCCCGATCATCTCGACGTGGCGGTGAGCCTGCATAACCTTGGAGGCGTCTACTTGGAACTCCGACGGTATGCCGAGGCCGAGCCGCCCCTCCTGCGCGCGTTGGCGATCCGGGAGAAGGCGCTCAGTCCGGACCATGCCGACGTAGCCAGCACCCTGAACCGGCTCGGGAATCTTTATTACCGGCAAAAAAGGTACGCGGAGGCGGAGCCATTCTACAAACGCGCGGGGGCGGTTTGGGAGAAGGTCCACGGCCCCGATCATCTCGACGTGGCCGTGGGCCTGAGTAACCTCGGGAATACCTACCGTGACCAAGACCGGTACGCTGAGGCGGAGCCGGTCTACCAACGCGCTTTGGAGATCCGGGAAAAGGCTCTCGGTCCGGATCATCTCAGAGTGGCCAGCAGCTTGAACAAACTCGGGGAACTCTTCTATGCCCAGCGTCGGTACGCGGAAGCGGAGCCGCTCTACAAGCGAGCCCTGGAGATCCGGGAAAAGGCCCTCGGGCCGGAGCATGCCGATTTGGCAAGTCCCCTGATCGGGCTCGGGGATCTCTATTATGACCAGAACCGGTACACGGAGGCGGAACCGTTCTATGAGCGTGCGTTGGCGATCAAGGAGAAAGCTTATGGCCCCGATCACCCCCAGATAGCCTCGGCCCTCGACCGTCTTGCCCGCCTCAGCTATGCCCGGGAACGTTACGCGGAGGCTGAACAGACCCTCAGGCGCTTGTTGGCGATCGTGGAGACGGCCTTCGGTCCGGACCACCCCACCCTGGCCTTCACCCTGAATAATGTCGCTATGCTCTGCAAAGTACAGGCCCGCTACGCGGAGGCGGAACCGCTCTACAAGCGGGCGTTGGCGATCCGGGAGAAAGTCCTCGGCCCCGATCACGCCGAAGTAGCCCGGAGCTTGGGAAGCCTCGGCCGCCTCTACAATTCCCTGGGCCGTTACGCTGAGGCGGAGCCGCTTCTCAGGCGCTCCTTGGCGATCTTGGAGAAGGCCCTCGGTCCGGACCATCTGGATCTGGCGATAGGCCTGGTCGACCTGGCCGTGGTCCATGACACGTTGGCCCGGTATGCGGAAGCGGAGCCGCTCTTCAAGCGCGCGCTGGCGATCCGGGAAAAAGCTTTCGGACCGGACCACCCCGACGTGGCCGCGAGCCTGTGGGACCTCGCGCTTCTCGCCTATGAGCGGGGCCGGTACGCCGAGGCGGAGTCGCTCGGCCAACGGACGCTCGGGATCTTCGAGAAGGCCTACGGCCCCGAGCACACAGCCGTGGCGGAGACCCTGAACGTCCTGGCGGACGTTTATCGCGCCAAAAGCCTCAATGCCCAGGCCGAGCCGCTCGGCCGGCGCGCGCTCGCGATCGCGGAGAAGGTCCTCGGCCCCGAGCATCCGGATCTCGCCCCGAGCCTCAACGTTCTCGTCCTCGTCTCGATCGGACTGGGCCGGTACGAGGAAGCCGAACCGCTCGGCCGGCGGGCGCTGGCGATCTCCGAGAAGGCCCTCGGCCCCGGACATCCGACCGTGGCCGAGAGCCTGAATAACCTCGCCAAGGTCTGCCGTTTCCGCGGCCGCTACGAGGAGGCTGAACCGCTCTGCAGGCGGTCGCTCGAGATCCGGGAGAAGGTCTTCGGCCCGGACCACCCGGCGGTGTCCGAGAGCCTGAACAACCTCGCTGAGCTGTACCGGGCCCAGGGCTTGAACACGCAGGCCGAATCGCTGGGCGCGCGGGCGCTGGCGATCCGAGAGAAAGCCCTCGGGCCGGACCACCCCGACGTGGCCGAGAGCCTCGAGAACCTGGCGCGGCTGAATCGAGCGACCGGGCGGCCGAAAGAGGCCGAAGAGCTCGAGAAACGGGCGGCCCGCATCCGCTCGATCGAGCGCTGAGAAAGAAGGGCGGCGGGGAAGCGAGCCATGAGAAAGACCGTAGCCCTGCTGGCCTTGCTCCCGTGGCTCGGCGCTTTTTCCGCGGGCGGGGGGACAGAGCAGGCGGAAGCGACGCGTCCGGGGCCGTCGACGGCGCCCGCTCAGAACATCGCGGTCCTCGATGACCTGCTCATGCTCCTGCCCCGGTCGATGGCCGCCGTGATCGTGTTCGACGCCAAGACGCTCGAGAGGAGCGGCGGAAACCTGGGCCCTTTGTGGAAGGCTGAGACCCAGAAAGAGATCTACGAATTCATCAAGTTGATCGGCGTCGACCCGGGGAAGGACATCACCTCTGTGGTCCTCGGCCTGGTGCTTATACCGACCGGAGAAGTCGACATCCTTAACCTGAGATACGACAAAGGCAGGGTCCAGCGAGCGATCAGGGAAAAAGTCCCCGGCGTAAAATTAGAGACTTACAACGGGGTGACGGTCTATTCCCGTCTGAACGAGGAGCGGAAAGAGCTGCCGGCCGAGGTCGCCTTGCTCGATCCGTTCCATATCGCGCTCAGCAGCGACGTGGGCGTCAAGGGCGTCATCGACGTTTTCCGGAAGAAGGCCGAACCTCTGGCCAAAGATCCCGAGCTGACAGCCCTCCTGAACGAGGTCGACAAGTCCGGCTTCGCCTGGGGCGCCGTCTCCATCCCGCCCGAACTCATCAAGAAGGGCGTCGAAGCCGACCCCCTGTTCAAGGCCTTCGAAGCCGTCACGGGAGTGACCGTAGCCTTAGCCGACAGGGCCCCGGGGTCGATCGCCGCCGATATCAGGCTCTTCGGCGGCACCAAGGAACAGAACGCCGGCCTGACCTCGGTCCTGACCGGCTTGAAGGCCATCGGGACGATAACCTCGGCTCGGGAGCCGGCCCTGCGAGAACTGATGAACAGCGTCGTCATCGCCGCGGGCGAAGATCACACCCGGCTGTCCCTGACGCTCTCCCGGGAGACGATGGAGACGTTGGTTCGGTTGGCCCCGTCGCTTGCGGGCGACACGTCTCCCGGTGCCCGGGGAGCGGGCGAGGAGTGGCAAACCCTCTCGGCGGAGGCCGACGGGCTTTATCGCAAGGGCGACCACGAGCGGGCCTTGGAGGTGGGCGGAAAGGCGCTGGAGATCGCCGAGAAGAACGCGGGCCCGGACCATCCCGACGTGGCCGTCAGCCTGAATCTCCTCGCCCTGCTCCACCAGGCCCAGGGCCGGTACGCGGAGGCGGAGCCGCTCTTCAAGCGCGCGCTCGAGATCGATGAGAAGTCTCTCGGGCCGGACGATCCCAACGTGGCCACATGCCTGGCCAATTTCGGTTCGCTCTACAGCGTCCAGGGCCGCGACGGTGAAGCGGAGCCGCTCTTCGAGCGCGCCCTGGCGATCCGGGAGAAGGCCCTCGGCCCGGACCATTCCGACGTGGCCGAGAGCTTGGCTCATCTCGCCGAGCTCCGCTTCAACCAAGGCCGATTCGCGGACGGGGAACCGCTCGTGAAACGCGCCCTGGCGATCCGGGAGAAGGCCCTCGGCCCCGATCATCCCGACTTAGCCTCTGACCTGGAATATCTCGCCGTTCTCTACCGCTTCCAGGGCCGGTATGCGGAGGCGGACTCGCTCTTGAAGCGCTCGCTCGCGATCAGCGAGAAGGCTCTCGGACCGGACCATGTCGATGTGGCTTCGGACCTGGATAACCTCGCATCGCTCTATTCCCGCCAGGGGCGCTACCGGGAGGCGGAGCCCCTCTGCCGGCGCGCGCTGGCGATCTACGAGAAGGCTCTGGCTACGGACCATCCCGACATGGCCGTATGCCTGAACAACCTCGCTCTGATCTGTCACGCCCTGGGGCGGTACAGGGAGGCGGAACCCCTTTACAAGCGCGCCCAAGACGTCCTCGAGACGGCTCTCGGGCCGAACCATCCCAACTTGGCCACGAGCCTGGATAACCTCGGTTCGCTCTATGGCGTCCAGGGCCGGTACGCGGAAGCGGAGGCGCTGGGCCTGCGGGCGCTGGCCATCTACGAGGCGGCCTTCGGTCCGGACCATGCCGACGTGGCGACGTGCTTGGATAACCTCGCTTCGCTCTACGACGAACAGGGCCGGTATGACGAAGCGGAGCCGCTTTCCAAGCGCGCCCTGGCGATACGGGAGAAAACGCTCAATCCCGATCATCCCGACCTCGCCGTGGGCCTGGACAGCCTGGCGCGGATCTATCTCGATCTGGACCGGTACGCGGAGGCGGAGCCGCTTCTCGAGCGCTCGCTGGCGATCGCGGAGAAGACGCTCGGCGGTGACCATCCCGTCGTGGCCGCGGCCCTGAGCGATCTCGCTCTCCTGAACCAGTACCAAGGCCGTTACGCCGATGCCGAGACGCTCGGCCTTCGCGCGCTGGCGGTCTACGAGAAGGCCCTCGGGCCGGATCACCCTTGTGTGGCCGGGAGCTTGAACAACCTCGCCGATCTCTGCCGCGCTCAAGGCCGCAACGCCCAAGCGGAATCCCTCTATGATCGCTCGTTGACGATCACCGAGAAGGCCTTCGGCCCGGATCACCCCCTGGCGGCCAAGAGCCTGAGCGGCCTCGCTCTGATCTACGGGGACCAAGGCCGGTTCGAGCTGGCGGAGCCCCTCTTAGAGCGGTCGCTGGCGATCACCGAGAAGACCCTTGGCCCGGATCACTTCGCCGTGGCCGGGGCCCTCGATGCTATGGCCGCCCTCTATCGGGCGACCGGCCGGGAGGACGAGGCCGCGGAACTCGAAGCCAGGGCGGCCCGCATTCGGGCGATCAGGCGCTAAGCCGGGTCCGCAGGTCGCCCGTTCGGATCGGGCCAGGCGCGCTCTCCATTTGCCTGCGAATCTCCGAAACTTGAAATCTTTGCAGAATCTTGACAACTCTCTTTGGAAAAGCAAATATCCTCGGCAGGGTTGATATGGCACACAATAGCGAAACCGCCGCTGAAGGAGGTGTCCGTATGAAAGCCATTTTCCGGAACGGTGTCTTATTGGGACTGATCCTCGCCGTGTCCATTATGGGTTGCAGCGCCGGGGATGGCGGGGACGATACGCCGCCGGAGCCGGTCGACCGATACTATGCTTTCGTGGCGAATTCCTCGTCTCACAATGTTTCGGCCTACACCATCAATTCTACGACGGGGGCGCTGTCAGAGATCGCGGGCTCGCCTTTTCCCGTGGGGTTCTACTATTCGAGCTCCATCGCAATTCATCCCACGGGCAAGTTCGCCTACGTGACGAATTCCATGACGAATGATATCGCCCTCTTTGCCATCAATCCCGCGACGGGGACGTTATCGATGGTCTCGAGCTCACCTTTTCCGGCAGGGACCTATCCGAGATCGATCGCCATCGACCCCACCGGCAAGTTCGCTTATGCGGCGAACGAGGGCTCTGGGGACGTCGTCGCCTACGCCATCAACTCCTCGACGGGGGCGTTGACGGTCATCGGGCCGCCGGTCCCGGCGGGGCTGGCGCCGCACTCCATCGCTGCCGACCCGACAGGCAAGTTCGTCTATGTCGCGAACGAAGCCTCGTTCAACGTTTCCGCTTATGCCATCAATCCCTCGACCGGAGCGCTGACGGAGATCGCGGGCTCGCCCTTTGTCACCGCGGACTTCTCCGCAGCGGAATCGATCGCCATAGACCCATCCGGCAAGTTCGCCTATGTCACGAACTTCGGGACGAACGACGTAACGGGCTTCGGCATCGATCCGTTGACGGGGACGCTGACCCCGATCGCGGGTTCGCCGTTCCCGGCGGGCTCGGGCCCGACGTATGTGGCCGTCGACCCGGCCGGCAGGTTCGTCTTCGTGACGAACGATTTGAACAATGTCGTCTGCGTCTATGCGCTCGACTCGACCTTGGGCGCTTTGACGCCGGTCGCGAGTTCGCCGTTTCCCGCGGGCGGGGGGCCCGTCGCCGTCGACCCCACCGGCAAGTTCGTCTATGTCTCGACGGGCAATAGCGGCGTTTCGGCTTTTACCCTTAACTCTTCGACGGGGGCGCTGACGGCGGTCGCGGGCTCGCCTTTTGCCACGGGCTCTCAGCCCTCATCGATCGCCACGATCCACATCAGGCACTGATAGAACGGGCGGTCGACGCATATCGGAGCCGTTGCGGTGTCTGAGCGCGGGAGTAGGCATAATATGCTCGCGAGATCACCGAGAAGCGGAACGCGCCCGGATACGGCGTCGGGTATGTGACACGATTCTCAGAGGATCCCCGAGCCGACGGATCTCCCGAAACCGAAGCCGAGGCCGATGACGATCTCCCTCTCCGGGGTCAGGCCCACGATCCCTCCGAACCGGAAGACGGTCTTTCGTGAGACGTGGCGCCATCCCAGATAGAGGGTGTAGGCCCTGTAATCGGGCATGCCATTGCACCAAGTGTTCTGGTAATACGACCCGATGCCGGTTTCGAAAAAGCCCGGCCCCCTCCCAAGCCAGATATTCGCGGCGATGTTCGTCGCGAACGCCTGTTGACCGGACTGCCGGCCCAAGGGAGGGCTGAGCCCGATCCTGAGGCTCAGTCTCGAAAGGATGCTCAGCTCGAAAGCCAGGAACGGAGAGAAGGCCAGGGAGCTGAATGACTCGGAATCTCCGCGAAAGAAAAGCAGGCTATCGGCTTGAACGGCCAACCGCGGCCCTTCCGCCGTTTGGGCGAGCCCATACTGCTGAATCCCGAACCCGGTGACGAATAAGAAGAGGATCGTTTTGGCGATAATTCTCTGCTGGGACTTCACGGTTCCCGCCTCTCGTAGATTTCATCTTCACCCCAAAGAACGCGGCTGTCAAGATTTGCCCCGCAGGACGGGGGCAGTGAATCCTCTATGCCGATGTCGCCCGTTCGGATCGGGCCAGGCACGCGCTCTCTCTTCTTGACCGGTCTTTGACTCCTTCTTGACACCTCCTTGACAACCGCCGCGCGCGAAAAAGCCATTATGGGAATGGAAAAAGGAGCCAAGTCCAAGAAGGGGAGAGACATGAAAGCCAAGCGCGACAGCCGGACAGAACTCCGAAGGGGGATCGCCCTGACCCTGGTCGCCGCAGTGATCCTGGCCGCCCCGCTCGCCGGCCAGACGAAAAAGGGGGCCAAGGTCCTGGTCACGCTGAAGGCCGGCGAGCAGGTCGAGGGCGAGCTCATCGCCGTCAAGCCCGCCTCGCTCCTCCTCTTGTCCTCTTCGGGCCAAGACCGCTCGATCGACATGGCCGAGGTATTCTCGGTCACGGTCGTCAGGCGGTCGAAAGCCGGGTCGGGCGCCCTGCTAGGGCTTACGATCGGCGCCGTGGGCGGCTACGCGGGGGGAGCCATCTATGCCAAAGCCTCCCATCTGTGCCCGGGTTGCGAGGCTCCTATGGCCCGGGCAGGGATGGGGATCCTCGGCGGCCTGGCCGGCGTCGTCGGAGGCGTGATAGCGGGTGCGTCCGCGGGGCGCGACTTGAACCTGGCCTTCGACAGCCCGGATTCGCCGTCCTTCGCTGTCTCCCTGCAGAAACTTAGGAAATTCGCCCGGGTCCAGGACCCCCGCTGATCCCGCCTCCCACACATCCGGCCCGTCTCGTGCTATAATTTCCTCTTACGGATCCCGAGGAGGACGCATGAGACGGCACGCTCGATCGTTCGTCGCGGCGGCCCTGGCCGCCTTCGCGATTTCCGTCGCGGCGCCGGCCGCTTCGGCCGCGCCCGCATCCGGCCAATCGGCCAAGCCCGGCCCCGAAAAGCCCGCCACGACCCACCTCAAGGCCTACATCGAGGCCTTCAACTCGGGGAGCCTCGACAAGATGAGGGCCTTCTTCGAGGCGCATTTCGCCGCCTCGGCGCTCCAGGAGCTGCCCTTGCCTCAGCGGCTGGCCCGCTACCAGAGCGGCAAGACCCAGCTCAAGTCGTTCGAGATCCAGCGGGTCGTGGCCGAGCTCGAGAACCAGACGGCCATCCTGACCAAGGCCGGCAACGGCAACGACATCCTCCTGCGCGCCCTCGTCGAGAAGACCCCGCCCCGCAAGCTCGTCGCCATCCTGGCCGACCGGGTCGAGGACCCGTCCATGATCACGGTGCCCGATCCCAAGGCCGACGAAACCGAGTTCGTCGCCACCGTCGGCGGCTACCTCGAGGAGAAGGCCAAGACCGGCGAGTTCTCCGGTGTCGTGCTCGTCAACCGCGACGGCCGGACGGTCTTCCACGAGGCCTACGGCCTGGCCGACCGCGAGGCCAAGGTCCCCAACCGCAAGGACACCAAGTTCAACCTGGGCTCGATCAACAAGAACTTCACCCGGGTCGCCGTCCACCAGCTGGCCCGGCAGGGCAAGCTCTCCCTCGACGACACCATCAAGCGGTTCCTGCCCGACTACCCCAACGCCCAGGCCGCGGAAAAGGTGAACGTCCGCCAGCTCCTGAACATGACCTCGGGCATCGGGGATTTCTTCGGCGACCGCTACGACGCGACGCCCAAGGAGAAGATCCGGTCGCTCAAGGACTACCTGCCGCTCTTCGCCGACCTGCCGCTCGAGTTCGAGCCGGGCACGTCGAACAAGTACTCCAACGGCGGCTACATCGTCCTGGGCCTCATCATCGAGAAGGTCGCGGGCGTCGACTACTACAAGTACGTCCGCGAGAATATCTTCAAGCCCTGCGGCATGCTCGACACGGACGCCTTCGCCCGCGACGCCGACACGCCCAACCTGGCCAAGGGCTACACGACCGAGGGGGCGCCCGCCGGCGAACGCGTCCTCAACCACGCCACGCTGCCCGGCCGGGGCTCGTCGGCCGGCGGCGGCTATTCGACGGCCGCCGACATGCTGAAGTACGTCCTGGCCCTCAAGGACAAGAAGCTCTACCTGCCCGACGCCGCCTCCGGCCTCGGCATCGCCGGCGGAGCGCCGGGGATCAACTCGATGGTCGAGTGGGACCCGAGGGCCGGCACTATCGTGATCGTCCTGACGAACCTCGACCCGCCGGCCGCCGGCACGGTCTCGAGGCAAGTCGTCAGCTGGCTGCCCCAATAGGGGACCGGGAAGATTCCCGGGGCAAAACCGTCTAATGACTCTCGGTGGTCTTGTCTGCCGCAAATCAGGGATCTGAAAGAACGGAACATGAAGAATATGCCCGCCGCACTCGCCGCCCTCATACTGCTCGCGCTCCTCGCCGCCGCTCCCGCGCACGTGGCCGCTTCGCCGGCCCAGCCCGACGTCGAGATCCGGGCCGTGCGCGTCGCCGAGGGGCCCCGCGTCGACGGCCTCCTCGACGACCCCGTCTGGAAGTCGATCCCGCCCATCACGGGCTTCCGCATGGTCGATCCCCGGCCCGGCGACGACCCGAGCGAGAGGACCGAAGCCCGCGTCCTCTACGACTCGCACAGTCTCTACATCGGCATCTACTGCTACGACAGCGAGCCCGGCCGCATCTCGGCCAACACCATGGCCCACGACAGCGGGGGAGGGGGCGGCTATTCGATGTACGGGGGTTACCACGGCTCCTCGACCTCGAGCGACGACCGCGTCCGCATCCTCATCGATCCGTTCCAGGACAAGCGCAACGCCTACGTCTTCCTGGTCAATCCCCGGGGCGCCCGCAGCGAAGGCCTGATCTACGCCGGCGACTCGAGCCTCAACTGGGACGGCATCTGGGACGCCAAGGCCGAGCGGCTCGCCGACGGCTGGTCGGCCGAGATCCGCATCCCGTTCAAGACCATTTCCTTCCGGCCCGGGCTGACCTCGTGGGGCCTGAACATCGAGCGGACGATCGCCCGCAAGATGGAGACCATCCGTCTCTCCGGCACGACCCTCGACAGCAACTTCAGCAATCCCAACGTCGCGGCGTCCCTCCAGGGGATCGAGGGCATCAAGCAGGGCCTGGGGCTGACCTTCAAGCCCTACGGCCTGGCCAGCGCCGCCAAGGACAACCTCGTCTCGTCCAAGTACGCCGGCGAGCTCGACGGCGGCTTCGACCTCTACAAGAGCATCACCCCGAACCTGGTCGCCGTCGTCAGCTACAACATGGACTTCGCCGAGACCGAGGCCGACGAGCGCCGCATCAACCTGACCCGCTTCCCCATGTTCTTCCCGGAGAAGCGGATGTTCTTCCTCGAAGGGTCCGAGAACTTCAGCTTCAGCTCGAGCGTCAGCTTCACGCCCTTCTTCAGCCGGACCGTCGGCCTCTACCAGGGCACCCAGGTGCCGGTCCTGCTGGGGACCAAGGTTTACGGCAAGATCGGCGACACCAACCTGACCATCCTCGACGTCCAGACGCGGACCACGGCCATCGGCGACATCGACCTGCCCGGCCGCAACCTGCTGGCCGCCCGGGTGACCCAGAACATCTTCGACCAGAGCAAGATCGGCTTCATCTTCACGAACGGCAGCCAGACGGGAGAGCGGAATTCGCTCTTCGGCTTCGACTTCAACTATTCTTCGTCCAAGTTCCTGGGCGACAAGAACATCATGCTGGCGGCCTGGGGCGTCTACAACTGGAACGAGCAGGACGAGGGGCGCCACCACGGCTTCGGCTTCCGGGCCAACTACCCGAACGACCTCTGGAACGTCATGTCGACCTACGCCTACTACGGCGAGGCCCTCGATCCGGGGCTGGGCTACATGATGCGCCAGGGCATCCAGACGGGCTACTTCCGGGTCGGCTTCCAGCCCCGGCCGAAGGGCGGCTTCCTGGCCGACGCCGTCCGGCAGTTCTTCTTCGACGTGAGCGCCGACTATTACTGGGACCTGGCCGGGCGCCTGGAGACGAGCACCCTCAGCGCCTCGCCGCTGAGCTTCCGGACGCAGAGCGGGGAGAGCTTCAGCTTCAGCGCCGTCCAGAACCACGACGTCCTGCCCTTCGACTTCGAGATCTCGGAAGGCGTCATCCTGGCGCCCGGGCCGTACAGCTTCACGAGCTTCCGGCTGAACGCCAGCTCGGCCAGCCACCGGCCCGTGGTCGTCGACGGCGGCTGGAATTTCGGCCAGTTCTACTCGGGGCGCTACGACGACGTCAGCCTGGGCCTGACCCTCAAGCTCAAGGGCTACGCCACGCTGGCCTTCGACGCCAACCTCGTCCGCGGCCGCCTGCCGGAGGGGAATTTCAGCAAGAACGTCTACCAGGTCAAGGCCGACGTCTTCCTCTCGCCCGACCTGGGCTTCATGAACTACGTCCAGTTCGACGACATCTCCAACTCGCTCGGCTGGAGCGCCCGGCTGCGCTGGCAGCTCTCGCCGGGCAACGAGATCTACCTGGTCTACAACAAGAACTGGCAGCGCGTTTGGGACCCGAGGAGCCGGTTCGAGCCCCTCCAGGACCGCGGCGTCGTCAAGATCTCGCTGTCCATCCGGCCCTAGCGGAGCCGCACAGGTCGATGGGTCCGGGCCCCCTTCGGTCTGAAATATCAGGATATGGGATGTAAAATACATTTCCAGTCCGTGTAAAGCCGCGGTTCCCGCTCCCCTGTCCATCAGGCGGGGGAGTGGCGGGGCGGCCTCCCCGAGGCTGGCATGTTCCTTGCAGAGAAACCTTACCAGAGCCTGGAGCGTATATAGGGATGAGGGGCCAGTTCATTTAAACGGAGGATCCGAGGAGGAACAGCTCGGGATAAGAGCTGGTTAGAAAGACAGACGATGGCCACCCTTTGCCCCACCTGCCGCACCGAGAACTCGGAGACCGCCAACTACTGCCAGAATTGCGCGGCCGCCATGCCCAAAACGGGCGGCGGGAACACCCCGGCGACCGGCGCGGGCACCGGCTCGGGATCCGGCACCGCGTCCCTTCCGCCCGCCGTCACCCGGACCCTCGAAGCTCCGACCTGGAACCTCCCGACCGGCTCGATCTTCGGCGACCGCTACCAGATCATCGAGCTCCTCGGCCGGGGCGGCATGGGCCGCGTCTATAGGGCCCTCGACACCAAGACCGGCGAGGAAGTGGCCATCAAGCTCATCCGGCCCGACATCGCCGAGGACCCGCGGACCCGCGAGCGCTTCGTCAACGAGATCAAGCTGGCCCACCGCATCTCCCACCGCAACATCGGCAAGATGTATCACCTCGGCGTCGACCGGGGGCTCCACTTCATCACGCTGGAGTACGTCCCGGGCGAGGACCTCAAGAGCTTCATCCGCCGCTCGCGGCGCCTCGACATCGCCACGGTCGTGGCCATCGCCAAGCAGATCTGCAGCGGCCTGAGCGAGGCCCACGACGCGGGCATCATCCACCGCGATCTCAAGCCCGGCAACATCATGATCGACAAGGAGGGCAACGCCAAGATCCTCGACTTCGGCATCGCCCGGGCCGTCGGGACCCGCGGCGTCACGGCCGAGGGGAGCGTCATCGGCACGCCCGAATACATGTCGCCCGAGCAGGTCGAGGGCGGCGAGTCGGACCGCCGCTCGGACATCTACTCCTTCGGCGTCATCCTCTTCGAGATGGTCACCGGGCGGCTGCCGTTCGACGCGGACACGCCCTTCGCCGTCGCCTTCAAGCACCAGTCCGAGGAGCCCCCGCATCCCGAGGACCTGAATCCGCAGACGCCGGCCGAGCTGAGCGCCGTCATCCTGCGGTGCCTGGAGAAGGACCGCGACAAGCGCTATCAGACGACCGAGGAGGTCTGCCGCGACCTCAGCCTGGTCGAGGTCGCGCTGCAGACGACCCCTCTCCCGGCGCCCCGCCGGACCAAGCCCACGACGCGCAAGACCCGGCTGCGGCCGGTCGTGACGGCCTTCCCCTGGAAGAAGGCCCTCGTCCCGGTCCTGGCCTTCGCCGGCATCATGGGGCTCGGCGTCGTCCTGCGCGAGGTCCTGCCCCGGGCCACGGGGGCCGTCCACACCATCGCCGTCGTCGGGTTCGAGAACCTGTCCGGCGAGCCTTCCTACGATTACCTCAAGAAAGCCATCCCCAACCTGCTCATCACCAGCCTCGAGCAGTCCAAGTACATCGACGTCACGTCGTGGGAACGGCTGGCCGACCTGGCCGGCTTCGAGGACCGCGACGTGGTCACGGACAAGGAGCGCGACGCCTGGTTCGATATCTGCCGCCGCGAGGGGGTCGACATCATCGTCCTGGGCAGCTTCACCAAGGCCGACACCATGTTCGCCACGGACGCCAAGGTCTACGACGTCCCGACCAAGAACCTGCTCAAGAGCGCCGGGGCGCGCGGCGAGGGCGTCGGCAGCATCCTCCGCTCCCAGATCGACGAGCTCAGCCGGCAGATCTCCCAGGGCGCCGGCCTGTCCGAGCGGGCGGCCGCGCGCCACGCCAAGCCCATCACCCAGGTGGCCACGGGCTCGATGGAAGCCTATGAGTACCTGCTCAAGGGGCAGGAGAGCTTCGAGCGCTACTATTACGACGAGGCCCGGCAGGCCTTCGAAAAGGCCGTCGAGAAGGACCCCTCCTTCGCCCTGCCGTACTTCTACCTGACCAAGGTCTATATGAACATGGCCGAGGCGCCGAAGGCGGCCAAGGCCCTCGATCAGTTCAAGAAGCTCAGCAAGACGAGCCCCGGCAAGGGCAAGGACGCCCTCTACGTCACCGCCCTGTCCGCCCTGGTCGAGAAGGATATGGACGGATACGTCAAGGGCCTCAGGGAGATCATCAAGGCCGATCCCAAGGACAAACGAGCCCACGCCGACCTGGCCTGGTTCTACAAGAACAACAAGAAATATCCCGAGGCCGTGGCCGAGTTCGAGAAGGCCCTGGCCATCGATCCGAACTTCGGCTACGCCCTGAACCTTCTGGCCTACACCTTCGGCGAAATGGGCGAGAAGGACAAGGCCCTCAAGACCTTCGACCGCTACGCGGCGGTCCAGCCCGGCGACGCCAATCCCCTGGACTCCATGGGCGACCTCTACTTCCTGACGGGCGAGTTCGACAAGGCCCGGGCCAAATACCAGCAAGCCCTGGCCATCCGGCCCGATTTCACCTCGGCCTGGAAGCTGGCCTATCTCTACGCCATGGACGGCGATTACGACGCCTCCCTCCGCTGGGTCGACCATATCATCTCCCAGGCCCACAACGACGGGATGAGGGCCGACGGCCATCAGTGGAAGGGCTTCTACTACTCGCTCATGGGCCGGGTCGACGAGGCGCTCGGCGAGCTCGGGACGGCCGAGTCGTTGGCCAAGGCCTCGGGCAACAAGTCCCTGGCCGACGTCATCCTGCGGGACGCCCTTTGGATCGCCTACGACTGGAGCCGGCTCGACCTCTTCAAGTCCTACCTCGACCGGCGGATGGCCTACCGGGCCGAGAGCCAGCAGGGAACGGAGAGCCTCAACCGGGCCTACGCCCTCCTCTACAACGGACTGCTCGACGTCCGCGAGGGCCGCGTCGCCGAAGCGAAGACGAAGCTCGAAGGGATCGTATCGGGCGCGGGCGTCCTCGACGAGAAAGAGAAGGCCTTCAACGAGATGGCCTCGAGCCACCTGAAGCGCGAGATCCTGTTCGCCGAAGGGAAGTACGACGAGGCGATCAAGGCCCTTGCCGGCGCCCCTCCGGTCAAGATCGATCTCAGCTACACCGCGTCCGTCCAGGGCAAGAACCTGCCGTTCCAGTCCGACTTCGTCGCCCGGGCCTATCTGGCCAAGGGCGAGAAGGACAAGGCCCTGCACGAGTACGAGCGCCTGGTCTCTCCCGAGCCGGGCGCCCGCGAGAACGCGCTCATCCACCCGTTCTCGAGGCTCCGGCTGGCCGCCCTCTACGAAGCCAAGGGCGACCTCGACCGCGCCGTCGAGCAGCTGGCGCCCGTCGTCGGGCTCTGGAAGCAGGCCGACCTCCGCATCCCCGAGGTCTCGTCCGCGCGGAAGAGGCTCCAACTGCTTCGGGCGAAGACGACCAGGCCGAAGGGCGCCGCGATCGATTCCTTCTATCCGCTGCCCCTCATCGGGACCTTTTAATCCCAACGACGTTCCGTCGAAATTAATGGGGACGTTTCTATTTATTTTGTTCATGTGGCGATCATCGGCCGTTCACGAAAATAATTAAATGGAAACGTCTCCATTAATTCTGATATTAGAGAGGAGTGGAGGATAGCGCCATGCCTCGAGTGAGAAGGCCGGCCTCGCCGGCGATCCTATCGGCCGCGATCGTCGCGCTCCTGTGCGCGGTCCCGGCCGCCCGCCCGTCCTCGGCCCCGGAGAACGAGCTGATCAGCGGTATCGGCTTGACCCATCTGACGGTCTACGACCAGCGGCGGGCCCCCGACGGCCGGATGTCGGGTTCTCCCCACGTCCATGCCGTGACGGACGAGGGGTATTACGTCCTCAGCGGCAAGGGCGCGGTCGAGCTCCACGACCTCGCGAACGGCTTCCGCACGGTCGAGCTCTCGCCGGGCCGTTACGTCCAATTCCCTCCCGGGACCCTCCACCGGATCGTCAACGGCGAGCGCCTCGTGCTGCTCGTGGTCATGGGCAACGCCGGGCTGGCCGAGCGCGGCGACGCCCGGATCTACTTCGGCCAGGCGGTCGACGACGACCCCGCCGAATTCGCCCGGCTGACGGGGCTGGCCAAGACCCAGGGGCTCATCGGCGCGCTCGACCGCCGGGACGCGGCCGTCCGCGCCTACATGGGGCTTCTCGAATTGTGGGACAAGGACCGCGCCGCCTACGACGCGGAGCTCGCGCGTTTCATCGGCGCCCACATGAGCGCGGCCGTCGCGCTTCGGGCGGACTTCGGCGCGGCCGTCGAGGCGGGCCCCGGGACCTGGGGCGAGCTCTTTCGCGCCAGGCTCGGCAATCTGCCGGGCCCGACCGCCGGGAGCGGGCCCGTCCTCCACGAGCCGACCGGCACCCCGACCCTCGGCATGTGCGGCATTCTGCGCCCGGTAACGAAGCTCACGCCGGTGGGCCCGGCCGTCGCGGCCCCGGTGAGAAAGTAGGCGAGGGCCATGCCCGCCGGTGATCCCGGATCCGGCCTCCGCCGGGGCCTGCCGATGGTCGGGGCCCGCGATCCCGAGGCCCTGGAGCTCGAGAAGGCCCGTCTCCGCGAGATCGACGCCCGGCCCGGGCGGTGGCGGCGGTGGCGTGGCTACTGGTCCCTGTCCGGTCCCGGCTGGGTCCAGAGCGCCCTGACCCTCGGCGCCGGCTCGGCCGGCTCGTCGATCTTCGCCGGCGCGGCCTACGGCTACGATCTCCTCTGGGTGCAGCCGGTGGCCATGTTCCTCGGCGTCGTCATGTTCGCGGCCATCGGCCATCAGGCCCTGGTCACCCAGGCCCGTCCGTACGACGTCTTCCGGAAGACCCTCCACCCGGCCCTGGCCTTCGCCTGGGGCGCCGTCGTCCTGGTGGCCTCCATCATCTGGCAGTTCCCCCAATACGCCCTGGCCACGAGCGTCGGCCGGGACATCTTCGCCGTCGCGGGCCTCGACGTGCCGCGGGCGCCCATCGCCCTGGCCCTGCTCGTCGCGGGCACGGCGCTCTGCTGGAGCTACGGGCAGGGCAGCCGGCGGGCCGTGCGGCTCTTCGAGCGCGTCCTCAAATACCTCGTCCTGCTGATGGCGCTCTTCTTCCTCATCGTCGTCGTCAAGACCGGTGTCGACTTCGGGGCCCTCTTCAAGGGGCTCTTCGGCTTCCATATTCCCCGCGACCGCGAGGGCCTGACCATCGTGCTCGGCGCCCTCGGCGCGGCCGTCGGCGTCAATATGACCTTCCTCTATCCCTACACCCTGCTGGCCCGGGGCTGGGGCCGGGAGCATCGGGGCGTCAAGAACTTCGACTTGGCCGTTTCGATGTTCGCCCCGTTCGTCCTGACCACCGGGTTGGTCGTCGTCGCCTGTGCCAACACGCTCCACGTCCAGGGCATCCGGGTCCGGGAGGCGGTCGACGCCGCCCACGCCCTGGCGCCGGTGGCCGGGGTGGCCGCGGGACGGGTCATCTTCTCGCTGGGCATCCTCGGCATGTGCTTCACGACGCTGGCCATCGAGATGGTCATCTGCGGCTTCGTCCTTAGCGAGATGCTGGGCTTCGAGCCGCGCGGCTGGCGCTACCGGGCGGCGACGATGGTCGCCAATGTCGGCATCCTCGGCGCCTTCACTTCCACCCCGTTCTGGCTGCCGGTCCTGGCCTCGTCGATCGCCCTGGTCATGATGCCCATCGCCTACGTCGCCTTCTTCGTCCTCCAGAACAAGCGGAGCTACCTCGGCGGCGACGTCAACAAGGGGCTCAAGGGCGCCGTCTGGAACGTCCTGCTCGTCCTGGCCATCCTGGTCGTCGCGGCCGGGGCCGTCGTCAAGATCCTGTCGCTTCTTTAGTTGGGCATCCGGTCCCTTTAAGCAACATTCGGTTGGCCTTACTCCTGCCGGAGGCCGGAATAGGGCGGTGAGGAGGGCAACCGAACCCGACATTGGGAAAGTTTAGCCGGGACGCGTGACGGACGAGGGCAGTCTCGCGGAGACCGCAGAACGGTGACGAGGCTAGCGCACGCCGAGCGAGATGCTTCGGCGCCGCTCCGCGCACGGAACGGCGTCTTGAAACTTTTCCAGGAGGGAGAGGTTGTCCTCCGAACCGCTCCAAGGCCGACGGCTGGCATCTAAGGAGGCCTGTTCCGCGTTGACAGCGAAAATCCGGCGTGATAGTTTCAGGTCGGGGAGGCGCCCATGAACCGCAGAAGCTTTCTCAAGGCCGCGGCCGCGACGGCGGTCGCTCCCGCCATCGTCCCGTCGTCCGTGTTCGCCCGGCCGGCCCCGAGCGACACCCTCCAGTTCGGCTGCATCGGCGTCGGCCGCCAGGGCCAGGCCGACATGCAGGAGCTCATCTACCGGGGGCTCGAGGCCGGCGCCCGCGTCACGGCCGTCTGCGACGTCGATTCCCACCGCCTCCAGGACGCCCAGTGGCTGGCCGAGAAGATCTACACGCTCGAGACCGGCAAGGACGCCGCCAAGACCGTCGCCGCCTACCGCGATTTCCGCGAGCTCCTGGCCCGCCGGGACCTCGACGGCGTCCTCATCGTCACGCCCGACTTCTGGCACGCCGCGCACGCGATCGCCGCGGCCGAGGCCGGCAAGGACATCTACCTCGAAAAGCCGATGACCTATTCCATCGCCGAGGGCCGAAAGCTCGTCGCCGCCGTCCGCGGGAACAAGCGCGTCCTCCAGGTCGGCTCCCAGCAGCGTTCCTCCATCCACTTCCTCATGGCTTGCGAGCTCGCCCGCAACGGCCGGATCGGCAAGCTCCACACGATCCGGGTCTGGCTGCCCGAGGACCAGGGCAGCGGGGACCCGCGGCCGACACCCGTGCCTCCCAACCTCGACTACGACGCCTGGATGGGCCCGACCGCGCCGGCCCCCTTCGCCGAGGACCGCGTCCATCCCCAGACGAGCTACGAGCGGCCCGGCTGGCTCCAGATCGAGCCTTACTGCCTGGGCATGGTCACGGGCTGGGGCTCGCACATGATGGACATCGCCCAATGGGGCCACGGCTCGGACCTGACCGGGCCCGTGAGCATCGAGGCCAAGGCCGAGTTCCCCGACCGGGGCCTGTTCGACGTCCACACCAAGTTCCAGGCCGAGGCGGTCTACGCCGACGGGGTCCGGCTGATCATGGAGACCGGCGACCCGGCCGGCGTCCGCTTCGAGGGCGACCGGGGCTGGATCTTCGTCCAGCGCGGCGCCATCAAGGCCTCCGATCCCGAGATCCTGAAGTGGAAGCCGGGCCAGGGCGAGGTCAGGCTCCTCCAGAGCGGCAATCACATGAAGAACTTCCTCGAGGCCGTGCGGAGCCGCCAAGACCCCATCGCTCCGGTCGAGGTCGGCCACCGCTCGAACTCGATCTGCGTCATGACCCACATCGCCATGAAGCTCGGCCGCAAGCTCTCCTGGGACCCGAAAGCCGAGTCGTTCGTCGGCGACGAGGAGGCCAACCGCCGCCTCGACTATCCCCATCGCGAGCCATGGGTTTGTTAGCTCCGCGCCACTCGGATCGGAGATTTGGACGCTATTCCCGGGGGATGCCCTTCTGCGGCTTGGCTCAGGTATCGCCTCTAGCTCCCCGGCCCCCCGGGAACCAGTGTGGTCGGTTCCCCCCGCTCCGCGGGTCCCCCCTCCGCCACGGGGATCTTCGAGGCGACATCCATCGCCGCCTCGAGAGGGCCTGGGCGCATGAATCGTCCCCTCGAGCGAAACTCCGGGATAGCGGGAATAACGCGTTCGTTGTCTCGCCTGTTCGCCCTCGGGGCCTGCGCCTCGCGGCCCGAGGTCGCCTTCGCGAGGGACGACGCCGCGGGCGCGCTCACCGTTTCGATCGGCGGGCGCGAGGCCCTCGTCTTCCGGTACGGCCCGGACCTCGACCTGCCGCACTACGGGCCGCTGCGCACGCCGTCCGGCCGCAACCTGCTCGTCGAGAAGACCGAGCCCTATCCCCACCATCGCTCGTTCTGGTTCGCCGACACCGTCCGGACCGAAGGAGGGGAGAGGGACCTGAGCTTCTACAACGCCCTTTACAGCGGGACGAGAACGGAGTCGGGCGACTACGCGCCGCCCTTCCGCGACCGGATCCGCCTGCGGGCGTTCCCCCGCGTCTTCGCCAAGGGCGACCGGGGCGAGGTCGAGGCCGATCTCGTCTGGGAATCCGACGGCCGGCCGATCCTCGAGGAGAAGCGCAGGCTCGTCGTCCTCAGTCTCGGGGGAGGGGAGTACTTGCTCGATCTCGCCTGGACCTTGACGCCGTCGGAGAGCGACGTCGCGTTCGTCAGCGACGACGTCCACTACGCCTGGCCCTTCCTCCGTCTCGATCCGGTCTGGAACGGCGAGCACGGCGGCCGCGTCACCTCCGATTCGGGAGCGACGGGACAGGAAGCGACGAACATGAAGCCCGCCCTGTGGATCGATTATTCGAACACCGTGGACGGCCTCGCGGAAGGCGTCGCGGTCTTCCAATTCCCCGACGGCCGCGAGCACCGCTGGCTCACCCGCGAGTACGGCACGTTCGGCCCGCGCCGGCCCGATGACGCGAGCGGCAAGCCCTTCACCTTGAGGAAGGGCGAGTCCCTCGGCCAGCGCGTCGGCGTCCTCGTCCACTCGGGCGAGGTCTCGTCCGGCCGCGTCCGCGAACGCTATGAGAAGTACGTGAAGGGAGGGTTCTCATGACCGCCCGCCGCCCCTCCAAGGACCTGCGGCGCATCTGGACCGTCGTCCTCACGGTCGTCCTCTTCGCCGCCGCCCTGCTCTTCCTCCTGACGAAGGCCGCCCGGACCCCGGCCTCGCGCCTGAGCTTCATCGAAGGAGATCCCCGTGCCGGTTCGCTGACGGTCCTCGACGGCGATCGCCAGGTCCTGACCTACGTCTACGGCGACCGGCTCCCACCGGAGCTCGGCCCGGAGCAGGCCAGGTCCTGCTATATCCATCCGCTCTATTCGCTCGACGGCGAGATCCTGACGGAGGACTTCCCCCGCGACCATCTCCACCATCACGGGCTCTTCTGGACCTGGCCTTCGGTCGAGGTCCGGGGCGTCACGACGCAATCCTGGCACCCGGCCGAGCCCTCTCTGAGGCAGCGTTTCGTCAAGTGGGCCGAGCGCGAGGTCACGGACGCCGGCGCGCGCCTCGTCGTCGAGAACACCTGGAAGCTCGGCGGGACCGAGGACGTGGCCGAGGAGACGGTCACCGTCTTCGTCCACGGGGCCTCTCGCTACGGCCGGGCCATCGACATCGGGATCGTCCTCCGGCCGGTCGGCGGCCCCCTCACGCTCCGCGGCGCCGCCGAGGAGAACAAGGGCTACGGCGGCCTTTGCTTCCGGGGCCGGGCGGTCGAGGGCCCGGACGTTCCGGTCTTCAAGGGCGCCACCATGACGACCGACCAAGGCCCCCTCGCGGCGGACTCGGTCGGCCGTCCCTTCCGCTGGGCGGACCTCTCGACCGGCGGCCCCCTGGGCGGGATGGCCATCTTCGTCTCCCCCGACCACCCCGATTTTCCCCTGTCCTGGCTCGTCCGAACGAGTTACGCCGGTATCCTCAACCCGTGCTGGCCGGGGCTCGACACGATCGTCCTGGAAGCCGGTGTCCCCGTTTATCTTCGCTACCGGATCTACGTCCACCGCGGCGACGTCAAGACGGGCCGGGTCGAAGAGGCCTACGCGGCCTACGCCGCCGTGCGGGGACTTTAGGATCCTGCCAACCCGCCGGCCCGGTCCTCCGTCTAAGGGGGTGAAAGCCTGAGATGGACCCGATGGACGAGAACACGATTATCGAGGGGATGAGCCGGGGCGACCAGCGCGCCTTCCGGGAGCTCGTCGAGCGCTATAAGAAAAAAGTCTTCTACCTGGCCCTGGATATGGCCGGGAACCCCGTCGACGCCGAGGACATCTCCCAGGAGGTCTTCCTCAAGGTCTTCCGTTCCTTCAGGACTTTCAAGAAGGGGGCCCGGCTCGGCTCCTGGCTTTACCGGGTGACCTACAACGCGTCGATCGACCATCTCCGGAAGAAGGGCGCGGCGCCCGAGCCCGTCGAGGACGACGTCCTCGAAAGGCTGAGCGGGAGCGGTCACGGTCTGCATCAATCCGTCCCGCGCGATCCGGCCGAGGCCGCGGAGACGGGCCAGCTGCAGGAACGCATCGCCCTGGCCCTGGAGACCATCTCCCCCCAGGAGAGGGCGGTCTTCGTACTGCGCCACTACGAGGACCTCATGCTCAAGGACATCGCCGAGTCGCTCGGCCTGTCCATCGGTTCCGTCAAAAGCTATCTCTTCCGGGCCGTCCGCAAGCTCCAGAAGGAGCTCCGCCGGCCGGCCCTCATGTCCAGTCACGGAGACCTCCGATGAGTGAATGCCGCGAGTTCAGGGATCTCATGATCGAGGCCCGCTACGGCGAGCTCGGCCCGGACGACCGGGAGCGCTTCGACCGGCACGTGGCTTCCTGCCCGGCCTGCGCCGCCGAATACGCCTCGCTGCGGGCGACCCTCGAGCTCATGGACGAGCGCCGCCGGCCCGAACCCGGTCCGGAGTTCTGGGACGGCTATTGGGACCGGCTGTCGCGCCGGATGCTCTGGGAGTCCATCGAAGAGGGGAGACGCCCGTCCCTCGCCGGCCGGTTGGCCGGGGCCCTGGCCCGCCTCCCTCGCTGGTCGCTCCAGGCCGCCGGAGCGGCCGCGCTCCTGCTCATCGGCGTCTTCATCGGCGGCCGGCTCATCGCGCCGGGCGGCGGACCGCGTCCGCGAGACCGCGGCCGTCGCCGCTCCCGCGCCGGCCGTCGTCCAGGCCCAGAATTTCATCGAGCGCTCCAAGGTCCTGCTCCTCGGCCTGGTCAACTATCAGCCGGGAGCGCAGGACGCCTACGCCCTGGACCTCGAGCGGAAGAGGGCGATGTCGCGGGACCTGGCCGCCGAAGCCCCGTCCCTGCGCCGGGCCCTCTCGGCCCGCGACCAGAAGAGACTGCGCGGCCTCGTGGCCGACCTCGAGGTCATCATGATGCAGATCGCCAACCTCGGGTCCGGACAGGACGTCGAGGGCATCGATCTCGTGAAACAGGGGGTCGACGAGAGAGGCATCTTCCTCAAGATCGACCTCGACCGGCTGGGCCGCGAGGCCCGGTCGACGGCTCCGGCCCAGGCCGGGGCGAACGTTCCCAGAAAAAGCAAAGCTTAAGGAGTACACCATGACCAACCTGAAGAGACATTTCGCCGGAGCGGTCCTCGTCCTCGCCCTGGCCGCCGTGGCGGCCGGCGCCGCCGCGCTCGTCGCGGCCGAAGACCCGAATACGCCAGGAGAAGGACGCCATCGCCTACAAGCAGGCCTATTCGCTCGTCCTCGAGGAGAAGTGGGCCCCCGCCAAGTCGGCTATGGACGAGATGGTCCGCCAGTTCCCCAAGAGCGCTTGGGTCGACGACGCCCGTTTCTGGTCCTGCTACGCCATGGAGAAGACCGGCGTGTCGCAGGAGACCGTGTTCAAGTGCTACCAGAAGTTCATCGACGAACACCCCGAAAGCGAGTGGGCCGACGACGCCAAGTCCAACATGATCCGGCTGGCCCAGGCCCTGGCCAAGGCCGGCAAGCCCGAGTACCAGACGATCATCGAGTCCTTCGAGGACGCCGCCGAGGACGACATCCGGATGACGGCCCTCTATGCCCTGCAGAACATCGGCGACGAGGAGGCCCTCAAGACGATCCTCGGCCTCTACGACAAGGCCGGGAGCCCCAAGCTCAAGAGACAGATCGTGTTCATGCTCGAGGAGATGGAGTCGCCCGAGGCGATCGCCAAGCTCAGCGCCATCGCCCTCGGCGAGAAGGACGAGGAGGTCCGCCGCGCGGCCCTCTTCGCCGTCGGCGAGAAGGGCGGGCCCGAGGCCATCAAGCTCCTGAAGGAGATCCTGACCTCGCAGGCGTCTGCCGATATGCGCCGCCAGGCGCTCTTCGCCCTGGCCGAGACCGAAGACCCCGGCCTGGTCGCCTTTTTCACCCAGATCGCCCTGACAGAGGCCGACCAGGACATGGCCCGGGCGGCCGCTTTCGCCCTGCAGGAGATCGAGGGCAAGGAGGCCACGGAGGCCCTGCGCCGGATCCTGAAGGACGCCACGGACCGCGAGATCCGCCAGGCGGCCCTGTTCTCCCTGATGGACCGCGACGACATCCAGTCCCTGCCCCTGCTCAAGGACATCGTCCTCAACGAGGCCGACAAGGAGATGGCCCGGGCGGCCCTGTTCCAGATCGCCGAGATCGAGGGCAAGGAGTCCCTGGCCCTGCTCCAGCAGGTCCTGGCCTCGTCCAAGGACGAGGAGATGCGCCGGACCGCGCTGATGGCCCTCGGCGAGCACGGCGGCGTCGAGGCCAAGGACGCCCTGATCAAGATCGCGCTGAGCGATACCAACGATGAGATGGCCGAAATGGCCGTCTTCGCCCTGTCCGAGATCAAGGAGGACGTCGGGACCGACGTCCTGCTCGACGTCATGAAGAACGCCAAGTCCGAGCGCGCCCGCCGGGCCGTGCTCATGGCCCTCTCGGACGAGGAGGGCGGGGCCTCCGTCAAGGTCCTGCTCGAGGTCCTGCGGACGGAGACGGACCGCGACCTCAAGGAACACGCCGTCTTCGCCCTCGGCCAGAGCAAGACCGACGAGGCCGTGGCCGCCCTGCTCGAGATCGCCAAGGGCAAGGACGCCCGGCTGGCCCGGGCCGCCGTGTCGGCGCTCGGCGAGATCGGGACGCCCAAGGCCAAGGCCGCCCTGCTCGAGATCCTCGAAAAGAAGGCCGGCTGAGACCGGCCGGGGCGATGAGGAGAGGACGATGAGACGCGCGACGACGATCCTCTTGGCCTTCGCCGTCCTGGCCGCGACGGCCGCGGCCGCCGGACACAGGTCCGTCCGGCCGCCCGACGCGGTCGTGAGGCCGGCCTCGGTCGCCGAGCCCCTCGCGGGCCGGATCGCCTGGGCCGTGGGCCAGGCTCCCAAGTCGACGCCGGGCCGGGCCTTTTGGGTGGGCTACAGCATCGACCGGCTCCAGGGAGAGCGGTCCTCGATCGGCTGGTTCGATGCCAGCGGCCAGGGACGGGCCCTGACCATCGCCGAGATGCTGGCCGGGAAGACGGCCCCGGCCGCGGCGTCAAGCGCGGCAAGCGACGGAGAGGTCGTCCGGAAGGCGGCCAAGGCCGCCCTCGACGACCTGGAGAAAAAGGGACTGCCCGAGAAGAAGGTCATCAAGGAGCTCGGCTTCTTCCTCAAATACGAGCCGGGGCGCTCGCCCGTCCTGGCCGAGATGCGCATGAGCAACCTCGATCTGAGCCTCGATTTCGAGGGATTGACGCTCTTCTGGCTGGGCAAGTCCGCCGAGGGCGAGAGCCTGGCTCTCGTCGAGAAGCTCTACGGATCGGCCGCACAACGAAGACCTGCAGGAGAACCTCCTGGCCGCGGCCGGGTGCCACGGGACTCCCGCCCTGGTCATCCCGTTCCTCTCGGGCATCCTGGGCGGCAACGGTCCCGACGAGCAGCGGAAGAACGCGGCCTTCTGGATCGGCCAGCAGAACGACGCCGAAGGCCTGCGCCTGCTCGTTCGGGCGGCCAAGTCGGACCGTTCGGAAGAGGTCCGCGAAGGGGCGGTCTTCGCCGTCAGCCAGGTCGAGCTTCCCGCGGCCGTCGACGAGATCATCGCCCTGGCCCGGGGCGCCGAGAAAACGGACGTCCGGAAACAGGCCGTCTTCTGGCTGGGCCAGATGGCCTCGGAGAAGTCCGGGAAGGCCCTCGAGGAGTTCGCCCGGAAGGACGGTGACGCCGAGATCCAGGAGCAGGCGGTCTTCGCCCTGTCCCAGCTTCCCGACAATCAGGGCGTCGACGCCCTCATCAAGCTGGCCAAGACCCACCCCGATCCCCGGATCCGCAAGAAGGCGGTCTTTTGGCTCGGCGAGTGCGACGATCCCCGAGCCCTCGAGACCCTCGTCACGATCATCAAAGGCAAATAGACGGGCCCGGACGCGGCCCCCGGCCCTTCAGCAGGTTCTTCTTGTCGATGACCGCCTTCAGGATGTCGTCGAGCAGACGCCGGAGGTCCTTCTCGTCGGGATCCGAGCGCAGGATCTCGACGCCTTTCGCCGAGAAGCGGCAGATGAGGGTCTTGGCCTCCTTCGCGTAGCGGACCCGCGGATCGGCGGAGGAGGGCTCGAGGCGGCTGACGACGACGGTCATCCGGGTGCCGCCGCCCCCGTCCTCCTCCTTGATCAGGATGCCCACCGCGTGGGTCTTGTTCGTGTCGTCGTCGCCCTCTCCCAAATGGAATTCCCCCCGGGTGAAATCCTCGCCGGGGTATCTCGTGAGACCGAGCACCTCGTCGCGGATGCGGACGAGGAGCCCGGGAACGTCCGGCGGCTTCTCCGCGAAAAGGAACGATCCGGCGACGAGAGCGAGACCGAGGTGGACGAGCGCCGGCCGGACGGCGGCGACGGCGCGCCGGGCGGGGCGATGACGGGACATGGCCTCTCTCCGGCCCCATTATAAGACAACGGGCCGCCGCCGGACAGACGGCCGAGGGCCGTCGCTCCGGGCGCCTTGCTTAACTCCGACCTTTCCGATAGAATAGCCGAAGATAGGAGGTTCTCATGAAGATCAACAAGCAATCCCTTCCGATCGTGCTTTTAGCCGCGTTGGCCCTCGTCCTCGTCGCCGGCGCCATGGCCCAGCAGGCCGCAACGGACAAGGCCATCGACCCGGTCTGCGGCATGACCGTCGTCAAGGCCAACGCCAAGGCCACCTTCGACTACAAGGGGACGACCTATTACTTCTGCAGCACCGGCTGCAAGGACGCCTTCGCCAAGGAGCCCGAGAAGTTCCTCAAGGCCCAGCAGGCCAAGGCGGGCGAAGCCAAAGCCCCGGCCATGATGGGCCACATGGGCATGATGCACGGCCAGGCGGCGCCGGAAGCCAAGGTCGTCGAGGGCCAGCCCATGTCCGGCTGCCAGGGTCAGTGCGGCATGATGGCCGGCGGCGCGATGATGCGCCATGGGATGCCGATGGGCGGCAAGATGGGCCGGATGCCCATGGCCCACGGCCGCATGGGCGCCCCCGGCATGGGCATGGGCCCGATCTTCCAGCTCTATGGCGACAAGGTCGAGGTGACGGTCGAGAACACCAAGGACGGAGCCGTCCTCAAGGTCTCTTCCAAGGACCCCGAGGTCGCCAAGGCCATCCAGGTGCACATGGCCGAGCACGTGGCCATGATGAAGAAGGCCAAGGAGGCCGCCGCCAAGGCTCCCGCCGCGGACGCCTGCGCCTCCTGCCCGATGAAGAAATAGCCCGGCGGATCCCAGGTAGAAAAGCCCTTTCCAGGCCCCTTCCCCGACGGGGGAGGGGCCTTTTTTATTGACATCGCCCTGCCCGCGTGCTAATCCTTAATTGGGATAAAGGGAGGGGAAAGTGCTTGATTCGGGTGAGGACGTCTTTTTCGAGACGACCGCGTCCCGGCGGCTGGTCGATCTCATCGAGCGCAGCGCCGACGAGCTGACCACCAGCTACGTCGAGGACATCCGGCGCGATCCCCGGATGCCCAGCTACCAGGGATTCGACCAGAAGGAGATCTACAAGCGGGCCTTTCGGGTCTACAGCCAGCTCGGCAAATGGATCTCCCACGAAGCCACCAAGGACGAGGTCAAGAGCTACTGGACGGCGCTCGGCCGCCAGCGGCGGCGCGAGGGCTTCCCGTTCTCCGAGATCGTCCTGTCGCTGTGCCACATTCGCCGCCTCCTCTGGCTGAAGATCCAGGCGGCGGGGCTGCTCGACACCGCGCTGGACCTCTACCAGGCCATGGACCTGCAGCACCGGGTCCTCGTGTTCTTCGACCGGGCCATCTACTACGCGGCCGTCGGCTACGAGGAACGGCTCTGAAAGGCCCGTAGGGGGAGCGGGGGCCGGGAAGCGGAGTGACCGTGAACGCCGGACTCTACATCCACTTCCCGTTCTGCGCGGCCAAGTGCCCCTACTGCCATTTCTACAGCGTCCCCTGGAGCGAGGCGGGCGTGCGGACCTGGCGGGAGGGACTCGAGCGGGAAGCGGCGGCCGTCCCGGCGGATGGCCTCGGCTTCGACACCCTCTACCTGGGCGGCGGGACGCCCTCCCTCCTCGGCCCCGACGACGTCGCCCGGATCGCCGGGACCTTGCGCGACCGGCTCGCCCTGGATCCGGCCGAGTTCACCGTCGAGGCCAATCCCTCCGGCGGAGGAACGGGTTATCTCACGGGCTGGCGCGACGCGGGGGTCAACCGGCTCAGCGTCGGCGTCCAATCGTTCGACGACGGCGTCCTGAGGACGCTCGGTCGGGACTACACGGCGGCCGAGGCGCTGCGCTTCTGCCGGGCGGCCCGGGAGGCCGGATTCGATTCTCTCTCGATCGACCTGATGGTCGGCGTCCCGGGAGAGACGACCCTGGCCGTCGAGCGCACGCTCGCGGCCCTGCTGGAGCTCGATCCCGACCACGTCTCGCTCTACTTCCTGGAGAACGTGGAAGGCCTGCCCTTCGAGAAGGTCCTGGAACGACGGCCCGTCGACGACGACGCCGCGGTCGACGGCTTCACGCGGCTCGGCGACGCCTTCGGCGAGGCGGGCATCCGCCGGTACGAGATCTCCAATTTCGCGCGCCCGGGCCGCGAGTGCCGCCACAACCTCAAGTATTGGCGGTATCAGCCGTTCATAGGTCTGGGGCCGGCGGCGGCTTCGCACGCCGGAGGGCGACGCTGGACCAACCTGCCGTCGCTCGAGGATTGGGCCGACGCCGTGCGGAAGAAGGGGAGCGCCCGCGACGAGGTCGTCGAGCTCGATCCCCGCGCCGCCGCCCGCGAAGCCCTCGTCTTCGGCCTCAGGCTGGTCGAGGGCGTGGACCGGATCGCCCTCCGGGAACGGACGGGCGCCGACGCGTTCTCGATCTACGCCCGGGAGATCGACGAGCTGGCCTCCGAGGGCCTGCTCGTCCAGGCCGGCTCGCGGCTGTGGATCCCGCCGGAGAAGCTCCTCGTCTCGAACGCCATCCTGTCCCGATTCATCTGAAGCGGATTGCTTTTCCGGCCGGGCCGGCCTAAAATCGGTGATCATCCCCCAGGAAAGGCAAGGATCGTGACCGCGAGCAAACCGAGTCCCGAGTCGATCGCCCGCAAGGCCCGCGCCGCCCTTCGGGCCAAGGCCGATCCGGTCCGGGCCCGGGGCGCCGAACGGTATTTCAAAGAGACCATCAAGTGCTACGGGGTCAAGGCCGCCGACATCCACGCCCTGGCCGCGGAGCTCTATGCCGGGATCAAGACGACCTGGACGTTCGCCGACGCCCTCGCGCTCTGCGACATCCTGGTCCGGGACGCCGAACTCGAGGCCAAGGCGGTCGGGACCCTCATTCTCAACCGCTTCAAGAAGGCCTTCCCGCCGGCCCTCTTCGGCCGGGTCAAGGCCTGGCTGGCCTCCGACCGTCTCGACAACTGGGCCTCGGTCGACACCTTCTGCACGGAAGGCATGGGCGCCTTCCTCGAGCGCTACCCCGCCCATGTCGAGAGGATCAAGAGCTGGGCCTTCCACCGGAACCGCTGGGTCAAGCGGGCTTCTCTCGTCTCGTTCATCAAGCTGGCCCGAAAGCCCCAATTCCTCCCGGCGATCTACGAGATCTCCGCCTCGGTCTTCCCGGTCGACGACGATCTCGTTCAAAAGGCCAACGGCTGGCTCCTTCGGGAAGCGGGCAAGGCCGACGCGGCCCGCCTGGAACACTTCCTGTTGGAGCACGGCGCGTCGATCCCGCGCACGACCCTGCGATACGCCATCGAGCGCTTCCCGCCGGCCCGGCGGAAGGCGCTCCTCATCGAAACGAAATAGAGGAGGTCCCATGAAAGCGATCCGCGTCCCCCTGTTCGTGATCCTGCTTCTGGCCCTGACGACCCTTTCCTTCGCCCCCCAGGAAGCCCGCGTCCTGCGCTTCCCGGCGGTCTCGGCGGACCAGATCGTCTTCAGCTACGCGGGCGACCTGTACACCGTGGCCCTGGCCGGCGGGGTGGCCCGGAAGCTGACCTCCCACCCCGAGGGCTACGAGGCCTTCGCCCGATTCTCCCCGGACGGCTCGTCGATCGCCTTCACGGGGGAGTACGACGGCAACCGCGAGGTCTACCTCATCCCGGCCGGGGGAGGCGTGCCCAAGCGCCTGACCTACACGCCCTCGCTCGGCCGCGACGACATCTCCGACCGCATGGGCCCGAACAACCTGGTCATGGGCTGGGCCCACGACGGGAAACGGATCGTCTTCCGGTCGCGCATGGCCGAGTGGAACGATTTCAACGGCCAGCTCTACCTGGCCTCGAAGGACGGCGGATCGCCCGAGCGCATCCCGCTGCCGCGCGGCGGCTTCTGCTCGTTCTCGCCCGACGACTCGAAGCTGGCCTACAACCGCATCTTCCGGGAATTCCGGACCTGGAAGCGCTACCGGGGCGGCATGGCCGACGACATCTGGATCTACGATTTCGCCTCGAAGACGGTCGAGAACATCACCAACAACCCGGCCCTGGACATCATCCCCATGTGGAGCGGCGACCGGATCTACTTCCTGTCCGACCGGGACGAGGCCAAGCGGATGAACCTCTATGTCTACGACCTGGCCTCGAAGGCCACGCGGAAGCTGACCTCGTTCGCCGAGTTCGACATCAAGTTCCCCTCGCTCGGGCCCAAGCACATCGTCTTCGAGAACGGCGGCTACATCTATACCTTCGACCTGGCCACGGAGAGGACCGAGCGCGTGCCCGTCGTCGTCGCCGACGACCTGGTCTCGGGGCGCGGCAAGGTCGTCAAGGCCGGCGGCCGCGTCACCAACTACGAGATCGCCCCGGACGGGCAGAGGGCCCTCTTCGGCGCCCGCGGCGACGTCTTCACGGTCCCGGCCAAGTTCGGCAACACCCGGAACCTGACCATGACCTCCGGCGTCCACGAGCGGTCGTCCAAGTGGTCGCCCGACGGCCGGACGATCGCCTTCATCTCCGACCGCAGCGGCACCGACGAGATCTGGCTCGTCGACCAGGCCGGCGGCGAGCCCCGGCCGCTGACGACCGGCGGCGATACATACAAGTATGCGATCAGCTGGTCTCCCGACGGGACGAAGCTCCTTTGGAACGACAAGATGCTCCGGCTCTCTTTCGTCGAGGTCGCTTCCAAAGCGGTCACGGTCGCGGCCACGGCCGAGGCCGGCGAGATCTTCCAGTTCGCCTGGTCCCCGGACAGCCGCTGGATCGCCTACGGCAAGCCCGAGACCGAGGGCGCCAACCGCGTCCACCTCTACTCGCTCGACGCCAAGAAGACCTTCCCGGTCACGGACTCCTGGTACAACTCCGGCCAGCCCGTCGTTCAGCCGGGACGGCAAGTACCTGTTCTTCGTCTCCGACCGGGACTTCAACCCCGTATACAGCTCGACCGAATGGAACCACGCCTACCTGGCCATGTCCCGGATCTACTTCGTGACCCTGGCCAAGGACACGAAGTCGCCTTTCGCGCCCGAAGAGCGACGAGGTCGCGGTCAAGAACGATCCTCCCGCGGCCCCGGCCGGGAAGGCCCCGGCGGGGGACAAGAAGCCCGCCGAGAAGAAGGAGCCCTCCGGCGTTCCGGCGCTCAAGGTCGACCTCGACGGCCTCATGGACCGCCTCGTCGTCCTGCCCATCGTGACGGCCAACTACGGCGACATCAGCGCCCTCGGCGACGCCGTCTACTATCGCCGGTTCAGGGACATGGACAACGCCGCTTCCCTGATGCTCTTCGACCTGGCCGAGCTCAAGGAGAAGGACCTGGGCCCGGCCGGCGGCTACGAGATCTCGGCCGACGGCAAGAAGATGCTCGTCGAGAAGGAGGGCGCCTACGGCATCGTCGACCTGCCCAAGGGGCCGGTCGCGCTCGAAACGAAGCTCGATCTCTCCGGGGTGGAGGTCGCCCTGGACCGGCGCCAGGAATGGGACCAGATCTACGAGGAATGCGGCCGGCAGATGAAGCAGTTCTTCTACGCGCCGAACATGCACGGCGTCGATTGGGAGGCCCTGCGCCTTCGCTACAAGCCGCTGGCCGCGGCCGTCAACCACCGGGCCGACCTGACCTACATCATCGGCGAGCTCATCGGCGAGCTGAGCGCCGGCCACACCTATGTCGGCGGCGGGGACCTGCCGGCCGTTCCGAAGGTCAAGGTCGGGATGCTCGGGGCCAAGTTCGAGCGCGACGCCAAGACCGGCTTCTATCGCATCGCCAAGATCCTCAAGGGCCAGAACTGGGAGCGGGGCCTGCGCTCGCCCCTGACCGAGGTCGGCGTCGACGTCAAGGAAGGGGAGTATCTCATCGCCATCAACGGGCGGCCCCTCGAAAAAATGCCCGACATGTCCGAGGCCCTCTACAACACGGTCGGCAAGCAGGTGACCCTGAAGGTGGCGGCGGGACCCGACGGGAAGGCCGCCCGCGACATCGTCGTCGTGCCCATCGAGACGGAGAACGCCCTCTATTACCACGACTGGGTCGAGGGGAATATCGCCAAGGTCGACAAGGCCACCGGCGGCAAGGTCGGCTATATCCACATTCCCAACATGGGCGTCGACGGCCTGAACGAGTTCGTCAAGCATTTCTATCCCCAGCTGCGCAAGAAGGCCCTGATCATCGACGTCCGCGGCAACGGCGGCGGCAACGTCTCGCCCATGGTCATCGACCGGCTGGTCCGGGAGATGGTCATGGTCGGGATGGCCCGCAATCAGCCCGGGGCCCCCGATCCCGGGGCGGCCTTCCTCGGGCCCAAGGTCTGCCTGTGCGACGAGTTCTCGGCCTCCGACGGCGACATCTTCCCCTACCGCTTCAAGACGCTGAAGCTGGGCAAGCTCATCGGCAAGAGGACCTGGGGCGGCGTCGTCGGCATCCGCGGCACCCTGCCGCTCCTCGACGGCGGCTCGCTCAATAAGCCCGAGTTCGCCCCCTACAGCCCGGACGGGAAGGGCTGGATCATCGAGGGCGTCGGGGTCGAGCCCGACATCGTCGTCGACAACGACCCGGCCCGGGAGTACGCCGGCATCGACGACCAGCTCAATAAAGGCATCGAAGTGGCCCTCGAGGAGCTCAAGACCAAGGGCCGCGAGGTGCCGCCCGTGCCGCCCTTCCCGATCAAGAAGTGACGGATAGCGGCGGCGGACGGATGGGGGCCCGAAAAGGAGGAGGACGGACATGGCCGATATGAACGCCGGCGAGAAGGTCAAGGTCAGCTGCGGGGTGTGCGGGACGACCAACGCCTTCCCGGTCGCGGCGCGCGGCAAGACCGTGGTCTGCGGCCGCTGCAAGTCGCCCCTGCCCGAGCCGGGCGAGATCCTCGAGCCCGGCCTCGAGGGCATCGACGCCCTCTTCCACACCTCGAGCCTACCGGTCCTGGCCGACTTCTATTCGTCGACCTGCGCGCCCTGTCACATGATGGCCCCCATCCTCGAGCGCCTGGCCGCCCGCCGGGCGGGTGAGATCGCCGTCATCAAGATCAACGTGGAGCAGAACCAGGAGCTGGCCCGGGAATTCGGCATCCAGGGCGTGCCGACCTTCGTCATCGTCCACAAGGGGGCCGAGCGGGGGAGAACGGCGGGGGCGATGGACGAGAGCAGCTTCGCTCTCTGGGCGGCCAGCCGAACATAGGGGCCGACGGCTTACCGTCGGTCCCATTTATGGAATTTGGCGATCCTCGCGAGCTGGTCGGACCTTTCGCCCGCCGCCAGCTGACCGAGGATAGCGTCGATCCTCGCGACGGGATTGCTGAGCCTCCGGTCTTCGATGATGGCGCCTCTGATCCAGGTCAGGGTCTCGTCGGCGAAGGCGGGGTCCGTGCTCTTCCAAGTCTCCATGGCCAGCCCGGTGTTGCCCTCATCCCAGTACAGGCGGCCTAAAGCGAAGAGCGCCCGGCACCTGATCTCTCCGCCCATCCCCATGAGCAGATCATAGATCCTAAGCTGCTCATCCCGGTATTTCTGGACCACGGAATTGAGGTCGGGGTAACCGCGGTCGCGGAGTTCGGCCGCGAGGTCGAAATAGACCTCCCTGACGACATACGCCTTGACGTTCTTGTTATGGACGGAGAAGGGTCCGTTGGCGGGCTCCGCCAACACCCGCTTGGCCGCGTCTAGGGACCCGTCCAGGGCGATGATGGCCCGTCTCTCGAACTCGAACGAAGCGGCCAATCCAAGGAGGATCTCGACTCCCGCCCGGGACCGCGGGTGTTCCTGCGCGAAGGCGACAAACCCGTCCATGGACAAGTTGTCGTAGTAGACCTCCTCGAGGAGATCGAAGCCTCGTGACAGGGGATCGCCCGTTTGGAGGAAGACCATGCCCAGGTTCCGATAGAGAAACTCCCCCGTCAGGCGCGCCAGGTCGCCGCTGTCGGGATCGTAGGCCTCGAGATAGTCCCGGTGGAATGTCCGGACCTGCTCGACGACGGGAAGCGCCATCAGAACGTCCAGGACCCGGTCGATATCTCTGTCGGTCAGGGCCAGGGACGGCTTGGCCGCCGTGGCCTCAGACATCGGCTCTCGAGGTACGCTTTTCGACATGAGGATCACGGAGAAGACGGGCGAGGGCGGCTCTCGAGGGATTCCCGTCGGTCGGCCCTCGGGGAGGCTCTCGGGCTCCGCATGGTCAGGGTCGTTCCCGGTTTTACCTGAAGGCAACTCAGGGAAGCCTTTGATAACAAAAAACAAGCTTGATCCGGCCGCGGCGATCTGCAGATAGGGAGATTCCCGATAGAAATATTCTCCCGGCACGGTCAAGAAGCGGCCCTCGCCATCGACGAGATTGACCTCCGCGGAGCGGCTTCCGGCCTCGCCGCCCAGCAAGCAGAGAGCCTCGATCTCTTCGGCCCGTTCCCTGGAGAGCTTGAAGAGCCTCGCGCTTTCTTCGAGGGGATCGTCGATCCGGATGAGCCTATACTCCTCCCCGACTGTTTCCACGGGCATTTCCCGGAGACTGCCGAAATAGTGGCTGAGCGGGAGATCGAGGGCCGATGGACCTTCACCCGGGCCTTCGGTGAATTCGCTCAGGGCCTGCGTGAGCATCATCTTGTACAAACCGGCTTTTTCCCGGTCGGCCAATCGATAGTCCAGCACCGGAGCCTGACGAAAGGCCTCTTCGATCTCCCCTTCGGTGAGCGCTATGAGGGCGTTGGCCAACCGTTCCGGCGACTGGCCGTCGGAGGCATACTCCTGAAGCGCATCCTTGAAAGTCTGGAAGTCCCGGGCCCGAACGGCCGTGGGTGACGCTGGGGATTTAGTTAGGGGCCCGAGGAGGATGGCCATGCCGAACAGGGCCAGGTGGGCGACCAGCGACAGGCCGACGAAGAATGAAAAGCGCCGCTTTTTTCGGGCCAGCCAGTCGATGGCCGCCCGGTGCCAATCCTTATAGGCCGATGGAGCCCCAATAAAATCGAAAAGGACCGGCGGTCCCGCTGCCATGGCAGCCTTCCCCTGTCAATATGGTCGATCCCTGCCGCCTGCGGGCGGCAGGGCGACTTGCGGTTCCTAATATCAACTCTAGCGGGAGGCCTGCCGGAAGTCAAACGGCAAAGCCGGACGAGTGGCCTAAAGGGGCAACGTAAAACTCTCGCCCAAGGCGGGATCTGAGGAATGCCGAAGGGGGGACTCGAACCCCCACTCCCTCAACGGGAACTAACCCCTCAAGCTAGCGTGTCTGCCAATTCCACCACTTCGGCAAAAGGACTATTTCTTCACGGGCGTCCCGCCCGCGGGGGGGGTCGCCGGAGTTTCGGTCTTCTGTTCGGGCGCGGCGGCCGGCTGCGTCGCCGCGGCCTTGTCGTCGGGCGCGGTCGCCGGGGGCTGCACGGCCGTCGTCTCGGTGGCCGGGGCCTTTTCGCCGCCGACGACCGACGAGGTTTGACGGCCGGAGACGATCCACAGGCCGAGCGACGTCAACATGAAGAGGACCGCCGCCGCCGTCGTTAATTTGGACAGCAGCGACGTGTTGCCGCGGCCGCCGAAGGCCGTCTGGCTGCCGCCGCCGCCGAAGGCGCCGGCCAGGTCCGCGGCCTTGCCCGACTGGAGCAGGACCGCGAAGATCAGGATCAGACAGACGATGATGTGCAGGACGATGATTAAAGCGCTCACTTCTCTTCCCTGTAGGCCCGGAGGGCTTCCTTCACGATGCCGACGAACCCGTCGGCTTCGAGGGACGCTCCCCCGACCAAGAATCCGTCGATGTTCTTTTCCTTGAACAGCGGATTAGAATTGGCCGGTTTGACGGAACCGCCGTAGAGGATTATAGCACAAGAGGCGGTCGCTTTTCCATAGCCTTCTTCGATCCGCCTCCGGATGTGGGCGTGGACCTCTTCGGCCTGGGCGGGGGAGGCGGTTCTTCCCGTCCCGATGGCCCAGACCGGCTCGTAAGCGAAGACCATCCGTTCGATCTCGTCCCTGGAAAAGCCGCCGAGGGCGCCGGCCAGCTGGGCGTCGATCCGCTCCATGGTCCGGCCGGCCTCCCGCTCCTCGAGGACCTCTCCGACGCAGACGATCGGCCTGAGCCCGGCCTTCAGGGCGGCCCGGACCTTGCGTCCGACCGTTTCGTCGGTCTCGCCGAAGACCTGACGCCGCTCGGAGTGGCCGACCAGGACGTAGGCGCAGCCGGCGTCCTTGAGCATGGGGCCGGACACTTCGCCCGTGAAAGCGCCCTGGTCCTCCCAGAAGAGGTCCTGGGCCCCGAGCGCGACCTCCGAGCCGGCGATCGCCCCGGCGACCGCGCTCAAGGCCGTGAACGGGGGGATGAGGACGAGGTCGCTCGAGCGGACCTCGGGGCCGGCCTCGACGACCTTCCTGGCGAGCTCACGGGACTCGGCCAGGGTCAGGTTCATCTTCCAGTTGCCCGCGACGAACGGGCCGCGCGCGCGTCCGGCCATCTACTTCTCCAAGGCCGTGATGCCGGGCAGGGTCTCGTAGGCGATGTATTCGAGGGAAGCGCCGCCGCCCGTCGAGATGTGGCTGATCCGGTCCCGGACGCCGGCCTTCTTCACGGCCGCGACGGAATCCCCGCCGCCGACGATGGAGGTCGCCCCGGAGGCGGCCACGGCCTCGGCGATGCCCATCGTCCCCTTGGCGAAGGCCTCGATCTCGAAGATGCCCATGGGCCCGTTCCAGAAGATGGTCTTGGCCTTGGCGATGACCGCCGCATAGGCCGCCACCGTCTTGGGCCCGATGTCGACGCCCATCATGCCCTCGGGGAAGGGCAGGGACTCCACGATGCGGATCTCCGCGCCGGCCTCGGCCGCCCGGGCCACCACGTGGTCCTGCGGCAGATGGAAGCCGACGCCGTTCGCCCGGGCCTTGTCCAGGATGACCAGGGCGACCTCGCTCTGGTCCTCCTCGACGAGCGACGTGCCGACGCCGAGGCCCTGGGCCTTGAGGAAGGTGTAGGCCATGGCCCCGCCGATGAGGATCTGGTCGGCTTTGCCGAGCAGGCTCTCGATGATCTCGATCTTGTCGGAGACCTTGGCCCCGCCGAGGATGGCGACGTAGGGCTTGACCGGCGTGTGGACGGCCTTTTTGAGGTAGTCGACCTCCTTCTTCATCAGGTAGCCGGCGGCCTTGACCGGGACGTGGTCGGCGATGGCGACGACCGAGGCGTGGGCCCGGTGGCTCGAGCCGAAGGCGTCGTTGACGTAGACGTCGATGCCCTCGGCCAGCTGGGCGGCGAAGGCGTCGTCGTTCTTCTCCTCCTCCTTGTGGAACCGGAGGTTCTCGAGGAGCAGGACCTCGCCCTCGCGGAGGTCCCGCTTGAGTCGCGCGACCTCGTCGCCGACGACGTCGGGGGCCATGACGACCTTGTTGGGGATGAACTCGGCCAGCCTTCTCGCGGCCGGGGCCAGGCTCATCTTGGGATCGGGCTTGCCCTTGGGCCGCCCGAGGTGGGACGCGACGACCAGGCGGGCGCCGTGCTCGAGGAGCCACTTGAGGGTCGGCAGCGAGGCCTTGATGCGGTTGTCGTCGCGGATCGCGCCGGCGTCGTCCAGGGGGACGTTGAAGTCGACGCGCAGGAAGACCAGCTTGCCCTTGACGTCGAGGTCGGTGACGAAGTTCATGGCCGGCTCACTTGGCCACGTACTTGGCCAGGTCGACGAGGCGGCAGGAGTAGCCCCACTCGTTGTCGTACCAGGCGATGACCTTGGCCAGGGTGCCGTCCATGACCTTGGTCGAGAGCAGGTCGACGATGCCCGAACGGGGGTCGCCCATGAAGTCGCAGGAGACGAGCGGCTCGTCGGTGACGCCCAGGATGCCCTGGAGGGGGCCGGCCGCGGCGGTCTTGAAAGCGGCGTTGATCCCTTCGGCCGTGGCGGCGTTCTTGAGGACGGCCACGAAGTCGACGAGGGAGACGTTGGGGGTCGGGACGCGGACGGAGAAGCCGTCGATCCTGCCCTTCAGCTCGGGCATGACCAGGCCGACGGCCTTGGCCGCGCCGGTCGTCGTCGGGATCTGGGAGACCGCGGCGGCCCGGGCCCGGCGCAGGTCCTTGTGCGGCGCGTCGAGGATCTTCTGGTCGTTGGTGTAGGAGTGGATGGTGGTCATGAAGCCCTTCTCGACGCCGAAGGCCTCGTGGAGGACCTTGACCACGGGGGCCAGGCAGTTGGTCGTGCAGGAGGCGTTGGAGATGACGTGGTGCTTGGCGGGGTCATAGGTCTTCTCGTTGACGCCCAGGACCAGGGTGACGTCCGGGTCGGTGGCCGGCGCGGAGACGATGACCTTGGAGGCCCCGGCTTTCTCGATGTGCTGGACGACGTCGGGCCGCTTGGTGAACTTGCCGGTCGACTCGACGACGACGGAGACGCCCAGGTCCTTCCACGGGAGCTTGGCGATCTCCTTCTCGGCCAGGACGCGGATCTTGCGCCCGTTGACGACGATCGAGTCCTCGGTCGCCTCGACTTTCTCCTTGAAGGTGCCCAGGACCGAGTCGTATTTGAGCAGGTGGGCCAGGGTCTTGGCGTCGGTGATGTCGTTGACGGCCACGTATTCGATCGTGGGATCGTTCCAGGAGGCCCGGAGCATGTTCCTGCCGATACGTCCGAAACCGTTGATGCCAATGCGGATAGCCATGATCGTCTCCTCTGCGAACAGGTTTGTGCCAGCAAGGAAAAATAGCACAAACGGGACCGCTTGACAAGCCGGGGAGCCCCCCGGCAGGGGCTATTTCGACGGCCCCGGCGGCTTGCTCGCCGAGCCTCCCTTGCGGGCCCGCTTGCGCTCGTACATCAGCAGGTCGGCCCGGCTGAGCATCTCCTCGATCGTCGCCTGCTGGTCCGCCTCGCGGGTGAAGACGCCGATGCTGACGGCCAGGCGGAAGCCCGCCTCGGCCGAGGAGCGGTCGTTGAAGAAGGCCAGCTTTTCCTCGAGCCGGCTGACCAGCGCGTCGGCGTCCATGCGGGTCGATTCCATGGCCAGGACCGAGAACTCGTCGCCGCCCATGCGGGCGACGATGTCGGACTCGCGGAAGCTCTTCTTCAGGTTGAAGGCCACCTCGGTCAGGGCCCGGTCGCCCAGCTTGTGCCCGCCGGTATCGTTGATCCGCTTGAGATCGTCGACGTCGAGGTAGAGGAGGGCGATCCGCTTCTTCAGGCGGCTGGCCGTCTTGAGCTGCTGCTCGGCCAGGGTCAGGAAGCCGCGGCGGTTGAGAAGCGTCGTCAGCTCGTCGTGGAGGGACAGGGCCTTGATCTCCTCCTCCATGGCCTTGCGCTCGGTGATGTCGGTCAAGACGGCCAGGGTCCCGCCGAACTCGGCGCCCTGGACGCGCGGCCCGCCGCTGACGAGGAAGACGCGGCGGCTGCCGTCCTTGTGCAGGAAGACGAGCTCGTAGCGCCCCGAGACGCCCTTGGTCCGCTCCTCGTCCACCCGGCGCAGCTTGGGGTGCTGGTCCTTGGGCACGAAAGAGGCGACTTCCTGGTCGACCAGATCGTTGGGGGCGTAGCCCAGCATCCGGGCCGCCGCCGGATTGACGAAGCTGAACTTGCCGTCGGAATCGGTCAGCACCAGGCCCTCGGTCATCGTCTGGACGGTGCTGTCGCTGAACTTGCGCAGCTGGTCGAGCTCCTCCTCGGCGCGCAGCCTCTGGGTGATGTCCTTGAGGATGCCGATGATGCCTCCGACCGTGCCGTCGGGGCGCCGGTAGGTCATCTTGATGAAGATGACGTGGTGTTCGCCGTCCGAGGCCTGGAGGGGAGCCTCGTAGACTTGATGGCCGGGATTGGCCAGAAGGTCCCGGTCGTGGCCCTCGTGCTGCGCGACGAGCGTGTCGGGGGCGACGTCGGCCAGCGTCTTGCCGATGATCTCCTTGCCGGACAAGCCCATGAGCTTCTCGAAGGCGGGGTTGGTGCCCCGGTAGCGGCCTTCGACGTCCTTGAAAAAGGCCGGGTTCGGCATGATGCTGATCATCTGGTGCATGAGGTCGTCCATGGTCCGGTTGGCTTCGTCCCATTTCGACCGGTCGGCCGCTTCCTGGGCGGCCAAGCTCCGCTGCCAGAAGACGTAGAGGATGACGCCGCAGACGAGGATCAGGGCCGCCGCCCCGGCCGCCAGGATCAGGTAGGCGCCCGTCATCCCCGAGGTCAAGTCGGCCAGGTCCGTCTTGACGGCGACGAGCCACGGCGAGTCGGGCACGCCGGTGAGATACATGAGGACATCCCGGCCACGGTAGTCCTTCCCCTCGACAAAGCCCTCTTCTCCCAGGGCTTCCTGGGAGGCCGGGCGCCGGAAGCTGGCGACGGGCAGCGGCCCGGGAGGCGCCGGGGCTTCGTGAAGGCGGGGATTGCTGAGATGGACAAGGCTGTTCTCGCGCCGCTCGAACAGCACCGCTTCTTCCGTCCCGCCGGGACTCGGCCCTTCACGGAGGATCGGGTCGAGGGCCGCGGCGGCGTCGAACGATATCCTCAGAAGGGCGACAGGCCCTGGCGTCCCCGCGCCTTCGCTGATGAGCGGGATCATCAGGTCGACCGCCCCCCCTCGGGTCGCGGCCTCCATGTCGACCGTACCGAGGAGAGGCATGCGGCTTTGCCAGGCCTCGTGCCCGAGGCGGAGGGATTCGGTCGTCGAGGTGAACTCGGCACCCTCCGGATAGGCGAGCAGGATCCGGCCGCGCGGCAACACGAGCGCGACCTTGGCGAAGGGGAGGACCTTATGGAGGCCCCCGAAATCCTTGATGTAGTCCGTCCTGGTGGGCTCGGCCGCGGGATCCCCGGCCAGGATCTCGGCCCTGACGGCGTTTGTCTGGTTGTCTCCTATGGCGGCCGCGAACGACAGCTGTTCTTTCCGCCATTCGGCGAGCTGGGCGGACTTCATGGCGGCGAGGGTTCTCAGCTCGCTTTCCTTGAAGGCCCGGGCGTGCCTGACCTGGAGGACATAGAAAACCCGGGAGACCGTGAACAGCCCCGCGCTCAGCAGGATGAACACCGCGACGAGGGGCCAGGGGATCTTCCGGGACAAGGTCCGAGGTTTCTGGAGATCGCTCAAGACACAATCCTCCGTAATGGGTCGATTGGCTCCGTGGGCAACCCGTTTCTCCGTATGTCCTAACACATAGGCCGGACCCGTGTCAATATATGGCGTAGGGGACATCTTTGCGGCCCCATTTATAGTGGCGGCACCCAGGGCGAGGAGGGGACGGAGACGGGGACGCCGGCGAGGGCCGAAGAGGGGAGCGGGGGGCGGCCGGGCCGAACGTCCCTGAAATGTGCTAAAATCGCCACGGTATCGGAGGCGCCCCATGAAGATCCTGACCTCGCGGCAGATGAAGGACATCGACCGGTCCGCGATCGAAGAGCTCGGCATCCCCGGGATCGTGCTCATGGAGAACGCCGGGCTGCGCGTCGTCCGGGCCCTCAGGGCGAAGCGCCCCCATCCGGAGCGCGAGCGGATCGTCGTGGTGGCCGGGAAGGGGAACAACGGCGGGGACGGTTTCGTGGTCGCCCGCCACCTCTTCAATGCCGGGGCGCGTCCCGAGGTCCTGCTCCTGGCCGCGTCGGAGGAGGTCGGCGGCGACGCGGCGGTCAACCTGGCCGTGGCCAAGAGAATGGGCATCCCCGTAACGGAGGTCCGGGACACGGCCGGATGGGCCAAGGTCACGGACGAAGGTCGGGCACGCCACGATCCTCGTCGACGCGATCTTCGGGACCGGTCTCGCGAAACCGCTCGACGGGCTTTTCGCGACGGCCGTCGCCGACATCAACCGGTCGCGGGCTTTCAAGGTGGCCGTCGACATCCCCTCGGGCCTCGCGAGCGACACGTTCGAGACGATCGGGCCGTCGGTCGCGGCCGACCTGACCGTCACGCTGGCCGCCCCCAAGATCGCCCACATCTTCCCGCCGGCCGCGGACCGGGTCGGCGAGCTCGTCGTCGCCCCCATCGGCATCCCGCCGGCGCTTTTCGACCGGCCGGACCTCGCGCTCGAGCTCGTCGAGGAGGCGACCCTGCGGCCGTTCTTCGCGCCCCGGAAAAGGGACACGCACAAGGGCACGTACGGGCACCTGCTCGTCGTCGCCGGATCGGTCGGTAAATCGGGCGCCGCGGTCCTGGCCGGGCGGGCGGCCCTGCGGATGGGCGCGGGTCTCGTGACGGTGGCCACGGCCGCCGGGGTCCTGCCGTCGGTCGCCAGGTCCATGGCCGAGCTCATGACCGAGCCCCTGGCCGAAACGCCGGAACGGACGATCGCCGCGGCGGCGCTTCCCCGCGCGCTCGAGCTCCTCAAAGGGAAGAGCGCCGTTCTCGTCGGTCCCGGGCTCTCGACCCACCCCTCGACCGCGGAATTCGTCCTCGGCCTGCTGCCCAAGATCAAGGGGCCGTGCGTCATCGACGCCGACGGCCTCAATATCGTGGCCGGGCGTCCCGAGGTCCTCGGCCGGATGGCCGGGCCGGCCGTCCTCACCCCGCACCCGGGCGAGTTCGCCCGGCTGGTCGGCCGCTCGAACGAGGATGTCCGGCGTCACCGCTTGGAGCTCGCTCCGGAGTTCGCGGCGAAACACCGCGTCACGGTCGTCCTCAAGGGCTACCGGACGCTCGTCGCCGCGCCCGACGGCCGGGTCTTCGTCAATCCCACCGGCAATCCCGGCATGGCCACCGGCGGGACGGGCGACGTCCTCGGCGGCATGATCGCCTCGCAGCTGGCTCAGGAGAAGGACGCTCTCGGCGCGGTCCTCTCGGCCGTCTACGCCCACGGGCTGGCGGGCGACGTCGCCGCGGACAGGCTGGGGGAGAAGGCCCTGGTCGCCGGCGACCTGATCCGCTACCTGCCGCCGGCGCTCAAGGCCCTGGCCGGAGAGAGGCCGTGACGAAGGTCCTCACGACGCGCTCCGAGGAGGAGACCTTCGAGCTGGCCCGCGGCCTCGCGGCCGGATTCGACGGAACGGAAGTCGTCCTGCTCTCGGGCGAGCTCGGGGCGGGGAAGACGGTCTTCGCCAAGGGCGTCGCGGCCGGCGCCGGCGTCGCCGACACGTCGCGCGTCTCGAGCCCTTCCTTCACCCTCGTCAATATCTACGAAGGGCGGCACCGCGTCTTCCACGTCGACCTCTACCGGCTCGATCGGGCGCAGGACATCCTCGACCTCGGCTGGGAGGACATGATCGGCGCGGGCATCGTGCTCGTCGAGTGGGCGGAGAAGCTGCCGTTCCCGGTGAAAGGGCTGGCCGTGCGGATCGAGGCGGCCGGCGACGACGAACGGCGCATCACCCTCCGTTCTTGACGATCTTCTCCAGCGCGGTCCTCAGCTTGGCCGCCGCCACCGGCGCCCCCCCCGCTCTCCCGGCGATGATGTCCTTCATCGAGACCTCGGCCCCGTAGAACTTCCTGTTGGCCTTGCGGTCCTCCTGCAGGGACGAGCCCTGCAGGCTCAGCCCGGCGTAGAGGCCGCGGCTGCGCGAGTAGGACAGGATCTCGGCCTTGAGCTCGCTGTCGGTGCTGGCCTCGGCCGTGCGGCCGAGCGGGCCGGCGGCGACGCCGGCGTCCGCGCCCAGCGTGAATTGGCCCTCGGCGATGTTCTCGACGCTGCGCGGGGTCCGGAAGACGAGGACGATGTCGGCCGATTGGACGCCGGCCTGCCAGCCGACGCTACCGCCCTTGATGTCGACGAACGCCGGGTCGCTCCAGCCGCCGCCCGGGGTCCGGACGAGCAGCACGCCCTTGCCGTGGCGGCCGCCGATGACGAACCCGGCCTTGATGACGTCGGGGATGATGGCGATGCCGGCGCAGCCTTCGAGGAGGCCGACCGGGATGCTCTTGTCGGACTCCTTCATCATCTCCTCGAGGACGCGGACGGCGTCGTCGATCTTCTTGATTCTGCTTGGCGGCGTCGGCGCCGATGGCGCTCGACGCGGGTCCCGCGAGGGCCAGGGCGGCGAGCAGGAGCCCCGCCGTGAGGGAAGTCGCGATCCTCCTGAGGTCCATGTCGATCTCCTTTCTAGGCCCGGCGCCCGAAGGCCCGGACGAGCTCTGAAGCCGCCCGCTCCGGGTCGGGAGAGCCGAGGACGGCCGAGACGACGGCGACACCGTCGGCGCCGGCGGCCGCGAGCTGAGCGGCGTGGAGAGCCGTGATGCCGCCGATGGCCACGACGGGAATGCGAACGGCGCGCTTGATCCGGCCGATGCCCTCGGGGCCGAGGACGGCGAGCGGCGTCTCCTTCGTCGAAGTGGCGAAGGCCGGGCCGGCCCCGACGTAGTCCGCGCCCTCCCGTTCCGCCCGGAGCGCCTCCTCCGCCGAGCTGACCGAGACGCCGATCGTCGCGCCCGGACCCAGGATGCGGCGGGCCGCGGCGGCGGGGATGTCGTCCTGGCCGAGGTGGGCGCCGGCGGCGCCGCAGGCCAGGGCGACGTCCAGGCGGTCGTTGACGAGGAGCGGCACGCCGGACCCGGCCAGGCGCCGGGCGATCTCGAGCCCGAGCTCGACGAGGGCCCGGCCCTCGAGACTCTTGGCCCGGAGCTGGACGACGGTGGCGCCGCCGCGGACGGCCGCCTCGATCAGAGCGGGGAGGTCGCGCCCCGCGGCGTAATCGGCGTCGGCGACGAGATAGAGGGACCAGTCGATGGCCATCGCTTCCAGTATATCAAAAAAGAAGGGACCTGGTCTTCACAGATGGCCATTATCAGGCAGGGACGTGAAGACCTGGTCCCTTCTTGAAGCAGGAGGGCGGGTGCCAGGTTTTCACGTTCTTGCCTGTCAAAGCGCGTTTGTGAAGACCAGGTACCTTCCGATTGGTACCTTCCGATTGCGGGGAAGGGGCGCCTTTTGATAGAGTAAGGGCCGCCATGAGCATCGACCTCAAAAGCTACATCGTCGACGTCCCCGACTTCCCCAAGCCGGGCATTGTCTTCAAGGACATCACGCCCATCTGCCAGAGCGCCCAGGCCTTCCGCTTCGCCATCGACGAGCTGGCCGCCTGGGCCCGCACGCGCCGCCCGGAGATCGTGGCCGGCATCGAGTCGCGCGGCTTCCTCTTCGGAGCGGCCCTGGCCCGCGAGCTCGGGCTGGGGATGACCGTCATCCGCAAGAAAGGCAAGCTGCCGCGCAAGGCCGTCTGCGTGGTCGCCCCCAACGAGTACGCCGTCGAGCACTTCGAGATGCACGAGGACGGCGTCGCCCCCGGCCAGCGCGTCCTCATCGTCGACGACCTCATCGCCACCGGCTCGTCCTCGGTGAGCGCCATCAACCTGGTCAAGATGCTCAAGGGCGACGTCGTCGGCTTCGGGGCCGTGGTCGAGCTCTCCTTCCTCGGCGGGCTCGACTTCATCAAGCAGGCCCACCCGGACGTCGAGGTCCGCGCCCTCGTCCGGTACTGAGGCCGCGTCCCGACCGGCCGGAGAGGGGGAGGGGAGAACGACCATGACCAAGACGCGAGCGGCCGCCGCGGCCCTTTGCCTGATCCTCGCGGCCGGGGGCTGCGCCGCCCGGATGCCGGCGCCCGGCGCCGTGCCCCGCCTGGGCGTGCCCGACGGCGGCTGGGTATCCCGGACCCTGGCCAGGATGACCGTCGAAGAGAAGATCGGCCAGATGATCGCCGTCCGGTTCACGGCCGAGTTCCGTAACGCCGACAGCGCCTCCCTCCGGGAGCTCGAGTCGCTCGTCGTCGACTCCCGGGTCGGCGGCCTCATCCTCTTCGCCCCGGCCGAGGTCTACGAGACGGCCCGCCTGGCCAACGCCTTCCAAAGGCTGGCCAAGGTGCCGCTCCTCATGGCGGCGGACTTCGAGCGGGGCGCGGCCAACCGGGTCACCGGCCCGACCCTCTTCCCGCCCCTCATGTCGCTCGGCGCGGCAGGTTCGGAGCGCCTGGCCTACGCCATGGGCAGGATCACCGCCCTCGAGGGCCGGGCCATGGGCATCCACATGACCTACGCCCCGGTCGTCGACGTCAACGTCGATCCCGACAATCCCATCATCAACACCCGCGCGGTCGGGGCCGATCCGGCCCTGGTCGCCCGGATCGCCAACGCCTTCATCCGCGGCGTCCAGGAGAACGGCATGATCGCCACGGCCAAGCACTTCCCCGGCCACGGCGACACCTCCCAGGATTCCCATTCGCTCCTGCCGACCATCACCGCCGACCTCGAGCGGCTGGAGAAGGTCGAGCTCTACCCCTTCCGGGAGGCCGTCGACGCCGGCGTCCGGGCGGTCATGAGCGCCCATCTGGCCGTCCCGGCCCTCGATCCGACGCCGGGCCTGCCCGCGACCCTGTCCGCGCCCATCATGACCGGCGTCCTGCGGCAGAAGCTCGGTTTCCACGGCCTCGTCGTCACCGACGCCCTCGAGATGGCCGGGGTGACCAGCGCCTTTTCCACGGAGGAGGCGGCCCTGCGGGCCGTCCAGGCCGGGGTCGACCAGCTCCTGCTCCCGCCCGATCCGGCCAAGGTCATCGCCTATCTCGCCGCGGCGGTCAGGGACGGCCGCATCCCCGAATCGCGGATCGACCGCTCGGTCCGCCGCATCCTCGAGATCAAGGCCTCGCTCGGTCTCGACCGGAGCCGGTTCGTGCGCCTCGACGAGCTCCCGGTCCGCATCGCTCCCAAGGCCCATCTCGACCAGGCCCTCAGGGCCTACGAGAGCTCGACGACGCTCGTCCGCAACGAGGGCGGGGTCCTGCCGCTCTCGGCCGCGCCCGAAAAGCTGGCCTTCCTTTCGCTCAGCAGCGATCTCGGCGACTATTTCGCCGGACAGGCCTTCGTCACCGCGATGCGCAAAAGGTTCCCCGCCGCGGCCGCCTTCTACGCCGACGGCGACACGGACCGGGGGAGGCTCGAAGAGGCCTTCGCCAAGGCCTCGACCGCCGAGGTCGCGGTCGTGGCCCTCTTCTCCCGGCTGGCCGACGGGAAGGGGACGGTCGGCCTGGCGCCGGCCCACGTCGAGCTCATCCGCAGGCTCGCGGCGATCGAGAACGGGCCGGCCGTGGTCGTCGTGTCTTTCGGCAGCCCCTATTTCCTGCGCCATTTCCCCGAGGTCGAGGCCTACGTCTGCATGTACCGGGCGACGGCGGAGGCGCAGACCGTGGCCGCCCGGGCCCTCTACGGCGAGCTCGACGTCGCCGGACGGCTGCCCGTCTCGATCCCGGACCTCTATCCGATCGGGCACGGGCTCGAGCTGAAAAGGAGAACGCCATGACCTACAAGTTCCTGGGAAAGACGGGGGTCAAGGTGTCATCCGTCGCCTACGGGACGATGTCCTTCGGGGGCGACGCCGACGAAGCGACTTCGAAGGCCCTCTTCAAGGCCTGCCGTGACGCCGGCGTCAACGTCTTCGACTGCGCCGACATGTACGCCAAGGGCCGGTCCGAGGAGATCCTCGGCGGGCTCATCAAGGATTGCCGCGAAGAGGTCCTGGTCACCAGCAAGGTCTATTTCCCGACCGGGCCCGACGTCAACGCCATGGGCGCCTCCCGCCGCCGGGTCATGGTCGCCGTCGAGGCCAGCCTGCGGCGGCTGGGGACCGACCGCATCGACATCTATTACATCCACCGCTTCGACGACCGGACCCCGCTCGAGGAAACCCTGCGGGCCTTCGACGACCTCGTCCGGCAGGGCAAGGTCGTCTACACGGGGGCCAGCAACTTCGCCGCCTGGCAGGTGGAGAAGGGCCTGGGCCTCTCGGCCCGGCAAGGCCTGGCCGCGTTCGCCTGTCTTCAGCCGATGTACAACCTGGTCAAGCGCCAGGCCGAGGCGGAGATCCTGCCCATGGCCGAGGCCGAAGGGCTGGGCGTCTTCCCCTATAGCCCCCTCGGCGGCGGCCTGCTCAGCGGCAAGTACGGCGTCTCGCGCCGGCCCGACGCGGGGCGGCTCATCGAGAACAAGATCTACGGGACGCGCTACGGCGATGGCCTCAACTACGAAGTGGCCGAGCGCTTCAACGCCTTCGCCCGGGCGCGGGGCTACGATCCCGCGGCCCTGGCCGTGGCCTGGGTGGCCTCCCATCCGGCGGTCACGGCGCCCATCGTCGGCGCCAGGGACACCGGGCAGCTCGCGCCCCTCCTCGAGTCGGACAAGATCCCGATGAGCCCGGAGCTCCGGGCCGAGATCTCGGCCCTTTCGCCGGAGCCGGCCCCGGCCACCGACCGGAGCGAGGAGCGGACCGGCACCAATTTCGGCGTCCGCTGACCGACTCATCCCATGGGGGCGTTTGACGCGCCCCCGTGCGGGGGCTATAGTGGCACCCGGCGAGGGAGAGGACGCATGATATCCTTCAGACGAACGCTCACGGCCGCGGCGATCCCCGTTACGGCCCTGCTATTCGGCGCGCTGACGGCGCTCGCCCTGGAGCCCCCGACCAAGGAGCAGATCGCGCGCTACCGGGCCGAGGGAACGCTGGCCGCCCGGACGGCCCAAGCCAGGTCTTACGGCAACCACAAGATCCCCCAACGGATCCAGGACCGGCTCGAATACAAGCTCAGCCGGCTGGCCCTCGACCGCGGTCCGATCGGCGCCGCCCAGGCGGCCAGCCTCCTGGCCCCGCCCCGGGCCTGGGAAGGCATGCCGACGAGCGGCACCGTCCGTATCCTGGCCCTGCTCATCTCCTTCAGCGACTATCCCGGGATGACGACCCCGGATTATTTCGCCAACCGCCTCTTCGGCGACGGCGTCGGCAACCCGCCCTTCGACAGCCTGCGGGACTTCTACCTGCGCTCGTCCTACGACCAGCTGACGATCACCGGCGACGTCCTCGGCTGGTACCAGGCGCCCTACGCCCGGAGCACCGTCACCGAGACGGACGCGGGCCGGCAGAACCTGATCAAGGAAGCCCTGGACTCCTACGAGGCCCAGGGCCACGACTTCTCGCAGTACGACAACGACAACGACGGGGCCATCGACTACTTCTGCGTCTTCTGGTCCGGGCCCCACGGCGACTGGGCCGAGTTCTGGTGGGGCTACTATACCTGGTTCGGCGACTCGACCTACCGGTTGGACGGCAAGCGCCTGACCAGCTACTCCTGGCAGTGGGAGCTCTACAACTACCCGAGCGGCACGTTCACCCCGAGCACGATCATCCACGAGACGGGCCACGCCCTCGGTGTCCCCGACTATTACGACTACGACGACACCGTCGGGCCCGACGGCGGCGTCGGCAGCCTCGACATCATGGACGGAACGGGCGACCACAACGGCTTCTCGAAGTTCATGCTGGATTGGATCACGCCCACGGTCGTCGCGGGCGGCAGCCGGACCGTCTCCCTGAGGGCTTCGGGGCTCTATCCCGACGCTGCCCTGTTCATGCCGGGGGCCTCGGGAGGGATCTTCGAGGAATTCTTCGTGGTCCAGAACCGCAACCGGTCGGGCAACGACACGGGCCTCTTCACCGGTTCGGACGGCCTCATCGTCTGGCACGTCGACGCCCGCCTCAACAGCTGGCAGACCGATTTCCTCTACGACAACTCCTATACGGACCACAAGCTCCTGCGCCTGATGGAGGCCGACGGCCTCGAGGAGATCGAGACCTGGTCCGTCAACGCCGACGCCGGGGACTACTATAAGGCCGGGGCCTCTTTCGGGCCGCTGACCTTCCCGAACACCTCCCGGTACGGCGGGGGAGCCACGGCCATGCTGATGACCTCCATCACGGGGACGACGACGCCGATGGGCCTGACCATCGTCTTCGAGGACTCGCCGCCGGTCGTCGCCATCATCAGCCCGGTCGAGGGCCAGACCGTCTACGGCACGGTAACGGTCTCGGTCCAGGCGAGCGACGACAAGGGCCTGGCCCGGGTCGATCTCTACGGGGACGGCGCCCTCCTCGGGACGCTCACGGCGGCGCCCTACGAGTTCGCGCTGGACACGACCGTCTTCGCCAACGGCAGCCGCGTCCTGAGGGCCGTCGCCGTCGACACGATCGGCACGACGGCCTCGGCGGAGGTCACGGTCGTCGCGGAGAACATCTTCCCCCCGGCGAGCCTCAAGGCCGCGCGGGCCGTCAACCGCAGCCTGATGCTCAGGGAATACGTCGTCGTCCTGACCTGGTCGGACAGCTCGCGCAACACGAGCGTCGCGAAATACCGGGTCTACCGGACTTCGGGGGGAGGGCGAACGCTCCTCGGCGAGGTCGCCAAGGCCGCGTCGAACACGACCTACCGCTACCTCGACCGGGGCGTCGCCCGCACGGGGAGCTATTCCTACGAGGTGGTCGGCGTCAACGAGGGCGGCCGGGAAGGCCTGCCCGCGGCGGTCACCCTCAGGTGACGGAAGAGGGGACATGTACCAGAGGTACATGTCCCCTCGGATCAGCGCTTATTCGTAGACGAGGATCTCGACCCGCCTGTTCTGGCCGCGGCCGTCCCGCGTCCCGTTGTCGGCGATGGGCAAGGAGGAGCCCAGGCTGACGGCGGACATGCGGTGGAGGGGGATGTGGTGCTGCTTGTAGAGGTACATCAGGACGGCTTCGGCCCGTTTCTGGCCGAGGGTCTGGTTGACCTCGTCGGTCCCGGTGCTGTCGGTGTGGCCCTGGATCTCGATGTAGACGCCCTTGTTCTCGGTCACGAGCCTCTGGACGAACGCATCGAGAACGCCCTTGGCCTCGGGGCTGAGCGACGCGCTGTCGAAGCCGAACTTGGCGTCGCTGTTCTTCACCGTGGCCGTCATGACCAGGTTGCCCTTGATGAGGGTCTTGACCTCCTCGATCTTGCCGTCGACGGCTTTGAACTGGCCGTCGTGCTGGGAGATGAGGGACCCGATCGTCGACAGCTGGTCGTCGTGCTCCTTGAGCCGCTTCTGGCTGGCTTCGACGTCGGTCGAGACCTCGGCGATCTTCTGGTCGAGGGTCGCCGATTCGGTCCGGACGAATTTCTTGGTGGCGCAGGCCGGCCCGGTGACCAGGGCGACCAGCAGGACGAAACCGGCTAAGATGACGAATTGCCTGTTCTTCATGAAAACCTCCTGTCGGTAATTCTTGGCGGGCGGCGGGAAACCGCCGCCGCTCCCAAACCCCGCATGTGCCTATGTTAAGCCCTTTTTCGGAAAAAATAAAGTTCGCGGGGCCAAAATACCCCAAACGGGGGATTCTTCAGTAGCCTTGCCGAGTCCTGATTTTATGCTTGTAATTCGGCGTCGTCACCCTGATCCATCGGTAGAGCTCGGCCGTGTCCTGGTAGGAGGTGTAACCGATGACGTACTGGTGGCTCTGCTCGTTCTTGATCTCCTGGACGACTTCGGCCAGGTCGGTGGGCTCGTTGAGGAACCAGGCCTTGCCGCCCGTGGCCGCGGAGAACTTGTCCAGGGTGGCGACGATGCCGGCCGAGGTCAGTCCGGCGGCCCGCTTATGGGCCTTGAGCATCTGCTCGCCCCGGGGGATCTTGTAGCCGATGGTATAGATGGGCACGTCGACCCGCTTGGCGATCTCGAGGGCCTGCTCGGGGGTCGACTCGCTGTCGTTCTCGATGCCGTCGGTGAGGAGGAGCAGGGCCCGTTTCTCGTTGCGGGCCCGCGTCGCGAACTCCGGCGAGACGGCCACGGCGTCGTTGAGGGCGGTCTGTCCGTAGGCCTCGGTCTTGTCGAGGACGCGGAGGAACTCCTCCTTGTCGGTCGAGTGCTTGGCCGCGACCTCGACCTGGCCGTCGGCGAAGATGAGCAGGGCGATCTCGTCCCGGGGCCGAAGGAGCTTCGTGGCCAGGTGGCGCAGGACCGCCTTGCATTCCACGAGCTTCTTCTCGAGGGCCATGCTGCCGCTGACGTCGAGGAGGACGGTCAGGCTGAGGGGCGATCCGAAGTCGTGGGAGAAATAGGTGATGCCCTTCCGCTTGTTGTTCTCGAAGATGGTGAAGTCCTTCTCCGCCAGGTTGTTGACGAAGCGCCCCTTGGAGTCCTGGACCGTGACGGCCAGGGTGATGGCCCGGACGACATACTCGTGGGCGGCCTGGTCCTTGACCTGATCCTGGGCGAAGGCCGGGGCCGCCGCGCGCAGAGCGGCCAGGCAGGCGAGGACGGACACGACCAAGGCTTTGCTTTTCATGGTTCGAGAGCGAGGGCTTGGCATCCAAAATACCACGCGCCCGGGGGGAAATCAAGGAACGGACCGGCGCCTGGGTCTTTCATCAGAGAGTTTTGTCGGGGGAGAGGCCCGATGTCGGAAAACGGAGGCCGGCCGAGGGCGGACCGGTCTCAGGCGGCCCGGGAGGGGCCGTCGGCATCCTTGCCGGCGTCCGTCGGGACGCGACCGGACGCGGCCCTGCGGGCGGTCCGGCCGTTCCACTTCATGCTCGCGTAAGGAAGCTCGAGCAGGAGCCCTTCATCTGTTTGGGCATTTTCGGGAAAGACGAGCGCCCGCGCGCGGCACCGCTCCCGGAGCTGTCTTGCGTCGGTCATCAAGCGGAGGAGATAGGCAAAGGGGATGAGGGATAAGAGGCCAGCGATAATGACCAGGCTCACACTATCGGTCCGTCCTTTTCACAAAGCCCCGCGCGTCCTTCTCGCTTACCGTCATGCTCATGTTCGGCTATCGCGAATACTCTAATAAGTGACTTTATTATGCCATGGCCGGCCGCTTTTTGTCAAGTCATTGAGTATCCATATTTTGCAGTGTAAAAAATAGGCCCATATCATGGACATTCCGAGCCTGAGAGCCCCATATCTTGTGCGGACCGATATATCTTATGGCGGCATTCCCCGCCCGCCGAGGCTCGTGATATATTAGAACGAGGAACGGGACGCCGGTCCGGGCGGATCGTGATAGAGAAAGGAGCGATCGGGATGGGCATGAAGAGGTTGGTCGTTACGGCCCTGGTGATAGGCTACGCGCTGGCGGCGATGGATCCGGCCGCATCGGCCCAGCACATGCAGGCCCCGCCGGCCGAGCAGATCTGGCTGGCTCCTCGTCAGAACGTTCCGGTCCTCGATTTCCCGGCCAAGGGCCTGATCCTCGACATCGGCGGGGGAGGGTGGGGCGTCATCGGCCAGCTCAAGGGCCGGCAGGTCGTTTCCATCGACATCAGCCCTCAGGAGCTGGTGGAAGCCCCGCCCGGCCCGCTGCTCAAGATCATCATGGACGCCCGTCAGCTCCTGTTCCTGGACGACACCTTCCCGACGGTCACCGTGTTTTTCACCTTCATGTTCATGGCCCCGGCCGACCACGAGAAGATCCTCCGCGAGCTCTACCGCGTCACCGAGCCGGGCGGACGGCTCCTCATTTGGGACGTCGTCTTCCCCGACCTCAAGGACCCGAAGAAGAGGTTCGCCACCTTCCCGGTCACCGTCAAGCTGCCGGGCAAGGAGATCCAAGCGGGCTACAGCACCTACCTCGTCCCCGGAGGCCAGGGGTTGGCCCACTTCGAGGCCCTGGCGAAGAAGATAGGCTTCACGGTCGTCTCCCAAAAGACCGCCCAGCAGTGGTTCTTCCTGGAGCTCGCGAAAAACTGACGGCCGGTCGCTCAATCCTTGGCGCTGATCGCCCGATAGAGCTCCTCGAGATCGTCGGCGATCCCCGGCCGGCGCTTTTCGAGGAAGCGGATGAGCTTGTCCCCGCCCCGATAGAACGTGACGCGGCCGAACGGCGGCGTCCCTCCCCCCTTGTTCTCCGGCAGGCCGGCGGCCTCGCGCATGCGATTCTCGAGGTGCCTGGCCAGCCCCTCTTTCCATTCCTGCCAGGTGAGGTATTCCCATTCGGCCGGCGACAGCGCTTGGCGTAAGGCCGCCCTCAGGGATCCGGCCGATCCGGCGTCATCCCCGTCCCAGGCTTCAAAGAGCGCGGAGTAGGTCTCGACGAAGGCCGGGCTCGAATAGGGGAACGGGTATTGAAGCTCCCACATGTAGTCCTTGTTCTTCATCGCCTCCCGACAGATCGAGAGGCTGTCCTTGAGCTTCCGTTCGCAAGATCCCCACTGGGCGCAGTGCACGAACTCGTGAAAGATGAAGACGTAGCCGTCGGATTGGCCGAAGACCTCCCCGGTCACGACGCAGGCCATGCGGTTTTCCCAAAAAGCCAGCGGCATGGCGGCCCGGACCCCGGTCGGGATTTCGAAGGTGTCCGGGGCGGTGGTAGCGAGACGATACGCTTTCTCCCCGGGGACGGGCTCGAAGACATAGAACGTCTTGTTCTCGACGATGGCCACGGGATAGACATTTTCTAAAGCCGGGTGGAGGGGCGCGAAAAGGGCTTGGAGTTCGAAGATTTTTTTCAGGGAAGCCGAGTACTTGTCGGCGATGGTGCCGACGGCAGATCGCCCCCCGGCCAGGCCCGAAGCCAGGACGATTAGAACGAGCGAGAGGAGGAGGGCGGGCTTTTTCATAGCGGTCCTTTCAAGGGTTCATGCTAGTCCCCGCCGCAGAGCGTGTCAATAAAGCGTCAGCCCCCGTCGCGGCCGGGCGTCGAGGGCTCCTTGTCCAGCTTATTCTCCAGCCGCTCGATGCCCTGGAGGAGGATAAAAGCCTCGTCGTTCGTCCGGATGTCGAGGGGGATCCCGGACTTTTCCAGGAGCGCTTTCATCCTTTCCGCGAGATAGGCGATGGAGTTGGAGACGTAGAACGGGAAGTACCAAAAATAGCCGAAGGCCAGGATCAGGCCGAAGACCCCGATAAGGGCCACGAGGCGGATGATCCGGGCGGAATCGTCCTTGGCCGTCCGGCTCTTCCGCTCGACCGCCTGCATATTGAGGTCGTTGATGGCCTGGATGTCGCGTGTGAGCTTGTCCAGGGCCGGCTGGTATTCGCCGAAATAGAGGGCGCGGCCGCCCTCCCCCTCGATGAGCCGAAGGCAGAGGCCGGCGTACAGGGCGTATTCCCGGTTGATCGTGGCCACGAACTCGCCTTCATGGATCTCGGTGATATTGCCGTTCTCCAAGGCGAGATTCTTCTCGAACTCGGCCTTGCCGGTCTCGAAGAGCTTCAACCGGTCCTCGGAAGGCCGGCCATCCGCGGCCGTATCGAAGACGATGCCGCTGACGGCCGTTCGCGTCTCTTCGAGCGCCGCGAACATGTTCCTTGAATAGACGAGGGACTTGTAGTTGTCCTTCAGGATGTTCTCGGCGTCCCGCGAGAGCTCGCCGATCTCATAGGAGCTCACGATCGCCAGGCCGAAGATGATCAGGAACAAGAACCCCAAGCCCAAGCTCAGCTTCTTTTTGAGGGTCATGGTGCCTCCTTTATGTCGATGCTTCCCAATCGCGGATGGCCTTCAGGGCCTCGGCCGGCGTCCGGACGGTCCGCAGAGCCTGCATGAGAGCCCTGTTCTGGGAGGCCCGGCTGGCCAGGCCCAAGAGCTTGACCTGCGTATCGGGAGTTTGGGCCGGGGACAAGATGAGGAAGACGATCTCGATGGGCTTGTCCGTGGCCACGTCGATGATCCCCTCTCTCGTCAATCCCAGGGCGATGACCGGAGCGGCCAATCCCTCCACGCGGACATGGGGGAAGGCCACGCCCTCGTTGAAGAACGTGGAGCTCTGGGCTTCGCGCTGCATGACGGACTCGAAGACGTTCTCCCCGGACGGGGATCCCGCCTCCCTTCCGAGGGTCGAGGCCAGGGTCCGGAGGACCGTCTCCTTCTCGATGGCCGCTTCCCAGATCACGATATGCTCCGTGGACGACAAGAGGCTCAAGCGGGGCCGGTCGGCCGGCGTGATGCCCGATCCCCCGGCCAGCGCCGCCGGCGCATCCTCTTCCGGCAGCTCCGGCAGAGGCGGCGCGCCTACGGACGGGGCCGCGGCCGTGTCGATGACGATGACCGTGGCCTCCCGGGCGTTCCTGATCAGGTCCTCGACCACCTTCTTGTTCCGGCCGATCTTCTTCCAGGGCGGCCTGGAGGAGGCCTTGCCCACGACGATGTGACCGACCCGGTATTCAGCGGCGAAGCGCAGGATGGTGTCGGCGATGTCCTCGCCCTTGTAGGTGAAGACCATGGCCCCCAGCTGCTTGGCCAGCGTCAGCGTGTCCGAGAGCTGGCGCTGGACCTGGGCGTCGATGACCGTGGCCTCTTCGGCCGGCGTTTGGACATAGACGGCGTACCAGTTCCTGTTGAACTTCCCCGCCAGTCGCGAGCCGTAGCGCAACAGCTTCTCGCTGTTCGGCCCGTGCGAGCTCAGGCAGACCATGACCTGGTCCGAGGCGGCGCTGCCGTCGGCGCCCTGGGCCTCGCGCCGGCGCAGGTCGATCTGGGAAGCGAGCTCGCGGAGGGTCAGCTCGCGCAGCTTCTCCAGGTTGGACTTGGTGAAGAAGTTGGCCATCGCGGTCTCGATGCGCTCGGCCGGGTAGACCTTGCCCTCTTCGAGGCGCTTCCGGAGGTCCGCGGTCGCCAGGTCGACATCGACGATCTCGTCGGCTTCGGCCAGGATGGAGTCCGGAAGCCGCTCGCGGACCTTGATCCCGACGGATCTCTCGACGATGTTGAAGAGGCTTTCGAGGTGCTGGACGTTGAGCGTGCTGACGACGTGGATCCCGGCGGCCAGGATATCCTGGACGTCCTCGTACCTCTTGGCGTTCCGGCTGCCCGGAACGTTCGTATGGGCGAGCTCGTCGAGGAGGGCGACCTGCGGCTTGCGGGCGATGATCGCGTCCGTGTTCATCTCCTCGATGGCGATGCCGTGGTACTCCTGGACGCGGCGGGGGACGACCTCGAGGCCCTCGGCCAGCCGGGCGATATCCGTCCGGCCGTGCGTTTCGAGCAGGCCGATGACGACGTCGATGCCCTCGCCCTTGAGCCGGTGGCCTTCCTGGAGCATCTGGTAGGTCTTGCCGACGCCGGCCGAGTAGCCCAGGTAGATCTTCAGCCGCCCCCGCTGGGCCCGCCGGATCATCCGCAGGAAAGCGTCGGCCCTATCTTCCGGCATCGCGGACTCCGTCGAGAGCGAGGTTCAAGCGCAGGACGTTCACCCGGGGCTCGCCGAGGATGCCCAGCGTGCGGCCCGCGGTGCAGGCCGCGATCCGGGCCCGGACGTCGGCCTCGGCCAGGCCCCGGATTCTGGCCACGCGGGGGGCCTGGAGCCGGGCGTTTTCCGGGGAGATGTGAGGATCGAGCCCGCTCGCCGAGGCCGTGACCGCGTCGGCCGGTATCGGGGTCGAGGCGCCGAGCCCGTTCTCCGCCCTGTATTCCGCGATCCGATCGCGGACGGTTTCGGCGAGGGCCTTCGACAAGGGCCCGAGATTCGTCCCCCCCGACCGGCCGCCGTCGTAGCCCTGCCCGGCGGCCGAGGGGCGCGGATGAAAATACTCCGGCCCTGAGAACCGTTGGCCGATCAGGCTCGAACCGACGACGACCCCGTCCCGGGCGATGAGCGAACCGTTGGCCCGGCCCGGGAATAAACCCTGGGCGAGGATCCAGGCGGCGAGCGGGTAGAGGCCGCACAGGACGACCGCCAGGACGGCCACCGCCAGGACCGACCTCCGGGCCTCGGTCAGCCAGGTCTTCATATCCGCGCGTCCTTTCTCCTGCTAAACAAGATGCAAGGCGTTGACAATGATATCGATGAGCTTGATCCCGGGGAAGGGGGCGATGAGCCCCCCCAAGCCGTAGATCATGAGATTGCGCCGGAGGAGGGCCGCCGCCCCAAGGGGCCGGAAACGCACTCCCCGGAGCGCCAGCGGGACGAGGGCGATGATGATCAGGGCGTTGAAGATGACCGCGCTCAGGATGGCGCTCGCCGGCGAGCGAAGCCCCATGATGTTGAGGGGCGCGATGACGGGGAAGACGCCGACCAGCAGGGCCGGGATGATGGCGAAATATTTGGCGACGTCGTTGGCGATGCTGAAGGTCGTCAGCGCGCCCCGGGTGATGAGCATCTGCTTCCCGATCTCGACGACCTCGATCAGCTTCGTCGGGTTGGAATCGAGGTCGACCATGTTGCCGGCCTCCTTGGCGGCCTGGGTCCCCGAATTCATCGCCACCCCGACATCGGCCTGGGCCAGGGCGGGGGCGTCGTTCGTGCCGTCGCCGGTCATGGCTACAAGGTGGCCGGCCGCCTGTTCCTTGCGGATGAGGGTCATCTTGTCTTCCGGCTTGGCCTCGGCGATGAAGTCGTCGACCCCCGCCTCGCGGGCGATCGCCGCCGCGGTGAGGGGGTTGTCGCCGGTGATCATGATCGTCCTTATGCCCATGGCCCGGAACCGCTCGAAGCGGTCCTTCAGGCCGCCTTTGACGATATCCTTGAGATGGACGACGCCCAAGATCCTGTTCCCGTCGGCCACGAGAAGAGGCGTGCCACCCTGGAGAGCCACTTGATCGACCGTGTCGTCGACCTCGAGGGGAACGCGTTCCCCGACGAACATCCGGATCGCGTCCGAGGCCCCTTTCCGGATGCGGTGGGTCTCGAAGTCCACGCCGCTCATCCGGGTCTGGGCGGAGAAGGCGATGAACGCGGCTCCGGGCATGTCGGTGATCGAGTGTCCCCGCAGTCCGAACTTTTTCGCCAGGACGACGATGCTTCGCCCTTCGGGCGTTTCATCGGCCAGGGAGGCGAGCTGGGCCGCGTGGGCCAGTTCCTCGACCGTGACCCCCGGGGCCGGGAGAAAGGCCGCGGCCTGGCGGTCGCCCAGGGTGATCGTTCCGGTCTTGTCGAGGAGAAGGACGTCGACGTCGCCCGCGGCCTCTACGGCGCGGCCGCTCACGGCCAGGACGTTCTTCTGGACCATGCGGTCGATGCCGGCGATCCCGATGGCGTTCAGGAGCCCGCCGATCGTCGTCGGGATCAGGCAGACGAGGAGGGCTACGAGCACGGTCGTCGTCAGGGTGACGCCCGAATACGCGCCGAAGGAGCGCAAGGACATGATGACGACGAGGAAGATGACCGTCAGGGCCGAGAGCAGGATGGTCAGGGCGATCTCGTTCGGCGTCTTTTGGCGCCGGGCGCCCTCGACCAGGACGATCATCCGGTCGAGGAAGCTCGTCCCGGGGTCGGCCGTTACGCGGACCTTGATGCGGTCGGACAGGACGCGCGTCCCGCCGGTGACCGCGCTCCGGTCGCCGCCCGCCTCGCGGATGACCGGGGCGGACTCGCCGGTGATGGCGGATTCGTCCACCATGGCGGCGCCCTCGACGATCTCCCCGTCGGCCGGGATGATCTCGCGGGCGGAAACAATGACCAGGTCGCCCTTGCGGAGGCGCTCGGCGGGGACGGGCTCGAGCGAGCCGTCGGACCGGAAGAGGCGGGCCGTGAGGCAGGCCCGCGTCTTGCGGAGCTCGTCGGCCTGGGCCTTGCCCCGGCCCTCGGCCATCGCTTCGGCGAAATTGGCGAACAGGACCGTGAACCAGAGCCAGAGGGCGATCTGGAGCGCGAATCCCGCCGGCTCGCCCTTCGCTCTCGCCAGCAAGCCGATCGTCGTGAGCAGCGCCCCGACCTCGGTGACGAAGATGACCGGGTTCTTGAGTAGGTGGAGCGGATCGAGCTTCTTGACCGCGGCCAGGGCCGCCCGGCCGACGAGGGCTCTTTCGAAAAGGGGATGGGTCAGCGCGCGCACGTCATCCTCTCGCTCAATACAGGATCCCCGATCCGGTCATGAGGAAATGCTCGACGATGGGGCCGAGGGCCAGGGCAGGCAGGAAGGTCAGCGCGCCGACGACGAGAACGGTCCCGATCAGGATGACGACGAAGGTCGGGCCGCTGGCCGGAAAGCTGGCCTCGCTCGGCGGGAGGATCTTCTTTTTGGCCAGGTTCCCGGCCAAGGCCAGGACGGGCAGGATGATCAGGAAGCGGCCGATGAGCATGGCCAGGGCCAGGGACAGGTTGTAGGGGACCGTGTTGCCGTTCAATCCGGCGAAGGCGCTGCCGTTGTTTCCCGCAGCCGACGAGAAGGCGTACAGGATCTCGCTCAGCCCGTGCGGCCCGGCATTGGCCGTTCCGGCCAGGCCCCACCGGCTGACCGCGGCCCAGGCGGAAAGGCCGAGGATGCAGAAGACCGGGACGAGCACGGCCAGGACGGAGACCTTGATGTCATAGGCTTCGATCTTCTTGCCCATGTACTCCGGGGTCCGTCCGACCATCAGGCCGGTGAGGAAGACGGCCAGGATGATGAAGATGAGCATCCCGTAGAGCCCCGCGCCGACGCCGCCGAAGACCACTTCGCCGATCTGGATGTTGAAGAGCGGGACCAGGCCCCCGAGCGGGGTGAACGAATCGTGCATGGAATTGACGGCCCCGCAGGAGGCCGCCGTCGTGACGGCGGCGAAGAGGCTCGAGCCCGCGACGCCGAAGCGGACCTCTTTGCCCTCCATGTTGCCCCCGGCGGTGTCGACGCCGAGGGCCTGCAGCCGGGGATTGCCGGCGGCCTCCGCCTTCCAGGTGATCAGGGCCGCGGCCAGGAAGAGGATGGCCATGGCGCTCCAGACCGCCCAGCCGTGCTTCCTGCTCTTGACCTTCCTCCCGAGGTAATAGGTCAAGCCGCTGGGGATGAGGAAGATGGCCAGCATCTGGATGAAGTTCGAGAGAGGCGTGGGGTTCTCGTAGGGATGGGCGGCGTTGGCGTTGAAGAAGCCGCCCCCGTTGGTGCCCAGCATCTTGATGGCCGCCTGGGAGGCCGCGGGCCCCTGGGCGATGGCCTGAACGGCCGCGGTCTCGACCGTCGCGGCCCGCGCGGACGGCCGGAAGTTCTGGATCATCCCCTGCGAGGTCAGGAACAGCGAGAGGACGAGCGAAAGGGGCAGGAGGAGATAGAGGTTGACGCGGACGAGATCGGTCCAGAAGTTCCCGACGGTCTTGGCGGAGTGACGGGCGATGCCACGGACGAGGGCGGCGGCCACGGCGATGCCGGCCGCCGCCGAGACGAAATTCTGGAAGACGAGAGCGACCATTTGCGAAAGATGGGAGAGGGTCGTCTCTCCCGCGTAGTTCTGCCAGTTCGTGTTCGAGGCGAAGCTGGCCGCGGTGTTGAAGGCCAGGTCCGGCCGGACGGCCCCGAATCCCTGAGGATTGAGAGGCAGGAGATGCTGGAGACGGAGTACGGCGTACGTGAACGCCAGGCCGGCCAGGCTGAAGACGATGAGCGAACGCGCATACTGGCGCCAATCCTGCTCCTGCTTCGGGTCCACGCCCATGATGCGGTAGAGCAGGCGCTCGACCGGCTTGACCGGCCTGTCCAGCCAGGTCTTGCCCTCCGGCTCGAGGACCCGGGCCAGGTAGAGCCCCAAAGGCTTCGTGGCCGCGAGCAGGAGGCCGACGAAGAGGGCCAGTTGAAGTCCGCCGTAAAGGTCCACCGATGTCACCTCGCTAGAACTTCTCGGGCCGCAGGATGCTCGCCAGCAGATAGCCGATGAGGAGGAGGCCGACGATCAAGCCCAGGATGTTGGCCATGGTCAGGAGCTTTCGCCGTTCTCTTTCGGGAACCGGTCGGCCCTTCTCAGTGTGAACCAGAAACGGGCTCCTTTCCCTTCGCGGCTCTCCGCGCCCACGGTGCCGCCGTGGGCTTCGACGATCTCCTTGACGATGGCCAGGCCGAGCCCCGCGCCCGTCTCGTTCCGGCGGCCGGGGACCCGGAAGAAGGGCTCGAAGATCCGCGTCAGGAAAGCCTCGGGGATGCCCTCGCCCGTGTCGGAGACCTGGAAGCGAACCCAGGCATCGTCGGCTTCGGCGGTCAGCGCGACCCGGCCGCCGGCGGAAGTGTGCTTGAGCGCGTTCGAGAGGAGGTTGCCGAAGGCGTGGCCGATCCGGGTCGTGTCCACCCAGACATCGGGGAGGTCGTCGGATACGTCCGCGAGGAGGGCCACCCCGCGGTCCTGCGCCGTCCGGCTGACGGCATCGACGGCCTCCATGACGATCGCCCGCGGCGAGAGGGCCCGGAATTCCATCCGGGCCTTGCCGGCTTCGAAGCGGCTGAGGTCGAGAAGGCTGTCGAGGATCTCATGAAGGCGGTCGCTGTCTTCGCGGGCCGACATCAGCAGCTCCGCCTGCTTCTCGTTGAGGGCGCCGACCTTCTCGCCGAGGAGAAGATGGATGGCCATGCGCACCGAGGTGAGCGGGGTGTTCAACTGGTGGGATACGGTCCGGACGACGCCCCTCTTGATCTCGTCCTGCTGGCGGAGCTGGGTGACGTCCTTGAGGACGAGGATGACCCCGGTCGCCAAGCGCTCGGTGTCCAGGATCGGCACCGCCTCGGGACGATAGTAACGCTCTTCGCCTCCCACGAACTGCTGGATGGACCTTTGACCTTCGAGGGACGCGGGGCGGCCCGCCTGGCGGGCGTCGCGGGCCATCTCGGCCATCCACCCGAACGGCAGGTCCCCGATGACCACCCCGGGCTTCAGCCCGAAGACGGTCCGGGCCGACTCCGTGGCGACCTCGACCCGTCCGTCGGCGTCGATGACCGCGATCGCGTCCGGAAGACTGTCGAAGGCCTGTTGGGTGGCCTTTTGGATGCGGAGGAGCTTGGCCTGGTCTGTCCTCCGGAACTCGCGCAGGCTCGCGGCCATGTCGTTGAACGCCGCCGACAGGTGCCCGATCTCGTCCCGGGTATCGCCGGCCACCACGAGGTCCAGATTGCCGCGCCGGATCTCGTCCGCCGACCGGATGAGGCGATGGATCGGCCGGAGGATCCATTTCCTGGTGAAGAACAAGAAGACGAGGGCCAGCGCCGTCCCGATGGACAGAAGGCCGTACATTTGCCTTCGGGCGGAAGCGGCGCTCCGGCGGGCACGGTCGTTGGCGTCGCTCATGTTCTGCTGGTTCAGACGCAGGATCTCGTCGGCCTGTCTCTTGATCTGGCTGAATAGCGGAAGGAGCTCGGTGAAATAGGCATTTTTCCGGAGCTCCGCGGACCGGGCCGGATCGATCACCCCCTTGAGATCGGACTCGTATTGCCTGTAAAGGTCGCGCAGCCGGGCGGCTTTTTCCCCTTCGGCCGGGAGGGTGATGTTGCTGAGCTCGACTTGGAGGGAGCTTTCAAACGCGGCCTGATTGACGCGGATGAGCTCGTCGCCCTCCTGCTCGTGGCCGAGAAGGACGAACAGGATCCCGCTGTCCACGCGCTCCAGGGCTTCCTTCATCTCCTGGCAGGCGATGACGCTTCGATAATTCTCGCGGAGGATGACGTCGATCGATACGCCCAGCCGGGAAAGATGGATGATGCTCTGGGTCCCGATGACGATGAGGATGATCAGGAGCGCGCCGAATCCCAAGGATATCTTTTGGCGTAGTCCGAGCATGTTGGCTTTCCTTCCGCCCGAATTATTGCAAATCTCATGCCAGGGCGGCCGTCTTCCTAAATCTTTGATAATGAACGAAATTACAGGAAGATGCGGGACGAGCGGGTTGCATTCGTCAAGGCACCCCGGGATGGCCCGTTGAAAAACGCAAGGCGCCTAAATACCGTATTCTTTGCGCCGCCGCCAGAGGGTGGCTTGGTCGATGCCGAGAACGGCGGCCGCTTCCTGAAGGGACTTGGTGTTGGCCAGGACCCGCCGGATATGGGATTCCTCGATCCTGTCGAGGCTGACGGGGTCGCCGATCTTGACCTCGGTCCCGCCGGGAGTGAGGTTCGCCGGGAGACATTCCAAGCCGACGCGGTCGGCCGGGCAGAGGATCACGGCGCGTTCGATGGCGTTGCTCAATTCCCGGACGTTCCCCGGCCAGGCATGAGCGACGAGCGCCCGGAGCGCGTCGTCTTTGAATCCCAGGAACGAACGGTGATTGTTCCGGGCGTGGAAGGCCAGCAGTCGTTCCGCCAGGACGGGCACGTCCTCCGGCCTCTCCCGGAGGGGAGGGATCTCGATCGGGATCACGCTGAGCCGGAAGTAGAGGTCCTCCCGGAACCGGCCCGCCTTGACGGCCTCACCCAGGTTCGTGTTCGTGGCGGCGATCAACCGCACGTCGGCCTTCCTCGTGACGGTGTCGCCGACGCGCTCGTATTCCCTCTCCTGGACGAAACGCAGGAGCTTCGGTTGCAGGGGGAGCGGCAGGTCGCCGATCTCGTCCAGGAAAAGGGTGCCGCCGTCGGTCACCGCGATCCGGCCCGGGTTGTCGCGGACGGCCCCCGTGAAGGCGCCCTTCACGTGCCCGAAGAGCTCGCTCTCCAGGAGCTCGGGCGGGAACGAAGGGCAGGAGATGAGGCTGAACGGCTTGGCCGCCCGGGCGCTCCAGGCATGGATGGCCCGGGCGAGGACGGTCTTGCCGGTCCCGCTTTCCCCGCTGAGGAGGATCGTGGCCTCGGAAGCGGCGGCCTGGCGGGCCACGCTCACGGCTCGCTGCATCCGTGGGCTCGAGCTCGAGAAATCGATCTCGGGGTGCTGGCGCCCGAGGTCCTCTTGCAGGGCCGCGACCTTCTGCTCCAAGGAACGGACCTCGAACACCTTGCGCACGGACAGGTCGATCTGGGCCGGCGTGAACGGCTTGGGAATGTAATCGGTGGCCCCCCGCCGGATGGCCTCGACGGCCGTGTCGATGGAGGCGTAGGCGGTGATGACGATGATCTTGAGCCACGGCGAGGCGGCCAAGAGGGCCGGGATGAGGTCGAGGCCGTCGTCGGTGCCCAGGCGGAGATCGACGAAGGCGAGCTCGAAGGACTTGCGCGAGGCCTCGGCCAGGGCGTCCTGGAAGTTGCTGACGGCCGTGACCTTGTGTCCTTCCGTCTCGAGAGCGATGGTCAGGGTCTTGCGGATGTTGATCTCGTCGTCGACGACGAGAACATGGAGGGAGGGATCGACGACCGGGCCGCTTTTTTCAGGTTCCATAATGCTTTCCGTATCTATTTCCAAGCATAGCGGACAAGCGGGCTGGAATGCAACTCTGGGAACGGGTGAGGGCGATTAAGGGAAGAGCTTCTTCGTCAGGGCGGCCAGGTTCTTGGCGTGGGCTTCGCAGCAGTCGAGCGATCTCTTGTCGGGCCGGCCGATCGAGACCGGGCCGTAGTGATCGAAGCGGTGGTCCCCGTGAACGACCATGCCGTGGATGAGGAGCGCCTGGAGGATATCGAGGACCGTCGTCTCGTTGCCGCCGCCGATATTGGCCGAGGAGGTGAACGCCCCGCCGACCTTTCCCCGGAGCTTGCCGTGGAACTTGACGCTCTCGTCGAGGAGCTTCTTCAACTCCCAGGCCATGGTGCCGTAGTAGGTCGGGGAGCCGAGGACGATGCAGTCGTAGCCGAGGAGCATCGCCGGGGCTGTCTCCTCGACCGTCTTCAGGTCCACTTCGAGGCCTTGGGCCTCGAGGACCTCGGCGATCCGGGCCGCCATCTTCTTGGTGTTCCCCGTCCGGGAATAATAGGAAACCAGGGCTTTGGGCATCGCGTTCCTCCTGGGACATCGCCGATTATGACCAAGGCAGAAGCCTATGTCAAACTGGCATGTGCGGATTTTATGGAGGGGGCCTTCGGCACACAGGATTGAACACATCCCTTCAAAATAGTAGCATCGGTCAACCGCGTGGGAAGTGAGGAGAGCGAAATGAGCAGGCCCCGTTTGGCCTTTGGCGGTCTCGTCGTCTTCTATCTTATGGGCATCGTCGCCTGACGGGGGTTAGGGCTGCGCACCCCTCGGCGTTGGCACCGGGGCAGGTTCCGCCGGCCACTCTGAAGCCGGACCTCACCATCGGCGTCGATGACGGGGACGAGAAGCTGATGTTCGGCATGATCGTCCGCGTCGATGTCGACGGCCGGGGGAATATCTATATCCTCGACTACGAGTTCAGCCGGGTCGGGGTATTCGACAGCAAGGGCAACCTCTTGAGGCAGATCGCCGTGCCGGAAGGGCAGGGCCCGCGGGAAACGACGGGCATGCCCGGCATCGCCGTGACCCCCGGCGGGACGCTGTTCATCAACGATACACGAAAAGTGATCGTCTATGATCCGGACGGCGGATATGTCAGGACTTTTCAGGCCGGTTTCACGATCACTTCGACCGGCTGCCCCGGCACGGAAGATCTGGTCGTCCTGGGGCCGCACGGGGGAAAGATCCTGCATGAGTTCGACCCCCGAGGCGAGCTCGTCGCCTCTTTCGGCGACATGTTCAGGCCGCCCCAGAAGTTCGAGTCGATGAAGGAGGCGCCGATCATCGGCGCGGCTCTTCGGTTCAGTTGCGCCAAGGACGGACGCGTTTTCGTCCTGAACCCCCATCGATACGAGGTCTCGGTGTTCAAGGACCGGAAGCTGGAAGAGCGTCATCGAGGGGCAGAGCGACGCGTTCAAGCCCGTCCGGAGAACGGGCTTCGGCTTCGCGTCCCCGGTCGCGGAGATCGTGCCCAGCGGCGATCTCGTCTTCGTCGCCCTATTGACGATGGATCCGAAGGCCAAGTTGACTGCCGACGTTTATCAAGCCGGCCGGCGGATCGGAACGATCGACCTGCCGGGGGAGCCCATGGTCGCGGATCGCCACGGCCTGATCTATGTGGCCGAACAGGAAGGGGGCCCGTTCGGGCGGCCGCAGCGAGAAGGGGATTTCCCGAAGGTCGTCCGCTACGCGGTCATTAAGAACTGACCTATACCGGATCTGTATATATCGAAATCAGCCGCTAGGCCTCTTCGACAAGGCCGCGCTTGGCGCCGACGGAGTCGTCCCGGTCCTTCTGCCGGCTTTCGTGCCTTCGGCGGAGATCGGCGACGAGGGCGGCCATCCTGGCTCGCATCTCGCGGGCCGCGTCGAGCGATCGGCTGATCTTGGACTGGACGATCCAATCGAAGATCAGGCCGTCGAAGAGATAGTCCGCGAACTTCTCGAAGGAGCTGATCTCGACGCCCAACGGGGCCTCGGGTCCGGTCCGGAGGTCCGCGAGCTCTCTCCGGAACCGCCCCAGACGGGTCTGGACCTCGTGGATCGCCGCCTTGGCCCGGTCGATCTTGGAGTGCTTGACCGCCGTGATGATGAGGCCCCCGCCGATGAGGTCGACGATCCCCCAGTTCCCGGCGCTCTTGAAATAGGCGATGACGCCGTCGAGCCCGGCGATGACCTCGTCGCCCGCCGCGACGGCTTCGCCGATCTCCTTGATGTCGGAGTTGACCTCGGCGATCCTCTCCGTCAACTGGACGAGGTCCGCGCGGCCGGCCCCCTCGATCCGGGCTTCCTTCTGTTCGAGAGCCCGGGCGTATTCGGCCTCGGGGTCGCCGATGGCGGCCAGCCGGCCCTCCATGTCCGCGATGTCGCGCTCGAGCGACGCGACCTCGTGGACGCTCTGGTCGTACTTCAGCTTGGCCGTAAAGACCTCTTGTTTTTCCTTATTGAGCCGGTCCTCCTTGCTCCCCAGGAATTGGTGGAACATGGCCGTCAGGCTCAATCCCTCGAGCCTCCGGACGTCGGCCTCCTCTTTCTTGAGGAGGGCGCCGAGCTCGGCCGACCGCGTTTGTTCGGTGGCCAGGCTCCGGCGGGCTTCGCGAAGGGAGTTCTCGAGCTTCTGCTTCGCCCGGATCCTCTCCCGGGCTTCGATAAGGATATCGCCGGATGCTTCGGGCATGATCTGTCCCTCCACATCATAGTACCGGTTTTAGACGGAATTCGTTCAATCCCCGGAGGAGATCGCCAACAGCGTCAACCCTACGCCGCCAGGGCGCCGATCACATAGGGCTCCGCCGACCCGTAAACGCCCATATTAAAGAAGAGAGAGCTGATATTCCGGTTCATGACCAGGTTGACCGGATCATAATCCGGCTCTTTGATCCAGATGATACGATCCCAGTTCCTTCCACAAATACCCGGGCGCCGGCGAGGTTGTTGGTCTATGCCGGTGGAATGCCGGGTTTTCGGAGACAGGGCAGGAACGTCAGGGAAAAGACCAGGAAGAGATCCAGTTCGGCATAGATGAACAGCGATATAGACGCCTTCGTCGTGGGATCCATTGGGGCGAGCACGGAAAAGATCTTGGTCAGAATGGTCAGAAGGGCGAGCAGAACGAGCAAAATGAGGCGGATCTGGAACAGGGTCATGGAGGGTTTGCGCGCCCTTTACGATCTTCCCATGTCCGGGTCCTCCTTCATGATCCAGCCGACATGATAGTCCCGGTTCTTCTCAGCTTTTGTTTCCAGACGGGGACGGACCGAATGCCGCAGTGACCCGGTAACGCTTGATGACCGGGTAACCCTCGTCGGTCTCCTCGAGGCTGTAAAGCTTTTCGTTGCGGAAGAGCACGGGGCTCCTCTTCAGGGGGACTCTGGCGACCAGGCGCCCGTCCTGGTCGAAGACGTCGTGGATATAGACGTCCTTGGCGGCGGCTTTCTCATAGGTTTGCACGTACAGGCGTCCCCTCTCGTCGTGGATGAATCGCAGAAACGACGGTCGGTATTCGGGGTACTCGAACTTCATCTGGGGAGGCGCGCCCTCGACCGATGCCGCCTTATCTTCGTCCGTGACAGCCACGGGTTTGTAGGTCTTGAGGATCTTTCTCGTCAGGTTCCCCTCGGCATCGAAGACCTGGATCTCATATCGCTCGGGGTACCCGAAAAAAACGTTGTCTTGATCGTCGACCGTCATGTATACGGTCGGTTGCATGGGATTGAGGGGGCGCCCAATATTCCTCTCGATCTGCACCCGAGCCAGTTCCTTTATGGGATAGACTTCCGGGCTGTAGAGCTTGAGGGCGAACGTATAGATCTTTGGTGTCGCCGGGTCATAGACGGTTGACGTGCCGACGATGTTGCCCCGGCTGTTACAGCGGGCCCGGGAAGGAGTTTCTTTGACCATCGGGACGGTCCTCAGGAGATCGCCGTTGGGAGAAAAGAATGAGAGCCGTTCGTACTGGGTGACCAGGAGCTCGTTCCTCTGAAAATAGACGAAGATCGGTTCGTTGAGATCTCCCGGTCCCTGTCCCGGCCTGCCGATCGTCCGGAGGTACCGGCCCTCCGCGTCGAAGACCTTGACGTGCGATTCCTTCCGGTCGAGGGCGTAGATACGCCCCTGGTCGTCGGCCGTCAGGTGGGAGATATCGGAGAGAGCGTACGTGTCGATTCCCTCCCCGCCGCCGATCGACAGCTCCTCTTCCATGACGAACGGATGGCCCGGATAGATCGGCTCTTTAGGATTCCTGACGACCATCACGCCGTTGATCTCTTCGATGGATCCCCACCACGCGTTCTTGTCCTTGGCGCAGAAGGCCGCCAGGATCGTGGCCGAGGCCACGACAATAAGCCTCAGCATCTTGATCGTGATAATCCCACCCCTGACGGGATGATGATATTCCCCGCCGTGTCCAGGTGTCAAGGGCTTGAGTCGCGTCACCTGGGTTTTGCGAAGTAAGGGAAGAGAACGAGTCGAGCAGGGCCCGCGCCGTGCTCGGGAGCCTTGTCGTCACCTCTGGCAGGGGTGTTGTCGCCGATGTTCAGTAGATATCGCCGGACCGGTCGATGAAAACACGAGAGGTGCGGCCTAGGACCGCGCG
>CAWDSL010000030.1:0-78307 GCA_963805015.1 uncultured bacterium
AAGAAGCTTCCCCGAATTTCAAGAAGATTTTGCTCTTCATGCTGGGGGTCGCCGCCGTCGTGGCGGTCTTCCTGACCATGAAAAAGAGGCAAAGATAGCCCCTCTCTGCCTGGGGATACGTACCTCAGGTACATGCCCCCCTTGTGGCTCCGCCCTCCCGTCCCGCCCCTGGCGTTTGACAAGGCCCGGCCTTCCCGTAGGATTATTGGGCCATTCTGCCATGTCCGAAAAGAAAATCCTGCTCATCGATTACGACGCCCCGGTCTGGAGAAAGCTCGTCAAGCAGCTGAAAACAAACAGGTATCATGTCGTCAAGGCGACCGACGGCCAGGCCGGCTACGACGCCTTTATCTCCGAGAAGCCCGACCTCGTCGTTCTCGAGGCCATGCTGCCCAAGATGCACGGCTTCGACCTGTGTCAGAAGATCTCCCGGGAGTCCCAGGGGAGGGTCCCGGTCATCATCGTCACCGGCCTCTACAAGGGCCCCAAGTACCGCCAGGAGGCCCTCAACGGGCTCGGCGCTTCGGACTTTTTCGAAAAGCCGCTCGATCCCGTTGCCTTCCTCGCCGCGGTCAAGCGCCTGCTCCGCGACGAGGACGATTTCGAGGACGAGCTCCCCGATTCGAACTCGGTCATCGAAGCCCTCAGCCGCCGCGGCCGCGGGCCCGCCCCCTCCCGGGGCGACGCTAAACCGGCCCACAAAGGATAACGCCCATGACCAGCCTCTGGACCCGTTGTAACAGCTGCCAGCGGATCCTCTACAAGCAGGACATCCTGGACAACCTCTCCGTGTGCCCGTCCTGCGGCTTCCACTTCCGCGTCTCCGCCGAGGAGCGCCTGCAGATGCTCTTCGACGACGGCGCCTACGAGGTCCTCGACGCCAACCTCCACTCCGTCGACGCCCTCCACTTCGTCGACCTCAAGGCCTACGCCGACCGCATCAGCGACAACGAGAAGAAGACCGGCCTCTCCGAGGCCATCGTCACGGCCCGCGGCATGATGGGCGGCATCCCCGTCTACATCCTGGCCATGGACTTCGGCTTCCTCGGCGGCAGCATGGGCTCGGTCGTCGGCGAGAAGATCGCCCGGGCCTGCGAGCGCGCGCTCGAGGACGGCCGGCCGGTCATCATCGTCTCCGTCTCCGGCGGCATGCGCATGCAGGAAGGCATGCTCTCGCTGATGCAGATGGCCAAGACGAGCGCGGCCATCGCGCGCCTCGGCGAGGCCCGCATCCCCTTCATCTCGGTCCTGGCCGACCCGACGACCGGCGGCGTGACGGCCAGCTTCGCCATGCTCGGGGACGTGATCGTGGCCGAGCCCAAGGCGCTGATCGGCTTCGCCGGCCCGCGCGTCATCGAGCAGACCATCGGCAGAAGCTGCCCGAAGGGCTTCCAGCGCTCCGAGTTCCTGCTCAGTCACGGCATGCTCGACGACGTCGTCGAGAGGAAGGCCCTCAAGCCCTACCTGGTCAAGGCGCTCCGCCTCTTCCTCAACCGTCCGCAATGACCCCGTCCGAGTGCCGGGACTACCTCGGCCGCCTCCAGCACTTCGGCATCAAGCTCGGCCTCGAGAACGTCACGACCCTGTGCGCCGCCCTCGGCAATCCCCAGAACCGGTTCCTGTCGGTCCACGTCGCCGGGACGAACGGCAAGGGCTCGGTCTCGGCCATGCTGGCCGGGATCATGCGGGCCCACGGCCTGAGGACCGGCCTCTACACCTCGCCGCACCTGGCCCGCGTCGAGGAACGGATCCGCGTCGACGGGAAGACGATCGCGCCGAAGCGCTTCCGGGAGTTGCTGACGCGGTTGAAGGGCGTCATCGACGGCCTGATGGCCGAGCGCCGGCTCGTCTACCACCCGACCTATTTCGAGGTCCTGACCGCCCTGGCTTTTCTCGAGTTCGCCGAACGCGAGGTCGACGTCGCCGTGCTCGAGGTCGGGCATGGGCGGCCGGTTCGACGCGACCAACGTCGTCCGCCCCCTCGTCGCCGTGATCACGACGATCGCCAAGGACCACGAGGAACACCTCGGCTCGACGCTCGAGAAGATCGCCTTCGAGAAGGCCGGCATCTTCAAGCCGGGCGTCCCGGCGGTCTGCGGCGTCGCATCCGGACCGGCGCTCGGCGAGATCCGCCGGATCGCAGCCGACAGGGACACGCCCCTCACCGAGGTCTTCGGGGAGGGACGGGCGCTCGAGACCGCGCGCGTCCGCGACGGCTACCGGTTCGTCTACACGGGCGAGCGTGGCCGTTACGCCTTCACGCCCGGCCTGGCCGGCCGTCACCAGGGCGCCAATGCCGCCGTTGCCATCGCCACGACCGAGGTGCTCTCCCAAGTCTGGAAGCCCCTCGATAAGAAGAAGGTCCTCGAGGCCATTCGCGAGACCCACTGGGAAGGCCGGCTCGAGACGGTCCGGCGCCGCCCGCTCGTCCTCCTCGACGGGGCCCACAATCCCGAAGGTGCCGAGGCGTTGGCCGCACACCTCGAAGACGTCGTCCGCCGGCCGGTCGTCCTCGTCTTCGCGGCCATGCGGGACAAGGACCTCAGGGCCATGACCCGGTCGCTCTTTCCGCGCGCCTCGACGGTCGTCCTGACCCGCGTCCCCTACAAGCGCTCCGCCTCTCCCGAGGAGCTCGCTGCCGCCGCGCCGCCTCATTCAAGGGGCCGGTCTTCCTCGAGCCCGACACCCGCAAAGCCGTCGACCTGGCCCTGTCCCTCTCCCGCGGCCGCGCTCCCGTCGTCATCGCCGGCTCGCTCTTCCTCATCGGCGAGGTCAAGCGCCTCCGCCTCTTTGCTTAAATCCAGGATTGAGGGTCTGAAGGGGCGGCGTCCGGCTGGCTTCCAGGACGGCGGACGCGAAGTGGCGATGTCTCCGGGTCGCGTCCGGCGATTGCAGTTCGGAAGCTTCGTGGTACATTTTTCTTTACTTTTCCCTCTGGGAAAGTCGCCAAATGCTTCAAATCGACGCAACGGCTTTGATCGTCTTCGCCATCGTCTGGATCCTCGTGCTGATCCTGACCCGGATCTTCTTCAAGCCCATCCTGCGCATCCTCGACGAGCGGGCCGGGAGGATCGCCAAGGACAAAGCCTCCGCCGACGAGGCCCTGAAGGCCTACGAGGGCGACCTGCGCCGCATCGAGGAGGGCCTCAAGGAGGCCCGGGCCGCGGCCGACGGCATCCGGACGGCCGCCGAGACCGAGGCGCTCAAGGAAAAGAGCCGGCTCGTCCGCGAGGTCCAGGCCGAGGGCCGGGCCGAGGTCGAGAAGGCCAAGGAGGAGCTTCGCCGGGAGATGGAGGCCCTCAAGAAAGACCTCGACAAGCGCACCGAGGAGATCGCCGGATCCATCGAGAAGCGGGTGTTGGGGGACTGATGCGCCGCGTCGCCGTCGTTGTCCTGCTTCTGGCCCTCCCGCTTCTCCTGGCCGCGTCCACCGAGGAAGGCAGCCACGTTTCGGCGACCATGGACTTCATCGGCAAGGTGGTCAACTTTCTCGTCCTCTTCGGCGGGCTGTTCTTCTCCTCCGTAAGCCCGCCAAGGCCATGCTGGTCAAGCGGACCGCGGCCATCGGCGATTCGATCGCCCAGGCCGAAACGGGCCGGACCGAGGCCGAGTCCCGGGCCGCCGGCTCCCGGGCCAAGGCCGCCGGTCTCGCCGGAGAGGTCCTCGCGCTCAAGGCCGCGGCCGAGGCGGAGGGCAAGCGCGAGACCGAGCGCATCGCCAAGGCGGCCCGCGAGGAAGCCGAGCGCCTCAAGAAGCTCACCCGCCAGGAGCTCGAAGCGTCGGTCCGGCAGAGCGTCGGCGAGCTCAAGGCCTACGCCGCCGCCAAGGCCACGGCGCTGGCCCGGGAGCGCATCCGCCGGCGCCTCACGCCCCAGAGGCAGACCGAGCTCATCGACCGATCCATCGACAGGCTGTCCCGCATCCATGAGAAACCTGGTCCTCGTTAAGAAATACGCCGAGGGCCTGGCCCGGGCCCTCGAGGGCGAGGCGGAGTACGGCTCCGTCGGGGCGGAAGTCCAGGCCTTCCTCGATGTTCTCCTCGCCCATGAGGACTTGAGGCGGGCGCTGGTCAGCCCCTTCGCCAACGCCCGCCGCAGGGACGCCGTCCTCGGCGAGGTCCTGACGCGCCTCGGCACCGGACCCGAAAGCGTCCCGGTTCTTCAAGCTTCTCCAGCAGCACAAGCGGATGGAGCTCCTGCCGGACATCGTCGCCGCGCTCCCCGAGGCCTGGAGCGAGATGCAGGGCATCGTGACCTACGAGGTCGCCTCGGCCGTGCCGCTGACCGCCGCCCAGCGGGACCGGCTGGCCGCGAACCTCGAGGCTCCGAAGGCCGCCGCGTCCGCCTCGTCCTCAAGGACCGAGCCCGCTCTCGTCGGCGGCCTGGCCCTGCGCAAGGGCCACATCGTCTACGACGCGTCCGTCGAAGGGGAGCTTCGCGCGCTCCAGGAACGACTCGGCCACGAAGAGAGATAGAGGTTGTCATGAGCATCAAAGCCGACGAGATCACCAAGATCATCCAGAGCCAGATCGAGGGCTTCACGAAGGAGGTCGACATCCGCGAGGTCGGCACGGTCACCTCGGTCGGCGACGGCATCGCCCGGATCTACGGCCTCGACCGGGTCATGTCCAACGAGCTCCTCGAGTTCCCCCAGGGCGTCTTCGGCCTGGCCCTGAACCTCGAGGAGGAGAACGTCGGCGCGGTCCTGCTCGGCGAGAGCCACCTCGTCCGCGAGGGCGACGTCGTCAAGCGGACCCGGCGCATCATGCAGGTCCCGGCCGGCCAGGCCATGATCGGCCGCGTCGTCAACCCGCTCGGCCAGCCCCTCGACGGCAAGGGCCCCATCCAGACCGACACCTTCATGCACGTCGAGCGCCTGGCCCCGGGCGTCGTCGACCGCCAGCCGGTCCGCGAGCCGCTCCAGACGGGCATCAAGGCCATCGACAGCATGATCCCCATCGGCCGCGGCCAGCGCGAGCTCATCATCGGCGACCGCCAGACCGGCAAGACCATCATCGTCGTCGACACCATCATCAACCTGAAGGGCTCCGACGTCGTCTGCATCTACGTCGCCATCGGCCAGAAGAACTCGACCGTCGCCCAGATCATCAAGACCCTCGAGGACTTCGGGGCCATGGACTACACCATCGTCGTCGCCTCGTCGGCCAGCGACCCGTCGCCCCTCCAGTACCTGGCGCCCTACGCCGGCTGCGCCATCGGCGAGTACTTCCGCGACAACAAGCGGCACGCCCTGGTCATCTACGACGACCTGTCCAAGCACGCCGCGGCCTACCGCGAGATCTCGCTGCTCCTGCGCCGCCCGCCGGGACGCGAGGCCTACCCCGGCGACGTCTTCTACCTCCACTCGCGGCTGCTCGAACGGGCGGCCAAGCTCAACGACGAGCTCGGCGGCGGGTCGCTGACGGCCCTGCCCATCATCGAGACCCAGGCGGGCGACGTCTCCGGCTACATCCCGACCAACGTCATCTCCATCACGGACGGCCAGATCTACCTCCAGTCCGACCTGTTCAACGCCGGCGTCCGGCCGGCCATCAACGTCGGCATCTCGGTCTCGCGCGTCGGCGGCAACGCCCAGATCAAGGCCATGAAGCAGGTCGCCGGCAAGCTCAAGCTCGACCTGGCCCAGTACCGCGAGCTGGTCACCTTCGCCCAGTTCGGGACCGAGCTCGACAAGACCAGCCAGTCCCAGCTCGACCGCGGCGAGCGGCTGACCGAGATCCTCAAGCAGGGCCAGTACACGCCCATCCCGGTCGAGCAGCAGGTCCTCATCATCTACGCCGGAAACCGCGGCTACCTCGACGAGTTCCCGGTCGCCGAGGTCCGCAACTACGAGAAGAAGCTCTACGAGCACTTCGAGCCGGAACCATCCGGACATCCTGACCAAGATCCGCGAGAAGAAGCACATCGACACGGCCCTCGACGGCGAGATCGCCGCCGCGCTCAAGGCCTTCAACGCCGTCCTTCAAGGAGGGCCTGAAGTAGCATGCCGACCCTCATCGATCTCCGCCGGCGCATCCGCAGCGTGCAGAACAGCCGGCAGATCACGCAGGCGATGAAGACCGTCGCGACGGCCAAGTTCCGCAAGGCCCAGCGGACGGTGCTCGGAGGCCCGGCCCTTCTGGCACCTCTTCCCCGAGCTGATGGAGCGGCTGGCCTGGTGGGCCTCGGCGGGCGCGCACCCGCTCCTGCTCCGCCGCGACGAGAAGAGGATCGCGGTCATGGTCGTCACGGCGGACAAGGGCCTGGCCGGGGCCTACAACTCGAACCTGCTGGCCGCGGCCGACGCCTTCATCGCCGGGAAGGCGCGGACGTCCGAGGTCCGGCTCGTCGTCGTCGGCAAGAAGGCGGCCCACCACTACCGCAAGACGGCCGCACGCGGTCGACAAGGTCTTCGGCGACCGGACCGACCGCCTGACGCGCGAGGAGCTGCGCGACCTGGCCGAGTCCCTCATGCGGGACTACACGTTCCAGAGGATCGACGCCGTCTACATCGTCTCCAACGAGTTCAAGTCCATCCTGGCGCCGCAGATCATGACCCACCGGGTGCTGCCGCTCGAGCCCGCGGCCGGCGCGGAGGCCTCGGCCCTGCTGGCGCCCGACTGGGAGCCGGGGGACGCGGCGCCTGGCCGCGTTCCTCCTGCCCCTCTACGTCGAGAGCCAGATCCATCCATGCCGTCCACGAATCGCAGGCGGCCGAGCAGGCGGCCCGGATGATGGCCATGGACAACGCCACCAAGAACGCCGAGGAGCTCATCGACGACCTCGTCCTCCTGCTCAACAAGATCCGCCAGGCCGGCATCACCAAGGAGCTCCTGGAGATCATGACCGCGGTCGAAGCGCTCAAGCAGACGAACTAGGGAGAGAACCCATGGCCAAGAACGAAGCCACCGTCGGAACCGTCGTCCAGGTCATCGGGCCCGTCGTCGACGTCAAGTTCGAGGGCGGCGCCCTGCCCGAGATCTACACGGCCCTCCGGGTGACGAGCGAGGGCTTCGACATCGCCGAGCCGATGTCCATCATCGTCGAGGTCGAGCAGCACATCGGCGAGGACCGCGTCCGCTGCGTCTCGATGCACCCGACGGACGGCCTGGCCCGCGGCATGAAGGCCGAGAGCCTCGGCGGGCCCATCTCGGTCCCCGTGGGCGAGGGCACGCTCGGCCGGGTCATGAACGTCATCGGCGAGCCCGTCGACAAGATGGGCCCGATCGTCACGGACAAGCGCTACCCCATCCACCGCCTCCCGCCGCCGCTCGACCAGCAGAGCACCAAGCTCGAGCTGTTCGAGACGGGCATCAAGGTCATCGACCTCATCCAGCCCTTCCTCAAGGGCGGCAAGATCGGCCTGTTCGGCGGGCGCCGGCGTCGGCAAGACGGTCATCATCCAGGAGCTCATCCACAACGTCGCCCTGAAGCACGGCGGCTATCTCGGTCTTCGCCGGGGTCGGCGAGCGGACCCGCGAGGGCAACGACCTCTGGCTGGAGATGAAGGGCTCGGGGGTCATCGGCAAGACGTCGCTCATCTACGGCCAGATGACCGAGCCGCCGGGCGCGCGCCTGCGGGTCGGCCTGACGGCCCTCTCGGTCGCCGAGTACTTCCGCGACGAGATGGGCCAGGACATCCTGCTGTTCATCGACAACATCTTCCGCTTCACCCAGGCGGGCTCCGAGGTCTCGGCCCTGCTCGGCCGGATGCCCTCGGCCGTCGGCTACCAGCCCAACCTGGCGACGGAGCTGGGCGAGCTCGAGGAGCGCATCACCTCGACCAAGAAGGGCTCGATCACCTCGGTCCAGGCCATCTACGTGCCGGCCGACGACTTCACCGACCCGGCGCCGGCCACGACCTTCTCCCACCTCGACGCCACGACCAACCTGTCGCGGGCCCTGACCGACATCGGCATCTACCCGGCGGTCGATCCGCTGGCCTCGTTCTCGCGCATCCTCGATCCGAGGATCGTCGGCGAGGAGCATTACAGCGTGGCCCGCCGGGTCAAGGAGATCCTGCAGAGGTACCGCGACCTCCAGGACATCATCGCCATCCTGGGCATCGAGGAGCTCTCGGACGAGGACAAGGTCGTCGTGTCCCGGGCCCGCAAGCTCCAGCGCTTCATGTCCCAGCCCTTCCACGTGGCCCAGGAGTTCACGGGTCGGCCCGGCCGCTACGTCACCATCGAAGAGACCGTCCGCGGCTTCAAGGAGATCACCGAGGGCCTCCACGACGACAAGCCCGAGCAGGCCTTCTATATGGTCGGCGGCATCGAGGACGTCGTGAAGCGGACCGAGGAGCTGAGGGCGGCATGAGCGACGGGCTGCCCGCGACGATCCACCTCAAGGTGGTGACGCCCCGGCGCCTGCTCGTCGAGGCCGACGTCGAGGCCGTCTACCTGCCGTCGCTCGAGGGCGAGATCGGCGTCCTGCCGGGGCACCGGCCCCTCTTCACCGGCATCGGCCGGGGCCGGCTGCGCTACGTCGAGGCGGGCGGCGAGGAGTCGGTCGCGATCCGGGGCGGCTACGCCCAGGTCCAGCCGGAGAAGGTCGTGGTCATGACCGAGGTCGGAGAGGATGACGACGACGGCGACGCCGCGGCCTGACGGCGGCGAGACCCTCGACGCGTTCTATCACGGGCGCGTCCGCGTGCTCCAGAGGAAAAAGGGCTACCGGTTCTCCGTGGACGCACCGCTTCTCGCGGATTTCATCCGGACGCGGGAGGGGGACGAGGCCCTCGAGATCGGGACCGGGAGCGGCGTCGTCGCGCTTCTCCTCAGCATCAAACCCTTCCGGCGCGTCACGGCGCTCGAGATCCAGCCGGGGCTGGCCGATCTGGCCCGGCGCAACGTCGCTCTCAACGGGATTGGAGGGCCGGATCGAGGTCGTCGAGGCGGACCTCAGGACCTACGAACCCGGGCGGACGTTCGACCTCGTCTTTTCGAATCCTCCTTATATCAAGAAGGCGACCGGCTTTCTGAGCGCGTCGGCCGAGAAGTCGGCGGCCAAGCACGAGCTCCACGGCACGATCGGGGAGATCATGGAGCGGACCGCGGCGTGGCTCGCGCCGGAGGGGCGGGCGTGTTTCGTCTACCCCGAGAAGCGGCGGGCGGACCTATTGGCCGCGGCGGCCAAGGCGGGGCTCGGCGTCCGGCGCCTGCGTTTCGTCCACCCGCGCGACGGCGAGCCGGCCAACCTGTTCCTCGTCGAGCTCGGGAAAGGGGAGGGGACAGGGGAGCCGGAGCTCATGCCCCCGCTCGTCCTCCTGGGCCCCGACGGCAAGTACACCCCCGCCGCCGAATCCGTCTTTGCCGGTTAAATCGGGGACACAATACCTATTCACCAATTAATAAATTGGTGAATAGGTATTGTGTCCCCTTTTTTATCCCCGATTACCGCTTGGCCGCAAGGAGGGTAGCGAGCTCTTCGAAGGCGAACAGGCGGGCGTAATCGAGGGCCGTCCGTCCCGTGCCGTCCTTGGCGTCGACGTCGGCGCCGGCGGCGATGAGCGACCGGGCGGCGCCGACTTGGCCGCAGCGCGAAGCCCGCAGCAACGGTGTAGCCCCACCCGCGTCCCTGGCATCGGGACGGGCCCCGCGCTCGAGGAGCAAGGCGACCACATCGCAATCCCCGGCCAGTGCGGCCAGGTGGAGAGGCGTCTCGCCCAGGTCATCGGAGGGATCGATCGCCGCGCCGTGGTCCGCGAGCAGGCGGGCCGCGTTCTCGTGGCCCTCCTGACAGGCCAGATGGAGAGGCGTCAGGCCCTCGGCATCCCGGACGTCGACCGATCCGCCGTGCCCGACGAGAAGCTCGAGGGCCTTCACTTGCCCCTGCTCCGCGGCGGCATGGACGGCCGTCCGTCCCGTCCTCTCCCTTCCGTTCACGCCCGAGCCCCTGGAAAGAAGGGCTTCGATGACGTCCTCCCGGCCTCTCAAAGACGCCAGGTAAAGCGCCGTGCGGCCCTCCTCTCCGGCGGGCGCGTCAACCTCGGCGCCGGAGTCCAGCAGGAGGTCCAGGACCTTTCGGTGGCCGCAGAGGGCGGCCCAATGCAGGGCGGTATACCCGAATTGATCCGTTCCGGTCACGGCCTCGGGCGAGGTCCGGACGGTCTTGAGGACGAGGGGCAGATCGCCCTCGCGCGCCGCCCGGCAGAGCCTTTTGGCCGAGTCGACGGGCGGCTTCGCGGCCGCGGCGGGTCCGGCGACCGCCCCGGCGATCCCCAGCGCGAGGACGGCGCGAAGGAAGTGTCGGCCGGATCTTGATCGGTGCAAGCGTTCCCCCGGTGGCGCGGCTATTTGGACGTCCCTGGCGTCCCCATCGGGATCCCGGCGATGACGCAGGCGTAATATTTCCGCAGGGGACAGGGGATCATGGCTTTGGTCGTAAAGAGCCTTTCGGCGAGCCAGGCGAACATCTCGTGGCCGCACATGGCCCGGGTCGGGTTGGCCGCCAAGATCTCCCCGATACCGGCGTAGGACCGGAGGCAGCGCGGATCGGCGGCGTCGTCCCCGGCGAGCGCGAGGAAGCGCCGCGTCTCGTCGGCGGTCTGGGCCCTCCGGTAATCCCGCATGAAGGCTTCGCCCTCCCGGGAGAACGCGGCCCGCTCCCGCTCGTCGAGGACGTTCGACCACAGGTCGTGGAAGATCTCGTGGACGAGGACCGGCAGGACCCTCCCGCCCACGTCCGGGCGCTCGAGGACCCCCTCCAATCCGACTTCGAAGTGGGCGAACAGGTCTTTCTTCAGGAAGATGGTATCCCGCGCGCCCGGGGTCCGGGAAAAACAGGCCAGGCCCAGGATCCCTCTCGGGCGCCAGCGGGCCGCCCTGGTCGAAGAAGGCGTAGTTGTTGTTGAGGAGCTCCCCCAGGACCGCTTCGTTCCGCCTGAAGAAGCCGGACGCCCATAGCCGGGCGAGCAGGGGTTCGGCCGCCTTGGCCCCGGGGGTATCGCCCAGGACGATACGCGCCTCCGGTGCCCTAACGGCGGGCCCGTCCTCTGTCCCGCGGCCGGCCGCCCCGGCCGCGGCGGCCAAGAGAAGAAGGGCCGCCGCGACAAGGACGGTGCGCCCCCAGGGCTCCCTCATCGGCCCTTTCCTCACGGTCACCCCCTCCGTGACGGAGAAGCCTTACATCGGTTCTTTGACGATCTGCTTCGTGATCAGGATATGCTGTCTCTTGACCTTCCAGTTCAGGGTCTGTTTCTTGAGCTTGAGGAACGCGGCCGTGTCCTTTTGGCTGCCGTGCGTCCGGAGCAGGGCCTCGAAGACGACGGCCCGCTCGAAACGGACCAGAAAATCGTGGAGGCTGAGCTCGGGCGGGTCGCCGCAGTACCTGATGTAGAAGCTGTAGGCGGCGTGGTCGAAATGCCGCTGCAGCTTGGCCTCCCTGAGGGCTCTGCCGCCGAATCCCACGTCCGTGGACGGCGGCTTCTCGGGATTCCTCATCACCAGCGCTCCTGTCTCATAGGCTTTCTGCCGGATGCCTTATCTGCTTCTGGACCTGTCCACAAAATGGGACCGGGCCGGAAGATTGTCAATGGGGATGCGCATGATTGCGCATCACCGGCCACAATGTCGGATTGTGTCGTATGCCCCGGCGTAATGTTACTTTACGACGGGGCCCAGGTATCGGTCCAAAAAGCCGAAGGTGTCCTTCCAATGCTCGTTGAGCAGCCAGACGGAGTGACCGGTCGGATAGACGATCAGATGCTTGTCCTTGTCCGGAGTGCCGAAGAGACGGAATAGCGGGCGGGCGTTGGTCTCGAGCGGGTAGAAGGCGTCGTACCGCCCGTTCTGCATCAGCAGGGGCGTCTTGACCCGGGGAGCGAAATGGACGGGATCCCATTCGGGCGAGCCCAGTTCCGGGACGTAGGTTTCCCAATAGAATCCGCCTCCGACGAGGATCGCCGCCTTGAACCGTCTTTCGAGCGCCAGGTGGACCGGCGCGGCGTAGGCCCCCCAGCTCAGTCCTTGATAAGCGATCCGGGCCGCGTCGAGATCCGGCCTCGTCTCCAGGTAGTCGAGAACGCGGGACAGCTCCCGGTCGTGCCGGATCATACGGTCCCTCAAGTACCGGCGGTCTCGCGGCGGGAGCGGCCTGACCCGCCGCTCGAAGGTGTTCCAGAACACGGGGAAGACGAACGCCCGCCCCTTCCTCGTATAAAGCTCGACCTCGCGGCTCTTGACCGATCCGTATTCGAAGACCGAGTCCAGCTGCAGGGCGGAAGATCCGGGGAAGTAGACGATCGATTGGTAAGGGGGCGGCGTCCTCCGGGGCAGGAAAATGTAGGCGTAGATGCGCTCGCCGCCGCCGGCGTCCAGGAACGAGACTTTCTCCAAGACGGTATCGGCCGACCAGTCCTGACGGGATTCGACACGGGGGTCGAGGTCTGTCTTGACGTATCCGTAGAGCGAACGATAGGCTTCGAAGACCGCGTCCGAGCAAGGCGTCATCGCGGCATAATCCGGCTCCGGCGTGACTTTCAGGGGGGCGTCGCAAGGCGCCGGCCCCTCGGCCTCCGTCACGGGCTTCATGCACCGGAAGCCGAAGTTGTCGGAGCGCAGGAACGCCGGGTAGGAATCGAACGCGAAGCTCGCATACTGGGCCTCGTTCCAGGCCCCGCCGAGGTTCGCCCGCCGTCCTCCGGCCTCGTTCGAGCACCATTCCTTGGCGTTGCCCGCCAAGTCGTAAGTGCCGAAGGGGCCCAGGCCCTTGTATGCTCCGACCGGGGCGAGCGCCCGGCCGTCGAAGTTGCTCGCGGGTATGACGTAATCCGTGTCCGTCAGGATCCCCGCGGCCAGGCACCAATGATAGACGCTCGGCAGGCGCTTGCCGGCGAATTCGGCGAACGCGGCGGCCTCGTACCAGCTGATCCCCGTGACGGGATCGTCATCCCGGCCCGCCGGGCAGGCGCCGGACTCCCAGGTCGCCGGGCCCGGCCTTCCCGTGCGGTCCACGAACGCGGCCATCGATTCCTCCCAGCCGAGCGTCCGTCCATCCCGCACGAACGGGTGTTTCCAGTAGCGCCGGTCCGCGTAACCTCCCGCTTCGACGAAGGACCGGTACTGCCGGTTGCTGACCTCGAACCGGTCGAGCCAGAAATCGCCGAGCGTCGCCCGGGGAGAGAAGCGGACCTGGAATTGGATGAGCGCGACCGTGTCCCCCGGGACCCGGACCATGCCTTCGGGCGCGGCCGCCGCTTCGGCGAGCGTGATCCGCAGCTTCTCCGGCTCGCCGGGGCGGACCTGGGCGCTCCCCTCGGCGGTCGCGTACCCGGGCCGCCCGACCCGCCATCGCTTGGGTCCGGCGGACAGGCGGCAGTCCGAGACGGGGGTCCGTCCGAGGGGCTGCCAGTCCGCGTCCTGGCTGCCGTAGGGCCGGACGCTCAGGTCGGCGCCGGGCGGATCGGTCTCAAAGGAAAGGGAGCCGGAAACCAGGGGCATGAGCTGGCGCAGACGCGGGTTTCCGGGAACGATCCTCTCGACGCGCGCGGCCAGATCGTAAGCCCGTTCCTTTTCGGGCGTAAGGACGAGCCTTTCGATCTCCGGTATCGCGACGTCGTTGGCCCAATCGGCCCTGGCGTTATGAACGGCGAGGAGGACGACGGTGAACGCGCCGGCGGCGGTCAGGATCGAGAGAGCGGCGATCAGGCGCTTGTTCCATCGCGGCAGCGTGGGGAGCGCCTTCCCGTGCCCCCGGCCCTTGGGCGGAGCGTCCGCCGGGCCGGACCAGTGGCGCCGCTCCTCGAGCCAGGCGTCGAGCTCGTCCGCATAGGCGAAGACGCGGGACTTTGGGGAGCCGTCCAGGCGGTGAATGGGCAAACCGTGCTCGCGCTCCCAGAGCTGACAGGTCCGGGCGTTGCGGCGGAGATAGGCGGAGATCTCCTTCCAGGATTCGAGAATAGTACGCTTCTCCATCCCCGTCGTTCAGTTTTGACTAGGCTGACCTTCGTGACCTGTACTGATTCTGGGACGAACGTCCGAAGATGTCAAGTCCGTCTCAGGTCAGGAGCGCCCGGAGCTTTCCGAGGGCCTCCTCGACGGTGGTCGCGGGAAGCGAGCCGACCGGCTCGGCCCGCAGGGCGCGCCAGTCGAAGCATTCGGCCTGGTCGGCCAGCAGGACGCCCCGGACCGGGAGATCCGGGGGCAGGGGGACTTCGAAAGGATAGCCCTTGGCCTCGGTGACGACGGGACAGAGGATGGCCAGTCCGACCCGGGCGTTGTAGGCTTGAGGGGAGAGGACGACGGCGGGGCGCCGGCCGTCCTGGGCCCGGCCCGATCGCGGCGCGAACGAGACCAGGACGAGATCGCCGCGCTCCGGAACATAGAAGACCGGTTTCATATATTCCCGGTCTCCCAGGCGGGGTGGATGTTGTCGTCGGTCACCTTGTCGAGAAGGGCCGCGAGGTCCCAGGACCTCTCGCGATCGGACCGGACGACGAGGGCGCCTTCGTCGAGCGTCATCTCGACCGGTGCGGCTTCCTCCCAATCCAGCTCTTCGGCGAACGACTTGGGGATGCGGACGGCCAGGCTGTTGCCCCACTTCTGGACGCGCGTTTTCATTTTATGAGCCAAAATGTATCTACAAAGAGTATACAATTTTAAAAAGTATTAGTCAAATCAATACGCTCCGAGGCCGGGGGCGGCCGTGAGGGGTCTTCCTTACTTCTTGGCCAGGGCCTTTTCGATCTCCGCGAGACCGACGCCGAACACCCGCCGGGCGATCGCGTCGAGCGCCTTCTCCGGCCCCGCGAAGTGCATGGTCGTGTGGACGTGGGTCAGCGTCCCGCCGGGCCCCAACGCCGCGGCCGGCGAGGACGACTCGAGCTCGTAGAACGGGCCGAGGGGCTTGGCCCCGGGCGCGGCCGGCCCGTCGTTGTAGCTGTTGACGACGTCCCCGGCGAAGGGCTTCTCCTGGATCTCCCACATCGAGTTGACGTAGTCCGTCGCGCCCTCGGGCACGGTCAGGTGGACGACCGTCAGAACGCCGTTGGCGGCGTCGTAGCTCCCGGCGAAAGGCCTGACCCGCCGCGGGGAGATGCCGATCTTGCTCCGGTACTTGCCGTCGCCGCTGAAGAAGAGGACGCCCTCGCTTTCCCGGACGGCCAGGCGGCCGGCCGGGACCTTGCCGAAATAAGCGTCGTTGACGGCCGGGCCCAGCTCCGCCTCCGGCCCGGTCTTGAACGGGACCACGATGGTGGTCGCCGGCGAGGGATTGAACATGCCCAGGATCCAGATCGAGAGCAGGCCCGCGTCCTTGGTCCAGGCGCTCGCCCCGAGGTTGGTGATGTTGTTGTCCGAGGCGTAGGCGACCATCTTGACGCCGTCCGGGACCTCGATGCCCAGGGCCGCGACTTCGGCCTTGCCGAGCAGGCGGATCTCCCGGTTGACCTCGAGGTCGAACGTCGTCCCGGAGTAGTTCACGAGCGATATCGTCTTGCGGAAGTGGATGCGGTCGGCGTCTTTGGCCACGACCTCGAAGGCGCCCTCGTTGACGGCCGGCGGGGTCCACCAGTGGTCGAGGTCGAAGGGATCGCCCTTCTTGAAGAAGATGGAGAACTGCCCGCCCTCGGGCCCGAGCCAGAAGCGGTCCTCGCCGCCGAAGGAGTTCATGTGCGGGTTGTTGACGCCCGAGGCGATGGCCTCGCGTCCGATCCAGCCGAAGCTCAGCCCGTCCGGACCGGCGGCCGTGCTGGTCATGACCCGGCCCTGGAGGTCGGGATTGACCGCGATCCGGGCCTGCCCGTCGGCGCTCTCGAGCACGACGACCTTGGTGTGCGTTTCGAGGAAGGCCAGATCGTCCTTGAACAGGACGCCCTCCGGTGCCTTGGCGGGCTTGGCGCAGGCCGCCGCTAAAAAGAGGATCAGTAACGCCGCTCCGATACCGTATCTCATGGGTAACTCCTTTGCGCGTATCAGCCCCCATTATAAACAAATAAGCAAATCGGGGACACAATACCTATTCACCAATTTCCGCCCGGTTGATACACGGCATATCAGCAGGCCGGCGGGTCGAATAGATCTGGGCCTATCGGTTCATATGGGGGAATAGGCCCCTTTACCCATTTACGTTGCCGGCGCCCGGCCTATGGTGTGAGAGCGATGAAAAAGACCGGGACGACCATGGACGCTTCCATCCAACAAACCAAAGGAGGTGGTGGCCACTCCGCACAGAAGCACCCCCATTCCATCGGGTCGGGAGTGATCTCGCCGTGTTCCTCGCGAGGCCCTTCGGCCTCCCCCGCCGCGACGCGCGGAGTCTCGCTCCAGGCAAGGACATCCAGACGCGCCGGCCCCAAAGCCCGGCGCGCGGACAGAGAGAACGGCCCGGCCGGCCCTGTCGGGGTTACGGTCCGGGATAAGGAGAAACCATGAAGTCTCTCAGATCGCTTTCCATGACGGCTTTCGCCGTCCTTCTCCTGGCCGGGGTCCTCTCAGCCCAGGCTCCGACAGCCGGCAGGATCATCGGCACGGTCAAAGACGACCAGGGGGCGCCGCTCCCCGGCGTCACGGTGGAGGCGAAGGGCACGCGCCTCGTGGGCATCGCGGCCGCCGTCTCCGACGCGAACGGCGTTTACCGCCTGCTCGCCCTTCCCCCCGGCGCCTACGCCATCACCTATAGCCTCCAGGGCTTCGGCGCGGTCGTCCGCAACGATATCGTCCTGGCCGTCGAACAGGCGCTGGTCGTGGACGTCTCCCTGAAGCCCAGCGCCGTCGAAGAGGAGGTCGTGGTCGTCGGCCAGGCCCCGCTCATCGACGTCAAGAACACGGCCCGGGGTCAGGTCCTCACGGCCGAGACCTTCAACGCCCTGCCCAAGGGCCGCAGCTTCGATTCGCTGGTGACCATCCTGCCGGGCGTCCAAAGCGAGGACGACCTGCTCGACGGCATCTCGGTCGACGGCGCCTCGGGGGCCGAGAACGTTTTTTTCGTCGACGGGACGGACACCTCGGACCTGAACGGCGGGACCCGCAAGCAGAACGTGGTCTTCGATTTCGCCGAGGAGGTCCAGTTCAAGGCCTCCGGCTATAACGCCGAATACGGCGGCTCGGTCGGCGGCGTCGTCAACGTCATCACCCGCTCGGGCGGCAACGCCTTCCACGGCGAGCTCGTCGGCTACTATTCGGGCACGGCCCTCGAGGGCCAGCGCCGCGACAAGCTGTCGCTCGACCTGAGCGATGACGATCTGGCCCGCTATTACCCCTACGACGAGTACGTCGGCAAGGACACGGAGCACGCCTACGAAGTCGGCTTCCTCCTCGGCGGCTACGTCGTCAAGGACCGTCTCTGGTTCTTCGGGGCCTTCACTCCGGGGATCTTCCAGCGGAACCGGGTCATGGACATGGCCATCCAGGGCGATACGGGTGTCAATTCCTATGATAGGACCGAGGAAAGCTGGAACGCCTCCTTCAAGCTGACCGCCCAGCCCCTGAAGAACCTCCGGGCCGGGGCCAGCTTCGTCATGAACCTCTTCAAGTACAAGGGCGGCAGCGATCCCATGACCTACCCGTCCGACCAGACCTACGCCGCCACCTCCAACGCGACGGGCGACTACAACAACCTCGGCTACTCCTATCCGAACTACTCGGTCACCGCCTATGCCGACCTGACCCTCAGCAACAACGCCCTGCTCAGCGTCCGCGGCGGATACTTCTACAGCAACATGAACAACCGCGTCGCGCCCCTGCCCTCGACCCCCTACTACGGCTTCCGCCTCGAGCAGCCCGGCGGCTACGCCTTCGTCACCAACGACATGTTCCCCGAGATCCCGGACGAGCTCGTCCATCCGGCGGGCTGGCAAAACTTCCCCCGGGCCAACGTCCTGGGCCTCGTCCAGCGAATGGACGGACGGCTGAGCGCGAACGCCGATTTCACGTACTATCTCAATCTCGGCGGCGAGCACGCTTTCAAGGCGGGCGTCCAGTTCATGCGCCGCACCCAGAACGTCAACGAGACGGGCCAGGTGCCGGTCATCTACCTGGGCTGGGACCAGGAGCTCGACGCCTACGGCACGAACTACGGCCGCGGCACCTACGGGTACTATGCCGTCCGCGGCTTCGCCGACGCCGGTCCCTACGGCGACAACTACCTCGTCAACATGAACAGCTGGTCCCTGTATCTCCAGGACAGCTGGACGATCGCCGGCCGGCTGACCCTCAACCTCGGCCTGCGCGCCGAATCGGAGTACCTGCCGAGCTACACGACCGATCCGCTCTTTTCCAGCATCCAGAAGCCGATCAACTTCTCCTTCGCCGACAAGCTCGCGCCCCGCGTCGGCTTCGCCTACGACGTCTTCGGCGACTCGAGCCTCAAGGTCTTCGGCAGCTTCGGCATCTTCACGGACGTCATGAAGCTCAACATGGGCGCCAACGGCCTGGGCGGCTTCAAGTGGCAGAGCGCCTATTACACCCTCGACGATTGGGATTATACCCAGATCGGTATCGACGGCAATTTCCCCGGCACCCTGCTCACGATCATCGACTTCCGTCCGCCCCTCTTCGACGTCATCGACCCCGACATGAAGCCCTTCACCCAGCGGGAGATCTCCTTCGGCCTCGAGAAGAAGCTGGCCGAGGACACTTCGCTCTCCCTGCGCCTGGTCAACAAGAAAGTCCTCTGGGCCATCGAGGACGTCGGCGTCCCCATCGAGAACTACTACTACGGCAATCCCGGCAGTGAATTCATGCACAACATCTTCGAGGAATGCCGCGAGAGCGGCCTGCTCCTGCCCGGGACCCCGGACGCGCCCAAGGCCAAGCGGGACTATTACGCCATGAACCTGTCGCTCGAGAAGCGCTTCAGCCACAGCTGGCAGGGCGGCGTGTCCTACACGCTCAGCCGGCTGGCCGGCAACTACAGCGGGCTGGCCTCGTCCGACGAGGACGGCCGGAACTCGCCGAACGGCGAGAGGTTCTGGGACATGTGGCACCTGTCCTACGACAAAGCGCTCAATCCGATCGACGGCGCCCTGCCGACCGACCGGACGCATTCCCTCAAGGCTTACGGCAGCTACGCCCTGCCCTTCGGCCTGACCGTGGGCCTGGTGGCCAACGCCTACAGCGGCACTCCGATCACCGAGGAGTGGAACGTCGATTCGGTGGGCTACTTCCCGTACAACCGGGGCAACATGGGCCGGACGCCGTTCGTTTTCTTCGCCAACGGCTACGCCGAGTACGAAGTCCGGCTGGGCGGCCGCAAATCGCTCCGGTTCAACGTCAACGTCGACAACATCTTCAACGCCCGGACGGCCCAGCGGATCTATTCGCTGAAGTACCGGTACAACATCTCGCCCGGCGACGCGGCGCTGCTCGCGCTCGATTGGCAGCCGGACCCGGACGAGCCTCTCGATCCGCGATTCGGGATGCCCTACAGCTTCATGGCCCCCATTTCCGGGCGCTTCGGCGTGCGGTTCACGTTCTAGACGATCTGCGAGGGGAGTGACGCGGAGCCCGTCACGGCCCGCCCCAATCCCGGAGGGGCGGGCCACCCCTCTTTTTCTTGCCTTCCCCCGGCCCGGGGACGCTAACGGGCCTTGCCGGCGGTGGCCGGCAGGGACGACAAGCGGCCCCGGGCCTCCTCTATCTCGCGCCGGCCGGGCTCGGCGTCCTTCCAGAGCCCGAGGAACGCGCGATAGCCGTCGCGGGCCGCGTCCGCCCGTCCGAGCTTCTCGTCGAGCCGGGCCAGGTCGAGGACCGCCAGGGCATAGCGCCCTTCGGAGCGCAGGATGTCGCCGGGCGAGCCGGCGAGCGTTCTCAAGACCTCGGCGGCCCCGGCTGCGTCGCCGGCCCGCTCCCGGGCCGCGGCGAGAGCGCGGCCGTAAAGGAAGATCCGGCCGTCGAAATGGTCGCGCCGGGCGACCATCGATGCGGCCTTCCCGATGAGCTTGGCGGCTTCGGCGGGCCGGCCCGCGTCGAGCTCGATGAGCCCCCTCAGGAACTCTTGTTCGCGCCGCAGCCGGGTCGTCTTGCCCGTCGAGGCCAGGGCCAGGGACTGGACCGCCGTCGCTTCGGCGGCCGCGGCGTCCCCCGCGGAGAGCTGGGCCGTTGCCAGGAAGGTGAGCGCCGCGGCGAGCCGATAGCCCTGGCTCGCCTTGCGGGCCGCTTCGACCGCTTTCCCCGCCTCGGTCACGGCGGCTGCGGCGTTCCCAGCGTAGAGATAGGCCTGGCCCCGGCTGAGACGGAGGCTCGACACCCAGTCGTGCTGGCCGGTCGTCTCGGCCACGTCGGCCCCCTTGCCGAGCTCCTCCACGGCCTCACGGCACCGTCCTTCCGCCATGGCGACGGAGCCGAGCCGCTCGTGGGCCTTCAGGAACCAGGGCGCCTCCTCCATGAGGAAGAGGCGGCGGAACTCCTCCCGGGCCGCCGCGGCGCCCTGCGTATGGAACAGGACCGTGCCGCGCCAATAGGACCAGGAGGGATCGGGGAAGACGGAGACGGCCTTATCGAGCACGGCCCCGGCCGCCGCGAAGTCCTGGTTGTCGATCTGGATGTCGAGCAGGGTCTCGTAGACCAGCCGGTTGGCCGGGTGCTCCTCGTGGTAGGACTCGAGGAGCCGGACCGCGTCCCCGCCCCGGCCCAGGGCGTTCAGCGAAATCGCCCTCGTATGGTAGGGGAAGGGGCTGTCCGTGCCCCTGCGGATGGGGACCTCGGCGCACCTGGCCGCGGCGGCGTAATCCTCGAGATCGAAGTAGAGCATGGCCAGGTTGTTGTTCGCGACGATGTCGTCCGGATGGCCCTCGAGGACCATTTCGAAGGCCTCGACGCCCAGGGGGAACGTCGATTCCGAGAGGCTGTAGTAGTCGCCCCGGATGAGGTGGCGCTCCCGGGAGCTCTCGGGCAGGCCGCCGCTCAGGTCGAAAGCCGTCCGCGCGTAATCGATCTCCTGAGCGAAGTACCCGAGGTTCCGGGCGTCGACCGACATGAGCCGGTAGGCCATGGCGAACTTCGGATCGAGCTCGACGGCCTTCTTCAGCATGAGGAGGCTCTGCTCGTAGTCGCCCGTGGCGTGATAGCGCTGGGCTTCCGCGTAGTACCTGTAGGCCAGGGCGTAGGACGTGGTCAGGTCTTCGACGTCGAGGTCGACGTCCTCCCCGGCCGCGGCCGACCTCTGGGCGAGCCCGGACTTGACCTGGCGGACGAGCGCGTCGGCCTCGTCGAGCAGGCCTTGTTCGTCGGCGCAGACGATCCGGTCGGTCCGGACGGTGTCCCCGGTCCGGGCGTCCTGGAGGAAGGTCGTCACGACGATCGCGCTGCCGGCCTTCATCAAGGTGCCGCAGAGGAGGTAATCGGCCTTCAGCTCCCGGGCCAGGCGCCGCAGCTCCTCCCGCGAGAAGCGGCGGCTCGTGGTCAGGCCGTGCTTCCTGAGGGCCCCGTAGACGAGGTCGCTCCCCACGGTCCGGAGACGCCGCGATTGGAGGAGGTCCGTGGTCAGGAGCGTCGGGAAGCCGGTCGCCCATTTCTCGAGGTCCGGGTCGCCCGAGGCGTTCTCGAAATCGAGGACGGCCAGGGCCGGCGCCGGCGGAAGGACGGCCGGGGCCTTTCCCCTCTGCCAGGGCTTCCAGGCGACCAGGGCGACGATCGCGACGCCGAGGACGAGGACCGCGGGGAGCGCCGCCCGGCGAGGCGCGAGCCCGGCCCGGAACGGGGACGGACCCGGCGGCCGGGGCGCGTCCGGTCTCTTCGAGCGCGGGCTGGAACGAGCGGACGAGCTGGATGCGGTTCCGGACGCCGAGCTTCCGGTAGATGTTGTGGATGTGGTTCTTGACCGTATGGTCGGAGATGAAGAGCTCCGCGGTGATCCGCTTGTTGTCTTTGCCCTCGAGGAGCAGGCGGATGATCTCGCCTTCGCGGGCCGTGATCCCGAACCGCTCGGCGCAGGCGGCGAAGGCGTCCCCGTTCTTCACGCGGAGGGAGGCCGCCGGTCCGGTCCGGCGGACGAGCGAACGGAACAAGCCCATCCCGGTTTCACCTCGCTCCTGGAGCCAGGGCGGTCATGACCTGACGAACGCATCCATGATATCGCCCGTCCGGAGGGGTGTCAAACGGGTGAACGGGTCAGCGGCCGTGACTCTCCACGAGCTTCGAGCCGAACCAGGCCCAGACGGCCTTGTTGAACGCTACGCTCGGCGGCGTGCCCTCGAGGATGGCCAGGAAGCTGGTGGGGGCGTCGCCCGGCTTCTGGCGGTGGCGCGGTTCGGCGTCGAAGAGCAGGGGATGCTCGGGGTGGAACTGGACGCCGAGCACGGCGCGATACTTGGCGTGCTCGACGGCCTCGACGATCCGCCCGTCGCGCGAGCTGGCGATGGCCACCAATCCCTTGCCCATCCGCTCCAGGGCCTGGTGATGCGAGCTCAGGATGCGCGGGTGGTCGGACGACTTGAAACCCATCCCCTTGACGAAAAGCCCCGTGTCGCCGAGCTGGAGCGAATGGAAGTTGTAGCCGATGAGCTTGTCGAGGGGGAAAAGCACGCGGTAGGGATTGTTGTGCCACTGCTCGGGGCCGAGGGCGATGACGTCCTCGGCCGTCGTCTTGCCGTAGGCCTCCGTCCAGATGTCCTGGACGAGCGTCCCGCCCGTGCCGACGTTGAGCGTCTGGAAGCCCAGGCAGATGCCGAGGACCGGGAAGCCGGGGCGCCCCTCGAGGAGCGGGACGGACTTCTCGTCCTGGGACCCGCCGAGGAGGTGGAAGACGGCCGAGGCCTCGAGGTAGTGGCGGTAGGGGTCGCTGATCTCGGTGAGCAGGAGCGTCTTCTCGCCGAAGACCGAGGGCGGGATGTCGGGGCCGCCGAAGAAGATGACCCCGTCGGCCTTCTTCACGATCGTCTCGAACTCGGGCGTGCAGGGGTTCTTTTTGAACAGGACCGGCTCGCTGATCTCGGCCGAGACGACGTGGAACTTGAACCAGCCGAGCTTGTTCTCTTCGACGTACTTGCGGCTGTCGGCGAAGTTCCCGGTCTGCCGCTCGTGGTAGACGCCGACGACGGTCAGGCCGGGGACGTCGAGGACGCCGTTCTTGCGCAGCGTCGCCAGGGCCCGGATGTTGAAGGTCTCGGGATTGAAGACGACCAGGCGGACCGAGCCGTCCCGGTCGGGCGCGCCGTCGAGCCAGCGGTCGGGGGCCGGCGCGGGCGTCTGGCTGGCCAGGGGCACGGCCGCGGCCAGGACCAGGGCCAGGGCGATGAATACGAGGGCGGAATGGGGGGATCTCGGGGCCGGGATCGTCATCATGGGCGCACCTCCGCGGGGTCCGGGATTACTCCGCGTATTATAGGCGTCCGCGCACTCCCTCGCAACCTCCGTCCTCCCGCTTCACGCCGGATGCTACAATGGAAGTGGGCATCATCTCCCGAAAAAGGGTCTGGGATCGAACCGGCGGAAAGACGGCCGAGATCTGGCGCTGTCGATTGGAGGACAGGCGGGAGATCACGGTCGAGCGGCTCGAATACGGGGTTTGACAGGTCTTCGCCAGGAGATGAACGCTTATGGGCAACCGGTTACCCCGAAGGGAACCTTTCCCGGATCGTTTTCGTCATTTCCTGCGCAGGGAGTGATATCGCCGCCCGGCCGCAGCGTAGTACAGGGCGATGGATCCCCGGTCATCCCGATATGAGGAAAGATGTCATGACAAAAAGAGCGACCCTCGCGGTGATCGCCATAGTCCTGGCGGCCGGGTCCGCCCTGGCCTTTCCCGCCGCCCAGACGCCCGCCAAGGAGCCCCTCCGCATCCCGCGCCTGGCGGAAGCCCCCAAGATCGACGGTGTCCTCGACAATCCCATCTGGGAGACCCAGGCCCTCAAGGTCGAGAATTTCATCCAGCTCGCGCCCAAGGAGAACGGCGCCCCGACCGAGAGGACCGTCGCCTATCTCGGCTTCGACGAGAAGCACCTCTATATCGCCTTCCGGGCCTTCGATTCCCAGCCGTCCAAGGTCCGCTGCTCCATCACCAAGCGCGACGGCTGCATGGAGGACGACTGGGTCTTCGCCATGATCGACACCTTCAACGAGAAGCGCAGGGCCTTTTCCTTCCTCATCAACCCCGCCGGCGTCCAGATGGACATGATGCGCGTCGAAGAGGGCGGCAACGACAACATGGACGACAGCTGGGACACCGTATTCGCCTCCGACGGCAAGATCGACGCGGAGGGCTACACGGTCGAGATGGCCATCCCGTTCAAGAGCCTGCGCTTCCCGGACCAGGACCTCAAGACCTGGAACATCGTCCTCGGCCGCAACCTGCCCCGGACCGGGGAGGTCATCATGTACCCGAACTTCTCCCGCGACATCCCCGGGCTCCTCTCGAACGGCCAGACCTATACCCTCCAGGGCGCCGTCGAGCGCAGCCGGAACGTCGAGGTCATGCCCTTCGTCACCTCGCTCGCCCGGGGCGGGGCGTCGGTCGAGGGAAGCAAGTTCGCCTTCGAGCCGGGCGCCAACTTCAAGCTCGGCGTCTCCTCCAACATGACCGTCGACCTGACGGCCAACCCCGATTTCAGCCAGATCGAGGCCGACGAGCCCAAGATCGACTACAACGTCCGCTACGCCCTGCGCTACAACGAGAAACGGCCCTTCTTCCTGGAGGGCATGGAGATCTTCAATTCGCCCGAGATCGAGACCGTCTACACCCGCCAGATCAACGACCCCATCTTCGGGGCCAAGGCCTCCGGCAAGTCCGGGCGCTTCACCTACGGGCTGCTGTCGGCCTACGACATGCACCCCGTCGAAAGCCTCTGGGACATCTCCGGCGGGGAGGGCCTGCCCGATACCAAGTCCTTCTCCAACGTCTTCCGGACCAAGGCCGACGTCGGCCAGGGCTCCTATGTCGGGTTCACCCTGACCGACAAGGAGCTCGGCGGCGGCACCTGGAGCCGGCTCGGCGGCCTCGACGGCCAGCTGCGCTTCAAGGACCGGGTCTTCTTCAACTTCCAGGCCCTGGCCTCGAGCTCGAGCTTCGAGGGCGACCGGACGGATCTCGCGCCGGGCCTCTACGGCGAGCTCTACTACACGAACAAGCACTTCACGGTGGGCGGCTACTACAAGGCCATCCACCCGGACTTCCAGGCCTCCCTGGGCTTCGTCAACCGGACCGACTACCGGACCGTCGGCGGCTTCGCTTCCTACCACATCTACACGGACAAGAAGTTCCTCAACCAGATCCAGCTCCGGCTCCAGGCCGGGCAGCGCTTCGGCTACGCCGACAGCGTCAAGCAGGACACCTGGATCCGGCCCCAGGTCCAGTTCCGGCTGACCGAGTTCAACCAGGTCTTCGTCATGTACGAGGCCGGCCTGGAGCGGTTCGCCGGCGTCGATTTCAAGAAGCAGAACATCTCGATCGAGTCGCAGTTCACCGTCATCAGCTGGATGCCCTTCTTCCTCTTCTTCGAGACCGGCGACAGCATCAACTACGACCCGGACAACGCCTATCTCGGCTACAGCAACACCTACGGCGTGTCCCTGACCTTCAAGCCCAGCAAGCGGCTGCAGCTCGGCACCGACTTCAGCAAGCAGACTTTTTGGGACCGGGCCGACGGCGCGGGGAACTGGGACTACAACGTCGTCCGGGAGAAGGCGACCTACCAGGTCAGCAAGACGCTGTCCTTCCGGGCCATCGTCGACTACAACTTCTTCTACAAGGAGGCCTTCGGCAGCCTCCTCGCGAGCTGGGTCCTGCGGCCCGGCACCGTCTTCTTCCTGGGCTTCGACAACAACTACCTCCGGGACGAGTTCGGCCACCTCCTCCGGGACAACTACAACGTCTTCGTCAAGTTCTCCTACTGGTGGCGCCTCTAAGCAAAAGAAGGGACCTGGTCTTCACGACTGCCGGATCCCCCCTGGAGATGTGAAGACCTGGTCCCTTCTTTTTTCCTGAGTTCGGTGCTAAGATAGCCGGCGCCGGGGAGACCATGGGCAAGTACCGCTGCCGCATCTGTCATTACATCTACAACGAGAAGACCGAGGGCGTCTTCTTCGACGACCTCTTCCCCGACTGGATCTGCCCCGTCTGCGGGGCGGCCAAGTCGGAGTTCGACCGGCTCGAGGACGAGCCCGCGCCGCCGCCCCCGCCGGCCGAGCCCGTCCGGGAGCCGAAGTCGATCGAAGACCTCCGCCGCGCCTCCGACGAGCTCGAGACGCGCATGGCCGACATCCACCGCATGGCCCTGTCCGGGGAGTCGGTCATCGAGCCGATGCGGACGCGCAAGCCCGTCGTGTCCTGGGACGACATCCTGATCAAGGGCGCCCAGCTGGCCCGTCTGCCGCTCAACCGCGACGAGACCGTGGACACCAGGACGGTCATCGGGCCCGGGGCGAAAAAGCCCCTGGTCATCGGAACTCCGATCATCATCAGCCACATGTCGTTCGGGGCGCTGTCGAAGGAGGCCCACTCCGCCCTGGCCCTCGGCAGCGGCGCGGCGGGCACGGCCATGGGCTCGGGCGAGGGCGGCATCCTGCCCGAGGCCCTGGGCCTGGCCCACAAATTCATCTTCGAGTACGTCCCCAACCGCTACGGCGCCACCGCGGAAAACCTGGCGCGGGTCGACGCCGTCGAGATCAAGATCGGCCAGTCGGCCAAGCCGGGCATGGGCGGGCATCTGCCCGCGAGCAAAGTGACCGCGGAGATCGCCGCCCTGCGCGGCTTCCCCGAGGGAGCGGACATCGTCAGCCCCACGCGCTTCCCCGACATCGCCACGCGGCAGGACCTGCGGCGCAAGGTCGACGAGCTGCGGGAGCTCTCGGGCGGCCTCCCCGTCGGCATCAAGTTCGCCGCCGGCGACGTCGAGGCCGACCTCGATTTCGCCCTGTCGGCGGGGCCGGATTTCATCACCATCGACGGCCGGGCCGGGGCCACCGGCGCCGCCGTCAAGCTCATCAAGGACGCGACCTCCATCCCCACGATCTACGCCCTCGACCGGGCCCGCCGCTACTCTCGAGGCGCGCGGCATCGAGGGCGTGACGCTCATCGCGACCGGGGGCTTGCGCGTCTCGTCGGATTTCGTCAAGGCCCTGGCCCTCGGCGCCGACGTCGTGGCCGTCGGCACGGCCGCGCTCATGGCCATCGGCTGCCAGCAGTACCGCATCTGCGATTCCGGGCGCTGCCCCGTCGGCATCGCCACCCAGGACCCGGGCCTGCGGGCCCGGCTCGACGTCGACGAGGCGGGCCGCGGGCTGGCCAATTTCCTGCGCGTCTCGACCGAGGAGCTCCGGGACTTCGCCCGGCTCACCGGGCACGACAGCATCCACACGCTCTCCGTGCGCGATCTGGTCACGACGAGCTCCGAGATCTCGAACTACACCTCCATCCCTCACGCGTAGATCAACGGGCTGTCCTCGTTTTTTCTTTCCTCCTGACCTCGTGAGAATACCCGTCTCGGGAGGCCGTCTCATTAAATGTGATCAAAGCCTCTAATCAGCTTGACAGCGCGGTTAGTATGACCTATGGTAATACCTTAGACCAGAAGATGCCCAAAGCCAAGATCGCCATTTCCATCGACGCAAAGTTCCTTGAGCGGGTCGACAGGCTTGTTCGGGACGGGATCTTCGGCAACAGGAGCAAGGCTATCGAAGATGCCGTCGCCGAGAAGCTGGCCCGACTTGACAGGGTCCGGCTCGCTGACGAATGTGCCAAGCTGGATCCTCGCTTCGAAAAGGAGCTTGCCGAAGAAGGTCTCTCTGAAGAAGGGTCCGGATGGCCCGAATATTAAGGGGGGAGGTCCGGTGGGCCGATCTCGGCTCCGGCTCCGGCCATGAGAAGGCGGGCCGCCGGCCGGTCCTCGTTCTCAGCCATGACGTATTCAATGCGCGTTCGGGGACGGCGATCGTCATGGCCCTTACCAGCCGGCCTCAGAAGGCGGGATTTCCGCTGACCTTGGAGATCGCCTCGAAGAGCTTACCGAAGAGATCATGGATCAAGATCAGCCAGGTCCGGACCCTTTCCGTCGAGCGGATGGGCGGTCTCGCTGCCGTGCTCTCCCCGGAAGAGCTCGCCCTCGCTGTCGAGGGCTTGAACGAGATTGTCGGGGATTAGAAAGCGGAAACGACCGGCTATCTCAGCCGGGCGGCCCAGCGGTCCCAGTCCTTCTCGGGGACGAGATGGACCTTCCTCACGGGAGTGCCGCGTTCGGCCAAGGCGAAGCTCATCATCTTCTTTTTTTTAAAATTCTCTTTCGCCATCAAGACGGCCACGATGAGCGCAACGATGGCCCAGACGCCGAATATCCAGGCCAGAGATTCATCTTTCGTAATGGCCATAATTCCTGCGGGCACCATGAACGTGACGATGTAGAAGCCGATGAACAATATGAGGGCGGCCGGAAACATCTTTAGAATGGAACCGGGCCTGAGGAAATGGATCTCGAAAGCATGATGACGCCGGTCCCGCAGGTCAAAGAACGTTGTCGTTTGAACCCTTCTCTGGGCCGGGGACGGACCCGGCAGCTCGATCCGCGATTCGTCCAAGACAGGGACGCTCCAGAATCTCAGGATCATATTGGTCCCTCCCTTCGGAAGAATAGCGGATCCGAATGGCCTCGTCCCCGCCGAGGGTATGGGATCCCGAGGACCTGGGCGGGATTCTAATCGGTTCGTTCCGGGTCTGTCAATGAGATCATGGACCCGGGCCGACTTCAATGCTTCTCTATCCAGGCCGCGATGTCGTCGACGACGTACGGCGCGACGCTGCCGTGCTTCTGCATGTACTCGAGAGGGACGAGGACCCCTTCGCCCTCATAGAAGAGATGGTTGAGCTTGGGATAGAGGTGGAACTCGACGTCGGATCGTGAGCCCAGGGCCTTCTTCCAGTTCTCGAGGTCGGCCGTCTGGACCTGGTAGTCGCGGGCGCCCTGCAGGAACAGCATGGGCTTGCGGACGGCCTTGGCCGTTTCGGGCGGGTCGTAGCCGCGCACGTCGAGCCAGTAGGCCGGCATGACCCCGACGAGCTTCGCCGTCGAGCCCCGGTCCGCGTCGGTCAGGGCCTTGATCTTCGCCACCTGAGCCTTGATGTCCTCGAGCCTCTTCCGGTCGTCGTCCGAAAGCGTGTTCCCGGCCAACCCGTAGAGATAGGTCATCTGGCGGATGATCGTGTCGTCGAGCGGGCGAGTCAGGCCGGCCATACTGATGAATCCGGCGACATCGAGCGGGGCGGCCGCCAGGGCGATCCGCGGCATGAGGAATCCGCCCAGGCTGTGGCCGAGGATGAAGACGCGCTTCGGATCGATGCCCTTCGACTTTTGGAGCAGCGCCGCCGCGGCCAAGGCGTCGTCGATGGTCTCGTCCTTGACCGTCATCGTCGCCTCGAGCTTGGGATCGGCCAGGATCTTCTTGCCGTGGACCTTGCTGCGCTTTTCGTATCGCAGGACGGCGATGCCGCGCGTCGCCAGCCCCCAGGCCAGGTCCTTGAACGGCTTGTTCGGGCCGAGCGTCTCGTCCCGGTCGTTCGGACCCGAGCCGTGGACGAGAACGAGCCCGGGGACCGGGCCGCCGCCTTTCGGCATGGTCAAGGTCCCCGGCAGCGCCCATTCCCCCGAACCGACGGTGACGTCCGTCTCGTCGAACTTCGAGGGATCGGCGTAAGCGGGGGGCTCGTATTTCGCGGGCGGCGCCGGCGGCACGAACCCGAGCCCGGCGATCTTCCCGGCCTTGTCGAAGACGACGCGGGCGTCGAGCATGGTCTTCTCGAACGAGCAGGTGATGAGAACGATCTCGTACCCCTGCAGCTGCTCTCTCCGTGCCGGGCCCTGTTGCTTGAAGGCCCCGACTTGGGCCGGGAGCTGCTTCGCCCACATCGTCTCGAGCTTCTCGGGTCCCGAGAGCTTGAGCATGGTCTCGTCGAAGTCGCGGACCGCCCCCTGAAAGTCGCCTTTGGCCAGGGCCGCGAGGAAAGCCCGGGCTTTAACCGTCAGGGCATCCTCTCCTTGCGCGGGGCCCTGGGCGAGGAGGGTGCAGGCGAGTGAGAGTAGGGCGATAGCGACAAGTGATGATAAAACCTTTCTATTCATGTCAAACACCTCTGAGGCTAAAACTATAGCCCAAGGCTGGTCCCGAATCCAGCCCGACCTGACTGCCCCGCCCGGAAGGGACCAGGTCCCTCTTTGATGCTGTTTGACCGCGTCCGGCCGGGCCGCTAGAATAGCGCGGTGAGCCTCGATTTCCTCCTCCGCACGGCCGAGTTTGGCGACCTCGCGCGGGCCGTCGCCTCGAACGAACGGCCGCTTTCCGTCCGCGGCGTCATCGAGCCCGCCAAGGCCTGCCTCCTGGCCTGCCTGGCCAAGACGGTCGCCCGGCCGATCGTCTTCGTCCGCGCCGAATCCGCCCCCCTGGCCCCCTTCGAGCAGGACTGCCGCTTTTTCCTCGCGCGCCTCGCGCCCGAGGCGGCTTCCGCCACTCTCGCCCCGCTGGCCGATAATCCCTACTTCGAGGTCCCCCCGTCCCTCGACGCCGCCTCGTCGCGGATGAGGCTCTTGCGCCGGCTCCTCGGGACGCCGCCGGCCCTCATCGTCACCAGCCTCGGCGGCCTGCTCAAGCCCGTGCCCGGCCCCGAGGACCTGGCCCGCCTCTTCCTCACCCTCGAGGCCGGCGGCGAGGCCGATCACGACGCCCTGCTCGGGACCCTCGACCGCTACGGCTACACCCGCGAGGACCTCATCGCCTCGCCCGGCGAGTACGCCTGGCGCGGCGGCATCGTCGACGTCTTCGCGCCGGGGGAGGCCAATCCCTTCCGCGTCGAGTTCGACGGCTCGCGCGTCGTCTCCCTGCGCGAGTTCGACATCTCTTCCCAACGCTCGCTCAAGCGACTCGAGCGCCTGACGGTGCCGGGCCTGCGCGAGTTCCCGGCCACGGCCGAGTTCCTCGACGGCTGGAAGACGGCCGCCCGCCGCCGCGCCCGGGGCGCCGGGCGCGACCTCGACGCCAAGATCGCCGCCCTCGAGCGCGGGGACTTCGGACCGGGCTTCTCGGCCCTGGCGCTCCTGCGCGCCGACCGCTTCGTCCCGCTCACGGACTACCTGCGCGACCCGGTCTTCGTGGTCGACGATCCCGTGGCCGTCGACTGCGAGTGGGACGACCACGTCAAGGAGCTCGCCGACCAGTTCGCCGACCTCCTCACCGACGGCGTCTTCGGCCTCGAGCCCGACGCCGTTTTCTCGCCCGCGCTCCTGCGCCGGGTTCGCAAGGAGGCCGTGCGGCTCGAGGAGCTCGGCGCTCCGTCCCGCCGGAAGGCCCACGCCTTCGCTTTCCAGCCCGTGCCGCGGTTCGAGAACCGGATCCCGTTCTTCCTCCAGTACCTGGAGAAGCTCCAGTCCGAGAGCGACCTCTGCTATCTCTACCTCCTCAACGCGGGCACCCGCCAGCGCCTGGCGACGCTCCTCCGCGAGAACGACGTCCCCGTCGTCGAGACCGACTCGCCGCTTGCCGTCCCGCCCCGCAACGAGGCCAGCCTCCTCGTCGGCGCCCTGCCCGGGGGCTTCAGCTACCCCAAGGAAAAGCTCCATTTCTTTTCCGAGAAGGACATCTTCACCGAGGAGAAGGTCATCGTCAGCCGGGCCTCCCGGCGCCCGTTCTTCTCCCAGTTCCAGGACCTCCAGGCCGGCGACTTCGTCGTCCACGGCGACTACGGCATCGGCGTCTTCCGGGGCCTGCGGCGCGTCGAGGTCGAGGGCAAGGGCCGCGAGTTCATCGAGCTCCACTACCGGGACGGCGACAAGCTTCTCGTCCCGGTCGAGAACCTCGACCTCGTCCAGAAGTTCTCCAAGGGCGGGCCCGAGCCGCCACCGCTCGACAAGCTCGGCACCAACACCTGGGAGAAGACCCGGACCCGGGCCAAGAAGGCGGTCGAAGCCGTGGCCAAGGAGCTCGTCGAGCTCTATGCCCGGCGCAAGACCGTCAAGGGCCACTCCTTCTCTTCGGGCGGGCTGTGGGACGAGGAATTCGGCAAGACCTTCGAGTACGAGGAGACCGAGGACCAGCTCCGTTCCATCCGGGAGATCCGCGGGGACATGGAGAACGAGACCTCGATGGACAGGCTTCTCTGCGGCGACGTCGGCTACGGCAAGACCGAGGTGGCCATGCGGGCCGCCTTCAAGGCCGTCATGGACGGCAAGCAGGTCGCGGTCCTTTGCCCGACGACGGTCCTGGCCAGCCAGCATCTCAAGACCTTCCGGGCCCGCATGGCCCTCTTCCCGGTCCGGATCGAGGGCCTGACCCGCCTTCAATCGCCGCGTGAGCAGAAGGCGATCCTCGAGGAGTGCCGCAGGGGCGTCGTCGACGTCCTCATCGGCACCCACCGGCTGCTCTCGAAGGACGTCGGGTTCAAGGACCTGGGCCTCCTGGTCGTCGACGAGGAGCAGCGTTTCGGCGTCGGCCACAAGGAGAGGATCAAGCACCTCAAGGCCACCATCGACGTCCTGACCCTCACGGCGACGCCCATCCCGCGGACGCTCAACCTGTCGCTCTCGGGCCTGCGCGACATCTCGCTCATCGAGACGCCGCCGCGCGACCGGCTGGCCGTCCACACGGTCGTGACGCCGTTCAACGCCAAGCTCATCGCCGCGGCCGTCCGCCAGGAGCTCGGCCGGGGCGGCCAGGTCTATGTCATCCACAACCGCATCGAAGACATCGACAAGGTCGCCGAGCTGGTTACCACCCTCGTGCCCCAAGCCCGGGTCGTCGCCGTCCACGGGCAGATGACGGGGCCCCAGCTCGAAAAGCGGATGCTCGACTTCGTCGGGCACACGTACGACGTCCTCGTCTCGACGACCATCGTCGAGAACGGCATCGACATCCCGCTCGTCAACACCCTGATCGTCGACCGGGCCGACCTCTACGGCCTGGCCCAGCTCTACCAGCTCCGGGGCCGGGTCGGGCGGTCGTCACGGCAGGCTTACGCCTACTTCCTCGTCCCGCCCTACATCGAGCTGACGCCCCTGGCCCGCGAACGGCTCAAGGCCCTCAAGGAGTTCAGCGCCCTCGGCTCCGGCTTCCGGCTGGCCGCCCGCGACCTCGAGATCCGCGGCGCCGGCAACCTCCTCGGCCACCGCCAGCACGGGACGATGGAGGCCGTGGGCTTCGAGTACTACATGCAGCTGCTCGACCAGGCCATCCGGGAGCTCAAGGGCGAGGCCGTCGAGGAGGAGAATGCCGAGATCAACCTCAAGGTCGACATCCGCGTCCCCGAGGACTACTTGCCCCAGGTCAACCTGAGGCTCAACTTCTACAAGCGCCTGGCCTCGATCGAGGACCTCTCCGAGATCGACCGTCTCCGCGAGGAGGCCCGCGACCGGTTCGGACCGGTCCCCGAGCCGGTCGAGAACCTCCTCCGCTACGGGGCCCTCAAGCACCTGGCCAAGAAGCTGCGCTTGCGCTCCGTCGATCGGACCGAGCACCGGGTCGTCTTCAAGTTCCGGCCGGGGACGCCGGTCGACTGGTCCCGGGTGACCCCTCTCCTCAAACGGTTTTCCGGGTCCCTCACGCCCGAGGGCGTCCTGTCCCTGGCCTTCCGGGGGACGACCGAACGGGCCCTCCTCGATGAAACGGTCGGGGTCTTGATGGAGTTATCCAAATAGAATACAATGAGTTGATATTAAAAAAGATGGACAGTTTCCACCGGACCGCCATTCTCGTCATGGCCCTGTCGGCCGCCCTGGCCTGCGGCCGCGACGAGGGCCGGGGTCCGGTCTCCCGCGTCGCCGGGCTCGTCCAGGGCAAGCTCCGCGGCCGCCCGGTCCTGACGGTCGAGAAACGGGAGTTCTATAACGCCGACTTCAGGGCCTACCTCGAGGCCTCGGGGGCCGAGGCCAAGGGCCTGCCGGCCGAGTCGCTGAGCCGGCTCTTCGACCGGTTCGCCGACGAGAGGATCCTGCTCGAAGCGGCCCTCGAGCGCGGCATCGTCCTCACCGAGGACGAGAAGAAGGAGTACCTGGCCCGGCTGGCCGTCGCCGGCCTTTCGCCGAGCGCGGCCGGCGGCTCGCCCGCCGATCCCGCCGAGGGGGCCTTCGACCGGCTGCTCGTCGAGAAATACACCTTCCTCGTCGTCAAGGACGTCCGGGTCGACGCCGGCGAGATCCGGGATCACTACGAGCGGAACAAGAAGGACTTCCTTCACCAGGGCCGGGCCCAGGTCAGCCAGATCCTCGTCGCGACCGAGGAGAAGGCGATCGGCGTCCTGCGGCGGCTCCAGCGGACCGGCGAGCCGGAGTTCCGCAAGATCGCCGCCGAGGAGTCCCTGGGCCCCGAGTCCGCCCGCGAGGGCGTCATGGGCGTCTTCGAGCAGGGGGACCTGCCCGCGGACATGGAAAAGGTCATTTTCTCGCTCGATGAGGGCCGGACGAGCCAGGTCGTCGAGTCGTCCTACGGCTATCACATCTTCCGGCTGGACCGGAAGTTCCCCCCGGCCCTGCGGACCGAGGAGGAGGCCGCCCCGGAGATCCGGGAGCGCCTCCTGGCCCAGAAGATGAAGGACGCCCTGTCCTCCCACCTGGGCGGGCTCAAGGAGACCCTGGACTGGCGGGCCCTGACCGAGAACCTATTCTTCAAGTATCAGAGGTCGGACGAATGAAAAAGATCATCGCGTGTCTGGCAATGGCCGGCGTCCTCGGCCCGCTGGCGGTCCCCGTCATCGGCCAGGAGGTCGTCGAGGAGATCGTGGCCGTCGTCAACGACGACATCATCACCCTGACCGAGTACCGGGGGCAGTTCGAGCAGGCCGCGGCCCAGCTGCGGGCCCAGCAGATGGACCCGGCGGAATACCAGAGGCAATACGACAACCTCAAAAAGCAGCTGCTCGAGCTCATGATCACGGAGACGCTGCTCCTGCAGAAGGCCAAGGAGCTCGGCCTGAACGTCCAGGAGCAGCTCAAGGGGATGGTCGAGAAGATCAAGCAGGAGAACAACTTCACCTCCGACCAGGACCTGCGCCGGGCCATCCAGCAGTCGGGCATGTCCTACGAGGCCTGGCTCAAGCAGTACGAAGAGGGCATGATGCGGCAGGGCGTCCTCTACACCGAGGTCGAGCGGGCCATCGCCCTCGAGGATTCCGAGATCGTCCAGTACTACAAGAAGAACCCCGCCGAGTTCACCGTGCCCACCGAGTACCGGCTCAGCGCCATCTACCTCGCGGCCGAGGGGCGCACGCCCGAGACGTTGGGAGAGCTCAAGGCCGCGATCGACGCCAAGCTCAAGGGCGGCGCGCCGTTCGGCGATACGGCGGCGGAGCTGTCCGACCCGCCGATGAAGGACGCCAAGGGCGACCTGGGGACCTTCAAGGCGGGGGAGCTCGACAAGGACCTCGAGACGCCCGTCGAGAAGATCAAGGCCGGCGAGACGACCCCCTGGATCAACACCAAGAACGGCTGGTACCTGCTCCAGCTCGTCGAGAAGAAGGACAGCCACCTGCTGCCGTTCGACGAGGCCCGGAGCCGGGTCGAAGAGAGGATCTACAACGAGAAGCGCGCCGTCAAGGGCGAGGCCTACATCAAGACGCTCCGTGAGCGGAGCTACGTCAAGATCCTGAAGCCCGACCCGCTGGGACTCAACAAATAACTATTTTTCGATGATCAACACGGCGGCCGCGATGGCCGTCGTCCAGACGCCCTTTTCCCCCCGCGCCGTCCGGGTCGCGCTCCGTGTCTTGAGGGACAGGCCGTTCGAGATGCGGAACGACCGGGCGGCCTTCCCCGGTTCCCTGAGCTTGTGACCGAGCTTGGTCGCCAGCATCTCGGCGGCCAGGTACTCGGTGTGGAGCGAAGTCTCCCGCTGGTTTTTGCCGGCGTCCGAGTGCTCGGCCAGGTAGCCGTACTGCGCGGGATCGTCGGGGACGGCCACGCCGATCGAGGCCGAGATCAGGCACCCGGGCTCGTCCGTGGCGTTCTCGCTGAGGACGACGAACAGGATCTGGCCCGGGTCGAGGAGCGCGAGGCCCGCCGCCTTCGAGACGAACTTGGCCTGCGGCGGGAAGATGCTCGAGACCCGGACGAGGTTGAAGGGAGCGATGCCGGCCTCGCGCAGGGCCTTCTCGAAGCTGACGAGCTTCTCCTTGTGCCGGCCGAGGCCGCGGACGAGGAAGACCTTGGAGGGGACGAGAGGGCCCATCTTATTTCTTCGGCTCCACCGGTTCGGGCTCCTTGAAGTCGATGTCGCGCGAGACGTCGTAGACGCCGAGGAGAACGGGCGTCGAGCCCTTGGAGATGGCGAAGAGCCGGACGAAAGCCTGTTTCCACTGCGGATTGTCGCGGATGCCGGCCAGGTTCTTGCCTTCGACGCCGAGGTTGCTCTTCAGGACGATGAGGTCGCCCGTGCCGCCGGGCGGGATGGCCTTGCCCCGGATGGCGGCCATGAAGGAGTCGCCGAAGTTCTCCGGGTCGCCCTTGAACTGATAGACGGCGTTGAAGTTGACGTAGCTCAGCGGCTTAGCCCCGATGTTCTTGACGCGGAACGAGATCTGGGGGACGAGGATGAGCCGCTGCGGCCAGGGCTGGTAATACTTGGCGACCCAGATGGACGAATAGTCCAAGATCTCGATCGAGCCCTTCAGCTCGTCGCGGGACATGGTCTTGCACGCCGGCAGGACGGCCAGCGCCAGGACGCCGAGCACGAGCGCGATGGGGGCGATTCTCTTCATGGGCTCCTCCTCTCTCTCTCGTTCGTATGATAGCGCCCGGACGGCGATTACGCAACTGCCCGATAAATTCCCGGGACACGATACGAGATCCGGAGATCTCGTTCATGTCCCGGAATTTATCGGACGAGCTTCGAGACGGGGACGGCCTCGAGGCCGTAGGCGTCGAGGAGGCGGTAGGTCGATCTGAGGACGGCCAGCGTTTCCGGGAAGGGGTGGCAGATGCCGACCGCCCGGCCCTTCTTGCGGGCCTTCTGGAAGAGCTCGATCAGGCGCCCCCGGATGCGGCCGCGGTCCTCGTCGGCGTCGAGGAAGACGTCGCGCTGGGTGGACGGGATGCCCATCTTCCGGGCCTCCTCGAGGGCGACGGTCTTGGCCGTCGTCCGGCTGTCGACGAAGAACAGGCCCCTGTCCTTGATCGGCCTCAGAAGGACGCGCATCAGGTCGCGCTCGGCGGTGAACCGCGAGCCCATGTGGTTGTTCGTGCCCGTCGCGAAGGGCACCCGGTCGTAGCTCGCCTCGAACGCGGCGACGATCGCCGGCTCGGTCATCATGGTCATGATCAGACCTTCGGTGCCCGTCATGGCCTCGTGGTTGTTGACGGACTCGAGCGGAAGGTGGAGCAGGACCTCGAGCCCCCGCTCGTGGGCCAGCCGGGCCGTTTCGGCCGCGTAGGCGCTGTAGGGGAGGACCGAGACCGTGATGGGCCGGCCCAGGGCGATGAGCTCGTCGAGGGTCTCGAGGTTCGAGCCCATGTCGTCCATGATCAGGGCGACCTGGCCGCGGGGGCCTTTCTTCGCGGCCGGCGCCTTCTCCGCGACGGCGACGAGCGGTTCGACCGGCAGGACGAACGAGATGGCCGCGTCCTGCTTCGTGGGCCGCCGCAGCGACCAGAGGACCTCGGTCCGCTCCTCGCCGGGCGTCCGCTTCTTGTTGAGGACGCGGACGCCCTCGGCCTTGAGCGCTTTCTCGACCGCGGGCCCGACCGATTCGTAGAGCTCCGACGGGATCTCGACCTCGAAGAGCGGCCGGCCTTTCGGGCCTTTGAGCCGGAGGACGGAGTCGTCGGAAACGCCGGCCGCGGCCAGGCTCGCCGCCAGGACCTCCTCGAAGGTCTTGACGGCCGCGCCCGGCGCCTGGCCCGGGCCGGGCTTTTCCGAGGGCGTTTCCAGCCGATACGGCCTGGCTCCGGCGGCCGGGGCGGCCGGCGACGTTTTCCCGGCCGCTTCCTTCAGGGCCGCGGCGAAGGAGAAAAGGTAGGACCGCTCGCCCCGACGGGCCCCGATGTAATCGAGGACCAGCACCGAGACGACCGCGCAAGTCGCGAGGACCACGGTGAGAAGCGTGAAGACCGGTCCGGGCTGGCGACCTTTGGGCTGGGGCCTCTTCCTCATCCGTCAGAGCTTGGGGAGGTGCGCGGCGGTCTTCTCGAAGTAGCTCTTGTCGTCGAGCTTGTCCACGGGGAGCCCGGCGTCGGGGACGACGCCGTCGTCCCAGAGCTTGCGCCCCGAAGGCAGAGCGTAGATGCCCGAAGTGAGCAGGATGGCGCTGTCGTCCTTCATCGGGAAGAGCGTCGTCCGCCCGACCAGGCCGGACGTCGCGTAGCCGACGACCTTGACCTTGCGCAGCTCCTGGAGGAGGCCGGCGACGAGCTCGGCCGGTCCGGCCGTCCCGGCGTCGGTCCAGACGACGAGCGGGAGCGCGCCGAGCGCGGGCTCATCGGGGCAGGCGACGGCCGTCTTCTCGCCCCCCCGCCCCTCGAAACGCCCTGCGTCGGGGGCCTTGATGAACAGGTTGGCGAGCGCGAGGGCCTCCTCGATCTCGCCCTCCTGGCAGCTTCGGAGGTCGAGGACCAGGGGCGTCTTGCCGCCTTTCAGGGCGGGGACGACGGTCTTGCGGAGCTCGGGCAGGAGCGAGGCGTCGATCCGGCGGACGCTGAGGACCGCGGGCCGGCCCGCGGCCCGGACGAAGGTGTACGCCGCGGGGAAGAGAAGGGCGCGCGGCACGTCGAGGTCGAGGGTCTCGTTAGCGCGCAGGACGCGGAGCCGGACGGGTTTCTCGTCCCGGCCGCGGAGCAGGATCTTGACCTCGGCCAGGCTCATGCTCAGCGTGTTCCGGCCTTCGATGGCGCTCAGCAGGTCGCCCATCCGGATCCCGGCCGTTTCGGCGGGGGATTTGGGGACGACGGCCACGACCTGGGGGAAGGCGGCGTAGCGCTTCAGGACGATCGCCCCCGGCTCCGTCTCCCGGCCGGTGCGGCTCTCGTATCCCGCGCGCAGGTCCTTGGAGAGGTAGGCGGACAGCGGGTCCAGGGAGTTGACCATGCCGCGGTAGGTCCCTTCGGCCGTCTGGAGCGGGTCCCGTTCCTCGAGATAGTCCCGGCGGATGTGGCTCATCAGGGAGTCGAGGAGCTCGAATCCCTTGGACACCTGGGCCCCCGGCTTGCCGGGCAGGAAGTCCATCTGGATGACGAAGAACAGGGCCGCGGCCAGGAAGGCCGCCCAGAGGATCCAACGGTATCTCGGGACCTTTTTCATGGCGGAACGGTTAACCATTCTATCACCTCCGCTTCAGCCATTGCAAGGGATCGAGGGCCTTGGTCTTGTAGCGGACCTCGAAATAGAGGCACTCGCCCTTGAGCGAGCCGCTGTCCCCGACCACGGCCACGGGCTGGCCGGTCCGGACCATGTCGCCGACCGCGGCCAGGAACTCCGAACAGTGCCCGTAGAGGGTGTAGTAGGTCATGCCGTGGTCGACGATGAGCAGGTTCCCATAGCCTTGGAAGTAGTCCGCGTAGACCACCTTGCCCGCGTGGACGGCCAGGATGAGCGACCGGCCCTTGGCCGGCGCGATCTCGACGCCCTTGTTCATGACCACGGTGTTGAAGTCCGGATGCTTCTCGTAGCCGAACGGCGTGACGATCCGGCCTTCGATCGGCCAGGCGAGCTGGCCCCGCCGCTCGGTGAGGGGGACGAAGGCGGCCGGCAGCACCCACTCCTGGGCGATGATCTTGGCCATCAGCTTCTGGAGCTCTTCGGCGCTCTCGGCGAGCTCGGCCAGCGTCCGCTTGTAGGTCTCCCGGTTCCTGCGGATCTCCTGGACCAGGGTGGCGTTCTTCCGGGCCTCGGTCTCGAGCTCCTGGCGCTTGAGGCTCGCGGCCCGGGCCATCTCGGCCAGGTCCCGCTGCTTGCTCTCGAGCGCGGACTGGGCCGCGCGCAGCTCCTCGAGCGAGGCCAGATAGCCCGCGACGACCTCGTCCTGGCTGCGGGCGAGCAGGGCCAGATGCTTGCTCTCGGAGGCGTAGGTCTCGATATCCCGGGCCTGGAGCAGGAACTGGAAGAAATCGAAGCGGCCGAACTTGTAGAGCGTGACCAGGGTCCTCTCCATCGATTCGCGCTCCCGGTCGATGCCGGCCCGCAGGCCCCTGAGGTTCGTCTGGATCGCGGCGAGCTCGGCCCGGCCGCGCTCGAGCTCGACGTTCTGGGCGGCCAGCTCTCTCTCGACGAGCTTCCGGGTGAGGTTGATGCGGGCCAGGGAGGAGAGGACCGAAGATTCCTTGCGGGCTTCGGTCTCGAGCCGCGTCCGAAGGTCCTTGATCTGCCCGTTGATGCGGTTCAGGCGCTGCTCGAAGTCGGCGACGTTCTTGTCCTGGGGGGCGGCCTTGGAGGCGGGCGCGGGCTGTCCGGCGATCCCGCCCGGGAAAAGAAGGGGCCAGGCCAGGGCCAGGAGGAGAGCGACGGCGCCCGGGACGGGAACGCGCGCGGCAACGCTTCGCATCGCCTATTTTATAGCACAGATCGGCCTTTCGGATTAGCCGGCTGTGAGGTTCGATGATAGAATCGGGTCGATGGCGCCCGTGTCGCGGAGCTTTCAGGTCTTCGTCAAGCCGGCGGGATCGGTCTGCAACCTGGCCTGCCGTTACTGCTATTACCTGGGCCGGGGCACGATGGGGGAGCCCGGGAACGAGCCGGCCCGTATGCCCGAAGATCTCCTCGAATCCTACATCGCCCAGCACATCGCCGCCTCGCCCGACGAGATCGTCCGTTTCTCCTGGCACGGCGGCGAGCCGACGGTCCTCGGCGTCGACTATTTCCGGAAGACCGTCGCGATCGAACGCCGGCTCTGTCCGCCGGGCCGGACGATCGCCAACGGCCTCCAGACGAACGGGACGCTCCTCGACGAGGAATGGGGGCGTTTTCTGGCGGCCGAAGGGTTCTCCGTCGGGCTCAGTCTCGACGGCCCGCGCGAGCTCCACGACCGCTATCGCCGGACCCTCTCGGGCCGGCCGGCCTTCGACGAGGCGATGCGGGGCTACGGCGTGCTGCGCCGGCACGGCGTGCCGACCGATGTCCTCTGCGTCGTCGGCGCGCACAACGTCCGGCACCCCGCGGAGGTCTACGGCTTCTTCCGGGAGATCGGGGCCGCGTTCGTGACGTTCCTGCCGCTCGTCGAGAGGCGCCCCGAGCAACCCATGGGCGTCAGCCCGGCTTCCGTTCCGGCCGCGGCCTGGGGAGAGTTCCTCTGTGCCGTCTTCGACGAGTGGCTGGACCGCGACGTCGGACGCATCAAGGTCCAGATCGTCGAGGAAGCGGCTCGCCTGGCCTTCGGCCAGGAGCACTCGCTCTGCCTCTTCCGGCCGGTCTGCGGCGACGTCCCGGTCCTCGAGCGCGACGGCGACCTCTTCTCCTGCGATCACTATGTCGACGCGGCCCACCGCCTCGGGACGATCCGCGAGACGCCGCTCGCCGTCCTGCTCGAGAGCCCCGCCCAGCGGGCGTTCGGAAGGGCCAAGCTCGAGACCCTGCCCGGGACCTGTCGCGCGTGCGCGGTCCTGGACATGTGCCACGGCGAATGCCCCAGGAACCGGTTCGCGATCGCCCCCGACGGCGAGCCGGGGCTGAACTATCTCTGCGCGGGATACAAGAAGTTCTTCACCCACGTGCGTCCGTTCGTGGACGCCGTGGCCGCGGCCTGGCGCCGCGGGAACGCTAGCTCCTGAGCTTGTCCGCGAAGAACGCGACCGTCCGCTTCCAAGCCAGCTCGGCCGCTTCCTTGTTGTAGCGCTGTCCCGTGTCGTTCATGAAGGCGTGGCCCGCGCCCTCGTACATGTGGATGGTGTATTCGATGCCGGCCTTTTTGAGGGCCTCCTCGAAGGCCGGGATGCCGGCGTCGATGCGCTCGTCGTCGCCGGCGTAGTGGAGGAGCATGGCCGCTTTGATCTTCGGCACGTCCTCCGCCGCGGGCTGACTGCCGTAGAAGGGGACGGCCGCCGCGAGGTCGGGCGCGTGGACGGCCACCTGGTTCGTCACCGCTCCGCCCCAGCAGAAGCCCATGCAGGCGACCTTGCCCGTCGCCTGCGGGCCGGTCTTGAGGTAGGCGACGGCCGCGACGAAGTTCTTCGTGTTCGCCTCGCGGTCGAGCTTCTGGAAAAGGGGCCGGGCCTCGTCCGGGTTCGCCGGCGTCCCGCCGAGGGGAGATAAGGCGTCCGGCGCGACGGCGTGGTAGCCTTCGAGGGCCATGCGTCGGGCGATATCCTCGGTGTGGGGATTGAGGCCCCGGTTCTCGTGGATGACGATGACCCCGGCGTGCTTCCCGCCGCCTTTGGGCCTGGCCGAGTAGGCCCTCATGGTCCCGCCTTCGATGGGATAGTCGACGTATCCCGTCTCGAGCCGCGGGTCGTCCTTGGCCACGAGCTGGGCGCGGGGCTCCGCGCCTTCGAGCGACGCGAGCGATACCGCCGCGACGGCCGTCCCGCCGGCGAGCGCGGCGAGCTTCGACAGGAACTCGCGGCGGTCCATCCCCCCGCGGGCGTAGGTCGCCGTAAAGCTCTTCGAAATCGGATCTCATGGGTGACCTCCCTCGATGCGGACGCGTCGTTCGAGACCATCGTAGGAGACGCCGCCGCGCGTGTCAATCCGGAAAAAGGGTATCCCCAAGATCTGGGATTTGGTCTATAGTAATACCGCCATGGATCTCGCCCGGGGGAGGAGCGGTTTCGCCGACGGCGCCGAGGCCATCTGGCGCGCGGCCGTTGCGGCCGTCGATCCCTGGTCCCTCATCCGGGAGAGCGTCGTGCGCGAAGGCGACGTCGTCCGGGTCAAGGGCCGCGAATTCGACCTGGCCGCCCGGGACCGCGTCTTCCTCGTCTCTTTCGGCAAGGCCGCGGCGGCCATGGGCGAAGCCCTGGCCGCCGTCCTCGACGACCGGCTGACCTCGGGCCTCGTGGTCGTGCCCGGGCCGGTCGGGCACGAAGGATCCCGGCTCGAATATCTCGAGGCCTCCCATCCCGTCCCGGACGCGCGGAGCGTCGAGGCCGCCCGGCGCGTGCTCGAGATCGCCGGCGCGGCCGGCGAGCGCGACCTCCTCTTCGTCTGCATCTCCGGCGGCGGGTCGTCGCTCCTCACGCTCCCGGCCGAGGGGATCGCGCTCGACAAGAAGCGCCGCTTGGCCGACGACCTGATGCGCGCCGGGGCGACCATCCAGGAGCTCAACGCCGTCCGCAAGCACCTCTCGGCCATCAAGGGGGGGCGCCTGGCCCGGGCGGCCTTCCCGGCCGAAGTGGTCACCCTGGCCATCTCCGACGTCGTCGGCGACGACCTCGGGACCATCGCTTCGGGCCCGACCCACTGGGACGCGTCGACCTTCGCCGAGGCGCGGGCCATTCTCGAACGGTACGGCGTCTGGGATTCGGCCTCGGCCCTCGTCCGGGCCCGCTTCGAGGAAGGGGAGCGCGGCCTGGTCGAGGAAACCCTCAAGGAGGGCGACCCCGTTTTCGAGCGCGTCCGCGCGTTCGTCGTGGGCGACAACATGACCGCCCTGCGGGCCGCCAAGCACGAGGCCGAGAAGCTCGGCTTCGAGCCCATCTTCCTGTCGTCGAGCGACGGCGGGGAAGCCCGCAAAACGGCCGCGAGCTACGCCGCCTTCCTGGCCGAGCTGGCCTGTTCCGCCTCGTCCCTGCCCCGGCCGCTCTGCCTCCTCGCCGGGGGCGAGCTCACGGTCACGGTCACCGGGCGGGGGAGGGGCGGCCGCAACACCGAGTTCGTGCTGGCCGCGCTCGTCGAAATGGAGAAGGCGGAGGTCCGCGGGCTCGATTGGCTCATCCTCAGCCTGGGCACGGACGGCATCGACGGCCCGACCGACGCCGCCGGGGCCTGGGCCGACGGCTCGACCGCCGGGCGGGCGCGGGCCCTCGGGCTCGATCCGGCCGCCTACCTCGACGACAACGATTCCTACGGCCTCTTCAAGCAAACGCGGAATCTGATCGTCACCGGTCCGACCGGCACCAACGTGATGGACCTCCGGGTCTTCCTGCTCCGCGCCGCCTGAACGGCGCGGCCCTATTTATAGACGCCGGCCGCGTCCCATTTCCGGATCGTGTCGAGGACGAGCTCGGCGACGCGGTCGTTGACCTTGCGGAAATACTCCTTGGCCTGGGCGGCGTCGAAGGTCGGGGCGCCCTGGCCCTTCTCGTAGAGGAGGATCGTCGAGGAGACCGGGACCGTATAGTACGCTCCGGCCGGGGCGTTGGGCTCGGCCATCTCGGGCTTGTAGCGCTCGGGGTGGATGAAAGCGGGGAGGAAGGCCTGGACGTAGGCCGTCTCGTTGTTCCCCGCGTGCCCGCCGTTCTGCTTGAACACGGCCTTGGTGATGTCGTCGGCCAGCGTCCACCAGTTGACGACCAGGACCCGGACGCGGCGGGCGTTGGCGACCTTGGTCGCGGCGGCGTTGAGGACGGCCGTGTTGCCGCCGTGCCCGTTGAGGACGACGAGGTTCTTGAAACCCTGCGCGGCCAGGTTGTCGAGGACCGATTCGGCGAACGGCGCGTAGGCCTCGGCCGGGATGGAGACGGCCCCCGGATAGGCCTTCATGGCCTCGGTCATGCCGTAATTCAGGGTCGGCGCGATCAGGGCGTCCACCCGGGCGGCGATGTCGCGGGCCATGGCCTCGGGCGCGAGGCTGTCGGTGCCGTTGGGGATGACGCCGTGGGGCTCGAGCGAGCCGAAGGGGACGAGGACCGTTCGGACGCGCGCCGGCACCAGCTCGGCGAACTCCTGCCAGCAGAGCAGGGCCATCTCGCGCGTCGTCGGGGCTTTCGTCTGGGCCGCGGCCGGGGCGACGGCCGCCGCCGCCAATATCGCCACCGTCAGGACCGTCAGCGCTTTTCTCATGTCGGTCGCCTCCTCGCTCCCCTCATCTTACGACATCCGGCGCCCGTTCGGGAAATCCGGCGGCGGCTCTTGATTTTTTCCGCGGAGCGACTATAATACCACCAAGTTTTCTTGTGCCGGCTGGAGGAAACTTCAACCCCATGAAATACATCATTTTCCCCCTTATCTGCTGTTAAAAAAACAGCCGGCATTTTCCCCGCGCGACACAAAAAAAATTACTCCTTGATTTTCCGACCGGCCGGACTATAATGGCTTCGGCTCTCTTTCGCCGGCTGGAGAGGGCTCCCTCAATTTCCAATCATCACCCCCCTTTTGCTGACCTCAGCCGGCACTTTCTCCCGCTTCTCCCGGCGGCGCGATTGTGCTATCATACGGGCAATTCCCGAGCGCGGAGTTCCCGATGGGCAAGATCGACTGGAAGAAAGAGCTGGCCAACCACTTCGAGAACGTGCGGGTCATCGAGCTCTGCCAGGCCGAGACCGTCGGGCAGTTCGACCAGTTCTGCGAATTCATCGCCGAGCCCGCCTTCGAGGCCCTGGCCGACGAGCTGGCGAGCTTCCGCATCAAGTGCGAGCAGCAGAAGACCAAGGGCAAGAGCATCCGCTTCGTCATCTTCTTCCCGGGCCTGAAGGACGAACAGTTCCATTACCGGATCTCACTGCCCAAGAACGCGGTCGAGCTGCGGCTGAAGCTGCAGGTCAAGGCCCGGCGCACGCCCAAGGCCGAATATCAAACGGTGGACGAGGATTTCATGCCGGGGTTGTTCCCGTTCAAGGTGCTGAGGATGGACAAGGACGAGGTCATCGCCGACGTCGTCAAGCACTACACGGGTTTTTGCTACACCGCGCTGACGTCGCCGGACTGAGTGGCGGGGAGAGCGTTTACTTCTTTTTCTTGGCCTTGGCCGCTTTCGGCTTGCCCGTCTCGATCTTCTTCCACTTGCCGGCCGTCCAGACCCAGCGGCTGCCCACCTGCTCCCACGTGCCCGGGACCCATTCCCGGCCCTTCTTGGCCTTGACCCAGCGGCCTTCGACCCAATCGTAGTTGACGTCCTTCCACTTCCAAAAGCCGGGGACCCAGACGTGCACGGGGCTGGGCCGGAGGGTCGGGGACTCGACCCGGAGCGGGGGAGGGCCGACCCGCGGCTGTTCCGCGGCCAGGCCGGATACCGCCATCAGGCAGACGGCGGCCAAGACAAAAAGAGCGGTCTTCCTCATCGCATCCTCCACCTGTTTAGTCGGCGGAGGGGAGGAAAAGTCGGGCTTCACTTCCCGGCGTTGATGACCTCGAGGACCTTAAGGAGGTAATCGTAGCCCGGGCGGTCGACCGTGTTCTGGCTGACATACTTGAACTGGAGCACGCCCTGGGCGTCGACGATGTAGACGGCCGGGATGTTCTGGTCGACCTTGCTGCCTGTCCACTCGTGCCGGAAGAGGTCGAGCTTCGTGGAGAGCGCCCGCTCGCCGTCGACCAGGATGGGGAAGGGGGCCAGGACCGCGCCCTTCTCGAGCGCATAGTCGTTCGGATAGATCTGGCGCGCCCGCTCCATCCGGGCCTTGCCCGCATCGTCGAGCTTGACCGCGTCGGCGGGGAATTTCCGGGCCTTGATCGACTCGAGCTGCCCGGGCAGGGCCTCGAGCCAGACCTTGACGACGTCCGGCGCGTAGGGGAAGACGACCAGGATCTCCAGGTTGTACTTTTCGCGGATCCCCTTGGCCTTCTCGAGCTCGGCCAGCTCGACGTAGCGGTAGTTGCAGATCGTGCACCAGTAGTTCTCGGCCGCGTAGCCGCGGGGAAAGAGGATGAGGACGTTCTTGCCGCGGAGCGACGACAGGGTCAGCGTCCCGCCCTGGTAGACGGGCAGCGTGAAATCGGGCATGGGCTGGCCGACGATGGCCGGCGAGGGCCTCACTTCGGGCTTGGCCGGGGGAACGGCGGGCTGGGCCTGTTGGGCCGGGACGGCCTGCTGTCCCTTGGCCTGGCCATTGAACAGGATGATCATCGCGCCGACGGCCAGGACGACCAGGGCGATGACGAGGATGGTGGCTTTCTTCTTGTCGATCATGGGCGGATCTCCTTCGAGAGGATACCCTTATTAGAGACGACCCGCTCCTCCGAGTCAAGCCGCCCGGCGCTCAGCCCTTGATGCGGTACTCCTTGAACTGGGTGCCGCGGAGCTTGTCCAGGAGGAAGAGGCGGTCGCCGAAGATGAAGATGCCGTCGACGAAGAGATCGAGCGGGAGCGAGCCGAGCAGCGCGCCGTCGGCGTCGAAGACCTCGAGCTTGTAGGCGTTGGTCGTCCGGAGCTCCTGGCCCTCGCCCTGGGGCTTCATCCCCATCGTCCGCCCGCCGCCGGCTTCCATGCTCATGGTCATCATCATCCCGACCTGCTCCTCCTTCTTGAGCTGGCGGGTCATGGTGACGACCCAGACGCGGCCCCGGCCGTCGACGGCGATCCCCGACGCGCAGCGGTTCAGCTGCGGCCCCCGGATGGAAACATTGCCGCCGTCCCGCTTGATCTCGCCCTTGTCCTTGATCTCCATGGAGTAGGGCAGCTCGCGGTCGGCCCGCCAGAGGAGCTTTCCGTCGGCCGCGTATTTCTCGATCCGGTTCTGGACGGTATAGGCCAGATAGACCTGGCCGGCCTGGTCGACCGCCAGTAGGACCTCGTTCCCGGCGGTGTTGAGCATATCGGCGCCGAACTCGCGGGGCTCGCCGATCTCGCGGACGGGCTTGCCGTCGGCGTCGAGGACCTTGACCAGCTTCGGGAGGGCCGCGGGCTTCTCCTCGTCCGGATTGATGAAGAAGCGCATCCGCGGCGCGCCCGTGACGAGTTCCCCGTTGGCCCCGAGGAAAACCGGCCCGGCGCCCTGCTCGAGGCCCTTGATCACCTTGTGGTCCTTGCCGTCCGGAGTCAGGACCTGGATGCGCTGGTTAAACGGGTCCGTGACGTAAATGAAGCCCTTGGCGTCGACCACCAGCCAGGCGGGGTATTGGAACTCGCCGGGGCCCTGGCCGTGGCGGCCGTAGGTGGCCAGGTATTTCGCGTCCGGGCCGAACTTCTGGACCCGGTGGTTGCCCGTGTCGAGCACGTAGAAGTTGCCGGCGCCGTCGACGGCGATGGCCGACGGCATAAAGAAGGCCAGGTTCTCGTCGGCCGTGTCGACGTCGCCGAGCGTGCGCACGGGCTCGAGCGCCACCTTGGCCGTCTTGCCCCAGGCTCCGGGCCCGGAGTTGTGGACGAGCTTGGCGCCGTTCACGGTCTCGGTCTTCTGTCCGGCGGCGAGAGAGGCCGCCAGCGCGAGCGCGAAGGATGCGATGACGAGGGATCTTGTTTTCATGCCCTTTTCTCCTTGTATCGTTAACGGATTATAGTCCGAAACCGTTGCCGGAGAGAATCATGCGGGAATTGAACGGGGTATCCGATTCCATTATAGTGTCGGCGAAGAACCGGCGGGAGGGACGCACATGGACGACCGCGGCATCCTCGAGCTCCTGATGGAGATGGTCAAGGCCCCGAGCCACCCGGGTGTCCCGAGGCAGGAGGAGGCGGCCGCCCTGGCCCTCGCGGGATATCTGCGGGAGCGCGGCCTGCCGGCCGACCTGGTCGAGGTCCGCGAGGGGCGTCCGAACGTCGTCGCCTCGATCGCCGGCCCGAAGCCCGGGCCGCATCTCCTTCTTTGCGGCCACCTCGACACCGTGCCGCCCAACGCCGGCTCCGCGGCGGACTTCTTTTCGGCCGCGATACGGGACGAACGGATGCTCGGCCGCGGCACCGTGGACATGAAGGGCGCCCTGGCGGCCATGGCCGGAGCGCTCGTCGACATCCGCGATTCGGGAGGGCTCGCCTCCGGCCGGGTCACTCTCGCGGCGGTCATCGACGAGGAGATGGAGAGCCTCGGCGCGGAAGCCCTCATCCGGAGCGGCTTCCAGGCCGACGGAGCCATCGTCGGCGAGCCCACGGAAAACCGCGTGGCCATCGGCCACAAGGGATTGGAGTGGCTCGAGATCGGGTTCACCGGCCGGGCCGCCCACGGCAGCACGCCCGAGGCGGGGATCAGCGCGATCGCCGCCGCGGCCCATTTCGTCTCCCTTGTCGAAGGCGAGCTCGTCCCCGCCTTCGAGAAGCGTCGCGACCCGGTCCTGGGCCTCCCGGCCATCAACCTGGGCACGATCCGCGGCGGCCAGCAGCCGAGCATGGTCGCCGCCGATTGCGTGATCCAGCTCGACCGGCGCTGGGTGACCACGGAGGCGATCGACCAGGTCATGGGCGATCTCGAGGCCATCCTGGCCAAGGTCCGCGAAGCCCGCCCGGGGCTCAAGACCCGCCTCGAGCGGATGCCCGGGGGCATGGCCACCATGCTCCACGGCCCGCTCGTCATCGACCCGGCCCATCCGCTGGTCGAGGCCGCCCTGGGCGCGTTCGGAGACCTGGGCCGGGCCGCCGCGCCGACCTCCGTCTTCCCGGCCTGGACCGACGGGGCCCTCCTCTCGCGGGAGGCCGGCATCCCGACGCTCGTCTGGGGTCCGGGAGAGCTGGCGCTCGCGCACTCGGCCGAGGAGAGCGTCCCGCTCGACGAGATCCTGCTCGCGGCCCGCCTTTACGCCGCGGCGGCCCGCCGGTTCACGGCGGCGCGTTGAGACGATGAAGGTCCGCGTCCCGCACACCTACGTCCTGCTCGTCGGGCTCATCGCCCTGGCCGCGGTCTCGACCTGGATCATCCCGGCCGGAAGCTACGACCGCGTCATCGCCAACGGGCGGGAGGTCGTCGATCCCCTGTCCTTTCATTTCGTCGAGGCCCGTCCGGCCGGGCCCGGCGCGTTCATCCTGGCCTTCCCGCGGGGCCTGCGGGAGATCGCCGAGATCGTCTTCTACATCTTCATCATCGGCGGCGCGTTCGGCGTCCTCGACCGGACCGGCGTCATCCGGTCCGGCGTCCGGGGGCTGGTGAGGCGACTGGGGCGGAACAAGGCCCTCATCGTGCCCTTGCTCACCATCGTCTTCGCCGTCGGCGGCGGCACGATCGGCATCGCCGAGGAGACGCTCGTCTTCCTGCCGGCGCTCCTGCTCCTGGCCCGTTCGCTCGGCTACGATTCGCTCGTCGCGGGCGGCGTCGCCCTCGTCGGGGCCAATGCCGGATTCGCCGGGGCCTTCATGAACCCGTTCACCGTGGGCGTCGCCCAAGGCATCGTCGGCCTGCCGCTCTTCTCGGGCCTGGGCTTCCGGCTGGGGCTCTGGACGGTGATGACGGCCGTCACGGTCGTCTTCCTGACCCGCTACGCCAAACGCGTGGCGGCCAAGCCCCGGACGAGCCTCGTGTACGAGCTCGACCGGGCCCGCGAGCCGGAGGCCGATGCGGAAAGACCCGAACCGTTCGCCCGCAAGCACCTGGCCGTGCTCGGCCTGGTCGTCGCCGCCCTCGTCCTGCTCGTGGTCGGCGCCCTTCGCTGGCGGTGGGGCATCCTCGAGCTGTCGGGGCTTTTCTTCGGGCTGGCCGTCGCCGCCGGCCCGCTCGGCGGGCTGACCCTCGACGACACCGCCCGGGCCTTCGTCCGGGGCGCCGCGGACATCGCCTACGCCGCGCTCATCGTCGGGCTGGCCCGGGGAACGCTCGTCGTGCTGCGCGACGCCCGCGTCGTCGACACCATCACCCACGCCCTGGCCGCATCGCTCCGGGGCTTGCCGTCGTCGATGAGCGCCGTCGGCATCTACGCCGTCCAGAACCTGCTCCACTTCATCGTGCCGTCCGGCAGCGGCCAGGCCGCCGTCTCCATGCCGGTCCTCGCGCCGCTCGGCGACCTCGTCGGCGTGACGCGGCAGACCAATGTGCTCGCCTACCAGCTCGGCAACGGCCTGACCAACGTCTTCATCCCGACGCAGGGCTACTTCATGGCGGCGCTGGGCATCCTGCGCATCCCCTGGACGAAGTGGGTCCGCTGGCTCCTGCCGCTCCTCCTGATATGGCTGGCGATCGGGTGCGCCGCGGTCGTCCTGGCCAGCCTCGTCCGCCTCGGCCCGTTCTAGCCCACACCGACGGCTTTTTTAAGAGATTTGACGACGAAGGCATTCAGGCTTTCGCCTTTGCTCAGGGCGCGAATGGCCAAAGCCCTGTGCATATCGGGATCGGTCCTGAGGACGAAGCGGCCGGAATAATCCCGATTGGTGGGCGGGGGGAGGGGCCGGCCGTCCTTTCGATAGATCCCGATCCATTCCTCCAAGATGCGACAGAGCTCCCGGTAGACCTCCGCCTCGTCGGCGCCGTGACAACAGGCGTCGATCCAGCCGGGCACGGACCCGACATAGCACCCGTCTTCCTTTGACCAGAGCACCATCTTCAAGTAATTGTCGCTCGGCTTCATCGAGCCCCCTCCTTCAGTTTGTTCCTGACCAGCCGGACCTGATAGGGCTTGGCGTCATCACCCGGGTGTCCCGAGACGGTCAGGGCGATCCCTTTGGGGTGGATGAGATTGCGGTGGCTGCCCTTGCCGCCCCGGTCGATGAAACCGGCCATTTCGAGCTCCTTGAGGAGTTCCCGGATCTTCTTAGGCATAAAAATGATACTAAAATGATACTATAATGTCAATTCGCGCACTGTTCTCGGCCCTATCCCAAAGACGCTCCCCTTCCGGTTCTTTTCTCAGCAGGCGTAAAACGGGAGAGCAGGCAAGGGAACGGCGTTCTTCAGGTGCGGGAGGACGGCCGTACCGTCAGCGGGGCAGGGCCGTTTCGAGGCGGGCGCGGGCGGCCGCTTCGTCCGGTTCGCCCAGGACGAGCGCGGCGCTCTTCCCCCGCAAGGCGAAGAGGAACCAGCGGCCGGCTTCGTTGCGGCCTTCGATGACGCCGCTTTCCTGCCGGACGTCCCGGAGGTAATAGCGGAACGAGGCCAGGACGGCGTCTTCGATAGAAGCGGCCGGGGGGATCGCCGCGAACTCGACGAGGACGAGCTTCGAGACGGAGGGCGCCGCGCCGTACTTCGCGGTGAAGGCCACCATGGCGCTTCCTCCGGCGCCGTCCCCGCCGAATCCCCAGGATTCGCCCTCGAGGAAGGGCGACTCGTTCGCCGCGGCGACCGCGCCCTTGATGAACCGCCCGCTCGCCGCGATCATCCCGTCGCGCGGCAGACGGCCCATACCTCTCGGCCGCACGGTGTCCGCCCCCGGGACCTTCCGTTCGACCGCCGCCGCGAATTCGCCGATCTCCCGTTCCGTGCACTCCGGCGCCAGGATGTTGACCACGAACGCGCCTTTGACCAGGCTGGCCTGCCCGGGGCCTATCCAGTTGTCCGGCGCGATCCCCGGCCAGCCCGTTTCGCCGCCCTCGAGCTTGGTCGAATAGAGCCCGAAGGCGTCCTCGCCCGTGGCCGTCCGGTAGATCTCGAGGACGAGCTCCTTGTCTCGGCCCGCCGCTTTGAGCCTTGACACGGCGACCTCGAGGAAGCCGTAGGGGAGGACGATCTCGGCCCCGCCGTCGATGTAGCCGTAAAGACCCTCCCTGTTGAAGATCTCGACCTCGCCCGTCCGCGCCCAACCCGGGATCCCGTCCGCGGCCCGCGCGATCGAAGCCGCGTCCGGCCTTTCTCCCGCGCAGCTCGTTGTCCATATCATCGCTAGTGCCAATGCGAGCGTCATTTTCGATCTCATCAGCGCTCCTTGCACGGGAGTATATTTCGGTTCCTCGCCGGTAAGCAAGAAACCGGTTCATGAGAGAGTCCAGGTCCCCGGACCGTCCTTTGGATTAGGGGATCGGATCCGAGAGAATGAAATCCCTTGCCGGCCAGGGATTGACAGAATGAGCAGATATAAATACAATGTAAATAACCATGGACTTGACTTCGAATGGGATGGGCGTAAGAGCTCTCGGAATTTCCGGAAGCATGGGCTGGCTTTTGAAGAAGCGAGGAGCGTGTTTTATGACGAGAACGCCCTGCTCATCCACGATCCCGACCATTCCGAGGTCGAAGACCATTTCGTGTTGTTGGGGCTAAGCGGCCAGCTTGGCGTCCTGGCCGTTTGCCATGCTTATAGGCGGGGCGGTCGGAGCATAAGGATCATTTCGGCGAGAAGAGCCTCTAGGCCGGAACAACATCAGTATTGGCGGGGGCGATCGGAATGAGAAAGAACTATGATTTCTCCAAGGCCGTCAAGAATCCCTACTCTCATATGCTCAAGAGGCCGATCACGATCCGGCTCGATGAAGAGACGATCGGCTATTTCAAAAGAATGGCGAAGAACGCCGGAGTGCCCTACCAAACCCTCATCAACCTATACTTGAGGGACTGCGCCGCGTCGGGCCGGAAGCTGCGTATCCATTGGGATGATCCGGCCGAGCCCCTTTCGGCGTCCCGAGGCACCTAAGGGACCGATCACCGTTCGATCGCGCCGATGTCGCCGGCCGTGCCGTTCGGCCGCGCCGCCTTCACCTGGTCTTGGCTTTCCCTCCAAAAGGTGTCCGAGGTCCGGGTGACCGTGATGACGCAATGGTCACCGACGGGTCCGCTCGCGAACGTCCCCCAAAAGTCGTCGCCCAGGACGACCTGCCCCAGCCGGTCGCCGATGGCGGTGTCGAGGTTCCGCCAGAAGGCGATCCAGGCGGCGTTCTGCGCGTTGGTCGGCCAGGTGACCGCCGGGCCGTACCAGGTCGTCCCGGTCAGGTCGCCGAACTCCGATCCGAATTCGGCCCCCAGGATGGTCCCGTACTGGGACCGGCACTTCAGGATGACGTGGTTCAGGAAATCGTCGGTCGTCTGCCCGAAGCCGCTGTAGCCGGCGTTGACGTAGGTGAGGGAGTAGCTCTGGGCCGCGATCTTGTCGACGGCCAGGTCGGCCGGGGGATACCACAGGACGGCCGGCCCGCCGGCGTCCGTCCCGGCCGAGAGCGCCGTGGCGTGGAACTGCGCCGCGCCCACGTCGAGCGCCTGCTCGAGGGTCGCGCCGTCCGCATCGCCGGCCTTGGGCCAGCGCTTCCGGCTGGACATCATCCAGTCGGGCACGGGCACCAGGATCTGGCTGAAGTTGAGCTTGCCGACGAGGTTGTAGCCCCCGCTGTTGAAGAACAGGATGGACCCGGCGAACCAGTCCTCGGGCTCGCCGTTGAGCGTGTTGCCGACGACGATCGAGTTCTGGACCGTGACATATTCCACGGTGTGGGCGTTGCCGATGGTCGCCGAGACGCCCCCGGCCATGTTCGGCTTGCCGCTGAAGACGGCCGCCTGCCCCGTCGTGGCGTTCTCGGCGATGGTGCAGGCCGTGACGTTGAGCGAGCCGCCGCCCATGTAGATCCCGGAGCCCCGGTAATAGAACTGGCCGGCGTTCGCGATATCCGGATTGTCCTCGACGACGTTGCGGGCGATCGTGCAGTTGGTCAGGTACATCGTGGCCAGGTTGTTCGGCCCGCCGCTCAGGGTGAAGATGCCGCCGCCGTAGGCGTGCTGGGCCGTCACCCGGTTGCCGCTGACCGTGCACCGCGTCAGGGCGGTGTCGTTGCCCCGGCCGTAGCCGTTGTCGGCCCCGCCGACCGAATAGATGCCGCCGCCCGCCGCCCCGGACCCGAGGGCCCGGTTGCCGCTGACGACGGTGTCCTCGAGGTCGAGCCCGTTGGAGTAGATGCCGCCGCCGTAGGTGCCGCGGTCGCGGCTGGAGGCGGTATCGCCGACGCAGGTGTTGCCGGTGACGACGCAGTCGCGCAGCCGGGCCATGCCCCAGACGGCCAGGCCGCCGCCCCGGGCCAGCGTGTAGGGCTGGGTCCCCCCGGAGATGGCCTCCGCCAGCGAATAGCCGTCGGCGATGGTCACGTTGGTCATGGTCAGGTTGCCGTACACGGCCATCACCCGGGCATGGCTCGCGTCGCCGCCGCCCCAGCGGACCGTGATCCCGTTCGGCAGGCCGGAGGCGTCGATGACCACGGTCTTGCGGGCGTAGAGGGCCGACTTGCCGTAATCCCGGTCGCTGTAGCCCGAATAGACGTTGGCGACGTAGACCTCGCCCGGCAGGACCGAGTGCTCCTCGCCGACGGTCGTCAGCACGATCGTCCCGCCGTCGAGCGACCCGTCGAACGAGATGACCTCGCCCGCCCCGGCCGCCTCGAGGGCCGATCTCAGGGTGATCGTCCCGGCCGCCGGGGAAGCGATGTCGTCGAGCGAGTTGACGATGAGGTCCGGGTCGGGCTCGTTATCGTCCTTCGTGGCGCAGCCGCCGGCGACGAGCGCCAGGGCCAGCGCCACGATCCAAAGCGAACGGGGAATGTGGGTCATGGCCGCGTCTCCTTATCAACCTTGGCTCCAGTATAGGCCCCGGGCGCGCCCAATTCAAATGGCCCCGCTCCTCTCCCGCCTTGACAGGATCTTGACACTTTCTTCACGCCGGGTTGACACCTCCGCTCCGGCCGCCCATTATGATGGAGGCGAGGGAAGGGCGATGAGAGAATCCGTCAAACTAGCCTGGGTCGCGGCCGCCGCCCTCTTGGCGGCCTCCTGCACGTTCTATCACGTCAAGAGCATGGACCCCAAGGTCCTGGCCGGCAAGGGTCCCAAGGGGCAGATCGTTTCCGTGCGGACGGCCTACGAGTCGTACGAATTCCCGGCCGAGGACCCCGCCGTCGTCCGCGACGGGGCCGTTCTGGGCAACGTCCATTTGACCTATACGGTCGATCCCTTCGACATCGCCGACATCTCGCCCGGCCAGCCCGGGCCCAACGTCGTGCTCAAGGACGGGACCCGGTTCCGGGCCCCGGACAGTCGCCCCGATGGAGAGGTTATCGTCTGTGAAGCGCTTCGGACGGTCTGCATACCGGCCGACGAGGTCGTCCGGATCGGCGTCCGCCGGGTCGACGGGCTGGCCTCGGTCCTGGGCTCGATCGCGGGAGCGGCCCTTTTCGTGGCCGCCCTGGCCGTCGATCCCGATGGGGAGTCCTGGGCGGACGACGACGATCTCGGGGCCTTAGACGCGGGATACGCCGCGCTGGACTTCTTCGGCACGCTCCTCGAAGAGGCCGGCGACACCGTCGAGACGGCGCGCCGGCGGTGTGCCAATCGGGCCCTCTACGGGTTGAAGGACGACTGGGATCCGGCCGGCGAGACGGAATACTGGACGATCGATTGGGCCCCCGTCGACGCCCGGCCCGGTCCGGACGGCAGGCTCGCCGTCGAGTTGGGTAACGCCTCGGGCGTGCCGCGGGAGATCGAAGAAGCCCGCCTGGTCGTCATCGACCATCCGCCCGGCGTCCGCGTCGCGCCGGACCCTTACGACGAGATCCGGGGCTACGCGGCGCCGGTCCCCCCCGATTCCGCCGTCGACGGAGCGGGGGCGGACATCCTCGACCCGGTCGCCGCCCCGGACGGTGTTCTCTGGCGGTCGACCGCGGGAGAGGCGTCACCGGGCAAGCCCGCCGCGGCCCGGGACGAGCTCTGCTTCTCGTTCCCCCGGGCCAAGGGGGCGCGCCGGGCCAAGCTCGTCGTCAGCGCCGCCAACTCCGCCTGGCCGGCGGAGTTCGCCCGCGAGGCCGGCGCCCTGTCACTGACGGGCTCCTTTCTCAATTGGGAATTCGGCAAGCTCCGCGTCCGCCTCCTGACCGTCCTCGGCTGGCAGACGGCCCAGGCGCTCATCGCCGGCGGGCCGCTGGCGCCGGGCGACCGGATCTACGACCTCGACCTGGGAGACGTCGGCACCGACAAGGTCTGGATCAAGCTGACGTCGCCCGCCGGGTACTGGCTCTTCGACCGGCTGGCCTTGGACTTCGGGGAGGAGCCGCCCGTCGAAGCGTTCGAGATCGCGGCGGAAGCGGTGGACGGACCGGACGGGGCGGAAGTCCTCGCGGCCCTCGAGGCAGAGGACGGGACCACGCTGCGCCTCGACGCCAGGGGCGCGCCGGCCCTGCTGACCTTCATCCTGCCGCCGCCCAAGGAGGGCCTGGAGCGGTCCTTCTTCCTCCGGACCTTCAGCTGCTACGAGATGCCCCCACTCGGGGAGGCCCGGCCGCCCGCCTCGCGGCGCTGAGCCCCTCGGATACCCATAATTTCCGGAATCCTCTATGATAGAAGGGATGAAAAACCCGCGTAAAACCCTCCTCGTCGTTTTTTCCGCCGTCTTCTCCCTGGTCCTGGCCGCCGGCCCCCTCGCCGCCCAAGCGCCCGCCCCGGCCGCGACCTATTCCCTCGACCAGAAGATCCCGGTCGACCCGAGGATCACGGTCGGCGCGCTCCCGAACGGCCTCCGCTATTGGATCCGCGAGAACCGCGAGCCCAAGAACCGGGCCGAGCTGCGCCTGGTCGTCAACGCCGGCTCGGTCCTCGAGGACGAGGACCAGCGCGGCCTGGCCCATGTCGTCGAGCACCTGGCCTTCAACGGCTCGGCCCACTTCCCCCAGCAGAAGCTGGTCGAGTTCATGGAGTCGATCGGCATGCGCTTCGGCTCCGACCTCAACGCCTTCACCAGCTTCGACGAGACGATCTACATGCTCAAGGTCCCGACGGACTCGCCGGAGATCATGCGCAACGCCTTCCTCGTCCTCGAGGACTGGGCCCACGGCCTGACCTTCGACCCCAAGGCCATCGACAAGGAGCGCGGCATCATCGTCGAGGAGTGGCGCCTCGGCCAGGGCGCCGAGGCCCGCATGCGGGACGCCCAGATCCCGGTCCTGCTCAAGGGCTCGCGCTACGCCGAGCGCCTGCCCGACGGCAAGAAGGAGGTCATCGAGACCTTCGCCTACGACACCCTCAAGCGCTATTACCGGACCTGGTACCGGCCGGACCTGATGGCGGTCGTCGCCGTCGGCGATTTCGACAAGGCCAAGATCGAGGCATTCATCAAGAAGCACTTCGGCCCGCTGGCCGTCCCGCCCGACGCCAAGCCCCGGCCGACCTATCCCATCCCCGACCACGACGAGACGCTCTTCTCCATAGCCGCCGACAAGGAGGCCTCGCAGAGCGTGGTGGCCGTCTACCACAAGCTGCCGCTCGCGGACCAGGACACCGTCGGGGCCTACCGCCGGATGCTCGTCGAGCGCCTGTTCAACGACATGCTCAACGAGCGCCTGGCCGAGATCGCCCAGAAGCCCGACCCGCCCTTCCTCGGGGCCGTCTCGAGCCGGGGGCGCTTCGTCGGCACAAAGGACGTCTACGTCCTGTCGGCCCTCGTCGGCGAGGGCGGCATCGCCCGCGGCCTCCGGGCCCTCTACACGGAAGGGGAGCGGGTGGCCCGCTTCGGCTTCACCGCGACCGAGCTCGAACGCCGCAAGAGCGAGGCCATGCGCTACTTCGAGCGGGCCGTGACCGAGAAGGAGACCGAGGACTCCAGCGCCTACGCCGAGGAGTTCACCCGGGCCTACCTCGAGGGCGAGCCGACGCCCGGCATCCAGTTCGAGTACGACCTCCACAAGCAGTACATGCCCGGCATCGCGCTCGACGAGGTGAACGCCCTGGCCAGGGAATGGATGACCGACCGCAACCGGGTCATCATGGCCAACCTGCCCGAGAAGCCGGGCGCCAAGATCCCCACCGCGGCGGAGCTCTCCGCCGTCCTCGAGGAGGTCAAGAGCGCCGAGGTCACCGCCTACGAGGACACGACGACCGACGCGCCGCTCCTCTCCGCGGCGCCCGAGCCGGGCACGGTCGTTTCCCGGCGCGCGATCGAGGCCATCGGGGCGACCGAGTGGACGCTCTCCAACGGCGCCCGCGTCGTCCTCAAGCCGACCACGTTCAAGGAGGACGAGATCCTCTTCCGGGCCCTGAGCGCCGGCGGCATCTCGCTCGCCGAGGACGCCAGTCTCGTCCCGGCCAACACGGCCGACCAGGTCGTGGCCGCGGGCGGGCTCGGAGAGTTCAGCGCCGTCAACCTCGAGAAAAAGCTGGCCGGCCAGGCCGTCCAGATCCGGCCGTCGATCGACGAGCTCGAGGAGGGCCTCGCGGGCAACGCCTCGCCCAAGGACGCCGAGACGCTCTTCCAGCTCATCCACCTGACCTTCACCGCGCCTCGTCCCGACCCCGTGGTCTTCGACGTCCTCAAGACCCAGCTCAAGACCTACCTGGAGAACCGCACCCAGAGCCCCGAGACCGTCTTCAGCGACACCCTGCGGACGACGATGCAGCGCGACCAGCCCCGCTTCCGGCCCATGACGGTCGACGAGATCCCCCAGATGAGCCTGGAGAAGTCGCTGGCCTTCTACCGCGACCGCTTCGCCGACGCGAGCGACTTCACGTTCTTCTTCGTCGGCAACCTGGACCTGGAGAAGATCGAGCCGCTCGTCTGTACTTATTTGGCTTCGCTCCCGTCGCTCCACCGCAAGGAAACGTGGCGCGACTGGCGCGTCGCCCCGCCCGAGGGCGTGGTGAAGAAGACCGTGGAGAAGGGCGTCGAGCCCAAGAGCCTGACGGCCATCGTCTTCTCCGGCCCGTTCGCGAACGACCCCGGGAACCGCGTCCACATCCGGGCCGCCGCCCAGGTGCTGGAGACGCGCCTGCGCAAGCTCCTGCGCGAGAAGCTCAGCGGCACCTACGACGTCCGGGTCTCGCCGGGCTACAGCAAGATCCCCCGGGAGGAGTTCCGGATGTCGATCGACCTCGGCACCGACCCGGCCCGCATCGACGAGATGAGCGCGGCCATCTTCCGCGAGATCAAGTCGCTCCAGAAGAAGGGCCCGACCGCCAAGGAGGTCGAGGAGGTCCGGCTGGGCGAGTCGCGCGACTTCGAAACGAGCAGCCGCCAGAACGACTGGTGGCTGTCGCAGATCTCCGAGCGCTACCGGGTCGGCGAGGACCCGGCCGCGATCGTGCGCCTGCCCGAGTCGTTCGGCCTGCTGACGCCGGCCTCGGTCAAGGCCGCGGCCAAGCGCTACTTCGACACCAAGCGCTACGTCCAGGTGACGTTGTACCCGGAGAAGCGCTAGTCCGCGAACCGGCCTCCGGCGCTCTCCCTCATTCGTAGTGCGTCCACATCCTGATGACCTTGACCGTTTTGATATCGGGCAGAACCTGGTAGACGAGACGGTGTTGGATGTTTATGCGCCGCGAATAGGCGCCGGCGAGGTCCCCCATGAGCTTTTCGAAGGGCGGGGGATCCTGGAAAGGATCTTCGGTCAGGATATCGAGCAGTATCTCCGCCTTGGGGCGCAGACCCGAAGCCGTCAGCTTCTTGGCGTCGCGCTGGGCCTGTCGCGTAAAGACGAGCTTCCAGCTCACCACTCGAGCTCGGACCGGCATTTGCCGACGGGTTCCTTCAGGCCCTTGAGAATGGACTCGCGCATCCCCGGGATCGAGACGAGGAAGAGCGTTTCCTGGATGGAGCGCCAGTCGTCCTCGGAGACGAGGACGGCGTTGGCCCTCTTCCCCGTGATCTGGATGGGCTCGTGGGACGCCGCGGCCTGGTCGAGGAGCTTGTAGAGCTTGGCCCGGGCCTTGCTGGCCGTCAACGTCGTCATCGCGGTGACCTCAGCCGAAAGCGTACCAAAAAGCGTACGTTCAGTCAAGCGCGGCGCCTCGACGGGCTCCGTCCATCCCCATGAGGACCTCCAGATCGCTCGCGTTCTACTTATCAGACGGCTCTCGGGGACGGCCACTTCTCAGCGTATGGCCGCACAAGCCGCTCTCAAACCGACTAAACTCTAAAGCCTGGAGGAAGAACCATGCCCAGAGAGTCCGGCCGATCGCGTGCCTGTGCGCGTGCTCTCGTTCTTGCGGCCTGTAATTCCGGACCGTCGTCGTCCGGCCCTGATAAATCCACGGTCCTCGAGCGTAAAGCCGAGTTCCTCGAAGAGCTCGTGAGCCGGCGCGGCCCTGCGGCCAGGACCTGGAGCGAGCTCGAGGCGGCCGCTCCCGAGCGGCTCTGGCCGACCGAGGTCGTCTGGAAGGACGGCGAGGTCAAGATCACGGGAAGCGCCCTTTCCTACGAACTCCTGGCCGACTTCATCTCGCGCCTCGAGGAAGGCTCCCGCTTGACGGATGTGGATCTCCGGTCGTCCGTTCAGAAGAAGGGCCGGGCCGGGGACTACTACGAATTCACTGTCACGGCCCGCGCGGCAGGCGATGGGGAAGCCCGGCCCTCCCGGGGGTCCGCCCCGACGGAGGCGCGCCTGGCCGAGCTCGAACTAGCCCTCTCGGAACGCCCCCAGACCGCCGACGGCCTCCGCGAGCTCCAGCGCCTCGCTTCGGACTCGGGCCTGCGGATGACCAAGTGCACGTTCGGGCAGGCGCTCACGGGCGAGTTCGCCGGCGAGCAGCCCGCCCTTATCGAGATCGAGGGGAGCCGCGGCGAGCTCGGCCGCTACCTCAGCGGCATGGTCGAACTGCCCCATTTCCGGTACGTGAAGGAGCTCCGCGTCAAGGCCGTCGATCCCCGGGACGCCCGTTCTCCCGTCAAGGCCTCGATGACGGCCCTAGCTTACTTTCCGAACTGAGGCCCTCGGGCGGGCGCCCCGGCTCAGCCCTTACCCGGCGGGTCGGGCTGGGGCGAGAGCTTGATGAGCGCCTGGCGGTTGAAGATGCGGATCGAGGGAAACTCGATGACGGCGGGGAGCCAGGTCACTTCGTCGTCGATCTTGATGTAGTCCGTGGGCGGAGCCCCCTTGACGGCCTTCGCCACCGGCGCCTTGAGCACGCCGTTGGTGCCCGTGGCGATGAGCTTGCCCTTGGCGTCTCGGATGCCGCAGTCGCCGATGATCCCACAGTCCCCGAGGATGCCCGCGGCGCCCGGGCGCCGCCAGGGCCTTGGCCGCTTTCTTGAAGGACGTGATCGAGAAGACCGTGCCGTCGGGGGTGGTCAGCTTGAAGCTGCCCGGCCCGAGCTTCTCGCACTTCGTCCCCTTGGGGATGGCCACGGACTTGCCCTCGGCCAGGGCCGTGCCCGCGACCGAGACGAGGAGCAGCGCTCCCACGACCAGAACCAGGAAGGCAGACCTCTTCATGAAACCTCCTTCTCTGCTGCCGGCGAGATAACCCTTATGCTTACAATATGGGTCCGGAACGGGGACCTGTCAAGAGGCCGCCGGGCGGGCCAAGGGACCAGGGAGGCGGCTCGCTCGGGCGGGGGATTGACCCCTGGTCCGCGCTAGGCTACCATCATGCCGTCATCGCGCCGTCAATAGGAAGGGGTCGCCATGAAACGCCTGATCGGGCCGCTTTCCGCCGTGTTTCTCGGGATCTTAAGCGCCGCATCGTGCTCGAGGCCGGCCAAGCCGGTCGTCGTGAGCCAGGTCGTAGGGCCGATCGAGGTCGATAGCTATCTCCTTTACGACGCCAAGAGCGGGGAGGCCGCGCTCGTCGACGCGCCCGGCCCCATCGACCGGCTGGAGTCCGAGATCGGGGCGAAGGGGCTCTCGGTAAAATACATCTTCGTCACCCACGCCCACTGCGACCACGTCATCGGCCTGACGGCCCTCCGGCAGCGCTTCCCCGGGGCCAAGGTCTGCTTCTCCCGCGAGGAATACGAGGACATGCCCCTCTACGAGCGCTGGGAGGAGAAGCTCCCGCCCCAGGAAGTGGCGCGGATGAAGACCGCCCTGGGGCCGGGCGGGGATCCGGCCCTGGCCGCCCTGCTGACCCTCGATTTCGACAGCATCGGGAAGCCGGACATCTTCGTGTCCGACGGCCAGGTCTTCGAGCTGGGCGGCCTCGAGGTCCGGGCCATTCTCGCTCCGGGCCATTCCCGGGGCAGCGTGTGCTATCGGGCCGACGGCGTCCTGTTCTCGGGCGATGTCCTCTTCGCCGGGCAGGTCGGGCGGACCGATCTCATGGACGGCGGCAGGGAGGCCATCGTCAAGTCGGTGCGCCGCCTCTACGCCGAGCTTCCCGACGGCACGAAGGTCTATCCAGGCCACGGGCCCGCGACGACGATCGGCGCCGAAAAGAAGGGGAACGAGGAAGTCTCCGCGACTTCCATCGCTATCAAGAACTGAGCTCTCAGAGCTTCCAGATGATCTTGTACCGCTTGAGGACGGGATTGCCGTCGTCGTCCTCCTCGGCCGCGTAGAGCCGGTCCTTGTGGATGAGCGGCTGCTTGTCCGGCACGGCGGCCCGGGCGATGTAGCGGCCTTCCGGATCGAAGACGTCGAGGTAGTAGCCTCGCCGCCCCGGCGGGCGCTCCCAGCACAGGACGTAGACGCGGCCGGCGTCGTCGGCGAGGAGATAGCGGAAGGCCGGGTAGTGCTTGGGGACCTTCATGTTCTGCAGGACGGCCGGAGGGGCGCCTTCCGTGCGTTCCTCGACGTCCTCCTTGGCGACGGCGACGGGATCCCGGTCCATTTCGATCCTGAGGACGAGCTTTCCCGCGGCGTCGTACCTGCGGAGCTCGCTCTTGACCGCGTAGCCGCAGACGACGCCGCCGTCCGGGAGGATGGCCCAGCGGACGATCGGGAAGAACGGATCGAACCCGTCCCTGGACGAGTTCGCGAGCGGGGACGACTCGAGCGCGTAGAGCGCCTTGAACCCGGCGTCGACCTTCCTCAGCTCGTAGCGCGGATTCTCCTCCTCCATCTGGAGTAGATAGACGTAGAAATTCCCCGCCGGATCCGGCCGGGCGTCGGCGAAGCTCATGGAGGCCACCGAGATGTCGCGGACATGCCGGCCGTCCGCCTTGAAGATGAGGACGCTCCGCCGGACGTCGACCACGGCCAGTCCGTCCGGATCCATCCAATGGATCGACATGGGCATGGTGTATTCCCCGGGGCCCTGGCCGGTCTTTCCGATCGAATGCAGGAACTTCCCCTCACGGTCGAAGGCTTTGACGGTCTTGTCCTTCTGGTCGAGAACGAAGATGGTCCCATCGGGGCCCACGGCGATCGAATTGATCGAGGCGAAGACGTAACCGGCAGCCCCCTCGCCTCCGATGGCCAGCTCCTCCACGAGGGAGAAAGCGCCGGCTCCGTAGACGGGCTTGGCGGGGTTCTTGACGACGACGACCTGGCCCTCTTTCTCGATGCGGCCCTTCCAGTCGGCCTGCTTCTGGGGAGAGGCCGGGCCGGCGAAGATGATGGCCGCCGCCAAAAGAAGGAAAATCGGACGTGCGGACGAAGGCGAAGCTCTCATGGACACCTCCCCCGAGAACACGCGTTGCTTCCCTTTAATGATTATGGGCCGGCGCCCGGGGGCTGTCAAATGGGAGCGAGTCCAGGCTCGCCGGTCGGCGCCGGTCTTATCCCAGCGCCACTTCGCCGATCTTGATCTTGTCCCTGTCCGCGACGCCCAGTCCCAGGCTTGCGGCGAGGTCCAGGAAAGCGGCGCTCCGCCGCCTGGGATCGTCCACCTGCTGGGTGCCCCGGGCCATCCGCTCCTTGACGATGACGTCGTGGGCCACGGCGTCCACGGCCACGGGGTCGGTGCCGAGGAGCAGGAGGTTGGCGTCGTAGATGAACTTGGGATTGGCCCCGGGCCCGCCGTCGTAGCAGGCCTGGAGCCCGTCGACGACGTTGAGGACGACCTTGTCCCGGAGCACGGGGAAGGCGCAGGGCTCGGCCACCGACTTCATCCAGAGCTTGTGCAGGCGCCCGGTGTTGCTGAGCGCGCCGTAGGACAGGTTCTTGAGGCAGCAGGTGGTCGTGGCCCCGGCGTTCTTGAGGATGGGGACGTTGACGATCTTGGTCACGACGTCCGTGACGATCTTGCTGAAGTAGGAGGCCTTGCCTTCGTTGATCATGTAGCCCAGGGTCTCCGCGTCGTACTTCTGCTCGACCTCGGCGACGTAGGGCAGGGCCTCCCGGTCGATGTTGTCCTTGGCCCAGAGCTCGCCCTTCTCGTCGTAGAACTTGCCGTTGGGGCCCATCATCTCCGTGCCCAGGATGCGGATGCCGGGGAAGCGCTCGGCCGTGAACCCGGCCTCCGTGAGCTGGAACAGGCGCCGGTCCCAGATGACGATGTTCTCCTTGCGGACGCCCGCCGCGAGCAGGCCCTCGATAATGGCGTCCACGACCTCGGGCTTGGTCGAGAGCAGCTTCTCCCCGATGGGATTGACCTTGATGCCGACGACGTCCTTGGGCCCGACGAACTGGCCCCAGGCCTTGCCCGGCTTCTTCTGTCCGGTGAGCTCGGCCATGCCGGCGGCGAGCTCTTTGCGCACCCGGGCCCCGTCGATGGGCTGCCCGACGGGGTTGGCCCCGGTCTTGACCCGGACCACCTTGCCCGGGTACTTCCCAGGCAGCGACCCCGCCACCCGGGGGATCGAGCGGACCTCGTCGATGTTGGTCTTGATGTCGGGAGGGGCGGCAGGCACCTTGCGGTCCTCGGGCTTATCCTGGCCTATCAGGCGGGGGGCGATGGCCGCCCCGGCCGCGGCGACCGCGGCGGAGCCCAAGAACTTGCGGCGTGAGAATTTATCCGAAGGACAAGCGTCTTTCTCTCCTGTGAGGGTCACGATGTCGTCTTTGCGCATGGGGGCCTCCTGGGGGTGGATGGGGGAAGTATAGGGGAGGGAGGGGGAAATGGCAATGGAGGTTGGTTGATTCCTGGAAAAGTGGAACCTATAATCAACTAGATGGGAAGAACACTACAGTCTGGGGGAAACTTTAATCTTGGATAAAAGGGCCATTGCTTATTGGGGCGCTCTTTCGTTCTTCTTGAGCGTCTTTGCTTTGGACGCAAAGCAGAGTCCCGTGTCCTTTTTTGATGATATAGCAAATTCAACTCGGCTATCAGCACAAGGCGAGCACATTAAAGCGCTCGCTCTGCTTAAGAATCGGCTTGAACTTACCCGTCTTGATCACGTGCCATTTGCCGAACAAAAATGTCTGGTGAGACTGGCAATGCTTCAATGGGATATCGGAAATATTCCTGAGTCCCTTCTTTGCTTTCTTGATGCCAGAGAAGCTTATCGCAAAGTGAGCGATAGGCGGTCCGATGAATTCTGTTCTAAATGCATCGAGATTATCAGGCTCTATGCCCAAGCTAAAGAAGAGCGGATACGCCAGCATTATGATCTTTCGACAAGGTGGCTTGAGCGGGCGATCCAATTGGGGAGGGAGACCGGATTTCCGAATTTTTGAACTGAAATGCTTAAGGCAACTAGGCGCCAATTCGTGGGATAGAAACCAATTAGCCGATTTCTTTAGGTGCAACGCGGCTGGATTGAAATTAGCGGTGGATTTCAACAACAAAATCGAGGAGGGGCGATATCTGAATAATATTGGGATCTATTATAAAAGGACCGGATATCTTTCGCACGCCGCACAATACCTAGAGAAGGCGCAGAAGATAGCCAGGCTCTCATGCGATAAGCCAACCGAAGCGGAAAGTCTTAGCAATCTCGGACTGCTTTATCGTGATATTGGCGATAGCGGCAAAGCACGCTCTTTTCTATACAGCGCCTACTGTATCGATAATGAAATCGGTGATTTGAAGGCGCTGGCCATTGATTTGGTTAATATGGCTGCCGTCTCACTAAGAAAGGGTATCGATGAAAAAAGTCAACAAGAGCTGATCGATGCTTTGGATTTGTATCAACGAAGTTTGAATACAGATCGATTGGAGCCCTATTTCAAGTTCGTCGCTCTCAATAACAAAGGAGTCATACTCAACGAACAGGGTATGCATGTTGAAGCCCGTGACCATTTCCTGCGGGCTATTAAGGTCCTTGGCGAGAATGAGCATCTTCTGGAAAGATGCTCTGCGCGTAACAATATCGCCTCTACCTATCTGTATGAAAACGATTATAAGAACGCCTTAGATCATTTCCGGCTCGCTAGGGAAATGTGTATTACGGCTTTTCCATCCTATCCTTTGATGGAATCATATGTAGGGATGGGCCAATGTTATGAGAACAGCCATGACAACACAGCGGCGCTTTTATGCTATCAAAACGCCATGGAAGTCCTGGGCGGGCAAATCGCCAAGATCTCCTCTGACATATTTATGATCGGCTATGCACGTAACAAGTACAACGCCTTCCATGCGATGATTAATATCCTTATCGAAGAGTCCGGCACACGGCTCTCTCGGCCTGTATTTGCTAACTTGTTCAGCGCCATCGAAAAGGCAAAAGCTAAAGCATTCCTGGAGAAGCTACGAAGATCTACGAACAAGAGTCATCAAGGCGACCAACTAGATACGATAAGCAGAATAGGTACCAATCGCAAACTCGAAAACTATGAGGGCGAAGAAGAAAACAACCTCATGATGAGTCCTTCGGAAAATCCAATTCAATGGGAGTTTGATGGACGCACGAGTCCGGATCTCCTCCTCGAGGAAACGCAGAAGCGCTTGATCGACGATAAGACAATTGTACTGGAATACTTCCTTGGAGACGATCGATCCTGCCTTCTTTCGATTTCTAAAGGAGCATTCCGATTGTATCTTTTGCCGGGCCAATCGGAGATATTTCGATCAATACGAGGATTCCTAAAGACATTGTCCGACCCTGGTATCCAGGGTAGTTATGGCCAGGAGGCCAATGAGCGAATCGTTAGAACACTTCTTCCTTCGTCTCTTCTCGAGGAATTGAAGGGATATCATTCCCTCATTATCATGCCCGACGGAGTGCTCAATTATCTTCCTTTTGAGGCATTGCGCATTACCGATGGAAGGGACGAGCGTTTCTTGATTGAGACCTGGACGATATCGTATTGTCCTTCCGTATCGATCATGAAGACACTGCAAAATAGAAGGACCGGAGGGCGCAGGGACCAGCCGATCTTAGCGATCGGGGATATCCGATATGATCGAGACCCTGGCGGAAAAAGTAAAGTGGCCGGCGGCGGAAGCAGAGATGATCAAACGAATAGCTATGGAGCCGGTGGCGGCGCATTACATGATTTGCCATTTAGTAAAAGGGAAGTCGCCACTATCACGGAGCTTTTCTCGAAAACGAGAGTCCGTGTATTGCTGGGACACGACGTAAATGAAAGGGCTGTTAAAAGTTTGCCATTAAGGGAATATGGAATAATTCATTTTGCCTGCCATGGGTATTACGACGAAATCGATCCTTTAATGACAGCGTTGATGTTAACATCTGGTCCGGCAGAGATAGAAGATGGTCTTCTACGAATAGAGGAGATCGAAGATTTGGATATTGGAGCCGACCTGGTTGTTTTGTCAACTTGCCGTTCCGGGAGGGGGTATCTCGAAAACGGCGAGGGACTCATTAATCTGGCTCGTCCATTCTTCTTCGCCGGTGCTCGTTCTGTAATTGCATCCCTTTGGCCGATCAGTGACAAATCAACGGCGAGGTTTATGGGGGAATTCTATAGAGCTCTTAAAAACGGCCATAAGATCGGGGATGCTTTAAGGAACGCCAAAATCAGGATGATCCAGTCCTCTCTGGCTCATCCCTTTTTCTGGGCGGGCTTTGTGCTCCAGGGAAATCCGGTGATCTCGAAATCACGCGTCATCTCTGGGAACATCCCTAATCCTCTGTCATGACAAACCTGGCCAAATTAGATTCCTTGATATCATCGGCTCCAGAATAGGCCGTGACCATCCAAAAGTATGCTTTTCCCGGCTGCAGTATTGACCGGGCTTCTTCTGAGAATTGAATTTGAGGAACTTCTGTTTTGCCGCTTGTCCAGACCGGCAGCAGAGCGTCATCAAAGAGCTCTAGGATATAATAGCGGGCCGAAGCGTAAGGGTTCCATCGAAAAATTAATTTATCTGTGATATTGTGCGAAACCGTCGGATATTCCAGAATGATATCCATATTCTCTTCTCTGAACTGATATGAGACATAATTATGTTGCGTAATAACCAATATTGAAACGGCGATCATTAAGCAGCCGGCGATCAGCGACGAAACACGCGCAGTAAACAATTGCCGCGGACGATAATGAAGGGGACTTTTCAAAAAGCGTGAACTATGGTCCTCAGTACTCGATTCTTGCTTTGTTTGTTTGTCGTACTCCATGATCGTTATTAATAAATCGAAAGCTCCTCGACACTTGGGACATCCCGATATGTGGTCGACAATTTTAGTCTTCAAGCGATTCGATGCTGAAGGCGCGAATGAAGCGACCAATTCCTTTGAAGAAGGGCAATGGGTTTTAGACGAAGCATTTTGCGCGGGGATCTTCCGCAAGAGATCTAGGAGATCTTTATTGCTCATGTTCATCGGGGATTCCTGCGTTGTGCAAATATTTGCGAATATCGGCCAAGCCTCTATAGAGCAAGTTACGGATCTTATCTTGGCTCATATTGAGATAGCTGGCGATCTCACGAATATTCAGGTTTAGAAGATATAGTTTTACAACTCGCCGTCTGGACTTGATGAGATGTTCCACAGCGTTCCATAGAGCCTCTGACATAGCGCTTTTGCGGATAGCCTCGCCGTCGTAATATGACTTTGTTTCTGAGATATGGTTATGCTTTTCATGTCGGAGCAGTTCCTCTTCTCGTCGGTTCTTACGGAATTGGTCTATGATCGCCGTGTAAACGATCTTTTTAATATATGGCCCATGATTATGGATCACCCTATCCGTGCATATAATTTTCCATATCCGGACTTTCACTTCTTGGACGACGTCCTCGGGATCTAAGCCGTATTTTGGAAGATTGTAATTATGAATAAGAGAGTTTATTAACCGATCGTAGCCATTAAGAATTCCGTGGAATTCTTCTTCCCTTTTTCGGCTAACGTCCATAGAAATTTCAGCAGCCTGAATGCATATGTTGTTATTCTATTAATATAGATGAAATCAATGAAGGGGAATTCTCACTCGAGATTCTAAAAATTAGCTGGAAAGCTAGCATGTCCAGGTAATGGACATGCATTTGTCAACTAGAATTGGCAGATTTTTTAAATGTCCTCATGGCGAATTCAAGAGTGATCTAAGTGCTAAAAATTGAGCTATATAATGTTTAGCGGAGTAACACAGAAAGGCCCAATTCTCTGCATGTGATCTCATCGTTGACATCTTGGACCGGATAAATAAGATATTGGTTAATTAAGCGCATAGATGCACGAACTCTCCAAAGACAACCTCCTCCGCTCCTGGAAGGACATCTCCGCCTACCTGGGGTGCGATGTCCGGACCTGCCACCGCTGGGAGGAAAGGCACGGCATGCCCGTCCACCGGGCCGAGGGGGGAGAGCGGAAATCCCCCGTTTTCGCCTATAAGGACGAGCTCGACGCCTGGTTCAAGGAGACCTTCCGGAACTCCCACCCGAACGGGGAGAAGGCCAAGCCCGAGCGCCCCCGCCTGGCCTGGATCCTAGGGATCGCCGCCGTGGTCGTCCTGGCCGGGGCCTTCGCCCTCTACAGGGAGGTTGGGGCTCGCCGCCAGCCGGCCGGTTTCGAGATCGAGGGCTCCGTCCTCATCGTCAAGGACAAGTCCGAGCGCGAGCTCTGGCGCTTCGATACCGGGGTCGACAACCTCGAGACCGACGCCTACTACCATGCGAACTTCCAGGTCATCCACAAGAGCACGGGCAACATCCTGCCCATCATCGCCATCCGGGACATCGACGCGGACGGGGACCGGGAAGTGCTTTTCGCCCTCAGGCGGCAGTCCGACCAGACCGGCGAGGGGCTGCTCTATTGCTTCGACCGCAAAGGCGAAAAACGATGGGAGTTCAAGGCCGGCGGGCCGCTCGTCTGCGGCGGCCGGGTCTATCCGCCGGATTACCGCATCGCCGGGTTCGTCCTCCACGACAACGACGGCGACGGCAGGCTCGAGATCACGGTCGAGTCCTTTCACGCGCCGGACTGGCCCTGCCACCTGGCCGTCCTCGACAGCGGGAAGAAGCTTCTGGGCGAGTACTGGCACGCCGGCTATCTTCGGGAGCTCGTTTATCACGACATCACCGGGGACGGCCGCGAGGAGCTCATCGTCGTCGGGGTCAATAACCAGTACCGCGGCGGCTGCGTCGTCGTGTTCGACACCCGGGATATCCGCGGCGGCTCGCCCCAGTCCGCGGAGTTCGCCTGCGCGGGCCTGGGCCCCGGTTCCGAGCTCTACTACGTGACCACTCCGTACACAGACGTCACGGAGGCCAACGGGAACTACGTCTGCGGCTTCCAGAGCGTCGATATCACGGAGACCCGGTGGATCCATACGACGACGTCCGAGGGCTTGATGGTCGATTTCGGCTTCGACCTCTCGTGCCTTCAGGTGGGATTCGCCCATGGCTACCGGCTGAGCCACGAGAAGGGGGTCAAAGAGGGCAGGATCACCAGCGTCCTCGACGACTCCTACCGCCGGATGGTCATGGCCGGGCGTCCGTTACTGGAACGGCACGGCTTTCACGGCCGAGCCCACGCGCGTCCTGCGCTGACGAGGGCCTGGCTAAGGGAACAGCGCTAGAATCCGCCCTCCGCTTATCAAGGGGCCTTCAGACACCCCGAGACGCGGACATCATTCGATATTGATATAGTGAGTGAAGACGGCGCGCCAACGCCCATCCTGTTTCTCGTAGGTGTCCGTCCACCGCCGTTTTTCGCTGGTCTCCTTGCCGCGCACCACGCCCTTCGAAGCGGTGAGGCCGTTCACGACCGCATGGTCGCCGAAGACCACCACCCTCATGTCGCTCGCCTCGAGCGATTCCACCTTGTAGATCCCGGCTTTCACCTCGGCGAGCAATTGGGACTTCGTCGTGATCTTGCCCTGGAGGTTTTCCAGGTAGCTGTCCGCCAGGATGCCGTCCAGGACGCCGGCGTCCTGGTTCAGCCATGCCGCTGACCAATCCCGTTCGAGCTGCAGAAGGGCGAGCTCGTCGGAGGTTGAAGGCGCCAGCGTCTGGACCACGGGCAGATCGGAGTTTGGGATGTCGACGATGATCTTCCACGATCCGTCGGACTGGCGTCGGAAGATGGTGACATATTTCCCCTTGTCGTCGATGACCGCTTCGCCCGGGACCTTGGCCGTTGCCTTGTAGACATACGTGCCGCGCGCGTATGCGAGATCGCCGACGACACGCACGTCTTCAGCGACGTCCACTTCCTCTTGACGGTAGCGGGCGGCCGTCTCCTCAATGCCCTTGACGATGGCCTCCTTGCCGACGATCATTGGCGCGTTCGAAAAGAGTCTGACCGCGTCGTCTGCGAATTGTCCCACCAGCGCGGCGACATCGCCTTTGGTCACGGCTTGGCCCCAGGCCGTCGACATCTCCTTGATCGCGGCCACGTCCTTCGGGTTGTCGACCTTGGGCGCGCACCCGGTCGCCACGATCAAGATCGCCGCCAGAATCCAGATCCCCTTCCTAGTCATATGATATTCTCCTTTCGACCACGCGGCCGGCGCGGGCGCTACATGCGCAGAGGCACGCCGATTACGTGGAAATGCGCGATTCGTATAAATTCCCCCTGATCGTGACCGTCCGGGAGCATAAGGCAGGATTAGGGAGAAGTCAAGAACGGAGGGCGGGAAGGCTACTTCTTGAAGAAGTGGTCGATCTCCCACTCGGCCGTTTCGCGGGCGTCCGAGCCGTGGACGGCGTTGCGCTCGATGGAGAAGCCGTAGGCGCGGCGCAGGGTGCCGGGCTTGGCCTGGGCCGGGTCGGTGGCGCCCATCGTCTCGCGCCAGAGCTTGATGGCGTTCCCGGCCTCGAGGACCATGAGCACGACCGGGCCCGACGACATGAATTCGCACAGGCTGTCGAAGAAGCCCTTCTCCTTGTGGACGAAGTAGAAGGCCTTGGCCTCGTCCTTGGTCAGGTGGGCCAGCCGCATGCGGACGATGGTGAAGCCCTCCTCCTCGATACGCGCGATGATCTTGCCGATGATCCTCTTCTTGGTGGCGTCGGGCTTGACGATGGCCAGGGTCCGTTCCATGGGGCGCTCCTTGCTGATGATGAGCCCCTTTTATACCCCGGGCGCGCCCCGGGAGTCAATCGCGCTCCGCGGCCTTGACAAGCGCCTCCGGCCGGGCTTAGCATGAGGCCATGGATAAGCAAGACGGGTCGAAGAATCTATCGAGGCGCGATGTCCTCAAGCTGGCGGGCACGGCGGCGGCCTTCTGCACGTCCTTCGGCTTCCTCCACGGCAGCCAAAAGGCCGGCGTCGTCCAGGACAAGCACATCGTGCAGGACAAGCACATCGTCCAGCACAAGTGGGAGAAGGCCGAGATCAAGTGGTACGACGGAGCGACGCTCCTCCACTCCCAGGTCATCCCCGCGAAGGTCGCCAAGCACCTGGAGTCCGACGTCAACGCGGTCGTCGAGGTCAAGCTCTTCCGCTCCGGCCAGATGCTGAGGAACCTGGGGTCGATCCAAGCCAAGCACTGAAGCGGCGCCGTTGGATTTCCGTCTCGTCCGGGAAGACCCTTTCTCCTTTGCCTGCCGGGCCTGCGGACGATGCTGCTCCGGCAAGGTCATCTGCGCCGGCCCCCACGAGGTCCTGGGGATGTCGCGCCTCCTGGGGCTCGGCACCACCGAATTCCTGGCGCGCCACTCCGACAACGGCGGGACGACCCTGCGCTCGGACGGCGAGGGCCGGTGCGTCTTCGTCACGGAGGCCGGCGGCTGCGCGGTGCATAAGGCGAGGCCGCTCGTCTGCCGGCTCTATCCCCTGGGCCGGGCGGTCGATCCGGCGGGCGAGGAGCGCTTCGCCGTCTTCCCGAAGCAGGACGGCTGCGAGGCCGAGTTCGGGACGAACGGGACCGTCGCGGATTTCCTCGGGTCGCAGGGCGTGGCCCCCTACTTCGCCTGGTCGGACCGCTACGGACGCCTCTACCACCGCATGATGGGCCTGCTCGAGCGGCTCGGCATCGAAGGCAGGATCGAGGTGGAGGCGAGCGGGGCGGGGGAGGGCAAGACGGACGCTGGAGGAGCGGCAGCGGACGGGGCGGGCGCGGCGGCCGGTCCATCTGCCGACGCCTCGCCGCTTTCCTCGTGGCAGGACGTCGACGCCTCGCTCGCCGACTACTGCGCCGCCAAGGGCATTCCCGTTCCCGGGGGGATCGAAGAAGCTATTGACCTTCACCTCGAAGCGATGGAACAATGGCTCGACGAACTGGAGAGAACGAATGACGAGCTTCCGTGAACCGGTCGTGTTGGGCAGGACGGGCCTCAAGGTCGGACGGCTGGGCATCGCCTCGGGCTACAAGGCGCCGACGGCCGCCGTCGAAGAGGCCTTCGAGCGCGGCTGCAACTACTTCACCTGGGGCACGGTCATCAAGGGCTACGTGCCGCAGATGCGCGAGGCCATCCGGAACATCGTGGCCAAAGGGCAGCGCGACCGGCTGGTGCTGGCCGCCTTCACCTACGCCCACAGCAATTATTTCACCGAGCTGATGCTCAGGCGGGGCCTCCGGAGCGCCGGGCTCGACCACGCCGACGTCCTCATCCTCGGCTACTTCTCCAAGAAGCCGCCGCGGCGGCTCATCGACGGGGCGCTGCGGATGAAGGACAAGGGGCTGGTGCGCTTTATCGGCATCTCCAGCCACAAGCGGCGGCTGCTCGGGGAGCTCGCGGGCACGGGGGAGTTCGACGTCCTGCATCTCCGCTACAACGCCGCCCACCGCGGGGCCGAGATCGAGATCTTCCCCTACCTGAACGAGGAGCGGGAGAAGCGCCCCGGGACGGCGTCCTTCACCGCCACGCGCTGGGGCCAGCTGCTGAAGCCCGGGAAGATGCCGGCCGGCGAGAAGCCGCCGACGGCCGCCGACTGCTACCGCTTCGTGCTGTCCAATCCCGCGGTCGACGTCTGCATGTCGGGGGCCAAGACGGCCGAGGAGATGCGCGAGAACCTGGCCCTCCTCGAGACCGGACCGATGACGGGGGCCGAGACCGAGCGGATGCGCCGCATCGGCGACTTCGTCCACCGCCGCAAGCGCTCTTGAGGCCTCGCCAGAGGCCCGGGCGCAGCTCGGGTGGACCGCGACATACGTTTCACGTTCGAGTTCGGCGCTGACCGCGAGATCATCCTGCGGGTCGTCGGTCCCCACGACCCGACGCTGAAAAGACCCTGACCTTGGGCTGAGAGAGCAGCCACGGCCCAAGCGTCCCTAATATCGAAGAACGAGGATCATTACGGAGCGCTTGACATATCGCCCTGAAGGAACCAAAATGGAACCAAATGAAAGCCGGATCAGAGAACAGGCGGCCATGAACTACACGTTGAAGAACATCCCCGACGCGATCTACGAGAAGATCAAGCTGCGGGCCCGAAGGCACAGGCGCAGCATCAACAGCGAGATCATTGAGATCCTCCATCAGGCGACGGCCCACCGGAGACCCTCGGCCGAGGAGATCCTGGCCGTGGCCGACGAGCTCCGTTCTCACACCATCGGCGTCGTGGCCGATGAGTCCATCGGTCAGGCCAAGCGGGAAGGCCGGCTGTGATCGTGTCCGACGCGAACCTCATCGTCCACCTCTACGTCGAGAGCGAGTCCAGCCCGGTCGCCCGGCAGGTGCTGCTCCGGGATCCCGAATGGACTTCGCCGATCCTCTGGAGAAGCGAGTTCAGGAACGTGCTGGTCAAATGCATCAGGGGCGGCGTCCTCCAGCCGGACAAGGCGTTCAGGATCATGGCCGCGGCGGAAACGATGATGGCGGGTCACGAGTTCCATGTGGCCTCGGATGACGTCCTCGATCTGGCGGCGGGAGCGGGTTGTTCGGCCTACGACGCCGAGTACGTCGTCCTGGCTCGGGAAACGCGGCTGCCTCTGGTCACCACGGATAGGGAGCTTCTCGAGAAGTTCCCCGAGACCGCCCTCACGCCGAAGATGTTCCTAGCCCGCTAGAGGCGTCCGTCGTCACGGCGACCCCTTGGCCGAAGGGGGCGGCGTAGAGCGTCGTTATCCGGATCGCGAGGGTCTCGAGACGACGGACCGGATGAGGCTTATGGAGACGCCCCTCCCGGCCTCCGAAGCTAGAGATCGCCGGTCGGAATCTCGGAACGTAAAAGAACGATGCACGTCCGCAGACCGGTCCTGAGGGGGATCGCATGGCATGGAAATTGCTGGATGGATGGCTATAGGGAGATGAAGCCATGACCAAGAGGATCGCCTTGTCGGCCTTTTTTCTCGTCTGCCTGGTGAGCGCCGCGGCCGTGTCCCCGGTCGCCGCACAGTACGACAATCCCTCGCGCGACAGCCTCGAGCAGCCCGGAAAGGTCATGGAAGCGACCGGGGTCAAGCCGGGGATGGTCATCGGGGAGATCGGCGCGGGCCAGGGGTATTTCACGTTCTGGCTCGCCAAAGGCGTGGGGGAGAGCGGGAAGATCTACGCCAACGACATCGACGGCTCCGCCCTGGCCGCGATCGAGCGCAGACGCGAGAGCGAGAAGGTCGGGAACGTCGAGACCATCCTCGGCACCGTGGAGGATCCGCGCTTCCCGCCGGAATCGCTCGACATGGTCTTCATGGTCAACGCCTTCCACGATCTGGAGAAGCCGGTCGAGCTCCTGGCGAATCTCCTCCCCGCCCTCAAGCCGGGCGCGACCGTCGTGATCATGGACAGGGATTCGTCCAAGCTCCAGGACCCCAACCACCACTTCCTGACCCGGGCGCAAGTCGAGGAGATCGTCTATCGGTCGGTCTTCGAGACGGTCCGGATCGAGACCTTCCTCCGTTACCACAACCTCTACATCCTCAGGGCCCGGAAACCGGCATAGCTTCCGGTCCGCTGCTCCGTGAAGGGGCTATTTCGCAGGCAGCGCTGACCAGGATCTTCGCCGTCAGGATGGCGGCCTTACTGAAAGCGTCGGCAACGTACTTGTCGAGCTTTTTCATCGCCTTCGCCCTGTCCTTGGCGTAGAGCACGGCGAAGCCCGCCTCGAACTTTGGCCCGGCCTTGACGAAATCGATCTCGGCCGGGAAGAGGTCCTTGACGAGCCTCAGGCGCATCGGACCGTAGTCCGCTTCGGCCGCCCTCTCGAGCTCGAGGACATTGGTATTGAAGAGCACGGCCTTGGCCGCCTTGATCTCCGCATCGTCGAAGTGCTGCTTGTAGAGGGCCTCGTCGTCCGGCGCGTCAGGTCCGGTGCCGGCTCCCGCCGGCACCTTCGCCCCGTAATAGAGGGGCAGGAAGACGGTCGTGTCGGGCTTGCCGAAGGCCAGCCAGATCGAGATGGCGGTGGGTTCGGGCCCCTTGGCGGCGAGCGAGACGACGAACGCGTTGATCGTCGAGGCCGTGCAGATCGTCCGGTACTTGGTCCGGTTCGGCGTGCCCGACCTGTAGCCGTCCGTGGCGTCGTAGGGGGTCCCCTCGTAGTGGTCGCGGAGGATGGCCCTCAGCCCGTCGGCCGTCATCTTTTTCGAGGGCTTCACGGAGAACGGGTATTCGCGCTTGAGCTCCAAGGACCTGCCGGTGATGAGGCACGATCCCCGCCAGTGGCGCAGGGCGTTGCCGTCGGCCGCGAGCTCGCGGTCGGAGGGACGGTCGAAGGCCTTCTTGAAGTCGAACGGACCGTCCTTCGCCTCGTCGTACCAGCCGTTCTTTGCGGCGTATTCGACGATATCGCGGCTGCCCATGAAGCGGTCGGGATCGCCGGTGTCGATGCCGCGGATGGTGAAGTGGTTGGGAATGACGGCCACTTCGTCGTCGGGCACGCGCTGGGCGTACCAGTGGCGTCCCCGGAGAACGGCCAGCATCCAGGCCTCGGTCTTGTCGGCGATCGAGTAGGTCCTCCCCGAGGACCGATAGCCGTACTTTTCGATGAGCTCGCCGGCGATCCGGACGGCCTCGCGGGCCGAGGTGGCCTGCTCCGCCACGAGCCGGCGAAGCATCCAGCCGATGCCGCCGTCGGTGTAGTCTTCCTCGGTCACCCGCGACGGGCAGCTGTCCGAGGTGACGAGGACGCCGTGGTCGTTGATGAAGCTGTCGGCGAATTCCTGGGTCGTGGCCTCGATCCAGAGGAAGCCGGCGGTCTTGCCGCCGGTCTCGTGGACGGCGCCGTTGCCGAGGGCGACCTTCCGGGGCGCGCCCTGATCGCGGGCCTTGATCTTACGGAGGTTGACGATGATCTCGCCGCGGTCGTCCTCGTTGTGGGCGACCATGACCGAGCCGTCGGCGCTGGCGTTGCGGCCGACGAGGACCGTGAAACACTCGCCGCCTGTGCCGTCCGACGGCGACGTGACCGGGCCGGCCGGGACGCGGGTCGCGGCGGCATGCGTCAGGAGCAGCAACGAACAGGCCAGGACGGCGGAGAAGGCGGTCCGGGCGGACTTGCGGGCGGTGATCATGAGCGGCCTCCGGGCGATCGTATCGAGCGGGCGCGGCGCGCCCCGGCCCAATGTATTACGGCGGGCGGGCATTTTCAAGCCGCTTGACTCGCCCCGCCGCGCTCTCTAATATCGGTACTTCCGTGAAGGAGAGGCGTCCATGACCAAGAATACGATGACGGTCGCCGGGGCCGCGCTCGCGCTGGCCCTGGCCTTGACGGCGGCGCCCGGTCCGGCAGCGGTCCGGGGCGGACAGGCCCCCGAATCCGCAGTGACGGCCGTGGTCGGGGCCCGGGTCCTGACCGGCACGGGTCTCGAGATCGAGAACGGCGTCGTCCTCATCGAGGGCGGCAAGATCAAGGCGGTCGGACCGGCCGTGTCCGTGCCGGTCCCGCCGGGGGCCAAGATCGTCGACGCGACGGGTCGCGTCGTCACGCCGGGGCTCATCGACTCGCACTCCCACCTCGGCCTCGGCCCGTCGGGCGGGGTGACCGAGGACAACGAGACATCGAACCCGGTGACGCCGGAGCTGCGCATCATCGATT